>NZ_CDCG01000001.1:0-2942 GCF_000819845.1 Aeromonas enteropelogenes
AACACTTCTTGGGTGTTGTATGGTTAAGCCTCACGGGTAATTAGTATGGGTTAGCTCAACACGTCGCCGCGCTTACACACCCCACCTATCAACGTTGTGGTCTCCAACGGCCCTTTAGGACCCTCAAGGGGTCAGGGATGACTCATCTCAGGGCTCGCTTCCCGCTTAGATGCTTTCAGCGGTTATCGATTCCGAACTTAGCTACCGGGCAGTGCCACTGGCGTGACAACCCGAACACCAGAGGTTCGTTCACTCCGGTCCTCTCGTACTAGGAGCAACTCCCTTCAATCATCCAACGCCCACGGCAGATAGGGACCGAACTGTCTCACGACGTTCTGAACCCAGCTCGCGTACCACTTTAAATGGCGAACAGCCATACCCTTGGGACCGACTTCAGCCCCAGGATGTGATGAGCCGACATCGAGGTGCCAAACACCGCCGTCGATATGAACTCTTGGGCGGTATCAGCCTGTTATCCCCGGAGTACCTTTTATCCGTTGAGCGATGGCCCTTCCATTCAGAACCACCGGATCACTATGACCTACTTTCGTACCTGCTCGACCTGTCCGTCTCGCAGTTAAGCTGGCTTATGCCATTGCACTAACCTCCTGATGTCCGACCAGGATTAGCCAACCTTCGTGCTCCTCCGTTACTCTTTGGGAGGAGACCGCCCCAGTCAAACTACCCACCAGGCACTGTCCGCGAGCCCGATTCAGGGCCCTGCGTTAGAACATCAAACATACAAGGGTGGTATTTCAAGGACGGCTCCAGCGCAACTGGCGTCACGCCTTCAAAGCCTCCCACCTATCCTACACATGTAGGTTCAATGTTCAGTGCCAAGCTGTAGTAAAGGTTCACGGGGTCTTTCCGTCTAGCCGCGGGTACACCGCATCTTCACGGCGAATTCGATTTCACTGAGTCTCGGGTGGAGACAGCATGGCCATGGTTACACCATTCGTGCAGGTCGGAACTTACCCGACAAGGAATTTCGCTACCTTAGGACCGTTATAGTTACGGCCGCCGTTTACCGGGGCTTCGATCAAGAGCTTCGCTTGCGCTAACCCCATCAATTAACCTTCCGGCACCGGGCAGGTGTCACACCCTATACGTCCACTTTCGTGTTTGCAGAGTGCTGTGTTTTTGATAAACAGTCCCAGCCATCTGGTCACTGCGACTCCCGTCAGCTCCATCCGCAAGGGACTTCACCAACAAGAGCGTACCTTCTCCCGAAGTTACGGTACTATTTTGCCTAGTTCCTTCACCCGAGTTCTCTCAAGCGCCTTGGTATTCTCTACCCGACCACCTGTGTCGGTTTGGGGTACGATGACTTGTAATCTGAAGCTTAGAGGCTTTTCCTGGAAGCAGGGCATCAATGGCTTCCGCACCGTGGTGCGTTCGTCTCGTGTCTCAGCGTTGCACCTCCGGATTTACCTAAAGGTACCGCCTACGCACTTTCACCAGGACAACCGTCGCCTGGCCCACCTAGCCTTCTCCGTCCCCCCATCGCAATTACAAGTCGTGCAGGAATATTAACCTGCTTCCCATCGACTACGCCTTTCGGCCTCGCCTTAGGGGTCGACTCACCCTGCCCCGATTAACGTTGGACAGGAACCCTTGGTCTTCCGGCGAGGAGGCTTTTCACCCCCTTTATCGTTACTTACGTCAGCATTCGCACTTCTGATATCTCCAGCATACCTCTCGATACACCTTCGCAGACTTACAGAACGCTCCCCTACCACTCACGCTTAGCGTGAATCCGCGGCTTCGGTGCCTGGTTTGAGCCCCGTTACATCTTCCGCGCAGGCCGACTCGACTAGTGAGCTATTACGCTTTCTTTAAATGATGGCTGCTTCTAAGCCAACATCCTAGCTGTCTGAGCCTTCCCACATCGTTTCCCACTTAACCAGAACTTTGGGACCTTAGCCGGCGGTCTGGGTTGTTTCCCTCTTCACGACGGACGTTAGCACCCGCCGTGTGTCTCCCGGATAGTACTTACTGGTATTCGGAGTTTGCATGGGGTTGGTAAGTCGGGATGACCCCCTAGCCCAAACAGTGCTCTACCCCCAGTAGTATTCGTCCGAGGCGCTACCTAAATAGCTTTCGGGGAGAACCAGCTATCTCCGAGTTTGATTGGCCTTTCACCCCCAGCCACAGGTCATCCCCTAACTTTGCAACGTTAGTGGGTTCGGTCCTCCAGTTGATGTTACTCAACCTTCAACCTGCCCATGGCTAGATCACCCGGTTTCGGGTCTACACCTTGCAACTAGACGCCCAGTTAAGACTCGGTTTCCCTACGGCTCCCCTATACGGTTAACCTCGCTACAAAATGTAAGTCGCTGACCCATTATACAAAAGGTACGCAGTCACCCCGAAGGGCTCCCACTGCTTGTACGTACACGGTTTCAGGTTCTATTTCACTCCCCTCACAGGGGTTCTTTTCGCCTTTCCCTCACGGTACTGGTTCACTATCGGTCAGTCAGGAGTATTTAGCCTTGGAGGATGGTCCCCCCATATTCAGACAGGATGTCACGTGTCCCGCCCTACTCGATTTCACATCAAGGTTGTTTTCGTGTACGGGGCTATCACCCTGTATCGCCGGCCTTTCCAGGACCGTTCCACTAACTTCCAAGATGCTTAAGGGCTAATCCCCGTTCGCTCGCCGCTACTGAGGGAATCTCGGTTGATTTCTTTTCCTCGGGGTACTTAGATGTTTCAGTTCTCCCGGTTCGCCTCTGTTACCTATGTATTCAGTAACAGATACCCGAGTTGTCTCGGGTGGGTTTCCCCATTCGGAAATCCGTGAGTCGTAATGTCTCTTACCGACTGCTCACGGCTTATCGCAGGTTAGTACGTCCTTCATCGCCTCTGACTGCCAAGGCATCCACCATGTACGCTTAGTCACTTAACCATACAACCCCAAGAAGTGTCGGTGAAACCGGCAC
>NZ_CDCG01000002.1:0-109254 GCF_000819845.1 Aeromonas enteropelogenes
GGCGGGGGCCTTGCTGGGGGGCTGGATCATCGAGCGGTGGAGCGGGCAATGGCTCTACCTGCTGATGACCCTGCTCTGTGTCGTGACCTTCATGCTCTATGAATGGGGAGCCAGGTTGCAGGGGCGCAGGCCGTCGTCCCCCGTGCTGGAGCAGGGTTAAGAGATCAGTGGGTGTTGCCCGGGTTGACCTCCTTGAGCGCCTTCTTGGCGGCATACATGCGTTCGTCGGCAAGGCGGATGAGACTCAGGCCATCGTCGTAGCGCTCCGGGCCTGTCTGCACTATGCCGATGCTGAGGGTGATGTCTTCCAGCTGTTCCTTGAGAGTCTTGGTGAGCCGCTTGAGGTAGATGTCGCGGGCCTGTGATTCGCTGCAGTTGGGCAGGATCAGGCAGAATTCGTCCCCGCCATAGCGAAAACAGCTGTCTTCGGTGCGAGAGACTTTGCGAATGCAGTTGCCCACGACCCGCAGGATCTCGTCCCCCCGCTGGTGCCCCTCCGTGTCATTGATTTGCTTAAAGTTGTCTATATCGAGATAGGCGATGGCCACGGGCTCGGCCCGGCGCTGACAGGTGCGCAGGGTCAGCAGCAAGCGCTCCTGCAGATGGCGCACATTGAGCAATCCGGTCAAGGCATCGGTGCGATTGAGCTCCTCCAGCTGCTGGGTACGCTCGCGCACCTTCTCCTCCAGCAGTCTGGCGTAGTTGTCCGATTTCTCCTTGGAGGATTCGATCTCCGATACCAGGCTGCGGATATAGGTCTCGAATACCAGGGTGATGTCGAACAGAAACAACTTGTCGAGAGCGGTCAGCATGGCGATGCGATCCGCCTCTTCGCTTATCTGGTCGAAGATGTCTTCAATGAGCAGCGCCTTGAGGGTGTTGATGGCGGCAAGATAGAGCTTGGGTTCCACTCCGATCCGCTTGTGTACCAGCCCGATCCGCAGCCGGTTGTTGACGTACTCCAGATCGTAGAGGCCGCTGAACAGGTCGAGGATGTAGCGGCGCTGGGCCGTGCGCAGCCGGGTCAGGGTATCGGCGTCGCCGATCAGCAGGGCAATCTCGGTGATGGCAGTTTGTTGCTGGTAGAACTGATCCACCAGGGTATCGATACGGGGTTCTATATTGCCGTGATAGCTGCCGAGCAGGTTGGCATCCCGTTCGGTGAACAGCAACAGCGCTTTGCGATGGGCAATTTCGAATTCGGTGATGCGCATCTGTTCGAGCAGGGTCTGTTCGGTTGGATTCATTGTTGTCCTCTGTCCATGGCGACGCCGTCGTCCGGCGGGGAATGCGGTGCAGATAAAGCCGTGATGGCAATTGATATTGTAGTCAGTTGAATGAGAAGGGGCCTTAATGACCCCCAAACTATGAGGGCCATGGTGTGGACTATTAGTCGATGGAGGATAAAAAGTAATTAAAAACAGAGCATTAGAAAGTAAGGACCTTGTCGGCGGCGAGCGTCCACTGGGCCAGCATCGGCAGGGTGCCCACCTCGATCCCTTCGATGAGCGGCAGCGCCGTGATGCCGCGCGCATCGGTACAGGTCTTGCACAGCCGTATAATCACCCCCTGGGCCAGCAGGATCTCCAGCATCTGGCGCAGATTGTACCCCTCGGCCGGGGCCTGACCCGCCAAGGCTGCGCTCACCGCGTCCGACATCAGAAACAGTTTCAATGTGATGCCACCCTGTTCATTGAGGGCGATGGCCAGTCGCAGGGCATTGAACAGGGATTCACTGCCGTAGGGGGCACCGTTGGCGATTACGACAATATCTTGCTTCATAACAGACTCCAGCTTGCAAAAGCGACATTGTAGAACCAACGGGAGAGGGATGGCGTGACTCAGTACAACTTCTGTCGCACCTGTTTCCCGTCGTCTTGACCCGGCCTCGGATCGAGGTTTTTATGGGCAGCTCGAAAAGCAGATATAACCGGGTGGATCCTGATGTGGAAGATGATAGGTGCGAGCCTGCTGTTGCTGGCGGGCCAGGCCTATGGCAGCCAGGCTGTCGGCTGCAAGGCTCGTTTGAAGGCGGTCGATGAACAACTGGTTGAGGCTAAAGCTCAAAAAAATGGCGACAGAGTAGCTGGGCTGGAGCGGGCAAAACGCAATATTCAGGCCTACTGTAGCGACGAAGGGCTTTACCGGGAGCAGCAACAACGGGTGGCAAAGATGCAGCAAGAGGTGGATGCGTATCTGAGTGAATTGCAACAGGCGCGTGTTGCCGGCAGACCGGACAGGGTAGCCGACAAGCAGGGCAAGCTTGATGCTTCCCAGCTTCGCCTGCTGGAGGCCGAACGCGAGCTGCTGGCGCTGCAGCAGCTGATTGGAAAGTCCTGAGCAGTAGCCGAAAGACACAAAACAAGGCCGGGATATCCCCGGCCTTGTCGCATTCTATTGCCTGTGTATCCGCACAAACTTTTCCATCAGCTGTTCTTCCGTTTCCACATGGACGGGGTCCCGGATGATGCAGTCCGTGAACTGCAGACGCCGATGAAGGCGTTACTGCCTGTGCATCCGCACGAACTTTTCCATCAACTGATCTTCGCTCTCCACATGAGCGGGATCCCGGATGATGCAGTCGGTGAACTGCAGACGCTGATGAAGGCGTTACTGCCGGTGCATCCGCACAAACTTCTCCATCAGCTGCTCTTCGGTCTCCACATGAGCGGGATCCCAGATGATGCAGTCGATAGGGCAGACACTGATGCAGGTCGGCTTCTCGTAGTGACCGACGCACTCGGTGCAGCGACTGGGGTCGATCTCGTAGATCTCCTCGCCGAGGCTGATGGCCTGGTTCGGACACTCGGGATCGCACATGTCACAGTTGATGCACTTGTCGGTGATGAGCAGGGACATTTCAGGCGGCCGAGTGGGGCTGACGGGTATCCTCGCGCTCGCCGAGGTTGCGCAGCAGGATGCCGTAGTCAACGTCCACTTCCTTCGGTACCGGCACGTAGACCACGTGGCCGTTGCCCGGTGCGGTGTCGATGAGCTCGCCCTTGCGGTTCTGCATCTGCTCCAGATTGAAGCTGAGGTTGCCCTGCGGGGTCATCAGCTCCAGGCTGTTGCCCACCAGGAACTTGTTCTTCACTTCGACTTCGACCATGTCGCCGTTGCGACCGGTGATTTCGCCGACGAACTGCTGGGTATCGGAGACAGAGTAGCCGTAGTCGTAGTTCTGGTATTCGCTGTGGTTGTGACGGCGCAGGAAGCCCTCGGTGTAGCCGCGGTGGGCCAAATTTTCGAGGGTGCCCATCAGGCTGCGGTCAAACGGCCGGCCGGCTACGGCATCGTCTATCGCCTTGCGATAGACCTGGGCGGTGCGCGCGCAGTAGTAGAAGGACTTGGTACGGCCTTCGATCTTCAGCGAATGGACGCCCATCCTGGTCAGCCGCTCCACGTGCTCGACGGCGCGCAGATCCTTGGAGTTCATGATGTAGGTGCCGTGCTCGTCCTCGAACGCGCTCATGTACTCGCCCGGACGGTTGGACTCTTCCAGCAGCACCAGGGCATCGGTCGGTTTGCCGGCACCCAGGGTCGGGTCCACTTTCTGCACGGCGATGGGCTCCTGGCGGTGGACGATCTGGCCCACCTCGTCCTCTTTACCCTCGTGCACCTTGTACTCCCAGCGGCAGGAGTTGGTGCAGGTGCCCTGGTTGGGGTCGCGCTTGTTGATGTAGCCGGAGAGCAGGCAGCGGCCGGAGTAAGCCATGCACAGCGCCCCATGGACGAACACTTCCAGCTCCATCTCAGGCACCTGCATGCGGATCTCCTCGATCTCGTCCAGCGACAGCTCGCGAGAGAGGATGGCACGGGTCAGGCCCATCTGATGCCAGAACTTGACCGTGGCCCAGTTGACCGCGTTGGCCTGCACCGAGAGGTGAATGGGCATGTCCGGGAAGGCTTCACGCATCATCATGATGAGACCGGGGTCGGACATGATCAGCGCATCCGGGTTCATCTCCACCACAGGGCGCATGTCGCGGATGAAGGTCTTGAGCTTGGAGTTGTGGGGCTGGATGTTGGCCACCACGTAGAACTGCTTGCCGAGGGCATGGGCTTCGTTGATGCCGAGCTGCAGGTTCTCGTGATCGAATTCGTTGTTGCGTACCCGCAGGCTGTAGCGGGGCTGGCCGGCATAGACGGCATCGGCGCCATAGGCGTAGGCATAACGCATGTTCTTGAGGGAACCTGCGGGGGAGAGCAATTCTGGTTTAAACATGTCGGACTCTTATGTCTGATTGCAAATCAGGACGGCGCCACCTGATGGCGTCGTATGGGTTGAGCGGGGCTCGAGCAGCTTCTCGATGCACCACGACCCGGCGGTGTCTCCATGCTGCACGTTCACAGGGGAGGCACCGGAAACACGGGGTGCGAGATTGTACTCGTCCCTACGTCATCATGCAATTTAGCAGGGGGCGCCGGGAAGGCGCGAGCTGGCATGCCAGCCGCGTTTTGGGGACAGAGCCTGGGGGCAGATCAGTGAGCGAGATGCAACTGGGGAAAGTGGCTGTTCATGAAGTGGCGGGGAACGCGGCCATTGCCGGCCTTGGCCAACCACTCCCAGTTCAGCTTCGGAGAGCCCGCCTTGAAGCGCTGGTAGGCAACCCCCTGATGCACCGTCAGGAACAGGGTGGTAGGCAGCCCCAGCTTGTTGCTGTAACGCACCATCAGATCCCCCTGATAGCGGCTGACCCTGAGCTTGAGTGCCTGCAATGTGAGTCCGTTGGCATGACCATCCTGGTCCCAGACTTCAAACATGATATGAAGACTCCAATGAAGATGTGTCCACGATGCGCAATAGCCAGGGTTTTGACAAGTGTCAGATCTGACAGCAAGCAGAGGATAGGCGAGGAGCCAAAAAGCGAAAACCCGGCGCAGGGCCGGGTTTTCTTGAATGATGGTGGAGGGAGAAGGATTCGAACCTTCGAAGGCAGAGCCGTCAGATTTACAGTCTGATCCCTTTGGCCGCTCGGGAACCCCTCCACAGGGGCACTACACAAATTGTTCAGGAAGATGGTGGAGGGAGAAGGATTCGAACCTTCGAAGGCAGAGCCGTCAGATTTACAGTCTGATCCCTTTGGCCGCTCGGGAACCCCTCCACGGGGTATTTTCCTGATTGTTGCACTTGAATGGTGGAGGGAGAAGGATTCGAACCTTCGAAGGCAGAGCCGTCAGATTTACAGTCTGATCCCTTTGGCCGCTCGGGAACCCCTCCCCAAGTGCGAGGCGCATACTAACAGATCCTTGGGCTTTGTGAACCCCTTGCGAACCCTTCTGGCAGTAAAAAGTGACTGTTCGTCGATTTTTTGATACATCCCGCTCAAATTTCATGCTTATCAGCAAGTTGTGTGCTGTTTTTCTGCACAATGCGCATCGGTTACCTGTTCTGCGGGAATGAAAAACAGCATAAAAAAACAAGGCCGCCCTTAATCGGCGGCCTTGTGCTGCGAGGCAGGCTCAGCGTTGGAACGGGTAGACGGAGCCGAGTTTGAGGATCTGGGTCAGCTCGTCCAGTGCATTGCGGGACTCCATCACCAGGGCCGGATCCCGCAGATCGTCCAGGGTCAGGCGATCGCGGTAGTGACGTTCCACCCAGGCGTCCAGACGGGCGAACTGGGCATTGTTGATGAGGCAGGCCGGATTGACGGCGGCCAGCTCCTCGTCATTCATGGCGACCCGCAGTCGCAGGCAGGCGGGTCCGCCGCCGTTGCGCATGCTCTGCTTCACGTCCATGTAGTGCACCTGCTTGATCGGGGTGCCCTGGGTCAGCAGCTTGTCCAGATAGGCTGACACAGCCGGGTTGTCGCGACACTCGGTGGGGGCGATGATGGCCATTTCGCCCGAGGGCAGGGTCAGGATCTGGGTGTTGAACAGATAGGATTTCACCGCATCCAGCACGGAAACTTCCGCCGTCGGCACCTCGATGAAGTGCAGGTCCCCTTCGCCAAACTTGGTGCGCACCTCGGCCAGCGCCGACTCGGTATTGAGGAACGCCTGCTGGTGGAAGAAGAGCACGTTCTGGTTGCCCACCGCGATCACGTCGTTGTGGAACACCCCCTGATCGATCACATCCGGGTTTTGCTGGATGAACACCACGCTCTCGTCACCAAGGCCATGGAGACGGGCGATGGCCTGGCTCGATTCCAGGGTCTGACGGGCCGGGTAGCGCTTGGGCGCGGGGTGGGAGAGATCAAAGGCGCTGCGACCGTAGACGAACAGCTCGACCCCCGCCTCGCCATAGGCACGGCACAACCGGGTGTGGTTGGCGGCCCCTTCATCGCCGAAGTGATCGTTTTCCGGCAGGTGGAGGTGGTGGCTGAAGTGGCGCTCGTTGTTGAACACGGCGCGCAGGATCCGGCCGGTAACCTCGGGCTCCAGGGAGCGGTGGAATTTGTTGGTCAGGTTGGCGGGGGTGAAGTGGATGCGGCCATCCTGGGTGTCGGCACTCGGTGATACGGTGGCGGCGTTGGCTGTCCACATGCTGGAGGCCGAATAGCAGGCCGCCAGTACGGCAGGGGCCTGTTTGGCAGCCTGTTCCAGCACTCTGGCATCGTTGCCGGTAAAACCGAGGCGGCGCAGGGTGGCGAGATCCGGCCGCTCCTGCGGGGCCAGCACCCCCTGGGTCATGCCAAGTTCGGTCAATGCCTTCATCTTGCGCAGCCCCTGTTTGGCCGCCTCCTTGGGATTGGAGGCTTCCTGGGCATTGCTTTGGGAGGCGACGTTGCCGTAGGAGAGGCCGGCGTAGTTGTGGGTCGGGCCGACCAGACCGTCGAAATTGACCTCGAAGTGCTTCATTGAGTACATCCTTTCGATTTTTATGATGGGTAGCGGTTCCTTCCGCGCGCAATGCGTCGGGGTGGGGCCATTATAAAGAGATTTTATGTTTTTGTAACAACCCGATAACCATCCTCTGTTTTTATGTCGTTTCAGATATAAAAAGAGGAGCGGTATGGCAGAAAATTGAAAAAGCGGTTGCGTCTGGCCCGCACCCTTCGCATTAATAAATAAAGAAGCATGGTAGTTCGGGCTGGTCTGGCAAATTTGTTCACAAGATTGCTTTTTCTCGTCAAATCTCTTATACAGCCCCACAAAACCGCACACCAACCCCGTCGGGTGCAATGAGGATAATAGTTACAGCATGGGCAAATCACTGGTCATAGTGGAGTCTCCGGCCAAGGCCAAGACGATCAACAAATATCTGGGCAAGGACTACGTGGTGAAATCCAGCGTCGGTCATGTTCGCGATCTGCCTACCAGCGGCAGTGCCAGCACCGAGCCCAAGAAACCTGTCATTCGCGGCATCAAGTTGAGCGAATCCGAGAAGGCGGCCAAGGAGCGCAAGGCCCTGTTCGCCCGTATGGGTATCAATCCGACCGCAGGCTGGCAGGCCAACTACCAGATTTTGCCCGGCAAGGAGAAGGTGGTCAGCGAGTTGCAGAGTCTGGCCGAGAAGGCCGACACCATCTATCTCGCAACCGACTTGGATAGAGAGGGGGAAGCGATCGCCTGGCACTTGCGCGAGATCATCGGTGGCGATGACAGCCGCTACAAGCGCGTGGTGTTCAACGAGATCACCAAGAGCGCCATCCAGGAGGCCTTTGCCCAGCCGTCTGAGCTGAACATTCACCGCGTCAACGCCCAGCAGGCCCGTCGTTTCCTCGACCGGGTAGTGGGTTACATGGTCTCTCCGCTCTTGTGGAAGAAGCTGGCTCGCGGCCTCTCCGCCGGCCGGGTGCAGTCGGTCGCGGTGCGTCTCATCGTCGATAAAGAGCGCGAGATCAAGGCGTTCGTGCCGGTGGAGTTCTGGGATCTCAACGCCGATCTGCTGACCGGTGATAAAGCTGATCTGCGGATGGAAGTGGTCAGCCGCAATGGCGCCGACTTCAAGCCGGTGACCCAGGCCGAGACCTTCGCCGCCGTGGCCGCTCTGGAAGGGGTCGACTACAAGGTGGTGAACCGGGAAGACAAGCCGACCGGCTCCAAGCCGTCCGCTCCCTTCATCACTTCGACCCTGCAGCAGGCGGCCTCCACCCGTCTGAGCTTCGGGGTGAAGAAGACCATGATGATGGCACAGCGTCTCTATGAGGCGGGTTACATCACCTATATGCGTACTGACTCCACCAACCTCAGCAAAGAGGCGGTCGACGCGGTGCGTGAATACATCGGCGAGCAGTATGGCGCAGCCTATCTGCCGGCCGAGCCGAATCTGTACGGCGCCAAGGCCAATGCCCAGGAAGCCCACGAGGCGATCCGTCCCTCCAGCGTGCAGGTGACTGCCGAGATGCTGGAAGGGATGGAGCCGGACGCCATGCGCCTCTACGACCTCATCTGGCGCCAGTTTGTGGCCTGCCAGATGACACCTGCCCAGTACGACTCCTCGACCCTGACCGTCAAGGCGGGCGAGTTCGAACTCAAGGCCCGTGGTCGCACCCTGCGTTTCGCCGGTTGGACCAAGGCGCTGCCCCCCATGGGCCGCAAGGGCGAAGACAGCCAGCTGCCGGCGGTGACTGTGGGTGAGGTGCTGAAACTGGTCAAGCTGGATCCGCGCCAGCACTTCACCAAGCCGCCCGCACGCTTTACCGAAGCGGCGCTGGTGCGCGAGCTGGAGAAGCGCGGCATCGGCCGTCCTTCCACTTACGCTTCCATCATCTCCACCATCGTCGATCGCGGTTATGTGCGGGTCGAGAGCCGCCGTTTCTTCGCCGAGAAGATGGGGGAAATCGTCACCGACCGTCTGGTTGAGAACTTCGTCGAACTGATGAACTACGAGTTCACTGCCAAGATGGAAGACAAGCTCGATGGCATCGCCGAAGGGAGTCTGGAGTGGAAGAAGGTGCTGGATGCCTTCTACGCCGAATTTACCCAGGAGCTGGCGCAGGCTGACAAGGCACCGGAAGAGGGGGGCATGCGTGCCAACCAGATGGTGCTGACCGACATCGATTGCCCGGATTGCGGTCGCAAGATGGGGATTCGCACCGCCACCACCGGCGTCTTCCTCGGCTGCTCCGGCTACGCATTACCGCCCAAAGAGCGCTGCAAGAAGACCATCAACCTGGTCTCCGCCGACGAGTTCGTCTCCGCCACCGATGGTGACGAGGCCGAAACCGATGCCCTGCGCGCCAAGCACCGCTGCGGCGTTTGCGGCACCGCGATGGATGCCTACATCATCGATGACAGCCGCAAGCTGCACGTCTGTGGCCGTAACCCGGATTGCGACGGCTACGAGATCGAGAAGGGCCAGTTCAAGCTCAAGGGCTATGAAGGGCCGAGCATTGAGTGCGATCGCTGTGGCTCCGAGATGCAGCTCAAGAACGGCCGCTTTGGCAAGTACATGGGCTGCACCAACGAGACCTGCAAGAATACTCGCAAGATCCTGAAAAATGGCGATATAGCACCGCCGAAAGAGGATCCGGTGCCGCTGCCCGAGCTGAAATGCACCCAGTCCGACGCCCACTTCGTGCTGCGTGACGGGGCGGCCGGTCTGTTCCTGGCGGCCAGCAACTTCCCCAAATCCCGCGAAACCCGCGCGCCCTTGGTGGAAGAGCTCAAGCGCTTCAAGGATCGCATATCGGCCAAGCACAAGTACCTGGCTGAAGCACCGCAGACCGACCCGGACGGCAACCCCGCCATCGTGCGCTTCAGTCGCAAGACCAAGGAGCAGTACGTGATGAGCGAGGTTAACGGCAAGGCAACTGGCTGGACCGCCCACTACGACAACGGCACCTGGCAACAGAGCTTGCCAAAAGCGAAGAAAGCCTGATGAACAAGAGGCCCCGATACGGGGCCTCTTTGTTTATTGGAGGCGATATACTGAGAGCCGGCTGCAAGGAGTGCAGCGTTGGAACAAGGAGGTTGTGATGGAGATTAGCGAGATCCGTCCGGGCATGAATTATCTGACTCGGGAAGGGGCGGCCTATGTGCTGGAAGTGGACAGGCAGAGCTTGCTGGTGCTGGTGCAGCGCGAGGATGAAACCATTCCGGTGCAGGTGCGCAGCGATGCCATCCTGGCCTTGCTGGAGTAGCGTCGCCCCGTCATCTCGTCAAAACGGTAACAGGAAAAGCAGCTCGGCGAGATCGGGCTGCCACTGCCACTCCCGCATCCTGACTCGCCCGCCTGTCACCACGACTCCCTCCTCTTGCAGGCGCCCGGTCTGCTCTGCAAATCCGTTCGATCCTTTTGGCAGCGAAATGGTGCCGCCGGCCCCTATCACCCTGTGCCAGGGCAGCACCTTGTCGGTTTCCCGCAGCACCTTGCCCACCAACCTGGCGCGCCCTGGCAGGCCGGCCAGATCGGCAACCTGACCGTAGCTCGCCACCTTTCCCGGCGGGATCAGGGCGATGATGGCCTCGATACGGGCGATCTTGTTGGTTGGCAAAGAGGCGGTGATGGACATGGTGTCAGGTTTCCAAAAAGCAGAAGCGCCATTGTGGCGCTTCTGCTGCTTGCCTGACAAGCCGCTCAACCAAAGGTCTGGCTGATCCGCTTGAGCTGCTTGGCCCGTTCCAGCAGTTGCTGGCTCGACGCGTCCACGCACTGGATCTGCTCGCTGTTGGCCCGGGAGTACTGGGAGATCTGGTTGATGCTGCGGCTGATATCTTCCGCCACCGCCTGCTGCTGCTCGGCGGCGGCGGCGATCTGGGCCGAAAACTCCGATACCTGCTCAATTTCATCAAGCACGTCGTGCAGGCTGCTGGAGCCCTGGCGGGTCATCTCGGCGCAGCGACGAGTCTGTTCCAGATTGCTCTGCATCATGACTTTCCACTGTCCCAGGGTTTGCTGGATCTGGGTGATGCTGCCCTGGATCTGCTCGGTCGCCTTGTGAGTACGGGTCGAGAGGGTGCGTACCTCGTCGGCGACCACCGCAAAGCCGCGCCCCTGTTCGCCGGCGCGTGCCGCCTCGATGGCGGCGTTGAGGGCCAGCAGGTTGGTCTGATCGGCGATGCCCTGAATCTCCACCATTACGGTACCGATCCGCTCAGACTCGCTGGCCAGCTCCACTGCGGAGTGGAAGGCCTGCTCGGCCTGGCGGGTGAGCTGCTCAATCTGCTGCTCGGTCTGGCCGAGCTGTCGATCGGTATCCATGCAGTGGTTGCGGGCCTCGCTCACCTGCTGATTGGTATCCTGGATGTTGCGGGCGATCTCCTGAGCAGTGCTGGCCATCTGGGTCATGGCGGTGGCCATCTGCTGGGTCTGGGCATCCTGCTCCGTAATGTCGTGATAGGCCTGGTGGGAAGCCTGTTGCAGATTGGTTGCCAGGGTTTGCAGCGGATGGGTGGCATCATTGACTCGTCCCAGCACGGTCCGGATGCGGGCCTGCCACATCTTGAGGTGGAAGTCGGCGATGGCGCCGGGTTTGTCCCCCGAATAGATGAGCCGGGTCAGGCTGTCATATTCGTGCTCCAGCTGGCGCAGGTAGCGGGGCAGGGCGAACAGCTCGCGCCAGTAGGCGACAGAGAGCAGCAGCAGGGGCAACAGCATCCACAAAGCACCCAGCCAGCCATGCCAGTGGACGGCCGCCGCCAGGATGGCCAGCAGCAGGGCGGGCACCAGCAGATGACGCACCCTGGTCAGCGAGACGTTCAATTTGGCATGACCCTGCTCGCTTCTGAGCAGGTTGCGATAGGTGAGGGTGGCAATCTCCTTGTGACGGGGGTCCGGCCGGGTGCGTACCGACTGGTAGCCGCAGATCTGGTCGCCCTCATAGATGGGAGTGACATAGGCATCGACCCAGTAGTAGCGGCCATCTTTGCAGCGATTTTTCACCATGCCGCGCCAGGGTTTGCCCTCCTTGAGACGCAGCCACAGATCGGCAAACGCGACCTTGGGCATATCGGGATGACGCACCATATTGTGGTTCTGGCCCAGCAACTCTTCGCTGCTGTAGCCGGCGATCTCGCAAAAAGCGGGGTTGGCGTAGGTGATCACGCCGCGAAGATCGGTCGTGGAGACGAGCTGCACATCGGCAGGAACGTCCACTTCGCTATCCACAGTGTGGACCTCTCGGTGAGTCATGATCATGCGCCCCTTTTGTTATTGATAATGAAGTTTTTTAAGTGTGGCATATCCGACCCGGAGTGCTTCTTTTCCATATGAAGGGTAGGGTGGTTTCGTTGGGCGCCGAATTTTGTCAGGATATGGTGAGAAAAGGTAGAGGAAAGTTGTATTTTTGTTGGTGGTTTATAAAAAAAGGCGGCCAGCAGGCCGCCCAAAAAGAGACAACATTACCTCTGTGGCATCCGGTAGCGCACCTGCTGCTGGTCGAGGATCTGCAACTGTCCCGGCAGACGGGCAGCGAAATGATCCCATGCCTTGTGGACCGGATTGCTCCAGGCCACTTCGGCAGTCGCCAGCATGCGCGGAAACAGCATGTAGTCGAGACGATCACGGGAGGTGATCAATTCTGACCACAGGGGGCTCAATACCCCGAGGATGTTATCGTTGGCATGGAAATCTGCCGGAGCCGGGTCGCATGCGTAGACCTGCTCCAGATTAAGGGTGCCCGCCCAGTAGAGGCCAGGCTCGTGAATGTCCTGGCTCCAGGCCAGATCGAGATAGAGATACTGGGCCGGCGCCATGACCACCGGGTAACCGGCGGTGGCGGCATCCAGTCCTGCCTGGAAGCTGGTCCAGGCGAACACGGCGGCATCCCGGCTCACCTTGTCGCCATGCAGTATCTCCTCCCAACCCAGCATCTGCTTGCCCTTGCCGGCCAGATAGTGCTGGCAGTGGCGCAGCAGATGGCCCTGCAGCTCGCGGCACTCCTGGTATCCCTGTTGCGCCATCAGTCGCTGGCAGGCTGGGCTGTCGGTCCAGACGCCGGTCGGTACCTCGTCCCCGCCCATGTGTACCTGGGGGCCCGGGAACAGCTCGCACACCTCGTCGATCACCGTTTCCAGGAACTGGTAGGTGCCCGGCAGCGCCGGGTTGAGCACGTTGTCGTCGAAATGCTGTACCGACAGGTAGCGGGAGCGATCCTCCTCCTCGGTCAGCAACTCGGGCAGTGCCTTGATGGCCGCATGGCAGTGACCCGGAATGTCGATCTCCGGGATGATGGTGATGCCGAGCCCGGCGCCGTAGGCCACCAGTTCGCGCACTTCGCTCTGGGTGTAGTAGCCACCGTAAGGTTCGGGGCCGCCGCTCAGCTGGGGATCCACCGCCAGCCCGTGGCCCCGCCAGGCCCCCTGTTCGGTGAGCGCCGGGAAGGCCTTGATCTCGAGGCGCCACCCCTCGTCATCGGTCAGATGCCAGTGGAAGCGGTTGAACTTGTAGAGACTCATCAGCTTGAGCAGGCGCTTGATGGTCGCGGTGCTGTGAAAGTGGCGGGCGCAGTCGAGAAAGATGCCGCGAAAGCCAAAGCGGGGGGCATCCTCCAGCTTGACGCAGGGCAGGCTCTCCCCGTGTTGCAGGTACCACTGGGCCAGGCTGACCAGACCGTGGCGCCAGCCCGCCTCGCCCGCTGCACTGATCACTATCTCCTCAGGCGTGATGGCCAGATGATAGGCCTCGGGGGGGAGGGGGGCCTCGATGAGGCGGATCCCGGCGTCGTGATCCTGATCCAGGGCCAGCCCGGTGAGCTCGTTGAAGTGGGCCAGCAGGGCGCTCAGGTTGCCCGGTCCACTGACGTGAGCACGCTCCGCCAGCCTGAAATTTCCCTCCAGCAGGGCGATCTGGGCCGGCTGTGGCACTATGCCGCACAGGGGCTCCACCGGTGGCAGGTCGGGTTCACTGACGGCGGGGGCATCCAGCGCGATATCCTGCCCGGCCAGGGTGACGGGTTGCAGGCTGGCGCCCGTGGCGGCCTCCGGCAGGCTCAGGAAAAATCCCTGCGGCATGTCGGAGAGCCGCTTGATGGGGGTATTGCGGCAGCAAAAAGTCAGCTCGCTGTTGCTACCTTGGGGCGCCAGCACCTTGTAACTGCCGCTCTGGCGCTCAAGTCGGCCCCCCTGTACCGACGCGGGGTCGATGTGACGCGCCAGGCAGAAGTGGAGCTTCCACTGGGCGTCCGGCAAGTGGGAGAGATTGAACCGGAACCAGACATCTTCGCCATCACGTCGGACGACCTGGGTGTGGATCAGGGGTGTAGACATGGATATTCCTCCGATTGGGCAAACAGGATGGCGCCGTCAAGGGCATCGGCCTTGGGGGTCGCAAGGTTGAAACGGGCGAGGCGGGGGGCGAGACGCATGCCGATGCCGCCAAGCAGGGCGATCCGGTGCGCGCCAAGCTGCTGCATGCCATCCAGCAGCTGCGCCAGCTGGGTACAGGTTTCGTCAAGCAGCTGGCAGGCGAGCTCGTCGCCATCGCTGGCGGCATCGAATACCCAGGGGGCGAAGTGGCCATATTCGGCCGGGATGGCACGGGCCGCCCAGCGCACCACCTGGGCCTGATCCCGCTTGAAGTGATCCATCAGTCGCACCGCCAGGGTGCTGGGGGGCAGGATACCGTCGTGGCAGAGCAGGGATTGCTGGAGGGCGCGCAGCCCCAGCCAGGCGCCGCTGCCGAGATCCGAGATGGGAAAACCCCGCCCCGAACAGGTGCGGATCTGTCTGCCCTGATAAATGAGGCCGGCCGAGCCGGTACCGGCGATGAGGATGGCCCCCTCCTGGCCGCCGAAGGCACCGAGACAGGCACCGAAGGCATCGGAAGTCAGCTTGACGCTGGCAAAGGGAAAGGGCATGGCCAGCATGGCGTGATAGCAATCCGCCAGCTCGGCGGAGGCGAGCGCGAGGCCCACTCCCATCTGCTGTTTACACTCGGGGCCAAGTCCGGCCGCCTGCCGGGCGCTGACGATTGCCGCCAGCACGTTGGCGTGGGCATGCAGGATGCCGAGCTCCAGATTGGAGCCGGCGGCCCGTCCCTCGCCCAGGAGTTTGCCCGCCCGGTTGCGAATACGGGCGCGGGTGTGGGTGCCACCGCCATCTACCCCGACCCAGTACTCAATCATGGTGGCCTCCCTGCACGCTTTGCCAGCTGATGGCCAGGGCGAACCAGGCGGCGTGGGGGATCCACTGCTCGCCCCAGCGCCAGTTTTGATCGAGCCGCTCCTTGTACTCTTGCGGAATAAAGGCGACGTCAGCCTCGTCATCGAAGCCGGCAGTGATGCCGTTGCAGATCCCGCCTTGCGCATTGGGGTAGCCTGCGGTGTAGCTCGGGTTGTTGATGCCGTGGCCCGCCAGCATGCAGGCATTGAAGGGGTTTTGTCCCAGGATCCAGTCGAGCTGGCGCTGACCGAAATTGAGCAGAAGCTTGCGCTGGCGAGGCAACTGGGTGGCGGCGGCAAAGGCCATGGTGGCTAGAGAGGCCAGCCGGGCGTTCTCCCCCTGCCACCAATAACCGGATTCGTTGTGGTGGGGCATAAAGAAGCTGATACGCGGCGCTTCGCCAACCCCTTTCACATACTGGCGAGCGAGAGAGAAGGGGTTGCCCGCCCGGGCGCACAGCGCCAGCTCGGCGGCCAGCGCCTGCTCGATCACGCTCTGCACCGCGGCCTTGCGCTCCCGATCCGTCTCTACCCCCAGGTATTCAAGCAGCGCCAGCACCGGCAAGCCCGCTTCGGCGGCGTGGTAGTAGGGGCGCGAGCCATCCTGGTTGGCGGACCAGTAGTGGCCGAGCTCCGGGTGGCTGTGTTGGCGGGCGCACAGCTTGCCGGCCCGATCCCGCGCCTCGCCGAGCCACTCGGGCCCCAGCGTTTTGGTCAGCTCGACCGCCGCCAGCAGGGCGCAGTAGTCGTCGATGATGTTCTCGCAGCCATCGTCCAGATAGGCGTGGTTGTGCTCGCGCAGGTGCAGGTAGCCGCGCCGCGCCGCCTCGGCGTAACGGCTGGCATCAAAGTCGCCGCTGACGCTCTCGCGGGCGGCGCGGGCCAGGGCGGCGATGGCCATGCCGCCCCCTTGCCGAAAACCCGCCTGCCAGCTGGCGGACTTGAGCCCCTGCTGGGTAGCGTAGGCGCACAGTTCCCGCTGCTCGGGATCCTTGCTCCACTTGTCGAACAGGGTCATGTAGAAAAAGCCGCTCTCATCCTGCATGCGGCAGAGGAAATCGGCGCCGTGCAGCGCCTCGTCATTGAGTCGCTTGCACAGGTTGATGCCGTCGATGTCGCGACGTGTCGCCAGCAACTCGCGGCACTTGAGCAGGGCCCACACCACCATGGGGGTCTGCTGGGGATTGAGGTAGTTGGCGTAGGAGAGGTGGCTCAGATACTTGCTCATGTCACCGCTGGCGTCGAACCAGCCGCCGTGCACATCCCGGCACTGGTCAGCGCCAAACAGGCGGGCGTTGCGGTCGGCCCGATCGAAGGTGCCGCTGGCGCGCTGTCCCTTGAAATAGTGAATGACATCGGAGAGGCAACGGCTAGCCAGCAGATCGGAGCCGATGGCAAAGCGGGCGGAACGTACTATGCCCTGGGCGGTGATCGCCTCCAGCCGGTAGTGGCCGGGCTCCTTGCAGGGTGAGAAATCGGCTTTCCAGTAGGCCCGCCCCTGCCACCCATCCACCCGGCCGGCCGGTTGCAACGGGGTTTCCAACAGAGTCTGGCCATCATCGAGGCGCTGCAGCCGGACATAGCCGCCGAGATCGTGGGGGGAGCAGGTTTGCAGCAGGGCAATCTTCTGGGCGTCGCAGTCGTAACCCACCTGATTGATCAAAAGTTCCATCAAGGTTTACTCCAAAGGTTCTGCGGTCGGGGGGATGCATGGCCCAGGGCCAGAGTCCCCGAATCGAGGCAGGCCGGGCAAGGCTGCCCGGCCAGGGTGTGGCACATCACTCGTACAGGTAGCAGCGGACAAAATGGTTGCTGGCAAGTTGGGTGATGGGGGGCAGGCTCTCCTTGCAGCGGGGCATGGCCTGGTTGCAGCGTCCGGCGAACGGGCAGCCGCAGGATTCCGGCGTCCAGAGCGGGATCTCCCCCTTGCGGCCCCCCTCCAGCTCGGCATGGATGCTCTTCTCGGGATCCGGCACCGCCGAGATGAGCAGCTGGGTGTAGGGGTGCTGGGGGTGGTGCAAAATTTCGTCCACCTCACCCCACTCCACCATGTGGCCCACATACATCACCGCCAGATCCTCGGCCACGTAGCGAGCGGTGGCTATGTCGTGGGTGATATAGAGCATGGAGACGCCGAGCTCGTTCTTCATCTGCTCCATCAGGTTGAGGATGCCGATGCGAATGGAGACGTCGAGCATGGAGGTGGGCTCGTCCGCCAGCACCACCTCCGCCTCCACCGCCAGGTTGCGGGCGATGTTGACCCGCTGGCGCTGGCCGCCGGAGAGCTGGTGCGGGTACTTGGCCGCCGTCGCCTTGGCCGGGGTCAGCCCCACTTTTTCCAGCAGGGTGTAGACCATCTCGGGCAGATCTTTTTTGTCGATCACCTTGCTGTGCAGCAGCAGGGGGCGGGCGATGTGGTGGTAGATGGTGTGGGTGGGGTTCAGTGAACCGAACGGATCTTGCCATACCATCTGCACGCTCTGGCGATAGTCGAGCAGGGCTGTGCCCTTGTTGAACTCCTCCAGATCCCGGCCGCGATAGAGGATGCGGCCAGCGCTCAGCTTGTACATCTTGGCGATGATCTTGGCGATGGTGCTCTTGCCGGAGCCCGACTCACCCACCACCGCCAGGGCGCGGCCCCGGTGCAGGTTGAAGGTGATGTCGGAGAGGGCCCGCATCTTGCCACTCTTGATGGCATTGGAGTTGATGGGGAAGTCCTTGTAGAGGTGCTGGACTTCGATGATGGGGGCATCGGTGTTGGCGATTTGCATGACAGACATCCTTAACAGCCAGCGGCCTTGTCCAGATAGAACACGGGCTCTTGTTGTTCATCCTGCGCCTCATGGAGGTGGCAGGCAGTTTGTTGACCGGGGCGGATCTCGGCCAGCCGGGTGTACTCCTGGCGGCAGCGATCGTGCACCTTGCTGCAACGGGCCTGGAAGCGACAACCCACCGGCACCTCAAGCAGGTTGAGCGGGGTGCCCGGGATCCCCTCCAGCACCTTCTTCGGCCCGTGCAGGGGCGGGAAGGAGTTGCCGAGCCCCTTGGTGTAGGGGTGCAGCGGCGCGGTCAGGATTGCCTTGGACGGGGCCACTTCCACCAGCTCGCCGGCGTACATGATGCCGATGCGATCACAGAACTCGACCATGAGCGAGAGGTCATGGGTGATGAAGAGGATGGAGAAGTTGAACTTCTCTTTCAGGGCATAGACCTTCTGCAGGATCTCCCGCTGCACCACCACGTCCAGCGCCGTGGTCGGCTCGTCCATGATGAGCAGCTCGGGGTTGAGGGCCATGGCGATGGCGATCACCAGCCGCTGGCGCATGCCGCCGGAGAACTGGTGCGGGTAGTCCTTGAGCCGGCTCGGGTGGATGTCGACTATGGTGAGCAGCTCCTGGGCGCGTTTTATCGCTTCGTAACGGGTCATGCCCCGGTTGTGGGCCAGCAAGACGTCGCAGAACTGCTCCTCCATGCGCAGCACCGGGTTCAGCGCGTTCATGGCGGACTGGAACACCACAGAGACCTGGCGCCAGCGGTAGGAGCGCAGCCGCTCGTCACCGTAGTGGAGGATGTTCTCCCCCTTGAACAGGATCTCGCCGCCGCTGATGTAGGCGGGCGGCTTGTGCAGCCGGGCCACCGAGAAGGCGACGGTGGACTTGCCGCAGCCCGACTCGCCGGCGAGACCGAAGATCTCGCCCTGCTTGATATCGAAGCTCACCGAGTTGACGGCGCGCACGTCGCCGTTTTCGGTGATGTAGTCGACGCAGAGATTGCGTACCGACAGCAGAGGTTGCTGGTTCATGCTGTCTTCTCCTGTGCTGTGGCAACCGGCGTGGTGACCGGGGCCGCGAGTTTCTTCCAGCGGCTCAGCCCTTTGTGGGAGCGCAGCTGCGGGTTGGCGATTTCATCGATGGCGAAGTTGAGCATGGCCAGACCCGCGCCCAGGGTGGCGATGGCAAAGCAGGGGGCCAGGATCTCCCACCAGGCGCCGATCAGGATGGCGCTCGAGGTCTGGGCGTTGTAGAGCATGATGCCCCAGCTCACCACGGTCGGGTCGCCCAGACCCAGGAACTCCAGGGTCGCCTCGGTGACGATGGCGTAGATGATGGAGCCGATGAAGCTCACCCCGATGATGGAGATGAGGTTGGGCAGTATCTCCACCAGGATGATGCGCCAGGCCGGCTCCCCCAGCACCTCGGCGGCAATGACGAACTCTTTTTCCCGCAGGGCCAGGGTCTGGGCCCGGATGACGCGCGCGCCATAGGCCCAGGAGGTTAACCCTATGATGACGGCAATCACCGTCGGCGACGCCTCCCCGATAAAGCTCGCCAGCACCAGTAGCAAGGGGAGGTTGGGGATCACCAGCACCACGTTCATCAGGAAGGTGAGGCACTCGTCCACCAGGCCGCCGAAGTAACCGGCGGTAATGCCGATGGCGACCGCCAGGGCGCAGACCAAGAGACCCGCGCTAAAGCCCACCATCAGGGAGACGCGCGCCCCGTTGGTGAACTGGGCCCAGATGTCGTGGCCCATGCGGGTGCTGCCCATCACGAACTCGGCACTGGGGGGCTGGTGGGGGCGGGCCACCCGCTTGGTCGGCTCGTTGCTGGCCAGCAGGGGGGCAAAGATGGCCATCAGCACGAAGGTGACGACGATGGCGAGGCCGAAGGCTGCCTTCTTATTGCCCAGTAAAATCTTGAGAATGGTCGGCATACGCATCTTATTTGCCTCCTGTACGCAGACGGGGATCCAGGAAGACGTAGAGCACGTCGGCCAGGAAGTTGAAGCTGAGCATGGTGATGGTCATGATGAGCAGCTGCCCCTGAATGAGCGGGTAGTCGCGGGCCAGAATGCCCTGATAGAGGGTCAGACCCAGCCCCGGGTAGTTGAAGATCACCTCGGTGATGAGGGAGCCACCGATGACGAAACCGAGCGCCATGGAGAGGGCGGTGACGCTGGGCAGGATGGCGTTGCGGGCGCCGTAGTTGAAGATCACCCGGTTGCTGGAGAGCCCCTTGGCCTTGGCCATGGTGATGTAGTCTTCGCCGAGCAGGTTGATCATGTTGTTGCGCATGGTGATGAGAAAGCCCCCCACCTGCACCATGGCCAGGGTGCCGACCGGCATGATGGCGTGGAGCAATATGCTCTTGATGTGCTCCCAACCCCAGTCAGGCTTGATCTCCGGACTGTAGGCGTAGCCGATGGGCAGCCACTCCAGGCTCACCCCGAACAGGAAGAGGGCGAGCAGGGAGACCACCACCGGGGGGATGGCCTGCATCACCAGGGTGAGTGGCGAGAGGATGCTGTCCATCCGGCCACCGCGATACCAGGCGGCGAAGATGCCGACGATGGAGCCGATGGAGAAGCTCAGAATGGTGGAGGTGCCCACCAGAAACAGAGTCCAGCCGATGGCGCGACCCAGCACGTCAGAGACCTGCTGCGGGTAGAAGCGCACCGAGGTGCCGAGATCCCAGGTGAAGACGCTCTTCACATAGGTCAGAAATTGGGTGCCGATGGGGCCATCCACGAAGCCGAAGGTGGCTTTGAGGGCCTCCAGGGCGGCCGGCTCCATCATGGCGCCGGCGCGGGCAAACATCACGGAGACAGGATCGCCAGGCATGGCGCGGGGTAGCAGGAAGTTGATGGTGGCGGCTACCAGGAAGGCAACCAGATAGAAGGAGAAACGTCTCAGTATGAATCCCATGATAGTACCTTTTACTGCAAGCCTGCCCCGCATCGGGTATAGCTACCCCAACCCCGGCAGAACCGGGATAAAGGGGGATGAACGGGGAAGATGGCCCCCCGCAGGGGGCCGGGATTGATTAGCTGTTTGGCTTGAGGGACAACACGTGCAGCAGACGCTCGGGTGTGTCCGGGTGGAGCTGGGGTTTGGCAACCGGGTTGTCGGCACTGAACCAGCCATTGAAGCGCTTGGTGCTGTACTCGTACCAGGTCGGGTTGTTGAACACAGGGATGATGGTCTGGTTGGCACCGACCTTCTCCTGGATGGCGAACATGATCTCCTTCTGCTTGGCAGCATCGGCGGTCTGGGTGAAGTCGTCGATCAGCTTGTCCAGTGCCGGATCCTTGTAGCGGGGGGCCGCGAAGCGGTTGCCACGCTCACCCATGTTGCGGGAGTGGAACGCGGTCTCGAAGTACTTGTGCGGGTTGGCACCGGCAAAGTAACCCTGCAGCGCCACGTCGAAGTCGCCGGTGATCAGGTTCTCGGTCCACACGGTGGCTTCCGGGGTGGCGGTCTTAGCATTCAGGCCCAGTGCCTGCAGCCCTTCCACGCCGATCTGGACGGTATTGACCCAGTCGGTCCAGCCGTTCGGTACCAGTACCTTGAACTCGATCTTCTTGCAGCTCGGGGTGTCGAGGAACTTGTCGCCGTCACAATCCTTGTAGCCTGCTTCCTTCAGCAGTGCCTTGGCTCCTTCCAGATCGAACTTGTTGTACTTGCCGTACTTCTTGTCCACTTCCGGGTTGTTCCAGGAGTCGAATGCCTTGCCAAGGCCGGACGGGTATTCGTTGACGGTCGGGTAGCCGTAGCCCGCGATGTCCACCATGGACTGGCGGTCCATCGCCATGGAGAAGGCGCGGCGGAAGTTGATGTCGTTGAAGGCTTCGTGGTTGCCCGGATTCTTGGTCTGGAAGTTGACGTTGAACGCCACGGTACCGGAGGCCGGGAACCAGTACTTGTTGTTCTTCGGATCGTTGCCGACGTAGAGACGCTCGATATCCGGCACGAAGGAGCCGAACCAGTCGATGTCGCCCTTCATGACGGCGGCCAGCACCTGGTCGTTGGTCGCCATCTGCGGCATGCGGATACAGTCGATGGCGAGGTTGTCGTTATCCCAGTAGTGCGGGTTGCGGCACTGGGTGTAGAGCTGGGCGGAGAAATTGTCTACCTCGGTGAAGGGGCCGGTACCGACCGGCTTGTCGTTGGTGAAGGCGACCGGGTCTTTCACCGACTTCCACTGGTGCTCGGGCACGATGGGCACCAGCACTATGTCGTTCACCACGTTGGTGTTGACCTCGGTCAGATCGAAACGGACCTTGTTGGGGGCCAGCTTCTCGACATTCTTGATCTGGGTCCAGATAGAGCGCTCATCCAGGGCCTTGTTGGCCTTGACCAGGTTGAAGGAGAAGAGGATGTCGTCTGCATCAAAGGCTTCGCCGTCAGACCACTTCACCCCGTCACGGAGATCGAAGGTGACGGATTTGAGGTCATCGCTGAACGCATAGTTGGTGGCCAGACGATAGACGGGTTTGCCACCCTGCATATCGTTGAAGATCACCAGCGGCTCATAGATGAAGTGACGGGTGGTGTGCAGCAAGCCCGCTTGCAGGAAGGGGTTGAAGTTCTTGACCCAGGCGGTTTCCTGTTGCGCGACCATGGTCAGCACGGTTTTGTTTTCTGCGGCCATGGCGTTGCCGGCGGCACCGGCGAGCATCATGGTGCCCAGCATTACAGCGGTAGAGATTTTGGATACTTTGGCAAGCATATGTTTTCCTTTCTTATTTTTTAGGCATTCCTGAGGGATTCGCCTTGTTTTGTGTGAGCACCGGCTTCGCATGCTGAGGAAGTCGGCCCTCCATGTTGGTCGGGCTGTGCACCCTTGTCGTTCTGTTTTCCAACGCTCTTAGCAAAACAGAGTTAACAGGAAAACAACAACTATTGATTTCGTCGTTTTCGTAAAAATTGACGGGGTTACGTCAATTTCGTCAAAACTCATTTTTATCTGATTAATATCATACGGTTACGTTATTTGGTTTCGCGTAAAAAGTGCCCGTTGCCAGGCTGGTTATGACAATTTTGTGAATTGGATCCGCTCGCTGTGGCGGTGTGGGCGGAACCTTTAATTTGTGCAAAAAAGAAACGGGATGGGCCGGTGTGAGCCGGCTCACATCCCGTCTTCCATCACGGCTTGCGATTGGCCAGCTGGCGCAGGGTCTGGGCGCTGTGTTGCAGCTGCTGGCGCTGCTGTTCGTTCAGCGGGCAGTGTCCCAGCACGAACTCTGTGGTGGCTACCACCGTCTTCCAGCGCGGGGATTTGGGCAGGGTATCCAGGCTCAGATACTTGTCGAGGGTTCGGGTCTGCGGGCTGGATCTGTCCATGTAGACTCGCCACAGCTTGCTCTTCTCCGCCAGCACTATCTTGCCCTTGCCGGTGCCCTGCTGCCAGGCGTCCAGCGTCAGCTGCATGGTCTCGACCAGGGCGCGGCGCAGGGGTTCGTCATCCTGCTGACGAATGAGATTGTCAGCCAGGGAGCGGAACTCGCCGCCGAGCCGGCTCAGCTCGCCGAGCAGTTGATCGTCCTCGATGATGGCCTGGCGTGAGAGGTTCTTGAGGGCGTTTTCCAGCGCCATCACCCGGTTGTCATCCTGGCGCTGGCCTGTGCTGAGGGTGAGGGCGATGGCTGCCTGTCCCCCCAGACTGATGGGCAGGGCGCGGGCGTTGAGCCTGTCCTCGACCCCCGCCACCAGAAAGGTCAGATCCCGCTCACCGGTCGGTTCCGGCCACTGCTGCTTGAGCGGGCTTGCCAGCCACTCGTCGAGGGCGTGTCCCTCCATGGCCTCGGGCTCCTGGCCCAGCAAGCCGGCCAGCACCCGGGAGGCAAACAGCACTATGCCCTGCTGGTCGATGAAGATCATGGGATCGGCTCCTTCCCCGAGCAGGGTCAGCAGCCGCTGCTGATCCTGATGGAGCCGCTCCTGCAGGGTGAGGCGGTGCTCTATTTCCTGCTTGAGCAAGCGGTTCTCCACCAGGGAGGCGCGCCCCGCCTTGGCCTCCAGCAGTGCCTTGACCCGGGCGAACAGCTCCTCCTTGCAGAAGGGTTTGACCAGATAGTCGTTGGCCCCGGCACCAAACCCCTCTTCAATATCCTTGGGCTGGTTGAGGGCGGTGAGCAGCAGCACCGGCAGCTTGTCCTTGGGGTGCTGCTCGCGCAGCCGGCGGCAGACATCGAAGCCGGAGAGGGTGGGCATCATCACATCGAGCAGCACCAGATCGACCGGCTCCCGGGCCAGCTTGGCCAACGCGTCGTGGCCATCGCCGCTCGGCAGGATGCGATAGCCGCAGGGTTGCAGCAGGTGGCGCAGGATGTGCAGGTTGATGGGCTCGTCGTCCACCACCAGGATGAGGGGGGCATCCTGCGGAGGCGGGGGCAGATCCTCGCTATCCCACTCAGGCAGGATCAGGGGCTGCTGGCGCACCAGCTGGTGTTCAATCTGGCGATTGCCCAGCAGCTGGCCGGCGGTCTGGCCGATGGCCAGCGGCAGGGTAAAGGAGAAGGTGGAGCCGACGCTTGGCTCGCTCTCTACCAACAGCTCTCCGCCCATCAAATGCACCAGCTGGCGGGTGATGGAGAGGCCAAGGCCGGCCCCCTGCTTGCCCGCCTCCGGGCTCATCTGCACCAGCGGCTCGAAGATGTGTTCCAGATGTTCCGGTGCGATGCCGATGCCGGTATCGGTCACCTTGATGCGCAGCATCTGCTCCTCGACGACGGCGCTCAGCACCACCTTGCCCTGAGGCGTATATTTGATGGCGTTACCCACCAGGTTGTAGAGCACCTGTTCGAGGCGCTGTTCGTCGGCCAGCACAGGTGGCAGCTCGGCGGGGCTGATGTCCACCAGGGTGAGGGGCTTGGCCTGCACCAGGTGCTGGCAGAGATCCAGCACCAGCCGGATGACCCCTTTCGAGGAGACGGGCTGGGGGTGGATCTCCAGCTGGCCGTAGCGCATCTGGTGATAGTCGAGCAGATCGTCCACCAGTCGGGCCAGACCGTCGGCACTCTTGATGATGAGGCCAAGCTGTTTCTGCTGGCCTTCGGTCAAATCCTGCTGGCTGGCGAGCATGGATTCCGCCATCCCCTTGATGCCATGAATGGGGGTGCGCAGTTCATGGGAGGTGTTGGCCAGCAGTTCATCCTTGAGCTTGTCGGCCTGCTGCAGGCTGAGGTTCTGCCTGTGGGTCAGCTTGACCTGCTGTTGCAACTCCTGGGTTTGCCGCTCGATGAGCTCGATCTTCTCCTTGACCGAACGCTGCATATGGCGAAACGACTGGGCCAGACGGTCGATGTCATCGTCGGTGCGGGCGATGGTAATGGGGTGATCCAGGGCGCCATCGGCCACCTGCTCCGCCGCCGCAGTGAGAGAGCGCAGCGGCGCCGTGATGGAGTGGGAGAGCCAGCGGGAGAAAAGGATGAGCAGCAGCAGGGAGCCCGCTCCCAACAGGACCACCAGTGCTTCGAGCTGGCGGATGGGGGCATAGGCTTCCCGGGTCGAAATCTCGGCGATAAAGGCCCACTCGGTATCGAATACCTTCACCTGGGTGTAGGCGGCCAGCACCTCGTCTTCATGGTAGGAGAGAAACTGGCCAACTCCCTGCTCGCCGGAGAGGGCCTTGGTGACGAGGGGGGTCTGCAGTGGCCGGAAGTGGGGGCTGAAGCTGTTCTCGACGCTGAACTCGGGTGCCAGCCAGGCATCGGCGCGCATCCGCTTGTCGGGGCCGATGAGGATGGTTTCACCGGTCTCCCCCAGCCCTTCCCGCTCCGCCATGATCTGGTTGAGCTTGTCCGGCAGCAGCTCGAAGATCACCACGCCGCGCACATAGTCGTACTGCATCACGGGGGCAGCCAGGTAGGCGACCACCTGGCCGGTCAGCTCGTTGCGACCAAAATCGGTGAACTCGAAGATCTGCTGCGGCTTCTGGCCGCCGTCGAGGCGACGCTTGATCTTGGCGAAGGTCTGGCCGAGGCCGCTGCCTTGATAGGGACCGGAGAGCAGATTGGTGGCGAAGTTGACCTGTTTGGTGACCGAATAGACCACATCACCATTGAGGTCCACCAGAAAGATGTCGCTGTAGTCGGACTTGCGCACCATGTCGGCATAGCCGCGGTGAAAGCGCTGGTGGACCCGGCCATACATCTCGTCGGCCAGGATCAGGGCACTGATGGAGGGCTCGGTATTGACCTTGGGGTCCGGTTTTTGCAGTTGATCCCAGGATCCGGGCACATAACGGGACTGGGCCCGGGTACGCGCCTCCTGGGAGCTGGTACCCAGCTTTTCGAAGGCGCCGGTAAAGCCGTAGAAGCGGCCGATACTGTTGCCCGCGAAGTCCTGCTGGGAGAAGTTGATGATCTGCTGTTTGAGGTTGCCGAAGTAATCTTCCAGCTGGCTCTTCTTGATGTTGCGAACGGAAACCAGATGGTTGGAGGTTTGGGTGGTGAGATCCTTGCCGTGGCTATAGAGGAAAAACAGGGTGACAACCAGGAAGGGCACCATGCCCAACATGAAAAAAGCCAGCATTAACCGCGGTCTGAGTCCACGCAGCGTGAAGATCCATTTCATCTTGTGATTTTCAATTGAGAATCCGGTTACTAAGCTGTGCCAGTCTCGAATGAAAGCATAATCATTTCAATGGCTTTATCCCAAATTCGCTTGTCTGGTCACAGCCTGACGGGGAAAATTTCAGCAACCCGTTTAAACCCTGAGCAAACAGTCGCGGGCGGGGTTAAAAGTGCGAAAAAAGGGTTGTGCTGACGCTCGGGGTACGTATAATGCGCCTCGTTGTCAGGCAACTGGCAAGAAAGCAGTGACGCGGGAATAGCTCAGTTGGTAGAGCACGACCTTGCCAAGGTCGGGGTCGCGAGTTCGAGTCTCGTTTCCCGCTCCAATCTTCCATCGCACCAACGATGGATATCACTCTCAAGACAATCAGTCTTGTCAGCATGGCGCGTTAGCAAAGCGGTTATGCAGCGGATTGCAAATCCGTTTAGTCCGGTTCGACTCCGGAACGTGCCTCCATCTTCTTCCTGTCTTATCTTTATCGCACCATGCCGCGATAATCGATCCAAGCTCAATACCCTTGTTGCATCAGCAGCTGTTCGCAGCCCATCTGCTTCCACTCGCGCTGCAGGTAGTGAGTCACCTCCGTCATATCCTGTCCCCGATATTGAAACTGTATGTCTGCCCTGTGCGCATCTATATCCGCCATTCGCTGTTTCAGGGTGCCGCATTGCCATACGCTGACGGCGGGAGCGCCCTTGTAGGCGAGCTCGATGGCGTCATCCCGGTTCAGTTGCCACTCCTGCCACTCTGACCAGAGCAAGATGCCCATGATCCCAATCATCACCACTTCTGCGGGTTTCATCGTACCAACTCCATTTTGACGACCAGCATATTAACTCTGGTCAAGGGTGGCTGTTTTGTCAGCTTTTGTTGCTTTTAGGTTAAGCAATGTAACTTAATTCCAATTTGTCATTTATGGTGCATTAATTGAGAAAAAATGAACAAATTGATGTAGTAATCCTACAAATTGTGGAGTAATCTTTACCCAGTGGTCTTACCAGTGAGGCGTCATATCATGTTTCATCCTTATTCCCTGACTCAGATTATTCTTCGTCGCACCTTTGTGCTGCTGGTTGGCATCCTGGCGTTTCCCGTGATGTTGTTTCGTCGCGATCGTGCGCGCTTTTACAGCTATCTGCACCGGATCTGGAGCAAAACCAGCACCAAGCCGGTATGGCTCAAGATGAGTGAGCGGGGCAACCGGATCTTCTACTAAGGCCCCACCTTGATGACAAAAGAGACAGCTTCGGCTGTCTCTTTTGCATTTATGGCCTCTGGAAGCGCAAATAGCCTCCAAAAGGGCGAAATGAGGTCTGTATGGCGCCCTTGAAGCGTTTGGATCTATGTCTGGTAGAGGCGTGCGAGTGGCGCAGCGGTACAATCCGGCCTGCGGGATCCTGGGTAGAGTGGCGACTCATTCATCCGAGGAGCTTTTTATATGTCCGATATTTTCAAGGCCGCATTCATCTTCGTCGCCCCGGGGGCAGATCCTGCCGAGCACACCTCCTGGGTCAAGACGGATAAGGTCCATGTGAAGACGATCGCCGTGCCCGATTACCAGGGAGGCAGTGAACTGCTCGACGAGCTATATCGGGAGGGGATCCGGGCGGTGGAGCTGTGCGCCGGGTTCGGCCACCTGGGGGTTGCTGGTATGGTCGAGGCGGCTGCAGGGCGCATGGAGATCGGCGTGGTGCGCTTCGATCGCCATCCCTGTCTCAATCATGTCAGCGGTGATACCCTCTTCCTGTCCGCGTCTGAACCGAGCCAGTGAGAAACATCGCCTTCCATCATGCAGTGCCGTAAATTTCAGCCCGCTCCCGATCTGGCCCCCTGGTTGGCGCAAGGTTGGGAGTGGCGCCTTGACCAACACCAGCCGATGCCGGAGATCTTCCCCGGCACCGGAGCCGAGATCCTGTTCAATCTGGGGGATCCCCTTACCATCACGAGCCTCTCGCCATCAGGTTTGCCCCGCACAGTTGCCGTGGCCACGGGGGTGGCCGTGTTGCTCTGCCCGCGGCATGTACGCCTGCGCTTTGCCGCCCATGGTCAAATTCATCTGCTGGGGCTGCGGCTGCGCTCTTCGGCCTGCTTCGACCTGTTTGGCGTGCCTATGGAGCATCTTTGCGATCAGGTGCTGTCGCTCGATGAGCTGGGGATTGTTGCCCCTGAGGTTGAGCCCTTGGTAGAGCAGGGGCATGGGGCATTGGGCCACTGGCTACGCCAGCGAGTCGCAAGGCGCTTGGAGCGGGATCTTGCGCTGGTGCGAGCCATAGAGCGGCTCTATTACGGCACGCCGGCTACCGAGTTGCAGCAGCAACTGGGGATGAGCCCGCGCACCTTTCAGCGGCGCTTGCGCAACCATGTCGGGGTGGATGCCCGCTATTTTCTGCGTACCGCCCGCTTTCAAAGAGCGCTGCGCCAGCTGCTATCGGGCGCTCCGTCGCTCGATACCCTGCTGGAGCAGGGGTATTGCGATCAGCCCCATTTCATCAAGAGCTGTCACTTCTTTACCGGTCGCTCGCCCGGGCAACTGCTCACCCCGGAGCACAAGTGCCTCAACCACTACAACCCGCAAGTAAACCGGCTGGCCGGTTATCTTTGAAAGCGCTGATCGTTCGGCGCTTTCCCGTATGTTTCATCTTGTCCGTTCGTTTTACCTTGTGACCTCTATTCGCACTGTGCTTGCCAGGATGTGCTGGCAGACTCGTTTTGGGATGGCCGGGGAGGCAACTCTATTTACCTTCCCGATGGTAATGCCAGCACCTCGGGTGCCGCCTTTTTGTTAACGGCCCGGAACGATAAATAATCTGAATATCCCTTTAAAAACAGCGTGTTGCTTATTGTGTTTTTTGTAGATGTCTCTGTTTTGCATTTTTTTTGAAATCTTTTGCCCGCCACGCCGGTTCTATTGCAGGTAACCGGTCACGACAGGCTGGAGACATCACACTCAACAACAAGGAATAGCAACATGAACGTTAAAAAAAGCACTGCCATTGCCTCTGCCATGACTGGCTTGCTGGTACTCGGAACCCAGTTCATCGCGGCCCCGGCGATGGCGGCCGAGGCGAAGGAGAAATGCTACGGCGTGGTCAAGGCCAGCAAGAATGATTGCGCCACCAAGACCAGCTCTTGCGCCGGTACGGCCAAGGAAGACGCCATGGGTGATGCCTTCGTGGTGATGCCAAAAGGGCTGTGCGAGAAGCTGGTCGGCGGTTCGCTGCAACCCAAGTAAGCGCCATGCGGCAGGGGGCTTCGGCCCCCTGCGTTCTCTCTGGCAGGTGAAAGCGAGTGTTGCCATGAATCCTTTGATTGGAATCGGATTGAGAACCCCCCATTACGACGGGATCCGGCAGACACTGCCGGCAGTCGGCTGGCTGGAGGTTCACAGTGAAAATTACTTCGAGCGCCACAGCCACGGCTTTCAGGTACTAAGCGAGCTGGCCGGGCACTATCCCGTCAGTCTGCACGGGGTCGGCATGTCCCTGGGCTCGGCCGATCCGCTCGACCGACGCCACCTTCAGCAGCTTGCGGAGCTGGTTGCGGCCATCAAGCCGGTCAGGGTGTCCGAGCATCTGAGTTGGGGCAGCATAGACGGGCGTTATTTCAATGATTTGCTGCCAGTGCCCTATACCCGGGAGGCGCTGGCCAGGATGAGCGACAAGATCCAGCAGGTGCAGCAGACCCTGGGTTGCCAACTGCTCATCGAGAACCCTTCTTCCTACCTGCAACTGGCGGGCGAGATGAGCGAATGGACGTTTCTGGCCGAGCTGCAGCGGCGCAGCGGCTGCGGCATCCTGCTCGATCTCAACAATCTCTACGTCAGTGCCTTCAACCACGGCTTTTCCTGTGACGACTACCTGGCGGCCATCGACCTCGACACAGTGGGCGAGATCCACCTGGCCGGGTTTACCGAGAAAAAGCTGCCCGAGGGCTCTCTTTACATAGATACCCACAGCGCCCCCGTGGTTGCCCCGGTCTGGGAACTTTACCGCGATATTTGCCGCCAGCGGGCCATTCCGACCCTGATCGAATGGGATCTGGCGATCCCGCCGCTGCCGCAATTGTTGGCAGAGGCCCAACGGGCCAGCGACATACTGGCGCAGGCGCAAACCGTGACGGCCGCCCGGGAGGTGTGTCATGGCTGAGCTGGCGCAGGTGCAACAGCTGTTTGCCGAGGGCCTGCTGGGGGAGGCGAAGGGGATTGCGCCCCATATCTCGTCGCGGCTCTTTTCGGCCGAGTCGGTACTGCAGGTTTATCGCAACCACTTCATCCTGAGCCTTGGCGAGGTGCTCGCCAGCAGCTATCCCGCGGTCAAGGCCATGGTGGGGGAGGAGTTCTTTGTCGCCGCGGCCCGCGGTTTCGTGCTGGCCGAGCCGCTGGAGGAGGGAAGCGTGATGCACTATGGCGCCGGTTTTGCCGACTGGCTGGCCGCCCTGCCGACCACGGCGGCCCTGCCCTGGCTCGGGGAACTGGCCCGTTTCGAGTGGTTGCTGGAGCGGGGGAGTCTGCTCCCGCTCGACTCCTGCAGCTGGCCCGCTGACCGTATCGCCATCCTGAGTGAGCACGACTGGGAGAGGCTGGTGTGCCTGCCTGCCAGCGATCTGTTGCTGATGGCGAGCGATTATCCGGTGCTGGATCTCTGGCAGATGGCCATTCATGAGGGGGCGGAGGTGACGGCGCTCGATGCGCCGGCCTGGCTGGCGCTCAAGAAGCAGCCTGACTGCCGGGTGATGCCGCTGTCGCTGGCCGCCGGTGAGTGGTCCCTGTTGCAGGGGGGCCTCACGGGTCGGCGGTTGATTGAGCTGTTTGAAGAGGATCCCGGGGCGAGCGAACATCTGGCTCGCCTGATCACCCTTGGCCTGCTGGTCGACGTGGAGGTGTTGCCATGATGGCAAACAAATGGATGCCGATCGCGCTGGGCGATCGGGAGTTACCCGGCTGGCTGACCGGTGTCGTGTTGTTGCTGGCCAGATGCTGGGTGGCCTTGGTGTTTTTCAACGCAGGCTGGCTCAAGCTGACGAGCTGGGACTCCACCCTCTATCTGTTCGAATTCGAGTATCAGGTGCCCCTGCTGCCCTGGCTGTGGGCGGCCTGGCTGGGCACGGCGGCGGAGCTGGTGCTGCCGCTGTTTCTGCTGGCCGGCCTGCTGACTCGTCCGGTTGCCCTGCTGCTGTCTGGCTTCAACATCATGGCGGTGATCTCCTATCCGGCATTGTGGGCCGGGGGCTTTCACGATCACCAGTTGTGGGGCTGGATGTTGCTGACGCTGGTGATCTGGGGGGGCGGCAGCCTGAGCCTGGATAGCTGGCTGAGCAGACGCAGGGGGTGACCTTTCTCACACTTCTGCCATGACAAAGGGCGCCATCAGGCGCTCTTTGTCATGATGGCGCGGGCGCAAGAGGCACCAGGCAAGATCGGGTGGCAAGGAGAAAGAGATGAACATTCGTCAGGCAAGAGCGGCGGACATTCCCGCTTTGGTGAGGCTGCGCATGGCGCTGTTTTGCGAGGTGGGGGAGCTCATCTCACCCGACACGGATCCTTCTCTCTTTCACGCCACCCTGGATTATTTCACCCGTGCCAGTGAGGAGGGGAGCGCCCTCTCCTGGGTAGCGGAGTTCGATCATCAGATAGTGGCCGCCGGTACCCTGGCGTTGTTCGTGCGCCCGCCCTATCCCGGCAATCTGGCGGGCAGGGAGGCTTATCTGCTCAACATGTATACCCTGCCGGCGTGGCGAGCACGGGGGATCGCCACCGCTCTGCTCGACGCCATGACGGCCCATGCCCGGGCAATGGGGCTTGGCAAGGTGTGGCTGCATGCCAGCGATGCCGGGCGTCCTCTCTACGAGCGGATCGGTTTTGTTGCCAATCCGGCCTATATGGAGTGGCAATCGCCCGCAATATGAGGTATCAAGCTCCCCCTTGTTTCCCGTGGCGCTGACGGTTGGCACGACCTTGCAGGCAAGGTACCGGGGTGAGGGGGCAACTATGCTCATGGAACAAATTGCCACCCTCTTCTCTATCCATTGCGATATCCACTGAGTGGTTTGGCCGGGTGGGGCCAGTCTGGAGGATAATTTTCGATGTTCAATAGCAAACTGAAAGCCGAGCTGCAGCAGTGCCGGGAGCAGCTGCTGGAGCAGCAGGGATTTTTCGAGGCGGTGCATGGCAGCGTGGCCACCATCACCTTCACGCCGGACGGCACTGTGCTGGCGGCCAACGATCTCTTCCTCGACGTGATGGGTTTTGCCGAGTCAGAAGTGGTCGGTCAGCATCACAAGATGTTTTGCGATAGTCACTATGCCCAGAGTACCGAATACCAGCAGTTCTGGGCCGATCTCAAGCAGGGGCGCACCCGCTCCGGGGTATTTATGCGCCTCAACCGGCGGGGCGAGCCGGTGTGGCTGGAGGCGACCTATTTTCCGGTCAAACTGCGGGGTGTCGTGACCCGGGTGATCAAGATAGCCAGCGACGTGACCGAGCAGCAACTGAAGTTGCAGAGCCAACAGGCGGTGGCGTCGGCCCTCGAGCGCTCCCTGGCTGTCATCGAGTTCTCCCCGCAAGGGGAGGTGCTGACTGCCAACAGCAACTTCCTGCACACCATGGGCTATACCCTGGCGCAGCTCAAGGGCAAGCATCACAGCCTCTTCTGTGACGATGCGTTCTTGCGCGAGCAGCCCCACTTCTGGGATGAGCTGGGCCGTGGCCAGTTCAAGTCCGGCCTCTTCTGCCGCCTGAACAGCCAGGGTGACAAGGTGTGGCTGGAGGCAACCTACAACCCGATCCTGGACGAGCGGCGCAAGGTGGTGAAAGTGATCAAGTTTGCCAGCGATATCACGGAGCGGATCAACAAGAGCCACGCCGTGCGCGAGGCCACCATGCTGGCCCATGATGCGGCGCACGAGACCCTGAGCTGTGCCGAGCGGGGAGCGAGCCTGCTCTCTGGGGTGGTCGATACCTCGAACCTGATCGCCAGCCAGCTTGCTCACAGCATAGAGCTCATCAATCGGCTCAACGAGCAGTCGCGCAGCATAGAGGCCATCGTCGCCACCATCAGCAGCATTGCCGATCAGACCAATCTGCTGGCCCTCAACGCGGCCATCGAGGCGGCCCGGGCCGGGGATCAGGGGCGAGGCTTTGCCGTGGTGGCCGACGAGGTTCGCCAGTTGGCGGCGCGCACCTCTCTCTCGACCGACGAGATTGCCAAGGTAGTGCAGAACAATCGAGATCTGACCAGCCGGGTCACCGCCGAGATGAGCGGGGTGGCCGACAGCGCCGAGCTTGGCAAGCAGCAGGTCGGCGAGGTCAACCAGGTGATGAGCGAGATCCGCCGGGAGGCGAACAACGTCTCCCGCACCGTCTCGGATCTCGCTATCTGATCCCGTCTCCGGATTGAGGGCTGACCAAAAAAACATCGGTCAGCCCCTCAATCTGAACGCCTCCTGTATCGCCTCCTGATTGAGAATTGTCCTCCTGCCATGGCTTGATTAGGCTTGCGTCCTCATTAATCCGGAGCAGGAGAAGAACAAGATGGCGTTACAACGCAAAGGGCGGGCAATGGCCCTGTTGGCAGTGGTTGCAACCATGGGGCTGAGTGGCTGCATGGGGCAGATGGGTCTATCCAGCATGGTGACCAAGGGCAACCTGAGTGTGGTGGATAACCGCTACGGCCGCGCCGGCGTCTTCATCCTGCTCTCCCCTGTCTATGGTCTGGCGGCCACCGCCGATCTGTTCGTGTTCAACACCATCGAATTCTGGACTGGCAAGAACCCCATCACCGGCAAGTCGCCGGCCCTGGTGGATCAGAAGCTGGATGCGGTGATCAAGGTGAACCAGCATCTGGACTCCTCCCTCAAGACGGTGCCGCTGGCCATGTTGCCGCAAGGGGTGAGCGAAGTGGAGATAAGCTACCTGGACGAGACCACCGCCCAGATGGAGGTGCACTATCTGGATGGTCGCAGCAGCATGATGCGCGGTGAAAAGCGCGGCGAGCAGCTGGATATCTACCTCGATGGCCGTCTGGTGTCGACCCTGAGCCAGGCCGAGCTGGAGAAGATGAGCGCTGCCCAGAAAGCCGCCGCCTGATCCCGGCACGAGCCGACAAGCGGGCACCTGGCCCGACAAGAAAACGCCCCGCTGTTGCGGGGCGTTTTGCATGGTGACTAGCGGGTCTGCTTGCGGTGGGGCGGGGTGAGGATCAGCCCCAGCAGGCGGCGCAGATGGGTGAGCTGTTCGGTCAGCTGGACATTGAGCCAGAGGTAGCCATTGATGGCTGCTTCGTCGTTGGCGGGCAGGGCTATCTCGCGAGCCACCTGGTGCAGCCGGGCGATGGCGGCCTCGGCGCCGCGGCCATCGCCGCTTTTCACCATCAGGGAGAGCTGGTGGAGCACCTCCTCGGTGGCCTGGTGACAGGCCTGCAGCTGGGCCGTGCTCTGCATCAGAAAGTGGCTCTGGCGATCGTTCCAGTAGGTGTTGGCCAGCATCTCCAGGGTGCAGAGCAGGTTGCGCATGCTGGTCTGCACCGCCTCGAACAGCGAGGCACCGAGGCGGGTCTCCTTGGCCGCCGGAGCCAGCAGGGGGCGCAGCCCGACCATGGTGGCCAGCAGCTTGGAGTGACTCTGCTTGAGCCTGGGTCGCTCCAGCACGTTGGGGGAGAGGTGGGTGTGATAGAGGCGACCGGATTGCTGCAGGATCTGGTGCATCTGCAGTCGCCAGTGGCTGTAGGCGCGCTGGGGATAGATGCTGCAAAACAGCAGCGCCAGCAGGGAGCCGAGCACCACGTCGCCGCTGCGCCACAGGGCGGTCTGGATCTCCCCCGGCTGGGCTCCGATGGTGACTGCCAGGGTGATGCCGATGAGCAGCCCCACATAGGGGCGCTTGCCCAGCGCCAGATAGCCGCACAGGAACATGATGGCGCCGCACCAGGCCAGGGTCAGCGGCAGGGAGTAGATCTCCAGATAGAGTGCCACCACACCGCAGCTGGCGCCGAAGATAGTGCCGATGACCCGTTGCAGGGCGCGGGCCAGCACATTACCCCAAAAGGAGATGGGTCCCATCACCACCACCAGGGTGATGAGGGGCCAGGTGCTTTCGGGCAGTTCCAGCTCGCGGGTCAGCAGGAAGGTAAGCATGAAGGCGAGCGCGATGCGCAGGCCGTGGACGATGCGATAGTGGCCATAGACCAGGATGTCGAGGCGGGAGAGGGGAGTATCAAGACGCACTGTCAGTCTCGTATCAGGTTGATGGCGGGGCCCGGCTCCTCCCTGCTGCGGGCCCCGCGCTTTCTCAGGCCAGTCGGCCCTGGAGCGGGTGGATCCAGACCCGCTCCCCGATGGCGATCCCGGGTTGGGAAGGCACGATTTCGATGAGGCAGTTGGCATCGCTCATGGAGCTCAGGATGCCTGAGCCCTGGGGGCCTGTGGTGCGCACCCGAAGCTCTCCATTGCCATCCTGATGGAAGACGCCGCGCAGAAACTCGGTGCGCCCCGGGCGGCTTTTCATCCGCTCGCTCGCCAGGGCCGACAGGCGCAGCGGTTGCCAGCTGCGCCCCTGCAGGCGGGCGATGGCGGGCTCGACAAACAGCAGGAAGCAGATCATGGCGGCCACCGGGTTGCCTGGCAGGCCGAAGAAGGGGGTATCCCCCAGCTTGCCAAAGGCCAGCGGGCGGCCGGGGCGCATCTGGATGCGCCAAAAATCAATGTGGCCCAGCTCTGCCAGCACCCCCTTGATGTAGTCGGCGTTGCCCACCGAGACGCCCCCCGAGCTCAGCACCAGATCGGCGCTGGCGGCCGCCTCGGCGAGGCGCTGGCGCAGCACGGCCTGATCATCGGGGATGATGCCAAGATCCATCACCTCACAGCCGGCGCCGCGGATCTGTGCCATCAGGGTGAAGCGGTTGCTGTCAAAGATGTGGCCGGGAGCGAGCGTTTCGCCCGGGGCCTGCACCTCGTCCCCGGTGCTGAACAGGGCGACCTTGAGGGGCGTGCGCACCGGCAGGGCGGCCTGACCCAAAGAGGCAGCGAGCCCGAGCTGGGGGGCGCCGAGGCGAGTACCGGCCGGGATGGCAACGGCCCCTTTGGCCAGATCCTCTCCGGCCTGGCGCACGTTCTGCCCCGCCTTGATGGGGGCCTGAATGGTGACCCAGCCATCGGCCATCACCGTCTCTTCGCGCATCACCACTGTATCGACCCCGGGAGGCACGGGGGCGCCCGTCATGATCTGCACCGCCTGACCCGCCAGCACCGGCTCGTGGCGCTGCTGGCCTGCCAGCACTTCCCCCACCAGTTGCCAGCGGCCGGCGGCGAGATCGTCACTGCGCAGCCCCACCCCGTCCATCGCCGAGTTGGCGTGGGGCGGCACATTGATGGGGCTCACCAGATCGGCGGCCAGCACGGCACCGTGGCACTGCGTCAGCGGCGTGAGGGTGCTGCCACTGCTCGGCGTCAGGGCCGCCAGTATGGTGTCGCGGGCGGCCTCGACCGACAGGAAGCCGTTGCCGGCACCCTGCTCCCGGGTCTGGCAGCCTGCCAGGTAGTCACAGACGAAGTCGGCGATGGCATCGAGATCATTGATGTCGAGCCTGGGCAGGGTGGTGTCTGCCGGTTGATCGCTTGCCACGGCGATGATGTCCCTGTCGTCGGGGAACAGCAGAGGCTTGCCGATCGCCGCCCGATGCAGCTCTATCTTGGGGAAGTGCTCGTGTTTGAACCCTTCCACCAGCAGCAGATCGAGGCTGGTCTGATCGAAACTGGCCAGTAGCTCGCGAAAATCGGCCTCTGCCAGCTCGGTCTCAATAATGCGTGCATGGCGGCGGCGGGAGGCGACCATCATCTGGCTGGCCCCTGCCTTGCGCAGGCGATGGCTGTCCTTGCCCGGCTGATCGATATCGAAGTCGTGGTGGGCGTGCTTGAGCACCCCGAGGCGCAGGCCCCGTGCCACCAGCAGGGGGATCAGCTGTTCCAGCAAGGTGGTCTTGCCGGTCCCGCTCCAGGCGGCGAAGCCAAGCAGGGGGAGGGTTGGGGCTGGGGTCATTGGGCGGCTCCTTGTTGGGATTCGGTGGCCGGGGTCAGCAGGCGCGTCTCGTAGGCGGCCAGTTCGGCCGGGCTGTTGAGGTTGATGAAGGCATCCAGCTGATCGGCAAAGCTCACCACCGCCATCTGGTGGCGAGCGAACCAGATATCTATCTTGCGCTCCCCCTCGGCCAGGGCCTGGCTGAGGGAGGGGAGCAGGGATTTGTGCAGCAGCGCCACCACGGGTTGCAGCCAGTCGCCGTCATGGGCCACCACCAGTTCGGTGGTCGGGGTGAGTGCGGCGCGAAAGCGGCTCATCAGATCAAGGGGCAGGGCCGGGCCATCGCAGGGGACGAACAGCACCCAGTCGTGGCGGGCGGCGGCCAGGCCCACCTGCATGCCCGCCAGCGGGCCCAGATAGTCGTCGTTGTCATCGCTGATGACGGGGGCCAGCGCCTGGTAGCGGGGCTGGTTGCGGTTGGCGTTGATCAGGATCTCGTCGACCTGGGGGCGCAGCCGGCACAACACGTGGTCGATGAGGGGACGGCCCGCCAGCTGGACCCATCCCTTGTCTTCGCCCCCCATGCGGGTGGCGCGGCCACCGGCCAGGATCACGGCCGAAACGGGGAAGGGGTCAGAGTGGGGTTCGCTTCTTGAAGTCATGTCGCTCGATGATTTTTAAAGGGGTGGTCTCTTGCAGTTGACCGCGAGCGAGGGTCCACTCTCGCTCGCACAGATCGGTCAGGGCGTTGCTCTGGTGGCTGATAACCACCAGGCCGCAGCCATGTTCCCGCAGATCTTGCGCCAATGCGGCCATCAGGGCAACCGAATGTGTGTCCAGGTTGGCGGTGGGTTCATCCATCAGCAAAAAGGCGGGTTGCAGCGCCCAGGCCCGCGCCATGGCCAGACGCTGGCGCTCGCCGCCGGAGAGAATGCTGATGTGCTCCCGGGCCAGCCCCTCCAGCTCGACCCGGCGCAATGCCTCGAACACCCGGATCTCGCTCTCCGCCTGTTTGCCAAGCGCCCAGGCGATGTTGTCGTGCACGCTGCGATCGAACATGTAGGGGGTCTGGTGCAGATAGGTGACCCGACCGGGGCCCACGTCCCGCTTGAGCAGCTGGTTGAGCCGGCGTTGCCAGCGGCCGGGCAGATTGGTGTGGCCCCGGGTGGGGCGCAGCAGGCCGGCCAGGATCTTGAGCAAGGTGGTCTTGCCCACGCCGTTGGCGCCGTGCAGCCAGATGGTGTCCCCGCGGGCGATGGCGAGCCGCTCGATCTCGAACAGCTGGCGTTCGCCAAAGCACATGGAAAGGTGATGGGCGGTCAGGGCCATGGGCGGGCTCCGTCAGCGGTCAGCAACAAGGGGAACCTCTTTCTCAATTCTTCAGATAGCTGTGGCCGCGGCAGGCGGTCAGCAGCAGGTTGAGCAACAGCGCCAGACTGAGCAGCACTATGCCGAGCGCCACCCCCTGGGTAAAGGCGCCCTTCTGGGTCTCCAGCGCGATGGCGGTGGGGATGTTGCGGGTAAAGTGGAGAATATTGCCCCCCACCATCATGGAGCAGCCCACCTCGGTGACGATGCGGCTGAAGGCGCCGATCACCGCCGCCAGCAGGCCAAAGCGGCACTCGTGCATCAGGCCGAGCAGCGCCTTGGGCCAGGAAACCCCCAGGGTGAGGGCTGTTTCCCAGGCGCGGCGATCGCTCTGGATAAAGGCGGCGTGGGCCATGGTGGCGATGACGGGGAAGGCGATCAGCATCTGGCCCACCACCATCGCCTGCTGGGTGAACAGCATCTTCCAGTCGCCGAAGGGGCCGGCCCGCGACAGCAGCATGTAGAGCAGGAGGCCAATCACCACGGTCGGTACCGATTGCAGGGTATTGATGCAGGAGAGCCAGAGCCAGCGGCCGGGCAGCGGCAGGTAGGCCAGGGCAAAGCCCAGCAGCAAGGCCGGCAGCAGCACCAGCAGCAGGGCGAGCCCGGAGACGGAAAACGAGACCCCCACCACCTGCCACAGTTCGCTATCACCGCTGAACAGCAGGGCGAGGGCCGCCAGAGTCGTGTCGAGGAGCGTCGGCATCAGCGCGCTCCCCGACAGGGGGGCAGAGCCCCCCTCATATCACACAGGGAGGTCATCACTTCCCGTTGGCATCGGCCACGAACAGGGCCTGACCGGCCACCTTGAAGTCACCGATCAGCTTCTGGCCGTGGTCGGAGACCAGCCAGTTTTGCAGGGCGCGGGCGCCGTCGGTGTTGAGGTCGGGATAACGGGCCGGGTTGACCAGGATCACCTGATAGGGGTTGAACAGACGCTTGTCCCCTTCCAGCAGCACGGCGAGATCCAGCTTGCTCTGGTAGGCGAGCCAGGTACCGCGGTCGGTCAGGGTGTAGGCGCCAAGCTCGGAGGCCATGGTGAGGGTCGGGCCCATGCCCTGGCCGATGGATTTGTAACCGGCAAACTCGGGTTTGACGTCAGCGGCCTGCCACAGGGTCTTCTCCTTGATGTGGGTGCCGGACTCGTCACCGCGGGAGATGAAGGTCTGGCCCTTCTCCTTGATGGCCTGCAGTCCCTTGGCGGCATCCTTGATCTGACCCAGACCCGCCGGATCCTTGATCGGACCCACGATAACGAAGTCGTTATACATCAGAGGGGTTGGATTGATGCCAAAGCCGGCATCGACGAAGGCCTTCTCGGCGGAAGGAGCGTGGGTCATCACCAGATCGGCGTCGCCGTTTTCCCCCATCTTCAGGCTCTGGCCGGTACCGGCGGCCATCACCTGCACCGGGTAGCCGGTCTCGGCGGTGAATTTTGGCAGCAACCAGCCCAGCAGGCCGGACTGCTCGGTGCTGGTGGTGGTAGCGAGGCGAACCGGCGGTTTCGGACTCTCGGCCTGGGCGGCCGTAGTCAGCAGCAGGGCGGCGCACAGGGAGAGCGCGGCACGTTTCAAATTGGCATTCAGGGTCATGGTGATGCAACTCGTTCGGGTGAATGGGAGGCCTCTGACTAGCAAACAGGGTGCCAAACATGTTCCACGCCCCCCTTTTTTCATCTTTTGCTGAGTGAAAACAGCAGTTTATTGTATCTTTTCAGATTATCTGACGGGCGTTATTTACTAATTGGTATTGGTGCTTCGCTCCGGGTAGGACAAAATGTCTCACTCGCGTTCCGACTATCGGGACATTCTCCGACCTTGAGTGCATTTGAGGAATTTTTTTCATGACAGCCCCGCTCAACCGCTGGTCCGCCCTCTCCCTGCTCATCGTGGACGATGAACCCGGCATGCGCAGCTTTCTGGCCAAGGCACTGGCCAAGCGCTTCGCCCAAATCGAGACGGCCGCCAGCGTGGAAGAGGCCGAAGCCCTGCGCAGCCGCCTCCATTTCGATCTCATCATCGCCGATATCCGATTGCCGGGCCGCTCCGGCATTGAGTGGCACGAGGCGGTCGATCCCGGTACCCGCCGCAGCGACATCATCTTCATGACCGGCTTTGGCGACATGGAGACCGCCCTCAAGGCGCTGCGTCTCGGTGCCAGCGATTTCATCCTCAAGCCGTTCAATCTGGAACAGATGATCCAGGCGGTGGACCGGGTGATCGAGCGCCGCCAGATGGAGCGGGAGAACCTGTTGCTGCGCCGGGAGGTGAGCAAGCTCTTTCCCCCCACCCTGATCGGTGACAGCGCCAAGACCTGCGAGCTCAAGACGCTCATTGCCAGGGTGGCTCCCTCCAACGCCGCCGTGTTGGTGGAGGGGGAGTCCGGCACCGGCAAGGAGCTGGTGGCCCGGGCCCTGCATCAGCTCTCCGGCCGCATGGGGGCTTTCGTACCCCTCAACTGCGCCGCCATCGCCCCCGAACTGCTCGAAAGCGAGCTGTTTGGCCATGTGCAGGGGGCCTTCACCGGCGCCCGCAAGGGGCGCGACGGTCTGTTTAGGGTTGCCCATCAGGGCACCCTCTTTCTCGATGAAATCGGCGAGATGCCGCTCGCCATGCAGGCCTCCCTGCTGCGGGCGCTGGAGCAGAAGGCCATTCGTCCGGTCGGCGCCGAGCGGGAGCTGGCGGTGGATGTGCGCATCGTGGCCGCCACCAACCGCAACCTGAAGACAGAGGTGGATGCCGGGCGGTTTCGCGAGGATCTCTTCTACCGCCTCAACGTGGTCGCCCTGCAGGTGGCGCCCCTGCGCGAGCGGATCGACGACATCCCGGCCCTGGTACACCACTTCACTCGCCAGCTCACCGCCGAGATGGGGATGGGGTCGCTGAACTGGACCCACGAGGATGTGGTGGCGATGCAGGCCTACCCCTGGCCCGGCAACGTGCGCGAGCTGCGCAACCTTATCGAGCGCTGCCTGTTGCTGGGCAAGCCCCCCGCCGAGTATTGGCGCAGCAGCCAGCCTGACAATGCTGCCGGCAAGGGGGAAGAGGGGTATCCGCTGGAGTGGCCGCTGGCTGAGGTGGAAAAAGCCCACATCCTGCAGGTGGTGGCAAGCTTTGATGGCAACAAGTCGGCCGCTTCCCGGGTACTGGGGGTAGCGCGCAAGACCCTGGAGCGCAAGTTCAAGGAGTGGGCCATCGAATGATCCCCAAGAGCCGCTGGTGGCTGCCATGAGGTGGACCCAACTCCCGCGCTGGCTGCGCACCAAGGTGCGCTGGCGCCTGCTGCTGCTCACCTCCGTGCCCATTATGCTCACCCTGGTGGGCCTGATGGGGCTCACCCTCTACTGGACCCTCACCTACAGCTGGCAGAACCTGCTCACCAATGTGCGCGGCGATCTCGGGGTGGCCCATCACGCGGTGCGCGTGCAGCAACAGCGCCAGGCCGAGCACCTGGAGCACCTGCGCGATGCCTGGACTTTCCAGACCAAGCTGCGCCAGAACCCGGCAGAGCTGCAATCCTGGGTGATGCCGCTGGCGGCCAACTACGACCTCGATTTTCTGCACCTGCGCACGGGTGCCGAGCTGGATCAGCTGGCCCCGAAACAGCGGGCCACCCTGAGCACGGGACGCAGCATCAGCCACTTCGTGGTCTGGTCGCGGGAGCAGTTGCTGGCCCACTCGCCGGCCCTGGCCAGCCGCGCCGTGCTGGACAGGGAGTACAGCGCCGCCAACGGCCAGGAGACCCGGGGGCTGGTCAGCCTGACCCTGACGCCCGTGATGGCGCGGGACGGCTCACTCTGGGCCGTGCTGGAGGGGGGCGAGCTTATCAACGGCAGTACCCGGCTGGTGGACGAGCTCAAGAGCCAGGTGTTTGCCAAAAATACCTTGCCGGAGGGGAGCATAGGCACGGTCACCCTGTTTCTCGGCGATCTGCGGGTCAGCACCAATGTGCCCGCCAGCAGCAGTCGCCAGATAGGGCGGGCGCTCGGCACCCGGGTCTCGGCCCCGGTGCGCGAACAGGTGCTGGAGCGGGGGGAGGTGTGGATCGATCGCGCCTTCGTGCACGACGCCTGGTATGTCTCTGGCTATGAGCCGCTGCTGGGGGCCAATGGCGAGCGGATCGGCATGCTCTATGTCGGCTTTCTCGAGTGGCCCTTTATCCGCACCTACCTCACCAACCTGCTGGAGCTCGGCTCCGGCGTGGTGTTGCTGTTGTTTATCTCGGGCCTGTTGGTCTATCGCGGCGCACGGGATCTCTTCACCCCCATCGAGCGGATGCACCGGGTGGTGCGCCAGGTGCAATATGGCAAGTCGGCCCGGGTGGGGCCTCTGGCGCTCGATCCCGATCACGAGCTGGCCCAGCTGGGGCGCCAGTTTGACGCCATGCTGGACCGCCAGGAGGCTCATCAGCAGCAGATGGCCCGCAGTGCCGACGAGCTGGAGCAGAAGGTGGCCGAGCGCACCCGAAGCCTCGAGCAGAAGACTGCTGAGCTCGAGGAGCACATCCATATGTTGACCCAGGCGCGCCAGCAGCTGCTTATCAGCGAGAAGCTGGCGGCCCTCGGCGAGCTGTGCGCCGGGGTGGCCCACGAGATCAACAACCCGCTCGCGGTGATCCTCGGCAACGTGGAGCTGATGAAGCTGGAGCTGGGGGAGGCGGCCGAGCCCGTCAGCGAGGAGCTGGCCCTGGTGCTGACCCAGATCGAGCGCATTCGCGCCATCACCCGCAGCCTGTTGCAATACTCCCGCCCCGGCGATTACGAGACGGCGCCGGTGTGGCAGCACCTCAATCCCATCATCGAGGAGAGCCTGACCCTGGTGCGCTCCGCCCTGCGTCAGCAACAGGTGGAGCTGGTGGCCGATCTGCAGGCCCAGCAACCCATAGAGGCGGATCGCCAGCAGTTGCTGCAGGTGCTGATAAACCTCCTGGTCAACGCCAGTCACGCCCTGGGCGAGCGGGGCCAGATCCGGGTCGAGAGCCGCGACTGGCACAGTGAAACGGGCCAGTTGCTGGGGGCCGAGGTGCGAGTCATCGACAACGGCAGCGGCATCGAGGCCGCCATCATGGACAAGATCTTCGACCCCTTCTTCACCACCCGCGCCACCGGCACAGGTCTCGGGCTTGCCTTGAGCCACCGCATCATCAGTCGCTGGGGCGGGGAGCTGTTGGTGGACTCCACCCCGGGAGAGGGGAGCTGCTTTACTATCCGCTTGCACAGCCATGCCCTGCTGCCCGCCGGCCGCGAGCCAGACCAGCTGGAGGGGTGGCGCATCGCGCTGGGAGCGGAAGGGCGTGAGCCCGATATCGCCGGGGACGAGCCGGCCGCAGGGCAGGCAGGTTCACCAGAAGGCGGGCCAAGGGAAGGGCCAAAGGAAGGGTAAGCGTCTTTCACTCCATCAAACAGACGGGCCTGCCAATCTGGCAGGCCCGTTTTCATGGTGGTGGCAAGGGATGACGAAAGCGGATGGCCCTACTGCGGGCTCCACACCAGCTTGCCGGTCTGGGTCAGATCGTAGCCGCCAAGGCGGGAGGCCAGCTCGCGTCCCTCGGGGGATTGCAGCCAGCCGATCAGCTGCTGCAACAGGTTGCGAAAGAAGACCCCCTGCGGCATCACCAGATCGAAACACTCCTGGGAGAGCGGCATAAACTCCAGGCCAAACTCGGTCGCCGTGCTCTGGGCCCCCGGCCCCACGTCGGCATCGCCGCGGCTGATGGCGGCGGCTAGCTCCCGTTCGCTGTTGACCTGCACCGTGCTCTCGATCCGGGTCAGGGACTCCCCCTGGGTTTGCAGCCACTCAAACAGGGCCCGCTGGCTGCCGGCCCCCTCCTGGCGCAGTGCCCAGCGCCACTCCAGGGTTTCTCGGGCCTCCCTCGGTCTGGCCCCGCGTCGCAGTACCAGCCCCTGGGCGCGGCGAAATCCATGAACGATCACCCATTGGCGATGGCCCTGATACTGCTGCACCAGCGCCGGGTGGCGCAGGTGGGCTTCTTCGGCCTGACCCCAGTGGATGGCGCACAGATCCACATGGCCGCGGGCCAGCATCGCCAGTCCCTGGCGAGTGCCGCAGGGGGTGTACCCCACCAGCGCTTGGGTGCCAAGCTGCTGGGCCAACCGGCTGCTGGCGTAGTGGAGCAGCACGTCGTCCGAGCCTGCCAGCAGCAGCCGGTCGTTCATCACCCCCTCGTGGCAACTGCCGAGCAGCCAGCGATCCAGCAGGGATCGCGGAAACAGCCACTTGCCGGTGGCCTTGGTGGCGGGGATGCGCGCCTCGTTGGCCAGCTGATAGACCTTCTTCTCGTTGAGATCGAGGTATTCGGCCACCTGCTTGACGTTCATAAACTCATTCATGGTTCAGTCCATCAGCCTGTTGCATGGCGGGTAGAAAACGGATCTTGCTCATGATCGGCCGGGCTCAATCCCGCTGGCCACGGCCGGACGGCCCCTGGGGCAGCACTGGCGGTTTGTCATCCAGCACCAGATGCTGCTGGCCGGTAAAGACCTGGAAGTGGCGCCCCTTGGCGCGGGCAATCATGGTGATGCCGAGCTGGCGGGCGAGATCCAGCCCCATCTGGGTGACGCCGGAGCGTGACAGCAGCACCGGAATGCCCATCTGCGCCACCTTGATCACCATCTCGGAGGTGAGGCGCCCCGTGGTGTAGAAGATCTTGTCGGCGCCGCTATCGCCCGCCATCCAGAGCTCCCCGGCCAGGGTATCCACCGCATTGTGGCGGCCCACGTCCTCGACAAAGGAGAGGATCTCGGCTCCGCGGCAGAGGGCGCAGCCGTGCACGGCGCCAGCCATCTTGTAGGTTTCGTTATGGGCGGAGAGCGCCTTGAGCAGGGCATAAAGGGTGCTCTGTTTAAGCTCGGGGGCGGGCAGCACCACTCCTTCGAGCTTCTTCATCACGCTGCCATACATGGTGCCCTGGCCGCAGCCCGAGGTGACCGTCTTCTTCTCGAGAGACTTGTCCAGATCCTCGGCCTGCTGGCTGCTGACCACGGCGGCGGCCTCGCTATCCCAGTCGACGATCACCGATTCGATGGCCGAAATATCCTCGATAAAGCCCTGGTTCTTGAGATAGCCCAGCACCAGCGCCTCGGGGCGGGCCCCCAGCGTCATCAGGGTCACTATCTCCTTCCAGTTGAGGTAGACGGTGAGTGGGCGCTCACAGGCGATCTGCTGGGTCTGCAACTCCCCCTGCTCATTCATCACCTCGACGGCCATGGTGAGCTGGGCGGCGGCATTGCTTTTGATAAAGGTCGGTGTCATGGGGGCCCTCGTGACCGGTTGACAGGATCAAGATGGGGGGATACAGCAAGATTTGTTCCAGATTGTTTAACGATATTTGCAGAAAAGAATGAAAACTATTTTCCACTTAAAATGATTTAAATCAAAAAAGTCGATTTTAATGTGTAATTATCTTTAGCAATTTTATCTGGACAACATGAGCTTATTTCATAACTATGATGACTCATTTGGGTTTAGATGGTGCTGGCTAGCATAAATACTGGATTGTAAGGGGAGTTAAGAATGGGTAAATATAAGCAAGTCGATTTGGCATACTCCTTCTTGGTTGATAAAGAAAAACAAGGGGAGTCATTTACCATCGCTCAACTCTCTGAGGCAACTGGTTGGAAAGTAGATACATGCAGAACATACCCATCAAAAAGATGGCATCAGTATATAGAAAAAGATGGGGAGCAATATTCTAGTTCAGGAATTTGCTTCTTGAGTAAGGATGAATTCAGATCTGTGCATAGTCAAAAACTACAGCAAACCGCAGATCATTCAACTAAAGGTATATTGATCCATAAAGCTAAAGAGTTTGCATTATTAGCTGTTTCGATTTATAACAACCCTTACACTGAATTTAAGACCTATGGTTTCATCGTAAATATTGTTATCGCATACACTGCATTGATGCATGCAATTTTCGAAAAACGAGGGTTCGATTATTTTCATAAGAACCAGAACGGTGAGTTTTTATTTATTGATGGAGAAGAGAAAGCTTGGGAGCTAAGTGAGTGTATTGATGAATATTGGAAAGGCATTGAGTCTCCAGAGAAAGCAAATATCAAGTTTTTGATAGGCTTGAGAAATAAAATAGAGCACAGAAGTCTTCCTGCTATTGATTTAGCTGTGTGTGGTGAATGCCAATCCGCTTTAAGTAACTTTGAAACGATGTTGGTTGAAGAGTTCGGCGATGAACATGCTTTAACCGCTAGCCTTGCTATAGCGATGCAACTAACTCGTATCTCAGAACAATCTCAAATTGATGCCTTGAAACAACTTCAAAAAGAAAATTACAAGATAGTAAGAGAGTATATGGAAACATATAAGAGGGATCTTCATGATGATATTGTTCAAAGTCAAAAATATCGTATAAGAGCTTTCTTGGTTCCCAAATTAGGTAATCATGCAAAATCAGCGGATATGGCTGTAGAGTTTATTAATGTAAATAGATTGAGTGATGCAGAAGTTGCAAATTATGAGCGAGCTGTTGCCTTTATTAAAGGTGTTGAAAATCCATTTAAATTAAGACCTAAAAATGTTGTTGGGCTAGTAGCCAAAAAAGTACCATGTTTCAATATGGCCTTACACACCAAGTGTTGGAAATACTATGAAGCAAGACCTCGTGATGAACAACGTGCATTTAAAGGTCAGTATTCTGGATTTGTGGAAGGTTTCGAAGGCTATCTTTATTCGAACCAATGGGCCAACTTTCTAATTGAAGAACTCAGTAATCCTCAAAAGTTGGAGCTTGTGAAACAGCAGGATATTTAACTCGTAAGTAGGGCTTTAAATCGTAGGTTGGTGCTGAACGAAGTGAAGCCCAACGTTTTAAGCAAGGCAATAATCGGATAATTCGGTGTTATTCGACTCTTGCCATCCCCTCGATCAGGCTCTGGCGGATTGGTTTTACGCTGCATGTTGGGCTTCGCTGCGCTCTGCGCCAACCTACGTCCCGCACGATGCCTAACCTGTACATCGAAACTTCCCAATCGGTCACCAAACCCGCCTTGGCCCCACTCTTGCTATGTTTTCTCCCATTAAGGCCGTGGCCGCCCTGAACTGACCGCTGTGATTGCCCCAAGCAAGGGCGAAACAAGGGGGGAGGGCGGCCCGGCAGAGACCTTCTGATGGGAGTCGTTACCGTGCAAGACACAACCAATACCTTGTCCCACCAGCGCTGGCTGCGGGTCGAACTGCAGGCTATCGACAGCCAGGTTGGCCGCTGGCAGAGCCGCCGTTTCGAGATTGCGGCGCTCCACCCCGCCGAGCCCGAGGCGGCCGGTGCTTTGCCCCTCACCCTGTTTCGCGACGAGCGGGGGGATTATCGCTTCAACCTGAGCTCCGGCTCGCCGCGCCTCTTTGTCACTGGAACCCGTGTCGATAATGACTTTGTCGCCGATGGCCTTACACTGAGTCAGACCGTGGCCGCCGCCTATATGGACGGCGAGCGCCAGGTGCTCTCCTGCCCGTTGCCGGAGGCGCTGCAGGCCTGGACCGAGGCTTTTATCGGCCGCCACGGCGAGCTGCTGGAGGCCCGTCGCAAAGGCAAGAAGGGCAAGGGACGAGCTCAGGATCAGCTGGGGGTCGATGGCGCGCCTCAGGGCAACTGCGGCGCCGTCAAGGCCACCGGCCCCGATGGCCGCGAGCATGGCAGCGACGTCGGAAGCCGCTCCCATGAGTGAGTTTTTCAAGCGCTGGTCGGCCCGCAAACGGGAGGCGCAGCAGGCCGCAAGCGAACAGCCGCAGCCGCTCGATATGGAAGGCGTATCCACACCCCAATCCGACCTTGTCGAGCCGAATACATCAGAAAATACGCCACCTCCAGCTGAAGTAAGCACTGACAAGGGGAGTGCCCCTTGCGCCGGTTCCAATCCCGCCGCCGCGCCTTCCACCGCCGCATCGGGCAAGCCCGCCCTGCCGGACAGAGAGGCGCTGCGCGCCATGTTTCGTAGCCATCAACCCGATGGCCTCGATGACTACACCCAGGATTTCAGCCAGCCCGAGCTGCTGCCTGCCGCCCTGACCGCAGGGCTGCGCAACTGGCTGGTGGCCCCCGCCTCTGAGCAAGATGCCGACCAGACTGAACCATCGCCAACCACGCCAGGTGAAGAGGCGGATGACGCAGCTTCACCCGCAGCGGCGTTGCCACAAGACCATGACAAGGGTCGGGACATTTTGGCTAACAAGGTGGGACAAAATGTCTCTACTGATAAGGCGGGAATGGAACCTCTGGGATCCTGACTCCCTGTCAGTCACTTTTTTTCCGGGGGAGTTGGCTCGTCTCTTGCTCTCCCATGAGACCAACAAGCACACCATCCCATGAGGTGGTGCGCACAGGAGTGCATGTGAGCATCGAACAATACAACTCAAGCCTGAGCCCCGCCAGCGCTGCGGGGAGCAATGAGCGAGCGCGCGCCTATGCCTTGCGCCACACGGTCAAGACCGACAACCTGATCCCGGCCACTGTCTCCTACCAGAGTCAGGGCCGCTTGCTGCTGGTAGGGCCGGAGGATCGCATCCGCCGCGCCGCCAGCCTCTTGCCGCAAGGGGCTGTGCCGACCTTGCTGGTGAGCGAACAGGTCCATGACGCCGCCGCGACGGATCTCGAGGCCATCTTCGCCGCCACCGCCTCCCTCGAGGCGCTGACCCTGCGCGAGCCGGCGCTCAAGGGGTATCTCGGCCAGTTTCAGTTGACCGGTCTTAACGGTCAGGGGGAGCGTATCTCTTTGGCCGAGCTCTGCTTCCCGGCCCAGGCCGCCGGTGGCCACGCCAGCTTTGATCTGGTGGCCGATCTGGGGGCGACACCGCTGTTTGCCCTGGAGCGCCCGCCCGTGGGTTATCAGTATCTGGCGGATGATGCGGGTCTGGCGGAGCAGCTTGGCGAGCTGTGCGCCCTCACCGGGGTGTTCGACAAGCCGCGCTATTTTCGCCTCGATCCGGAGGCCTGTGCCTTCACCGCCCGTGGCGTGCCCGGTTGCAGCCGTTGTCTCGATGTCTGCCCGACCGATGCCCTCAAGCCCATCAATGGGCGGATCCAGATCGATCCACATCTTTGTCAGGGCTTTGGCAGCTGCGCCTCCGCCTGCCCGACCGGGGCGATCGCCTATCACCAGCCCGATGCCAATACCAGCGGCGACTATCTGTTTCGCCTGCTCAAGCACTATCGGGAGGCGGGCGGCGAGCATCCCGTGCTCTTGATCGCAGGGGAGAGCGAGCGCAGCGACGTCGAGGCGAGCCTTGCCGCTCTGCCCAGCCACTGGCTGCCGGTCTGGGTGGAGGAAGTCGCGAGCCTCGGGCTTGAGAGCTGGGTGGCGGCCCTGGCCTATGGCGCCAGCGCGGTGCGCATTGCGCTCGGTGACGATACCCCGGCCAGCGTGCGCGCCCTGGTGGAGCGGGAGCTGGCCAGTGCCGCCGTGCTGCTGGCCGGTGCCGGATTGAGCGAGGATCGCATCGCCATCCACTCCCTGCAGGCGGTGGTGCAGGCGAGCGACCAGGGGACGGCCAATGTGGCCGGCTCCTTGCTGGAGAAGCCGCTCAAGGGGGAGAAGCGGGAGACCCTGTTTGCCGCCTTCGACGCCCTCTGGCAGGCCCACGAAGGGGGTCGCGAGCCCCTGGCGGTGCCCCACGGCGCCCCTTATGGCGCAGTGGCGCTGAAAGAGGCGGATTGCACCCTCTGCATGGGCTGCGTGGCGGTCTGTCCGACTCGCGCCCTGCATGCGGTGGGTCACGAGCCCGGCCTCAACTTTATCGAGCAGGACTGTATCCAGTGCGGTATGTGCGAGAAGGCGTGCCCCGAGCAAGCCATCGCGCTTGTGCCGCGTCTGCAGCCTGTGCCCGAGGCGCGCCGCGCCGTGCAACACCTCAAGGCGGAAGAGCCGGCCTGCTGCATTCGCTGCGGCAAGCCGTTTGCTCCTGCCTCCCTCATTCGCCGCATCCAGCAAAAACTGGCCGGTCACTCCCACTTCCAGAACGAGGCCGCCAAGCGGCTGCTGATGTGCGAGGACTGCCGGGTCAAGGATGTGTTTGAAGCCATGGCGGCGGATCCCGCCGCCCAGCTCAAACTGTGAGGGCCAAATGTATCAGCAACAAGATGACAACCAGAGCACCCTGCCCATGACAGATGCCATGACCCCCCTCGAGAGCAACAGCGCCGAGCTCTATGCCCTGCTGGCAAGCCTGTGGCGCGCCGCCCCCAAGGGCGAGCAGTTGCAGTGGCTGCGTGACCTTGAGCCGGTTCCCGGTCCCTTTGCCCGGGGCCTCGGGCTGGTGCAGCTCGCCGCCAGCAGCCACGACGAGGGATCTCTGGCCGAGGAGTATCAGGATCTCTTTATCGGTATCGGCCGGGGGGAAATCGTCCCCTTCGCCTCCTGGTATCTCACCGGCTCCCTGATGGAGCTGCCGCTCGCGGTGCTGCGCGCCGATCTGCAATCCCTGGGCTTCGAGCGCCAGAGCGGGGTGTGCGAGCCCGAAGATCACCTGGCGGCCCTGTGCGAGGTGATGGCGGTGCTGGTCAGCGAACAGCACCCCGAGCGCAACCGCTTCTATGAGCGCCACCTCGCTCCCTGGGTAATTAAGTGCTGCCACGATCAGCAAAAGGCCAAGGGAGGCTGTTTCTACCGTGCGGTGGGGCTACTTGCCGAAGATTTCTTCAAGCTGGAAAACGAATTGCGCCTGCCGTTTGGCGCCCGGGTGGTAACTCGCCCATAACCATATGACAGATACCGTTCGTAGCAATGTCGGCCCCCGGGCCGGCCATAACAAAAACAAGAGTCGGAGAGAACAAGATGAGCGATGACAAGCTGCAAGATCCGTCACGACGCAACCTGATCAAGGGTGTCGGCGTGGTCGCCACCATAGGGGTATTGGCCGGTGCCACCGGCCGGGTGGTGGGTAAAGAGGTGCTCACCCACGACACCGAGCCGGACAAGGGCTATCGGGAGACCCCCCATGTTCACGACTTTTATCGCACCCTGCGCGGCACCGACTGAGCCGGCTCAGTGAAGGAGATTTTATGAAACTGACGAAACGTGCCGAGCCGGCAACTTCCGCCGACCAATCCAGTGCCGCCACCTCCCGTGGTCAGGGGCTGACTCGCCGCGCCTTTATGGTCAACTCCGGCCTGGTGGCCGGTGGTGCCGTGGCCGCCGGCTGGCTGGCACCGGCCATGATGCAGCGAGCCGAGGCCAAAACCGTGGCCGCCGACGTACCGGTCGAGGTGAAACGCACCATCTGCTCCCACTGCTCGGTGGGCTGCGGCGTTTACGCCGAGGTGCAAAATGGGGTCTGGACCGGTCAGGAGCCAGCTTTCGATCACCCCTTCAACCTCGGTGGCCACTGCGCCAAGGGGGCAGCCCTGCGCGAGCATGGCCACGGTGAGCGTCGCCTCAAGTACCCGATGAAGCTGGTGGGCGGCAAGTGGCAGCGCATCAGCTGGGATCAGGCCATCGAAGAGGTGGGCAACGAGGTGCTGCGTCTTCGCCAGGAGTCCGGCCCCGACAGCATCTTCTGGCTCGGCTCCGCCAAGCACTCCAACGAGCAAGCCTACCTGTTTCGCAAGATGGCTTCCTTGTGGGGCACCAACAACGTGGATCACCAGGCGCGCATCTGCCACTCCACCACGGTGGCCGGTGTGGCCAACACCTGGGGCTACGGCGCCATGACCAACAGCCTGAACGACATGCACAACAGCAAGTCGATCATGTTTATCGGTTCCAACCCGGCGGAGGCCCACCCGGTCGCCATGCAGCACATCCTGCTGGCGAAAGAGCGTAACGGCTGCAAGATCCTGGTGGTGGATCCGCGCCGCACCCGCACTGCCGCCAAGGCTGACATGTACCTCTCCCTGCGCCCGGGTACCGACGTGGCCTTTATCTGGGGCATGTTGTGGCACATCTTCAAGAACGGCTGGGAAGACAAGGAGTTCATCCGCACCCGTGTCTTTGGCATGGACGAGGTGCAAAAAGAGGTAGCGCGCTGGACCCCGGCGGAAGTGGAGCGGGTGACAGGCCTCAGTGAAAAAGAGGTCTATGGCGCCGCCAAGCTGCTCTCCGACAACCGTCCGGGCTGCGTGGTCTGGTGCATGGGGGGTACCCAGCACACCACAGGCAACAACAACACCCGCGCCTACTGCATCCTCGAGCTGGCCCTTGGCAACGTGGGCAAGAGCGGTGCCGGTACCAACATTTTCCGCGGCCACGACAACGTGCAGGGCGCCACCGACTTTGGCGTCACCTCCGACTCCCTGCCGGGCTACTACGGCCTGGAAGAGGGGGCCTGGAAGCACTGGGCCCGGGTGTGGGATGTGGACTTCGAGTGGCTCAAATCCCGTTTTGACAACAAGGCCTACAACGGCAAGCTGCCGATGAACAACAACGGCATTCCGGTCTCCCGCTGGGTGGATGGGGTGCTGGAGAACGCCGACCTTATCGAGCAGGGCACCAACATTCGCGCCATGTTCTACTGGGGCCATGCGGTCAACTCCCAGACCCGCGGTCCCGAGATGAAGAAGGCGATGCAAAAGCTCGACATGATGGTGATCGTCGACCCGTACCCGACTGTGGCGGCGGTGATGAACGATCGCACCGACGGCGTCTACCTGCTGCCGGCCACCACCCAGTTCGAGACCTATGGTTCCGTCACCGCCACCAACCGTTCCATGCAGTGGCGCGACAAGGTGATCGAGCCCCTGTTCGAGTCCAAGGTCGACCACGAGATCATGTATCTGTTGAGCAAGAAGCTGGGCTTTGCCGATGAGCTGTTCAAGCACATCAAGGTGGAGAACAACCAGCCGCTGCTCGAAGACATCACCCGCGAGTACAACCGTGGCATGTGGACTGTCGGTTACACCGGCCAGAGCCCGGAGCGCCTCAAAGAGCACCAGCAGAACTGGCACACCTTCCACAAGACCAGCCTCAAGGCCGAAGGTGGCCCGGTGAATGGTGAGATCTACGGTCTGCCCTGGCCTTGCTGGGGTACCCCGGAGATGAAGCATCCGGGCAGCCACATCCTCTATGACACCAGCATCCCTGTGTCAGAAGGGGGCGGCGGTTTCCGTGCCCGTTTCGGTCTCGAATATCAGGGTGTCTCCTTGCTTGCAGAAGACTCCTGGCCCAAGGGTAGCGAGGTGGAGGACGGTTATCCCGAGATCACCGCCGATCTGATGAAGCAGCTCGGCTGGTGGGATGAGCTGACCGAGGCCGAGAAAAAAGAAGCCGAGGGCAAGAACTGGAAGACCGACCTTTCTGGCGGTATCCAGCGCGTCGCCATCAAGCACGGCTTCGTGCCCTACGGCAACGCCAAGGCGCGCTGCGTGGTGTGGACCTTCCCGGATCAGGTGCCCAAGCACCGCGAGCCGCTCTACACCCCGCGCCGGGATCTGCTGGCCGACTACGCCACCTGGCCCGATGCCAAGAGCCTGTGGCGCCTGCCGACCCAGTACGCCTCGGTGCAGGAAAAAGATGTCAGCAAGGAGTTCCCCATCATCCTCACCTCCGGCCGTCTGGTCGAATACGAGGGGGGCGGTGACGAGACCCGCTCCAACCCCTGGCTGGCGGAGCTGCAGCAGGAGATGTTCGTCGAGATGAACCCGGCGGATGCCAACGATGTCGGCGTGCGCGACGGTCAGGATGTCTGGGTCGAGGGGCCGGAAGGTGGCCGCGTCAAGGTGAAAGCCCTGATCACGCCGCGGGTGAAGCCTGGCCTTGCCTTTATGCCGTTCCACTTCGGCGGTCACTTCGAGGGCAAGGATCTGAGATCCAAGTATCCGGAAGGGTCAGACCCTTACGTACTGGGCGAGTCGGTCAACATAGTCACCACCTATGGTTATGACCCGGTTACCCAGATGCAGGAGACCAAGGTCACCCTGTGCCGTTTTCGTAAAGTAGGAGCCTGATCCCATGGCCAGAATGAAATTCATGTGTGACACCAAGCGCTGCATCGAGTGCAACGGCTGTGTGACGGCGTGCAAGAACGAGAACGACGATGCCCTCGAGTGGGGCATCCAGCGTCGCCGGGTAGTGACTCTCAACGATGGCCTGCCGGGGGAAACCTCCATCTCGGTGGCCTGCATGCACTGCACCGACGCCCCCTGCATGGCGGTCTGTCCGGCGGACTGCTTCTACCACACCGACGACGGCATAGTGCTGCACAACAAGGATCTCTGTATCGGCTGCGGCTATTGCCTGTTCGCCTGTCCGTTCGGGGCGCCCCAGTTCCCGAAGACTGCCGCCTTTGGCGATCGCGGCAAGATGGACAAGTGCACCTTCTGCGCCGGTGGCCCGGAGGAGGATCACAGCGAGGCGGAGCGCCAGAAGTACGGTGCCAACCGCATCGCAGAGGGCAAGCTGCCCATGTGTGCCGAGCTCTGCTCCACCAAGGCGCTGCTGGCCGGTGACGCCCAGGTCATCTCCGACATCTTCCGCGAGCGGGTCGCCTATCGCGGCGCACCTCACGCGGCCTGGGGCGGGGATGAGCAGGATCTGTTCCACGACGCCAGCAAACCCCGCGATGGCAGAGGCAAGGGGCTCAAGCTTGGCAAGCAGGAGGGCGGCCAATGAGACACTGGCTGACAGCGCTGCTGACAGCCTTGCTGCTGTTCAGCGCGCCTGGCTTCGCCGATGCCCAGAAGGAGACGATCGGCTTTGCCGGCGCCGACTACTGGCGCGCGGTGAAGGACGGGCAGGAGGGAACCACCACCTCCCGCTCGCCGGAGCACGGGGTACTCATCTCGGTGCCGGGTCAGCTCTGGTTCGAGGTAAAGACCAAGTGGGTATCGCCGCTGGGTGCCATCGCCATTTTCGGGTCGCTCGCCATGTGCGGCCTGATGTACTGGGTGGTGGGGCCGACCAAGCTCTCCAAGCCCAGAACCGGGCGCAAGCTCAAACGCTGGAGCAGGATGGACAGGGCCCTGCACTGGACCACGGCTGCCATGTTCCTGACTCTCTCGGGGTCGGGGCTGGCGATCATCTACGGCAAGTACTTCATCAAGCCGGTGGTGAGCATGGGGGTGTGGGAGAACTGGATCTGGTTCGCCAAGGTGTTCCACAACTACGTGGGCCCGCTCTTCTTCCTCTGCCTGCTCGGGGTGCTCATCAAGTGGTTCCGCCACAACATCGTCAATATGGTGGATGTGCAGTGGTTCCTGAAATTTGGCGGCATGCTGGGCAAGCACAAGGGGAGTCACCCCTCGGCGGGCTTCTCCAACGGCGGCGAGAAGGCGATCTTCTGGCTGCTGATCTGGTTTGGCGGCATAGTCGTGGCGACCGGGCTGTTTCTGGACTTCCCCATCTTCGGCCAACTGCGCCGCCAGATGGAGTGGGCCAGCTTCATCCACATCGTCGGGGCCCTGATCCTCATCTGCGGCTTCATCTTCCATATCTATATGGGCCTGTTCCAGCTGGAAGGGGCGCTGGAGGGGATGGTGACTGGCGAGGTGGACGAGACCTGGGCCAGGGAGCACCACGATCTCTGGTATGAAGAGGTCAAACACAAGCTGGATGAGCCCAAAGAGGGCAAATCCAGTTAAACAGACGTTGTTTAAACAGGGGCGCTGCGGCGCCCCTTCTTTTGCTCTCCATCCGGGGAACAAGGCCATGTCGGTCTGCTGGTTGGATAGTTCGGCACAACTTTCTCGCCCTGACCCCTGGCAGGAGGGCAGGGGTATGCCCAAGCTCACAAAATCGAATTGATAAACGTCATATGATTGATTTCATTATGTGTCTCGCTCTCCTGCCGAACGGCAACTTCATGTAAATCAACGAGAATGACTATGGCTACCGGACAATATCTGCTGTGGAAAGATGCACAGGGACAAGATTTTCGCCCCGTTGCACTGACAGGCACCGATCTGCTCAACGATCGCAATCTCAACAAGGGCACCGCCTTTACCGAACAGGAGCGGGCCGACTTCGAGCTCGACGGCTTGCTGCCACCCCAGGTACAAACGTTTGAAGCCCAGCTGGAGCGGGTCTATCAGGGCTTTCTGAGCGCCTGCAACGATATCGAGAAATACCAGAACCTGCGGGCATTGCAGGATCGCAACGAGACCCTTTTCTATGCCCTGCTGTCGCGCCATGTGGAGGAGATGACCCCCTACATCTATACCCCGACCGTGGGCAAGGCGTGCCAGGAGTTCAGCCACCGCTTCCAGAAGCCGCGCGGCCTCTACATCACCCCGAAAAACGTCGAGGACATGGGCTCCCTGGCCCGCCATCTCGATGCCAAATCCGTGCGCATTATCGTAGTGACCGACAGCCAGGGGATCCTGGGGATCGGCGATCAGGGGGTGGGCGGCATGGGCATTCCCATCGGCAAGCTCTCCCTCTACACCCTGGGCGCCGGGATCCATCCCGCCTGCTGCCTGCCCATCGCGCTGGATGTGGGCACCGACAACCAGGCGCTGCTTGATGACCCCATGTATCTGGGTCAGCCCCACAAGCGCATTCGCGGCAAGGAGTATGACGACTTCATCGACAAGTTCGTAGCCGGGGTCAAGCGCCACTTCCCCAATGCCGTACTGCAATGGGAAGACTTCAGCAAGTCCAACGCCTTCAACAATCTTTCCCGTTATCAGCAGTCGCTGCCTTCCTTCAATGACGATATCCAGGGCACGGGGGCCGTGGTGCTGGCGGGTATCATAGGGGCGGTCAAGGCCAAGGGCGAAAGCCTGGGTCAGCAGAACTATCTGGTCTATGGCGCCGGTGCCGGCGGGGTCGGGGTGGCGGATCAGATCTGCGCCGGCCTCATCCGCGAGGGCATGGATCCCCAGGCGGCGCGGGATCGCATCTATATCCTGGATACCCAGGGGCTGGTGTGTGACAACCGCGAGGGGCTTGACGAGTACAAGCGCCGCTATGCCAAGCCGGGCCTGTTGCTGTCGGGCTGGGACACCGAAGTCCCCGGCAAGGCCAACCTGACTGATGTGCTGCGCCATGTGCCCATCACTGTGTTGCTGGGCACCAGCGGCGCCGGTGGTGCCTTCAAGGAGCAGCATATCCAGCTGATGCTGACCCATTGCGAACGCCCAATGGTGTTCCCGCTCTCCAATCCGACCGCCAACTGCGAGGCGCTGCCGGAGGACATCTATCGCTGGAGCAAGGGCAAGGCCATCGTCGCCACCGGCAGCCCGTTCAAGGATGTGCACTACGAGGGGCAGGATTACCGGGTGGGGCAGGGCAACAACGTCTTCATCTTCCCGGGAGTGGGGCTGGCGGCTATCGTCAGCCAGATCCGCGAGATAAGCCCCGACATCTTCACCACAGCCGCCTTTGCGCTGGCCGAATGTGTGAGCGAGGTAGATCTGGCGCAAGGGGCGGTTTATCCGCGCATTCGCGAGCTGCGCAGCATCTCGGTGCACGTGGCGACCGCCGTGCTGAAAGACATAGTGCGCAAGGATCCCGGCCATCCGCTGATCGGTCAGGATCTGCAGCAGCATATCCTGAGCCACATGTGGGAGCCGGTCTACCTGCCCTATCGCCGGGTGTGATCCGGGCAAGCTTGAAATGAAAGGGGGTGGCCATGGCCACCCCCTTTGTTTTGATACCCAGGCTGTCACCGGCGCGGTCAGCTGCGCAGTGGCAGCCAGCGCCCTGCCTTGCTGCGACAAGCGGTGTCCTGCCACTGCTGGCTGGCTTGGCCTATGTAGAGTTGCTCGCGGTAGTCGCGGCACCAGAGGCCATTGGGATGGCGAAAGGTGCGCAGCGGCGTGACGCTGCCCGAGTGGCGGTTGGTGGGGTTGAACCAGGTGAGACTCTGGCCCTTGGGGCGGGTTTGCAGAGCCTCACCCAGCGCCTGGTTGGCCAGCACCACGTCCTGCTTGTCCATCTGGTGGTAGAGCGGGGCCGACTGCTGGGCGGTACAGCCGAACAGCCACAAGGAGAGGCAGATCAGCAGATAACGGCTCATGGCTGCTCCTTGGTGCTAAAGCCCTGTTGGATCAGCGCTTGCTCCTGCGCATCGGTCAGGGTCTGGTCGCGATCGTCTACCGTACCATCCCCCCGCAGCTTGTTGCCGTCAGCATCGACGGTGTCTACCCCGTGGTCGTCGATCGTGCCGTCACCCCGGATCTCGTTGCCGTTGGCATCGACGGCGTCCACGCCGTTATCGTCGAGACCGCTGTCATCCAGGCCGTTGCCGAGGCCACGACCACCGCCATGACGCTCACCGCCGGCGTGACGATCCCCTCCGGCATGTTGGTCGCCACCGGCATAGCGATCTCCTCCTGCATGTTGTTCGCCACCGGCGTGTTCACCCTGACCATGGTCATCGCCGCCATGGCTACTGCCGCCGCTGTTGCTGTTTCCGCCGCTGTCGCTGTCACTGCCGCTGTCGCTGTCGCTGTCGCTGTCGCTGTCGCTGTCACTGCCGCCACTACCACTGCTGCTGTTTCCACCACCACCTCCGCTGCCACCCCCACCGCTATTACCATCGCCATCCTTGTTGTGAACGATCAACTCATTGGCGATATAGCTGTGGCTGCCATCGAGGATCAGGTTGAACAGTGCCGTGGTGGGCGGGGCGTCAATCCAGCAGAGGGACTCCACCAGCAGTAGGGCGGGCTGCGGGGCCAGCGCCAGGTTGCCTGCACTGCCGGTTTCCGACCAGCCCAGCAGGTGCATGCCGGTAAAGAGCGGCAGCACGGCGAGGGTCGGGTTTTCGGTGCGGGTCATGGCCGGCGCGATGGCAGCCCAGCCGCGGGTGGTCAGGAAGGGGTGCTCGGCGGTGAAGAAGGGGGCCAACTGGTTGAGCCCGTAGAGCCGGCGCTCCCCCAGCAGTACCCGCTCGACCGCCAGGATGCGGTTGCTGCGGCCATATTGATCCCGCACCCGTTCACCGGCCTGCAGGGTTTCAATGGGACGCTCCTCCCCATCGGCCATCAGGATGCGGGTGCCGGCCACGAAACAGGACTTGGCATAGGCCTGATTCACCTGCCACTGATGGTGGCTGAAGTCATAGCTGTACGGGGTGGCAAACAGGGCCAGGGCGATGGCCGAACCCACCAGCAGTCTGCGCTGGCTGGGTTTGAAAGCGGGCAGTGACATGGGGGACTCCTTGTCCGGCTGGGTTCACGTCATCAAGTATAGGGCGGGCTGATGGAGGGGTAGGGGAGCCATTGACAAACAAAACAGCATGGAAAAACGATTGGCGCCGGCCATAAAAGTGCGTAAAATCGCTTCCTCGATGCTTGTAGCAACGAATCCCGCCTAAAAAGCCAGTTTCATGCCCTCCCCAAGCAGTAAGAGGTAACAAATGACGCCAGCCGGCTCGTTCAGTGCCTTGAAAAAGTCTTGTGATAACTGAAAAGTGTCAAATATCCCTGTCAGTTATCAAAAAATTAAGGACATCCATGTTTTCCTTAGTCAAGCAAAGCGTCGCCGGGCTGCAAATCCTGTTTGTCGCCTTCGGTGCCATGGTTCTGGTGCCCCTGCTCACCGGACTTAACCCCGCCATGGCCCTGCTTGGCGCCGGTGTGGGAACCCTGCTGTTCCAGCTCTGCACCCGCCGTCAGGTTCCGATCTTCCTCGGTTCCAGTTTCGCCTTTATCGCTCCCATCATCTATGCCACCCAGACCTGGGGTCTGCCATCCACCATGTTCGGCCTGTTTGCCGCCGGTTTCATGTATTTCATCCTGGCTGCCATCATCCGGGCTCGCGGCATGGGGTTTGTGCACAAATTGTTGCCGCCGGTGGTGATTGGCCCGGTGATCATGGTGATTGGCCTCTCCGTCGCCCAGGTTGCTTGCAACATGGCGATGGGCCGTGCCGGTGGTGAACAGGTAGTGCCTGCCACCACGGCGCTGACCCTGGCGGGCATCTCGCTGGCGGTGACCCTGATTGCTGCCGTGTTCTGCAAGGGCTGGATCAAGCTGATCCCCATCCTGTGCGGTGTGATTGCCGGCTATGTCTCTGCCGTGCTGATGGGCCAGGTGAGCTTCGATGGCATGGCCAATGCCCCCTGGCTGGCGTTGCCCCACTTCGAAACTCCCGAGATCAACTGGGCTGCTGCGCTGTTCATGCTGCCGGTGGCCATCGCCCCCTGCATCGAACATATCGGTGGCGTGCTGGCCATCGGCGGGGTGACTGGCAAGGATTACACCAAGAATCCGGGTCTGCACCGCACCCTGGCCGGTGACGGTATCGGGGTCTGCTTCGCCGGCCTTATCGGTGGTCCTCCCGTCACCACCTACGCGGAAGTGACCGGCGCCGTGATGATCACCCGCAACTTCAACCCGGTCACCATGACCTGGGCCGCCGTGTTCGCCATCATTCTGGCCTTCTTCGGCAAGTTCAACGCCCTGCTCACCTCCATCCCCATGCCGGTGATGGGCGGTATCATGCTGCTGCTGTTCGGATCCATCGCCGCCATCGGTCTCAAGACCCTGGTGGAGTCCAAGGTGGACCTGGGGTTGTCGCGCAACATCGCCATCGTGGCCGTGACCCTGACCGTGGGTGTCGGCGCGCTGGAGATGAAGATCGGTGACTTCGCCCTGGCTGGCGTGGGCCTGGCGTCCGTTGCCGCCATCCTGCTCAACCTGATCCTGCCCCAGCACTCCGAAGAGGGTGCCATGGAGTCCGCCAAGGATTGAGTGGCAACTTGATTGTTCGCATTGAAGGCCACCCTTGGGTGGCCTTCTTTATTGATGTGCTCCGGGGAATAATCAGGAGCGCCATAAAAGATGAGAGGCAAGAAGGCGTCGGGTAGTCAGGCTTGCCGGGAGTTGCCTGACCAGGGGGCGACCAGTTTGCACCAGGGGCCGGTTATCTCGCAGTGTCCGGTCTCTTCGGTCGTCTGCCACCCCAGGCGATGGTAAAACGCCACGGCTGCAGTATTGCGGGTCGCCACCTTGAGACTGGGTTGGCGCCGCGCACTGGCCAGGCCCTGTTCGAGCAGGGCTCGCCCTATCCCCTGGCCGTGCCAGTCTGCGCTGACATAGAGGTGATGCACAAAGTCATCGGGTTGCCAGATGGCAATGAAGCCACACAGATATCCCCCTCGCTCTGCTACCCAGATGGTTTCTCCCTGGGTCTGGGTTGCAAAATCGTCTGCTCTGAAGCAGGCTGGATCGACCCAGTGAAAGGTGTCCCGACGGCTCTTGAGAAACAGGTTGGCAAGATGGTGCCTGTCTTCTGGTGCCATGAGTCGGATCATGATGATCTCCCTGTTGAGGTGGTTGAGCGCTGGCAATACTTTGCAGCACGAGGCAGATAAGAAGGGTGTGATTAAGCGCTGTCCATTGTCTTTGCCCTGAGGCTATACTGCCGGAGTCCCCTGTATGGATGGCTTGAGGATCGCTGATTTATGGAAAATAAACAGATAGAAGGCAACATTTTTGTTCCTGCTCACATCGACGATGTCTGGCATGCCTGGACAACCGAGAGCGGTCTGCGCAGTTTTCTTGCTCCCGAGTGCCTGATGGTGGCGGAACCGAATGGTCCTTTCGAGATCTATTTCAGGCCAGATGCCCCACTGGGAGAGCGAGGCAGCGAAGGGTGCAGGGTGATGGCGGTCATGCCCTATGACCTGCTCAGCTTCAGCTGGAATTTCCCACCTTTTCTGTCTCATATCCGCCAGCAAAAAACCCAGGTCAGCCTGCGTTTCGTGCCCGAAGGGCAGGGTACCCGGCTTTATTTCCTGCAAACCGGCTGGGCCAATGATCCTGACTGGGAGCAGGGCTATGCCTATTTCAGGGAGGAGTGGCTGGAACTCAGCCTGCCAAGGTTGCAGTACCGGTTTACCCACGGGCCCATCGACTGGAACAATCCCCCCGACAAATCCCAGCTCAAATCGCTGGCCCAGTAAGCCGGACATAAAAAAAACCGGCCAAAAGGCCGGTTGAAACAGTTCAGGCTTGTCAGGTGACAAACGTAACCAGTGGATGAGAGAGGTTTCCACTCCATGTGAAGTCCAGCCCTCTTGATTACGTGACGTCACTTTATGTCATGGTCACTGAATCGAGGCTGAACCATGGCATGATCCTTGCGGTGGCAGGCTTTGCTCATATCTTGAGTCCCATCGACTGGCGCAAATAGGCTCCCGCGCCGAGTAGTCCCGGACCCTCATGGGTGATCAGAAATACCGGGATATCCTTGAGGTAGGATTTGAAACGCCCCTTGTCTTCAAACGCCACCCGAAAACCCGAGCCGGTAAAGAACTCCTGGAAGCGCGGCACTATGCCGCCCGCAATATAGACGTCGCCAAAGGTGCCCATGTTGAGCGCCAGGTTGCCGGCAAAACGGCCCATCAGCACGCAGAACAGGCTCAAGGTGCGGCGACAGTCCAGGCATGAGTTGGCCAGGGCGCGCTCGGTAATGTCTTTCGGCGCCAGTGCTTCGGGTTCGCGACCATCGGATTTCACCAGGCCGCGATAGAGATTGACCAGCCCCGGGCCAGAGAGGAAACGCTCGGCCGAGACATGGCCCAGCTCGCCACGCATCACCTGCAAAACGGCGTCTTCCTCTTCGCTGTTGGCGGCAAAATCCACATGCCCCCCTTCACCCGGCAGGCTCAGCCACTGCTCACCCGCCTTGACCAGATGGGCCACGCCAAGGCCGGTGCCAGCCCCATAGATGGCGATGGGCTTGCCTGCCACGGGGGCCCCTCCGCCCAGCTGGATGCGATCTTCTTCCGGCAGCACGGGAACGGCCATGGAGACGGCGGTAAAGTCGTTGATCACCAGCAGGCGCTCAAGACCGAGATTGGCCTGCATCTCCTTGATAGAGAATTCCCAGCTGTGGTTGGTCATCGCGACCCAGTCACCATTGATGGGGCAGGCGATGGCGATGCAAGCCTCGCTGACTTTTGCTACGTGCTCATCCAGATAGAGGCGTACGACGGCTTCGAGAGAGGGGTGGGCAAGACCTGAATAGGTTTTTGCCTGGGAGATAGTGCCGGTGGCCAGCTCACACAGGGCCAGACGCGCATTGGTACCGCCGACATCGCCGACCAGCGCATGGGTATGCTGCATAACAACTCCTTCGTTACAGGCTTCGGACGACCGTTGGCGTCCCGAGATTATTGTTGGATTGTGACGAACCATTCTATCCGAGCTCGGCCCCGCTCACCCACCGGAACGGCACAAACGTGCGCCTGCTCACAGTGTTGTTGCTTTGCAACATTTGTAAGCGCTTTCAGGGCAAGGTGACGTTTTGTAACGAAAAGTACGAAATAATTAGAGATGAGTCATACTTTGTATGGCAGGTGTTAGTTGCGATAACCACTTGTCTTGTATAGTCATCAGGTTGATTGGAAACCTGCTTAGCCGTAAGTTGAGTGCAAAGACACTGAAGCTAAATTACAAAAAATGCCTGGTGGTGATGATGAATACCCTTGATAAAATTACAAACAACTTGGAAAGTTTCAGTAAATCAGAACGCAAGGTCGCCGAGGTGATCCTGGCGTCTCCCCAAACTGCCATTCACTCCAGCATCGCCGCCCTGGCCAAAATGGCCGACGTCAGTGAACCGACCGTCAACCGTTTTTGTCGTCGTCTCGATACCAAGGGTTTTCCCGATTTCAAACTGCACCTGGCCCAGAGCCTGGCCAATGGTACACCCTATGTGAACCGTCACGTAGAGGCGGAAGACGGCCCCGATACCTATACCGCCAAGATCTTCGAATCCACCATGGCCTGCCTGGATGCGGCCAAAAACAGCCTGGATATCTCAGCCATCAATCGCTGCGTCGATATCCTGACCCAATCCAAGAAGATCAGCTTCTTCGGCCTTGGCGCCTCTTCGGCCGTCGCCCGCGATGCCCAGAACAAATTCTTCCGCTTCAACATCCCGGTAGTGAGCTTTGATGACATCGTCATGATGCGCATGAGCTGCATCAACAGCTCAGAGGGGGATGTGGTGGTGCTCATCTCCCACACCGGCCGCACCAAGGCGCTGGTCGAGATTGCCGCGCTGGCCCGCGAAAACGATGCCACCGTCATCGGCATGACCGCCAAGGATTCGCCGCTGGCCCGCGAGTGCAACCTGGTGCTCTCCATGGATGTGCCGGAAGACACAGATGTCTATATGCCGATGGCTTCCCGTATCGCCCAGCTGGCGCTGGTGGATGTGCTGGCGACCGGTTTCACCCTGCGCCGGGGGATGAAGTTTCGCGAAAACCTGAAAAAAGTGAAAGAGGGACTGCGCGAATCCCGCTTCGATACACCGCACTCTTCCTGAATCGTCGGGGGGTGACCCCCGGCTGTCTATGCCACCCTGCTTTGGTGTAGTATTGTAATTTAATAACAAAAGCCACCCAGATGGCTGGCAAACGGATGCCTGTCGGCATCCGCTTGATGGGGCAGAATTTCAAGTCATATCAACTTCATATTGGAGTCTTTCATGCCTAGACGTACAAAGATTGTAACCACACTCGGTCCGGCAACCGACCGCGAAGGGATCCTGGAAGGGATCATCCGCGCTGGCGCCGACATGGTGCGGATGAATTTCTCTCACGGCACTCCTGAAGATCATATCCAGCGCGCCAACCAAGTGCGTGACATTGCTGCCAAACTCGGCCGCCACGTGGCCATCATGGGTGACCTGCAGGGCCCGAAAATCCGTGTTTCCACTTTCAAGGATGGCAAGATCTACCTGGCCATCGGTGACAAGTTCGTGCTGGACGCCACCCTCGGCAAGGGTGAAGGCTGCCAGGAGCAGGTGGGGATTGACTACAAGAGCCTGCCCAATGACGTGGTGCCGGGCGACATCCTGCTGCTGGACGACGGTCGTGTGCAACTGAAGGTCGAGCGTGTCGAAGGTACTCGCATTCACACCACAGTGACTGTTGCCGGCCCGCTCTCCAACAACAAGGGCATCAACAAGAAAGGGGGCGGCCTCTCCGCCCCGGCCCTGACCGAGAAAGATAAGGAAGATATCAAGACCGCCGCCCGCATGAATGTGGACTACCTGGCCGTCTCCTTCCCCCGCTGCGGCGATGACCTGCGCTACGCCCGCGAGCTGGCCCGCGAAGCCGGTTCCAACGCCAAGATCGTGGCCAAGGTCGAGCGCGCCGAAACCGTCGCCACCGACGAGGCGATGGAAGACATCATTCTCGGCTCCGATGCCGTCATGGTGGCTCGTGGCGATCTGGGCGTCGAGATTGGCGACCCCGAGCTGGTGGGTGTGCAGAAGAAGCTGATCCGCTACTCCCGCCGTCTGAACCGGGTGGTGATCACCGCGACCCAGATGATGGAGTCGATGATCAATGCGCCGCTGCCGACCCGTGCCGAGGTGATGGACGTCGCCAACGCCGTGCTGGACGGCACAGATGCAGTGATGCTCTCCGCCGAAACTGCCGCCGGCCAGTTCCCCATCGAGACAGTGACCTCCATGGCCAGCGTCTGCGTGGGCGCCGAGAAGCACCCGAGCCTGAACGTCTCCAACCACCGCATGAGTTACACCTTCACCTCCGTGGAGGAAGCCGTCGCCATGTCCACCATGTATGCGGCCAACCACCTGGAAGGGGTCAAGGCGATCGTGGCGCTGACCGAATCCGGCACTACGCCGCTGCTGATGTCCCGCATCAGCTCCGGTCTGCCGATCTTCGCCCTGTCACCGCACAACAAGACCCTGGCCTGGACCAATCTCTACCGCGGCGTGACCCCGGTGCTGTTTGATGGCGACGAGACCAAGCCGGTCTACGAAGTGTGCCGCGACGCGCTGGACGTGCTCAAGGCCAAGGGACTGCTGCAAAGCGGCGACATGGTACTGCTCACTCACGGCGACAAGATGGAAACCGTCGGCAGTACCAACACCTGCAAGGTGATGATGGTCGAATAAGGCCTTTCATCCGCCAAGGCAACCAGAAAGCTGTTCACCGTGAGGTGGGCAGCTTTTTTTTATATTCGTCTGCCGGGCCGGTTACGAGGACTCATTGGCGACAGAGGCCGGGGATGTAGTGCGGCTCTCTGGCCTAAGCGGCACCCCACGGCTAAAACATGGTATGGTTTGCTGTCACAGCTGAAGACAGATTGCTTGTTACATCGCGAAGCATACGAGGAGATCTGGCATGAATCCGGGTAAAAAATGGGTGATGGCCCTGTCGCTGGGGCTGGTGTTGTCACCGGCTCACGCGGACTGGGCCAAGTTGAAAGAGGCGGCGTCCGATCTCGGCACTGCGGTCAGCGAGACCAGCAAGGAGGTCTGGCAGGATGTCAGCGATTTCTCCAAGAAGAGCTGGGCCTCCGTCTCCGCCTGGGGCGAGGATGCCTTCAATACCGCCGGGGCCTGGACCGACAAGAGCATTGCCACCGGCAAGGAGTGGCTGGCGGTCGCCGACAAGAAGCTCGACGAGATGCTCGAACCCGAGACTCCGGAAGAGGCGCGTCTTGCCCTCAACACCATGGCCGATACCGCGCTGGTGAGGTTGTTCAACGAGCAACCTTCGGCCAAGTTGCTGTTTGACAAGGCATATGGCTATGCGGTGTTCGATTCGCGCAAGTTCTCCCTGATGCTCCATACCAATCAGGGGGCCGGGGTGGCAATCGATCGCACCATGGGCAAGCACACCTACATGAAGATGTTTGGCGCGGGTATTGCCGCGGGTCTGGGGGGCAAGTTTTACCAGCAGGTGATCCTGTTTGAAGACAAGGCGCGGTTTGATGCCTTCGTCACCCAGGGATGGGAAGCGACCTCGGAAGTGGGGGCCGTCGCTGGCAAGGAGAGCGCCGAGCTCACCGCCAAGTACAACGGTGGCATGGCCATCTACCAGATCGGCGAGAAGGGGTTGCTGCTGGACGCCAATATTTCCGGCTCCAAATACTGGATCGACAAGGATCTGACCCAGTGATTGCGCAGGCTTTGAGCAACCGCATCTTTTTCTTCGCTCACAGTGAATTGTTGTCTGTTTAAATGACGCAACTTGCAGTAAAAAGAGGGCCATCGGCCCTCTTTTGCATGGGCGCAAGCAGGATTTGTCAGCAGAACAAGGAGAGTGGCATGACACAAGCAGCAGAACAGGGCGGGATGGACGCGGCCCCGAGCTGGGACAAGCAGAGCGTCTATCTGCGTCTGCAGGATGGGATCCCCATGGCCTTCTGGGTCAAGGGGGAGCAGGTCTCTCCCCTCGAGCCCAGCCCTGAAGGATCGCAATATCGCGGGCATTTCGGCTGGGGGCGTGCCGATGAGGCGACCATGGCCCTGGCGGATGCCATCGTTGCCAGGCTGGTGGTGGAGAGACTGATCCCTCCCGAGCTGGCGGCGAGCCGCGCGGGTTACCTTCACAACGAAGTGCTGGTCAAGCTGCCCGCCGGGGAACACTACGATCTGCATCTGAGCTATCTGAGGTTGTTGCTGGGCGAGGGGGCCGTGCCGCGGCCGTGACTGGCGCCGGTTCGTCATCGCCTTCTGCGACTACCCAATCCCCTGGCCTGAGGGCATTTTTCCTAATTGGCACTTTTATTGCTTGGAGCCTGTCAGCGTCAATGATTTGTCTGGGGATGAAAAATGGAAATTAGTGCAAGCAGCCTGATGCAAGAGATGCAGGCCCTCAAGATTGAGGCAGGTGCCACACCACTGACACAACCCGGTCGCCAGGTGACTTCCGATTTTGGCCAGTTGCTGCAGCAAGCACTTGGCAACGTCAACGAATTGCAAGGGGCAGCCAACGATCTGCGCACCCGTTTCGATATGGGTGACAAGTCGGTGGATCTGTCGGAAGTCATGATCGCAGGCCAGAAGTCCTCCATTGCCTTCGAGGCAACGGTACAGGTCCGCAACAAGATGGTCGATGCCTACAAGACCATCATGAACATGCCAGTGTAAGGATTTGAATCGTGGCTACTGACCAAAACGGCGAACTGCTGATGAACGATGAGGGCACCGCCGCCCTTGATGAAAATGAGCAGAAGAGTTCGGCGCTGGGCTTTCTGTCCAACACCGACGTGCTGCGGCAAATCACCCTGATCCTGGGGCTGGCCATCTGCCTGGCCATCGCCGTCTTTATCCTGTTGTGGGGCAAGGAGCCGGACATGCGTCCCCTCGGCACCTACACCACCCAGGAGCTGGTCAAGACCCTCGATTTTCTCGATCAGCAGAAGATCCCCTATCAGGTGGATGGCAAGAGCGTGCTGGTCAGCGCCGAAAACTACCCCAGCATCAAGCTGGCCCTGACCCGTGCCGGTCTGGTCAATGCGAGCGACATGACCAATGATGGCGAAGATATTCTGCTCAAGGATTCCAGCTTCGGCGTCAGCCAGCGGATGGAGAGCGAGCGCCTCAAGCTGAGCCGCGAGCGCCAGCTGGCCAGCGCCATCGAGCAGTTCCAGAGCGTGGCCAGTGCCCAGGTGCTGCTGGCCATCCCCAAAGAGAACGTGTTTGCCCGCAACGAGCGCAAACCCAGCGCGACCGTGGTTCTCAAGCTCAAGGGCGCCGCCCTCAATCAGGGGGAGGTGGACTCCATCGTCGACATGGTCGCCTCCGCCGTGCACGGCCTGGTGCCGACCCGCGTCACCGTGACCGATCAGAACGGCCGTTTGCTCAACTCCGGTTCCCAGGATCCCGTCTCTGCCCAGACTCGCAAGGAGTTTGCGATGCAGCAGAAGCAGGAGCTCGAATACAAACAAAAAATTGACGCCATCCTGATCCCGGTGCTTGGCGCCGACAATTATACGGCGGAGGTCGATCTCTCCCTCGACTTTTCCCAGCAGGAGCAGACCCGCAAGACCTACAATCCCGACTTGCCGGCGGTGCGCTCCGAAATGACCCTGGAGGAGAACAGCTCCAGCGGCAGCAATGGCGGTATCCCGGGGGCCCTCTCCAACCAGCCGCCTGCCGCCTCCAATATTCCCGAACAGGCGACCGGTGGCGAGTCCGGCTCCGCTGCCTCGGGCCGTTCCCGCAAGGAGGCGACCCGCAACTTTGAACTCGATACCACCGTCAGCCACACCCGTCGCCAGATGGGAGGCATTCGCCGTATGACCGTCTCGGTCGCGGTGGATTACAAGTCGGTGACCGGTGCCGATGGCAAGGTAACTCGCGAAGCGCGCACCCAGGCCGAACTCGATACCCTGCGCCGTCTGCTCGGCGGTGGCCTCGGCTTTGATGTGACCCGGGGTGACACCCTGGAAGTGGTCGCCATTCCGTTCAACCGTCCCGAGCTGGAAGTGGTGGGTGAGCCGCCGCTCTACGAACAGCCCTGGTTCTGGCGCGCAGTGCGCATCGCTGCCTCCGTGCTGGTCATCATCGTCCTTATCGTCACCGTGGTGCGCCCCATGCTCAAGCGCCTGCTCTACCCGGATGCCAAGCCGGAAGGAGAACTGGATTTCGACAACCACACCGTGCTGGGTGGCGACGACGAACTGAGCCTGTTGGCAGCCCAGGCAGAAGCCGAGCCCGTGTTTGGACTGCGCGATGGTCAGCTCAAGCTGCCTGATCTGCACCGGGATGAAGACTTGCTCAAGGCGGTCCGTGCGCTGGTGGCGAACGAACCGGATCTGGCCGCTCAGGTCATTAAAGAATGGGTAACCAAAGATGCCTGAAGAGAATAAAAGCCAGGTCACCGGCAACGATATCACCGAAAGCCAGCGTCTGATCCTGGATCAGATGTCCGGCATGGAGATGGCGGCGGTGCTGATGCTGAGCCTCAACGAGGAGGATGCCGCCCAGATCTTCCGCCACCTCGAACCCAAGCAGGTGCAGCGGCTCGGCATGTCGATGGCCTCCATGTCCGATTTCAGCCACGATCGGGTGGCGGCGGTGCACCGCCAGTTTATCGACGACATCCAGAAATACACCAATATCGGTATCGGCAGCGAAGACTTCGTGCGCAAGGCCCTGGTGGCCGCCCTTGGCGAAGACAAGGCGAGCAACCTGGTGGATCAGATCATTCTGGGTTCCGGTGCCCGCGGCCTCGATTCCCTCAAATGGATGGATGCTCGCCAGGTGGCCAGCATCATCCAGAACGAGCACCCGCAGATCCAGACCATCGTGCTCTCCTATCTCGAGCCCGAGCAGTCTGCCGAGATCCTGAGCCAGTTCCCGGAGCAGGTGCGCCTGGATCTGGTGATGCGTATCGCGAACCTGGAAGAGGTGCAACCGGCGGCGCTGCAAGAGTTGAACGACATCATGGAGAAACAGTTCGCCGGTGCGGCGGGCGCCCAGGCAGCCAAGATGGGCGGCCTGAAGGCGGCGGCCAACATCATGAACTACCTGGACACCAACATCGAAGGCCAGCTGATGGACTCCATCCGCGAGTCGGACGAGGAGATGAGCCAGCAGATCCAGGATCTGATGTTCGTGTTCGAAAACCTCATCGATGTGGACGATCGCGGCATCCAGACCATGCTGCGGGAAGTGCCCGGCGATCTGCTGCAACGGGCCCTCAAGGGCTCCGACGATCAGATGCGCGAGAAGATCTTCAAGAACATGTCCAAACGGGCCGCCGAGATGCTGGCGGACGATCTGGAGGCCATGGGCCCGATCCGGGTCTCCGAAGTGGAGGCCGCCCAGAAGGAGATCCTCTCCATCGCCCGCCGTCTGGCGGATGCCGGCGAGATCATGCTGGGCTCCGGTGGCGGCGACGAGTTCCTCTAAGCCATGATCAACAAGTGGTATGGTGATGGCGGGCCAGCAACTGGCCGCGACGAGGAGCGCTGCTGAAAGATGAACAACAAACTGCGTGGCTATGTGCGCCCGGACAACGATAACACCCAGGTAGAGACCTGGGGCTGGCCCGAGATGGAGGTCGAGTCCGAAGTCGAGACCAATGCGCTGGGACTCTCCCCTGACTGGTACCAGCAGGAAGAGGAGGTGGTGGAGCCGGAGCCCGAACAGGAGCCGACTCCCAGCATCACGGCCGAGGAGCTGGAGGCCATTCGCCAGGCCGCCTGGGAAGAGGGAATGGCCGAAGGCCGTGAGGCAGGATTTGCCAAGGGGCTGGAAGAGGGCAAGCTGGAGGGCTTGCAGCAGGGGCATGCAGCCGGCCTCGAGCAGGGACGTGAGGAGGGGCTGGCCATGGGCCGCGAGCTGGTGGAGCAGGAGATTGCCCACTGGCAGGAACTGGCCTCCCGATTGGCCAATCCCCTGAATGAGCTGGATCAGGCCGTGGAGCAGCAGCTCATCGCCCTGGTACAGCAGCTGGCCCGTGCGCTGATCCGCCATGAGGCCGAGACCTCGCCCCGCCTGCTGCTGGAGGCGCTCAAAGAGGGGCTGGCCCTGCTGCCCGCCGCCGAGCAGGGAGTCACCCTGATGCTGCATCCCGACGATGTGGCCCGGGTCGAGCAGGCGTTCGGGGCCGAAGAGTGCGCCAAGCGCCACTGGCGACTGCAAAGCGATCCCACCCTCTCCCCCGGCGATCTGCAGCTGGCGACCGAACTCTCCAGCATTGATCTGACCCTGGCTGGGCGTATTGATCAGCTGCTGCGCAACTTTCTGCGGGACAACGCATCCCGGGAACCCCATTCATGACAGCGTCCGGGTTGGCTGAGGCCGACCCGGGCGTTTTTTCGTATCAGAGGAGGCCAGATGAGCGGCTCGTTGCTCAACCGGTTGCAAGGGTACCGGGTTCGCGATAGCGCGCCCAAACCGCCCGTCGCCGGAAAATTGACCCGGGTGGTGGGGCTGACCCTGGAAGCCATAGGTTGTCGCGCCGCCATCGGGGCCCTCTGTCGCATCGATACCCTGGATGGCACTCTGGAAGCGGAAGTAGTCGGCTTTTCCGGCGATCGCCTCTATCTGATGCCGAGCGAGCAGCTCAAGGGGGTGATCCCGGGAGCCCGTGTGGTGCCCATCACCGAGGAGCACGGCATTCCGGTCGGCATGAACCTGCTCGGCCGGGTCATCGATGGCATCGGCCAGCCCCTCGACGGCCTCGGTCCCATCCTCTCCTCCCACTCGGTGCAGTTCGCCCAGCATCGCATCAACCCGCTTTCCCGCCGTCCCATTCATCAGCCGATGGATGTGGGGGTGCGCGCCATCAACGCCGTGCTGACCGTGGGTCAAGGCCAGCGGATGGGGCTGTTCGCCGGCTCCGGCGTCGGTAAATCCGTGCTGCTCGGCATGATGACCCGTGGCTCGGTGGCGGACGTGGTGGTGGTAGGCCTCATCGGTGAGCGGGGCCGGGAGGTAAAAGAGTTTATCGAGGAGATCCTGGGGGAGGAGGGGCGTGCCCGCTCCGTGGTGGTGGCGGCCCCTGCCGATGCCTCGCCCCTGATGCGCCTCAAAGGGTGCGAGACGGCGCTCGCCATCGCCGAGTATTTTCGCGATCAGGGGCTCAATGTGCTGTTGCTGATGGATTCGCTCACCCGCTATGCCCAGGCCCAGCGTGAGATCGCGCTGGCGGTGGGTGAGCCCCCGGCGACTAAAGGGTATCCGCCCTCTGTGTTCGCCAAATTGCCGGCGCTGGTGGAGCGGGCGGGCAACGGCAGCGACGGCCAGGGCTCCATTACGGCGTTTTTTACCGTGCTGACGGAAGGGGACGATCTGCAGGATCCCATCGCCGATGCGGCGCGAGCCATCCTCGATGGCCACATAGTGCTGTCGCGCGAACTAGCCGATTCGGGCCACTATCCGGCCATCGACATCGAGAAATCCATCAGTCGGGTCATGCCCATGGTCACCTCGCCGGAGCACATGGAGCTGGCGCGCACCCTCAAGCAGTTCTACTCCCTCTATCAGCAGAACCGGGATCTCATCACCATCGGCGCCTACAGCCAGGGCTCGGATCCCCGCATCGACCGCGCCATCATCCAGAAACCCTATCTGGATCAGTTCTTGCAGCAGGGCATGCGCGAGGTCATCCACTATGACGATGGCCTGCAAGCCTTGCAGATGGTGGCCATGCCGCTGATGCGCTGACGACGGATGAGGGGAGAGAGCGGCGATGAGTAAAGGGTTGGTGTTGCTGGCCGAACGGCTGGTCGAGGCCGAACAGCAGTGTGCGCTGGCGCTGGTCAAGGCGCAGCAGGATCTGAAGCTGTTCATGGATCAGCAAAACGCCCTCAACCAGTACCGCCAGATCTATCACCAGCAGTGGACCGATCGCGGCCTGCAGGGGATCAGCGCCCAGCAGAATACCCAGTATCACGCCTTCATCAACAAGCTCGAACAGGCCGCCACCCAGCAGAGCGAAGGGGTGCAGCAGGTGCGCCAGGCGCTGGAGCAGCGGCGGGAAGCCTGGCTGGCGGCCCAGCAGCGGCGCAAGGCGGTGGAGCTGCTGCTGGAGAAGCAGGCCAGCCGCGAGCAGCAGAAGGCCCAGCGTCAGGAGCAGAAGATGCTGGATGAGTACGCCATACTGAGGCGTTTCCATCAATCTGGCCTGTAACTTGCTTTGAACTGAACATTGCCGGTGGCCCTGACGTGGGCACCTCCAGAATTCAGGGATCCCATCATGATGCAGACAGTGTTGACACAGGCGCCTTCGACTCTGACGAATGGCTTGGAAAATGCCTCCCTGAACGGCGTGGCGGAAACCGGCGGCAGCGATGGCGGCAACCCGTCCGGACAGAGAGGGGATTTCGCTACCGAGATCGCCAAGGTTCAGGGGACGGGCTCGGCGCCAGAGCGCGTAAAGAATGCCCCCGAGGCTTCTTCTTCCCAGATAGCCAAATCTTTGGCGACCGATGAGGTGTCGTCCGAGGTGGAGGCTGCCGGCTCTGACAAACCCGCCAAATCCGATAAATCCGACACGAAAGCAGAGGATCTCCCCGCCAGCGATTTTCTGCTCCGTCTGCAAGACTCCCTCAAGCTCGACACTACCCTGGTCACGGCGCCGGCGGTGCCCTTGCCTGCACAAGTGGTGGCGGAACAAGACGCGGCCATCGACCCCGCTTTTGTGGCGAACGGCAATCTCTTGCCGCAAGAGGGGGAGGGTGACGTGCTGGCCGATAACGACGGGCTCTCGTCATCAGCGGGCAAGTTGGCTCAGACTCTGGCTGCAAAAGGCGGCGAGACGGCCCAGTCGGCTTCAAACGCTATGCCTTCCTTGTCGTCGGCCCTGATGCAGGGAGGTCAACCCGCGACGCCACTGATAGATGAAGCAGAGGGCGTGCAGCCCAAGGTCTCCCCTGCCGATGAAAGCAAGGTGGTACTGGCCGATGACGTGCTGGAAGGGGATGAGGATAACGTCTCCCTCAAGGATGGCCCTCGACAGCCTGATGGTGTGAAAGGGGACAAGCCCCTCTCTGCCCAGGAGCGTTTGGCCCAGCTGGCTGGCCGCCTGCCCGGCGAGGAGCAGACGCCTCCCCTGAAGCAGGCTGAGGCGGTGCAGGGGAAAGAGGGCGAAGAGAGCAAGATCAAACCCGATATTCCCCCCATGGCGAGCAAGGTGCCATCTGCTCAGGCTACGACCCAGCAGGGACCGGCAGCGGCGGCCAGGGCGTTCGGTGAAGGCATCAAGCAACCTGATGCCAGCGTGCAGGTCAGCGCCTCCGAGGCTCGGAGCAAGGGAGAGGAAACCGCTCAGAGTGGCCAGCAGGCCGCACCCGCCAATTCTGCCAACAGTGATGCCAGCGCGGCCAAGGTGGCCAGAGCCGCAGTGCCGAGCAGCCCGGTGGCCGCCAGCGATGCAGGCACCACACCCCCTGTGATGACGGCGCCGCAACAGGTACTGGCTCAGGCTCAACCCCAGGGGCCCCAGGCTCCGCTGTCGACCATCTCGGCCGGTATCCAGCAGATGGAGGTGACAGGTAGCAGCGAGCTGCGCAAGGCGATGGCCCAGGAGGTGAAGCAGAAGGTCGCCGAGGCGAGCAAGAGCCGGCCGGGCGCCGCCTCCGCCAGCACTGGCAATGACGCCCAGAGCGTGCAGCCGGGGCAGGGCAGCCAGCCGCAACCCCAGGTAACGGAGAGCAAGGGGCCAACCATGCCGGAGGCCGGCGTGCGCCGTGAGCCGCAATCCTTGCCCCATCTGAACCTGGCCAGCAAGGATGCTCCCGCCGAGCTGCACCAGAAGGTCAATGTGATGCTGGCGGACAAGCTGCAACAGGCGGAGATCCAGCTCGATCCTCTCGGCCTGGGCAAGATGAAGATCCAGATCCAGATCGGGGCCGACAGCCAGGCCAACGTCCATTTTGTGGTACAACATGGTCAGACCCGCGAGATGCTGGAGCAGACCATTCCTAGGTTGCGCGAGATGCTGGCCGGTCAGGGTATCCAGCTCGGCCAGACCCAGGTGCAGCAGCAGGCGCCCCAGCAGGGTCAACAGGGGCAGCAAGGCTTCAGTGGACAGGGCCAGCAGGGTGGCCAGTCAGGCGCCTCCGAGGGACAAGGTAGCGTCGAGGTGGCGAGTTCCGGCCGAAGTTTGCTGGCGGAATCGACAAACGGTTCCGGAATTGATTTCTATGCTTGATGCAATCCCGAGTAAGTTTATGATACCGAACAAGTTTGAGACTAGGGTGGACAAGGGATGGCTGACGATAACGAACTGACGCTAAAAGACCCCGCTGCGGGCAAGAAAAAAAAGCTGATCATTATCATTGCCCTGGCCGTCATCTTGCTGGCCGGTGGCGGTGCAGGGGCCTGGTTTATGCTCTCCGGATCCGACAAACCGGCGGAGGGTGAGCAGAGTGAGCAGACCGATGGCGCGGCGGCCAAGGATGCGGCGCCCCAGCCGTCACTCTATGTCGGCATGCCCCGCCCCTTCGTATTCAACGTGGCGGGGGCGCAGCGGGATCGGCTGGTGCAGATCAAAATCCAGTTGATGGTGCGCGGCACTGCCGACGAGGCCCTGGCCAAGCAACATATTCCGCTGATCGAAGGGACCCTGCTGCGGGTCTTCAGTGCTGCTCCCGCCGAGCAGTTGATGACCTTTGAGGGCAAGGAGAAGCTGCGCAAGGATTCACTGGAAGAGTGCCGTCGGGTGCTCAATGACCTGGTCTCTTCCCCCGTTATCGAACAAGTGCTGTTTACCGGCTTTGTAATGCAATAGGTGAAGCGTGAGCGATCTGTTAAGTCAGGACGAAATTGATGCCCTCTTGCACGGTGTCGATGATGTCGAAGAGGAAGAGATAGGGGCGGCGGGGGATCCCGGCGTTGCCCAGTTTGACTTCTCCTCCCAGGACCGCATCGTCCGTGGCCGGATGCCGACCCTGGAGCTGGTGAACGAGCGGTTCGCCCGCCATATGCGCATCAGCCTGTTCAACATGATGCGCCGCACCGCCGAGGTCTCCATCAACGGCGTGCAGATGCTGAAATTCGGCGAGTATGTCCACACCTTATTCGTGCCGACCAGTCTCAACATGGTGCGCTTTCGTCCCCTCAAGGGCACGGCGCTCATCACCATGGAGGCGCGTCTGGTCTTCATCCTGGTGGAGAACTTCTTCGGCGGCGATGGTCGCTATCATGCCAAGATCGAGGGGCGCGAGTTTACCCCGACCGAGCGACGCATCATCCAGATGCTGCTCAAGCTGGTCTTTGAAGATTACAAGGATGCCTGGGCGCCAGTGATGGATGTGGGCTTCGAGTACCTCGACTCCGAGGTGAACCCGGCCATGGCCAACATCGTCAGTCCCACCGAGGTGATCGTGGTGAGCTCGTTCCACATCGAGCTGGACGGCGGTGGTGGCGACTTCCACGTCGCCATGCCCTACTCCATGCTGGAGCCCATCCGCGAGCTGCTCGATGCTGGCGTCCAGAGCGACAAGGGCGACACCGACGTGCGCTGGAGCAAGGCCCTGCGCGACGAGATCATGGACGTCAAGGTGGAGCTGAGGGCCAAGCTGCTGGAGACAGAGCTCACCCTGCGCGAACTGATGGAGCTGCAGCCCGGAGACATCATTCCGGTGGAGATGCCGGAGAACCTGCTGGTGTTTGTGGAGGATCTGCCCACCTTCCACGCCAAGATGGGTCGCACCAAGGACAACGTGGCGCTCAAGATCACCGACAAGCTCAAGCGCCCGGAAGGGGTCAAGACAGAGATGCATCTGGTGACCCGGGGCGGTGTACGCATCGATGGTGAAGCCGAGCTGGAAGAGCTCGAGCGCAGCATCGAAGATCAACAGCCATAATCGGCCCCTGAAGCCATTCAGGGGTCACGAAGTAGCATAAGGAACCAAGATGAGCGGAACTGATGAAGAGGATCTGATGGCGGATGCCTGGGCTGCCGCGCTGGAGGAGCAGGTAACGGCGGAAGCCAAACCGGCCCCCCTTGAGGAGCTGAAGGATGATGCGCCAATCAGTGCCGAGGAGCGGCGCAAGCTCGACACCATTCTGGATATTCCGGTCACCATTGCCATGGAGGTGGGCCGCAGCCAGATCAGCATTCGCAACCTGCTGCAACTCAACCAGGGCTCCGTAGTGGAGCTGGATCGCGTGGCGGGTGAGCCGCTGGACGTGCTGGTCAACGGCACTCTGATCGCTCACGGTGAGGTAGTGGTGGTGAACGACAAGTTCGGTATCCGTCTGACCGATGTCATCAGTCAGATAGAAAGGATCAAGAAGCTCAAATGACAAGATTCATTGTGTCGCCGATATGGGCTCCCCGGATGCTGACCAAGAAGTTCGGCATCCCTTCTGTGTTGGCCGATGCCATCAGTCAGATTGAACGGATCAAGAAACTCAAATGATGCGCCTGCTCCTGTTACTGTTGCTGCCCCTGCCTGCGCTGGCCGACGTCGGTGGCGCGGCCAATCCCCCCAGCCTGAGCTCCTGGCTGCTCTCCAGCCTGATGGTGATTGGCCTCATCCTGGTGCTGGGCTTTCTGCTCAAGAAGAGCAAGATTGCCAACGCCATGGGGGGCGGGCAGATGCGGGTCATCGCCAGCCTGCCGGTCGGCTACAAGGAGAAGCTGATGGTGGTCAAGGTGGGCGAGCAGCAGCTGCTGATCGGGGTCACCCCGCAGCAGGTCAACTTCCTCTATCGTCTGGAGGAGCCGCTGGACGAGAGCCAGCCCCAGGCGTTTTCCCAGCAGCTCGGCAAATTGATGGGCAAGCATGAACAAAGCTAACTGGATCTGGCTGCTGGTCGGCCTGCTGTCACCCCTCGCCATGGCCCAGGACGGCGGCATGTCGGCGGTGACCGTCAAGACCATGGCGGACGGCAGTCAGGAGTACAGCCTGACCCTGCAAGTGCTGGCCTTGATGACGGCGCTCTCTTTCCTGCCGGCCATGGTCATCATGATGACCTCGTTTACCCGCATCGTCGTCGTGCTCGGCATCCTGCGCCAGGCCATCGGTCTGCAGCAGAGCCCCTCCAACCAGGTGCTGATCGGCATCGCCCTGTTCATGTCGTTCTTCATCATGTCGCCGGTGCTGGATCGCATCAACAACGAGGCGCTGCAGCCCTATCTGGCGGAGACCATCCAGGCCAAGGAGGCGCTCGAGCGGGCCCAGTTGCCCATCCATCAGTTCATGCTGGCCCAGACCCGGGTCAAGGATCTCAATACCTTCATGGAGATCGCCAACGTCCAGGTGGCCAAGCCCGCCGACGTGCCGCTGCGGGTGCTGATCCCGGCCTTTGTTACCAGCGAACTCAAGACAGCCTTCCAGATCGGCTTCATGCTGTTCCTGCCATTCCTTGTCATCGATCTGGTGGTGGCCAGTATCCTGATGGCCATGGGTATGATGATGCTCTCCCCGATGATCGTTTCCCTGCCATTCAAGCTGATGCTGTTCGTCATGGTGGATGGCTGGAACCTCATTCTGGGATCGCTGGCCAACAGCTTCGGACTGGGTGCCGGCTAAGCCGGCCAAGCGCAAGGAGCCCTGCATATGAGTCCGGAAACCTTTGTCGACGTCTTTCGTGAGGCGCTCTGGCTGGTGAACATCATGGTGAGCGCCGTGATCCTGCCCAGCCTGTTCGTCGGCTTGATGGTGGCCATCTTTCAGGCGGCCACCTCCATCAACGAACAGACCCTGAGCTTCCTGCCTCGTCTCATCGTCACCCTGTTTGCCCTGGGGGCGGGGGCCCACTGGGGCCTGCAGAGCCTGATGGACTTCTTTACCCTGATGGTCAGCCAAATCCCCGAGGTGGTGGGATGACCTATACAACCGCTCTTATCATGGAGTGGTTGTCTTCCATCCTTTGGCCACTGGCGCGGGTGAGCAGCCTCCTGATGGTGATGGCGGTGTTTGGCAGTCGCCTGACGCCGGCGCGCGTGCGCATGGGACTGGCGCTGGCCATCACCTTTCTGATCTCGCCGCTACTACCCAAGATGCCACCGGTCGAGCTCTTCTCCGTCGGCAGTTTTCTGGTGCTGGCCCAGCAGCTGCTCATCGGTGTGGCGCTGGGTCTGATGACCCAGTTTCTGATGGAGAGTTTCGTGATGGCCGGCCAGGTCATCGCCATGCAGACCAGCCTGGGTTTTGCCACCCTGGTGGATCCCATGAATGGCCAGTCGGCCCCCGTAGTGGGCCAGTTTTATCTGATGCTGGCGACCCTGGTCTTTCTCGCGGTGGATGGTCATCTCATCATGCTGCGCCTGGTGATCTTGAGTTTCGAGACGCTGCCGGTGTCGGATAGCGGGCTGTCGCTCCCCTCCATCCGGACCCTGATCGGTTTTCTCGGGGTCATGTATCAGGCCTCTCTGGTGATGGCGCTCTCCGCCATCGTTGCGCTGCTCCTCATCAACTTCGCGTTCGGTGTCATGACCCGGGCGGCGCCCCAGCTCAACATTTTCAGCATCGGCTTTGCGGTCAGCATGATGTCGGGTCTGCTGATCCTCTGGCTCACCATCGGCGGCTTCCTCGGTCATTTCGATACCATGTGGGAGAGGGTGCAGGAGGTCAGCTGCGAGCTGATCGGCACCCAGTGTTTCGGAGGCACCCATGGCTGATACCGATCAGGAACGTACCGAACAACCCACGGGCAAACGACTGCAACAAGCCCGTGAAAAAGGGCAGATTGCACGCTCCAAGGAGCTGGGAACCGCCAGCGTGCTGCTGGCGGCCGTGTTCGGATTGCTGATGATCAAGGCTTCCCTGGCGACCGCCATGATCAAGGTGTTGACCATGGGCTTCACCTTGGATCGGGATCAAGCCTTCGATCCCGCGGCCATGATCGCCATGGTGCCGGCCCTGTTGTCGGAATTGATACTTCCCTTGGGGATGCTGTTTGCGCTGGTGGCCATCGCCGCCTTCGTCGGCAACATCTTGATGGGGGGGATGAACTTCTCCACCGAGGCCATGATGCCCAAGTTCAGCAAGCTGAGCCCCATCAACGGCTTCAAGCGGATGTTCGGCGTTCAGTCCCTGATCGAGCTGGTCAAGTCCATCGCCAAGGTGGTCTTCATCAGCCTGTTTGCCTGGTGGATGCTGTCGAGCCAGTTCAACCACCTGCTCAACCTCTCCCTGGAGGGATTCCCCGGCGGCATCATAGATGCGCTGGAGCTGTTTTTGTGGATGCTCATCATCCTCTGCTGCGCCCTCATTCCCATCGTGGCCATCGACGTGCCGTTCCAGCAGTGGAACCACATGCGCCAGCTCAAGATGACCAAGCAGGAGGTGAAGGACGAATTCAAGGACAGCGAGGGCAAGCCCGAGGTGAAGGGGCGGATCCGCCGTCTGCAGATGGAGATGGCAATGCGGCGCATGATGGGGGAGATCCCCAAGGCCGATGTGGTGATCACCAACCCGACCCACTATTCGGTGGCGCTTCAGTATGAGGCGGGCAAGCCCGGTGCGGCGCCCAAGGTGATCGCCAAGGGGACTGACGAGATTGCAATGAAAATTCGGGAAATTGCGCGGGAATATGAAATTCCCATCATGCCCTCCCCCGAACTGACCCGGGCCATCTACCACTCCACCGAGCTCGGGCGCGAGATCCCGGAAGGGCTGTTTGCCGCTGTGGCCCAGGTGCTGGCCTATGTCTTCCAGCTCAAGAAATTCCGCCGTGGCCAGGGGCGTCGTCCGCAACCGCTGGCCAAGGATCTCCCCATCCCGCCTGAATATCGCAAATGACAAACTTCTGACGTCGTCAAAATAAAATCATTCAAAATCAATGCATTGAATTGTTGGCTCAATGTTTGCTTTAATTTGCCATCTGCGAGTTGAAATTGAGAATGGCGATGGAATTCAAGGCATCATTGGGCCGCTTAAAAGAGTACAGAGGGCTGCTTGGCAAAGGGTTTGGCACCCCCTTGCTGGTGCTGGCATCCCTTGGCATGGTGGTGCTGCCCATCCCGCCGCTGATGCTGGATATCCTCTTCTCCTTCAACATCGCCCTCTCCATCGTCGTGTTGCTGGTGGCTGTCTATACTCGGCGTCCGCTGGAATTTGCCGCCTTCCCGACCGTATTGCTGGTAGCCACCTTGTTGCGACTGGCCCTCAACGTCGCCTCTACCCGGGTGGTGCTGCTGGAAGGTCATAACGGTAGCGCGGCGGCCGGTCATGTGATCGAGGCCTTCGGCAACGTGGTGATCGGCGGCAACTATGCGGTCGGCATCATCGTTTTCCTGATCCTCATGATCATCAACTTCGTGGTGGTCACCAAGGGTGCGGGACGGATTTCAGAAGTTAGCGCCCGCTTCACCCTGGATGCCATGCCGGGCAAGCAGATGGCCATCGATGCCGACTTGAACGCCGGCCTTATCAATCAGGAAGAGGCTAAGAAACGCCGTCAGGAGGTCACCCAGGAAGCGGACTTCTACGGCTCCATGGATGGTGCCTCCAAGTTTGTGAAAGGGGATGCCATCGCGGGCATCATGATCCTCTTCATCAACATCCTGGGTGGTTTCATCATAGGGATGGCCCAGCACAATCTGACCTTCGGCGAATCGGCCGAAATCTATACCCTGCTCGCCATCGGTGATGGCCTGGTTGCCCAGATCCCTTCGCTGCTGCTCTCCATCGCCGCCGCCATTATCGTAACCCGCCAAAATACCGATCAGGACATGGGCACGGCCGTGTTGGGCCAGCTGTTCGATAATCCCAAGGCGCTGATCATCTCCGCCGCCATCCTGCTGATGATGGGCCTGGTGCCCGGTATGCCGCACTTTGCCTTCCTGAGCCTGGGCGGCCTGGCGGCGCTGGGTGCCTGGTGGCTGTTGCGTCGCGAGAAGCTGGCTGCGGCCAAGGCGGCCAAGGGCGAGCTGATGCCAGCCAGTGCAGAACAGCCCCACGAGCAGAAAGAGCTGAGCTGGGATGACGTAATGCCGGTGGACATCATCGGTCTCGAGGTGGGTTATCAGCTCATCCCGCTGGTGGATCGCAATCAGGGCGGGGAGCTGCTCAACCGGATCAAGGGGGTGCGCAAGAAGCTCTCCCAGGAGCTGGGCTTTCTGGTGCCGGCGGTACACATTCGCGACAACCTGGATCTGGCACCCAACCAGTATCGCATTACCCTGATGGGGGTCAGCACCGGCGAGGCCAATGTCTACTATGACAAGGAGATGGCCATCAACCCGGGTCAGGTCTTTGGTCAGGTGCAGGGGATTGCCACCCGGGATCCCGCCTTCGGGCTGGAGGCGGTCTGGGTAGCCAAGGAGCAGGTCTCCCATGCCCAGACCCTGGGCTATACGGTAGTGGATACCGCCACCGTGGTGGCGACGCATCTGAGCCAGATCCTCGCCAACCATGCGGCCCTGCTGCTGGGTCATGACGAGGTGCAACAGCTGCTCGACATGATCGGCAAGCATCAGAGCAAGCTGGTGGAAGGGTTGGTGCCCGAGGTGATCAGTATGGGCAACCTGGTGAAGGTATTGCAGAATTTGCTCAATGAGGGCGTGCCAATTCGCGACATGCGCACTATCCTGCAGACCCTGGTCGAATACGCGCCGCGTAGCCCGGATCCGGAAGTGCTCACGGCCGCCTGCCGGATTGCCCTGCGCCGCCTCATCGTCCAGGAGATTGCCGGTCCCGATCCCGAGCTGCCGGTGATCACCCTGGCTCCAGAGTTGGAACGTATATTGCATCAATCACTGCAGGCAGGTGGTGGTGATGGTGCAGGGATTGAACCTGGCCTGGCGGAGCGGATGCAGCGCTCGCTGGTGGAAGCCACACAACGGCAAGAGCTGGAAGGTCAGCCGGCCGTGCTTCTGACATCGGGGATCTTGCGCAATACCCTGGCCAAATTTGTCAAGAATGCCATTCCTGGATTACGTGTTCTGTCTTATCAGGAAGTGCCTGACGACAAGCAGATTCGCATCGTCAGTGTGGTGGGACAGAACTAGTTAGCGGAGACGACGGGTGAAGATTAAGCGGTTTTTTGCCAAGGACATGCGAACGGCTCTGGCCGAGGTCAAGGAGACTCTCGGGCCCGATGCCGTCATCATGTCCAACAAAAAGGTCACCGGTGGGGTGGAGATAGTCGCGGCTGTCGATTATCAGTCCCAGGTACCGGGGCCCAAAGATGCGCCAGTTCGCCGTCAGTTGAACGATGAGAGCGTCAATATTTCGTCTGCCGCGCGGCAGATGAATCGCCCCGAACCTGCCCAGCCTCAGGGGCAGAACGAACATTATGCCGATACCCTGGCTGCCCTGCTGGCCCGCCAGCAAAAGCTCAAACCGGCCAGCCAGGCACCGCTTGGTGGCCAGCAGTCCGCCGGCCTGGCGGCGGCGAGTAGTGCTCCCAAAACCCTGGCCGAACAGGGACAGTGGGGGGCGGCTCCCGAGCCTGCCAGGCCCAAGCCTCGGATGGCGGCCGGTGGGCGTTCTTCTCAGCCTGCCCAGCGGGATCAGGAGATGGAAGGGATGCGCAAGGAGATGGCCAGCATCCGCAAACTGCTGGAGCACCAGATCTCCGGACTGATGTGGCAAGAAGTGGAGCGCCGCGAGCCGATGCGGGCTTTGCTCATCAAGGAGCTCAAGAAAATGGGCTTTGATGACGCTTTTGCTGATCAGCTGGCAGGCCTCATCCCGGAAGACATGCCCATTCATCAGGCGATGGCCCAGCTGGCCGAGGTGCTCACCGCCCAGCTCAAGATCAGCGAAGACGAGATCTTGCGCCAGGGCGGGGCCGTGGCTCTGCTTGGCCCGACCGGGGTGGGCAAGACCACCACCATCGCCAAGCTGGCGGCCCGTTTTGCCATGAAGTATGGCGCTGAGCAGGTGGCGCTCATCACCACCGACAACTACCGGATCGGTGCCCATGAACAGCTGCAGACCTATGGCCGCATCATGGGCTGCCCGGTTCGCCAGGTGCGGGATGCCGAGGAGCTGGCCAATGCGCTCTATCAGTTCCGTCATCGTCGTCTGGTATTGATCGATACCGCCGGGGTTGGCCAGCGGGATGTGCGGTTGACCGAACAGCTCGATACCTTGGTCAAGAATGCCAAGGTACGGATCCGCAACTATCTGGTGATGTCGGCGACCTCGCAACGCCGGGTGATGCAGGAAGCGGTAGACCATTTCCGGCGGATCCCGCTCAGCGGCTGCATACTTACCAAATTGGATGAAAGTCTGAATCTGGGCGAAGTGATTAACGTGTGTATCCAGAACGCCTTGCCGATCAGTTACATCACTGATGGCCAGCGGGTTCCGGAAGATATTCAGGTTGCCGATGCGGCGCAGCTCGTCGGCGCGGCCATGGGTTCGCTGGAGCGAGAAACGCAAGAGCCCTATTTCTGGGGCACGGGCTTTGGCGAAGCCGAAGATTCGGAGTTTTATGAGTAACATGTATATGGATCAGGCAAGTGGTCTGCGCAAAATGCGTCAAAACAATCGAGTGAAAGTGATCGCCGTGTCCGGCGGCAAGGGTGGCGTGGGTAAAACCAACGTGACACTGAACGTGGCGGGCGCCATGGCGGCACAAGGCAAGCGGGTGATGGTGCTGGATGCCGACCTGGGTCTTGCCAACGTCGACGTCATGCTGGGGCTGAGGGTGCATCGCAACCTCTCTCACGTATTGGCCGGCGAGTGCACTATAGACGACATCATCGTTGAGGGGCCCTACGGCATGATGATAGTGCCGGCGACCTCGGGTACCCAGTCCATGGTGGAGCTTACGCCGGTGCAGCATGCCGAGCTGATCCGTGCCTTCAGCGAGATGAAGACCCAGGTCGACGTGTTGCTGGTGGATACCGCAGCCGGTATCTCCGACATGGTGCTGAGTTTCACCCGTGCGGCCCAGGACATCATGGTAGTGGTGTGTGATGAACCCACCTCTATCACGGATGCCTACGCTCTCATCAAGATCCTCTCCAAGGAGCACGGGGTGTTCCGCTTCAAGGTGGTCGCCAACATGGTGCGCAGCCTGCGGGAAGGACAGGAACTGTTCGCCAAGCTGACCCGGGTGACGGATCGCTTCCTGGATACCTCACTCGAGCTGGTGGCTTGCGTGCCTTATGACACCAACTTGCGGGCCGCAGTGCGCAAGCAGAAGCTGATTGTCGAGGCGTTTCCGAAGTCGCCGGCCGCCCTGGCCTTCCGGGCCCTTGCCAACAAGGCTGCCAGTTGGCCGGTGCCGAACCAGCCGGGCGGTCACCTGGAGTTTTTCCTGGAAAATCTGTTGCAAAAACCGGCCACCACACAGGAAGGTTCCCGTGAATAAAGCCCAAGCGTACTTGCGTCATCAGGATTCCTATGCGCTGGTGGAGCGTCACGCTCCTCTGGTCAAACGGATTGCCCAGCACTTGTTGGCTCGCCTGCCAAGCAGTGTCTTGCTGGATGACCTGATCCAGGCAGGTATGATTGGGCTGCTTGAAGCCTCCCGCAATTTTGACGGTAGCAAGGGCGCCAGTTTTGAAACCTATGCCGGGATCCGCATCCGCGGTGCCATGCTCGACGAGATCAGGCGTGGTGACTGGGTGCCTCGTTCCGTGCATCGCAACAGCCGGGCGATCGCCGAAGCCATCGAGAATGTGGAGCAGTCGCAGGGGCGGGATGCGCGTGATACCGATGTCGCGGCTCATATGGGGGTCTCGATCAACGAGTACCACGCCATGTTGCAGGATGTTTCTTGTGGAAAAATTATCGGTATCGAGGATCTCGGGGTCAGTGAAGACGTGATCGGGCAGCCCGATGATACTCCTGCCGGATCCGGATTTGATGAATTGGCCGCAGAACGATTTCAGATTGAATTATCCGAGCAAATTGGTCGCCTGCCAGAGAGAGAAGCCCTGGTTCTCTCTCTTTACTACGACGAAGAGCTGAATTTACGCGAGATTGGCGAGGTTTTGAGCGTCAGTGAGTCCCGGGTGAGCCAGATCCATAGTCAGGCAATGCACCGACTGCGCGCCCGTTTGCGAGATTGGCATCTATAAGTGTCTGTACTGGCTACACTGAGGTGAAACACTAAGGCATAATCCGCAGGACACAACCCGTTTTTAGCATCATGTAAGTGAGCCGCCGAGGCGGCTATTTAGGAGGGAATTTTGGACAAGAACATGAAAATCCTCATTGTTGATGACTTTTCAACGATGCGCCGGATTATCAAGAACTTGCTGCGCGATCTGGGATACAACAATACCCATGAGGCGGATGATGGCAATACCGCATTGCCGATGCTGAAAAATGGTGATTTCCAGTTTGTGGTAACCGACTGGAACATGCCCGGCATGCAAGGTATCGACCTGCTCAAGGCCATTCGTGTCGATGACAAACTCAAGCATCTGCCGGTATTGATGGTAACGGCGGAGGCCAAGCGTGAGCAGATCATCGAAGCCGCTCAGGCTGGGGTCAATGGCTATATCGTCAAGCCTTTCACTGCTGCGACGCTCAAGGAAAAGCTCGATAAAATTTTTGAACGCATTGGCTAAGGGGTGGCAGGGATGATGGCCAAAACGAGAGCAATGATTTCGCTCGACCAGGCAAGGATGCTTGTTGCTCATCTGGAGCAAGGCGAATTTGAGTTGGCCGACGATTTGCTTGCGCAAGTGTGTGCCCCCAATGCCTCCGATCTGTTCGATAAGGTCGGTCAGCTGACACGACAACTGCACAATTCCCTGCAAGAATTTCGTCTCGATCCCCGTATTCCCGATCTGGCTACTCACGAAATTCCGGACGCGCGGGAGCGCCTCAGTTACGTCATCGACATGACGGACAAGGCTGCCAACCGCACCATGGATGCCGTAGAAGCCAGTTTGCCGATAGCGGATCGCCTCAACGACAATATCCAGCTGGTGTTGCCAAACTGGAATGCATTGATGTCCCGTGACATGAGCGTGGGCCAGTTCAAGGCGTTATGTCACCAACTCGATGATTTTATTAAGGCTTCTGAGGCTGATGCCGATAAATTACGGCAACTGCTGACTGAAATTCTGATGGCACAAGATTTTCAGGATTTGACCGGGCAGATGATCCGCAAGGTCATCAAGCTTGTTCAGGAAGTTGAAACAAAATTAATAGAAATGCTGACCATGTTTGGTGAAGCCTCTGCCGAGCATTCAACTCGTAGCCTTCCTGTCAACGGGATTGAAGCAGAAGGTCCCATCATGAACCCGGAAGCGCGTTCCGATGTGGTTAATGGTCAGGATGATGTGGACGATCTGCTGTCTAGCCTGGGATTCTAATGGAGTGACGCATGGCCTTCGAAGTTGATGAAGACATACTGCAAGATTTTTTGGTCGAAGCCTCCGAAATATTGGAACAGTTGTCTGAGCAGCTGGTCGACTTGGAAAAACGGCCAGATGACAAAAACCTGTTAAATGCCATCTTCCGCGGTTTCCATACCGTGAAAGGGGGCGCCGGGTTCCTGTCGCTGGGAGAACTGGTTGACGTATGCCACGGTGCGGAAAACGTCTTTGATATTTTGCGCAACGGCAAGCGTACCGTCACCGCAGAGCTGATGGATGTCATTCTGCAGGCACTGGATGCGATCAACGTTATGTTTGCCCAGGTCCAGAATCGCGAAGCACCAAGCCCTGCCTCCGACGATCTGCTCCATGACCTGCATGAGCTGTGCAAGCCTGAAGGGGAAGAGCAGTTGATCACTTCGGGTGGTGGTGCTGTGCCTGCTGTGGCAGAACCGGAACCCGTAGTAGAACCTGAGCCCGTTATGGCTTCAGAGCCTGACGTCGCGGCTCCCATGGTTGACGATAATGAACCCGCACCGGTCAATGGCGGTGGTTCAATAGATGAAATTTCTGCGGACGAATTCGAACGTCTGCTGGATGAGTTGCATGGTGTCGGCGGAGCACCGACCAAGGTCGTTTCGGCCTCGGCCCCCGCTCCCGTTGCCAGCGATTCCGGTGATATTACCGATGATGAGTTTGAAGCTCTGCTGGATCAGCTTCATGGCCAAGGCCAGCATATTGGGGCGCCAGACATCAATCCGTTGAAATCGGTTCAAAAGGAAGTCGATGAACTGATTGATGATGACGAGTTTGAGCGCCTGCTGGATGAGCTGCATGGCCGCGGCCAGGGGCCGCAGAGCACAATGGCATCTGCAGCCAAGACCTCTTCACCTGTAACATCATCGGCGGCGCCCGCACCTGCTGCACCGACACCTGCTCCAGTCGCCAAACCGGCTCCAGCCGCTCCGGCGAAACCGGCCGAGACACCCTCTAAAGCAGCACCAGCGCCTGCGAAGGCGGCTGCGCCGGCTGAAAACAGCGCGGTACAAAGCGATACCACGGTACGAGTCGACACCAAGACCCTGGACGTCATCATGAACATGGTGGGAGAACTGGTGCTGGTGCGCAATCGCCTGGTGAGCCTGGGGATTGCCAGCAATGATGAAGAGATGTCAAAGGCGGTCGCCAACCTTGATGTCGTGACTGCCGACTTGCAGGGGGCGGTCATGAAAACCCGCATGCAGCCCATCAAGAAGGTGTTTGGCCGCTTCCCCCGGGTTGTGCGCGATCTTGCCAGAACCCTCAAGAAAGAGATCGAACTGGTGATGGTCGGCGAAGATACCGACCTGGACAAAAATCTGGTTGAGGCGCTGGCGGATCCGCTGGTGCACCTGGTGCGCAACTCTTGCGACCACGGCGTCGAGATGCCGGATGTGCGCGAGAAAGCGGGCAAGCCGCGTCAGGGTACCATCACCCTGAGCGCTTCCCAGCAGGGAGATCATATCCTGCTGTGTATCGAAGATGATGGCGCAGGTATGGATCCCGAAAAACTCAAGTCCATCGCCATCAGTCGTGGTGTGCTTGATGCGGATACCGCCGCCCGCATGAGCGATAACGATGCCTATAACCTGATCTTTGCCCCCGGTTTCTCGACCAAGTCGGAGATTTCCGATATTTCCGGTCGTGGGGTCGGCATGGACGTGGTGAAGACCAGCATCGTCAGCCTCAATGGCTCCGTGCATATCGATTCCACCTGGGGCAAGGGCACCCGTCTTGAGATCAAGGTGCCACTGACACTGGCCATTCTGCCGACCTTGATGGTAGAGGTTGGGGAACAGACCTTTGCGCTACCCCTTGGTTGCGTGAACGAGATTTTCCATCTGGATCTGAACAAGGCCAACATGGTCGATGGCCAGCTCACCATCATAGTGCGCGAGAAAGCTATTCCGCTGTTCTACCTGCACAAATGGCTGGTGCGGGGGCCCAACAAGCGTTCCCGTCAGGATACCGGCCATGTAGTCATCGTCCAGATCGGTACCCAGCAGATCGGCTTTGTGGTCGACAGCCTGATTGGTCAGGAAGAGGTGGTCATCAAGCCGCTGGACAATCTGCTGCAGGGGACGCCGGGCATGGCAGGGGCAACCATCACCAGTGATGGCGGTATCGCCCTGATCTTGGACGTGCCGAGTCTGCTCAAGGCATATGCGCGTAGACATTAATCACCCAGCTCCGAGGAGTTAGAAAAATAACAATGGCAGTCAAGGTATTAGTTGTCGACGACTCGAGCTTTTTTCGCCGTCGAGTGAGCGAAATCATCGCTCAGGATCCCATGCTGACGGTGATCGATACAGCCCAGAATGGCCGTGAGGCAGTCGAGAAGGCGATGTCACTGCGTCCTGACGTGATCACCATGGACATCGAGATGCCCGTGATGGATGGCATCAGCGCGGTGCGGGAGATCATGGCCAAGTGCCCGACTCCCATTCTGATGTTCTCCTCACTGACCCATGAGGGTGCCAAGGCGACGCTCGATGCCCTGGATGCCGGTGCGCTCGATTTTCTACCGAAGAAATTTGAAGATATCGCCCGAGATAAAGATGAGGCGGTCAGGTTGCTGCAACAGCGGGTAAAAGAAATCTCCCGCAAGCGTTTCATGATGAACTCGGCAGCTCGTCCCAAGGCTCTCGAGCCCGCGACTCGCAGCCCGCTGGGCGGGGTTGCTCCGACTCGTGGTATTGAACGTCAGGCGGAGCCGACCCGCGCAGCTCCCGCTGTGGCGTTTAAACGTAGTGGCAAGAGCTACCAGTTGGTGGCCATCGGTACCTCGACCGGTGGGCCCGTTGCTTTGCAAAATGTTCTGACCAAGTTGCCAAAGGATTTCCCTCATCCGATTTTGCTGATCCAGCATATGCCGGCGACCTTCACCGCTGCGTTTGCTGCACGCCTCAACGGCTTGTGCCAGATTGGGGTCAAGGAAGCCGAAGATGGCGACGTACTCAAACCGGGACATGCCTATCTGGCGCCGGGTGGCCGACAGATGCTGCTGGAAGGCCGAGGTGCCGGCGCACGCATCCGGATTGTCGATGGCAATGACAAGGTCAACTACAAGCCTTGTGTCGATATCACCTTTGCCTCCGCCGCCAAAACCTATGCCGACAAGGTATTGGCCATCGTCCTGACCGGGATGGGTGCCGATGGTCGGGATGGCGCACGCCTGCTCAAAGAGCAGGGATCCACCATCTGGGCTCAGGATGAAGCGTCCTGCGTGGTGTATGGCATGCCCCAGGCCGTTGCCAAGGCAGGCATTGCCAGCGAATCACTCCCTCTGGACAAGGTGGCTCAGCGTATTCTGGTCGAGTTGGGGCGCTGATCATGGGCCTGCTCGGTCTGCTCCTTGCGCTGGGAGCCATTGCCATTGCCCAGGTTTGGCATGGTGGCTCCCTGCTCACTCTGGTTGACGGACCCGCGTTTCTCATCGTGGTGGGCGGCACAATCGGTGCCGTGACACTGCAGACTCCCGCAAAATACATCATGCTTGCCATCCGGCAGACGTTATGGATGTTTTCCCCGCCCCATCAGGATCTCGCAACCCAGGCCGAGCGGTTGCAATCCTGGGCCGCCTTTGCCCGGCAACAGGGATTGTTGGCGCTTGAGAACCAAGCGGAGCAGGAAGAGGATGAATTTACCCGTCTGGGGCTCGGCATGATCGTCGATGGGGTCTCGACGGAAGATATCCGCATGTTGCTGGAGGCGGACATCGATATCGAACAGGAACGCAACGAGCATGCCGCCAGAGTGTTTGAAGCTATGGGGGGATACAGCCCGACTATCGGCATCATAGGTGCCGTCCTTGGGCTTATCCAGGCCATGTTTCATCTGGAAGAGCCGTCAGCGCTGGGGGCGGGCATCGCGGTTGCGTTCGTGGCGACCATCTATGGGGTGGGGTTTGCCAACCTGATCTATCTGCCGCTCGCCAACCGGCTACGGGCTTTTCATTATCATTACGCGTTGTTCCAGGAGCTGACCCTGGAGGGGTTGATTGCCATTGCCCATGGTGAAAACGGCCTGCAGGTTGAACGGCGCCTCAGGGCCTATCTGAAAGGAGAGTAGCCATGCGCAAGCGCTATCGGTTGCACTTGCAGGGGCGTGAACACCTCGATCGCTGGCTGGTCTCCTATGCCGATTACATGACGCTGATCTTTGCCCTGTTTGTGGTGCTCTACTCGGTCGCGCTGGTCAACAAGGACAAGTATCGCGCCGTCATCGATGGCATGAGCCAGGCATTCAGTGTCATGCAATCTCCCACAGATGGCTTGCTAGAAGGACAAGGGGATTCCCTGCTCTCTAACCCCGTTTCTGCGGCCCCCTCCATTCTGGATGGCGCCACGACTCCAGCTCCGTCGCTTGCGCCTATCTCGGGGGTGCCGGTACTGCAGGATGGTACCACGCTGGCCAAGCTCGACCTGCAACTGCAGGAGAACATGGGTTCCTTGGTGGATGCGGGGATCGTCAAGCTGACTCAGGATGAAAACTGGCTGACCATCGAATTGAGCGCCGGTCTGCTGTTTGGCAGCGGTAGCGCCTTTTTGGGAACAAATGCGGCGCCCGTCATTAATACCATTTCAAGTATTCTCAAACCGGTCGATAACTATGTGAGAGTCAGGGGTTATACAGATAACCAACAGATTCATAATGAAATTTTTCGTTCAAACTGGGCTCTCTCAGCCGCTAGGGCCGAAGCAGTACTCAATGGGCTGATTGCCAATGGCATCGCGCCCGAGCGGCTTGCTTTCGAGGCATATGGCGAGTTCTCACCGTTTGCCGACAATGGTAACGAACAGGGGCGAGTGCAGAACCGCAAGGTGGTGGTGGCAGTATCCAAGTTTGCATGGGTACCGCCGCCCGCACCGGCCAAGGTCTCGCCGGTGACCGTTGAACCCGTGCCAGAGGTTCAGAAGGCGCTGGATGCAGGAGAGGTCAGGGTGATCGCCTTGCCCGGTGGCGGCATACGTATAACAACAAGGCAGGATTGATACAGTGATTGTTTGGACGGTTGCCAACCAGAAAGGCGGGGTGGGGAAAACCACCACAGTGGTCTCGCTTGCCGGGATCCTGGCCCAACGTGGCCAACGAGTGCTGCTGATTGACACCGATCCGCACGCCTCGCTGACATCTTATCTGGATTATGATTCCGATCGCCTGGATGGCACTCTCTATGAACTCTTCCAGTCGGTGAAGCCTACCGCCGAGCTGGTCAATAAACTGACACTCAGGACCAAGTTCGAGAATATCCACCTGTTGCCGGCCTCCATCACGCTGGCGACTCTGGACAGAGTCATGGGCAATCGGGAAGGGATGGGGTTGGTGCTAAAGCGGGCTTTGCTGCGCATTCAGGATCAATACGATTACGTGTTGATCGATTGCCCGCCCGTGCTGGGGGTCATGATGGTCAATGCGCTGGCGGCCTGCGATCGCATCCTGGTGCCGGTCCAGACCGAATTTCTTGCCCTCAAGGGGCTGGAGCGCATGATGAAGACATTCGAGATCATGCAGCGTTCCAAGCGGGACAAGTTCCGTTATACCGTGATCCCGACCATGTTTGACAAGCGTACCCGTGCCTCCCTGATGACCCTGAAATCGATCAAGGAGCAATACGGTGATGCGGTGTGGAACGCGGTGATCCCCATCGATACCAAATTCAGGGATGCCAGCTTGCTGCATATTCCGCCCTCCATCTATTCACCTGGCAGTCGGGGAACCTATGCCTACGAGACACTGCTCAACTATCTCGATGCCCTTGAACGGCAGCGGGCGCAGGAGGTGATGGCATGAGAGACACCATTCAAGTCCGTGCTATGGACGACTATTTCCACTCCCTGCTGCTGGATGAAGCCCTCTCGCTGGATGAGGCCGACGAGCCTGAGCTGGCTCCCGTGGTGCAACTGCAGCGCCAGAGCGTGGTTGAACCACTGGTTGAGGCAGCCCCTTATCTGGAGGCAGATGCACGCCTGGCCCAGTTGAGTGAATTGCTGGCGCAAGTGGGTCAGGTGCAGTTCGAAATTGACGCCCTGTCCCATGAGGAACCCGTCAGCGAGCTACTTGAGATAGTTGCCGAAGAGTCCTTGCTGCCCGTCGAACCTGCCTGGCCTGAAGAGGTGGTGGCTGTCGCAGAACCTGTGACCACTGTCATCACCGAAACGGCGGTGGAGCTTGCCCCCGATCCGGCTCCCGAGCCGGTCAGCTGGCAGAATATCGACAGCGGCAATGAGTTTCAGGCCCTGTTTTTCGAAGTCGCCGGGGTGACCTTTGCGGTTCCCCTGACCGATCTTGGCGGGATCCACCAACTGGGGGAGGTGACCTCCCTGTTTGGTCAGCCATCCTGGTACAAGGGGTTGATGACTTCCCGCGAGCAGAAGATGAATGTGGTCGATACGGCTCAGTGGGTCATGCCGGGTCAACATCTTGAGATGGACGAATACAAGTATTTGATTATGCTTGGGCAATCCCCTTGGGGTCTCGCCTGCCATCATCTCAGGGGAACCGAGCTGCTGCACCGGGATCAGGTAAAATGGCGCCATCAGGCGGGCAAGCGCCCTTGGCTGGCGGGCATGGTCAAAGAGAAAATGTGTGCCCTGCTGCATGTCAGCGAATTGCTCCTGTTGCTGGAGCGCGGGGTCAACATAGAAGGTCGCTGATAACTTCTGCAGTCGAGTTGTTTTATTGCTAGTTTTTAGCAGTAGACGTTTTTATAAAAGGAATAAAACATGACAGAAAAGCGCAATATTGCACAGAATCTGGCCGAAGATGAAGTGCTGCAATGGGTAACCTTCCAACTGGAAAACGAGACCTACGGCATCAACGTGATGCAGGTTCAGGAAGTGTTGCGCTATACCGAGATCGCGCCTGTGCCTGGGGCTCCGGATTATGTGCTCGGTATCATCAACCTGCGTGGCAACGTGGTGACTGTCATCGATACCCGTTCCCGCTTCGGTCTGCCGTCCGGGGATGTCAGTGAAAATTCCCGTATCGTCATCATCGAGGCTGAAAAGCAGGTGATCGGCATCATGGTGGACAGCGTGGCGGAAGTGGTTTATCTGCGTTCTTCCGAGATCGATGCCGCACCGGCGGTAGGGACCGAAGAGAGCGCCAAGTTCATCCAGGGTGTGAGCAACCGTGATGGCCAGCTGCTGATCCTGGTCGATTTGAACAAGCTGCTCTCCGATGAAGAGTGGGACGAGATCGGTTCTCTCTAACAAAAAGGTGATGTTTTGATCATTGAGATTGTTGCCTTGGGGTTGTCCCTGATTGCACTGGCGTTTGCCTGTTTCATCTGGTTCAGGAGCAAACGAAGCAAGCAGGAGTCCGAGGCCAGCGTGGCGGCGCTGCAGGGCCAGCTCGAGAGTCTGCGCAAGCAGATGATGGAGCTTCATACCGGGGCCATCGGCATGGGCCAGCGGTTGCAGTCGGTGGAAGGAGCAATGCAGCAGATCAACGATCGTCAGCAGGAGCTGACCCTGCAGGATCCGGAACGCCGGCTTTACAGCCGTGCCGCCAAGATGGTCGAGCTGGGCGCCGATATCGACGAGGTCATGAGCGAGTGCGAATTGCCGAAGGCAGAAGCTGAGCTCCTGATTTCATTACGAAAAGGGCGCTCTTGATGAGTCAGGAAGGCAACTGCCTTCCTGATTTGTTTTGGCCATTTTTCTAAGCGTTTGTGGCGCGATCTTCGCCACAAATCCTGCTGATTATTGGCATCTTTGAAAAGACCCCCTCCAATACTGTGTTAATATGCAGGCCGCTTCTTTCCACCTGACAACATCCTCATGCTGCTTCAAGTCAACAATCTGAGCTGCGTGCGTGAAGATCGCACCCTGTTTGAACATCTCTCCTTTACGGTAGCGCCTGGCGATCTGCTGCAAATCGAAGGTCCGAACGGAGTCGGCAAGACCAGCTTGTTGCGTCTGCTGACCGGGTTGTCACAGCCATTTGCAGGCGAGGTGTGCTGGAATGGAGAGAACATTCGCCACTGCCGCGATGAATATCATGCCAATCTGCTCTATCTGGGCCACCATGCCGGGGTCAAAGCGGCATTGACACCGTTTGAAAACCTCAAGTTCTATCAGCAGTTGCATCACCCTCAGCAACAGGACAGCGACCTGTGGCAGATCCTTGCCCGGGTGGGACTTGCCGGTTTCGAGGAGAATCCAACTGGCCAGCTCTCTGCCGGTCAGCAGCGTCGGGTCGCCCTGGCCCGCCTGTGGCTGTGCGACAAGCCGTCACTCTGGATCCTGGACGAGCCGTTTACCGCCATCGACAAGCAGGGGGTCAAGGTGCTCGAGCAACTGTTCCTGACTCATGCGGAGCGGGGGGGCATGGTGATCCTGACCACCCACCAGGATCTCACCCTGATGCAGGGACGTTTGAAAACCCTGTCGCTGACCCCTCTGTTGCAGGAGTAAGCTCATGCTGCGCGCCGTTATGCACCTTATTCACCGTGAACTGCTGATCGCCTTGCGCCAGCGTTCCGATATTCTCAACCCGATCTGGTTTTTCCTGATCGTCATCACCCTCTTTCCCCTTGGCATAGGGCCGGAGCCCAAGTTGCTGGCCCGTATCGCTCCGGGGATCATCTGGGTGGCGGCCCTGCTGGCGGCCATGCTGTCGCTGGAGCGGCTGTTTCGCGATGATTTCAGCGATGGTTCGCTGGAGCAGATGATGTTGATGCCTCATCCACTCGGGCTGCTGGCGCTGGCCAAAGTGGTTGCTCACTGGCTGTTGACCGGCTTGCCCTTGCTGCTGATCTCCCCCTTGCTCGCCATCTTGTTGTCGCTGGACATGAACACCTATCTGGCGGTGGTGGCGACCCTGGCACTGGGTACTCCAGTACTGAGCCTGCTCGGCGCAGTCGGGGTAGCCCTGACTGTCGGTCTGCGCAAGGGTGGCGTCCTGCTCAGCCTGCTGATCCTGCCGCTCTATATTCCGGTACTGATCTTTGCAACATCGGCCATCGATGCGGCTGGAATGAGCTTGCCCTATGGCGGCCAGCTCGCTATTTTGGCCGCCATGCTGGTGGGGGCCCTGACCCTGACCCCGCTGGCGGTCTCGGCAGCCCTGCGGGTCAGCCTCAACTGACTTCACAGTTAGTCAGATTGCAGAAGTCCCGAATGGGACGCTGTTTGAAAAAATTAAGTTGCGGTGGATCAAGGAGAGGCTCGCTTATCGCTTTCGGGGTATTTGATGTAAACCCGTGACAGGTATGGTAGGCCTCGCCAAACGATTAATAACAAAAGGTTTTGTGAGCTATGTGGAAATGGTTGCACCCTTACGCCAAACCGGAGCGGGCCTACCAGCTGGCTGGTACCCTGTTGCCCTGGTTTGCGGTGATTAGTCTGCTCTCGTTTATCATCGGCACCATCTGGGGATTGGCATTTGCCCCCGCCGATTATCAGCAGGGGGATTCGTTCCGGATCATCTATATCCACGTGCCTTCCGCGATCCTCTCCATGGGGGCTTACTCCACCATGGCCGTCGCTGCCTTTATCGGACTGGTATGGCAGCTGCGCATGGCCGACATGACGGTGGCCGCCATCGCGCCGGTCGGGGCCGTGTTCACCTTCATCGCGCTCTTTACCGGTGCCGCCTGGGGCAAGCCCATGTGGGGCACCTGGTGGGTATGGGATGCTCGCCTCACCTCGGAGCTCATCCTGCTGTTCCTCTACCTTGGTGTCATCGCACTCTACAACGCCTTCAGCGACAAGGTGCTGGCAGGTCGCGCCGCCGGTATCCTGGCGCTGGTGGGGGTGATCAACCTGCCCATCATTCACTACTCGGTGGAGTGGTGGAACACCCTGCACCAGGGCGCCACCATCACCAAATTCGACAAGCCCTCCATTTCGGCCGAGATGCTGTGGCCCTTGCTCATCATGATCCTGGCATTTGCCACCTTCCTCGGGGCCTTGACCCTGATGCGTTTTCGTAACGAGCTCTTGATGCGGGAGTGGCATCGCCCCTGGGTCAAAGAGATTGCAGAGCAGGAGAAGTAAGCATGCACTTTGCCTCTTTCAGTGACTTTCTGGCGATGGGCGGCTACGCCTTTTACGTCTGGCTCTCCTTCGGCCTGACCCTGCTTTGCCTGGTCGGTATCGTCATTTCTACCCGTATGAAAACCCGCAGCCTGCTCGGCGAATTGCGCAGCAAGCAGGCACGCGAGGCCCGTCGCAAGGCGGCCCAGCAGATGGAGAACACCCTATGAACCCGAGACGAAAAAAACGCCTCACCATTATCCTCGCCATCACCCTGGGACTGGCGACCGTGAGCGGCCTGGTGCTCTATGCCCTCAGCCAGAATATCGATCTCTTCTATACCCCGAGCGAATTGGTTGAAGGGAAAGGACCGGACAAGATCAAGCCGGAAGAGGGGCAGCGTCTGCGCATCGGGGGCCTGGTGGTGCCCGGTTCGGTGAAGCGGGATCCCCAGAGCCTCAGGGTGGCCTTCCAGCTGGTGGACAACGGCGGCCATCTGGTGACGGTCGAATATGACGGCATCCTGCCGGACCTGTTCCGCGAGGGGCAGGGCATCGTCGCCCAGGGCACCCTCAAGGATGCCACCACGGTGGAAGCCTTCGAGGTGCTGGCCAAGCACGACGAGAACTACATGCCGCCGGAAGTGGCGGAAGCCACCAGCGGCATGCACTACAAGCCGGAGTATACCGACGCGCAATTGAAGGGCTCCAAGCAATGATCCCCGTCGCTTTCGTTTCATCGTTTCGTCTCCGTGCCCCTGTCAGGGGCACGGCTCACCAGAAAGGAACCCGTCCATGATCCCGGAATTAGGACAGTTTGCTCTGATCATGGCTTTTGCCACCGCCCTGTTGCTGGGGAGCTACCCGCTGCTTGGCGCAAAATGGGGCCGTCTTGGCATGATGTCGGCGGCTCGCCCGCTCGCCTATGCCCAATTTTTGCTGTTGTTGTTGTCGTTCCTCTGCCTGACCTGGGCTTTTATCGACAATGATTTCACCGTGCAGTATGTGGCCACCAACTCCAACAGCCGCCTGCCACTGGCTTATCGCATATCCGCCGTGTGGGGCGCCCACGAGGGTTCCCTGCTGTTGTGGGTGCTGACCCTGGGGGGCTGGACCGCGGCCGTTGCCCTGTTCAGCCGCCGTCTGCCGCTGGATGCGGTGGCGCGTGTGCTCGGCGTGCTCGGCCTCATCTCGGTCGGCTTTACCGCCTTCGTGCTGTTCACCTCGGATCCCTTCACTCGCACGCTGCCCTACTTCCCGGTGGATGGGCGCGATCTCAACCCGCTGCTGCAGGATCCCGGTCTCATCTTCCATCCGCCCATGCTCTATATGGGATACGTGGGCTTCTCGGTCGCCTTCGCCTTCGCGATTGCTTCCCTGATGACCGGGCGCCTCGATGCTACCTGGGCCCGCTGGTCCCGTCCCTGGACCATGGCGGCCTGGGTTTTCCTGACGCTGGGTATCGTGCTCGGCTCCTGGTGGGCCTACTATGAGCTCGGCTGGGGTGGCTGGTGGTTCTGGGACCCGGTAGAAAATGCCTCCTTCATGCCCTGGCTGGCGGGGACCGCACTGCTCCATTCGCTGGCGGTGAGCGAGAAGCGCGCCACCTTCAAGGCCTGGACCGTGCTGCTGGCCCTGTCGGCCTTCTCCCTGAGCCTGCTCGGCACCTTCCTGGTGCGCTCCGGCGTGCTGGTGTCGGTGCATGCGTTTGCCTCTGACCCGACCCGCGGCCTGTTCATTCTCGGCTTCCTGCTGGCGGTAATTGGTTCCTCCCTGCTGCTGTTCGCCTTCAAGGGCTCCCATGTGAAGAGCCACGGCAAGCACGAGCTGTGGAGCCGCGAGACCCTGCTGCTCGCCAACAACATCATGCTGGTGGCGGGTCTGCTCACCGTGCTGCTGGGCACCCTGTTGCCGCTGGTACACAAGGAGCTGGGACTTGGCAGCATCTCCATCGGGACACCCTTCTTCAACCACATCTACAGCTGGCTGATCATCCCGTTTGCCCTGCTGCTGGGGGTTGGCCCGCTGTTTCGCTGGCGTCGTCAGGAACTTGGCGAGCTCAAGGGCAAGGTGATCCTGGCCCTGCTGCTGAGTCTGGCGGCCGCCTTGCTGTTGCCGCTCGCTTTTGCCGAGGCATTCAAGCCCTGGGCTGCGGTGGGCATTGGCCTGGGTGTCTGGATCATCGTCACCAGTGCCCAGGAAACCTGGGCCCGTGCCACCCACAAGCACAGCTTTGCAGTCGGCGTGCGCCGCCTTGGCAACAGCCACTGGGCCATGATCCTGGGTCACGTGGGCCTTGCGGTCAGCATCATCGGCATCGCCTGTACCCAAAACTACAGCATCGAGAAGGATCTGCGGATGCAGGCCGGAGACAGGGTGCAGTTTGCCGATTACGAGTTCGTCTTTACCGGCATTGCCGAAAAGAACGGCCCCAACTACGACGGCTTCAAGGGCGTGCTGGAAGTGCACAAGAACGGCAAGCATGTCGGTACCCTCAAGCCCGAGAAACGGGTCTATACGGTGAGCCGCATGCCGATGACCGAAGCCGCCATCGATGCCGGCGTGACCCGGGATCTCTATGCCGCGCTCGGCGAGCCCCTCGACAACGGGGCCTGGGCGGTACGCATTTACTATAAGCCATTCGTTCGTTGGATCTGGTTCGGTGGCGTCTTCATGGCCATCGGTGGCGTGCTGGCGATGCTCGACAAACGCTACCGCTTCGGCCGTCGTGAAGAGGAGGTGAAAGCATGACTCGCAAGACCTGGCTGTTTCTGATCCCCTTCGTGGTCTTCCTGTTGGGGGCTGTGTTCCTGTTCAAGGGGCTCTACTCCGATCCCACCAAGCTCGAATCCGTGATGGTGGGCAAGGAAGTGCCCGAATTTACCCTGCAGGACATCTACGATCTCGACAAACGGTACGATCGCAACATCTTCAAGGGGCGCCCCATGCTGCTCAACGTCTGGGCGACCTGGTGTCCGACCTGCTACGGTGAGCACACCTACCTCAAGCAGCTGGCGGGGCAGGGGATCACCATCGTCGGCATGAACTACAAGGATGAGCGGGACAAGGCGATCAAGTGGCTGGAAGAGCTCGGTAACCCCTACCAGATCAACCTGTATGATCCCGATGGAATGCTGGGGCTGGATCTGGGGGTGTATGGCGCGCCGGAAACCTTCTTCATCGACAGCCAGGGGATTATCCGCTACCGCCACGTGGGGGACATCAATCCCCAGAACTGGGCCTCGACCCTCAAACCCATCTTTGATGCCATGAAGTGAGGGCGCCCCGGATGAGAGTATTGATTGCATCCCTGTTGTTGCTGCTGGGTCTGGGCGTGCAAGCCCCGGCCATGGCTGCCATCGATGTCTACACCTTCGACAACGACAATCAGGAGCAGGTATTTCGCGAGCTGACCAAGGAGCTGCGCTGCCCCAAGTGCCAGAACCAGGATATCGCCGACTCCAACGCCGGGCTGGCCAAGGATCTGCGTGACAAGACCTACCAGATGGTGCGCGAGGGCAAGGACAAGGAGGAGATCGTGGACTACATGGTGGCCCGCTATGGCAACTTCATCCTCTACAACCCGCCGTTGATGGCCTCCACCCTGATCCTCTGGCTTGGTCCCCTGCTGGTCATCGTCATCGGCCTTGCCGTGGTGGTGATGCGCAGCCGCCGTACCCCCGTGGCCGACAAGCAAGTGGATAATCACCTGAGCGAAGAGGAGCAGCGCCGCCTGGCCAAGCTGCTCAAAGAGGAAGAGAAACAATGACCGCCTTTTGGATAGTGATCGCGGCTCTGCTGGTGCTGACGAGTCTGGCGCTGGTACTGCCCCTGTGGCGCGGCGAGGGCAGGCAGAGCATCAGCCGTTCGGCCCTCAACAAGCAGCTTTATCGTCAGCGTCTGCTGGAAATTGGCGAAGAACGAGAACAGGGGGTATTGGCGGAGGAGCCGGACTCGCTGGTCGAACTGCAGCGCAGCCTGCTGGACGACATTCCCGATGTGGAGCAGACCGCCCGGGCTGGCAAGAGTCTGATCTGGATCCCGGGTGTACTGGTGCTCCTTATCGTGAGCCTGGGACTCTACTACAAGCTGGGCGCCTGGCAGGAGGTAGCCCGCTGGCAGGATGCCAGCAGCCGCATCGGCGAGCTCAGCAATCGCATTCTGGTGGAGCGCAATGCCGAGGTGACCGAACAGGATCTGCTGGACTTCACCCTGGCCCTGCGCACCCGCTTGAAAGACGAGCCGAACGATTACCGCGGCTGGCTGCTGCTGGGTCGCCTGTCACTGGATGGCAACGATCCCGAGATGGCCCGTGAGGCGCTGGCTCATGCTTATGATCTGGCACCCCAGAAAGCCATGGTGGCGGTACCTTACGCTCAGGCCCTGATGATGACCGGGGATGAAGCCCTGGCTGATAGTCTGCTGAAGGCGGCTATTGCCGAGGAGCCGGGCAATATCGAGGCGCACTCCGTCTATGCCTTCATGGCGCTGCAAAAAGAGGATTTCCAGACCGCGCTGGCGCGCTGGCAGGCCATGTTGCCGCTGATGGAAAAAGGGACGCCTCGCTATGTGATGGTGGAGCGCTCCATGGAATACGCCAGAGCGCAGCTCAAGGCGCGTGGCATCGCGGCGGCGCCAGTAGCCGAATCTGCCGGGCAGACACAGGCTTCCCAGAGCCAGGTGAAGGAGGGAGAGTTCCCCCTGCACATCACCCTGGCCGAGGGCATTCAGTTGCCGCCTGATGCCCATCTGTTCGTGTTTGCGGTGGTGCCCAACGGGCCGCCCATGCCCATCGCGGTAAAGCGTATCGCCGGCCCCACTCTGCCTCTTACCCTCTCCCTCGGGGACGGGGATGCCATGATGGAAGGGAGCAAGCTGGAAGCCTATCCCGAGCTGCAATTCAAGGCGCGTCTCTCTCGTGGTGGCAACGTCATGAACAAGGAGGGGGCCTTCGAAGGGGTCTCTGCAACAGTCAAAACGGCGACTATCCCATCAGCGCCGATTGACATCCGTATCGATCACGCCCTCTAATATACCTCTCTACCCGGCTCCCATCATGGGAGCCGGGTTGCCTATAATTCTGATTAATCAAAATAAAAATCTAGGACTTCCATATGTATCTGCGTTCAGGGGCCGTGCTGGCAGCCCTCTTGATAACAGGTTGCGCCGGCGGGCCGCCCAAGCCCGGCCCCGAGAGCCTGGATCTCGATCCCGGCATGAATGTGCCGGGGGCAACCAGTACGGCGGCCGATCCCCGCGATCCCTTCCAGGGGGCCAACCGGGCGATGTGGGCGGTCAACTACGACGTGCTTGAGCCTTATGTCGCCCGTCCCGTGGTGCATGCCTACGCCAACTATGTACCCGAGCCGGTCAAGGTCGGCCTCGAGAACTTTGTGGAAAACTTCAACGAGCCGAGCAGCATGGTCAACCACCTGCTCTCGGGCGATCTGAAGGGGGCGGGCACCAACCTGGGCCGCTTTACCCTCAACACCACTGTGGGTCTGCTGGGTATCTTCGATGTGGCCAAACACGCCGGGCTTGAGCGCGACAAGCTGGAGCTCTCTACCGTGTTCGGGCGCATGAACATTGGCGAAGGGGCCTACGTCATGGTGCCCGTCTATGGCCCCACCACCACCCGCGAGATAGTGGGGGATACCATAGACGTGCTCTACTTCCCCTACGCACTGCTCACCTTCCCGCTCAAGGTGGCCCACTGGGCGCTGGATGGGCTGGGTTCCCGTGCCAAGCTGATCGATCAGGAGCGGATCATCGACAACGCACTCGACCCTTACGCCCTGACCAAGGACTTCTATCTGCAATACAACGAAAACAAGGTCACTGGCAGCCAAGGGGCTCCCAAGCAGGATGAAGCCAGTGGCGATGATGCCAATCTGGACGAGTATCTGGATGAAATAGACCAGTAACTGCACATGCTTGAACACATGTACAAAAGAGGGCACCTTCAGGCGCCCTCTGTGCTTTCATCGCCGGATGTCAGATATAAAAAAACGCCCTGCAATGCAGGGCGTTTTGGCAAGAGCGGCTATCAGGCAGCCAGGTTCTTGGCCACGAATTCCCAGTTGACCAGGGCCCAGAAGGTTTCCATGTACTTCGGACGCAGGTTGCGGAAATCGATGTAGTAGGCGTGCTCCCACAGGTCGACGGTCAGCAGCGGAGTAGTACCGGCTTCGGTCAGCGGGCAACCGGCGTTGGAGGTGTTGACGATGGCCAGGGAACCGTCAGCCTTCTTGACCAGCCAGGTCCAGCTGGAACCGAAGTTGCCGATGGCAGACTTGGTGAAGGCATCCTTGAACTCGGCGAAGGAGCCAAAGGATTTGGTGATGGCGTCGGCCAGGGCGCCAGTGGGCTCGCCACCGCCGTTCGGGGAGAGGCAGTGCCAGTAGAAGGTGTGGTTCCAGATCTGGGCTGCGTTGTTGAAGATACCGCCGCTGGAGGTCTTGATGATCTCTTCCAGAGACTTGCCTTCAAACTCGGTACCCGGCACCAGATTGTTCAGGTTGACCACGTAGGTGTTGTGGTGCTTGCCGTGGTGGTATTCCAGAGTTTCCTGGGAGATGTGCGGTTCCAGAGCATTGATTGCATAGGGCAGAGCGGGAAGTTCGAATGCCATTTTCTACTCTCCATTGGCTGGACCGTGCGAAAGCGACGGTTGCAAGACATTGCGTGCTCTTTTCTTATTTGAAAAGAGATGTTTATAAAATGATGAGGCAGGATAGCCCAAAGCCAAGGGATTGTAGCAGCATCAAAGATGGGCTAACAACTCCTGATTGGCGCCATGATCGCGATCAATGCAGGTGCAATTCTCTGTGCAATTCATATGCACATTTCCCTTTGTGAGTTTGTGCTCAGGCCAGATTGCAGTAGAATGGCCGCCGAAATCGCTCTAGTGAGGCATCTATGGAAACTATTGAAAAGATTAAGCAGCAGTTGGCTGACAACCCCATCATCATCTACATGAAAGGGTCTCCCAAGCTGCCCAGCTGTGGCTTCTCTGCCCAGGCCTCCCAGGCGCTGATGTCCTGTGGCGAGCCGTTTGCTTATGTCGATATCCTGCAAAACCCGGATATCCGTGCCGAATTGCCGAAGTTCGCCAACTGGCCGACCTTCCCCCAGCTGTGGGTCGAAGGCGAGCTGATCGGCGGCTGCGACATCATGATCGAGATGTTCCAGGCCGGCGAGCTGCAGACCCTGATCAAGGAAACTGCCGCCAAGTACAAGAAAGATGACGCTGCCGCCGAGTAAGATCGCATCAGCATCATGAAAAAGGGGAGCCAATGGCTCCCCTTTTTATTGTGGCGGTACTATCAGGCGATGCGCTCGATACGCGCCATGTAGAAGCCATCGAAACCAGTGGCGGCAGGGCTCACGGTGTGATCGTCACGCAACCGGAAATTTTCGTTGGCGGCGAGAAACTTGTCCACTTGCTGGCGGTTTTCCTGGGGCAGGATGGAGCAGGTGGCATAGACCAGCAGACCGCCGACCTTCACCATCTGGCTGTAGCGCTGCAGAATTTCTTCTTGCAGGGCCACCAGCACCGGCAGACGCTCGGCGGTGTCGCGCCACTTGGCATCCGGATTGCGCTTGAGTACGCCAAGACCGGAGCAGGGCACGTCGAGCAGGACGCGATCCGCGCTCTCTTTCAGGCGCTTGACTGTCTTGCTGCTGGTGATGACCCGGGTCTCCACGTTGTGAGCCCCGGCGCGGCGGGCGCGCTGCTTGAGGTTCTCCAGCTTCCACTCTTCCACATCCATCGCCAGCAAGCGGCCCTTGCCGTTCATCATGGCGGCCAGATGCAGAGTCTTGCCACCGGCACCGGCGCAGGCGTCGATGACGCGCATGCCTGGGGTGACCTCCAGGGCGGCGGCCACCAGCTGGGAGCCGGCATCCTGCTGCTCGAACCAGCCATCGGCGAAGGCATTGGTGCGGAACAGGGCGGCATCCGAGGTGACCTGCAGGGCACTCTCGACCCCTTCAACCGGGACTGTGGTGACATGTTCTTTCGCCAGTGCAGCCTGCAGCTCATCCTTGTTGCACTTGAGGGTGTTGACCCGCAGGTAGCGCTTGGGCATGGCGGTGAGGGCGGCACGCTCGGCAGGCCAGGCTTCGCCCAGTTGCTCGCTGCCGAGTTTTTCCAGCCAGCCAGGGCAACCATCCATCAACACCGGATTCTTCTTGGCTTCGGCCAGACGACGGCGAAACGCCTCTTCGTTGAAGCGATCCAGGGTCGGATGGTTGGGCTGGGCAATCTTGTGGAAGGCGTGCCAGCTGTGCAGCAGCGGCCAGACGTTCTTGGCGGCCTGACGGACCTGAATGCCGGTCAGGGCGCAGTAGAGACTGAGACGACGCAGCAGGTCGCCGGTGACCAGGGCAATCCTTGCCTGTTCTTGCGGTTTGAGATCGATGCCGGAGAAGTGACGGGCATAGGCGCGATCGAGGGTCAGGCCCTGCGCCAGTACATCGTCAACGATGGCAACGACCAGATCCCCGAAACGGGGCAACAGTGGGGATTTGAGCATGAGATTAACCTTGGCCAGATAAGGATGAACCGCCTTCTCGCGAGCGCGGTTCTAAAACGGATAAATCCGCGCAATGATAGGGGGAAGGGTCATGGTGTGCAAGGTGGATGTACGTTGTGCTCTCCGCTTGCATCCCTTGCTCGGCTCCCTGAATGTGGCGCCATTCATGATGGTTAAGACATTGGCCTGTTATGGCTTGTCACTGGGAAGTTGCCGGAGCACAATGCCTGCATCGCTCTTTTGATGGTCGTGGAGCCATCATTTACTTAAGGAAAATCAAGATGATGGATGTGGCTGATCTGCGCCGCGAATATACCCGGGGCGGATTGCACCGGGCCGATCTGCCGGCCGAACCACTGACGTTGTTCGAAAAGTGGCTGGCTCAGGCCTGCGAGGCCAGACTGACGGATCCGACCGCCATGGTGGTGGCTACCGTGGATGCCGACGGCCAGCCCTGGCAGCGTACCGTACTGCTCAAGCACTACGACGCCCAGGGGATGGTGTTCTACACCAACATGGGCAGTCGCAAGGCACATCAGCTGGAGGGTAATCCCCGCATCAGCCTGCTTTTCCCCTGGCATCCCCTGGACAGGCAGGTGCACGTGACTGGTCGGGTGGAGAAGCTTGGCACCCTTGAGGTGATGAAGTATTTCCACAGCCGTCCCAAGGACAGCCAGATAGCCGCCTGGGTCTCCAAGCAGTCGACCCGCATCTCGGCACGCGGCGTGCTGGAAGCCAAGTTTCTCGAGCTCAAGCAAAAATTTGCCAGCGGTGAAGTGCCCCTGCCGAGTTTCTGGGGCGGCTACCGGGTGGTGATCGACACGGTCGAATTCTGGCAGGGGGGCGAGCATCGCCTGCACGATCGTTTCTACTACACCCGCGAGGGGGATGGCTGGCATATCGAGCGTCTGGCACCCTGATTATTCAACCTGGTTTCAACCCCCGTTTCACAAGGAGTGTGTATGCGTCTGTATGGTGATTTGCGATCCGGCAACTGCTACAAGGCATGGCTGCTGGCCCGCTGGCTCGAGTTGCCCCTGACCTGGGTCAATGTGGATATTCAGGCGGGGGATACCCGAACTCCCGAGTTTCTGGCGCTCAACCCCAACGGCAAGATCCCAGTGCTGGCCCTCGGTGAGGGGGACGCGCTGGCCGAGTCCAATGCCATTATCTTTTATCTGGCGCAGGGCTCCGCGCTCTGGCCATCGGACCCTCGCCAGCAGGCGGAAGTGCTCAAGTGGATGTTCTTCGAGCAGTACAGTCACGAGCCCTATATCGCGGTCGCCCGTTTCATCGTTCACTATCTGGGCCGACCGGAATCCCAGGAGGCGCGACTCGATGGCCTCAAGGCTGGCGGTGAGAAGGCTCTGGCGGTGATGGAGCGGCAGCTTAAACAAAGCCCCTATCTGTGCGGCGAGGCGCCGACCATCGCCGATATCGCTCTCTACGCCTACACCCATGTGGCGGAGGAGGGGATTTTCTCCCTGCAGGGGTGGCCGGCCATTCGCGCCTGGATCGACCGTATCGAGTCACACCCCCGCCATCTGAGCCTGCCGGCTGCCTGTCAGGCAGAGTAAGGCGAGCCTGACAAAACCATCGGGCGCACCCAGGGTGCGCCCGGCATTTCCATCTCATCCCTTTGTGTGGAAGAGCCTGGCCACGGGTCGATCCGCGTTCACTTTCTCTCCCTCGTCAGAGGTATGCCAATCGTTTTCCTGAGTGCACACTCCCATTTCTGGATAAAGGCGCTCAGGCCGCTCGCCACTTGTGTGGAATAATGGCCGCTCCGCTGTACGAGGAGTAACGCTGTATGTTGAGAACCGAGCGCCCTGGCGACATGTTGCCGGTCTATGAGCTGGTGAGCGCCGCCTTTGGCCGTTGCGATGAGGCCGAGCTGGTCAACCGTCTGCGCGAATGCGGCGCCGCCGTGGTGACCATGGTCGAGGAGGAGGAGTACGAGTTCATGGGGCACCTGATGCTGAGCCCGATCACCATTGCGGGTGAGGAAGGTCCCTGGCTCGGGCTGGCTCCGGTGGCGGTACATCCCGACTGGCAGGGGCAGGGCATAGGTTCGGATCTGATCCGCGAAGGACTGGATACGGCGCTGGAGATGGACTGGAAGGCGGTGGTGGTGCTCGGTGACCCGGCCTATTACAGCCGCTTCGGGTTTCGTCCGGCCAGCGAGTTCGGCCTGCACTGCATCTACGAAGTGCCCGCCGACTGCTTCATGGCGATGGAGCTGCAACCGGGGGGCCTTGCGGGCGTTGCCGGGGAAGTGCTCTATCACCCCCTGTTTGATGAACTGCCTGATGAAGTGGCGGAAGAACACCAGGAAGCGTGTGAATAGCAAAAAGCCCTCGATGAGGGCTTTTTTCATCTGCATTGATGGGGATCAGGCCATGATGTCGAGCAGGTTGCCCCGCTTGTCGCCCTGACCGACCATCTCTCCCATCTGCTGGCCGAGGGGGCTCTGCCTGAACTGCAGGTAGTCGCCGAGCTGCTGTTGCTGCTGGTGGCGCGCTTCCATCCGGTAGATATCGGCGGCCGTCGGGGCGCTCTGCCCGTCGCTCTCCTGGCCGCTGGCTTGCATATAATGATCCACCGCGGCTTTGTCCTGCTGCTGCTCGGTATAGGAGACGGCCAGAGTGCGGCGGG
>NZ_CDCG01000002.1:109565-126913 GCF_000819845.1 Aeromonas enteropelogenes
CCAGAGTGCGGCGGGTAGTCTCCTTCTCCTCCTGCTTCGCCACATACTCATCTTTCTTGTCCAGCGCCTTGTCGCGGCCCTGGCTGATCTGCTCCGGGGTCAGCTTGGGATAGGCGTTGTCATAACCGGGCAACGGCATGGGACGAGTGCTGATCTGCATGGGATACCCTCTCTCTTGAACCTGTCTGCTTGAGCAATGACCGCATGATACGAGCTTTTACTTGTGCAAAAAAGCATCATCAGGCGCGCCGTCAAGAGTGGGTTCAGCTTCGAAAGCCGGTTGTGGAGCAGGCAAGAAGTGAAAAGAGCCGCTGGGTCGGCCTGGTTGGCAGCAGATGATGTGAAGTCGGTGGCCACAGAGATAAAAAAGGCGCCCGAAGGCGCCTTTTGTCACAGCGAGAGGATCAGTTGAAGAACCAGTAACCGCGGTTGACCAGCCGGGTCAGCAGCTGCAGGAAGCCGGCCTGATCGGCGAGTTCCACCATGTCGGCCTGGGTGACCATGTCCTTGTCGCACAAGAGCGAAATGGCCGCCGCATCCTCGCTCGGCAGGGTCCAGGCTTCGCCGTCGATGTAGCAGGTCTGGCTTTCGCCGCTAAACCAGACAGAGCGCAGCCCCGGCACCTTGATGGCGGGCTCACCCTGGGTCAGCAGGTCGGCCACTTCCTCGGCGCTGTAGTCCGGCTCCACCGGATTGACGTCCAGATCGTGCTTGGCCTCGGAGATCATGGTGCCGAACCACTCCTTGAACAGGGTCTCGTCATCGAGGGCCTGTTGCATCAGCTCGCGCAGGCGGTGCAACTCGTGGGGCTGGATTTCGCCGTGGCGGGCGCGGGGCTTGAGGTCAGGATCACCGTAGCGCTCGGTACGCAGGTCGTTGTCGATCAGATGGTCGGCAAAGGAGGAGATAAGCGCCTTGGCGTCCGGTGCACGGAAGCCCACCGAGAAGTTCAGGGAGGGCTCGATGGCATAGCCCTCGTGGGGGAATCCGGGCGGAATGTAGAGGATATCGCCCGGCTCCATGATGACGTCGATGATCGCCTCGAACGGCTCGCAGTGCAGCAGGGCGGCGTGGGCGGCGAACTCATTGCGCGGTGTGGCATCGCCGACGCGCCAGTGGCGCTTGCCCTGACCCTGGGTGATGAAGACGTCGTAGTTGTCGATGTGGGGGCCGACACCGCCATGGGGGGTGGAGAAGCTCACCATCACATCGTCAAAACGCCAGCCCGGGATGAACTGGAACGGCAGTGCCAGCTCGTTGACCTCGGGCGCCCAGTGGTTGCAGGCCTGCACCAGAATGGTCCAGTTCTCCTCACCCAGGTGATCGTAGGATTCGAAGGGGCCGTGGGCTGCCTCCCACTTGTTGTTGAAGCGGGTGACCAGGCGCGATTCAATCACCTCTTCCATGGCCAGACCCGCCAGCTCGTCCGGGCTGATGGGATCCTGAAAGTCGGTGAAGCCGCCCTTGATAAGGAGCGGACGCTTCTGCCAGTAGTGCTCGAGGAAGTGAGCGATATCCAGATTGAGTTGGTACATGGTGCTTCTCGTATCTTGTGAGAGAGGGCTTGCCCAAGACGGGCTTGGGCAAGGCCACTCGGTTGAACATAACTACGTAGTTGAACACAGCTACGCAGTTGAGCATGGCTACGTCGTTGAACATAGTGACGCAGGTCGAAAATAGTGACCCGGGTTGAAAATAACAGGGGCCCTGTGGCAGAGCATGCACAGGGCCCCTGTTCATTGGTTATCAGCTTATTTCAGCAGATCGACCAGACGCTGGGCGTCGCCGATATAGTTGGCCGGGGTCAGCTTCTTCAGCTCGACCTTGACGGCTTCCGGCAATTCCAGCGTGTCGATAAAGGTGCGCATTCCTTCGGCGTCCACGCGACGGCCACGGGTCAGCTCTTTGAGCTTCTCATAGGGCTTCTCGATGCCGTAGCGGCGCATCACGGTCTGGATCGGTTCGGCCAGCACTTCCCAGTTGGCATCCAGATCGGCGGCCATGGCATCGCTGTTGGCTTCCAGCTTGGAGATACCCTTCAGGGTCGCCTGATAGGCAATCAGGGAGTAACCCACCGCCACGCCCAGGTTGCGCAGCACGGTCGAGTCGGTCAGATCTCGCTGCCAGCGGGAGATGGGCAGCTTGGCTGCCAAGTGCTGGAACACGGCGTTGGCCAGACCCAGATTGCCTTCGGAGTTTTCGAAGTCGATGGGATTGACCTTGTGCGGCATGGTGGAGGAGCCGATTTCACCGGCGATAGTGCGCTGCTTGAAGTGGCCCAGGGAGATGTAGCCCCACACATCGCGATCGAAGTCGATCAGGATGGTGTTGAAGCGTGCCATGGCGTCGAACAGCTCGGCGATGTAGTCGTGCGGCTCGATCTGGGTGGTGTAGGGGTTCCAGGTCAGGCCCAGAGAGGTGACGAACTCCTCGGAGAACTGGTGCCAGTCAACTTCCGGATAGGCGCTGATGTGGGCATTGTAGTTGCCCACGGCGCCGTTGATCTTGCCGAGGATCTCGACCGCCATGATCTGCTTGAGCTGGCGCTCCAGACGGTAGGCGACGTTGGCCATCTCCTTGCCCATGGTGCTCGGGGTGGCCGGCTGACCGTGGGTGCGCGACAGCAGCGGCATGTCGCGATACTCATGGGCCAGGCGCTTGATCTCGCCGATCAGCTTTTCGCAGTAAGGCTTGATCACCTCTTCCCGGGCGGTTTTCAGCATCAGGCCGTGGGAGTTGTTGTTGATGTCTTCGGAGGTGCAGGCGAAGTGGATGAACTCACTGACGGCGGCGAGCTCAGGGTTCACTTCCACCTTCTCTTTCAGGAAGTACTCCACCGCTTTCACATCATGGTTGGTGGTGCGCTCGATCTGTTTGATGCGCGCGGCGTCGGCTTCGTTGAAGTTGCTGACGATGCCGTCGAGCAGGGCACTGGCGGCCGCGCTCAGGGCAGGGACTTCCGGGATCCCGGCGTGGCTGGCCAGTTTCTGCAACCAGCGCACTTCGACTTCGACGCGAAAACGCAGCAGGCCGAATTCGGAGAAGATGGGACGCAGGGCATCGGCCTTGTCGCCATAACGACCGTCAATCGGGGAAACAGCAGTCAGCGCTGACAGCTCCATGTGGTGAACTCCTGATGTGTGTGGGGGATGCTTATTCACTCGCGCGCTTGCAGTGGTTATCAAGGCTGATGTGCGGCTGTTCACCTTGATGTCGATCTCTCTGCCCGGGCGCGAGCGATGATTAGTAACGTTTGGCCAGTTCGACCATCTTCTTGCGGGCGAAGATGATCTGGGTGCGGCTGCCACCCAGCTGGCGCCACAGCACCACGGCGCGAATGCCGGCCAGCAGCAGGGCGCGCACCTTGTGCTGCACCAGCGGCTGTTGCAGGAACAGCGGGGTGCCCGCTACCTGGATGCGCGGCCCGATGGGGCTGATAAGATCGCTGTAGATGCTCGCCATATTGGCCAGGATCTGCTCGTCGAGCAGATCGAAATGCTGTTGCTGACGGCCGATCTGGCTGATCCGCTCGCCCAGCATGTTGAGAATGTCCTTGCGCTTGGCCAGCTTGCGCTCCAGCGCAATCAGACTCACCACGTAGCGGGTCAGCTCGGCGTTCTTCTGGCTGCCGTCGGCGCCCAGCTGGTCGACCAGGGCGCGGTAGCCATCGCGAATGGCCAGGTGGTTGCCGAATACGTCCAGCGGCTGCTTGGGATCGGTAACCAGGATGCTTTGCAGGCTCTCGCGCAGGGAGGCCTCGTCACAGGTGCCGTCGCGGGCCACCTTCTGTACCAGGTAGGCGGCCTGGCAGATGCCGGCGAAGGCCATGGTTCTGTCTTGGAATTTGTCGCTCACGTATGCTGCCTTCTATTTGTGCTGTTCAACCGGATGACGGGTTTCGGGGCGCTGGCGCCAGGCTTTGCCCCGAAACGGCAGTCTCATCCCTTAGACCGGATGGCTGAAACGCTGTTCGATAATGCCGCCGCCCAGGCACACTTCCCCGTCGTAGAAGACGGCGGATTGGCCCGGGGTCACTGCAGCTTGGCTTTCGTCGAAGATCACCCGGATGGTCTCGTCGTCGATGGGCTGGATCAGGCAGGGGATATCCTGCTGGCGGTAACGGGTCTTGACGGTGCAGCGGCGCGGCTCGCGAATGGGAGTGCGATCCACCCAATGCAATTGGCTCGCGATGAGGCCGTCGGAGTAGAGACGGGGATGTTCGCCCTGGGCGACCACCAGCACATTGCGCTCCACCTCTTTGTCCACCACGTACCAGGCCTCTTCGGTGGCATCCTTGCGGCCACCGATGCCGAGCCCCTTGCGCTGGCCCAGGGTGTGGTACATCAGCCCCTGGTGGGTGCCGATCACCTTGCCATCCACGGTTTCGATGGGGCCGGGCTGGGCGGGCAGGAACTTGGCCAGGAAGTCCTTGAACTTGCGCTCGCCGATAAAGCAGATGCCGGTGGAGTCCTTCTTCTTGGCGGTAATCAGGTCGAGCTGCTCGGCGATGCGGCGCACCTCCGGCTTCTCCAGATCGCCGACCGGGAACAGGCTCTGACCCACTTGGCTTTCACTCAGGGTGTAGAGGAAGTAGCTCTGATCCTTGTTGGTGTCGAGACCGCGCAGCAGGCGCGGACGGCCGGTGCTGTCGTCACGGCGCACATAGTGGCCAGTGGCGATGTAGGTGGCACCCAGCTCTTCGGCGGCAAACTCGAGGAACGCCTTGAACTTGATCTCCTTGTTGCACAGGATATCGGGGTTCGGCGTGCGCCCTGCCTTGTACTCTTCGAGGAAGTGCTCGAACACGTTGTCCCAGTACTCGGCGGCGAAGTTGATGGTGTGGAGTTTGATCCCCAGCTTGTCGCAGACGGCCTTGGCATCAGCCAAATCCTGGGCGGCAGAGCAGTACTCGTCCGTGTCGTCTTCTTCCCAGTTCTTCATGAACAAGCCTTCGACCTGATAGCCCTGCTGCTGGAGCAGGTAGGCCGAGACGGAAGAATCCACGCCGCCGGACATGCCGACGATCACCTTGATTTGGCTGTTGTCTGTCATTAGTCGAAGTTACCAGTTCGTTTAAACGGGGCGTATTCTACCAGAGTTTTGCGCCCCCGGTCACATCTCCATGCCGCCGTTCCCATCAGGAACCCGACGGCAGGAAATCGTTTTTCTCTTCATTGCCCCACGGGGCGAAAATCGGCGTCAAATGGCCTCAGATAAAGGCCTTGAGCGCAGAGAGGGGCAAGCGGGTGCCCGCCAGATAATCCTGGATGCACTGCCACACCAGGGGGCTGCGCAAAGAGGATTTGCACTCGCCAAGCTCCTCTAGTGTCAACCAGTGGCAGGCCAGCACGTCGCCGTCGGGATCCTCTGGATGGTGCTGCCCCGGGGCTTTTTCAAGGTCGAACACCATGGCGATGCGCACATAGGTGGCCTCGCTGTCCGCCGGCTTGTAGAGATAGGTCCCCAGCCAGGCGGTGGGACTGGCGATGAGCCCGGTCTCTTCCTTCAGCTCGCGGCAGGCCGCTTCAAGCAGGTTTTCCCCCGGCTCCACATGGCCGGCAGGCTGGTTGAAGCGGCGCTGACCCCTTATCTCCTCTTCGACCACCAGAAAACGGCCCTGCCAGTGCACCAGGGCGGCGACGGTGAGGCGGGTGGGCAGCGGTGGATGATCGCTCATAGGGACTCCTTGTCTCGTTGATTCATTCAGGATTGGCCGCCGCGGGCCGGTCGGCGCGCGCTGCCCCGGCCACCGCTGCCCCGGCCACCGCTGCCCCGGCCACCGCTGCGGGGCTTGTTGCCGGCAGGGGCCTGGTTTGTGGTTTGAGTTTGCCCCCGTGGTTTGCTGCCTGCGGGGCGTGCCGCCCGGGGGCTATGCGGTTGGCCGGTCTGGCCGCTGCGACGGGGCGGTGGGTTAAGGGGAGCCAGTTCCGGCGCCGGCAGGCTGCGGCTCTCGCCGGGCGCCAGATCATCGAGGGTCCAGTCGCCAATGGCGTAGCGGATAAGACGCAAGGTGGGGTGGCCGATATGGGCGGTCATGCGTCGCACCTGGCGGTTGCGCCCCTCGATGATCTTGATCTCGAGCCAGCAGGTGGGGATCTCCATGCGCTCGCGAATGGGCGGATTGCGTGGCCACACGTCGGGTTCATCCATGATGCGCGCCCCGGCGGGTAGAGTCATGCCGTCATTAAGCTCCACACCGGCGCGCAGGGCCTTCAGTGCCGCTTCGCTCGGCACTCCTTCCACCTGCACCCAGTAGGTCTTGGGGGTCTTCTCCCCCGGCTGGGTGAGGCGTGCCTGCAACTTGCCGTCATTGGTGAGCAGCAAGAGGCCCTCGCTGTCGCGGTCGAGCCGACCCGCGGCATAGATGCCGGGCTCTTTGATGTAATCCTTGAGGGTCTTCCGCCCGGCCTCGTCGGTGAACTGGCAGAGCACCATGTAGGGTTTGTTCAGCAGCAGGAGCTTGCGATCGGCCGGGGCCATCTGTGGCTTGCGAGGCGCGGAGGAGACTCGGGGCCCCTTGTCACGAGGTGGGCGCGCAGAGAGGGAGAGGCGGGAGCGGGCAGATTTCATCGGATACACACGTCAAACGAACAATGGCAGCGAGTGTATCACAGGGGCTTGTCGGCGAGATGAACGGGGGCGCTTTTCAGCCGAGCAGGCTCTCGACGACGATGGCCTGGCGGGCAGGGGATGAACTTGCCTTGAGCAGGGCGCTGGCGATGACGTCGTCTAGCATGGCGCGGGCCAGCCGGGTGAGGGGAAGCAGGGTCTCGCGCGGGCTACCGGCGGGGATCGCCAGCAGGATGAGAGTCTGCACCGGCCCTATCCGGGAGCCCCACTCGATGGGGGCCTTGCTGGCCAGCAGGGCCAGCGCGGGCCGGGTCACCCTTGCGCTCAACACATGGGGCATGGCAAGCCCCGGTCGTATGATGGTGGCGGCGATCTGTTCACGCGAGGCAATCTCGTCGGCCAGCCCGGCGCTGTCGGTGACCAGCTGGGCAGGCAGCAGATTGATAAGCTGCGAGAGGGCCTGGGGCTTGTCCAGCCCTGTCTGGCAGTGGCCAAGCTGGGTCAGGGTAAAGCAATAGTCGGGCAGGGCGTCGGCCAGGCGCTGCTCGGCCAGGGCGGCGGTTGCCGGGCGCACCAGTGGCTGGCCCAGCTCGCCGCACCAGCAGGTAAAGGCCATGTGGGCCAGCTCGGCGTCGTTCCCCTCTATCTGCAACTGGCAGAGATCCCCGGGCTGGATGGCCAGGGTGAGCAGGGAGAGCTGGTTGCTCACTGTCACGGTTTGGCGGCGGGTGAGATTGGCGCCGCGAATGCAGGATTTGAACATCCCTGCCAGCCGACTCAGTTGCTTGGCCTGGGTGATGCTCATGCCATGATGACAGTAGAAGGTGATCTCGCGGGTCAGCATCAGGCCTGCAGCGGCAGCCCCCTGAGCACGGCCTGGGCATTGAGCAACACTGTCTCGAGGCGCACCTGATGGGTGCGACAGCCGAGAAAGCGATCTTTTTGCTCGATCTCGATGTCCGAGGCGATCAGCACCAGTTCGGCGGCGGCGATGTCCCGGGCGGTCAACATGTTCTCCATCCCCATGGCTCCCTGGGTCTCTACCTTGATCTTGAGACCAAGAGCGGCGGCGGCTTTTTGCAGGGCCTCGGCGGCCATGTAGGTGTGGGCGATGCCGGTGGGACAGGCGGTGACGGCGACGATCTTCATCAGCTCTCTGTTTTGTTGGCAAAAGGGTGCCACAAGATAGCGCCAACTCCGGACGCTTGCCAAAGGCGGGGGCTGAAAATGGGATCTGGAGTGGGACCTGACCTTGTGTCTGTACACGTAGCGTGCAGGGGCGGGGTCATTTGATGATGGCTGAGACCGATAAAAAACCGGCCCGTCAACTGGACGGGCCGGATGGACACAAGAGCGTGTATGGAGTAGGAACTCTGTCCCTTAGGCGGACTGGGTTGCCAGCTCGGCGGCTTTCAGCTCGCGCTTGAGGCGGCGGATCTTGCGCTCTTCCGCGATGGCCACACAGGCCATCAGCACCAGACAGGCGGCTGCGGCAATGTCGAGCGCGGCGAAGGTGCCGCTCCAGCCGGTCAGGCCGAAGATGGGGGTACCGTCGGCGATCATGCCCAGACCCAGTTTGGCGAAGCTGTCACCGATGAGGTAGGCGAAGGTACCCTTGACGCCATCGGCCACACTGATCCCCTGCTTGGGTACGAAGCCCACGGCGGCCACGCCGATCAGCAGTTGCGGACCAAACACCAGGAAGCCCAGCAGGAACAGGGAGCCCAGGAACATGAACTGGGTGGTGGCGTGCTGGTAGAGACCCAGGGTGGCGATGATGAGTGCCAGTGCCACGCAGGCCACCAGACCACGACGACCGTTGGCCAGATCGGAGAGGTAACCCCACATCAGGGTGCCGACCAGGGCGCCCACTTCGAAGAAGGTAAAGCCCTGGATGGCGACGTCCTTAGAGAAGCCGAGCTCCTGGTGGGCATAGACGGTGGACCACTGGTCGATACCGATGCGCACCACGTAGAGGAAGATGTTGGCAAAGCAGAGCAGCCAGATCACCTTGTTCATCAGCACGTACTTGACGAAGATCTGCCATTTGGTGAGCTTCTGCTCTTCGGTGGCGACGTCCTCTTCGCTAGCCGCTTCGTCAAACAGCTCTTCCACCTTGCCAAGGCCGTAGGCTTCCGGTGAATCGCTACCAAAGCGCAGGCCGATAAAGCCGACGATCAGCGCAATGATGGAGGGGAAGATGAACATGCCGAGCACGTTGCCATCGAACAGGTAGTTGGCACCGAACAGCGCCACACCGGCCGCACCGGCGCCACCCACGTTGTGGGAGAGGTTCCACATGCCCAGATAGGTGCCGCGCTTGTTGCGGGGGGTCCACTTGGTGATGGTGGAGTAGCTGCAGGAGCCGCCACAGCTCTGGAAGAAGCCGCTCAGGGCGTAGAAGAAGATCATCAGGTAGAGGCTAAAACCCGTGCCACCCATGCTGGCACTGAAGCCCAGCATGCACAGGGCTGAGAGGATCAGCATCAGCGGCAGGAACTGCTTGGTGTTCTTGCCGTCGGCATAGTAGGAGAGGATGGTCTTGCCCACGCCATAGGTGATGGAGAAACCAAGACCGATCATGCCAAGCTCGGTCATGGAGAGACCGTAGGTCTGGATCATGTCGTTCTGCGCAATGTTGAAGTTCTTGCGGATCAGATACATGGTCAGATAGCCGATGAATACAACCAGATAGGATTGCATAAACGGCTTGAACCAGAGTTTGCGCCGGGCTTCGACCGGCAGATCCAGGGTGGGCACCCGGACCTGTTGGAGCAGTTTCAACATCTTCGTTCATCCTCTGCGAGATAGACGCTATTTCCGCCGTGCCTCCCGCCTGTTTATTGGTCGTTGTTCAAGCGTTGGAAGAGGTCACGTCATGAAAGGGGGATGGCAAACGCGGCGCTCGGCCGCAGTTTTGTCCATATGAACCCGGGCCCGGCACGGGATCGGCGGGGCTTTCGCCACGCGCTGTGCGGGTCACGACATCAGGTGAGCTGACTCTAGTCAGGGGGGGAATAAATGGCTTGAGAGCCATCCCTAGCAGGAGTAGGAAATTTTCCTAATTTTGTCCGATTTCGCCATCAAGCGTGAAGATGATCACATTGCGCCAAGGGCAATCGGAGCTGAGCGGGCCGGGATGAGTAGAGGGCGCAACCATTTTTGTTTGAGCCGTTTGTCCACTGACGCAAAGAAGCCACCCTGGGGTGGCCTCTTGTTATGACTGACGGTCACTGACGGGGGAGCGCTCAGGCCGCTTTGGCGAGCATGGCCTCATCGCTCTTCTTCATGCGCAGTTTTTTCAGGGCAACCGCCACCACGCCAGTGACGATGGCGCCGCAGATCATGCAGAGCAGGGCCAGCAGCGGTTTGTTGACCGCACCCAGCAGGGCCACGATGGGGCCACCGTGAGCGACGCTGTTGGTGATGCCAAACAGGAAGGCCATCACGGCGGCGGTCATGCTGCCCAGTACGTTGGCCGGAATGACGGCGAGGGGGTCGCGGGCGGCAAACGGGATGGCACCCTCGGAGATCCCCACCAGACCCATGGCACCGGCGGCCTTGCCCGCTTCGATTTCAGAGGCATCGAAGATGCCGAGCTTGCGACCGAGCACGGTAGCCAGCGACATGCCAAGGGGGGCGACCGGGATAGCGCAGGCCATGGCACCCATGAACTGGGTCTGGCCGGAGGCGATCATGCCCACCGAGAACAGGAAGGCTACCTTGTTGACCGGGCCACCCATGTCAAAGCCGGCCATGCCACCGAGCACGATCCCCAGCAGTACCAGGCTGCCACCGCTCATGGAGAGCAGCATGGCGTTCAGACCCGTCATCATGTCGGCGATGGGAGCACCGATGATGAAGATAAAGACGGCGGCGATAAAGAGCGACCCGACGATGGGGGCGATGAGGATCGGCACCAGCGGCTGCACCATCTTGTGGTACTGGCGAGTCGCAATCCAGCGCACCAGATAGCCGACCAGGAGGCCTGCTATGATGGCGCCGATAAAGCCGGTGCCGGCGTCGGCGCCGTAGAAGCTGCCGTTGTTGGCGATCCAGCCGCCGATAAAGCCCGGCGCCAGCGCCGGACGATCACCGATGGCGTAGGCGATATAGCCCGCCAGGATGGGGATCATCAGGGTAAAGGCGGCCACGCCCACGTTGAGGATCTGGTTCCACATGCTCCCTTCCGGGATCTGCATGCCGCTTGGGGTCGGGTTGCCGCCGATGGCGAGCGACAGGGCAATCAGCAGGCCCCCCGTGACCACAAACGGGATCATGTGGGAGACGCCGTTCATCAGATAGCGATAGAGATCCGAACTGCCGCCGGTGCTCTTCTCCTCACTCTTGCGCTCATCCTTGTCCGCCACATAGGCGGGGGCCTTCAGGGCCTGCTCGATCAGCCCCTTGCCATCCTTGATGGGCGCCTTGACGCCGGTTTTGATAAGCGGTTTGCCATTGAAGCGGGCCATGTCCACCTGCTTGTCGCAGGCCACCACGATGGCGCTGGCGCGGGCGATTTCGTCCGCGGTCGGGCTGTTCTTGACGCCGATGGAGCCGTTGGTCTCCACCTTTACTTCGTAACCGAGTTCACGGGCGGCGCGCTCCAGGGATTCCGCCGCCAGATAGGTGTGGGCGATGCCGGCCGGGCAGCCGGTGACGCCAATGATCAACCCCTTGCTGGTGGTCGCAGTGACGGCTTGCTCCTCTTTTTTCTCAAGCAGCAGCGCCAGTGCCTCGGCCGGACTCTTGGCCGCCAGCAATGCATCGATAAAGCCCTCTTCAATCAGCTTGGCGGAGAGCTCGGCCAGCACCTCGATATGGTGGTTGGCGCCCCCGTCGGGGGAGGCGATCATGAAAAAGAGGTGGGACGGCTTGCCATCTTCGGCGCCGTACTCGATGCCGGTGCGGCTGATGCCGATGGCCACCGCCGGGGTGCTCACCGCCGCGCTCTTGGCGTGGGGCAGGGCCACTCCTTCCTCGAAGCCGGTGTTACCGAGTTCCTCACGGGCCCACAAGTCCTTGATAAAGGCCTGCTGGTCGCTGACCTTGCCTTGCGCCGCCAGCAGGGCGGCCATCTCATGGAAGACCCCCTCCTTGTGCGTCGCTTTCAAATCGAGATTGATCAGATGTTCATTGATCAGTGTGGTGATCATGGCGCTCTCCCCGCTCCCTTGATGGAGCTGTTGGTATGCCGCTCTTGTACGGCCGGCATGCAGACAAAACTTGACCTGGCTATTATCGCGCCGGGGAGTCAGTCACCCTATCGGACAAATGTGCGAATAACTGGATTTTTGTGCGGTTATGGCCTGAGTGTGACCCTGATCTCACCGCAGAGCAGCTGACAAAATAGGGTTGGATTGAATCGCGAAATTAATTTTTATGGTTAAAAATCAATATATTATACTTTTTCTTATCGAAATGTATTCGCCATGGCACGTGTGGCCCTCTGGACGAAAGTAGGCAAGGGTCTGTAAATTTGTGAGGTAAGAAGGAACCAAAAGGTGTGAGCCACCGCACATAAATGGAGATGATGGGGGAGGTGAAATGGGAAACAAGATAGGGGAAAGGTGGAGAAATGGCTTGAGCCGTCGGAGCCTGACAGCTCACCACAACGCGTGAGTGAAACCACAGGTATGGGCGTCGTAGTCGTAGGGTGCAATGAACGAAGTGAATTGCACCGCTTGTTTGGAGGCAGGAAAGGTAGAGGTGCAATGCGCTGCGCTTATTGCACCCTACCGAATTGATGACGCGAATATCTAAGTATGCTTGGGTATTAAAAGTTCTAGGTTAACTTTTGGCTATTGCTTCTGGAAGATAAAGCCAACGGACAAGGGGGCCTTTTCTGGAGGCAAACCGAATCTTAATCCAGTCATCCTTTTGCTCTAGAATTTCTACTTTGTCATTATGAATAAGATAGGCTTTTGTCTTTGATGTTTTTTTAGGCGATGAGTGGAGAAAGGTTTTCTCGGATGTGATTGGCCAAAGAATTTTCTTGCCATCAAAGTCAATCGCAACGGTGTCCAGTTTATCACCCTTATTATTAAATGTGTGCTCGTAAAGAGGGAAGGTCTCAATCTCGGAGTTTTGGATTTGATACTCTGTTGTTTTATATAGCCAGAGCTCACCCAGAGAATTATATTCGTAAGTGTCGTAATACCATACAGGGCCGGAGCGGCAAGAGCTAACCAAAGAAAGATCGTCTAATCGAACTGCAAGGTTATAGAGATCCCCGCAAGCAGATGCGGGCATTTTATAGTCAGCAAATTTTAACTCTTTAAATGCTACATTTATATGGTCATACAAGAATACATAAAAGACGGTATTTACCATGCCGAGAGAGCTAGAGATTGCGATATCTTTGTAACCATCAAAGTTGAAATCTTTTATGATAATGTCAGATTGCAGTTCATCATCAACACATATCAGTGTTTCTTTCTCTTTTCCGGTAGCTAATAAATAATAACAGTCATTTTCTTTTTGTATTTCAATTTTGACTCCGCCAATCATATAAGATGAGTTTGTCTTTGCTGATACGGAGAAACACAGCAATAAAGCTGTAATGATGAGAAGATATTTCATGGTAATTTATTCTTCTGCGTGAGTTTTTGAAAAGTGTTGCTTTCGTATTTTATTTACTGTCTTGGACAGTTTTTATAAGTGTGAGCTGGTTTTTATCAACGATGTAATAGTTTATGTAATAAATAAAAGACTTTCCGTCTTGACTGTTTTCAACTTTAACCGTTGTGAGAAGGCGGCTATCAATTTGGGGAGATTCTATCCATTCTCCCACCCGGATATCAGAATCATTACTCACATCATATGAGCTATAGGCATTAAATACCGCATCCAGTACCTTACCCGTGCGTTTGTTGACAAGGACTTGATCATAACAACCTGATGAACCACATCCCCAGCCTGTTAGTACATATTCACCAGCATATACAGGCTTTTGTGACAAGGCCGCGGTAAGTCGGGTGCGGAATGTTCTGGCCAATTCAGAGTCTAGTGAAAGTTTGGCTGGCTTACCTTTATATACAGGTGGTGCCGGGTAGTCCTTTGTTCGAAGTGGCACTTGAGATCCGGCCTCACTACCAAATGAGATTTGGCTGAATAACCCGAGGAAACAAAATAAGTAAATCACGCGTGCTTTCATAATGTTTTGTCTTTATATTTAAAGTTGTAGTACCGTAGGGCGCAATGAACTAAGTGAATCACACCGCTTGTTTAGTCACAGAATGTGTGGTGGTTAGAAGGTAGAGGCGATTAGACGAATTACCGAAAAATTATTCATTGCTCGAATCAACGAACTAAGAAGGCAAATATTAATATGGCAACTGGGTGTCTTTATTAAACTTTGGTCTTTAGCAATTTCCTAAGTAGGTAAAACGTTCACCATATATTGATTCATACACAACCCTAAACTTAACACATCTATCGAGTTATTTTATTGCTGAGATTATTTCGTCGGGGTATGGTTCATCCTCAATCTTCAAGATCGTTACCTCTCCCCCCACGCTGATAGCTTCACCTTCAGTTATAGTATGTATAGAGTTATTTGTTCCTGTTACCTCAAGAGCTGATAATGTTTTTGTCACTGGGCATTCGGTGGTTTTTATATAACGATCATCGATCATCGATCATCGATCATCGATCATCGATCATCGATCATCGATTATCACATCAAAGTCAATTATTATCGCTGGGCCTAATTCATTGTTTTTAAACGTAAACTCCATCGGGATGTCTTGATACAAAATTTGATCTATTAGCAGGTGTAGCCTTGTGGATAGCCTATAGTATTGTCTATTTAAATAAGCCTGCCATATAGATACAATTGTCGTTGAAAATGCAATAATTGCAGCAGATGTTGCAATTATTTCACTGTTGCTCAATTTTCATTCCTTTTGGTTTTATGGCTAATAAAATATATTCTTTTAGGGAAATGGGATCTGATGTCTGGGAGTATTTTATAAAAAGAAGGACTATCTATACTTTTAAATAACTAGACCATTTCATTCACTATTTATGTTCGATATCAACTTCAACCGTCTATGAAAATTGCGGTAAACATTATCGTTAGAAATTCTGATTAGAGAAAATCAAATGGGTAACCTCTTGTGTAAGCAATAATTTTTACGCTTCGACGCATATGATTATTGATTTTCATAAAGTGGCCAAACCCCACGCTACCGCCCGTGGATTACAGCCTCCAGCCTGCTGATGTTATCCGGCGATGTGGTGGATGGCGGAACGGCTGCACAGATGTGTCTCTGCAAGAATGGTTGCCAAGTGAGGCATCTTAACCAAGACGGTGGGGGAGCAAAACAGGGAGCCGATAAAAACCGGCTATAGATCAATAAATAAGTTATTAGCCGATGATTATTTGCTCGCCCATGGCTGGCGAGACTGGTTATCGGTGGAGCTCGATGGGCAAAGCAGTATCTGGTTACCGGCCTTGATGTGAGGGATTTCTTGGCTTCGCCTTGAATGACTGTCGCCTCAGGTTGCAACCCTAACTGATCGCCACCGATAGTCAGACAATAAAAAAGCGCCCGAGGGCGCTTTTTTATTGTGAGAGGGGGTTAGCCGATCAGGCTGGCCCACAGGTCATATTCGTCGGCTTCGTCGATGCGAACCTTGACCATGTCGCCGGGCTTGAGGCTGGTTTCACCGTTCAGGTAGACCAGACCGTCGATCTCGGGGGCATCGGCGGCGGAGCGGCCGGTGGCACCCTCTTCATCCACTTCGTCGATGATGATGATCATCTCTTGGCCGACCTTGCGGGCGAGCTTGCGGATGGAGACCTGCTGTTGCAGCTCCATAAAGCGCTGGAAGCGCTCTTCCTGTACCTCTTCGGGCACGGGATCCGGCAATTCGTTGGCCTTGGCCCCTTCCACCGGGCTGTATTTGAAGCAGCCGACGCGATCCAGTTCCGCCTTGTCGATAAAGTCGAGCAGCATCTGGAAATCTTCCTCGGTCTCGCCCGGGAAGCCGACGATAAAGGTGGAGCGCAGGGTGATCTCGGGGCAGATCTCGCGCCACTTCTGGATCCGCTCCAGGGTGCGCTCGACGGTGCCTGGACGCTTCATCAGCTTCAGGATGCGCGGGCTGGCATGCTGCAGCGGGATATCGAGGTAGGGCAATACCTTGCCATCGCGCATCAGGGGGATGACGTCATCCACGTGCGGATAGGGGTAGACGTAGTGCAGACGCACCCAGATATCGAGCTTGGCCAGCTCTTCGCACAGGGCGACCATGCTGGTCTTGACCGGCATGCCGTCGTAGAAGCCGGTGCGGTGTTTTACGTCGACGCCGTAGGCGGAGGTGTCCTGGGAGATCACCAGGATCTCCTTCACGCCGGCCTCTTTCAGGCGCTTGGCCTCGGCCAGTACCTCGCCGATGGGGCGGCTCACCAGATCCCCGCGCATGGAGGGGATGATGCAGAAGGTGCAGCGGTGGTTGCAGCCTTCGGAAATCTTCAGATAGGCGTAGTGACGCGGGGTCAGCTTGACGCCGTGGGCCGGCACCAGGCTGGTAAAGGGGTTGTGTTGCGGCTTCTCCACGTATTTGTGAACGTGGCCCAGCACCTCTTCATAGGCGTGGGGACCGGTGATCTCGAGCACCTTGGGGTGGATCTCGCGGATCTGGTTCTCTTTGGCGCCAAGGCAGCCAGTGACGATCACCTTGCCGTTTTCGGCTAGGGCTTCGCCGATGGCTTCCAGGGACTCCTGCACCGCGCTGTCGATAAAGCCGCAGGTGTTGACGACGACCAGCTCGGCATCGTCATAGCTGGGCACCACGTCGTACCCTTCGGTACGCAGCTGGGTCAGGATGCGCTCGGAATCGACCAGGTTTTTGGGGCAACCCAAGCTCACAAAACCAATCCTTGGATGGTGAGACCTAATAATGCTGGAAGTCGCTTGTTGGACAGGTTGGTCGTCCGATGGCTGAACCCGCGTAGTTGCAGGTGTCAGGCTGTCTGAGCTAGGGTCAAAACGGTTGACGGTCATAGAGGATCGCTGGTCACTAATGCAAAAAAAGATTGCGGATTATACCTGATGAGCGGGAAAGAGGAAGAAGTGATGTGTGCATTTTTTAACCTGTGATATTAGATTTCAATGCGCGATATTTTGTGTCTTTTCTTGAGAGGTGATGACGATGCGATCATCAACAACAGTGTCCTCGGTCACGAGTTCTGACTCGAATTCCTCATGCCAGTGTCTACAGCCTACAGCATGAGGGGGAGATCTACACTAAACAGTTAGGCAGTGCCGATTTGCTTGCAACCTGCGTCATGGATCGCAGTCTGGTGCTGATCATCCTGCTGGTTGCCGCGAACTTCGCTGCCAGTACCAGGAGTTGCTCGTAAGCAGAGTAACTCTTGACTACACCGATACGGGCACAGGTAATTGTCGATCTGATAGTCTGTATTGAGCATGGGGTTTGTCAATAAGTAATAAGTCGACGGGGGGGATAGGTAAAAACCAGCATTGTTGGTTGTAATTTAGTCAAGGGAGGTGATTTTTAACTTCTTTTCACATCCCCCCACTTGAAAAATTCTAAAAATTGTCCATTTACTAATAATAAGAGAGGTAATAAAATTTTAGCGTTTCAACATTCCGCTGCTACGCAGCGAAGAGAAACCAGTTTTACTACCCCTCGCAGGCTTTTTATTGAAGAGAAAATATGAAAGTCTCTCTTGTATATTAAATTTTATTATGCATGGGGCATGCAATAAGTACGCTTATCACTGATAAGCAGAAAGCAGAAAGCAG
>NZ_CDCG01000002.1:127202-199364 GCF_000819845.1 Aeromonas enteropelogenes
CAGAAAGCAGAAAGCAGAAATGTGCCGATCTTCCTTACTTGCCAGTTGGTCAAAGAAGTGACATTCAATATAATTAATATGTTTACGTGGTCACGTTCTTCCTGCTTATTTTGACCAAACTCATCGGCTGACCATCATGTTCTCGGTGCCACACCATCACGGACTTTGGTCAAGTATCTTTTTATCATTGGAGTCTATCGTCATCTACACCGAATATGCGCAACCTTCATTTCGCGCTTGAGCAAGCGTATCTTGAGAAAGAACAAGACATCGCCATGGTGGTGGTATTATTACGGCAGTATGACTGCGAACCCTCGTTTCTCCTTGCTACTTCCTAGCCTGAAATATATAAGTGGAAATTAATAATAGAGAGTATGGATAGTTTATTTCTGATGAGGTGATTATTTTTTGATGGGGGTTGATATCTAGTGTTTTTGGATATAACCTTCCATTTAAATGTTTGCTAGTGGTTATATACCGTGTGTCGGCAATAGTGTTTGTGTTCAGAAAATGAACGGCGCTAAGTGATTGTGTCGTAGCTGGGCATCTGGTCTAGGCATGTCTGCTTTAATTTAATTCAACTGTACCGGTAGCGTACAAGTATAGTTGTGTATCTAGCATATATAGCCTCGTCATAGAATCAATTTTTGGAGATGTTATGGATTTAAGGTCGTCTGCACCAACACTATATCTGTATAGTCGTGTAAGTACGGATAAGCAGGCCGCCGGTAATAAAACTGGCGTACAACGTCAGACTGAGGGGGCTTTGGTTGATGCAACAAAGTTAAAATATAGTAACATGCCTGTTATCTATATGTCAGATAACGGAATGTCAGCCAGTAAGGGGGAAAACATTGAACATGGATGTCTGGGGAGGTTTATTGAACTAAGTCGTTCAGGTCATATTGCACCCGGCTCTGTATTGGCCATGGAAAACATCGATCGTTTCTCTCGCTTAGCGTTAACAAGAGCCAGTGAGTTCTTAACCTGTATTCTCGCAGCCAATATTGTTGTTTATACATGGATTGATGGGGCAGTATATCAAAAAGATAATCTTGCATCCGCGATTTTGTCACTAGTTAAACTTGAAAGCAGCAATGATTATACAAATAAACTTTCTGCTCGGGTTACTGGTGCAGCTCGTGTTGCATTAAAGCGTCATCAAAATGGTGAGTGCGATGCAGATGGTTATCCAGCTGCAATTAATGGCTTCGGTAAAAATAAATTTTGGGTTGATACGACAACTGGGTTTGTACGCCCTCATCCATATTATTTCTCTATAGTTAAAGAAATGATTATGATGATTCGAGAAGGGAGGGGGCATATAGCAATTAAAAAGCATTTAGATGAAAGTTATACCCCCCCTACAATAGCTCAAAATTCTAATAAAGAGGGGTGGGGAATAAATCTTATTAAAAAGATTATAAGTGATCGTGCAGTTTTAGGCGAAAAAATAATTCATATTGATGGTCGCGAGCATCTGTTGGTAAATTATTATCCCGCTGTTTGCACTGAGGCTGAATTTGCACAAGCTAAGCGAGTGCGTAGTGAAAAAAAACAGTTTACTAGTAAGATGAAAAACGCTGCGGGCATTGTTACTGGAATGCGTATAGCCACTTGTGGGGACTGTGGCAGTTCACTACAGGTCTACCGTAGTAAAGCCGGAAAAAAAGATGAAAAGCTCCGTTATAAATGCAGCGGAAGGTCAGACACTTCGGTGAAAAGCTGCACAGCTGCAACATTTGATAATAGATATTTTGAGTATGCACTAATGTTGCTGATTGGCAGCGTGATACTTCAGCCTAAAAAAAATACAAATGAGAATAAAGTTGCTTCGATTAAAAATAAAATAGAATCGATAAGTTCAAAAATAGAAATCATGATTCAATCTGTGGGAGCAACCACAGAGGGAGATATACATATTCTGTTGACTGAACGACTAGATAAATTATCTAGGGAACGTAAACAGTTAAATGAAGAATTGACCATTGAGATTAGTCATGCGGAGGCTTCTATTAACCCAGATATATATATGCTGATACCACCAAACTACATTGACTACAATCAGGCTGATATAAGGAACGAGGTAAGGGATATAATATATAAGACAGTAAAATCAATAAAGGTGCATTCTGTTACTGGCTGTTTCTATATTCAGGTTGAGTTGTTTGGTGGAATGAGTACCGATGGTATTGTTATTGACAATAAGTATATCTCCGACTTCGGTTTTGATATGCACCATCAGCAGGAGAACGAGGAAGCATTCCTGGCTTACAATAAATTTGTCAATAACTTCGAGTGTATCGATAAAGATGGAAAGTTAATTAGAATGTTAGACTTGGTGAATGGCACTGATTTTATAATTTCTGATGAACTATATCTCAATCAAAGGGTAAAGGTTTTAAAGGAGAAGCCTATGACTGAGGAAATGCGTACTGCTATTGAAAAATTTGAAACTTGGGTTCCTAAAATCCAGTAATTAATATGCCGGTTAGTGATAAGGATTTTTGCCATTGCTAATGGTTGATATGTAAAATCACTAAATTATTCTGCTAAGATAAATAATGCTGTATATTCACGGCATGATGTGTAGCGTCATGCATATGAATGAGCAAAAAAATGAAATTTTGTGGTGGCCCCATGCAGCGCAAGCTGCAAGACTGAAAGAATCCACCAAAATGGAAATGAGATTCAACTAAACCACCAATTTCTCTACATATTTTTTGATACCCAACCTAGTATTTTCTAATGCTTGCTGTAGCGCCACCCAGCAGCAATAAATCCAGTTTTTCATTAGCTCCGGTCTGTTATTTTAACCTCGCAGTTCCTTTCCAGTAGGCATACTTGCGGGAACGAACTCTAGGCGTGTCAATTCTCTCTAGAAAACGTTGTTTTTTTTCTTTAAAAATAGCATCTTAGACTATGAGTGTCTTGTAGCTTGCTCGATGACTACCATATGAATTTACCCTATAGCTGCTTCCAACATTTTTTGAGCTGTGCATGGCAAGGTAAATATGGGAAATGGTTAAAATTACCTTACCCTAGTGCATCTTAATAGTTAGGAAATTAAAATTTCAGATACCACTGTATCTTTCAAATTAGTATATTTTTCAATGCTTCACAGCGACCATTCTCACAGTAGCCCCACCAGTCAGTCTTTTGACCAATGATCGCTACTATGGATGTGCTGTTTTTAGGTAAGCCTTTACGCCAACTAGATACGTCAGTGGCAGAGGGCAAAGGATTCGATTCAGGATGGGTATGCCACTCACCTATGTAAGTAAGATAGCCTCCTGATGTGTGCCAAAGTTGATCAACCATAACTTGATGGTGTTGTTTTTTACGTACAAAACCAAAACGCGATGCTTGGTCGTAGGGACTAGGTTCTGTAACGTGAGTTATTATTATATGAGGTGGCCGAATTTCTCCAATAAATACACCTCCTTGCTCAGGTTGACTGTGATGTAACTGCCGATATCGATTTAAAATATGAAGTACCGCAGTCTCAACGATTATTAGTCCACCAGCTCTATTACTCAAGGTCAGCTCAGCCTTGACGTCAGGAACAAACACTACATTCTCCAAATTTTTTCAGCTTTCTACGCTTATGATGAATTACATTACCTGTCGAGTGTTGAGCATAGGTCCAGGGAAGCTTATCCTGAAGAGTATTCAGCACGGCCTCTTGAATTAGTGCGGCAGTAATTGTGCTGACGCTAGCATCATAGGGTGTAAAAATGCTGCCGCAGGAAACTCGATGAGGAGCTACAGGTCTATCGACCTCCTTGAGGATCTCGAGACGCTTGGCACATTCATAACAGGCTTTTCCATCGTCGATCATAACAACAGACGCTTGACCATAAGCATCATTGTAGCCGTGGATGATGAAGGGAGGACGTTGGGTAGAAGCTCGAGCCAAGTAACTGAGCATTTTACTTGTTGGGGCGTGACCAGTAGCATCGATCACAATATCATAGCCACGAATATTATCTTCATTCATTTCAAAACGATAAGGTTTGACATCTATTCTTGGATTGCCCAAAGAGTCACGCTTTATTAGCTTACTTAGGGCCTCAGCTTTATTCCAACCGATATAAGTGGCTGGGAGAGCATGCCGACTCAGATTGCCTGGAGACAGAATGTCACTGTCACAGAGAACTAGCCGACCGGTATTGCCACGCCCTGCTCCTACCTTGGCAAGCAGCTGAGCAGCAAAGCCACCAATGGTGCCGCAGCCAATTATCAAGATTTGCTTGTTCTCAAGATCAAGGAAAACAGGTCTGTTGCGCCGTTGAAGCTCTTGGTCGCTTATCGAGCTCACATTTAAGCGAGAGAATGCGGTCGTTGCGGATTTTGATCTGAGCATAGGAAGGGTAGAGCCGAGCTTTAGTTTGTGTTTACCTCCCCTAGATTTAGCTCGTTCCGTTGTACGGTGTTTCAGGATCGTCTGGGTGGCTTTACTGAAGCAGACTTCAAAGCCAATGATGCCTTCGTTCGAAATATCGAACAACACCATTTGCCTGCCCTTGGTGAGCCTGGTGAGTATTCCATTGGCCAGTGAGTCATGAGCAGGGAGGTCAGCAGATTTTAACCAATCAAAGACTTCCCTGAGTGATTGAGGCGGCCATTTACTTGGTGCTATCGCAGTGTTGTTAACTCTGACAACGGTCACGTCGCCATCAATGCCCACAGCCGGTTTTTCTCCTCGTAACCTAAACCAGTCATCCCTTTGCCCAGCGTTGCGGAAGACAACATATTCTTTGTCTGTTTGTCCATCTGCTGAGGTTGCCACTTTCAGCGACTTGTATGAGAATTTTGTACCTGAAAGCTTGCCTGCATCACCATAAATGTAAGCATCCACGACCCCATTCCAGTAGTTCACAAACTCGGTTTGAAATTCCTCTTGCCGTTGATGGCCAGCTGTTACGGCATTGTCCAATGCTTGCTGGATCAGGCTGTTTAACATGGTAATTACAGCAGGTGGGTGTTGGGGATCCCAATCGGCAGTGTCCTGGTTCACCAAACATAATCTTTGGAAACTGCTTATGTGAGGTAAGGCCATACCGATTAAGTTGGCAGGGCGACTGATAACGTAAGTTTCCGGCAAGCGACTAAGATCTTCTCTTGGCCTAACTACAGCAATAATGAATTCGCCTGCCTGTGTTTGGTAGGCTTTTATATAGGCTGGACACTCTCTCGGTAGAGAAATTGGTAGGCCGGTGATGTTGCGACTCTCGACATATCGAAAGCCGCTATGTAATAACAAGTTATGGATAGTCACTATCAACCACTCGTCATTGAATCGGTCATTTGGCTTTGTCGTTGAGGTTGTCGTTGTTGTTGGTATGCAGGTATGGCAACCCAAGGCTTGATAAGCTCTTCGTTTACAACACTGTCACCAAAAAGTCCATTTAGAGTTTTCAGTACTTCGTTCTTTGTTGAGAGCCTATTCAGTGCTCGATTAAGTTCTTCGTGCAGAGTCTCTGCTTTCGAGATAATGCTCTGAACCGTATTATCATCCATCTTTTCCTTGGGAAACAACAAGCGACCTTCATCTGAGGCATCTGGACTTTCCACTCCATCCCTTAACTTGGTGGCCAACTGTTCTGTTACTTTTAACAAAAGTTCACCATGATCTTTTGTGTCAGGCATAGGTGTATTATCAAAGGTGTCAACGACGCATTTCATAAGAGCTATGGAGGATAATTCAGGAGATTTCCACTGCACATCTCGCCAAGCCTTCAGGTATCGACAGACCTGCCGCATAGGGTCACCATGTCGCGCTACTGCGCTCCTGAACCAACGCGCAACGATTTCTGGATCTGACTTAATCCACTTATCCTTTCCTCTGACAGCCAAGTAAACACAATTTTCATCAAGCTTTCGAGTGGCTGACTTACTGAGAACACTTTCATTCAGTGAATCCATCCCTGCGACAGAGTTCAATGCCACTTCTCGAGTTTCAAACTGATCTCTTGGGATTGCATACATGGGCACATCTACATGCACATTTCTATCTTCGATGACAATACGTCCACAAGTAGGCTTCTTTAATGCTTTCCAGTTGTAGTTTTCTTCTGCCAAAGATGCTAGCGATGCATCTACAAGTAGGAGAAGAAGCTCATGGCCGACTAACGGTTGCTCTTTGAACATATCCATAGGCATGTATGTACCATCATCAATGTCCATCTGTTGTGGCGGTTTATGATATGGCTTGTTCAGTGTTTTGTACTTGTAACTTCCTTGAACCCAAAATCTTGGCTCTGTATTCAAGAAGGCTCCGCGTGCGTCATCACTCATATCCAAGAGCAGTTTCACAACTCGCTGGACATCTGCATTGTCAAGATAGCGCAGGTTGGTTTTCCTAATTGCACTTTCTACGAGTTGGATATTCGTTGAGCTCCGAGAACGGCTGGCCAGCATTTTGACGACATCTTTTGCTTCTGTGAATACACCCTTTGTCCGAATTCTGATCGTGTCCTTAAGTTTCTCGAGAGAAGCCTTGTCGGTGCTGGTAGGCTCCAGTCTTTTCATGAGACCGTCATTGGTATTGGTAAGATATAGATGTGCTGACCATTTCATTCTGACGCTTCCTTACGGTCGGTGGGGTGAATGAAGGCTGGAGCCTCCGTGCTAAAGAAAGTCTCGATAAGTGCTTTTTTGCCAGTAGCTGTGGTTGCTACAGATTTTCCCCACGCGACAAGTGCTTTCAGTGACTCTTCGCTCGCATTGTCTAACGAGATGACTCGAGCCTGTTGATCAGGCACGGTTTCATCAAGCGAGAAATAGCAAGGGGGCATGCCTTCTCGATTTAGTGCCTTACCGGCCATGAACCCGTGCATTTTCTGCGAGGAGGACATGACTGTCTCAATGAGTGCCTTTCCACCGCCCCAAAGGCCAAAGTACCCAGGGAACCACCTAGAGATGTTATTGGGATTGATACAAAAATCGTTGGAGAGGGTTCCAATATTAAGAATTTTGATATCGTTTGCTGTTATACCCTTAAACTCCTCATCATCCAGATAATTCAGCGCTTCATGATAGGCGACGAATGATGGATTGTTTGCTAGTAAGCCTCCATCGGCAAAATACGCACTCTGCCACTCGATATAGTGAGGTAGGAAGTAGGTGGGGGCAGCAGATGTAGCCATGGCTACATCAACCAAGGTGAATTGATCATCTCGGGTGAACAGGGAGTTATGACAGGTTTTGATGAACAAAGGGCGACCTGTGCTCAGGTTGACCGTTGGGATGAGCAGGCGTCGTTTTAGCGATCTGACCGTCTTGCCGGTTCCCACGATCTCAGTCACTGCTTTTTCCAGGTTGTTAGCCTTATAGAGAGGGCTCAGCAACAGCTTACCTAGCTGGTATATGTTTCGAACACAATTGGGCACCCAACTCTGGCGAGGGAAAATATCTGGAGCTGCTTTGTGAAACTTGCCCTGCAAGTCTCTAGCTTTCTGACCATCAGCCAAAGCAATGGCAATTATTCCGCCGATGGAAGCCCCGGTGATCATGTCGAAGTAATTACCGATGGCCAAATCAGGATTGTTGTTGCGCTCAGCCAGAACCCGTTCTAGTTCCGCTAAAATGGTAATTGAGAAGAGACCACGCACCCCTCCACCGTTCAAAGACAGGATTTTGAATTGCTTGTTAGAGTCGTTCATGGAGCCTCCATTAGAACCGTACACAATATGCGGGGATTCTGTGCTCACTTCAATGGGGAGAGTAAAAAGAACACTGTAACGGCTACTCTACGGCGCTGTTGCCAAAATGAACTGTTCTGATAACAGCTAACCCTGCTCCAAGTTACTGTTACTCTTTGGTCTTTTCTCCACGGGTCACCTGCCTTGGTAGAACCACTCACTGTGCAGTATGAGCGGGCACAGGCCAACATATATCGGCGATGAATGAGGCTAGAAAAGCTTATGAAATGCGTATTGCACGTCATTCCAGATATGTAGTTATGTTGAAGCTCTGCGGGCTAGAGCTGCATCCTCATTACTTGCTCTGATAGTGTGCTGCATGTGTTATATTCAGCTCAAATGTTGAGCCGAATGATGGGATAGGTCGGCTCATTATTGAGACCCTAGCACGTTGGATGAGGAAATAATGGAACCATTTTGGATTTGGCAACAAGCCGACTGGCCCCATTTTCGTTGGCGGGATAGCGAGATATTGCCCAGATTACGGCAGGTGCAACGCAGGCAGGGAATTCTAATCGGTAGTCATTCCAGGTTGGGGAACCCCGACCAAACGTTGGACACGTTATTGGCTAACATCATCGCCTCGTCCGCTATCGAAGGCGAACGCCTCAATGCACAATCCGTGCGTTCATCCCTGGCTAGGCGGTTAGGGAGCCCACAAACTCAGTCCTATCCAGTATCAGAGCGCTCAGAGGGGCTCGCGGCCATGATGCTGGATGCCATCGACAACCATGAACAACCACTGACAATTGAACGACTTTACCAATGGCATCGTTGGCTGTTCCCCGCCAACGAATGGTCGGTGCAGCCAGTGAACGTAGGGCAGTTGCGAGGAGATGAGCCGATGCAGGTTGTCTCTGGGCGTGTTGATCGCCCCACCGTGCATTTTGAGGCACCGCCCAGAGCAACTCTGGACGATCAACTGGCCGAGTTCATCCCCTGGTTTAACCAGACTCGGCATGACCCCACGATGGATCCGCTTCTTCGTGCCGCAATCATCCATTTCTGGTTCGTGACCCTGCATCCCGTTGATGATGGCAATGGGCGGCTCACGCGGGCACTGACCGATCTCGCGCTGTCACAGGCTGACAGCCACAGCATCCGGCTGTATGCCATGTCAGTTGCCATTCTAGAGCTGCGGGGTGACTACTATCGAGCGCTTGAGTCAGCGCAGAGGGGCTCGCTAGATATTACCTCCTGGATCTGTTGGTTCCTCGACACACTGGATTACTCCATAGAGTTGGCATTACAGGTTATTGATCGTTCTCTTGCCAAAAAACATTTCTGGTTGCAGCACTGTCATGATGGTCTGAGTCCAGAGCAAACCAAGGTTATTAACCGTTTATTGGATGGCGGCCAACAAGGTTTTGAAAATGGCATCAACGCCAGCCAATATCAAAAAGTCACCGGAGTCAGCAAGGCGACGGCTACACGCCATCTGGCCGAATTGGTGGGTAGGGGGTGCATTGAGAAATTACCTGGTGGCGGACGCAATACACGCTATCAGATCCGCTTGCACACCGAGGGAGTTTGAAAAAGCATCGCCATGGGGCGTTAATTTCATCTGGTAGATGAAAGCTGCGATTGGTGTACAAATGACGCTATTTAGTTAAATGTTGACGCCATGATGTGTGCCGTCAGGCATATGAACGAATAGACTTAACCGACAGTCATGGCTCTCAACTAATCTTTTGAGTGATAACAAACTATCGAGAATATCGGGATCTATTGCAGGAACATCACCAGGCCCGAGATTTGAAAGCAGTTTGGTCACACTGAGACGTACCAGTTGCTCTTCGGCCAGAGCCTTGGCTCTCTGGACAACCTCGGGTGATTCGGATGAAATCATATCCTCCAATGTCCTCCCCATACGGTGCTCCTACTACAGATAGAATTAAAGGCCCACGCCGAGCTGGCATGGGCTCTCAGCACTAGATCAAAAACTCTTCCAATGCACGACCATTAGCCACTGCTTCTGCGATGGTCTTGGGCATGCGACCTTGGCCAGTCCAGGTTTTCTCCTGACCGTCTTCGGTGTATTTGTATTTTGCAGGACGAGGAGCGCGCTTGCTCTTTACTGTACCCTCTGCTTTTGCAGTGGTTGCAGTACCAACAAGCTCACTCGGATCTATGCCCGCTTGTTTCAGCAGCTCGGTAAACTCAGCCAGTTTTTGCAGGCGTTCAGCGGACTCTTCTCTCAATTTGCTCTCTTGCTGCTCACGCTCAGCAAAAATCTCTTCGAATTTTTCTCTGATTTCGACCAGCTGCTCGAAAGAGAGCTCGCGCAATGCAGCTCGCAGACTACGAATATTCATCAGTATTTTCAAAAAATCGTTCATTTTTATCCTCATGTATCACATTTTTATATCAGGAAAATTATCTCTCAATCCCAGCATCAGCTCCACTGTTTTTGGCACCAAGATGATTCGAAAAAGCATCATTTAAAAATCCTGAGCTAAATTGCGTTTGGATCTACTTATTGGCCTAGCTCCAATCTGCTATGAAAATATGTAGCTAAAAATTAAATCCAAGTGGTAGTGAGCGTTGAGACCACCTCACCAGATGAGCCGATGAAGGATCTTGTTCGGCTCACGAAATGAGCCGATAGGACAATATCATTGGCTCACAGAATGAGTCGATGATAAGAAATTTTAGATTTGCCCCTTGAGGATCCAGACACTTCGCCCCTCTTAACTTAAGAGGAAGTCTTGGATGACTAGGCCACTACACATCCATGTCTCCAGAAAGCAAAAAACCCCGCAACGAGGCAGGGTTTCAGCATTTTTTCAACTTCGCACTCAGGGTAGCGACTCTCCCTTGTTTCAACTTCGCACTTAGGGTAGCGAATCTCCCTGTGCCTTGATTCTATGAAAGGTGAAGCCGCTAGTCAACATTATTACTGGCATAACCAGCATTGAGCACTTATTTGATATGTTATTTTTGGATGCCTTTGCACTCAAATTTTGGAGGTGTTTTCCAACCTGTAACGCGCCCGCTGCGTTTGTTGACCCTTCGGTATTCATTCCCCAACAGGATTTCCCATTCAGAGCCGTTCTCCGATAGAACCTGAAAAGTAGTCCCCAGCTCAATGCCTAAACCTGGTTCAGTACAGACCAACTCGGTCATCAGCCCTCCTCAATGTAGGGGCATTTGGTTGTTAATTTTCCACTCAAAACGACAGTTTGGGGTAGGATAGCTCATGAGAGGTCGTGTTTGTACAATGAGGAGTGCTACATGATGCCCTATGCAACCTATCATCCTAGTAGTGACGCAGTTACTCCGAACCGTCTCCTAGAAGGTCTTGGTATTCCTCGTGACCCACTAGGAGCACATCTATGGATCGTGGCTGGCGTAGCTCCTGGCAGCATTCATCGACTGGCTGAATTGATGAGTGCAGACATAGGTTTGATATGCCGCTTAGTAAGCATTAGCCGCCACACTGTTGCTCGCAAGCTGAGGATTGGGGCTCCCCTATCAATCTCTCAGGGTGCCAGGGTATACGGCGTTGTGCAGGCCCTCGATGCGGCACTATCCCTCAACAAGAACGATACTGCCAAGGCGTTGTCATGGCTAAACAGACCAGCCTGGGGCCTCGGTGGCGTGGCTCCAGCCACATTGTTGACTACAGATATGGGAGTTCAGGCAGTTATCCATTTGGTGGGGCGGATTCAGCATGGGGTGTGCAACTAAATCGAGGGTTGTGGTAGGCGCCCCCCCACAGAATGCTTCAAAAACAACCAATCTCATCATTTTTTGAAATTTATTTCATTTACCCCACTTGAAAAATTCGGAAAACTGTCCATTTACTAATTATGAGAGCTATAAATTAATTTTTTCCATTTCAACATTCCGCTGCTGCGCAGCGAAGAGAAACCAGTTTTACTACCCCTATAAGCTATTTTTATTAAATAAAAGAAGTTTAAAGAGCACTGATAAATTAAAGTTCCTTAACTTGGCTTAAGACATCAATGCTCCATCACTCAGTAATAAATTAGATTCATATAAACAGAAAACAGAAAACAGAAAACAGAAAACAGAAAACAGAAAACAGAAAACAGAAAACAGAAAACAGAAAATATGAGTAAAGGAATAATAAGAGTATGGCTATATTCGCCCTGTAGGGCGGAAAATTAAAAAGATGTTTTTGCTAGACATGATAACCCTGCCTGTGCAGGCGCTTCTCTGTTATCATCAGCAGCCCATGAACAAATCGCATACTGGCGTGACTGTTACGCCGCCTTAACCCCTACCTCTGCGGCTCCTGCCGCCTTACTCTGGTTATCACAACCAGAGCGCTTTTTTACACCCATTAGATCCCAATACAACAATCTGATCCTGTCCGAACTCCATCTGACCCCCAAGTAGATGGATGCGTTGTGCTATGGATCCTAAACAAGCGAGAAAATCCCCCATGCTGGAACGTGCAAGACAAGAATGGTTCTCCAACATCCGTGGTGACCTTTTAGCCGGAATTGTGGTCGCCCTGGCGCTGATCCCAGAAGCCATCGCCTTCTCCATTATTGCTGGTGTAGACCCCAAAGTCGGCCTCTATGCCTCCTTCTGTATCGCAGTGGTCATCGCTTTTGTCGGCGGTCGTCCAGGCATGATCTCGGCAGCCACAGGCGCAATGGCGCTCCTGATGGTGACCCTGGTCAAAGAGCATGGCCTGCAATATCTGCTGGCAGCAACCCTGCTTACTGGGGTACTCCAGATCGCAGCGGGTTACCTGAAACTGGGCAGTCTGATGCGGTTTGTCTCCCGCTCCGTGGTCACCGGCTTCGTCAATGCGTTGGCGCTCCTCATCTTTATGGCCCAGCTACCAGAGCTTACCAACGTCACCTGGCAGGTCTACGCCATGACGGCGGCGGGCCTTGGCATCATCTATCTGTTCCCGCTTATTCCGGTGGTAGGCAAGCTAGTGCCTTCTCCGCTGCTCTGCATCGTGATCCTGACGGCAGTCGCCATCACCATGGGCATCGATATCCGTACTGTAGGCGATATGGGCGAGCTGCCCGATACTCTGCCCATCTTCCTGTGGCCCGAAGTGCCGCTCAATCTGGAGACGCTGGCGATCATCTTCCCATATTCCGCAGGTCTGGCCGTGGTCGGTCTGCTCGAATCCATGATGACGGCAGCCATTGTCGATGACCTGACGGATACCAGCAGCGACCGCAATCGCGAGTGCAAGGGCCAGGGGATCGCGAATATCGGCGCGGGCCTGATGGGTGGCATGGCTGGCTGCGCCATGATTGGTCAGTCCATCATCAATATCAAATCCGGTGGTCGTGGCCGCCTCTCTACCTTTGTCGCAGGCACATTACTCATTCTGATGGTTGTATTCATGGATGAGTGGATCCGTCAAATCCCCATGGCAGCCCTGGTAGCCGTTATGATCATGGTCTCTATCGGGACGTTTTCCTGGGAGTCGGTTCGTAATCTCAAGAAGCACCCGCTCTCCACCAATATCGTGATGGTGGCAACAGTCGCTGTGGTTGTTGCTACCCATAACCTGGCACTTGGGGTATTTGTCGGGGTACTGCTCGCCTCTCTGTTCTTTGCCAACAAGGTTGCCCGCTTCATGCTGGTCAAGAGTGACAGTAAGCGTCATGGCGAGGTACGCACCTATCAGGTTTGGGGCCAGGTGTTTTTCGCCAGTGCCGAACAGTTTTTTGCCGGATTTGATTTCAAGGAAGTGGTAGAAAAAGTGGTGATCGACCTCACCCACGCCCACTTCTGGGACATCACGGCTGTCACCGCGCTGGACAAGGTGGTCATCAAGTTCCGCCGTGAGGGGACAGAGGTCGAGCTGATTGGCTTGAATCAGGCGAGTGCCACAATCGTTGACAGATTTGGTGTGCACGACAAACCGGAAGAAGTTGAAAAGCTGCTGGCTGGACACTGATCACAAGAAGGAATTTACCATGACAAACATTTTTGCCTGTATCGATGGTTCACCTGCCATGACAGCTGTGTGTGATGCTGCGGCATGGGCCGCAGCCAACACTGGGTTACCTGTCACTCTACTGCACGTATTGGAAAAAAATGAGTTTGAAGGACAAGCAGATCTCTCCGGCAACATCGGCCTGGGCAGCCGCGAGCATTTGCTCAAGGAGCTCGCCGAGCTGGATCACCAACGCAGCCGTCTCGCCCATGAACAGGGGCGCATTCTGCTGGACAGTGGCAAGGAATATCTGGCTGGTTTGGGGGTGTCAGGGGTCGAGGCCCTGCAACGCCACGGCCAGTTGGTCGAGACGACCCTGGAACTCTCATCCGGTATGCGGATGTTGATCATGGGCAAGCAGGGCACCGCCCATGCCCACGAACTGATTGGCAGCAATATCGAGAACGTCATCCGTACCTTGGCTAATCCCATCATGGTAGTGCAGCCGGGCTTTCAGGCCCCAAGCCGCTTCCTGTTTGCCTATGACGCCAGCCCGACCACCAAGAAGGTGCTGGAATTGATCGCAAGCAGTCCTCTGCTCAAGGGGCTGGAGTGTGACTTGGTGATGGTCGGCGAACCGAGTGATGAGCACGAGCGCCAGCTGGCACAAGCCAAACAGTTGTTGAAGAGTGCGGGTATCAGGGTTGAAGCAATGCTGCTGCAAGGAGAGGTGGTGCCAGTTGTTTGCCAGCATGCAGAAGAGGTAGGCTGCGACCTTATTGTGATGGGGGCTTACGGTCACTCGCGCATTAGGCAATTTATTGTTGGAAGTACGACAACGGCCATTTTAAAAATGGCGGAAAGAAGCATACTGCTGTTAAGATAGTTAGTCGTGCGCTAAATACAAAAAGGATGAGTGGAACAACCACTCATCTCTTACATTACGGATATTATAAATAATTCCTATTCTATATGGATTCCTAATAGTACATATTTACCATACTAGCACGAGATCAGGATATGCTATCTTTGACTGTTGTACCTAACAATTTGATAAGTATCGCATGTCCCCTCTTAATAACCGTTTGCAAATGCAATTACTTAGTGTAAAACTCATAAAGTGGTGTTTCATGCATTGGAGATATTATGTCTAAAAAACTCGAACACGGACGTTATTCAATAGAGCTTCATGCTGATTGTATCGTCATATGTGAGTTAATAGGTACATTCAATAAGGAGGGTGTGGCAGCATGGATTTTAGAAATGCATTCGACTATTGAAACAATAAAAGAAAAACCATTTGGCCTACTTATTGATGTAAGACATTATGCTGGTGCGACAGAAGACGCCCTTGAAGCGGCAGATAGTTTTCATCAATGGTTGGGAAATAGCATGCTAGTGTGCCAAGCGCATGTAATATCCTCACCAACGTTGTACTCAATTTCGATAAGTAGGCTCCCGTCACTTAAGCTGCATGAAGTAAAAAGTTTTTTAAGAATTGATGAAGCCTGCGCATGGATTGTAGAGAAACTAAAAAAACAAAATAATATAGTGTGATTAAGTGCGGTGATACTGAATTTAAGGCATGGAATTAGTCTAGAAATGCAAGCTATAGAAAATTAGTATCTATAAGCAGCTTTCCAATAAGTATACATATCTACTTATATCATATTAGATGTTACAGTCCGCATGAAGCTAAAAAACCACCTAAAAGATCTTGAAATAGCAGTAATGACTATATATTCCGGCTCAAATCACACCTTGGATTGAAATATGGATTTCTTTATGCGATAGATTATTTCTTTTAGAAAAATCGTCAACGCAGATAGAGTAGGAAATTCTACAACGCTTATTAGCTTGAAGATTACATATCAACTTTGACTCATCAAGATATTATAACATTTTTCTACAAGAGGAGAAATCGGCCTGTCTTTCAATAAAACGATAAATAATGGGCGAAATCTAATAGAAATAGGCATAACAGAAACATCATCAGCATATCCTGATTCACGCACCACCCGAGAAGACACCAGCGAAACTCCTAGTCCCTCAGCAACAGCTCTGACTATTCCTTCAGTACTACCATATTCAATGCACCGTATAGGGATAATGCCTTGATTTTCTAACCATAACTCTGTTGCTTCTCTTGTTCCTGAACCAGGTTCTCTTAACAACCAAGTGTGTTGTGCCCAATCATGTTCATATGTATCTGATGTTAGGGATGTAATAAGACAAAGCTCATCATCATGCCAATGACATGATAAGAGGCGAGGATCACTCAGTGTTCCTTCGACCAATCCGATATCGATTTGACAGTCTAATAACTGCTGTCCTATATACTGCGTATTTCCCGTAGTTATTTTTAGGTCAATATCAGGAAAACGTTGTATAAGTTTTGATAAATATGGTCGAAACCAATACCCAGCAATTGTGCTACTTGCTCCAATTGTCAAGCGCCCTTTCTTCATTCCAATTCTGGCTTGCATATCATCAATGGCAGCACGCTCTAACATGTATATTGCATGCGCATGGTCAAATAGCACTTGCCCATGCTCAGTCAAATGAATCCCTTTTCGGCTTCTACCTGAACCTCTTTCTAGTAATGGAAGTCCTATCTGACGCTCTAACTCACTAACTGCTTTTGATACCGCTGGCTGGCTAATACAAAGATGTGTGGCTGCATTGGAAAAACCGCCCTCACTTGAAACCGTATAAAAAATGCGCAAAAGGTGTAGGTTTATAACCATAACTGTAGGTTATCCATTGTTAATTATTATGTATTTTTATTATCAATTATCAAGGCATATAATGCTATAACACAGTAAATAAGTATAGAAGACCACTCAATGCCTCATTCGTCTGTTGTACATGATAATAATTCGTTTTTGAAAAGTAGCCTAAAAAGCTACCAGTGGTGGCTAGGCATCATACTCGTAGCGATAATTGCCGCAATGAGTATTTTAGCTAGTAAACTGGATGTTGCAACTCATATGGGCCTTAGTGCGCTTACTTTGGCTATTGTATTTGGGATTTTTATTGGAAACACCTTCTTCCCTCGTGTAGCAAATCATACTGCTATAGGTGTAGATTATGCTAAAAATAAATTACTTAGAGTTGGCATTGTTCTTTATGGCTTCAGAATAACCTTCCAGCAAATAGAGGGGATAGGCTGGGCAGGAATTATCATAGACATATTAATGATCAGCTGTACGTTTATCTTGGCTTATTATATTGGAACAAAACTATTAAGACTTGATAAACAGACAACAATGCTAATTGGTGCAGGAAGTTCCATTTGTGGTGCAGCTGCGATAATGGCTGCTGAACCTGTGATCAAGGGCCAAGCTCATAAGGTTTCAGTTGCTGTTGCTACGGTGGTTGTATTTGGAACTATTGCTATGTTTCTATACCCACTAATTTATCCCTATTTAGATATAAGTGCTGAACAATACGGCATGTTTGCTGGTTCAACAATTCATGAAGTCGCACAGGTAGTGGCAGCAGGCCGTAGTGTCAGCGAGGATGCAGCAAATACGGCCGTGATTGTTAAGATGATTCGTGTCATGATGCTCGCACCATTTTTAATAGTATTATCTACATGCATCGGTAAAGAGACTCATGATACGTCCCATAAAAGCAATAGCATTACTATACCATGGTTTGCGGTATTATTTATTGTCGCCAGTGGAATAAATTCCCTTAACATTATACTTCCACACATTGTCAATTACTTGATTGATATCGACAGTATATTGCTTGCAATGGCTATGGCCGCTCTTGGATTACGTACTCACATTGGTGCAATACATCAAGCGGGTGTAAAACCTTTGATTCTTGCTGCCATACTATTTCTATTCCTTTGTGTAGGTGGTTTTTTTATAAATCTAGCCGTATTAATTTTATTTTGAATATTAAAAGAAAATGGCAAAGATCTCATTTGATAATGTAATCCCACTTTAATATAAAAATTTTTTTCCATCATATAAAAATATAAATCAAGAGTGCAATTAAATACATTGCATCCAAATGCAAGATGTATCTTTCAGAGACATCTTGCATTGTGATGTAGAGCATCAATAATAATGCATCACACTTACTGTGATTTTAATTAAATCAGTTACTAACTACTGAATTTTTTTAGTAGAAATCATTAGCAAAAAGTGCTTTAATGAACATCCTGAATGCCAATTTAATGTGTAACATCGAAGGTGTTTGACATGCATGGAGTTGCGTTATTTTTGCATATTTTAGGTGCAACAATCTGGACTGGCGGGCATATTATACTCGCTCTAATAGTTCTCCCTAAAGCACTAAAGGAATCGTCAACGAAAATATTACTAGACTTTGAATCTGTATACGAGAGAATTGGAATGCCTGCCTTAATAACGCAGATAGTCACGGGTATTTACCTGGCATTGAACATTGAGAGTGATGTACTAAATTGGTTTAACATTGATAACAGGGTTACAAATGTTATTCTCATTAAATTGGCATTACTTACACTCACTACCTGTTTTGCAATAAATGCTAGATTTCGTGTAATTCCGAATTTAAATGAGTCTAATTTAGCTTTAATGGGATGGCACATTCGAGCAGTGACGATCATATCTATCCTATTCGTTTTTGTAGGCGTTTCATTCAGAACAGGATGGTTGTATTAAAGTTATAATGAAACTAATAAAAGCAATGTTAGATAAATCATCACTTGGTGCATAATATTATGTATGCCAAGTGGTGATTTCTTCTTAACCCAATACAAGGCATACATATGATGTGATATTTTATAGGAAATATAGGGGGCTATCCGATACACCTAGTTTATAGTTCGATTATGTGCCCACACTGCCACTTCCACTCTTGATTTCAAGCTTAATTTTTTTAGTATATTTTTCACGTGAATTTTGACTGTTCCTACAGATATAAATAATTCTTGAGCGATTAGCTTGTTTGAAAAGCCGTTTGACATAAGCTTTAGCACATCTATCTCTCTATGGCTTAAAGAATTTATCGAGTTAGCTGCTTTTTTTGATTGCTTAATATAATGATCTGAATTACAAATCTTTAATATTGAAGGGCTCGCCACAAATGAAATAGAATAAATTGATCTTATTGACATTATAAAATCAGATGGCTCTATGTCTTTGAGCAAATATCCATCTGCTCCTGCCCTGAAAGTCTCAATTACATCCATTTCAAGGTCGGAACATGTGAAAATTATGACTTTGCATTTCAGCCCATGTGCCTTTATTTTTTTTAACGTTTCAAGACCGTTCAGTATGGGCATATCAAGATCTAATATTATTACATCCGGCTCGTAAGTAATAGCCAGCTCTAGCCCTTGTTGGCCATCACCTGCTTCTGCAACGACTTTAATGTCAGGATCTGTAGATAAAAGCTCTTTTATTCCACTGCGTAGAATGGAATGATCATCAATCAATAAAGTTTTTAGTGGCGATGGTGGTCTGTTTGATTCAATGTTGTCCATAACTAGGGCTCTATTATATTATTAATGCTCTGATTTCAAATCGAAATTTCAAAAATGTAAAAAATACTGATATTTACTTCAGTCCCAACCGCTTGGCTAGGCGGTGTAAATTACCACAATCAATATCTAAGGCTCGTGCTGTTGCAGCCCAATTATCATTATGATCTGCTAGCACCTTCGTAATTAGCGCAGACTGAAATGCATCAGTTGATGCTCTCAAACCCATTTGGTTAGTGGTGAAGCCATCAATATTTTCGGCAGGGCTTATACTAGATTGAGGCATTGGTGGCATAGCTATACTGAAATGATGGGTTGCAAGCGTCAGAACCGGACTTCGTTGCTCTGCTCTAGCCAATACGGCACCACGATGAATGGCATGCTCCAGTTCGCGCACATTACCAGGCCAGTCATAGCCCTTCAAAAGATGCAGTGCTTGAGGTTGGATCCGCAGTTGCTCTAACCCCATACTCACTCGACAGCACTCGCAAAAGTAGCCAGCCAACAAGGAGATATCATCCTCTCTATCTCTCAAGGCTGGTACATGTATAGGGAAAACACTCAGGCGATGATAGAGGTCTGCTCGAAACTTGCCATCGATGACTGCTTTCTTCAAGTCTCGGTTCGTTGCAGCAAGCACACGTACATTGACTTTCAGTGGGGTATCATCACCAATGCGCTGCAAGTCTCCATATTGAATGACACGTAGCAATTTTGCCTGCAATGATAAGGATAATTCACCAACTTCATCCAGGAACAACGTGCCCTTATCCGCTAATTCAAATTTACCCGCACGATTATGAATAGCGCCTGTAAACGCTCCCTTTACATGCCCAAATAGTTCACTCTCTGCTACGGATTCCGGTAGGGCTGCGCAATTGAGATATACCAATTTGCGATCTGCACGTGGCGAGCCAAGATGTACAGCTTTTGCTATTAACTCCTTACCTACACCCGTTTCGCCCAAAATCAGGACGTTTAAATCAGTATTAGCAACTATATCTACCTCATGCTTTAGCTGCTGCATCGCCTGAGAATGCCCGATTATCTCGAACCTATCTGCACCTGTTGGTGTTGAAGGTATTAATGGCTCACTGCTCTGGCGAGCTAAACGCTCTAGTAGTAATGAGTTACTTAACGCCGCTGCCGCTAGCGCACCAATTAAACGCAACTCTTCATCGCTAATGTCATCAAACTGAGCAGGATTCATTCCATCTATGGTCAATGCACCAATCAAGACTTGATCGGAGAACAGAGGCAAACCAACACAAGCATGCACCTTAAATTCTGCATGATCAGGGATCAAGCCATCATAGGGGTCTGGCAAGCTACTATCTGCCGGAAAGCGTACTACGTCACCAGCACGGGCAATTGCCTCCATGCGTGGGTGCTCCTTGATGGCGAAACGGCGTCCTAATACGTCCTGCATTAAGCCATCGATGGCGAGCGGGATGAACTGGCCTCCTTCGTATCGTAGCAAGGCTGACGCATCTGAGTTCAGTAGGCTGCGAATACTCTGGATAAGGCGGTGGAATCTGTCTTGATGTGAAATCCCCAGCTGTATGTCTATAGCAATACGAGCCAAACTGTCTGTCGAAATCATTGTTAGTGTCCAAATGACATTAATGCTGTCATTTAAACAATATCAATACTATGTCATTTTAACAAGAAAATAAACTAAGCCTCATAAAAACAATGAGTTATGAGTTGGCATGTTAGCTGCAATAGTTGATATCAAGAAATACCAACTATTACATACTGAGGAATTGCCAGATGACCATTCATGTCAAAAACAACATTCACTGGGTCGGCCAACGGGACTGGGAAGTTCGAGATTTTCATGGTACTGAGTACAAGACAAACAAGGGGACGAGCTACAACAGCTATCTCATCCGTGAAGGGAAGAACGTGCTGATTGATACAGTCGATCATAAGTTCAGCCGAGAGTTCGTTCAAAACCTTGCAGCAGAGATCGACCTTAACCTTATCGATTATGTGGTGATCAACCATGCTGAGGAAGATCACGCAGGGGCACTGACCGAATTGATGGCTCGTATCCCAGGCACTCCGATTTACTGCACTCACAACGCTATCGACTCAATCACGGGACACCATCATCATCCTGAATGGAACTTCCATCCAGTCAAAACAGGCGACAGTCTCGACATCGGTAATGGCAAGCAGCTGGTGTTCATTGAAACACCTATGCTGCACTGGCCCGACAGCATGATGACCTACATGACTGAGGACGCAGTGTTGTTTTCTAACGATGCCTTCGGTCAACACTATTGTGATGAGCATCTGTTCAATGACGAAGTAGATCAAACCGAATTGATGGAGCAGTGCCAACGGTACTACGCAAATATCCTCACCCCATTCAGCCCACTTGTGACAGCTAAAATCAAAGAGGTGCTTGGATTCAACCTGCCAGTAAGCATGGTGGCAACCTCCCACGGTATTGTCTGGCGTGAGGATCCGACCCAAATTATTCTCAAGTATCTGGAGTGGGCAGACCACTACCAAGAAGATCGTATCACCCTGTTCTATGACTCGATGTCAAACAACACCCGTATGATGGCCGATGCCATCGCACAGGGTATTCACGAAGTTGACCCTGGGGTCGCAGTCAAGATCTACAACGTAGCCCGCCACGATAAGAACGAGATCCTGACACAAGTGTTCCGCTCCAAGGGAATACTCGTGGGCTCATCCACAATGAACAACGTCATGATGCCTAAGGTGGCAGGCATGCTGGAGGAGATAACTGGCCTGCGCTTTAGAAACAAGCGTGCTTCTGCATTCGGCAGTTACGGCTGGACTGGTGGTGCAGTAGATCGTATCCAGACCCGATTGATGGATGCAGGCTTTGATATCAGCATTTCTCTGAAAGCCAAATGGCGACCAGATGGTTCTGCACTGGCAGAGTGCCGAGAGCATGGACGCCAGCTCGCTCGTCAATGGGCGTTACATCCTATTGAGGTGCCTCGCCCAGAAAAAGCAGCCCATCAAGTGCCATTCACTGTTGATATCTCCCCTGTAGAGGAGACCACCCAGTCAGTTGTAGCCGGAGTAGACGATGAGCAAGCAATGCTTTGCACAGTCTGCCAGTGGGTTTATGACCCCGCCTTAGGTGAACCGGATCAATTGGTTGCGGTTGGCACTCCCTGGAGCCTTGTACCGGAGAGTTTCCTTTGCCCTGGCTGCGGCATCGGCAAGGAGGTATTCGAACCATGCGCAGTGGAGGCATGTGTATGAGCGCATTAAATGAGCATTATGCTGGTTCCAGCCAGGATATAGTCATCATCGGTAGCGGCTTTGCCGCTCAGCAGTTGGTAAAAAGCTTGCGTAAATTAGATGGTGAAAGACCGATCCGTCTTATTACCGCTGATAATGGCAATGAATATAACAAACCGGACTTGAGTCATGTGGTCAGTCGTGGTTACACCGCCAGCGCAATGACAAAGTTGACGGGGGCTCAATTTGCTGAACAGCAACGTATCATTCTGTCACCTAATACGATTGTGCATAGCATTAGTCCGAATAACAAAATGGTACACACAAATAATGGCGATTTTTCTTATGGCCAGCTAGTGCTGGCAACTGGGGCCAGTTCTATACTGCCTCCCGTTCCCAACTCGGATAAAATGGTAACCCTCAATAGCCAAAATGATTATGCCAATGCCGAACAATTAATTAAGAATGCAAAACGCATTATGGTACTCGGAGCAGGTTTGATCGGCTGTGAGTTGGCTATGGATATGGTGGGCCAAGACCGAATTGTGACGCTTGTAGATCTGGCGGACAGCCCCCTAAGTACATTAATGCCAGCTGCATTGAGTCAACCGTTACTGCAAGCCTTACGGGAGCAGGGGGTTGACCTAAAACTTGGTCGAGGTATCAAGTCGATACAAAGAGGAGATGCCAACGAATCCTTTACGATAGAGCTCACTGACAGCAGTTTCAGTGAACAGGATCTTGTCATTTCAGCTATAGGTCTACAACCGAATCTATCCTTAGCGATGAATGCGGGACTGGCTGTAAGGCGTGGAATTGTAGTGGATGAATACCTGAGAACATCGAGTGAGCACATTTATGCGCTTGGCGATTGCGTTGAGTGGAAAGGTGAATTACGCCCCTTTTTGCAGCCAATTGTTCTCGGTGCCAATGCATTATCTAAAACTCTGATTGGTAAGCCAACACCACTAACGCTTCCTCCAATGCTAGTGAAGGTAAAAACACTTCAATATCCTTTGCAGTTAGCTGGTAGAACAAAAGGTACAGACCTTTCATGGCAGTTTAAGTGGAATAAAAATGGAATGGTCGCAGAAGCTCGCAGCGAGGATGGTGAAATGTGCGGCTTTGTCGTAGGTGGAGACCAAATGGGAGCTGCATTCCCACTTCTACGCCTTCTTTCTAGATGAATAATTGCTGGCTGAGCATATGCTCAGCCTTACTTAATTTCATAGATTATTAAGGATAAAACATGTCGCTACTGCATAGTATACCAGCTCATTGGGTTGTTCGCCGTTCAACCCCATTCTTTACAAATGAAAACGTACCACAGGCTCTATTAACCCATCACAATACAGCTGCTGGCGTATTCGGTCAGTTATGTGTAATGGAGGGGACGGTAACATATTACGGTTTTGCTGATGAAACAGCGGAGATACCTGAAATTACGCTTGTAATCCGAGCCGGAGAGTTTGCAACCAGCCCACCTCAGTATTGGCACAGGGTTGAACTGTCTGAAGATGCTAGATTCAATATCCATTTTTGGGCTGAAAACGTAAGCTCAGACACCCCACTCATTAAGACAAGAGAATAAATTACAATCTGGTCATCGCCACAAACTAGGCCAACTGCCCATCCAGATCAAAATGAATAACTGTAATGTTGTTTATGATTGGCTGTTTTTGCGATGGGAGTTGGCTAGATGAGTGGGATTGAAACCATAACCATGCTGAGTGGCTTGGTGTATCTGTTGTTGTTCCAGTGGCATGAGCGTTCAGGCTGGTCTTGGCAGCTGTTCATGATGCTAACCGCTGCTGTATGGTTGACGGTAGCAGCCAAGCCACCACTAAGTAGTTTAATCGTGTTTGCTGTCGCTATTGGTATGCTTTATAGATATAAATTAATATCCGCATTTTATGATTCAAGTGATCAACAACTTCGTAGTTTAGTTAGATATTTCTTAGTTATATCGTGGGGATTTGTAACAATACAGTATGGCGTTTATATTTTTCAACTCCACCAGGGTGACCTACCTTGGCTGTCTAGACCTGATATCGTAGATGGCTTTCTACCTATAGCGGGCGGTCTTGGCTTGCGGGCGTTGTTGAGTTTGGGCATTACTGATTACCACCATCCAGCTGCAACAATCACAGTCTTGGTTATTTCCTTATCTGGACTCATTTTAGGTCGTGCCTTCTGCTCATGGTTTTGCCCTCTTGGGGTTGTCGGTGAATGGCTGCATCATTTTCGAAATTTGCTGCTACCTGGTGAGTGGACTCCGTCAAAATGGTTAGACCTACTGCTCAGGTCTCAGAAATGTCTAGTTCTATCATTTCTGATGTTCATAGTTATTCTTGCTGTTCCAAATGTTGCACTGCCAGGGTACTTGATGAGCCAGTATCACCAAGCTGCTGACATGAAAATGGGAGCCTTCTTTTTCAACTTGAACTTCATATCAGGCATTTTTGTTGCCTGGGTATTATGTATCACGATGTTTTTCAAGCAAGGCTTCTGTAGATACCTATGCCCTTATGGTGGATGGCTTGCCTTGTTAGGACTTCTGACACCATTACGTATTCGCAGGTCTTCCAGCAGCTGTTTACGAAGCAAGGGATACGATTGTGATAAATGCAGTAGAGCATGTCCATCAAGGATACAGGTTCATGAACTTATATCTGTCAGAAATATTGAGTGTACAAACTGTTTAACTTGTATCTCTGCATGCCCAAAACAAGCTAATGCGATTCATTTTGGTACTGCGAATAAAAAGGTTTCAGCAAAGAAACTGCTTGCAATGTTGTGTGTTTTACTTCTCTTAATGCCATTGCTAGCTCATGTGATTTTCGATTTTTGGACAAGCAACACACCATTAGAACAGCGCCGTTATCTATTGGAAATCCTTCCTGGCCTTTCACATTAGAGTGATAGCTATTAAAGCGCCACTTTTCGGTGACGCTTTATTTCTGCAAATGATTAAATAACGCAATAGTTATCACTACTAGTCGAAAATAATCTTCTCATTATGAACCCACACTGCAACTTCAATTCTTGAATGAAGATTTAATTTTTTAAGAATGTTTTTTACATGAACTTTAACTGTTCCTTCAGAAATAAATAAACGTCTTGATATAACCTTATTAGGCAAGCCTTGAGCAATAAATTTCAAAACATCTATTTCGCGATGGCTTAACACTTGGAGATTTTTGTCTTTAAGGCGGTTTTTTCTTCTTGACTGCATACTTTCAATAAGGATTGCAGTTAGTTTTGGGCTTATCACAAGCTTTCCCATGCACGCCTGTTCAATCGAGCTAATCAGGTCTTCAGGTTCCATGTCTTTGAGTAGATAACCATCTGCTCCAGCAAGTATAGCATCCGAAACATCATCTTCATAATCTGATACTGTGAAGATTACGATTCTGCTAGATACATTATGCGCTCGTAATGACTTTAATGTGTCTATACCACTAAACTCAGGCATATTAAGATCTAACAAAATTAAGTCAGGTTCATAATCTAATGCTAGCTGAACACCATCTTGTCCTGTACTGGCTTCAGCTACAATAGTTAAAAAGGGATTTGTACGTAAAAGTTGCTTAATCCCGCTCCGTAGGACAGGATGATCATCAATTAGTAAAATTGAAAAAACATCTGCGTTGGTTGTTAAAGCTTTTTCCATGTGTGTTCCTCAAACTACGTGAAGATCAATTTTCACTTGCGTCCGTTCATTAATGAATGAAATATTTTCTGATTTTAGAAAAACAACTAAGCTCGATATTGAATCCTCGAACTCAGCTTCACCCTTCAGGATGATAATGACATATTCAGCTAGGGATTTTATATGCAGCTCAATCCGTGATGGAGGCATACTTATCCTTAAACATTCGAATAATTTATTGAAGAAGTTCAGTATGAGTATTTCCTGCTCATGCGAATAGTCTTCATAAAAATCTTTATATTCCAACCTAATGTTAAAACCATATGTGTCATTAAATATTGCTATCGCATCTTTTAATAAAATTAACGTTTCGATTTTCTTATATGGAATTCTAAAAGTAGAAATTAGTTTTCTGATGTTTGAGTAAGCTTCATTTAACTCACACCTCATCTCTGAAACATTATCAACCTGAGAAGAACTAATGATGATTGGATCCCTTTGAAGAAGGCTAATCTTTATCTTTAAGTATGATAAAGACTGTGCTATCGAATCATGAAGTGTTTGAGCAATTGTGTTTCTTTCTTTAAATAATAATAGTTGTTGTTGTTGTTGCTCTTTGTAGTAAAGAGATAAGGATTGAGACAGCAAGTTGCAAAATGCAAATATTAATTGTTCTGTATCATGTAATATAGTGACTTCATTTGAAAAGAAAAATTCTATGTAACCATAATCATTATGCGCATCTCCAATGTTCCATAACCTATTATTATATTCACTCTCAATAGGGGATGTGACATCTGCATTATTAATACATAATGAGCAACGCATAGAGGCACAATGTAATGGCCTCACGTTCTCACCAAAGGTGTATAAATGTTTGACCGAATTTTTATGTTGATCATGAATATATACTTTTATTTTTCCAGCCCCAGTGTATCCGATTAATTCTTTCATGAAAGGAGCTAAAACTTTGCAGTTGAATTCTTGATTTTGAAATAATCTACAACTGCGATAAAGGAATTCTAAATGCAAATTCTGCAAGTTAAGTTTATGCGTTTTTTCAGCTACCATCTGTTCCAGATCGCTGTAGGTATGCTTAACAACCTCTGACATATTGTTTAATGCATTGCCAAGCTGCCACATCTCATCGCGGTAATCATGTGATTCAGAATCAAATTTTGAACTAAAATCACCATGCTGAATGTTTTTAGCCATTAACAATAATTTTGACCACGGTCTAAAGAAACGCTTATTTAAGCTATAAATTGCGATGAAGGAAAACAATATAACAATTAAAGAAGATGCTTTTTGAAGGCCATTAATCACTACGATCTTAGATTCTGTTTTGTTCTCAATGCTTTTGATTATCTTCTGTAGCAAACTAATAAACTCTTTAGAGCGGTTAATGCTTAATGGTGTTGCTACATCACCAGATTTTAAGTGGGAAAGAATGTTTTTTAATTTTGGATCCCACAAACTGTTGAGTTGTATGTATTCTTTATTAAGGTTGTGCTTTTCAGCCGTGTTAATAAAAAAAGGATCATGCAGAATTGATTCAACGCTATTAACCGCTTGCACTTTTTCATCAACAGACAGTGTTCCTGAGAGGAGTGCATAGACTTTCATTCTAATTGAACCAATACTATTTATCACATATGCATTCCCTTGGATGCTTGATGACAAATAAATCGATGCACTCATATTAAATATAGATATGAGGCATAGTGTACATATAATTGACGTTATAGAAATTGTAATAGACAGTTTCTTCCAATACTTCAATAGTATGTTCACGAATTTGACACTTCCTAAGATTGTCACTACTGATGTTTATACCTTTTAGATACCCTAATAAAAATACCTCAAAGTAAATACCTACAATATTCCAGACATTAGCCAGCTCATGATAAAGAAAGTCTTGTTGAAGCTAAGTGCATGATTTTGTTGTGGTTAATCTCAACCCGCCCCCCCCTGTAGTAGGTAGTTATCGAAATATTCATCATTTGTAATACATATGTTCAGTTGATCTAAGTCAATAAAAAATATCCATTTAAATTGTTTATTGGAAATTGTGTACCCCAACACTAACCGGTGAGCAAAATGTCCATATATCAAAAATACAAAGATGGATGTGAAGACAGTCACACAAATAAAAGAAATAACAGCAAAACGCTCGTTGACTGGAATCCTGATGACAAGTGCTTTTGGATTGAGAATGGTTCTCATATTGCCAGAAGAAACCTACTGATATCTATCCCTTGTCTACTGATCTCATTCTCTGTGTGGATGATATTCAGCGTAGTAGCAATGAACTTGCCTTTAGCTGGTTTCACCTTTACAACAGACCAGCTGTTTCTGCTGACTGCACTCCCGTCACTTACTGGAGCTTTAGGACGGATTCCTTACTCATTTGTGATCCCAGTTTTTGGTGGCCGGAGATGGACAGCATTCAGTACCTTGTTGCTTATGATACCTATGTCATGGTTGACCATTGCATTGCAAGACACCACAACGCCGTATTCAACATTTCTAATAATCTCTTTGTTATGTGGGTTTGGTGGTGCCAACTTTGCATCTAGTATGGCTAACATCAGCTTGTTTTATCCAAAAACTCAACAAGGAAAGGCTCTTGGTTTAAATGGGGGGCTAGGTAACTTGGGTGTCAGTGTCATGCAGATGCTTGTACCTATCGTAATTTCTGTAAATATCTTTGGCCCTTTCGGTTTAGGTCAAGGAAATCCTGATGCATCAATATGGCTCAGCAATGCACCCTTAATATGGATGCCAGTAATATTGATATTGAGTATTGCAGCGTGGCATTTTATGAATGATATTGCAGCACCCAAAGCCTCGTTTAAAGAGCAATGGGTAGTGTTAAAACAAAAACATCTTTGGATTATGAGTGTTTTATATTTGGCTGCCTTTGGTTCATTCATTGGATTCTCTGCGGGGTTTGCAATGCTCGCTAAAACTCAATTCCCTGATATTGAAATAATGAAATATGCTTTCATAGGGCCATTATTCGGCGCATTGATGAGGCCAGTTGGTGGCGTTTTATCAGATAAGCTGGGCGGTGTTAAAGTCACCTTTGTTAGCTTTTGCTTAATGGCTACGTTAGTTGCGGTTTTGTTTTCAACTCTTCCATCAGATGCAGGGCATGGCAACTTCACCTATTTTCTAGCTGTCTTTATGGCTTTGTTCTCATGCGCAGGAGTTGGGAGTGGTTCTACATTTCAAATGATCGCCGTTTTGTTTAGGGGGATGATGATAAAAAGGAATCTACAGCGATATGATTCAGAAGCTCAAGCCTTAAAAAAATCAGCAAATGATACAGCAACAGCATTAGGGTTCATCTCAGCAATAGGTGCAATTGGTGGTTTCTTTATTCCAAACGCATTCGGCTTATCAATAGCTCTCAGCGGAACACCAATTAATGCGATGAAAGCTTTTTTAGTCTTCTATGTTATTTGTGGGCTAATAACATGGTTTGTATATGGAAAAGAACTCAATAAATAGAATGTTACTATTAATGCATATGCATATGGAGCAGTAAAATGAGCAAGTTTCTTGACAGGTTTAACTATTTAAAGACATTAGGTGAAAAGTTTTCTGGTGAACACGGCCAAACGTACAATACGAACAGAGATTGGGAAGATGGTTACAGAGACCGCTGGCAACATGACAAAATTGTACGCTCAACACATGGCGTGAACTGTACTGGTTCATGTAGTTGGAAAATCTATGTAAAAAACGGCTTGGTTACATGGGAAACGCAGCAAACTGATTACCCTAGGACAAGGCCAGATCTCCCAAACCATGAGCCTCGCGGCTGCCCAAGAGGGGCAAGCTACTCGTGGTATCTGTACAGCGCCAATCGACTGAAGTACCCAATGGTCAGGAAAGCGTTGATTGAGCTTTGGCGAGACGCAAAAAGTAAGCACAAAGACCCTGTTCTAGCATGGGGTGCGATTGCTTCCGATCAGAATGTATCCAAAAAGTATAAGGCTGCCCGAGGTAGAGGCGGTTTTGTTCGTAGCACCTGGAATGAAGTTAATGAGATCATTGGAGCGGCAAACGTTTACACCGTAAAAGAGCACGGCCCAGATCGCGTTGTTGGCTTCTCACCAATTCCAGCGATGTCTATGGTTTCCTATGCCGCAGGTGCAAGATATTTATCGCTCATCGGTGGCTCTTGCCTTAGCTTCTATGACTGGTATTGTGATCTTCCTCCCGCATCACCGATGACTTGGGGAGAGCAAACAGACGTACCAGAGTCAGCAGATTGGTACAACTCCTCATACATCATAGCCTGGGGCTCAAATATTCCTCAGACTCGTACTCCTGATGCTCACTTCTTTACTGAAGTTAGATACAAAGGCACCAAAACTGTCGCCATAACTCCAGATTATGCTGAAGTAGCTAAGCTTTGTGATCACTGGCTTAACCCCAAACAAGGTACAGACAGCGCGTTAGCATTGGCTATGGGCCATGTCATTTTGAACGAGTTCCACGTTCAACATAAAAATGAATATTTTGTTAGTTACGCAAGGAAATATACCGATTTTCCGATGTTGGTCAGATTGACCAAACGACCAGATGGTAGCTATGAAGCAGGACGCTTCCTGAGAGCATCAGATTTGGTCAATAACATAGGTGAACAGAACAACCCTGAATGGAAGACCATAGCGATTGATGAGGTTTCTGGTGATCTGGTCGCGCCACAAGGGTCGATTGGCTATAGATGGGGAGAGGATGGAAAGTGGAATCTTGAAGAGACCGCTGGGCAGTCCAAGACACCAGTCACTTTGTCTGTTGGAATAAAGGAACCTCAACATTTAGTTGAGGTGGCTTTCCCATATTTTGGTGGATTGGAAAGTGAGCATTTCACACCTGTTGAATTAGAAGAAGTTATCAGAAGAAAAATTCCAGCTAAATCCATCGTGTTGGCAGATGGAAGCCAAGAATTTGTGACCACCGTCTACGATCTCACCGTGGCTAACTATGGTGTAGAAAGAGGGTTTGATGACCCTAGCAGCGCACATACCTATAAGGAAGTGAAGGCATATTCACCCGCTTGGGCAGAAAAAATAACGGGTGTACCACAAGATGAGATTATCCGCATCGCTCGTGAGTTTGCTGACAATGCAGCCAAAACACATGGGCGCTCAATGATCATCGTTGGTGCAGGCATGAACCACTGGTATCACATGGATATGAATTACCGTGGTTTGATTAACATGCTGGTATTCTGTGGTTGCGTAGGACAGAGCGGTGGTGGATGGGCTCACTACGTAGGGCAAGAGAAGCTTCGTCCCCAGACGGGCTGGCAACCGTTGGCATTTGGCCTAGATTGGCAAAAGCCTCCACGCCACATGAATGGGACGTCTTTCTTCTATAACCACTCTAGTCAATGGCGATATGAGAAGTTAGATGCCCAAGAATTGCTTTCACCTTTAGCTGATGCAAGTAAATATAGTAAGCATCTCATTGATATGAACGTGAAAGCAGAGCGGCTGGGTTGGCTTCCTTCAAGCCCTCAGCTGAATACTAATCCACTGAGTATTGCTGAACAGGCAAAAGCGCTTGGGGTAAGCCCTGTAGAGTTCACGGTTAACTCGCTGAAGGACGGCAGTATTCGTTTTGCTGCTGAGTGTCCCGAAGATCATTATCCACGCAATATGTTTATTTGGAGATCAAATCTTCTTGGGTCTTCAGGTAAAGGTCATGAATACATGCTCAAGTACCTGTTGGGCACAGAACATGGCATTCAAGGAAAAGATCTCGGCTCATTCAGTGATAGCAAACCATCTGAAGTTGATTGGAAAGATACCCCAACCCAAGGCAAGCTTGATCTCGTTGTGACTCTAGATTTTCGGATGTCGAGTACCTGTCTGTTTTCAGACATCGTGTTGCCTACTGCAACCTGGTATGAAAAAGATGATATGAATACCTCGGATATGCATCCATTCATCCATCCATTGTCAGCAGCTGTAGATCCAGCCTGGGAAGCAAAATCCGACTGGGAAATTTATAAGGCAATTGCAAAAGCGTTTTCTGAGCTCTGTAAAGGACATCTTGGCGTTGAAACCGATGTGGTTACATTGCCAATGCAGCATGACTCTCCAGCAGAAATAGCCCAAGCGTTTGAAGTAAAAGACTGGAAATTGGGTGAATGTGATCTCATTCCAGGAAAAACTGCACCACATATAATGACCGTTGAGCGCGATTATCCTAACACCTACGCAAGATTTACATCGTTAGGTCCACTCCTTGATAAGCAAGGAAATGGTGGCAAGGGTATTAATTGGAACACAGAAACCGAAGTAGACCTTCTTAAAAAACTTAACTACACACACCATGATGGCGCGAATGCTGGACGGCCAAAGATTGACACTGCAATTGATGCGGCTGAAGTAATTCTTACTTTAGCCCCAGAGACTAATGGTCATGTGGCTGTTAAGGCTTGGAATGCATTAAGTAAGCTGACTGGCCGAGAACATGCACATCTTGCTATCAACAAGGAAGAGGAAAAAATTCGTTTCCGTGACATTCAGGCTCAGCCGAGAAAAATCATATCTAGCCCAACATGGTCTGGTTTGGAAGACGAGCATGTCTCGTATAACGCAGGTTATACAAACGTTCATGAGCTAATTCCATGGCGAACCATTACTGGTCGTCAACAGCTGTATCAGGATCACCAATGGATGCGTGATTTTGGCGAAAGTCTCATTTCATATCGACCACCAATCAATACCCAGACTATTAAAAATATTATGGGTAAGAAGGGTAACGGTAACAAAGAGAAAGCTCTGAACTGGATCACTCCGCACCAGAAATGGGGTATCCACTCAACATACAGCGAAAACTTGTTGATGCTTACACTGTCTCGGGGTGGGCCAATTGTTTGGATAAGTGAAGATGATGCTAAAGATCTAAAAATTGAGGATAACGACTGGATAGAGGCATTTAATATCAATGGTTCATTAACTGCTCGTGCAGTGGTGAGTCAGCGCGTCCCTGCTGGAATGGTAATGATGTATCACGCTCAAGAGCGCCTGGTGAATATTCCAGGCTCCGAAATAACAGGACAACGTGGTGGGATTCATAACTCCGTTACTCGTGTCTGCCCTAAACCAACTCATATGATTGGCGGATATGCACATCAGGCTTATGGGTTCAACTATTATGGCACAGTGGGCTCTAACCGTGATGAGTTTGTTGTCGTCCGCCGCATGAATCAGGTTAAATGGCTTGATGACGAAAATAATGACTATACACAGGCTGACAATATGTACAGTAACAAGGCAGGGGAGAAGTAAAAATGAAAATTCGTGCGCAAATTGGAATGGTGCTAAACCTCGATAAATGCATCGGATGTCATACTTGCTCTGTTACTTGTAAGAACGTATGGACAAGTCGCGAGGGAATGGAATACGCCTGGTTTAATAACGTAGAAAGCAAGCCAGGCGTGGGCTATCCAAACGATTGGGAAAACCAGGATAAATGGAAGGGTGGCTGGGTTCGAAATATCAATGGAAAAATCGTTCCAAGAATGGGTAACCGGATTGGCGTTTTAGCCAAGATTTTTAACAACCCTGACATGCCGACTATTGATGACTATTATGAGCCTTTCACCTTTGACTATGAGCATTTACATAATGCTAAACAAGGTGCGCATCAGCCAATAGCACGTCCACGTTCACTGATCACTGGTCAACGTATGGACAAGATCAACAATGGCCCAAACTGGGAAGAAATCTTGGGCGGGGAATTCACTAAGCGTTCACAAGACTACAATTTCAACCACATCCAAAAGGAGATGTATGGACAGTTTGAAAATACGTTCATGATGTATCTCCCTCGGCTTTGTGAGCATTGCTTGAATCCTGCATGTGTGGCTACTTGCCCTAGTGGGGCAATATATAAACGTGAAGAAGATGGCATTGTCCTTATTGACCAAGACAAATGTCGTGGTTGGCGTATGTGTCTTACTGGTTGCCCCTACAAGAAGATTTACTTTAACTGGAAAAGTGGTAAATCTGAAAAATGTATCTTCTGCTACCCCAGAATTGAGTCTGGTCAACCAACCGTCTGCTCTGAAACATGTGTAGGACGAATTAGATATCTGGGAGTAATCCTTTATGATGCAGATCGTATTGAGCAAGCAGCATCAACTGAAAATGACAAGGATTTATACAACAAGCAGTTGGAGATTTTCTTAAATCCACATGATCCTGCTATCATTGAAGAAGCCTTAAAGCAAGGCATCACTCAAAATGTTCTAGATGCTGCTCAGAAGTCACCTGTGTACAAGATGGCGATGGAATGGAAGCTTGCACTCCCATTACACCCAGAGTATCGCACGTTACCGATGGTATGGTATGTACCACCTCTTTCCCCTATCCAATCAGCCAAAGATGCAGGCTATTTAGGTGATGATGGTGTTCTACCAGATATTTCTAGCTTGCGAATTCCTTTACAGTATTTGGCGAATCTGTTGACCGCTGGCGATATAGCACCTGTTAAGAGTGCACTGAATCGTATGTTGGCAATGCGTCATTATAAGCGAGCTGAAACTGTAGATAAAAAGGTGGATACCAGCGCATTAGAGCAGGTTGGTTTAACTGAACACCAAGCGCAGGAAATGTATCGTTATTTGGCTATAGCTAACTATGAAGACCGCTTTGTAGTTCCTTCCAGTCATCGCGAGCTAGCACGAGAAGCATTTCCTGAAGCTAAAGGGTGTGGCTTTAGCTTTGGTGATGGTTGTAAAGGTAGCGACACTAAGTACAACCTGTTTAATAGCCAGAGAATTAATGCCATTAATGTATCTACAAATCCAAGTGAGGATAAAAAATGAAATCTTTAAAGATCATATCAATCCTCTTGGACTACCCAGATATTGATCTGTGGGAAAACAAGGATGAAATCTTTGATTGCATAGCTGAATGTAATGAGCTGACATCGGCACAAAAATCATCAATATGTGATTTTGTAACATATGCGTTTGATCGTTCTCTACTTTCATTCCAAGAAATATATTGTGATATCTTCGACCGTGGCCGTTCCACCTCTCTGCTTCTTTTTGAGCATGTTCATGGTGAGTCGCGTGATCGCGGACAAGCAATGGTAGACCTGCTTAAGCAATATGAAGATGCAGGATTTTCTCTTAACAAAAGAGAATTACCGGATTTTCTTCCTGTTTACTTGGAATACCTTTCAACAAGAAATAACGCTGAAATTATAGAGGGGTTGTGTTTTATCACTCCGATCTTGGGGTTGCTTAAAGAGAGGCTACTCAAAAGAGAAAGCAAATATCATGTTCTATTTGGGGTTCTAATTGATCTATCCATGACAGAGTACGATAGCGCTCTTATAAGCACACAAGTTATGAAAGAGGCTGATGATGCAACACCCGCTGCGTTAGATGCTGTTTGGGAGGAAGAGCAGGTGAAGTTTTTAGGAGGAGAATCATGTCCCAGTTCAATTCAATCGATTCATAGCAACCGATTTAAGAATGCAGTCGTACCACAGTACCTTGAAATTGGTGAGGCAAACAAATGAACTATATTCATAGCTTCTTCTTTGATATATACCCATATATTGCAGTTACCATTTTTCTACTTGGTAGTTGGGTTCGTTACGATTATGGGCAGTACACTTGGCGAGCAGGATCAAGCCAGTTACTTGATAACTCGAATATGAGGCTGGCATCTGGACTGTTCCACATTGGCATTCTTGGTATCATCTTCGGCCACTTTTTTGGCTTGCTGACACCTCACTGGGTATATGAGTCATTCTTATCATTGCAATCAAAACAACTCATAGCGATGTGTGCTGGCGGTATCTTTGGTGCAATGACGTTGTACGGTGGTTATCTGCTCTTAAAGCGGCGTCTGACAAACGTAAGGATCAGAGCAACATCATCGACTGCGGATATTTTGATTTTAGTGCTATTAGTTTCCCAGGCAGCGCTTGGTCTTCTGACAATTCCATTTTCTGCTTTCCATCTTGATGGAAGTGTCATGATGAAGCTCGTAAGTTGGGCACAAGATGTTGTAACGTTCCAAACAGGGGCATCTAAAAATTTAGAAGGGGTATCGTTTATCTACAAAATTCATATGATTTTAGGTATGACTTTGTTTGTTGTCTTTCCATTCTGTCGATTGGTACACGTTTGGAGTGTACCGCTCGAATATTTAACTAGACGCATCCAGATCGTAAGGTCTCGTCGGTAACATGATTAGGGTAGTAGTCGCAGTGTAAACTGCGACTACTATTTATCAGGTGTAGTATGGTATATCACGTATCAAATAAGCAGTTTGTGACTAAGTTAGTCGAACCTTTCTTTGTTGCAATTTTCTGGCCAACTCTGCTGTTGTTGGTATCCGAAGTGACCGGTTTGCCAATAACTGAAGAGTTATATCGCAATACTATTTTATTTTCATTGCTAATATTCATTATTACTGCATTTATAGATATAAGATACATTTGTATAGCAAGGAAAGTAAAACTGGAATTGAACTTCAGCGGCATTGAGTTTCATTGCCATAAAAAACATCTATTTTTCTCATGGCACCAAATAACTTTAATTAAGTTGGTTGAAAGCAAGCCTGGCTCTAGAGTACTAAATATACTTCCTGATAATGAAACTATTGACTTAATTCTTTTTGAAGACCACGATAAGATTTGTTCACAAGTTATATTTTATTGTAAGCAGTTTAATGTCGAGTATAGTTAGAGTCTTTGTATGATTAAGTATGAGCAATTAGCTTGCTCATACTTTTCATGGTTGTCTTTCACTTATCAGGAACATGATATTCGTTCAGTGCTGTAATTCGTGCTACTTGGAATGTATTTTGTAGCGATTGTAATTCTGCCTTATGTTGTTGTGCCAATTGTTGTAAATAGTCTCTTCCTTTATTTGTCAAATGTACATCAACTCTGCGCTTGTCATTTTCACTTTTACGTCGTTCCACGAGATCTAGTTCCTCACATCGCGTTAGTAAAGCCACTGTAGCGTGATGACTCATTTGCAGTCTCTCAGCTAGCTCACCCACGCTTGCCCAGTCACGCCCTGGGTATCCTTGTATATGTAGGAGGGATAAATACTGTAATGGAGTGAGTCCGAGCTCCTTGGCTGCGGTTTCACTGAAGTGAAGGAAACGCTTTAACTGATAGCGAAACTCAGAAAGTGCCTCAAATTGAGCTTTTGTTAGCATAGCTTACTCGGTTGTTGACTTCTCAGGTGAAATACAATAGGTTCAATTATATCACATTGTGATATATTATTTTGTAGTGTTTTTGTTACAAAGGAGATGGCAATGCATAAGCAAATTCACCCAAAATCACTTTATTGGGGAAATACTGTAATTCTACTTAGTACCATCGATAATACTGATACAACTAACATTACGCCAATATCATCAAGTTGGTCTCTTTCGAACAATATTGTCATCGGCCTTAGTCTAAATTCAAAGGCTATCGAAAATATTGAGACATGTCCAGAAGTCGTATTGAATATTGCATCAGACAACCTTGCGGATAGAATTGAATCTATTGCCAAATTTACCGGAAAGGATCCTGTTCCATCTGAAAAGATAGGTTTCAATTATTGTGGTGATAAATTTAGTCTTGGTAGATTTACAGAGTTGGCGTCTTGTACTGTTAAACCATCTCGTATCCAGGAATGTTTAATTCAGGTCGAGTGTTTAGTTGAACATATAACAAAACGCAATAATTTTGCTATCGTTGAATTGCGAGCCACTCATGTGCATGCAGATGCATCTTTACTTAAAAAATATGACGTTATTGACGCGGATTTGTGGAGCCCTCTAATTTATAGTTTCAGGAGTTACCACGGAATTACCAACACTATTGGTAGAAACTTTAAATTTGATAATTGATTTCGCTGATGCCCTATTTATTAAGGGCATCTTTATAGGACTATGATATTTAAAGGATGATTTATGAGTGAATGTTTACGTTCTTTACCATTGGTTTATTCATGCTCTGGTTGTTCAAGTGCAGCGCAGATGGCAAACTATATGGCTATTCAGCTAGATAAACGAGGCGACGCAGAAATGTCCTGCATTGCTGGTGTTGGTGGAAATGTAAAGCATCTAGTCCGAATAGCTAAGTCGGGTAGATCTATCATTGCTATCGATGGATGCCCTCTACAGTGTGTAAAAAGTTGCTTATCAATTCACAATATCATCCCTGAACATCATATTTTACTTAATGAGTACGGTGTAAAAAAAATTCAGAAAACAGATTTTGATTATGATGAAGCTGATAGGCTTACTCTGGATATTTCAAATTCATTAATATAAGATGGTGACCTGATATTACAAAGTGTTGCCGCTTATTTTGGTGTGTTTTCATTCATTTTGAATAAATTTTTATTCAATCAATCTCTCCCATACAAATTAAGGTTTCCACCATAGCGTTCTACTATATAAACTAACATCATCATGTCGTCAAACGCGGTAAGGAGATGTTGATGCAAAGCCCTGTAGTGCCAGATAACGAGAAGCAGCGGTTAGATGCGCTACGCCGTCTTGCTGTACTTGATAGCCCAGCAGAAGAGCGTTTTGACCGCATAACCAGGATGGCTCGTAATATGTTTGATGTACCCATTGCGCTGGTTTCGTTAGTTGATGAAAACAGACAGTGGTTCAAATCGTGCTGTGGATTGCCTGTCCTGGAAACACCACGAGAGATTTCATTTTGTGGTCACGCGATCCTCGGCGAGGAGCTATTCGTAGTCGAAGATGCAACTCAAGACCCCAGATTCTTTGACAACCCCTTAGTCACTGGGGAGCCTCACATCCGATTTTATGCGGGCCATCCATTGGAAGTGGGAGATGGCCTGAAACTGGGCACCCTCTGTATTATAGACAGAAAGCCCAGGTCATTGAGTGATAAAGACCAAGCCATGCTAGCAGATTTGGCATCAATGGTCGAAAGTGAGCTAAGAGCCGTCCAGATGGCCACAATCGATGAATTGACGGGGATTACCAACCGCCGTGGATTCATGCTCCTTGCCGACAAAAGTTTGAAATATGCATTTCGCGTAAAAAATCCAGTCACGCTGTTATTTTTAGATCTTAATCACTTCAAAGTGATCAATGATACATATGGGCATAATGTCGGTGATGATGCTTTATGCCAGATGGCTGAATTACTGTGTCGCGTATTTAGAGATGCCGATATTTCGGCTCGTTTAGGTGGCGATGAGTTTGTTGTTCTTTTACCTGGCACGGGTCATGAACATAGCTCACGGATAAAAGAGAGATTTTATAATGCACTAGAGAATTTTAACCACACCAGCGGCAAGCCTTATCAACTCTCTTGCTCACTAGGTATCGTTGTATACGATGCTCTCACCCCTCCTAATTTAGACAGTCTACTGTGCTTGGCCGATGAAGAAATGTATTCATGCAAGCTAAAAAAATAAACCGCTTAATTTTCAGGTGATAAGTACAAGGTGTAAATACTTCTTTATTTTTGTTCTGTATACAGTTCGACTGTGTGAGGAAAAATACCATCCTCCCTATTTTGAGTATGATGGACAGTAACCCAACCAGCAAATTCCTCTGCGGGCATTGGCTTGGCGACAACATAGCCCTGCACGGTATCGCAATGATTGGCCCTCAACCATGCAAGTTCTTCCTGGGTTTCGGCCCCCTCCGCGACAACTGACAATCCCAGTTCCTGACACAACAAAATGGTGGAGCGGACAATAGCTGCATTTCTAAAATGCTGGTCAACACCGCTCACGAAAATGCGGTCAATCTTCAATTCATGCACAGGTAAATTCTTCACATAAGCGAGAGAGGCTTGCCCTGAACCATAATCGTCAATGGATAGCTTCACCCCCAGGCTGGCAAGCTCTTTCAAATGCTGTAACGCAATATCAGGATCATCCATGAGTGCGCTCTCAGTGACTTCCAGACAAAGCAGCTGAGCAGGTAAGGTATTCTCTTGCAGTGACTTTATGACCTTTGGTACTAGGTCTGGTGATGTCAAGTCGAGCGTAGACAAGTTGACTGACGTGACGATATCGTGTCCCTCTCGGTGCCAGGAAGCCGCTTGACATATCACATGCGCTAATAACCATGGCGTGATCTCACGGATAAATCCCGTTTGCTCGGCAAACGGAATAAAGCGTCCAGGTGGCACCAACCCTTTGGTTGGGTGTTGCCATCTCAATAATGCTTCTGCTCCCTTGACGAGGCCACTCGCAAGCTCCAACTTGGGTTGAAAGAAGGCGACAAACTCCTCGTTGATCAAGGCATCTCGCATTTCACCAATCAAGGCTAATTGCTCATGGGGGGATTCATCTGCAATCTTGCACGCAAAGGCGAAACCGTCACGGCGGCGTTTGGCATGACGCATTGCCATACCTGCTCGCCTCATTAGCAAGCTGCTGTTATTACCATCTTCTGGAAATATCGCGATCCCCAGACTGCCCTCAACGTCAAGGCGTTGACCATCCAGTTCAATAGGCTTACGGAGTTGCCCCAGTAACTCTTGGGCATTATCAAGGATATTGAAGTAATCGACCTCTTTGATAAGTAGCGCAAACTCATCGCCTCCCAAACGCGCCACCAAGTGCTTGCCAGCAACCATGGCGAGTAAACGTTGAGCCATCTCCTGTAGGAGCCTGTCGCCCACCAGATGGCCCAGAGCATTATTAATTTGGGCAAATCTATCAATATCGATGAGCACTAAAGCGCCACTACCTTGTAAAGCCGCCTCTGTCAGCGCCTCCATAAAACAGGTGCGGTTTGGGAGCTCAGTAAGTGGATCCGCATACGCTAGCCGCAAAATATGCTGCTCGCGGGTCGAGATACTACGGCGCATGGTATCAAGAGCCCGCATAAGTGCTTTCGTTTCAACGCCTAGGCCTAAAGGCACCTTGCACTGGTAATCCCCTCCAGCTATAGCCTCAGCGACCATCACAGCTTTGTGTACAGGTTTGGCAATGCTTCTGGCAATCAACAGCGCCAAGACACTTCCAGTGACGAGCGCACTGAATGCAAGGATAATAACGGTCAAACGCGCTCGGTTTGCATCGTCTTTGAGTGCGATAACCCCACTTTGCATCAGTTCTTGCTGATGCTCTGCAATACGTAGTGTCTGAACAAGCAATGCTTTAAGAAGTACATCAGTTTGCTCTTCATAGTGTTGGCGAGCGGAAGACAAGCCATCAATTTCGATTCGTTCCACCGTTTGCTGAAAAGAGTCACCATAATGCTTTCGCAGGTTTATGAGTTGGTCAATATCACCCACATCTCCCCCCATTGATGCAGCCCGTTCTAATCCTTCAATAGCGGCATCGGATGCAGCCAGTGCAGAGTCCATCGCTGTATAGAGGGGTACACGCTTGTAACGTTCGTCTGTTTGCAGAAGAAGCAGCAAATGCAGTGCTGCGTTCTGAGAGTATTGATTAGCTCGTTGGGCAAGAAATTCAATCCGTGCTTGCTGCTCGACAAACTGATTGATTCCATCTGTTAACGTATTAAAACGATGCAGGGCAACGGACGAGACGGCAAGCAGAAGTAACAAAAGCAGGGAAAAGGCGATAAGGAGCAGTGTTCGTATCGAACTGTTGTCAACCAGCACCAAAAAAGGATTATTCATCATCTTTGTAGCCACCCAACTTTGTCATGTGTGGAATCTTGAGGCGGAATTCTGCAAGCCTTTGGAAGGCTCACCCAGTGTCAGTGTTATTTCAGCAACATCCGCTGCGGCGATCTGATTGGTGTTATCAACATCACTGGCATGACAGTGTTTGCGTGCGTAGCGCCGTGCATCTGCATGGCATACTGCCAGCAAGCGGGAGATAGCCGCATGATCTTCTGTCTGAGCAGACAGAATGAGGTTCTCTTTTTCCATCATGCAATGTGTCATGACTCAGTTCCTTTTGTCGAGTTTACGGCCAACCATGGCGCACATCGGGCAGAACCCCATCAGGCCCGTCATGGAAAGGATGGCACTCATTACTCCTGCTGCAACAGCAAGGTCAGATTTCCCCCAGCTCATCACTGGAAACACAAGCGCCATGATGCCCAGGATGATGCGTAACACTCGCTCCCAGTTTGGGACATTCTTTACATAGAACATGTCAGTCTCCTCCGATGGCAAGAGTGTTGAATCACTCTCTTGCTTGATAAGAGGGGCTAGGTGAGCAAAGCGGTTCGCAGAAAATGAAAAAATCTCAATTGAGCCCATTCAAGTATATCAGTCGATTATTGTCAATGATGTCACTAGAGATGCTCTTATAGCTGGTCAGCAAACTTTACCGAGTTGGTACTCTATGCTTGGGGTCAGAGAACATTTGGTTTGCTGTAAGTTGATGACGGGATCTAGCGCGTAGCAGTAGTTTTGAAAAGACCAAAATAAGTTATGGGATCTTGATATATGAACTATATTTTCGCCTTAAATCATCAATATCTTTTTTTGCTTTCCTTTCTTTTTCCTCAAGAGCTTTTATCTCATTTGCTTTTTCTTTCAGTAACTGCTCAAACATTACTTTAGCCTGCTCTCTTGATTTAATATCTACGATGTTTGCCAAGTCTTTGGATCTTTCTGTTAGAGCATATTCTCGTTCTTGTAATGAGATGAGGCTATCATTTAGATTTTTTTGTATAAGGTTTAACGAGGCTGACCGCCTGCGTATTTCGACTTCACTAGCTTCAAGCTGAGCCTCTTTGGCTTTAATGGTTCTATTTATATCATCAACCTGTGAATAAAACTCAGCCTTAAGTTCATCTAAATTAAGAAGGTCACGTAGTAAATCTTGCTTTTGATCAACTTCATCTTGTCTATGATATAGACGGTCTTTCAATTCCATTTCAAAGCTTCTGTATTGATCTTCCAATAGGATTATTTTTTCCTGTGCCTCTAAAATGGACGACTCTTTTTCTTTTAACACTCTCTCCCATCTTTTTAAAATGGCGTTAGCCTTGCCTTCTGCATGCCGAGACTGTTGAATCACTCTTTGCATATCGCTTAGTTCTGATTCGCGCGTATTTTTTATCGCTTCGAATTCTGCATTAAGTTTTTTAACCTCTGTCTGGTGCTTTGAACTCAAAGATGAATACTGATGCTGTAAAGACAATAATTGTTGTCTATTATGGGAGTAAATCATTTCGGAGAAGTTGCCTACAGGGGCTACAGACACCCATTTTTTGGGGCATTTTTTTAGATAATCTCTTATCTCTTCTTTTGATATTATCTCTCCTTTCACACGAAATCCACTCAGGTCAAGTTCAATGCAGGTTGCATTCACCCTCTTTAATTCTTTAACTTTCTCTCGATCACAAAAATGCGTAACTGCAATTTCGATGAGAACCTTCTCTCCCTCGATGAACCCAATAACATCAGGTATAACTCTGCCTTCATAAACCTCACATACCATCTCATCAAAGGCTATATTTTGATGTATTGGATTTATAGTTCCAATAGGCAGTAACAACTGCCTATCCGTTGCTAAAACCTCTTTAGCTAGGATATGTATTTCCGTTTCCGGCTTCCAGGTACAGGCATTCTGTTCGACTGAATTAGGCTCATGAGAGAAATAATGGGCTTTAACTTGCCCCTTCATTGCCCAGACAGCGCCCTGACAACCTATGCATGTGCAATTGCATGCTTTTCCACTCACAACATCTTTGACATCAACGATATGGCCGTTGTCGTCAAGGGCGCGAGTCATCAGGATTCTTGCCATCTCTATCCTACCCACAAATGGATCTATGTATAAAAGCACATCAGTTTATTCAGTTAAATTGGATGCTTTAACTACATCAGTAGTTACAACACTTTCATGAAAAATCATACACTTACATTTGATTGTTTTGAACTTCGTCAAGTTCCAATTGGATTTAGATGTATGACCACTCCCCAGGTGAGCTCATTGAGCTTTAGAGGGTGCGTAGGAGCGGGCTGGTAATCAGGGAGGGGGGATGGATGCAGTACGGTGGAAGGCTCTGATATTGATACCAAAGGAAGGGCGCACGAAAGTAGCGTAAACAAGACACCGATTTTAGGTCGGTGTCAGGTGATAACTAGAACTGTATAAATATTCTCTACTGCTTATTATAACGTAAATGAGAAGTCCAGCGTTTCATTGTCAGATACTCTGCGCATCGCTTTAGCTCTATCCTTATCACCGTAGGTCTTAATTATTTGCTCCACGTCATCATTGAGCTTCGCTGCTGCACCAATAAAATCACCAGGATGTTCCTCGAGATGCGTTTCTGCAACAAGGTGTCTTAACGCATGAATGTTGATACCATGTTGTTTATCATGAGGCATCGTCATCAGATAGGCCTGATATGTCAGTGATATGAAATTATCTGACAGTTTTGATGATATTTCTATATATTTACTTCTTATTTTAAGGTTTTCCTCGTTGTTTACTTGGCTTTGTCGAATGCTACGCCAAGGGAAAAAGATATCAATATCGTCAATTGACTGAACGCCCGCAAAGGTCATGAGATCAAACTCAATATAGCTGCGCCTTATGTTCAAATACTCTTTGATCAGCGGGGTAAGCTGTTCTGGTAACTCAACATCAACATCCACGCTATTTTTTGCATTTGCGTTTTTAAGATATCTGTACTTTGTGTTATCGTCACTAACCATCGATGTACCAAAACATGGGATATATAGTTGGAATCGGTTACGCTGACGATGATATGTTATACTTGCATAGTTTTTGTTCTGTGATGTCGCATTAGGGTAAAATTTCAATTCAGTCCAGTTTGCGCTGCGTGGAGATTGATAAAAACTGATTGTTTGTATCAGTCCTGCTCTAAAATACTGCAACGCACGGCCAATCTGAGATGCTGCACTTTTTCTATGCGCCAGCTCTAGTTTTTTATCGTCTGTGTTATTCGAAAGTAAATTTTTTTGCTCAGCATTGGTCTTGTATACTTTTGCTTTATCGAATAACCACTGGCTGGCCCTATAAACCGCATTTCGGCGATCTGACGCAGGTATGTTGAGTAAGAATTGAATGTTCAGTTTCCCTTTCTTGCCCGCTTGGCCGCGACTGTTGATGCCTTTCTCTGCCATCTTAAACCAATTAGGATATTCCTCGATAATAAAATCTAGGTCTTTAAAAAACTCCTCGATTGTTCTGTTACCACGATCGGCACAAAACCTTAGGTAGCCCTTCGAATCCGACCCTCGTTTTACAAAATTTAGCACTCTAGAGAATTGGCTTGTACCCGTTTGCAGTCCTTCCGAATATTCAGCCATAGCCTGCATAATCTCAGGTATTGTCAAGTGATAACTGCTAACAGACATGTAATCAATAGCTAATTCAGTATGACAAAAATGTTGAAATGAAAGTAGCTGACTTTTAAATGCGATAGCAGAGCCGCATTCGCCCTTCGCGTTGATTGTCCATTCATTGTTTCTTCTGTTTTTTTCATTGACTTTTGCTCGTATCTCATAGCGTCGATCTGACCTAAGCTCGTCAGAAATGTTTACTATCGCTGGTTGTTTTTTATTTATTTTATACTCACAATACTCATCATAAACCTTCTGTAGATTTGGATTCAGTGACGAGCTAATGAATGTGCTGCGATTGATAGCCGACAGATCAAGATCTGACCGATTTTTTCCTCTGCGTTGATGGTCAACTTTTCTATGAATTTTATCTAACAACAAGTTTTTTGGTAAATTGAAATAACTTTCAATGAAATTGATGCGAACGTCAGGTACTCGCTCGGCAGGGTGTGATGTACCCATCATATAATCGCGCAAAACTTTTGTTGCGCTGCCAATCGCTTGTGGGCTACTTTTCAGAATTGGCCATGCCTCTGGGCAGTTAGATAATGACGCGTTGATAATTTCACGTGCTACTTCTCTGTATGTAATGAAGCTTTTCTTAATATTATTCTGCGTCTTAGGAGTGACCTCATCGAGCCAGAGACGCTCACCGTATTTCCTCTGAACTGCTGCTGCCAGAGCCTCACAAAAAGTCATTTTGCTGAAATCTATGTTGTTTATTTGAGCGTAGAACTCTGCCAACCGACGCACTCGTGTCAGTGGGCCTCGCGTATCACTCCTGCTCTGACGTGCCAAGGTCATTTTCAGCTTTTCTATTGTTTCACTGAGATTTTCTAACAGTGCAGTTTCCAGCTCATCCTCGGACTGCACAATTGATGTTTTCAGTAACATGTTGAGTGCTGTCTGATGGTGCCTATAACGCGCACTTTCAGTTTTGTCGCTACTCTCAATGCCTTGAATGATCCGTTCTCTCAACTGCCTAATGCTCATAATTGCCACTCCATAAAAATACAACAACTGGTCTTTTTGTTCATTATAGTGCTGCAAACATCAATCGCCACACCAAAACGAAAATTATCGAAAAATAGCTTTTGACTTATTTGAAATTTCTTATATATCAATGTCTTTTTTGGTTTTTTGTGAGTTTTACGAGGGATTTCATGATTTTTAAAATTGGCAATGAAGCAAAGATTGATTAGGTTGCAATCAGCATTAAACAACAATACATGAAGTTTACAACAGTGATGAATAATCAATTAAAATTAGACACTTAGCTATATTCTTTAATTCCTGAATCGGAAAAACTATGACTGTATTTCTCTGATTTGTTGTAATTATGGTGTAAGGGGCTAAGTTGGAAGGACATTTTGTTGTAAAAACAAAAGCATCATAAAAACATATGGTTAGCTAAAAAAATGTCAACAAATCATATAGTAATAAGTTATTGATTTGCATGTGACTTTCTATTTTTACAACAAAATCTCTTAGATTATAGAGAATCACAACGCCTGCTTGCTTGAACCCTCTTTATATCAAGCAAAAAGTGGGCTGTCTGCCCGCGTTGTAAATGGTAAAACGAAGGTGACCGCACAATGTCTCTACCTATGATTGTATCTGACATGAAAATATGTGACCTAGGATGCAAGAGTGCTCCAACGCCGTTTGGCTCTGCGTTGCAGTCCTATCTATTTCAGCCGGTAGGATCGTTCCCCATAGTTATTTGTCGCTGTACTGGTGGCAGAGTAGAAATGAGAACTACGGGGTTGTGTATATGATTAAAACGAAATGTTAGTCAGCCCAGCTTGGCTGCACACTCAGAACTGGCTAACTATGAGCCAGAATACATTTTTTGGTGATATGGATAGGGCTTGAGATGGCAGATTGGATGATGCTGTACGATGCGGTGTAGCGATTCATACCGGTCGAGCTAAATTAATTTCAGCGCTCGATACGCTGTGTAATGCCTGTGCAGTCGAGTCTGAGTACACCAACCTCAGTATCATCGATATTTTCAGAATGCCCCCAAGCTCAGGGTTATTGTTTTCAATGGTTTTGTTGTGGTCAACAATGAGGGGATTGAGAAACCTGCCGGTTTCTAGTTGGCCATCTGGACGATGCTTCTGATGACAACGAATGTGGTTTCGCCTGGCACTGGCTGAAACTGTACCAGACCAGACCAGACCAGACCAGACCAGACTTGGGTGGTTTGTATGCAGTTATAAGGTTAGGTGTTTGGCATGTTCGAGTTTATTGGCAGGCCATTTGGTTAGAGCAACAGCTATGGTTATGGCAGCAATGATGCAGGCGAGACCCCTAGGGCCTTGGCGATCTGATAAACTTTTTCCAGGGTTACCCTAGTTTCCCCACGTTCGATTTTTCCCATATGACCACGGTCTATACCAGCAATTAGTGCTAGTTTTTCCTGTTGCATACCTCGTGCAGACCGCAGCTCTCGTACATTTTTACCGAATGCAGTTGCGAGCATCGCCAGCTCAAACTCGTCAGAATCCATTTTATCTCCTCACTAGAGGATCTATGGTCTACGTTATACGGCGTGCTGTACACGGCTGTGAGTACACGCATATAATGACACTGCATATAAGCATCATTTCGAGGTGGAAAATGTCCAATCAGCAGATCGTTCTGAGCCAGAATCAAAAAAGTGGCACAGTGACACTAACCTTTCAAGATGCGGATTTCCTAGCCGCAGTAGGAGATTCTTTGAGAGTGGAGTCATTCGTACATGTCACTATCAATCAATCCGTATATGATGAATTTGTTAAGAGCATTATGGTTTCGTTTGTTGCCGAATTTATGGATTTTAAGCAGCAATGGCCGATACCTCAGGAGCTAAGAAAGTGAACAAGTCTCTGACATGATGGAGGGCATTCGGGTCTTTCTCGCGGTTTGCTGTATTGGTGGACTTATTTGTAGCTCATCCTCGTAAAGTAATGCCAACGTAGCCTCAGCTTCTTTGGATTATAACCGGCGCCAATTAGCGTTTTTATCGCCTTATGAGTCTCCATAGAGACGGACGTCATTAAGCACCTCTTTAATATCGGTAAACCCAACATAACATCCTAGCCTAGGCGTTCAGTCAGGATCCCATGCTCGATGCGGCTGAGGAGGTCGAGCACAGCCTGAGCGAGTTCGGGCGTATCCTGATGGTTGAACGGACGAACACATCCTAGGTAACGGAATATATGATCCTGTGTTGAGCAACATGTCAGTACTACAGCTTGCAACTCCGGCATCGGTACAGTGATGGGAGCCCGCCAGCACAAGCCTTACTGACAGTATTAGCCATGGATTGGTCTTGTTGCTTTGGGTCAACCCAAGGAGACGAATCCTACTTTGGGGGCCTGTTTTGTGTTGGACATCGCTCAATCACTCTTAGGTGGCTTTACTTCAAGGGCGCGGATTTTACCTAAATGGCTAACCAAAAACTATACAGCTGACACACTGGAGCGGAACTATCTCTGTCATCCGGGGTGATAACGGCGCGGTGCGCGTTCTCCGTGACGACCCGGTGGCACAGATATCTTGTTGAGCCATATGTTATTTGAGCCGGGAGAGTAGAGTAGATTCACTATACTTCCAGCAGATAAAGGGATGGGGGAAGGAATGGACAACTCATTTGGTGATCGCATGCAGAGTATGCACGCCACCCTGCGCCAGCGTTTTGACAAGCTGAGCCGGGTGGCCATTGCGATCTACGATCAGCATACGGATCAGCTCAAGACATTCAGCCACAGCACCGACGGCCCCTCTCCCCTGATGCAGTACGAGATCAAGTTGAGCGACGTGCCCTCCCTGAATTATCTGGCCACTCATCAGCAATCGCGCGTGCTCGATACCCTGGCATCCTTAAAAGGCTCCCCCGCGGAGCACAGCCGCAAGCTGCTGGAGGCGGGGTATGCCTCCAGCTATACCGAACCGCTGCTGTTCAATGACAGGCTGTTCGGCTTTCTGTTCTGCGATGCCAGGGAGCCGGATTATTTCAGTGTTCCCCTGTGTAACGAGCTGGCAGCTTATGCCCAGATGCTGGCGGCCATCATAGCGGTGGAGTTTTTCTCCATTCAGACCCTGAACGGGGCCCTGACCACGGCGCGGGAGTTCAGCCGTTACCGGGATGAGGAGACGGCCAACCACCTGCGGCGGATGTCGGCCTATGCCCGCCTGATCGCCAGGACCCTGGCCCCGAGCCATGGTCTTAACGATGAAGAGGTGGAGTTCATTCATCTCTTTTCGGAGCTGCACGACATCGGCAAGATTGCGGTGCCCGATGCCATCTTGCTCAAGCCGGGCAAGCTGACACCGGAGGAGTTTGCTGTCATGCAGACCCACACCCTCAAGGGGGAGGAGATGATAGCGCTGATGATCAAGGAGTTCGGCCTCGATGGCATTCATCACATCGACATGTTGAAGCACATCATCACCCATCATCATGAGCGCTTCGATGGCACGGGCTATCCCTATGGGCTGAGCGGCGAGGACATCCCGCTGGCCGCACGGATAGTGACGGTGGCCGACGTGTTTGATGCTCTTACCAGCAGGCGCCCCTACAAGGAGCCCTGGGATTTCGACACGGCCTTTCATTATCTGGAAGAGTATGCCGGCAGTCAGTTTGACCCCGCTTGCGTCGCGGCGGCGCTGCACAACAAAGCGGCCTTTCTTGCCATCCATCAGCAGTATCAGGATCCGGCCTTCACGCTCGGAAAAACGGTAGAGCGGGCCAATCCGGCATGATGAAAGGGGGCACTGTCAGGTGCCCCCTTCTCCTTTCTCTATACGGCCTGTGCCGGTTGCCCGATAACCTTTGGGGACATCAGGGTTTGGGCGGCGGTTCGCTTATCTGATGCAGGTGATCCGCGCAGGCGCTCGAGCAGCCGCAAGGGCGTACCTCTTTATCCCCCCGCTTTTGTGCCAGCTTGTACTGACGCCACCAGATGATGGTGCCCATGGCGACGATAAGGACAAATGAGGCGAGCAGGCTCAACAGCCAGATTGACATGATTTCTCCTCCCTGTGGTGGCAGCAGGGGTGATCAACGCCCCGGCCCTTGTTTTGAGTATTGCGGCAATGGCCATGTGCCGCCCCGCTATTTCGCCGGCAGGCGTGTGTCCCCGACTGTTGGCCGGCGGGACGGATCCCGTGGATGGATGGTGCACCTTGATGGTGTCGTGACGGACGGCCCTGACTTGCCTCTGTCAGCGGTATCAAGTTGGCGGAGGCCAGCAGTGCAGGCAGGGGTAAACGGCCCGAGCGACACTGCATGACCCGGATGCCGGCAGCCAGCAGGCGGCCCAGCATCTGCTGGCCGATGTTGCGTACCATCACCTGGTCGACGCCATGTTCGGCCAGCGTCGCCAGCAGCGCCTGTTTGCCGCCGCATCCGGCCGTGGCCGCCGGATTGGCCAGCGTAGTCAGTACGGCTTCATCAGGGCCCAGGATTTGCAACTGTTCGGCACGGCTGAAATGGCCGGCCAGCAGGCCCTGGCTCAGCATGATGGCACTGTTGCCGGGGGTTGTTTCATGGTTCATCACGATCTTCTCCACTGGTTTCGTGGCCGGGTTCGGCAGGCTGCATCATCAGCGCCTTGCCCAGGCTCAGACATTCCACCACCTTGTAACGGCCTTTTTTCAGGATATTGGCCAGGGTCTGGCGGGAGACGCCCATCACCTGCGCGGCCTCCTGCTGCTGCATCCCCTGCAGGTCGACCAGTCGCAGGGCCTCGAATTCATCGGCCGCCAGGGCGACTTGCTCCAGCTGGTGCATGGGGCGGCCATTGGGTTTGAAGCAGCTGTTGGCGGGGCGGCCACAGATCTGGCGGGCAATCTTGGGTCTTGGCATGGTGGCTCCTAATTGGCATATGCCATTTATACGCCTGTAATTAGCATATGCCAATTATTTTGTCGGATTGAGTCATGGATGACGTCTTTGCGAAGAGGGAAGAGAGATGCATGAAGAGGGAGAAACAACACGGGCCCAAACCGAAGTTTGGGCCCGTGGGGGCATGTCGGGATTTTCGCCGCTTGCTTACGCGGCTTCAGATTGGCGAGTCACCCCGGTGGCTTCATTGCCATTGGCGAAACGGTCGGCCCACAGGGCGATGACGCCATCGCCGGTCACGTTGCAGGCGGTGCCGAAGCTGTCTTGCGCCAGGTAGAGGGCGATCATCAGGGCGACGGAGGCCTCACTAAAGCCGAGCATGGAGGTGAGCAGGCCCAGAGCCGACATCACGGCCCCCCCCGGTGCGCCCGGTGCGGCGATCATGATCACCCCCAGCATCATGATGAAAGGCAGCATGGTGCCATAGCCCGGGATGGCCAGATGCTCGGAGAGGAACATCACGGCGGTGGCGCAGGTCACCAGGGTGATGGTGGAGCCGCTCAGGTGAATGGTGGCGCACAGAGGCACGGTGAAGTTGGCGATCCCCTCGCTCACCCCGTTGTTCTTGCTTGAGCGCAGGGCGACCGGGATGGTGGCCGCGCTGGACATGGTGCCCAGGGCTGTGAAGTAGGCGGGCAGCATGTTCTTGATGAGGGTGAGCGGTGAGCGGCCAAGGGCCAGACCGGTACCGATGAAGAGTACGGAGAGCCAGATCCAGTGCATCAGGATGGCCATCACCAGCACCACGCCAAAGGTCTTCAGGGTGGCGAACACAGTGCCGACTACGGTCATTTCGGCGAAAACACCGGCGATGTAGATGGGCAGCAGCGGGATGATCACCTTGGCCAGCAGGCGGTCGATGATGTCTCGGCCCTGATCGACTACTTTACGCAGGTCGGTGGCCTGGGTAGCACTGATACCGATGCCGAACACAAAGGCGGCGACTAGAGCGGACATCACCCCGAAAAATGGCGGGATCTCCAGATTGAGGTAGGAGGCGAGCTCGGTAGCGGTTTCTGCCGTAGGCTCGGCGGCGCTGGTCAGCTGCGGGATCAGGTGGCTGGCCACGGTGAAGGCGAACAGACCCGCGAGTATGGTAGAGCCGTAGGAGAGGGCAACCGTCTTGCCCAGCAGCTTGCCGGAGTTTTTCGGCAGGCTGGCGATGCCGCTCATGATGAAGAACAGGATGATGAGCGGGATGGTGAAGGTGATCAGCTGGCCTATGACTGTCTTGGCCGTGAACAGCACGCGCGCCACCCACTCAGGGGCGTAAAGACCGAGCAAGAGGCCGGCAAGGATGCCAGCAATGAGTTTGAGGACAAGTTTCATAATAAAATCCGCCTGAATATGTATTGTCTGGTTTGTTATTTAATTTCTATATTAATCGTGTTTTTTTAACATTAAATCCGTGCTATGTCTGCCTATTTCGTTAAATCTCCGAGTTAAATATTGTAAATCACCACAAACACCGAGTGGAACCCTTTGGACTCAGTTGCCGGAAATATGTGATGAATTAATTCGTTAGGGAATGGGTTGCGGGATCCGCTGCAGGTAGAGAAGGGGTTGCGGTTGCCCTATAGCAGAGGGGGGCTGACAGTGAGTCGGTACTAATGGCAGGCTTGTTTGCTCGATAACCAGCTGAATCCTGTCTCTTGCTTGGGTCATATCATCTTGTGGCAAACGGATGCCCAGCAGAGCCCCCGGTTTGAGCAGGCTTGCCAATCGCTGCAATTGGGTGGTAAGGGTGGAAACATGGTGGCCAAACTGGCCACTGATCCAGATGCCGTCATAGGGCAGCACTGAATGTATCTGCTCGATATGACAGACGCGTACCGCTTGTCCGGTTTGTTGCGAGGCGAGCTTGGCTTGTACCAGTCTGGGCTCGCAGGCGGTCACCACATGGCCCAGTTGGCGAAAATGCGCCAGATCTTCGCCGCTGCCGCAATTGGCGTTGAGCAGATGAGCCTGTTTGGGCAGGGCGGCGAGAAAGTGGGTGCACACCGTCTGCACTTGGGCAGAGTGTGGCGCCGACAAGGGGCTGACGGGGTGTGACACTGAGGGACCTCCAACAAAGGGGGGCATACTCTAGCAAACTTGGCTGTGACCAGCCAAAGGTTGTGGCGTCAGGGGAAGGTTATGGGCGGGTGCTGGCCGGGCCGTCAACCAGCTGCAACATGGCGAAGATACTGTCGAGCAGGAAGTCCGCTTCCTTTATAAGGTCAATTCTGGCCGGAAAGTGCAGCCAGTTGACTATGTAGCCATCCAGGGTGCAGTGCACCAGAGTGGCGGCCCGCTTCAGATCCAGGGTCGCCGGCAATTGCCCCTTGCGGATGGCATTGGTGAGGGCCGTCTCCAGATCCTGAAAGAAGTTGCCCGACTCGCTGCGGATGTGTTCGCGCAAAGAGAGCGTCTCGCCATCGAGCGATTCCAGATTGAACAGTATGGTGAACATCTGTTGGTGAGCCGGATCCGTGGTGATACGGACAAGGACCCCTTTGAGAAAAGTTCGCAGTTTGCCCAGGGGGTCGGGCTCCTGCTCGGAGATGCAGGCATCAAGTTGGTGGGAGAGCGGCTCGCACAGCTCTTTCCACAGTGAGAAGAAAAGCTCTTCCTTGTTCTTGAAGTGCCAGTAGATGGCACCGCGAGTCAGCCCGGCGGCCTTGGCGATATCGGTCAGGCTGGTTCTGGCCAATCCCTGGGCACAGAAGAGCGCCAGTGCGGTCTTCATGATATGGCAACGGGTCTGCTGCGCCTCTTCTTTGGTTCGTCTGGCCATGGGGTGATGCACCTCGATATAAGCAAAAAGCCACTTACATACATTTATGAATGTATGTATATTGCCTCATCTTCCGATTTTTTTCCAACGGGGCCGTCTGGCCCTGCCTGTTCATTGACTGGCTGAGATTAAGGTGTTTCATGCATAAACATATTCTTGCTCGTTCGGTGGGCCTTGCCTTGCTGGCAACGGGCCTGCTGGCAGGTTGTGGTGACAAGGACGGGATGCCGCAAGGGCAGGGGGGCATGCCTCCGGCAGCGGTCGATGTCGTCACGCTGCAAAGCGGGCCGCTGCAACTGACCACAGAATTGACCGGCCGCAGCGCAGCGCTGCGCATCGCCGAAGTTCGCCCCCAGGTGAGCGGTATCCTGCTCAAGCGTCTCTTTACCGAAGGAAGCGACGTGAAGGCGGGCGATCTCCTTTATCAGATCGATCCGGCCATCTACCAGGCGGAAGTCGCCAGCGCCAAGGCCAATCTGGCCAAGGCCGAGGCCAATGAGCGCAGCGCCCGCCTCAAGGCCAAACGTTATCAGGAGCTGCTCAAGGTCAAGTCCATCAGCCGTCAGGATTATGATGACGCCGATGCCAGCTGGAAGCAGGCCCAAGCCGAGATCATGGCGAGCAAGGCAGCCCTGCGCACCGCCGAGATCAATCTGGGCTACACCCGGATCACGGCGCCCATCAGCGGCCGCATCGGCAAGTCTGCGGTGACCGAAGGGGCCCTGGTGACTGCCCAGCAGGCCAGTGCACTCACCACCATCCAGCAGCTCGACCCCATGTATGTGGACGTGCGCCAGTCCACCGCCGATCTGCTGCGCCTCAAGCGGCTGGTGGCCGAGGGCAAGTTGACCCAGGACGAGCAGAAGGGAGCCAGGGTGAACTTCCAGCTGGAGGATGGCTCCAGTTACGGAGAAGCAGGTTCACTGCAGTTCTCCGATGTGACCGTGGACGAGAGCACCGGCATGGTGACTCTGAGGGTCATAGTGCCCAATCCTCACCAGTTGCTGCTGCCCGGTATGTTCATGCGCGCCACCTTGCAAGAGGGTGAGCGGGCTCAGGGGCTGCTGGTGCCGCAGACTGCCGTTAGCCGTACCCCCAATGGCGGCGCGACCGTGCTGGTGGTAACAGCCGACAACAAGGTCGAGCTGCGCAATGTCCAGCTGAGCCGGGTCGTCGGCAGCAACTGGGTGGTGGAGTCCGGCCTCAAATCAGGTGAGAAGGTGATCGTCGCCGGTCTGCAGAAAGTGCGTCCGGGTGCCGAGGTCAACCCGACTGAGCAGGCGGCCACTGTGTCTGCCGCCCAGACTCCGGCCAACAAGTAGGATGGAGTAGTCACTTCATGGCTCGATTTTTTATAGACAGACCCATTTTTGCCTGGGTGATTGCGCTGGTGATCATGCTGGCGGGCAGCCTGGCCATCATCAAGTTGCCGGTGGCCCAGTACCCGAGCATAGCTCCGCCCGCGGTGAGCATCTCCGCCAGTTACCCCGGCGCTTCTGCCAAAACGGTGGAAGACTCGGTGACCCAGATCATTGAACAGAACATGACAGGGCTGGATCACCTGCTCTACATGTCCTCCCAGTCTGACTCCGCTGGCCGGGTGTCGGTGACCCTGACGTTCCAGCCGGGTACCGATCCCGATATCGCCCAGGTGCAGGTGCAGAACAAGCTGCAGCAGGCGATGTCGCTGTTGCCGCAAGAGGTGCAGCAGCAGGGGATCCGGGTCCAGAAGACCTCCAGCAGCTTCCTGATGGTGGCGGCGTTCATCTCCAGCGATGGCAGCATGAACAACGACGATCTGGCGGATTATGTGGTCTCCAACATCAAGGAGCCCCTGAGCCGTCTGGACGGTGTGGGCGAGATCACCCTGTTCGGTAGCCAATACTCCATGCGAGTCTGGCTCGACCCGCACAAGCTCAACCGGGTACAGATGACCCCGGGGGACGTGCAGGCCGCCATCAAGGCGCAAAACGCCCAGGTGGCCTTTGGCCAGCTGGGGGGCACCCCTGCGGTCAAGGATCAGCAGTTCACCGCTACCATCATGGGGCAGACCCGTCTCTCTACCCCAGAGCAGTTCAACAACATTCTGCTGCGGGTGAATCAGGATGGCTCCAAAGTTCGTCTGAAAGATGTGGCACGGGTCGAGTTGGCGGGTGAGAGCTATGATGCCGACGCACTCTACAACGGTCAGCCGACCGCCGCCATTGCCATCAAGCTGGCGACCGGTGCCAACGCGCTGGATACCGCCGAGAAGGTGCAGGCCAAACTGGATGAGCTCTCCGAGTACTTCCCGGCCAACATGGAGATCGTCTATCCCTACGACACCACGCCGTTTGTGAAGATCTCCATCGAGGAGGTGGTGCAGACCCTGATCGAAGCGATCATCCTGGTGTTCTGCGTCATGTATCTGTTCCTGCAGAACTTCCGCGCCACCCTGATCCCGACTATCGCCGTGCCCGTGGTGCTGCTCGGCACCTTCGGCGTGATGGCGGCCTTCGGTTTCTCCATCAACACCCTGACCATGTTCGGCATGGTGCTGGCCATCGGCCTCTTGGTGGATGACGCCATCGTGGTGGTGGAGAACGTGGAACGCCTGATGAGCGAGGAGGATCTCTCCCCGCTTGAGGCGACCCGCAAGTCGATGGATCAGATCACCGGCGCCCTGGTGGGGATTGCTCTGGTGCTGTCGGCGGTGTTCGTGCCCATGGCATTCTTCGGAGGGTCGACCGGTGCCATCTATCGCCAGTTCTCGCTCACCATCGTTTCGGCCATGGTGCTCTCGGTGCTGGTGGCCCTGATCCTGACGCCAGCTCTGTGTGCCACCCTGCTCAAGCCGCTGAAACATGGCGAGTTTGCGGCCCAGCGCGGCTTCTTCGGCTGGTTCAACCGGGCCTTTGATGCCAGTGCCAGCCGCTATCAGAACGGGGTACGCAAAGTGATCAAGCAGGGCGTACGCTACAGCCTCATCTATGGCGCCATGCTGGTAGTGCTGGGTGTGCTGTTTATGCGGATGCCCACCTCCTTCCTGCCTGAGGAGGATCAGGGGGTCGTCATGTCCATGGTGCAACTGCCGGTCGGTGCGACCAAGCAGCGTACTGAGGTGGTGTTGGCCCAGATGCGCGATTATTTTCTCGAGAATGAGAAGGAGAATGTGGAGTCGGTACTGACAGTGGCGGGCTTCAGCTTCGCCGGTAGCGGTCAGAATGCGGGCATGGCCTTTATCAAGCTCAAGGACTGGAGCGAGCGGGAGAGCCCGGATCGCAGCGCTAATGCCATCATTGGCCGTGCCATGGGTTATCTGTTCAGCATCAAGGAGGCACAAGTTTTTGCCTTCAACCTGCCGTCGATCCCGGAGCTTGGAACGGCCACCGGTTTTGATTTCTATTTGCAGGATCGTGCGGGACTGGGCCACGACAAGCTGATGGCGGCGCGTAATCAGCTGCTCGGCATGGCGGCGCAGGATCCGAACTTGGTGCGGGTACGCCCGAACGGGATGGAGGATACCCCCCAACTCGATATCAAGCTCGACTATGAGAAGGCATTGGCGCAGGGGCTCTCCATTTCGGATATCAACAGCGCCCTGTCAACGGCCTGGGGCTCATCTTATGTGAACGACTTCGTGGATCGTGGTCGGATTAAGAAGGTCTATATGCAGGCCGATGCCCCCTTCAGGATGAATCCGGAAGATCTCAAGCTGTGGTATGTGCGCAACAGCGCCGGCCAGATGGTGCCTTTTTCCGCCTTCGCTACTACCGAGTGGAGTTTTGGCTCGCCGCGCCTGGAGCGTTACAACGGTGTGCCGGCCATGGAGATCGTCGGTGAAGCCGCGCCCGGTAAGAGTACCGGTGATGCCATGGCGGCTATCGAGCAGATGGTGAAACAGCTGCCAGAAGGGGTGGGTATCGAGTGGACCGGGCTCTCCTTCCAGGAGCGCCAGGCTGGTTCGCAGGCCCCTGCGCTCTATGCCATATCATTGCTGGTGGTGTTCCTCTGTCTCGCGGCCCTCTATGAGAGCTGGAGCATCCCCTTCTCAGTCATGCTGGTGGTGCCGCTCGGGGTACTGGGTGCCATTCTGGCGGCGACCCTGCGCGGGCTGGAGAACGACGTCTACTTCCAGGTGGGCCTGCTCACAACCATCGGCCTGTCGGCCAAGAATGCCATCCTGATCGTCGAGTTCGCCAAGGAACTCTATGACAAGGGGATGGGGCTTGGTGAGGCAGTGGTGGAGGCGGCGCGTCTGCGTCTGCGCCCCATACTGATGACCTCCCTTGCCTTCATTCTCGGCGTATTGCCGCTAGTGATCAGTACCGGCGCCGGCGCCAGCAGCCGTAACGCCATCGGTACCGGCGTGATGGGGGGGATGATCAGTGCTACCGTCCTGGCCATCTTCTTTGTGCCGTTGTTCTTCGTGCTGGTGATGCGCTACTTCACCAAGCATTCTTCAAAAGAGGCGCGTTTGGCTGCGGTGGGTGAGACGAAACATGACTGATGGATGCTAGTTGGTTTGAACTGATAGGTGGCTAATAAATCGCCAACCTTGTCAGATTTAATTGGTCTTTCAACAGGGCAACCTCAGGGTTGCCCTGTTTTTTGCTCTGATTAAGGTATCAATTGGTTATCAATAGCAGTTGTTTGTGGCATGTGCGTCAAGTTTGTTCAACTGAAAATGTTCTCTATCGAATCTTTATTGAAAACCCTCATAGTGAGTAGTTTTTACTGTTCAGTTTGGTCTGAAACGGGATAGAATCCGGACTCCAATCGGGCTGAGACTGTTGGGGATATTACATTCCTCATGAGAATCCTCTTGAGCAAACTTGAGGGTGGGAAACGTACCGACAGTCAGAACAACAAGAGATGCTGGAGGACACGATGACCAACAGCAGACACAATCTGGTTAAAAGCAGCAAACTGGGGGCTGTAACTCAGGGGCGGTAGCCATCATTTTTTGTAATAAATGCAATGAAATGAGTTGCTGGCGAGTATCCCCTGCTGTGGATATATCAATCCAAGATTGAGTGTCTATTACGCCGCATGGATACCTTCGGTTTGATTTAGTCCGATTTTTTCGTCCAATTCCTCGCAAGAGATACCACATCTATGAAAATTCTCGTCACCGGTGGCGCAGGCTTTATCGGTTCTGCTGTCGTGCGTCACATTATCGACAATACCCATGATTCCGTGATTAACCTCGATAAACTCACCTATGCAGGTAATCTGGAGTCCTTGTCCAGCGTTTCTGACAGTGAGCGGTATACGTTTGAGCAAGTGGATATCTGCAATCGTGCTGAGCTGGGCCGAGTCTTTGTCGAGCATCAGCCCGATGCGGTCATGCACTTGGCTGCCGAATCTCATGTAGACCGCTCTATCGATGGCCCTGCCGCTTTTATCGAAACTAACATTGTTGGCACCTATACTCTGTTAGAGGCCACCCGCGAATATTGGAGTCAGCTTGATGATGAAACCAAGCAAGCGTTTCGGTTCCACCATATTTCCACCGATGAAGTTTACGGTGATTTAGAAGGTACAGACTATCTTTTTACCGAAACCACACCTTATGCCCCATCTAGCCCTTATTCAGCATCGAAAGCTTCCAGCGATCATTTAGTTCGTGCTTGGCTGCGTACTTATGGTTTACCCACCATAGTGACAAACTGTTCAAATAACTACGGCCCGTATCACTTTCCAGAAAAGCTCATCCCATTGATGATTTTGAATGCGCTAGAAGGTAAAGCACTACCCGTGTATGGCGATGGTATGCAAATTCGCGATTGGCTGTTTGTCGAAGACCATGCTCGAGCTCTGTATAAAGTGGTGACCGAAGGTCAGGTTGGTGAAACCTACAACATTGGTGGCCATAACGAAAAAGCCAATATTGAAGTGGTAAATGCACTCTGTATATTGCTTGAAGAGTTGGTACCGAATAAGCCTGCTGGCATTGCCCATTACGCAGACCTCATTACTTACGTCAAAGACCGCCCTGGGCATGATATCCGTTACGCGATTGATGCCTCGAAAATTGAGCGAGAGCTGGGCTGGAAACCAGAAGAGACATTTGAATCAGGTGTTCGTAAAACCGTTGAGTGGTATTTACATAACCGTGAATGGTGGAGCCGAGTATTGGACGGTTCATACAGCCGTGAGCGTTTAGGCACCGGAGGTGTTGCTGCCTAAATTGGTACAGCTTGAATGGAACTTACTGAGAAGGTGGTAATCTGATCACCATCATTCCCCTTCAAGTCTGCATCATGGGCAAGTCGCTTCACCCCATTACTAACTGGCCTCAATATAACAAGTCTTTGATTAAACGTGGTTCATTCACCTTCTGGATTGATGCCGATGCCATGAACAACTGGTTTCACCACGATCATCACGGGCGACGCGGCTGCAGCCAGCTCTACACCGACCAGACCATGATGCTTAAGGGGATTTTCAGCCTCACTCTGCGAGCGACTCAGGGACTACTTGACTCCTTATTCGCGTTGATGAATGTGCCGTATAGCTGTGTCAGCACGCGCCTGCACGATACAGGTAGCTTATCGGCAGCCTGCGAAGGGACTTAATCACCGACCTGATTATCAACTATTTGGTGAAGGCTAGTGGAAGGTCAGAAAACACGGCGCCGAAAAGTGGCGAGTCTGGCGTAAGCTGCATCTAGTGGTTGACCCGGTCACCTCACGATATCGTGGCGGCAGAATTATCGCTGGAGAATGTCCATGACGCAGAGGTGTTGCCGACCTTGCTCAACCCACTGCGGCGCAAGTTGGGGCGTATTTATGCGGATGGTGCCTACGACAGCAAAGCCAGCCATCAGCTTATCTCGCGCAAAGGGGCGACAGCCTGTATCCCGCCTCGCAAGAGCGCGGGGTTATGGAAAAAGGGACACCCAAGAAATGAAAAGCTGTACTGGTGATGTGCAAAGAAGGGCTGGCTCACTGGAAGACGATGTCGGGGTATCATCGTCGCTCTCTGGTAGAGATAGCAATGTATCAGTTTCAGCAGTTGTTGGCGGGCACAATCAGTCTGCGAAAATAAATGGCCAAGTAGGGGAAGTGATGGCGTATGTTAGCGCGATAAACAAACTGAATACTCTTGGTCTGCCTGTCAGCAAGCTGAAAAAGTAGCAGTCACTTGGGGCTGGGGATGTTGTTACCTGATGACTGATTTAGGAAACAACGCCGGCACCGGACAATAACTATCAATTAAGTTGGTGATATCATGAAAGGAATTATCTTGGCGGGTGGCTCTGGCACTCGTCTTTACCCTATTACTCGTGGTGTATCCAAGCAGCTTCTACCTGTTTACGATAAACCAATGATTTACTATCCATTATCTACGCTGATGCTGGCTGGGATAAAAGACATTCTGATAATCACGACACCTGAAGATAACGATTCTTTCAGACGTTTACTAGGTGATGGTTGTGACTTCGGCATTTCTTTGCAGTATGCAATTCAACCAAGACCTGATGGCTTGGCGCAAGCTTTTATTATTGGTGAAGAGTTTATTGGTGGAGATAGTGTTTGCCTCGTTTTAGGAGACAACATTTTCTGGGGGCAAGGATTCTCATCAAAATTACTAAATGCAGCTCAAAAAACTGAAGGGGCGACAGTGTTTGGTTATCAGGTAAGAGACCCTCATCGTTTTGGTGTAATTGAATTTGACTTCAACATGAAAGCTATTTCTATCGAAGAAAAACCATTGAAGCCAAAGTCTAATTATGCGGTTACTGGGTTGTATTTTTATGATAACCGGGTGGTAGAGCTTGCCAAGCAAGTCAAGCCTTCACATCGTGGGGAATTGGAGATAACCACACTCAACGAAATGTATCTAAATGACGGCTCATTGAATGTTGAGTTGCTGGGGCGTGGTTTTGCATGGCTGGATACAGGCACTCATGAAAGTTTGCTTGAAGCTGCCACCTTCGTTGAGACAATCGAAAAAAGACAGGGATTCAAAATTTCCTGTTTGGAAGAAATCGCTTGGCGTAATAAGTGGCTCAGTAATCAGGAGCTGGAGACTCTGGCCTCTGAAATGTCCAAAAACAGCTACGGACAATATTTACTATCTCTTTTAAAGGGGGAATCATGAGCCTAATCAATTTTATTGAAATTAAATCTCTGGGTGATAGTCGAGGGGAATTAATAGCACTGGAGTCAAATAAAGAAATTCCGTTTGATGTTAAACGTGTGTATTACATGTTTGGTACCCTGCATGGTGCAATAAGGGGGCTTCATGCTCACAAGGAGCTCAAGCAGGTTGCTATTGCTATGCATGGCTCCTGCCGTTTCATTCTGGACAATGGTAAAACTCGCGAAGATGTCACTCTAAACCGACCAGACCAAGGATTATTAATTGATTCCTGCATGTGGCGAGAAATGCATGACTTCAGCGATGACTGTGTATTAGTTGTTCTAGCAAGTGAGCATTATGATGAATCAGACTATATTCGTGACTATGAGGAGTTTATTGGATGCGTGAACTCATTTCAAAAACAATAAAAATGAGACTAATCAGAGAGGAAGACGCAGAGTTCATTCTTTCTCTTCGATTAGATGAAAGATATAACAAATTTCTGTCAAGTGTTGATGATAATGTTGCGGCTCAGAAAGAATGGATAAAAAAATACAAACAAGATGAAGAAATGGGCTTGCAGTATTATTTTATCATAGAGACAAAAGACTCAAAGCCTTGTGGAACGGTTAGACTGTATGACTTCAAATCGGATTCATTCTGTTGGGGTAGTTGGATATTAAATGAAGACAAAACAAAATACGCAGCGCTTGAGAGTGCATTTCTTGTTTATAAGTTTGGTTTCGAAGAGTTAGGTTTTAAAAAATCTCATTTTGATGTAAGAAAAGGAAACTTAAAGGTAATTGATTTCCATAAAAAATTTGGTGCAGTAGAGACTGGGGAAGATGACGATAATTATTATTATGAAATCGCCCAAGAGAGCGTCCAAAGAGTGAAAAATAAGTTTTCAAAAATTATAGGCTAACATTAAATGAAAAAAGTAGATTTTCTTAATCTTAAAAAAGTTAATCATTCATATCATGAAGAATTAAAATCTGCCGCTGCTCGAGTAATTGATTCCGGTTGGTATATTCAGGGAAAAGAACTGGAAAACTTTGAAAAAGAATTTGCAGAGTATTGCGGTACAAAGTACGCGGTAGGTGTCGCCAACGGTTTAGATGCACTGATTCTGGTACTTCGGGCGTGGAAAGAGCTTGGAAAACTGCATGATGGTGACGAAATTATTGTCCAAGCGAATACATATATTGCCTCCGTTTTGGCTATTACCAACAACAATTTGGTACCAGTTCTGGTTGAGCCGGATGAAAATACCTTCAACCTTTCTGCAGAGACTTTAGAGCAATACATCACTCCTAAAACTAAAGCGATCCTTCCCGTGCATCTTTACGGACAGATTTCAGATATGAAGGGGATCATGGCTGTTGCAGAAAAACATGATCTGTTGGTATTAGAAGATAGTGCGCAAGCTCATGGCGCCGAAATAGATGGCAAGAGAACCGGAAATTGGGGGCACGCCGCTGGTTTCAGTTTCTATCCTGGTAAAAATTTGGGCGCTCTTGGAGACGCTGGTATTGTTACCACTAATGATGCTGAACTGTATCAGGTTCTTAAAGCATTGAGTAACTATGGATCACACAAAAAATATCAGAACGAGTATCAGGGTACCAACAGCCGACTGGATGAAATTCAGGCTGCTATGCTTTTAGTCAAGCTGAAGCATTTGCCTAGAGAGACAAAAATAAGACAGAATATTGCCCAGAAATATTTGACAGAAATTAATAATTCTTTGGTTATTCTGCCACAGAATAATGTAGTAAAAGAGCATGTCTGGCATCTGTTTGTTGTCAGAACAGAGCATAGGGACGCACTGATTAGTCACCTTGAATTAGAGGGCATTTCTACCTTAGTTCATTATCCGATCCCACCTCATAAGCAAAATGCTTATAAAGATTTTAATCACCTATCGTTGCCGGTAACAGAGAAAATACATGATCAGGTGTTGAGTTTACCGATCAGTGCTGTTATGTCTGATGAAGAAGTCCAGGCTGTCATCGAGGCGGTTAATCGGTTTCAGGTAAATTAATATGGCTAAGGTTCTGCTTTGTTTTTCTTCACATCTATTTGTTGATGGCGGGTTTAAACTGATTAGCTACTATGAAGGACTGATCAAAGAACTTAAAAAATGTGGCAACCAAGTAATGGTAGTTAACTGTGCTGAGTTTTTGAATAAGTCATGGAATAGTGATAACGAAGAAAACAGGTTTTTAAAAACAGAGCAATTAAAGGCAGATGTTTCTGCCTTTAATCCAGATCTGGTGATCAGTTTTAATAATACGAAACTCTCCTTCATTGAAGAGTTGTTTGATTGCCCAATTGTAATATGGGAAGCGGATTCATTTACTTTTTATAATGATAAAGAGAAGATTAAAGCTAACCCGGACAGATATCACTTTTTCTGTCTGTCAAACGACGCCAGAAAGCAGATAAAATCTATAGGGGCATGTGAAGATCGCATCCATATGATCAACTCTGGTACGGCCGTGGAAGCACAGTCTCTGGAAAAAATCCACAATGTCAGTTTTATTGGTAGTAATTTCAAAGGGCCTAAAGGATTGCGAGATCTACTGCAGATGCACAATACGCCGGATGTCAAACAGGCTGTACGGTATCTGTCTGAGAATTTCTATGTGGATCCCGAAGAGTATCTAACCAAGAACAACCTGAGTGTCATTCTGGAATATCTCGATCCCCTAGACTTTGGTATGATCAGTAGTGCTCAGAACAGGGTTAATACCCTGAATGCGATGGCTGAGTTTGGGTTGACTCTCTTTGGTTCCAGTAGTTGGCTCGATACGGTAGAGACCTGTCCAAATCTGGCAATGGCATTTCAGCCAGAATCTGTTTACAGCCTTAGACATAATCAGGACATATATAACACTAGCCAGATCTGTTTGAACGTATCGCATGCTCAGGCCGTCGATGGGTTTTCATGGAGAATAATGGATATTATGGCATCCAATGGATGTCTGTTGTCTAGTTACAATAAAGGTATTGAAAGGTTTACCAAAGGGTATATCGATATTCCGATGTTCCGATCATCTGGCGAAGCGTCTGGGCTGGCAAGGAAACTGCTCAATGATGCCAGTTATCGGGATGCGGTAGTTGAAGGTTCACAGGCCTGCATTCAGGATAGAGGTCGTTGGGAACATCGTTTTCAGGAAATTTATGACGCTTTGGGTATCTGTCTGGTTAATGCAGGAGAAAATGGTTCAGCAGTTTCACTTAAACGTGATAACTATCTAAAAGATAATTATATCATTTATGCCAAATCGGTTTATTTTGTAGCTAGTCTTATGTCAAATTCCTCGCGGAATAAACTATATTTCTTAGCTAAGAATTTGGGTTTCAATATTGATTATCATATGATTAAGTCAGTCATGGAAAAAAAGTAGGCCATGTTTAAACTCTTTTTTGAATTTGTAGAAAAATACGGCTCTGCTTTCAAGTTCAGAATAGTTTTGGTACTGCTGTCAGCAGTAGTTTCTGCATCACTTGAAGTTATGGGTGTAGCATTACTGTACCCTCTAGTTACTATTTCTATGAACCCTGATATAGTCATGAATAATGGGTACATAAAGATAATATATAATGCGCTAGGGTTCAGTGATACACGGTATTTTGTTGTCTTCATCGCTTTCTGTGTTGGCATGTCCTTTATTATTAAGAACATATACATGCTATTTCAGCAGAAGTTTCAGTTTGATATGGTCAGAGACTGGCGTAATGATATTTGTAAAAAACTGATGTCGGGGTATATTCATGCACCAATGACGTATCATCTGACTAAAAATTCAGCAAATATTATCAATAACCTGACAGCAGTGGTTAGCCGGGTGGTAAACTCGTACCTTATTCAGTGCGTGATGTTTATTTCTAATGCGATGGTATGTTTTTCGCTGCTTCTGATTCTGATGATTAAATATTCTGGAATATCATTGATTACAGCATTAGTTGTTGGGGGGCTACTCTGGCTTCAGATGAAGGTAATAAGAGGTGTCACTCATGAAATTAATGCAAAATACGTAAAAGCTAATCAGGAAAATATTTCTATTCTGACCATGTCATTATCTGGTATCAAAGATACTAAACTTATTGGAAAAGAAAGTGTATTTCTTGATAAATATGATAAATCCAATCAGGAAGTGAGTGAAATAGACAAAACCAATATGCTCATACAGTATATTCCTATATATCTCAGTGAAGCCATATTGATGTTTGGTATTATTATATTTATATGCTATATTCTGATGACATCTCCTGAACCTGCGGAAGGTATTGCTAGCATTACATTGCTTGCCGCAATTGCAATTCGTTTGGCGCCTATGATGAACCGCCTTCTGTACTGTTACTCTCAGATCAAATCATCCGGTAATGCAGTAGAGACAATCATCGAAGAGTTTCAGTCTTTGGATGGGAATGAAGATAAAGCCGATAATAAAGTTGTATTTAACGATAGTATCGATTTAACTAACATTCATTTTTCATATCTGGGGAGCGATGGGAAAGGGATCCGGGATATCAACGTAAAAGTTAATAAAGGCGAGTTCATTGGCATTGTTGGAACATCTGGAGCTGGCAAGACCACTTTTGCTGACGTATTATCTGGTTTACTTCCGATCAATTCGGGTCAAATCATTATTGATGGAAAGCCAATTTCTCTGCAGGAATATAAAGGCATTCGTAACAGCATCAGCTATGTCAGCCAGAGCCCTTTTATCCTTAACGGTTCACTACTGGAAAATGTAGCTTTTGGGGTTACCCCATCAGAAGTGGATGGTCAGGCCGTAATTGATGTACTATGTAAAGCCGGATTGTCTGATGTTTTGGGAGAGCGTGGCATGGATTTTAACCTAGGTGAAAATGGTAAAAATCTTTCTGGGGGACAGCGGCAAAGGGTTGCTATTGCTAGAGCACTGTATTTTAACCGTGAAATCATTGTCCTGGATGAGGCCACATCAGCACTAGATGCTGCTACCGAGCACGATATCTCTAATGTTATTGCATCTCTTAAAGGGGAGCGGACTGTAATTGTTATTGCACATCGGCTATCTACCCTTAAGAATGCTGACAGGTTAATCATATTTGACAATGGTACGGCTATAGATACCGGGCATTTTGATGAACTTGTAGCCCGTAACGATGGTTTCCGCAAGATGGTGGCGCTATCTAGGTATTGAAATAAATGAGAAGTAATTTGCCAAAAGTTGCGGTTTTGATTGGTTGCTACAATCACGAAGAGTTTATTATTCCCTGTCTGGAATCGGTTCAGAATCAAACATATCCTAACGTTGGCATCTATTTATCCGATGACTGCTCACAAGACCGAACGCAGGAAGTCATTAGAGGTTATCTTCGTGATCACCCAAGTTTAAATGTGAAGGTGACTTTTAATCAAGCCAATAAAGGGATTGCCGATAATTACAATTCCCTTATTGAGAGTGCTCTGAAAGACCTGGAAGTAGAGTATATCATCCCATTTGCAGGGGATGATCTGATGAGAAAAGATAAAATTGAGCTTCAGATCAATGCGCTGCAAGCTCAACCGAAAGTATGTCTTTGTTACTCTAATATGCAGTGGTTTAACAGTGTGACAGGAAAAAAAATAATTAATCATTTTAATTTTATTTTTAAACCTGAACTGATTATTGAAAATATTATATCAGAGGCTATTATACCTACACCCACTCTTTGTATTAAAAGAGAAGCATTGGCGCAGGTTCGTTATAACAATGAACTTCGATATATAAACGATTATTTGTTTGCAGTTGAACTTGCTATCTTAGGAAACGGTGTAGTTTATATTCCAGATAGTTTAGTTTTCTATAGAAAGCATGGTGCAAGCATCATGGATACTCGAACCTTTTCTAAGGAAAGGCGCCAAGCTTCTGATATCATTAAAAGAAAGTATGGATATGATAAGGTAGCCAGTAAATTTGCCAGAACTGCGGCGTATGACGAGGTTTTGGAAGCTTTTTATAGAAATGAGTACAAAGTATCATTTAAAAAAGCATTAATTCTCTTTCCTACCTTTTTTTCTTCCAAAAAATGGTTTTTCAGACTGTTGAAATTGCTGTTTATCATAAAGAATAAGCTATTTAATGACATCTTTCGAAAGTAAAGTTATTACATCTTTACTATGTTGCATATCAATTTTACTAGAACTGACTTAGTGGTAAAGGAATGCGTAAATTTATAAAAAAGCGAGTGTTGATTTTTCCAAGTGGTATGGAAAATGGTATCGAAATCGGTAAAAGTTTAAAATACTGTAAAGAAGTAGAAGTGTTTTCAGCAACCGCAAATATTCAGAATCAGGCATTTTATCTATATAGCACTAATAATATCGTTAGGCACATCAATGAAGATGGCTGGATTAATGATTTAAATTCGGCTATAGAGAAACATAGTATTGATATTGTGTATCCAGCCAACTCGTTGGTTATCGATGCATTGAATGATAATAGAGAAAATATCCGAGCTGATATACTTTTACCCTCTGAGGCGATCATTGACTTAACCAGATCAAAGAAAAAAACATTGAATGCTCTGATGGATTTAATTGATGTGCCTAAAGTCTATGAATTAGTAGATGATATTCCAGAGTTCCCGGTATTTATTAAACCAGACCGTGGTTATGGCGCTCAGGGGGCTTCTGTTATTCAGCATGCATCGGAACTGGATGGCCTAGAACTGAATGATTTCATTATCCAGGAGCTTTTGCCTGGTAAAGAATACACTATTGATTGCTTTTCTGGCGCGAATGGGAAGTTAATGTTTTGCTCGGGTAGGGAAAGAAGCCGGATTAGAATGGCAACCTCCATGCACGCAGAAGATGTATCTGAAGAGCTTAATGAATCATTCCGTGAGATTGCAGGAAAGATACTCAGCAGAATACCTATTGAAGGGGCCTGGTTCTTTCAGATGAAAGAAGACGCAGTGGGTAAACTGAAACTGCTGGAAATCGACGTGCGTATAGCTGGAACCATGGCATATAACCGTTGCAAAGGTGTTAACTTTCCTCTGTTGTCACTGTACCAATATTATGGATATGATGTTGGAGTTCTGACTAATGATATCCGTTTTTCCATGGATAGAAGCCTTAAAAATCGATATGTGCTGGATTATCACTACGATACAGTTTATGTGGATCTTGACGATACGATTATTGTAAAAGGAAAGTTGAATCTGGAGGTGATTACTTTTTTGTACCAATGTGTTAACAATGGTGTAAAGATTGTTCTGGTTTCTAAAAACCGTCTTGAAGATAAAGAGCAGTACCTAGTAGATCACAAAATATATCAACTGTTTGATGAAATAATCTGGCTAGAAGAAAGCGATAAGAAACACCTCTATATGAAAAACCAGAATGCTATTTTTATCGATGACAGTTATTCACAGAGAAAAGAAACTGCCGAAATGTTAGGTATTCCTACCTTCGATTGCTCCATGGTTGAAGCATTACTAGATGATAGAGGGTAAAATGAAAGTAAATGATTTAGGTTTTATTTTTAAACCAGAAGGTAACGAAACTTGGTGGAATAGTCATGCTATGGCCCCTACCCCAATTTTGCTTGATAATGATACGATTCGAATTTACATGGGATGCTGGGATGCTGATGGCATTTCTCGCATTGGTTATATAGATGTAGATTCAAATAATCCTAAGACTATAAAAAATATCAGTCAGAAACCGGTGTTGGATATTGGTAAAGATGGTTGCTTTGATGAAAATGGTGTATTCCCTGGTCATGCATACAAGCTATCAGATGAGCTTGTTTATCTCTATTATACCGGATTTCAACTAGGGCATAAGATTCGTCATTATAATTTTGGCGGTCTTGCTATTAGTAAAGATGGTGGTAACACCTTTACACGTTACAGCCAGGCTCCTGTCATGGATCGCGCGGATGAAGGTTTGTTTGTTCGTGCCGGTCAGTCTATCGAGCGTGATCCGAATGGTGGTTTCCATATGGTCTATTCAGCAGGTAGCGATTGGTGTCTATGTAAGGGGGAATACCGTCCTGTTTATGATGTATTTTACCAGCATTCTAAAGATGGTATTGAAATAGCCAAGCAGGGTAAAAAGATAGTTAGCTGTGATTTAAATGTTGAACATGGATTAGGTAGACCTCAGATTACCAAACTGGGGGATTATTATTATGCCTTTTATACCCGCCGGATTATTGAAGACATGAAGTACTTCATTGGAGCATCTCGTAGTTTAGATTGTGTAAACTGGGAGCGTTGTGACTCTATTTTTGATCATATCAACTATGGTTCTGATGATGATTTCAATAATGAAATGATCTATTTCCCCTCAGCTGTTAAAGTATCTGACAGAAAAGCAATTCTTATTTATACAGGTAATTACTTTGGTCGAGATGGTATTGGTTCTCTGGAGTTGATTTTCTGATGGAATTAATCGAATTAAGTAAAGATGAATATTCTAAGTTATTAAAGAAGCCATTTTCTGTATTTGATTCTATAGCTTTTTCAGAATTAAATGAAAATAAAGTGGATTCGTTAACTTATGCCAGCTTTTATAACGGTAAAAATAGATTTGGTCTGACATTTGGTATTCGTGATGGAGTCTTAATGGCTCCATTTTCAGCTCCGTATGCTTGTTTTTCATCAATTACAAAGAATAACAAAGTAGAAGCATACTCTGAGGCTTGCGAAATTCTGGTGAAACACGCTAGAAAGAAAGGATTGAAGAAAATTAAGCTAACATTACCTCCATTAGTATATGATAATGATCATATTACAAAGCTGTATAACAGCCTATATGTTTGTGGTTTTAAAATTATAGGATGTGATATTAACTATCATTATGAGCTGAACGATTTCGATGGAAACTATATATCAAGTATTGTTCCACAGGCAAGACAAAAGCTCAAAAATGCGCTGACAAACAACCTAAGATTTGAAAAAACAGATAATATTGAGTTGGCTTATCAAATTATTAGGCAGAATAGAGAAGCTAAAGGATATCCACTCTGGATGTCACTGGACGACATTTATAAAACAATACAAGTTATCAAAGCAGATTTTTTCATTGTGTATGATCAGGAAGATAATCCAATAGCTTCTTCTATGGTTTATCATGTAACTGATGAACATGTACAGGTAATATACTGGGGGAATATTTCCAATAGTGATCATTTGCGTCCTATGAACTTTATTTCATTTAAAACATTTGAATATTACAAAAAGTCCAAGAAAATATTTGTTGATATTGGACCATCAACAGAGTTCAGCATTCCAAATTTAGGTCTCTGTGACTTTAAGCAGTCTATTGGCTGTAAGACATCGCCTAAGTTTACGTTTGAAATGGATATTTGATATGGCTAAAATTCTGATTTCATACTTTGGATTAGAGGAAAATAAAAAATCTATTTTCTTTGAAAGCTTTATCAATTCTTTAGCAGAACAGGGTAATGAAGTTTTATATCTTAATACTACCGGTTTTCTCGAGAAAGCTTGGAATGGGAATAATAAGCTAAAGGAAAATATACAAGTTGATGAACTTCTTTATGACATTATGAAGTTTTCTCCGGAACTATGTATTACATTTAACAATTCTATTCCATCTGCTATCGTAAATATGCTGGATATACCTATTGTTATTTGGCATGCAGATACTTTCATGTATTTCAACGATAAAGATAGACTGAAGTTAGACCCTGAACGATATTTCTATGTTTGTCCATTTGAAAGGGATATCAAAACGTTAAAGAAAGAATTATCCATTAGCAGTGATAGAATTCTTAATATACTGCCTGCTACATCGGTGAAATCAGAACTGCTAGAGCAAGATTCCAATATCTCTTTCATTGGCAGTTTATTTCAATATCATGGTTTTGAAGAAAAACTTAGGGATGTTAAAAAAAGAGGAGAGATAATAAAAGCTTGTAATATAGCTAAGTCAGATCCTTTAGCTGATATTGAAAAAATCGGCCAGCAACTTTCGTCTCAAGATGCTCTGGAAAGTTTCTCACATGACGATTTGATGACGTTTAGCTCCATCCAGGACCGTAATATGACATTGGCATCTCTTTATGATCTTGGTATGAAACTATACGGTAAGTCACCTTATTTTGATTGGTTATCAATTGGCCAGTTCTTACCTAATCTTGGTTTAT
>NZ_CDCG01000002.1:199735-208775 GCF_000819845.1 Aeromonas enteropelogenes
CTGATAAAGATGTCTATACACTGAAACACAATCAGGATATTTATAATCGCTCACGGGTATCGGTCAGTATATCGCACTCTCAGGCTGCTGAAGGGTTTCCGTGGAGAGTATTTGATATAATGGCCTCAAACAGTTGCCTGTTGAGTGATAAAAGACAAGGTATTGCTGATTTTACTAAAGGTTATGTTGATATTCCTATGTTTTCAGACCCCTTCGAAGCCAGAAAATTGGCTAAAGCATTACTTGGTTCCGAAAACCTCAGGAATCAGATTATACAAGGTTCCAATGCATGTATAGAAGATAAAGGGAGATGGCATCACCGATTTCGAGATATAGGGGAGGCTGTCGGAGTCTCGCTCATTAATGGAGATAGAATTGGTAGTTCGAAGCAAATTTTTTCTACTGATTTTATATCAATAAATAAAGCAAGTGAAAGGATTACTGAATTACAGAGAAAGTATCATAATAAAATAATAATTCGTAAAACACTATCATTGTATAAGAAAATAAGAGGGCTTTAGTTTTAATATATTTGTTTGCTATTAGTACTTTTTAATTGAAAGCTTGATTTTATTAAGGCTTTCATAATTAATGAAAAAATGTAACGCATAATTAACATGAAAGAAAAAATCCTTATTACAGGGGCCAGTGGATACATTGGCTCATCACTAGTTCAACATTTAAAAGATGATTTAGATATTATTCCGGTTTGTCGGCACTCCTCTAAAAATAATATCGATACGGAAAGTTTTGTCATAAGTGATATTTCTAGTAATACAGATTGGAGTAGAGCTTTAAAAGGTGTTAGCTTTGTTGTTCATTTAGCTGCTTTAGCTCACAACTCTCTCCAAAATACACCAAAAACAATTGACTATATTACGGAAGTTAATGTCAATGCATCAGTAAACTTATTTAGACAGGCTGAAAAAGCAGGGGTTAAACGTTTTATCTTTGTAAGTTCAATTGGGGTCATTGGAAACCAGACACAAGATGTCCCGTTTGATGAAGATTCAGAATGTAATCCAATCGGTGCTTATGCTTATTCTAAATATCAGGCGGAGAAAATTTTAAGGAAAATAGCTTCTCATTCTAAAACAGAACTGGTCATTATCAGGCCACCTCTAGTTTTTTCACCATCAGCACCGGGTAATATTGCTAAATTATCTAAAATTATAAAATATTGCCCAATATTACCGTTTGGTTCGGTAAACAATAAGAAAAGTTTTGTTTCGATTGAAAATCTTGTTAACTTTCTTGAATTATGTGTATTTAGCCCTGATGCCGCTGGGCAAGTTTTTGTTATTTCCGATGATAGAGTTTGGTCTACAAAACAATTGATCCAGGCATTAGCAGATGCTGAAGGTAGAAAGATTTATTTAATACCTATCTCTGTAACTATTTTACGTTTTTTATTTATTTTGATGGGGAAAAGAAATATTTCTAATCAGCTATTTGGGAATTTACTAGTTAACAATAGCAAAGCACGTCGTTTATTACTGTGGAAGCCTATTATATAATTTCATGTTGCTAATGTTGTTGAATGCTTCAAAAGTTAGGGTTAGATGCATAACCACTAGTAGGGATTTCAGTAATCAGTTTTATTATTTCATCGATATCGAAGTTATGGCAATATTTTTTCTAGTTTTGATAAAACTTGTTCCATTTCCTACCAATTTAGCTTTTCTTCATGCTCTGTCATTATTTTAGGGAATGTGATGTGTCTTGTATATTATCACCTTTCAATAATTCTTCATAAAGCTTTTCAATAGGGCGAAGCCTTGTAAGTTTTATCTCGATATCGCCTTCATCACTTTTATCATCGTAGAACTTCTTCATCCCCATCAGATGAATCATACATTTGGCTAGGGAAGGTGCGAACAAGTCCCCTATCCCCTATATGAGTTCATGACCCCATTTGGCATCAAGGATGAGGTTCAGCATGAGTCACCAGCTCACCTTCGTGGATTGCGAATTCAGTGGAAAACGCCGCAAAACCCGCAAAGAGATATTCCTGGCTCGCATGGACGCGTTGCTACCATGGTCGATGATGCTGGGGGTCATCGACCCCGTCTACCCCAAGGCAGGGAACGGGAGTCGTCCCTACCCACTCGATACCATGCTGCGCATTCACTGCAGCAATGATATAACCTCAGCGACAGCGCCATGGAAGATGCGCTCTACGAGATTGCCTCAATGCGTCGGTTTGCTAAACTCTCGCTGTGCTAGACTACCTCTGTCCGCACAGCCATCATGAACTTCCGTCATCTGCTGGAGAAACACCTACTGGCTCGCCAGTTCTTTGATGCCGTCAGCCAGCGGCTTTGTGAAGCCGGCTTCATGATGAAGCAAGGCTCTCCATCATCGAGGCCCAAACTCCACCAAGAACAAGTGTGGAGAGTGTGTCCCCGAGATGCACCAGACCAAGAAAGGCAATCAATGGTATTTCGGCATGAAGATCCATATCGGCATTGATGCCAAAAGTGGCCTGACTCACAGCCTGGAGACCATGCCAGCCAACGAGCACAAGCTCAATCAAGTGGGTCATCTGCTCCATGGCGTGTACTGACCCGGCCCCGGTAGAGAATTCTGCCCTAGAGTTTGAGCATGTGAGGTGCGTATGAGTACACTGCGATGTACACCTGAATTTAATGAAGAAGCCATGCGTCAGATTACCGAATGCGGTTATTTCGTTGCAGAGGTCTCCGACCGACTGGGCGTTTCTGCGCACAGTCTCTACAAATGGTTGAGGGCCATCAAACCGGATAATCGCGAGCTGTATGCCCGTGATTTGCTGGAAGCTAAAAGCGAGATCCTGAAGCTACGGGCGCAGTTGAAATGCACCGAAGAAGAGCGGGATATCCTGAAAAGGCAGCGCGGTATTTTGCAAGGGAGCCCGCCTGAAGTACCGTTTTATCAAGGAGCACTGCTCGGTATGGGGTGTCATGACAATGTGTCGGGTACTGAATGTCGCTCGGGCCGGATTTTATGCATGGCTGCATAATCCGGTCTGTGCACGCGATAAAGACAACCAGAGTCTGCTGATGCTCATTCGCGATTCATATCCCCTGAGCGGTGGGGTGTATGGCTATCGTCGGGTTTATGGTGACTTGAGTTAGATCGGCGAAACCTGCGGTAAAAATAGAGTGGGACGGCTTATGCAACTGAACCGGGCCAAAGCAGTTCGTGGCTATAAAGCGCCACGTCGGATAGCCGACAGACCTTCTGTCGTGGCGCCTAATCGTATCCAGCGACACTTTACTGTCATGCGGCCAAATCAGGTCCGGGTGACCGATATCGCCTATATCCGCACCTAGCAGGGGGGAGGGATTTGGCGGTCGTCATCAATCTCTTCGCCCGTAACGTGGTGGGTTGGTTGATGAAGCCCTCTCTCTCACGCGAACTGGCAATGGATGCATTGATGATGGCCGTATGCAGCGCTTCTGCCAGACTAACAACCTGGCCCCCAGTATGAGCCGACGTGGCAACTGTTGGGATAATACGGTAGCCGAATAGTTCTTCAGTTCGCTGACAAAAGAGCGCATCAGAAAACGGATCTACACAATCCGCGAGCTGACCCGCGCCGATATCTTCGATTACATTGAAGCGTTCTATAACAGAATCCGACGCCACAGCAACCTTGGGGACAGTCCACAACGCTTATGCGGTAACTTACAACTGGATATCACTCATACCAAAAAAATACTAAACTGGTCTCCACCTATGAGTTTCGAGCAGGGCATAAAACGCACTGTAAATTTCTACTTATCTCAATCATCTAAGTGATACTAATATGGCTATTCGATTTCTTGATTTTATTTTTGCTTTGGTTGGGCTGTTGTTACTTTGGCCAGTGTTATTGATAGTATGCGTCTTAGGTTACTTTGATACAGGCTCACCGATTTTTTGCCAACAGAGAGTCGGTAAGCATCAGCGTCCATTTACTCTCATTAAATTTCGTACCATGTCACCAAATACAGCGTCGGTGGCAACCCATTTAGTTGGGGCTTCTTCTGTCACTAAACTTGGTCAGTTTCTTCGCAAAACTAAGCTTGATGAACTTCCACAATTGATTAATGTGCTCAAGGGTGAAATGAGTTTAGTTGGGCCGCGACCTAATCTCTTTAATCAGGAGGTGCTGATCAAAGAGCGTGATGCCCTGGGGGTTTATGAGGTGTTGCCTGGGATTACCGGCTTGGCACAGGTACAAAATATCGATATGTCGACCCCTGCGTTGCTTGCCAAAACAGATCGGCAGATGATCGATACCCTCACCTTAACTAGCTACTTTCGTTATATCATCATGACGGCAACCGGCAGTGGTGCTGGCGATGCGGTTGGATCGAAATAGTATTTCACCGAGTTGCTTCACCTTATCTTCCTCACCGTTATTAACGAGATGGTTCCATTATGTTGACCTCTTTCTTGGCTATCCCCCGAGTTTATAAACGGGTGATTAGCATCTGTGCTGATCTGCTATTGCTAACTTTGGCATTCTGGGGCAGTTATTGGGTGCGGCTGGATGCCAATATTCCGTTGCAGAGTGTGCAGCACTGGCAAATGCTGGCGCTGTTACTGCCGATCACCATCGTCATCTTTATGCGGTTAGGGCTCTATCGAGCGGTATTACGCTATGTCGGTTTCAAGGTGTTGTGGACGGTGTCACTCGGCGTTCTCCTCTCCACCATGTCTTTGGTCATTCTAGCGTTTTTTATGGCAGTGCCACTCCCTAGAACCGTATCGGTTATCTATTTTGCTTTTTCAGTGTTGCTGATCGGAGGTGTGCGGCTTTTTTTCCGGGCGCTGGTACAGCGCAGTGGTCAGCAACGGGTGGCGGTGCTCATCTATGGGGCTGGATCTTCCGGGCGTCAGTTGCAGTTGGCGTTGAATCAAGGGCAGGAGTATTTGCCGGTGGCGTTTGTCGACGATGATCCCGTTTTGGTGAAAGCCGTAATCCAGGGAGTGAGCGTTTACAGCCCCGACGATATCGAGGCGTTAATCGAGCGTTTTGATATTAAAAAGATCCTGTTGGCCATGCCTAGTGCATCGCGCAGTGTCAGGCAAGCGGTGATCAATCGACTGGAACAGTACCCTTGTGAAGTTCTCTCTATTCCTGGTATGGCGGATTTGCTGAAAGGGTACGCTCATATCGATGAGCTTAAAGAGGTCAGTATTGAAGATCTCTTGGGGCGTGATGCGGTTGCCCCGCTCCCTGAGCTGATCAACGCCAATATATCTGGCAAGCGGGTGATGGTGACGGGGGCGGGCGGATCTATCGGTTCTGAATTGTGTCGTCAGATCATTCGCTGCGAGCCCGTGCAACTGGTGTTATTTGAGCTGTCTGAATATGGCTTGTATGCCATTGATAAAGAGCTGCAAGAACTCAGCCAGCAAGAAGGGTTGCAGGTTGAGATAGTGCCATTGCTCGGGTCGGTGCAGCGGCAACATCGCTTGCAAGCGGTGATGAGTTCCTTCCGGATTCAGACGGTTTACCATGCTGCGGCTTACAAACATGTCCCCCTAGTGGAATACAATGTGGTTGAAGGGGTACGCAATAATGTGTTTGGTACTCTTTACTGTGCTCAGGCGGCTATCAGGGCCAAGGTTGAAACCTTTGTGTTGATTTCGACTGATAAAGCGGTGCGCCCCACTAACACCATGGGAACCACCAAACGATTGGCAGAACTTGTGTTGCAATCGTTGGCGGCTGCGCAGCGACAAACCCGTTTTTGCATGGTGCGTTTTGGTAATGTGTTGGGATCTTCTGGTTCTGTTGTGCCGCTGTTTCGCAAGCAGATCCGCGATGGTGGTCCTTTGACTGTGACCCACCCTGATATCATTCGTTACTTTATGACCATTCCTGAGGCATCGCAGTTGGTTATTCAAGCTGGTGCTATGGGGCAGGGGGGGGATGTGTTTGTGTTGGATATGGGCGAGCCGGTCAAGATTATTGATTTGGCGCACCGGATGATCCGCTTGAGTGGCCTAAAGCTCAAAAGCGACAAGCACCCCGCTGGCGATATTGAAGTCAAAATCACGGGCTTACGACCAGGTGAGAAGCTGTTTGAAGAGCTGCTAATTGGTGAGCAGGTTGAGGGCACTGCCCACCCCCGGATCATGAAAGCCTCTGAGTTAATGCTGCCATGGCCACAACTGCGGGCGTTTTTGGCTGAGCTAGATAGCGCGTGTTTCCGCTTTGATCATGAACAGATCCGTAGCCTGCTGTTAAGTATGCCGACCGGTTTTAATCCCACCGACGGGATCTGCGATCTGGTGTGGCAGGCCAAAAATTCTTTGCCGCATGAACCTTGCTTGAGTGTGGTCGAGGATATTGATTTTCTGAATTCAGAGTGTCATCAGCCGATGCATTAAGCGGCTTGCCTTATGGCATGCACAGTGTTTGTGTGAATGACTGTTCAGATAGATGGGCAGAGGGGTGCCATAGGCATGTTGAGCGTAAATGGCCAGTTTGGGCCGGAGGTATCCTCTGCTCTCATCAGTGATAATGGTCTGTCAGGGGGCCTTCAACCATGTCTTGTCAGTTACCCTGTGCACCCCATATAGCAGAGTTTCTCGCTTAAATATGTTGAAAATTCTCGTTACCGGTGACGCAGGCTTTATCGGCTCGGCGGTTGTTCGTCATATCATTCGGGATACCAACGATTCAGTTATCAACCTCGATAAACTCACCTATGCGGGCAACCTGGAATCCTTGGCCAGTGTCGCAAACAGTGAACGTTATGCCTTTGAGCAGGTGGATATCTGCAACCGCGCCGAACTGGATCGGGTGTTTGCCCAGCACCAACCGGACGCCGTGATGCACCTGGCGGCCGAGAGCCACGTTGATCGCTCCATCACAGGCCCTGCCGACTTCGTCGAGACCAATATTGTCGGCACCTACATGCAGCTGGAGGCGCCTCGCGCCTACTGGAACGGTCTGGACGAGGTACGCAAGGCGGCCTTCCGCTTCCACCATATCCCTACCGACGAGGTATATGGCGACCTGCCCCATCCGGATGAAGTCGCCCCCGGTGTGGCACTGCCTCTCTTTACCGAAACAACTCCTTACGCCCCCAGCAGCCCCTATTCTGCCTCCAAGGCCTCCAGTGACCATCTGGTGCGCGCCTGGCGCCGTACTTACGGCCTGCCGACAATCGTCACCAACTGTTCCAACAACTACGGCCCGTTCCACTTCCCCGAGAAGCTGATCCCGCTGGTCATCCTCAATGCGCTGGATGGCAAGCCGCTGCCTGTCTATGGCAAGGGCGACCAGATCCGTGACTGGCTCTATGTGGAAGATCACGCCCGCGCGCTCTATACCGTGGTCACCACTGGTGCCATCGGCGAGACCTACAACATCGGCGGTCATAACGAGAAACAGAACCTGGACGTCGTTCATACCATCTGCGATCTGCTTGACGAGATGGTGCCCAAGGTTGGCTCCTATCGCGATCAAATCACCTATGTGGCTGACCGCCCAGGTCACGATCGCCGCTATGCCATCGATGCCAGCAAGATGAGCGCCGAGCTCGTCTGGCAACCACAAGAGACCTTTGAATCCGGTATCCGCAAGACAGTGCAGTGGTATCTGGATAACCAGCAGTGGGTCAACAATGTCAAGAGCGGGTCCTATCAATCCTGGATCGAGCAAAACTACGGGGAGCGTGCCTGATGCATATTCTGCTGTTTGGCAAAAATGGCCAGGTTGGCTGGGAACTGCAGCGCTCGCTCGCCCCATTGGGCCGGATCACTGCCGTCGATTTTGACTCGACCGACTACTGTGGCGACTTCAGCAATCCGGCCGGTGTGGCCGAAACGGTACGCTTGGTCAAACCCGATGTCATTGTGAACGCGGCAGCCCACACGGCAGTCGACAAGGCGGAAAGTGAACGGGAGTTTGCCGAACTGCTCAACGCGACCAGCGTGGCCGCTATAGCCAAAGAAGCGGAGGCATTGGGGGCATGGTTGGTGCACTACTCCACGGACTATGTGTTCGATGGCAGTGGTGATCGCCCCTGGCTGGAAACCGATGCGACCGCACCGCTGAATGTGTACGGCGAAACCAAGCTGGCAGGGGAACAAGGTGCAGCACTCTGCTCCCGTCATCTAATCTTCCGCACCAGCTGGGTCTATGCTGCCCGCGGCGCCAATTTTGCCAAGACCATGCTGCGTTTTGGCAAGGAGCGCAGCGAAATGTCAATCATCAATGACCAGTTTGGCGCCCCGACCGGCGCCGAGTTGCTGGCCGATTGCACCGCCCATGCACTCCGCGTGGCGCAGCTCAAACCCGAGGTCGCCGGGCTGTATCATCTGATTGCCTCCGGCACCACCACCTGGTTTGACTACGCCCAGCTGGTGTTTGCCAACGCCAGAGAGGCAGGTGTTGAACTGGCGGTCACGCAACTCAATGCCGTGCCGACCAGCGCCTTCCCAACCCCGGCCAAACGCCCACATAACTCCCGCCTGGATACCAGCAAATTCCAGCGCACTTTCGATCTGGTGCTGCCGGACTGGACGGTCGGTGTGGAGCGGATGTTGACCGAGATCCTGGGCAAGTAAATCACTGGCCAGGGACGTATTGAACACCTCCCTGGCTGGCAGGGATAAAACAGAAAGGAGTGGTGTCAAGCAACCTTCTCTTTTGAAATTTAAAAATAAGAAACAAGCATCATGACCAAACGTAAAGGCATTATTCTGGCCGGTGGCTCCGTCCCCCGTCTCTACCCTGTCACCATGGCGTTGCTACCCATCTATGACAAGCCGATGATTGAGGTGCCCTGACAAGATCGGACACACCCGGATCAAGCCGTCTGAGTCATTTTCCAATATCTCTTGGTGAATTCAGCCGAGCTGACATTGCTAAGTTGTGAGTGCTGACGTTGGTGGTTATAAAAAATCTCGATGTACTCCTGAATCGCGGCCTTAGCCTCTGTTCTCGTCTTGAGTCGATGGTGGTGAACCAATTCATTTTTAAGAGACCCTCAGAAGCTTTCTATCGGGGCATTGTCGAAACAGTTCCCCTTGGCGTTGTTGCCCAAATCAG
>NZ_CDCG01000003.1 GCF_000819845.1 Aeromonas enteropelogenes
CCAAGAAATGACGCTGTGCTAGTGATGCGCAAGGAAGGGCTGGCGCACTGGAAGAAGATATCGGGGTATCACCGTCGCTCGCTGGCAGAGACGGCGATGTATCGGTTCAAGCAGTTGCTGGCGGGGAAAATCAGTCTGCGCAACTACAACGGCCAAGTGGGAGAAGTCATGGCGTATGTCAGCGCCATAAACAAGCTGAATACCCTGGGCCTACCTGTCAGAAAGCCCCGAGTGTAGCGGTTACCCAGGGCTGGGGAAGTCATGGTTTGCTGGCTGATTTGGGCAACAACGCCGGTTCGAGCCAAAAGCTAACCAAAGTCGTGGCGAATGCGACGACGTGGCGGATCCTTCCGTCACCCCGACGCAACCGTCGCGAGAAGATCAATCTTGTGAGGAAAACGATGGCGTAGCAGAATCTCTATTGGGATAAAATGAGTAAAATATCAACGCCAGTCCTTCGGGGCTGGCGTTTTTTCTATCTGATGTTACCAATGGCTCCTGATATCAGGGTTTGCGACCCGGCAAAGAGATCTCAGCTCGCTCACAATCTCACATTGTTTAGTAGGCCAAAACCTTAGTGATATAGGTGATTGCCACGATGGGAAATGCGCTCCCGATGCTATAATGACTCACAGGAATAGCTCGCATTTTCCTAGTGTCCATGGTGGCTTATCAATTATTCATCCTTACATAAATAGCTTCATATTCATTTTTTCGTGAATAGTAATTATCACTTCATACAGTGCAGCAAAGACACTGTTTTCATCACGTTCACCGAGCTTTGCCCAGACCGCACCATCATTACCCCAGTATTGAGGAATCCTATTTTTTCCCTGTGGATCTAGGTCCCAACTCCACCATGACCAATATTTATTTGATTTACCTTGCATATGAGGGAAAAGTTCTGACATAGCTGCTGAAATGTTAGCGGTTTGGCCTTCTTTTTTACTTACTCCTGATATACCAAAATACAAACCATTAAAGTTAGCGCGGTCAAACTCCCAGCAAAGACAATAAGTATCACTAGAACTTAAAGGTATATAAAACCCAGCCCATCGACTAGATGTATCTACATCAGTAAAGTTGATTTTTAAATCATATGGAATCAGTTTTTTATTCAGATCTGAAATCAATTTTTCATATAACTTTTTACGCACACTTTCTATCTGGTTATAAATAAGAAATGCAGACTCTATAGTATTACTATCTTTTTGGATGATTTCAGATAATTCATCGTTGTTATCCACAATAAATTCTCCGTTAATTGATTGATTTATGTATTTAATTAGTGACTCAACAAAGATTCTGACTGTGCCTGCACGAACGTACAATAAACAATCGCCTAACCATCTGATGACATCATACCAAGATATTGTCAGAATATGTTCTTTCAAAAAGTCTGGTGTGTCATTCGGAAGAGTCCATTCGCCGGGTTCATGATTGCATAAGTATATTAATTTCCACGGTCTCTCCATCTTATTTAGCCATTGCGCATAGTCTCTTAATTGATTCTCTTGGTCCTCAGCCCATGGCTTATTTTCTATAGCAATAAAACCGTCTAATGTTGTCAACAAAAGATCTATTTTTCTGCCATTTTCTATAATGACTTCATAATCTACTCTGGCCTTATAAAGGCAGTCCTTATCAACTATAGGGCTATTGTGTCCCATCTTTTCAATGAGATTGGTAAATCCTCTTAGAAACAATATTGACTGCCCATGACTTTCATTAGGGGATAGTAAAAAACAAAGATAACGCGAAAGTGCTAGTTCATCATTCTTTAGCCAGTCCATCAGGCTGAAATCTGGTGCCAGCTCGGCCTGATAGCGAGATTTCGCTCGACGAGTGACCTCAGCCCAGCGAGCCACGTTTTCAAGAAGTGCGACAGCCTGCTGCTGTATGACATTCATTTTATTATCCTTTTTACAGATGATGCACGACAGACTAACGCAGTTCATCATTTGGGCAAGCGCAAACCATAAGACATCTGATCAATATCACATGGGAAACGTTTGGGGCTTATCATCAAGCTCGCTCAAGTGGGATCATAAATGGCTAAAAAGTCTCGACGGACGCGACGGCTCGGCGGTTATCCCAATCCGTTGATAAATGAATGAAGTCCAGTAGGAGGAGCCAATTCCCTCGTAGTTCAGTCGGTAGAACGGCGGACTGTTAATCCGTATGTCACAGGTTCAAGTCCTGTCGAGGGAGCCACATTCTAAAGCCCAGCCTTATGGCTGGGCTTTTTCGTTTCTGCTTCTGTTCCATGCTTTACAGCATGCTCTCCCAGCGTTCTCACAGTGAACAATCAATACGCCCTATTTTTCGCAGCAACAATATCTCCCTGGTGTAGGGGTACGGCAACATCCAGTGCCAAGATATCCCCGTAGACTTTGACCTAACGCCGAAGCTCATCGGCGGCCGGTGCAATACTTGGTTCGCTATCGCGGTTTTCTTGACACTCAAACGCTTTTCACCATTTCACCTTCTCAAAGTCCCCGATGACCCAACTGCGGTCAAAGTGGGCCTGTTCCGGGCCATAGAGCCAGAAGTAGCTAAACCACCGTTTCGTTCCAATTGCTTTCTTTCCCCTTCGGGGCTGTCGGCCCAACATAGAGATCGGCGCTGCCATCGTCGTTCTTCTGCAACGCCATTTACGAGGAACAATCCACTTGTTGGGTCGGATTAGCGATCAAACAGCGCGAGGAGACATCGTAAACGGTCACCGACCAGAATTGTGCGACTGGAGCATTGGGCGGGACTTGAAGCCGGTAGCTCTTCGCACCGTCAAGCCAGTCGCAGTCCTTGTCCTTGTAGGCTCCGAGATAGACCTGATCGATGACCGGAATCTTGGTCACCATACTACTCGATGTGGTAACAGCCTCGTAGAACCATGCGGCGCGCCATCGAGCTTGCCGTAGAACTCAGCTCGCTACGAGGGATCGAGCACGATGGAAAAATGCCAGCCCGTGCCCTCCGCATAGTGGCCTGCTGCCAGCCGCGTCTCTACATCGTTGGCCTTGGCCATGGCTTCGCCGACCAAGGAGCCTTCGGTCAGCAACTTGGTCTGACGCTCGTCCGGCTTGAAGGGTTTGCCTTTCTCTATGCCGAGAGGTTTGAGCATAGCCATCAATAAGCGGTCACGCTCGGCGACGGGATACCGCCGGCAAAAGCCGAGGTTGGGCCTAACCAACTGTCAGGAATTAGTTGACCACTACATAGCGCACTACACGCCCCAACCAGTCTGAAATAGGGGTCAGAGCGAAGAATGCATAATACTGGGCGAGCCAAGAGCGATATCAAGGCTGTGCATCCGGCTGATTGGCGGGAGCGGCCTTGATAAAGGCCTGCAACTGCTCGCAGTTGGCGACGATGCGGCTGATGGTGGGGTACTCCTCCAGCGACATCTCGTAGCGGCGGGCGTTGTAGACCTGGGGCACCAGCATGCAATCAGCCAGGGTCACTTCGTCCCCGACGCAATAAACACCGGCCGTGCTCATCAACAGCTGTTCGAGGGCGGTGAAGGTCTCGGTGATCCAGTGGCGATACCAAGCCGCCTCCTGCGCCTTGCTGACCCTGAACTCCTGGCCCAGATAATTGAGGACTCGCAGATTGTTGAGGGGGTGGATGTCACAGGCGATCATGTTGACGATCTGGCGTACCTGGGCCTTGTCCTCTGCGGCCGAGGGCATCAGGGGGTGGGCAGGATAGGTTTCATCAAGGTACTCCATGATGGCGACCGACTGGCCGACCCGCACATCCCCATCCACCAGAAAGGGCACCAAGCCTTGCGGATTGACCCGACGATAGGCTTTCTCCCGCTGCTCATCCTGCCGCAAATTGATCGGATGCTGCTCGTAATCGAGCCCCTTGAGCTGCAACACGATCCGTACCCTGAAACTTGCCGATGAGCGCCAATAGCCAAACAACTGCAACATACTTCGTCCTTTTTTTATCTGCCGACCCGGGGCGAGCTCACCCTGGGTCGGCCCCCGTACGCTCGGGAATCATTACCCCGTTTGGCCACCACCTTGCACCACTTGCTGGGAGATGGTGCCAAACAGACTCTTGCCATGGCGATCCTGCATGGTGATGGCCACTCTATCACCAAACTTCAGGTAGGGGGTTGTAGCTTGATCACAATCAAGAATTTCCAGCATGCGCTGTTCGGCCAGACAAGATGATCCGGCGCTGCGATCATAGTTGGAGACGGTACCCGACCCTATGATGCAGCCCGCCCCGAGCGGCCGGGTCTTGGCGGCGTGGGCGATCAGCTCATAGAAGTTGAAGGTCATGTCCACCCCCGCATCGGGCGCGCCGAACAGAGCGCCGTTGAGGTAGGTTTCAAGGGGCAGGTGAACCTTGCCCTCACGCCAATCCTCCCCCAGCTCGTCCGGGGTGATGGCCACCGGCGAAAAGGCGCTGGAGGGCTTGGACTGGAAGAAGCCAAAACCCTTGGCAAGCTCTGCCGGAATAAGGTTGCGCAGGCTCACGTCGTTGACCAGCATCAAGAGCTTGACGTGGCTGGCTGCGGCCTCACGGCTCACCCCCATGGGCACATCGTCGGTGATGATGGCGATCTCGGACTCAAAATCGATGCCCCACGCCTCGGACTCCATGACGATGGGGCCACGGGGGGCGAGAAAGCTGTCGGAGCCCCCCTGATACATCAGAGGATCGTGCCAGAAGCTCGAAGGCATCTCGGCGCCACGGGCCTTGCGCACCAGCTCCACGTGATTGATGTAGGCACTGCCGTCGGCCCACTGATAGGCGCGGGGCAAGGGGGAGAGGCAGGCCGTCTCGTCGAAAGGAAACGCCTCGGGGCACTCTCCATCGTTGAGCTGCTGATAGACGGCGGTAAGCTTGGGCGCAAGCTCGGCCCACTCGTCGAGGGCTGCCTGCAGGGTGGCGGCAAGGTGCAGCACGCGCACCGCGCGGCTCAGATCGCGACTCACCACTACCAGGGCGCCGTCGCGCTTGCCATTGTTCAATGTTGCCAGTTTCATGATGACTCCTTATTTGCCGCTACCACTGGTGAGTCCGGGGCGCTGCCAGCTGGTGACATACGCCGGGTTTTCTATCCCCTCGCACAGGCTGCCGACGTTGAGCGCATCGCGGGTATCGAGCATGACCGCCACCTCATCGGTGAACTTCTTGGCATAGGCCTGCCCCGCCGCAAACGCCTTGGGATGGGGGCCATGGGTGAACCCGGCGGGATGGAAGGTGACCATGCCCCGCTCTATGTTGTCTCTGCTGAAGAAGTCCCCAGCGTGATAGAAGAGCACCTCGTCGTAGTCGTCGTTGCTGTGGTAGAAGGGCACCTTGAGGGCGCCGGGATCGCTCTCGATGGGGCGCGGCACGAAGGTGCAGACCACGAAGCGGCTCGCCACGAAGGTAGAGTGGGCCGAGGGGGGCAGATGGTAGCGATGGCTCATCAGCGGGCGGATGTCGCGCCAGTTGAGGCGCACCACGCACAAGTCCCCGTGCCACCCCTGGGCATCGAGCGGATTGAACGGCCAGGTGATGACGGAGACCTGATCGTGGCGCTTGACCTGCAGCGACCAAGGGTTTTCATCCTGCTGGGCCAAGAAACGTTCGTTGATGGCGGGCACATCGAGCGCCGCCGGATCGAAGATGGCGTGATTGCCCACCAGCCCCTTGTCCGGCAGCTGGTAGCTATCGTTGGTCGCCTCGATCATCAGGATAAAGAGGGGCGCGGTGGGCTCGATGCGCCACATGGTGCCGCGGGGGATCACCACATAGTCGCCATCCCGCAGGGTCAGGTGACCGTAGTCGCAGTAGAACTCGCCGCCCCCCTCGTGGATGAACAACAGCTCGTCGCCGTCGGCGTTGCGCACCAGAAACGGCATGGGCTCATGCAGGCGCCAGATCCGGTAGCGGCAGTGAGGGTTGCTCAGAATATCCGGCATCACCCAGGGGGAGAGGGAGCTGACCTCCTCCTGCAAGCCGTTGAGATCGAAGGCCCGGGGGCGCAGCGGCCCATCCCAGTTGATCCAGTCGGTGGGGGCATGCTTGTGGTGCATGTGGGTGGCGGGGCCGAAAAAGCCGGCGCGGCCCAGTTCACGCTCGTAGATGGCCTGCTCGGGCAGGTCGGCATGAGCCTGGCGGGAGTGGGTCCCCTCCCGATGGGGGAAACTTATCCAGTTACGCATCACTCTCCTCCCCTTTTCTCTCACCCTGTTCGCTGCCACTGAGCACGCCACGGCGGATCTGATCCAGTTCGATGGATTCAAACAATGCCTGGAAATTGCCCTCGCCAAAGCCCTCGTTGCCCTTGCGCTGGATGATCTCGAAGAAGACGGGGCCGATGACGGTGTCGGTGAAGATCTGCAGCAGTATGCCGTCCTTGGTGGGGGAGCCGTCGATGAGGATGCGCAACTCTTTCAGCGCCGTCAGATCCTCCTGGTGCCCCTCGACCCGGCTGTTCACTTTCTCGTAGTAGGTGTCGGGAGTGGGCATAAATCCGGTGCCACGACTGCGCAGGGTGCGAATGGTCTGGTAGATGTCGGCGGACGCCAGGGCGATATGCTGGATCCCCTCCCCCTTGTACTGGCGCAGGTACTCCTCGATCTGGGACTTGTCGTCCGCCGACTCGTTGATGGGGATGCGAATTTTGCCGCAGGGAGCCGTCATGGCACGGGAATGAAGCCCCGTCAGCTTGCCCTCGATGTCGAAGTAGCGAATTTCGCGAAAGTTGCCGATCCGCTCGTAAAAGTTCGACCACACATCCATGTTGCCGCGATGGACGTTGTGGGTCAGGTGATCAATATCAAGCAGCCCGGCATCCACTTCAGCCATGCGCGCCTGCCAGTCGGGATAGAAGACAAAATCCACCTCATAGATGGAGCCCCGCTCGCCGTAGCGATCGACAAACGACAGCGTGCTCTCGCCGATGCCGTAGATGGCGGGGATATTGAGCTCCATGGGCCCTATCTTGCCGACAAACGGCTTGGCCCCCTTGGCGATGGCGTACTGCTGGGCCCTGCCCGCATCAGAGACCCGAAACGCCATGCCGCAGACACTCGGCCCGTGCAGGCTGGCAAACTGCTCGGCCTGGGAGTGGGGCTCGGCATTGACCACGAAGTTGATATCCCCCTGGCGATAGAGCCAGCACTGCTTGTGCCTGTGCTGGGCGACCTCGGCAAACCCCAGGGAGACGAACAGCGCCTTGAGGGCGGCAATGCCCTTGGCATCCGGGGCCGTGTATTCGACGAACTCAAAGCCGTCGGTGCCAAGCGGATTGATGGTATGGGTGGTAGAGGGGGTGGCATTCATCGGGCGCTCCTTGCTCCATCAGGAAAACAGCACGGGCGGTGACACACTGCCCGCGACAAGTGTTAACAACTTGTTTCATTAGAGGCAGTGGGCGACAGGAAGAGAAGAGGGAGCCCTCAGATACTTTTTCGCCCAGGGAGGTCATAAATGTAAATGAATTGTGACATTCATGGCGAAGGCCTGCGATCAAAGCGCCGGAGTGCCTCCCCCCTGTCAGCTTTGTCTTACAGTCGCCAGGTTTTCGGGATTAGCCGGGGCAGTTGCGCCCTCCCCCGCGCGAGCCGTGCCGGGGTGGGATTGACAAGCCAGGCTTCTTGCCCTAACGCCAGCAGCGGCAGATCGTGCAGGCTGTCGCTTAAGGTAAGGACAGGCTCAAGGGTGCGCACCTCGGGCAACAGCTTGTGCGTCCCGTGGCAATAAAACCGCGGCAGCAGGCCGCCGAGGCGGTAGTGCATGCGCGAGCCAAGGATGCGACAGGGCAGCTTGCCCGGGCGCTGCTGGTAGAGCTGGCCACGCACCAGAGCGCGGGGGCTGGCGGAGATCACCCAGCAGCGCGCGCCCACCTCATCGAGCAGGGCGTGCGCCTCCCGAAAGAGACCCGGGCGGGTGCGGCAATAGGCCCGCACCAGCTTGCGCCAGCCAAGGGGGGAGAGCCCCAGGGTAATGGCCCACCAGATAAGCGAAATCCCCTGACGACGCAGACTTGGCAATAGATAGACCAGCCCGCCCAGGGCGATGACCGGCAGCAACAGCAGCGGCCAGCGGCGACGACGCAGGATGTAACGCAGCAGCCCGGCATGGCTGTCACCGGGGGCCAAGGTGTCGTCAAAATCGGCCAGGATCCAGCCGATCGTCTTCGCTGCGCTCCCCGCTTTCGCCTCCTCTGTGTCATCAACCAACTGCATCATGCACTCCCGGACTCAGGGCGCCAGGGTTTCGATGGCCGCCGCCAGTTCAGGGGTCACGAACTCGGCCCCCAAGTTTGGTGGGCAGACAAAGTCGAACGGCTCGTTCGCCAGGGTAAAGCGCAGGCGCCAGGCGTGCAGGTAGCCGCGATCGGCCAGCGTGCCGCCGTAGCGCTCATCCCCGAGGATGGGGGCACCAATGCTCTTCATGGCCACCCGGATCTGGTGGGTTTTGCCAGTCTGGGGCTTGATGCGATAGAGGCGCAACCCCTCGCGCACCGACACCGAATCGAACCAGCTGATGGCGGGGTTGTCGAGAGTGCGGGTCAGCATCCAGCTGCCGCCACGCCCCTTTTGCATGTCCCCCTTCACCCAGCCCTGCTTCTTCTTCGGCTTGCGATCGGAGAGGGCCAGATACTGCTTGCTCACCTCCCGCGCCGCGAAGGCCATACTGAGGGCGCGGTTGGCCTCCGTGGTGCGCGCCAGCAGCACCAGCCCGGAGGTCATCTTGTCGAGGCGGTGCACCGGATAGAGGGTGAGGCCCGTGTCCGCCTTGACCCGATTGACCAGACCCGGATTAAGCAGACCGGGCTCCCCTCCCTCATCGTGCATGCCAATGCCGGGCTGCTTGTCGATAACCAGGAAGGCGGGGTGCTGAAACAGGATCCGGTACATAAAACCTCGATAAACAAAAAAACCTTCGCGGCTCGTCAAGGTGCCGCGCTCAGGCGAGGCATTCTCCCCGCTCCCCCGCCATTTGGCAAACCCGATGTGCCGGGATAAAAAATGGCCCCCACCTGTTGCCGGGCGGGGGCCGTCGTCACCAAGTATGGCAAGCCGTTTGTCAGACACTGCGCGGGCGCAAGTGGGCGTGCCAGCGCGCCTCCCACTTCTTGAACAGCCAGACGATGACGAAGGTCAGCACCATGTAGAGCAGACCGGCAGTCAGGAACGCCTCAAACGGACTGTAGTAGCGGGAGTTGATGATCCGCGCCGCACCGGTCAGATCGACGATGGTGATGATGCCCGCCACCGCCGAGCCCTGCAGCATGAAGATCACCTCGTTGCTGTAGGCCGGTAGCGCACGGCGAAACGAGTTGGGCAAAATGATGCGGGTGAGGGTCTGCCAGCGGGTCATGCCGAAGGCATTGGCCGCCTCAATCTGCCCCTTGGGCATGTTCTGCACGGCGCCACGCACTATCTCGGCGGTGTAGGCGCCAGTATTGAGGGTGAACGCCAGCAGGGCGCAGAACCAGGCCTCGGCAAAGAGCGACCAGGCGGCGCTGTTTTTCAGCCACTCCCACTGGGCGGCGCCGTAGTAGATGATGAACAGCTGCACCAAGAGCGGGGTGCCGCGAAAGAAGTAGATGTAGGCCCAGATCGGCTCCTTGATCAGCCAGTTGCGGCTGTTGCGCAGTATGCCCATGGGCACTGCCAGCAGCAGGCCGAGCACCAGGGAGGCTGCCACCAACAGTACCGTGGTGTAGAGGCCCTGCCAGTAGGTGGGCCATTCAGTGAGGATGATTGAAAAATCCATGGCTTACCTCGTCTTGATCGCGTAGTGGCGCTCGGCCCACTTCAGTGCCGAGGTGGAGACTGCGGTGAAGATCAGGAAGATAAGCGCCACCGCCATGTAGAAGGTGAAGGGCAGCTGGGTCGAGCCCGCCGCCAGAGAGGCTTTGCGCACCATGTCATCGAGCCCGATGATGGAAACCAGCGCCGTGGTTTTCAGCAGCACCAGCCAGTTGTTGCCAAAGCCCGGCAAGGCGTGGCGCATCATCTGGGGAAACAGGATGCGACGAAACACCTGGGTCGCTCGCATGCCAAAGGCACGGGCAGCTTCCAGCTCCCCCTTGTCCACCGCCAGGATGGCGCCGCGGAAGGTCTCGGTCATGTAGGCGCCGAAGATAAAGCCGATGGTGGCCACCCCGGCCGCAAACGGGCTGATGTCAATGTAATCGGGCAGCAGGGAGACCCACTCCTGATTGGGATTGCTCGCCAGCAGATAGTTGTTGTAGGTCTCGTTGACCCAGGTACAGAGGTTGTTGATGAGCACCTGGCCGCCGAAGAACAGCAACATCATCAGCACCAGATCGGGAATACCGCGAATGATGGTGGTGTAGGCGGTGGCAAAGCCGCGGGCCCACTTGTAGGGGGAGAGCTTGGCCAACGCCCCCAGCATGCCGAGCAGGAGCGCCAGCAGCAGGGAGGCCAGCGCCACTTCCAGGGTGACCCAGGCCCCCTCCAGCAGGGAGGTTTCGTATCCTTTCAAATCAAACATATGCAGTTCCATCGCAACTAAGCGGGCCCATCACTCCCTTGCGAGAGACAACGGGCCCGATGACTACAGACGAGGGTCAACCTGTCGCTATTGTGCGTGTCACGCCCTGGCTCCTGCTCCCGGCAAGGAGCCTTGGGGGTTACTCGCCGTAGACGTCGAAGTCGAAGTACTTGTCGTTGATTTCCTTGTACTTGCCGTTGGCACGCAGGGCCAGGATGGCGGCGTTGAATTTCTCTTTCAGATCCTTGTCGGCCTTGCGTACCGCGATGCCGGCGCCTTCACCAAACCACTTGGGATCGGTCAGTTTCGGGCCCACGAACTCAAACGCATCGCCACCCTCTTTCTTGAGCAGACCGTCGCTGATGGCGGCGGAGTCGGCCAGCACGTAGTCGACACGGCCGGATTTCAGGTCGAGGTAGGCCTCATCGGCGGTGCCATAACGCTTGATGGTGGCGTTGGGGAAGTTGTCGGTAATAAAGGTGTCCATGGAGGTGGCGCGCTGCACCGCCACGGTTTTGCCGTCCATGAAGGCCTTATCCAGCTTGACGTCAGTGCCTTTCTTGGCGGCGAAACGGGCCGGAATGTGCTGGTACTTCTGGGTGAAGTCCACCTTCTTCTTGCGCTCTTCGGTGATGTCCATGGTGGCGATGATGGCGTCATACTTGCGCGACAGCAGCGCCGGAATGATGCCGTCCCAGTCCTGCTTGACCAGGGTGCACTTCACCTTCATCTCGTCGCACAGGGCGTTGGCGATATCGATGTCAAAGCCTTTCACCTCGCCGCTCGGCTCGGTCCAGGAGAAGGGAGGGTAAGCCCCCTCTACCCCAATCCGCACCTCTTTCCACTCCTTGGCCATCAGGCTGCCGGAAGACAGAGCAGTCACAACGGCGGTCGCCAGCATCAGCTTGTTCATGTATCTCTCCTTGATAAAACAGTTGATCGTTGATTCGAAATCCCGTCCATCAATAGATGGAGGAGATGAATTGCTTGAACCGTTCGGATTTGGGATGGGCGAAGATCTCCTTGGGGTTGCCCTCCTCCTCCACGCGGCCCTGATGCAGGAACATCACCTTGTTCGATACATCGCGGGCAAACGACATCTCGTGGGTCACCACCAGCATGGTGCGCCCCTCTTCGGCCAGCTCACGCATCAGACCGAGTACTTCTCCCACCAGCTCGGGATCCAGTGCCGAGGTGGGTTCGTCAAACAGCATGACTTCGGGTTCCACCGCCAGGGCACGGGCTATCGCCGCCCGCTGCTGCTGGCCGCCGGAGAGGTGGCCGGGATAGTAGTCGCGGCGCTCCCACAGGCCGACCCGGTTGAGCAGATGCTCCGCCTTGGCGATGGCCTCGGCACGGGGCACCTTCAGCACCTGGATGGGCACCTCTATGATGTTCTGCATGATGGTCATGTGCGACCAGAGATTGAAACTTTGAAATACCATGGCCAGGCGGCTGCGAATGCGCTCCACCTGGCGCATATCCTCCGGCAGGCGCTCGCCGGCGCGGCTGGTTTTCATGCGAATAAGCTCGCCATGAAGGGAAACCGTGCCGGAAGAGGGTGTTTCCAGCAGATTGATACAGCGAAGAAAGGTCGACTTCCCCGAGCCGGAGGAGCCGATAAGGGAGATCACATCCCCCTTGTGGGCGGTCATGTCGATGCCCTTGAGCACTTCGTGGGTGCCAAAATACTTATGCAGATCACGTACTTCCAGTGCGGCAACGTCGCTCATCCATTACAACCTTGTCTGTCCCTAGACGCCGCTGGGGCGTGACTCACACCATCTCTTTTTAACAAATAGTTAACCGATGGCAACCTTCAGCGAAAATATCATCGGGATAGTTAAAAAACAATACAGAACAGGTGTCTTTGGTGTTTTGTCTGTATTTTTATTGGCCAGCAAGGTATTTTTCAGCACTTTGTGTGCATAAAACCCTAACCGCACCGTTCTGGCAACACCGCCTTTTTATACTTGCAGAGCAAGGGTGGCAAGAAAAATCAGGCCAATGACCGATAAGCAGACAAAATTCACTTTATTCAGCCATCCCTTGATCGCATCTTGTTGAAAAATGGACTCTCCCCTGCAAAAACAGCGATGCACCCGGGTGGGGAACCAGATTGGTTCAGCGCTCTGTTTTGCACCAGAAAGATAACAAATCGATAAAAAAGTGTCGGATGAACCACGTAAACCCACAGATATGTGACACAGAGCCAAGAAGTAATGATAAGGTGGTGTTTTTATCAATTTTTGTGACCGAGGCCCCGATGTTGCTCAATGTGTTGCTGATCCTGTTACCTCTGGTGATCGGCTATCTGGTTCCCCTCTCCTCTGCCCGGCTGATCAAGCTGGTCAACCAGTCTCTCGGCAAGATGGTCTACCTTATCTTGTTCCTGATGGGGCTGGGGCTTGCCTATGTGGAGAACCTCGGCAGCAACCTGGCAGTGATCTTCAAGGTGGCCGGCGTCATGCTCACCGCCATTACCCTGTGCAACCTGCTGGCGCTCTGGTGGCTGGACCGGCGATCTCCTCCGACCCACGAGGCCAGCGACGGCAAGATGCCGAGCAAATTGCACCTGTTGTGGGAGTCGCTCCAGCTCTGCTTCGTGGTGCTCGGCGGCGTGCTGCTGGGGCTGCTGGTGGACCTGCGCGCCCTGCCCATCGACAAATGGAGCGAATGGGCCCTGATGCTGCTGCTGTTTCTCATCGGGGTGCAGATGCGCAACTCCGGTATGCGGCTGCGCCAGATCCTGCTCAACCCCTGGGGCATGAAGATAGCCGCCACCGTCATTCTCAGCAGCTGGCTCGGCAGCCTGTTGGCCGCCCAGCTGCTGGAGATGCCCGCCAGCCACGCCCTGGCGATCAGCTCCAGCTTCGGCTGGTATTCGCTCTCCGGCATCCTGGTGGCTGACAAGCTGGGCCCCGTGCTGGGCTCCGCCGCCTTTATCAACGATCTCGGCCGCGAGCTTATCGCCATCCTGATCATCCCGGTGCTGATGCGCCGCCACCCCAGTGCCGCCATCGGCTACGGCGGCGCCACAGCCCTCGATTTCACCCTGCCGGTGATCCAGAAGTCGGGGGGCATCCAGGTGGTCCCGGTGGCCATCGTCTCGGGCTTTATCCTGAGCCTGCTTGGCCCCATCCTGATCCTGGGCTTTCTGGCGATCTGAGCGCCAGCATCATGAACTTTCTGGCACATTTGCATCTGGCGGCCCACACCGAGAGCTCCCTCACCGGTAATCTGCTGGGGGATTTTATCAAGGGGCCGCTGCCGACCGGGCTGGATGCCCCTTTTGATGAGGGCATTTGGCTGCATCGCAAGATAGATGGCTTCACCGACGCCCACCCCGAACACAGGTCGGCGGTGGCCTGCTTCGAGGCTCCCTGGCGCCGCTTTGGCGGCATCCTGGTGGACATGCTCTACGATCACTGGCTCAGCCAGCACTGGTCGCAATTTCACAAGCATCCCCTGCCCAGTTTCTTGCAGCAAAGCTATGCCCGGCTGTTGGCAGATCACCGCATCCTGCCGGATGGTTTGCCAACCCCGCTCACACGGATGGCGCAGCAGAACTGGATTGCCTCCTATCAGCACAGGGAGGGGCTGGGTCAGGCCCTCAACGGCATCGGTCGTCGCCTGCGCCGTCCCCTGCCCCTCGGAGATGCCCTGCTCACCCTGGATGAGAGCCGCTGGCGCCGGTGCGAGCAGGGGTTTCTGCGCTTCTACCCCGAGTTGATGGCGTTCAGCCGCCAACAGCTGGCCAAGTACCGCAGTGAGGCTGCTGCCCATCACCAAACGCCATAAAAAAACGCCCCGAACGGGGCGTTTTTGACAGCCGGATGCGTTATTTCGCTTCCTCTTTCTTCTTGCGAATGCTTAAACCCAGCTCGCGGCCACGCAGGCGGGCGTAGTAGATGGTGCCGACAAAGGCCAGGGTGGTGAGCAGCAGCTCCACCACCGCCAGCCACCGCTCCCCTTCATCCGTGGTGATCAGGGTCAGGGCATGGAGGAAGTAGGGCATCAGCACGAAGTTGCCCCAGGCGTGGGTGTAGGGGTTGCCCTGCACTATCCCCTTGAGGGGAAATAGCAGGGGCACAGTCCAGATCACCGGCAGCAGCCAGGGGTTGAGGTCCGGGTGGGGCGAGAGCCACAGGTGCCACAGCAGCACCCAGATCAGCAGGCCGAAGAAGCCGACCAGGGTCAGCAGACGGGCAAGGCGGGTGGTCACTTGAGGATCTCCAGTACCTGCTCTGGCGGGCGGCCGATACGGGCCTGGCCATTCTTGATGACGATGGGGCGCTCGATCAGCTTGGGATGCTGGTGCATCGCCTGGATCAATGCCTCACCGCTCTGCCCGGCCAGCCCCAGCTCCTTGTAGAGATCTTCCTTGGTGCGCATCAGCTGGCGCGGATCGGTGAAGCCAAGCTGGCCCAGCAGGGTACGGATGGTCTCCACGCTCGGGGCCTGCTCCAGATAGAGCACCACGTCCGGGGCGATCCCGCGCTGTTCCAGCAAGGCCAGGGTTTCACGGCTCTTGGAGCAGCGCGGATTGTGGTAGATTTGGGTCTCGCTCATGGTAACTCCCTGATTAATCGCAAGATGGGACAAGAAACGGCGCTATTGTAGGGGAAAGTGATGGTCAGGGTAAGCGGCAGTGGAAAGGAATTGAAACGAATTTGTTGGGCGATTGTGGCCGGCCTGCTGAGCGCCTGTACGCCGGCCCCCGAGTTCACCGATGCGCAGGGCCAGCCTCTCTCCCTGTCGCACTTCGCCGGCAAGCCGCTCCTGGTCAACTATTTCGCCCCCTGGTGCGCCCCCTGCCTTCGGGAGATGCCGCGCCTCGCGGCACTCGCCCGGGAAGGCGAGATCGCCGTGGTGGCCATCAACTATGACCCGGCGACGCCGGCTGAGCTGGGCCAACTGGCCGAGCGCTATGACATCCCATTGCCGCTGCTGATCGCCAACGAGACGGCGACGCTCCCCTTCTCGCGCCCGACCGGGCTGCCCACCAGCTATCTGCTCGATGGCAAGGGCCGACTGCAGCAGACCCTGGTCGGCGAGCTCGACCAGCCGCAGATCGATGCCCTCAAGGCGGCAGCCCGCACCTTGGGCAACTAACCCTTCACCCCCGTCATCACACGGGCTGTCACTCGCCACCAGTCACCAGCAATGACAAGGGCGCACCGAAGTGCGCCCTTGTTGGCTAACCGCATACAGGGTCATCACCCCTTGAGGCTGTCGAGATCCTTCTTGGCCCGCTCCAGCTCGGTGATCCTGGCTTCGAGCCGGGCTAGCGTCATCCGATCCTTGGTGGTGCCACGAGCCACGATGAGCTCGTCGATGGCAGCCTGATAATCCCCGCGCAGCGCAAGCATCTCGGCCCGCGCCATGTGCAGCTCGGTCATCCGTCCCGCCTTGCGATAGGCATCGGAGAGCAGGTTCCAGGCCAGGTTGTTCTCCTCATGCTCGCGGGCATAGGGGTCGAGAATGGCGATGGATTTCTTGTAGTTGCCGCTCTCGAGATAGGCGTTGCCAAGGTTCACCACTATCACCTCGTTGTCCGGCATGCGGATGCGGAAATTTTCCAGCCGGGCGATGGCCTGGGCGCTGCGCCCCTTGGCGAGATCGATGTCGGTCAGGGCATCCACCACGAACAAGTCTTCCGGATGGCGGGAGGCCAGCTCCTTCATCAGGGCATCCGCCTCGTCGGTGCGCTTGAGCTGGATCAGCGCCAGCGCCTTGCCGTAGATGGCGGCATCCTTGAGGGGATAATCTCCCTTCTGGATGCGGGTGTCGAAGTAGCTCAGCAACCCCTGGGGGGTGTCCGTGCCGTAGCGCACCTGGATACGCACCTTGGCCAGCCAGAAATCGAGGCTGGGTGAGAGGTTGCGGCGACTGTAGTTGCTCGCCCTGGACCGCGCCTCGCTGATCCGGGTCTCCGGCAGCGGGTGGGTCAGCAGCATCTCGGGCGGCTTGCTGGCATAGCGGTACTCGGCGGCCAGCTTCTGGAAGAAGGTCGCCATCCCCATGGGATCGAAGCCGGCGTCATACAGGGTCTTCATACCAATCCGGTCCGCTTCGTACTCGTTGTCGCGGGTGTAGTTGATGGCGGACTGCATGGAGAGGCCGAGGGTGGTCTGCAGGGCGGCGATACCGGCGGTGGGGTTGATCACCGCCAGCGCAATGGAGCCCACCAGACCGGCCAGGGTCATGGCGGAGCTGCTCGCCTGCGCTTCCATGTAGCGGGCGATATGGCGCTGGGTCACGTGGGTGATTTCGTGAGCCAGCACCGAGGCGAGCTCGCTCTCGTTGTCGGCGTAGAGAAACAGGCCGGTATGCACCTTGACCCGCCCGCCGAGGAAGGCGGCCGCGTTGATGCTGGGGTCATTGATGAGGAAAAAGGTAAACGGGAAGCGTACCCCGTCGGCATTGGAGAGCAGACGCTGGCCCAGATCGTCGATGTACTGGTTGAGCACGGGGTCGTCGATGATGGGCAGACCCGCCCGGGCGAAGCGCATGAAGGCATTGCCGTAACGGACCTCCTGCTCGATGGGCAGGGCCGAGACACCGGCGGTGCCGATGTCGGGAAGCTGGTTGTTCGCCTGGGCATGAAACGTGGCGCCCATCAGGGAGGCCAGCAGGGGAATGGATGCCATCAGGGGGGAAAAGCGTGCCACGTTATCTCTATCTCCAATAGGGTCTGTTGACGTTGCGGCGCAAGCCGCATTGCTGCGACAAATGGCGCCAGGCAAGGCGCGGAACGCCGACCATGGCCATACCCTTGGCCACTCCTGCAACGACGCATGGCGTCATTTACCGCGCAACCCGTAGGGACAGGCCAGCTTTTGCGCAAAACGTCGTGACTCGATCCATGCCCCGGGGGTGGCGCAGCCTGGTCTTGCGCAAAAACTGACGCCGTCGCGGTCGTGACGAAACGTCAGCAGACCCTACCGGGGCTTCGGCAGAATACCCTTGCCCCAGAAGGGCTACAAGCGTTGTTTCGTGCTGTCATCGCGGCCATAATAGCGACCACTCGCGAGATGGAGCCCTCATGGAGTACCTCGACCTGACCCCCTGGCGTTGCCCCGAGCCCCTGATCCGGCTCAAACTCTGGTTAAGAGAAGCCCAACCAGGCCAGGTCGTGACCATCCGCCTGGCCGATCCGGGTTCGCGGCAGGATATTCCGGCCTACCTGCAGCGCCTCGGCCATCAGGTCACGCAGCAACAGGCGCCGGATCAGACTCTCTCTTTACTACTGGTTGTCGGGGCCAGGCCACTCTCACAGACCCCGTCGTGTAAGGACGCTAGATGTTAGAAGTATTAAAGCGCTGGTATCAGACCCGTTTTTCCGATCCCGATGCCGTCACCCTCTTCCTGTTGCTGCTGTTCGGCTTTGCCGGACTCTGGCTGTTTGGCAACCTGCTCGCCCCCATCCTGGTGGCCATCGTCATGGCCTATCTGCTGGAGTGGCCTGTGGTCCGGCTGCAGCAGGCGGGGCTCTCCCGCACCCTGGCCACCAGTCTGGTGCTGCTCATCTTCATCACCCTGGCAGTGACCGCGGTGCTGGGCCTTATCCCGACCCTGGTTCACCAGAGCATCAATCTGGCCAAAGAAGCCCCGGCCATGCTGACCCATGCCCAGGACTATGTGCGCACCCTGCCGGACAGATACCCCGAGCTTGTCGATGTCAGCCTGGTGGAAACCGTCATCGACAACATGCGCCAACGCATCCTGAGCGGGGGCGAGCACCTGGTCAGCGCCTCCCTGAGCTCCTTGGTGAACGTGGTGGCCATCATGGTCTATCTCATCCTGGTGCCCCTGATGGTCTTCTTCATGCTCAAAGACAAGCAGGTGCTGATGGGGGGGCTGCGTCGCTTCCTGCCGCGCAACCGCACCCTGGTCAACCGGGTCTGGGTGGAGATGAACAACCAGATCATCAACTACATCCGCGGCAAGGTGATCGAGATCCTCATCGTCGGGGTGGCGACCTATATCCCCTTCGCCCTGATGGGACTGCGCTACTCGGCGCTGTTGGCGGTGGCGGTTGGCTTCTCCGTGCTGATCCCCTATATCGGCGCCGCCGTGGTGACTGTGCCGGTGGCCATGGTGGCCCTGTTCCAGTGGGGGCTCACCCCAGAGTTTGCCTGGCTGATGGTGGCCTATCTGGTCATTCAGGCGCTCGATGGCAACCTGCTGGTGCCGGTGCTCTTCTCCGAGGCAGTCAACCTGCATCCGGTGGCCATCATCATCGCCGTGCTGGTGTTTGGCGGCCTGTGGGGCTTCTGGGGGGTCTTCTTCGCCATCCCCCTCGCCACCCTGGTCAAGGCGGTGCTCAACGTCTGGCCCAAGCGGGAAGAGCTGCCCCGCCCCGCCCCCTGATGGGAACATCCCTGCAACGACAGGCAAAGACCAAAAAGAGAGGCCAAGCCTCTCTTTTTTGTTGGCGGCAGCGCTCATCTGCTTGCCGGCAATGCCTCTCACAGCCCAGGCCGGGCGTCAATTGGGGTCAGCGTTGGCAACACACCACTCTTTTTGCTCTATCGGTTTGAATTCACAATACAAATCGGCTTAACTGGCTACGCCACCGGCACCCTGTTGCGCCACCACTGCATCGCTCACCGACCCATAAGGATATTTCATATGCCCCCAGTCCCGGCCTTGCGCCATGCCTCTCTTGGCGCCCTTCTGGCGCTGCTGCTCTCGGCCCCCGTCCGGGCCGACCTCGACCTCGGGGCTCTCAGCGCCTTCTCCAGCGACAGCCCAAGCAGCCCCATTCCCAAGGGACTGGTCGTGGGCGGCGCATTTATCGCAGGCCAGGCCCGTTACCAGCATCAGGACGACACCCTGCTGCCCATCCCGGGTGCCCTCTATTTTGGCGACAACCTGATGTATCTGGGGGATCGGGCCCGCTACTACCTCACCCGGGATGGCGGCTTCTCCACCTACGCCTTCGGGCGGATGCGCTTTGGCAACCTGGATCCGGATGATGATGCCTTCCTCCATGGCCTCAACAAGCGCAAAGGGGAGTTCGAGGCCGGCTTCGGGGCCGATCTCATCACTCCCTATGCCCTGTGGACCATGCGGGCCACCACGGACGTGACCGGCAACAGCAACGGCCAGGAGGTGATGCTGTGGGCCAACTTCCCCATCATCCGCGGCCCGCTGCTGCTGATGCCGGGGGCTGGCGTGATGCTGCGCAGCCACAACCTCGCCAACTATTACTTCGGCGGCGTGTCGCAAGAAGAAGCCCGGGCAGGCAGGCCGGCGTGGAACACGGGCACCACCCTCTCCCCCATGGTCTCCGTCATCGGCAGCTATCGCTTCAATGCCAACTGGATTGGCGGCTTTGGCGTCAACTACGAACGTTATGACGACGACATCGCCGACAGCCCCATCGTCCAGCACAAGGGCGAGCTCTATGCAGGCTTCGGCCTCGGCTATATCTGGTAACCCCTCATCAGCCGCACAAGTCGCAAGACAAAAGAGAAAAGGAGCCCATGGCTCCTTTTCTCGCTATCCGGCAAGGTGTCACCCTCACAGCCCGGCCAGAAACGCTCCCAGCGCGCCGTTGACGAAGACAGGGTTCTCCAGGGTGGAGATATGGCCCGCTCCCGGGATCTCCTTGAAGGGGCAACCCAGCACCTCGGCCATCAGATAGCCTTCCAGCACGGGACGGGCCTTGTCCTCGCAGCCTGTCATCACCAGGCTGGGCACGGAGATCTCTTCGAGCCAGTCGATGCGATCCTCCCGGGTCACGAAGCTGCGTCCCACCGCCACCATGGCGGCCACCTTGTCGGCGGGCCAACTCGCCAGACGCGCCTTGAAGCCATCCATCAAGGCCGCATCCGGCTGATGGGCAAAAAAGAGCGGCGCCACCTGCTCCACGATGGGGGCAGGAATGGTGCCGAGCTGCTCAATCATGGCGAGCATGCCAAGATAGCGCTCGCAGGTGATCTGGGGCTCGAGGCCAACGAAGCTGTCCATCAGCACCAGGCCCTTGAGACGCTCCGGCGCCATGTGCGCGAGCTCGACACCCCACATGCCGCCGATGGAGAGGCCCACCAGCACACACTCTTCCACCCCGAGGGCATCGAGCAGCGCCAGGTGATCGCGGGCCAGGGTCGCCAGGGTGCAGGGGCCTTCGGGCTGCGCGTCGGAATCCCCGTGGCCCCAGAGCTCGGGCACGATGCAGCGATACTGCCCCTTGAGTGCCTCGACTTGCGGCGCCCACATGGCGCTGTCCCACAGATAGCTGTGACCAAACAGCAGCACAGGGCCCTGCCCCTCGTCCAGATAGGCCATGCGGCGACCCGCTATCTCCATAAACTGCTTCATGTTTTCTCCTGTTGCCTCTAGTGGAGCGGCAGTGTATCACGCGCCACTTGGCGATGACGCTTCTGTGGTGCAATCTGGAAACGTATCAACAAGGAGAAGATCATGCCAAAGGACAAGAGCAAGAAACGCCCGCGCCTCAACAAGAAGCGCTACGAGCATCACCTCGCCCATCTGCAGGAGGAGCTGGTCAAACTGCAGGAGTGGGTCAAGCAGGAGGGACTGAAAGTCGTGGTGGTGTTCGAGGGACGCGATGCCGCCGGCAAGGGGGGCGTCATCAAGGCCATTACCGAGCCGCTCAACCCCAGGGTGTGCCGGGTCACCGCCCTGCCCGCCCCCTCCAACCGGGAACGCTCCCAGTGGTACTTCCAGCGTTATGTGGCCCACCTGCCCGCCGCCGGCGAAATGGTACTGTTCGACCGCTCCTGGTACAACCGGGCCGGGGTGGAGCGGGTGATGGGCTTTTGCAGCGACGAGGAGTACCGGGAATTCCTGCGCGCCTGCCCCGAGTTCGAGCGGATGCTGATCCGCTCCGGCATTACCCTCATCAAATACTGGTTCTCGGTCAGCGACGAGGAGCAGGAGAAGCGCTTCAAGGAGCGGATCAGCACCCCCATCAAGCGCTGGAAATTCAGCCCCATGGATCTGCAATCCCGCTCGCGCTGGGTCGAATACTCCCGCGCCAAGGATGACATGTTTACTTACACCGACACCCAGGACAGCCCCTGGTTCGTGGTGGAGGCGGATGACAAACGCCGTGCCCGCCTCAACTGCATCTCCCACCTGCTCGGCAAGGTGCCCTACGAGACGATCCACTACGAGCACATAGAACTGCCCCCCATCAGCACCGAAGGTTACGAGCGCCCGCCGCTCACCAGCCAGAACTTCGTGCCGGACATCACCGCCGATCTCGATGACAAAGACGATCACTGATAACGCCTGACCCGGCCAGCCGCTCTGGCTGGCCTGTCAACGCAGCGCACAAAACTCCGGGTAGCCATTTACAGCCCCAGCAAGTCCCCTTCCCGATGGGCAACCTCACCGGCCAGGAAGATCACCTCATCCCCGGCGCAGGCCAGCCGGTTGAGCACCCTGGCGTAACAGAGGCCTTCGTGGTGCGCGGTCAGAGCAATACGCTCCCCGGTTTGCGCATCCGTCAGCCAGCCGACCCGCTGCCCCGCCAGCACCCGATCCCCGGGTGCAACCTCGTAGCTCAGGATCCCCGCCGCCGGGGCCGAGATCACCTCCACCGCAGCTAGTGGCGTCACCTTTCCCTCTGTGCAGGCGGGCGGATCAGCTGGCATCCTGAATGCGGGATCAATCCAGCCAGACTCCACCAGGCAGGCCAGCAGCCGCCGGGCGTCCTGCTCGGCCAGATGATCGGCCACATCCTGCTGCCCCCTCAGCTCCACCGTCACCGCGACCGGCACCTGTGGCCCCTCCATCAGGGCATACCAGTTCTGCAGCAGGGCATCATCAAAAGACATGCCCCCCGCCTGCTCGCTAAGCAGCATCACCCCGGCCCCGAGGCAGGCACCCAGGCGCTCCACCTGGCTGCGCTGGCGAACGTGGCCATAGAGGTGCAGCAGGGCGTCGCTGTCGCAATGGATGTCCAGCACCAGATCGGCCTCCAGTGCCCAGCCAAACAGGGTGTGCTGCAACCACGCCAGTTCGCCGCAGGGACGCCGTTCGGCCAGCCTGGCCAGCAACAAATCGCGCGCCGTCAGGTGGGTGGGTATTGCCTCCCCCTTCGCCACCAGCAGGGGATATCCCCGGTTGAAGTTCTGTCCGGTGGCGGCCAGAAAGCGCCCCTGATGCAACCCCAAATGCCACTGGGACAGACCGATGGGGTTGGCCTGGGGCACCAGACGGATACGCCCCAACAAGGCTCCCTGCTGCTCCAGGGCCATCAGATGCTGGCGCAGGCGATGCAGGGCCAGCACCCCGGGCAACTCGTCGGCATGCAGACCCGCCTGCAGATAGGCAAGGGGCCCACTGCAGCCAAATTCCCAGGCCTGCAACACCCGTTGACTGCCCGGCGTGCCGCCGGGCAGGGGGAGTTTGATCTCCTTCATCCTGTTCCCTTATTCGTACTGGTCGTAATCGAAGTACTTGTCGTTGATCTGCTTGTAGGTGCCGTTGGCCAGCAGGGTACCGAGCGCCTTGTTGACCTCCCCCAGCAGGCGGGCGTCCTGCTTGCGCACCGCGATGCCGGAGCCGGTACCGAAGTAGGCGGGGTCATTCATCCTGGGGCCGAAAAAGTCGAACCCGGCCGCCCCTTCCCGCTTCTTGAACTCCATGCCGACGCCGATTTCCACCACAATGGCATCCAGCCGACCCGCCATCAGATCCAGCCAGGCCTGCTCTGCCGAACCGTAGGTGCGCACCTCGGCCCCCGCCTTGCCATAGACATCCTTGGCATAGTTCTCCTGAATGGAACCAAGCTGCACGCCTATCCGCTTGCCGGCCATGGCAGCGGGTTCACCATTCAGGGATGTATCGCGAGGCCCCATGAAACGGGAGTAGCCCCCCTGATACTTGTCGCTGAAGGCGATCTGGCGCAGGCGCTCCTCGGTGATCGCCATGGAGGCGACGATCATGTCGAATTTTCTGGCCTTGAGCCCGGCTATCATGCCGTCGAAGTCGTACTGCCTCAGCTCGCAGGTCACCTTCATCTCGGCGCACAGCGCATTGGCGATATCAACATCGAACCCGGCCAGCGAACCGTCCGGATTGACCGTGCTGTAGGGCGGGAAGGTGCCGTCGGTCGCGATGCGAAGGACGGGGCCGGCCAGAACGGACTGGGCAAACAGCAGGCCGGTGAGTAATAACAGGGCTCGTTTCATGGTGTCTCTCCTCTGGGTGGATGGCTCGACACTATTGCATTTGCCCGATACGTTACATATACAATCCATTAACAATCACCCCAACCGTACAGGTCAAAGAGCCACTACAGTATGCCCTCCCTCTCCCTCGATCCGACCCAGGGTTCCCTGATCCAGCAGCTGATACACGCCATCCAGCAGGCCATCGCCGCGCGCCAGCTTGCACCGGGCCAGCGCCTGCCCTCGGTGCGCCAACTCGCCGCCATCCTTGGCATCAGCACCTTCACCGTTGCCGACGGTTACAGCCGACTGGTGCAACAGGGGGTGATCGTCGCCAGACGGGGGGATGGCTACTATGTGGCCCGCACGCCGCTGGCCCCGCCCATGGCGCCGCCGCCGGTACCCGATGCCCGCTGGCTGACCGACCACAGGATCACTCCGGGCCCCGAGGTGGTTCAGCCCGGCTGTGGCTGGCTGCCCAGCCAGTGGTACCCGACCCAGATCCTGCAACGCGCCCTGCGCCAGCAGGGACGAGAGGCCGACTGCGCCATCGCCTACGGACACTCGGCGGGCTGGCAGCCGCTGCGCCAGCACCTCTGGCAACACCACGAGGCGCTCGGCATTCCGGTGGAGCCGCAAGGAGTACTGTTGACCCAGGGGGCCAGTCAGGCCCTGGCACTGGTGGTGCAGTCGGAACTCCGCTCAGGCGACACAGTGCTGGTGGACGACCCTGGCTACTGCAACCTCATCACCCTGCTGCAACACGCCGGCATGAGGGTGATCGGCGTCCCCTGGACAGCGCAGGGCACCGATTGCGCCGTGCTGGCCGAGCAACTGCACCTGGCGCGGCCCAAGGCCTTCTTCACCAACCCGCGCCAGCACAATCCCACCGGCGCCAGCTACTCGGCCGCCACCGCGTTTCGGGTCTTGCAGCTCACGGCGCAGCACCACTGCCTGATCGTCGAGGACGACGTGAGTGCGGCGCTGACCCAGAGCGCCACCCCGACCCTGGCGGCGCTGGCGGGTCTGGAGCACATCATCTACATCGGCAGCTTTGCCAAGGCGCTGGCCCCTGGCCTGAGAGTGGGTTATCTGCTGGCGAGCGAGGAGCGCACCGACCGTCTGCTGCGCTACAAGGTGATGAACGCCATCGCCTCCTCCGAGCTGTCCGAGCGTCTGGTGCTGCGGATGCTCAAGGATCCCGACACCCCGAAAGAGCAGCAGCGGCTGCGGGATCGACTGCTGCGGGCCGGTGAGCGCTGGCAACAGGGGCTGGAGCAGATCCGCTGGCAGAGTTTCTGTCCGCCCCAGGGCGGTCTCTTCTCCTGGGTCAGGCTCCCTGAGCCCCATCAGGATGCCCTGCCCCTGAGCGAAGCGGCGCTGGCCGAAGGGTTATTGCTGGCCCCGGGCAGCCAGTTTCGGGTCGATGCTCCGGCCACACCCTGGCTGCGCTGCAACCTGGCATACAGCCATCAGCCTCTGCTCGACTTTCTGCAGCGCTGGGCCCGCCAGCAGGAGGGATCGTCATGAAGCGATGCTCTATTTGCACCCGACCAGAAATGAAAAAGCCGGTCTTGCGACCGGCAAAAAGGCATTGAAGATAAGGAAAACCTGCACCAGTACCCGTCAGGTACGGATGTATTTGGCGGTACGGGGGAACGCCTGCTCCTTGGTATCGAACAGATAGCAGGCCTCGGCCGGGATCCCCACGCTGTAGGTCTGACCGGCCGCCACGTCCACGTCCGAGGTGGTCTTGACGGTGAAGTCGTGACCATCCACATCCATGTAGACGAAAGACTCCGCCCCCAGGTGTTCAGCCACCTGCACCACCCCGCTCACGCGGCTGTCGGCATGGGCGTGAGCGAGCGGCACCAAGTGTTCCGGGCGAATGCCGAGCTCCACCTTGTCGCCGACCGCGCCACGGCGGGCATCGACCCGCACCCGAACGCTGTCGCCAGAGCTCAGCTTGACCAGACACTCCTGCTCGCCAATCTCCACCAGCTCGGCCGCCAGGAAGTTCATCTTGGGGGAGCCGATGAAGCCTGCCACGAACTTGTTGTCCGGGTTGTGGTAGAGATCGAGCGGGGAACCGAACTGTTCCAGGTTGGTGGCCGCCTCGCCCTTGAGCGGGCTCAGCACCACTATCTTGTCGGCCAGGGTCATGGCCTCCACCTGATCGTGGGTCACGTAGATAATGGTGGAGTTGAGTTCCTTGTGCAGCTTGGCGATCTCGATGCGCATCTTGACCCGCAGGGCGGCGTCGAGGTTGGAGAGCGGCTCGTCAAACAGGAACACCTGGGGCTGCTGCACGATGGAACGACCGATGGCCACCCGCTGGCGCTGACCGCCGGAGAGGGCCTTGGGCTTGCGCTCCAGCAGCGGCTCGAGACCGAGGATCTCGGCGGCGCGCATCACCCGCTTGTGGATGTTCTCCTTGTCCATCTTCTTGAGCTTGAGGCCGAAGGCCATGTTCTCGTAGATGTTCATGTGCGGGTAGAGGGCGTAGGACTGGAACACCATGCCCACGTTGCGCTCCACCGGCGGCACGTCGTTCATGTAGCGCCCGCCGATGGTCAGCTCGCCGCTGGTGATGTCTTCCAGACCCGCGATCATCCGCAGCAGGGTGGACTTGCCGCAGCCGGAGGGGCCGACGAAGACGATGAACTCCCCTTCCTTGATGGAGAGGTTGATATTGCGCAGGGTGTCCTTGTGAACAGCCGGATCGTAATTTTTGCGAACGTTGTTGAGTACTACTTCAGCCATGTCGAGCTCCGCTCTTGAATCTTTGCAAATCGTGATGGCGGGGGGAGCCAGCTCCCCCGGCCATGAACCTTAACCTTTGACGCCACCGGCAGTGAGCCCCCCCACCAGCCAGCGCTGGGCGAGCAGGAAGACGACCGTGATGGGGAAGCCCGACAGCACGGCGGCCGCGGCGAAGTCACCCCACAGGTAGTTCTGCGGATAGAGGTACTGCTGGGCCCCGACCGCCAGGGTCAGGTTGTTCACATCCTGCAGCAGGATGGAGGCCATGGGCACCTCGGTGATGGAACCGATGAAGGCCAGGATGAACACCACCGCCAGGATGGGCACCGACAGGGGCAGCAGGATCAACCGGAACGCCTGCCACGGGGTGGCGCCGTCGATGGCCGCGGCCTCTTCGAGCGACGAGTCGATGGTCTCGAAGTAGCCCTTGATGGTCCAGACGTGCAGGGCGATCCCCCCCATGTAGGCCAGGATCAGGCCGCCGTGGGTGTTGAGACCCAGCCAGGGGATGTAGTCACCAATCTTGTTGAACAGCGCATAGATGGCCACCAGTGCCAGCACCGCCGGGAACATCTGGAAGATCAGCATGCCCTGCAGGATGGTGGACTTGCCACGAAAACGCAGGCGGGCAAAGGCGTAGGCACAGGTGGTGGAGAGCACCACTATCATCAGGGCGGTGATCCCCGCGATCTTGATGGAGTTCCACAACCAGGTCAGCACCGGGAACGGCGGCGGCGTGATGCTGCCGTCGGCGTTGGTAATGGACATGCCCAGCGCCAGCTTCCAGTGATCCAGGGTCGGGTTGGAGGGGATGATCTCCCCCACCGCGAAGTTGCCGTTTCTAAACGAGATGGCGATGACCATGATCAGCGGGAAGATGATCAGTGCCAGGAAGCCCCACATCACCAGGTGGGTTGCCCACACCCGGTATTTGACTGATTTGGGTTGTACGATTGCCATGTTGAAGCCTCCTTACAGTTGCTTGTCGGCTTTGGACAATTTCAGGTTGAGCAAGGCCAGCGCACCCACGATGAGGAAGATGGCGGTGGCGATGGCACTGGCCAGACCGTAGTCCTGACCACCCGAGCCCTGGAACGCGATCCGGTAGGTGTAGCTCACCAGCAGGTCGGTGGTACCGGCCGGGGTACTGGCGCCAATGATGTCCGGGGCGCCATTGGTCAACAACTGGATAAGCACGAAGTTGTTGAAGTTGAAGGCGAACGAGGCAATCAACAGGGGTGTCAGCGGCTTCATCAAGAGCGGTACGGTGATCTTGAAGAAGTTCTGTACCGGGCCGGCTCCGTCCATAGCGGACGCTTCATAGAGATCTTCCGGAATGGCTTTGAGCAAGCCCATGCAGAGGATCATCATGTAGGGGTAGCCAAGCCAGGTGTTGACGATGAGGATCATCACCTTGGCCAGGAAGGGGTTGGTGTACCAGTCCGGTTTGATGCCGAACGCCGCTTCCAGGAACATGTTGATCTCGCCGAAGTTCTGGTTGAACAAGCCCTTGAACACCAGGATGGAGATAAACGCCGGGATGGCATAGGGCAGGATCAGCATGACCCGATAGAAGCCGCGGCCCTTGAGCTCTTCCCACTGCACCAGGCAGGCCAGCACCATGCCGATGGCCAGGGTGAAGGCGACGGAGCAGGTGGAGAAGATCACGGTCCAGACGAAGATCTGCAGGAACGGCGCCTGGATGCCCGGGTCGGTCACGATGCGGGCAAAGTTCTTCCAGCCTACGCTCACCACGAAACCGGGGGCGATACCCTTGCCGACGAACTGACCCTGCTCGTCGATGTATTGATAGAAGCCGGTGTCACCGTTAGGCAGCATCAGCTCGCCGGTCTGGTTGTCGCGCAGCAGGTTGCTGTCCTTGATTACCACCCCGGACTTGAGCACGGCCCCATCCATCAGCCGGGTATATTGCGGCTTCTGGGCGGCAAACTTGCGCAGGCTGCTCAGGGTCAGGTGAGTGCCGTCGTCCGGCAGTACCAGATCCAGCCCGCTCAGGTGAGTACGATGCTCGACGATGACGCGAATGGGCGCGGACTTGCGCCCGGTCTCGGCGGTTGCCACCTGCAACTCGACCAGTTGCGGGGCCGCCTGTGCTCGTCCCTCGCGCACCGCCAGCTCGCGGGCCTTGTTGTTCATCAGGGAGAGAGGTTGGCTGACAAAGGTCTGTTCACCCTGGTTCAGCAGCAGCTGGAACTGGCCGTTGTCGGCTTCCAGCAGGGTAAAATCGAATTCACCACCCGCCACCTTGTAGGATTTCTTGAGATGATAATCCCGCGCCTGCTCCACCGAGAGCAAATTGGAGCCTGAATAGTTGGTGAAGGCGATGCCAATCGTGTAGGCAAGAGGGAAGATGATAAATACAACCATGCCCGCCACACCCGGAAAGATGTAACGATGGGCATAGGTCTTCTTGTTCATGAAGACATACAGGCCGGCGGATACCACCACCAGATCCAGCAACGCGAATACCCACTCGCCACTGGCATACATCATCACGGCTGCGTAGCCGTTGAGGATGGCAACCAGGGCCGCTATGGTCCACTTGAGCCAGACGTGCTTATCCTTCGGACCGGCATAGGACTCAACAGAAGGTACTACTTCCATGCCAATTAACCTTTATAACGCCAAGAGAGAGGAGAAAGTGGGAGGCCCGAAGACCTCCCGGGTAGTGCGAACTTACTGGACGATACGCTTGGCAGCGGTATCGAGGGCTTCATCAACACCTTGACGGCCGGAGGTCACGTTTTTGAGGGCGGTTTCAAAGGAGGACCAGAAACGGCTCATCTCGGGCACGGACGGCATCGGCTCACCAGCCTGGGCGTTTTGCATGGTCGCCTTGATGTGCGGATCGGATTCCAAGGTCTTCTGGAAGGATTTCAGGGCCACGGCACCCAGCGGCTTGTCGGCGTTCATCGGCGCCAGACCGGCATCGGTCAGCAAGTAGTTCTCGAGGAACTCGATGGCCAGGTCCTTGTTCGGGCTGGCGGCGTTGATGGTGGCACCCAGCACGCCAACGAAGGCCTTGGCCGGCTTGCCATTCAGGGTCGGCAGCGGGGCGACGCCATACTTGATGCCGCTCTTGTCCAGGTTGCTCCAGGCCCAGGGACCATTGATCATCATGGCCACTTCGCCCTTGTTGAACTTGGCATCCATCACGCCGTAGTCGATGCCCTTCTCCAGGTGACCGGACTTGATCATCTCGGAGATGTAGCCCACGCCCATCTTGGCGCCCGCGTTGTTCACGCCGGTGTCTTTCACGTCATAACCGGTGGCGGTTTTCTTGAAGGCGTAACCACCGTTGGCGGCTACCAGCGGATAGCTGAAGTAGGGGGTGTCATAGGCCCACATGATGGCGCGCTTGCCATCCTTCTTCAGGGTTTCGTCGATCTTGGCGATCTCTTCGAAGGTCTTGGGCGGCTCGGGCAGCAGATCCTTGTTATAAATCAGGCTGACCGCTTCCATGGCAACCGGGTAACCATAGGTCTTGCCATCGACGGTCATGGCATCCCATGCCAGTTGTTCAAACTTTGCCTTGGTGTCGGCATTGGGGGTCACGGGCACCAGCAGACCGGCTTTGACCCACTCACCGTAACGGTCGTGAGCCCAGAAGAAGATGTCCGGGCCGTTGCCAGTGGCGGCGGCTTGCTGGAATTTAACTTCAACCTGATCCGGGTGGGCCACAGTCACCTTGATGCCGGTTTCTGCTTCAAACTTCTTACCCACTTCAGCCAGGCCGTTGTATCCCTTGTCACCGTTGATCCAGATGGTCAGCTGGCCTTCGTCGATGGCAGCAGTGGCAGAGCAGGCGACACCAAGAGTGGCCAGACCGATCAGGGATGACAGCAATTTCTTTTTCATGAGCCTTTCCTTGTATTAGTTCCGCGCTGTAAGAGCATTTGTGTGCGAGATGAATATTATCCCAAGCGGCAAACGGCTCACATGACGCAACTCGCATTTTTGAAATGCAATTACGTATTTCCTTCCAGAAAGTTTTGAAAACATTTTCTTAAATCGCGGTAATAACCGATTTTATCGGCTTATTTCGCAACCATCACGGAAATATAATTACCATTATGAAACTTTATTACTTCATTGAAAGGGTTTTCACTTGAATGAAAACCCTTTCAGGCAATCGATTCTGTTTTATCTGTTAACAAAGCACCGCCCCGGTTTCGTCCTGCGCCACGGACGCCATAAAAAAGGGACCCCGCCGAAGCGGGGTCCCTTTTTGCCAAATATGACGACCGGATCACATTACGACTGGCGCAGCAGCTGATCCTTGAGGTTGGGCGGCACCCCCTTGATGGTGAGGGTATCGGTGTCCGGATCGTAAAAAATGCGGCTATTCAGCAGCTTCTGCTCGAAGCTCAGGGTCAGGCCGCCGCCGGATCCGACAAATTTGGTCAGACCGCGCAGGGTAGAACGATCGGCGGGGAAGCGCTCTTCCAGCTCATACTCCTGACCGATAAAGCTGTAAAAATCGAGGTCACCGTCGCCGGGCAATTCTGCGGACAACTCCTTGATTTCGATCTCTTCACCGGCGCTCGCCTGCTCGGTGCAATATTTGAAAACCTGCTTTTTATAATCATTGCGCTCGGCCGGTTCGAGCTGACGACTGTCGCAATAATCTTCGACCGCCTGCAGCAAGCCTTTATTCTGGATCTTGGCATCCATTCCTTCGCGGGCACCCAGCAAATCCATAAAGAAGTCGCCGAGTTTGCGGCCTATGCGTCCCTTGCTGAAGGTAATATAACGGCGCGAATCGGGTTGGGTTTTCCACTCGGTGAGATCGATACGGGCCACCAGATTGAGTTTGCCGATATCCAGATACTGGATATGACGCAATTCCAGCGCCTCGCTGACGGTGACGCTCTCCTTGCCTTCCAGCAGCGCGATCAGCAAATAATCGACGCCGACGTAGTTGTATTTGGCAAACAGCAGTACCCCCTGTTCATCCAGGGCATGCTCCACCAGCTGCTTGACCAGCATCTGGGTCACGGTGACCGAGAAGGGGACAAATTCCGTCTGCTCGTCGAGCAGCTGTTCGAGGGCGATACGAAACGCGGGAGAGGGTTGCTTGGGGGCTTCTTCACCGTCAGCCAGTTCGGCGACGGCCTCCTCGGGGTCGGCAAAAAAGCCAAAGCCCTTGCCGCCCTTGCCGTTGTAGATGCGATGCAGTTCCGCCATCAGCCCTTGCACCGCCTCGTCGGGGGGCAGGGTCTGGCTGCGGGTATCGGCGTAAGGTTGACCATCGCCGCCCTGGCGCAGGGAGTGAAGTATGATCTTGTCGATATCGAGACTCATGTCACAAAGCCATAGTGTTAGCCGAAAGGGTGAAGTATTATAAGGCGCTTTGAACCGAGATGAACTGAAGATTATGCCCATCGTATCAAAGTACAATAACGAGCAGTTTGACGCCCTGATGAACGACCTGATCACCGCGCTGGAAAAGCACAAGGCGCCGGTGGATCTCAGCCTCATGGTGCTTGGCAACCTGACCACCAATATCATCAACGGCATGGCACCGGCCCAGCGCCAGGCCATCACCGAGAAGTTTGTCCAGGCCCTGACCGCATCGGTCGACAATCGCCACGACACACACTGAGTCCCCGACTCCGTTGATTTGACGTTTCTCTACGCAGATGGATCACTATGGTCGAAACCGGTAACCCCTATCGTGATAATGTCTCTCGCCTGATCACCTGGGGGCATTGGTTCTCCTTCTTCAACATCATCCTGGCCATGCTGATCGCCACCCGCTATCTGGGTGCCATCAGTTGGCCATCGACCACGCTCGGCGTGATCTACCTTGTTGTGAGCTGGATTGGCCACTTCTCTTTCCTGAGCTTCGTCACCTATTTGTTGACGATTTTTCCGCTCACCTTCCTCTTGCCCAAAGAGAAATCCCTGCGCTTTATTTCGGCCATCGTCGCCACCCTGGCGCTGGTGCTGCTGCTCATCGACACCCAGGTATTCAGGCTGTTCAAGTTCCACCTGAATGCCCAGGTGTGGCAACTGCTGCTGGATCAGGCCCAGACCGAGGAGGGCTCGATCTGGAGCATCATCTTCGTCGCTGTGCCCACCATCTTCCTGTTGCAGTTGCTGCTGTCAGCCTACGTCTGGCGCAAGATCAACAAGCGCAAGCGCCGTCAGTACGGCAATCAGGTGGGATTGGCCCTGCTGGTCTGCTTCATCCTGACCCACCTGGTCAACAGCTGGGCGGATGCCACCCTGTATCAGCCCATCACCATGCAACGGGCCAACTTCCCCCTCTCCTACCCCATGACGGCTCGCTCCTTCTTGGCCAAGCATGGCTGGCTGGATCTGGATCAGTACGAGAAGAAGCAGGCGGCGTCGGAGAACAACAGTGGCAGCGACAGCCGGATGCACTATCCCCTGCGCCCGCTCAACGTCAACGCTCCCAGCAGCCACAACAACCTGCTGGTGGTGGTGGTCGACTCCCTGCGCTTTGACATGCTGAACAACATCAACATGCCCAACCTGCAGCGTTATGCCTCCCGGAATTTGACGTTCCGCAATCACTTAAGCAGCGGCAACGACGCACTGATGGGCATGTTCGGCCTCTTCTACGGTCTGCCCGGCCACTACTACCAGGACATCAGCAGCGAGAAGCGGCCCCCCGTGCTGTTCGACGAGATGCTGCGTCAGGACTACCAGTTCGGCCTGTTTGGCGCGATGGAAGATGCCCAGAAGTATCGCCAGAGCATTCTGGCCGGCCTGCGCAAACAGGTATTCGTCTCCGAAGAGCTCGACGACGGCAAGCTGCTGTCCGACTGGCAGGGCTGGCTCGAGAAGCGCACACCGGAGCGCCCCTGGTTCTCGCTGGTCTATCTGTCGAGCCCGGGCGACTACCAGCTGCCGGCGACCATGAAGGGGCCATTCCAGCCGGAGCTGACCAACTTCAACCCAGCCACCGCCTATCGGGCCGAGAACCTGCAAAAGCTCGAAAACCGCTACAAGAACTCGGTCTTCTATACCGACCAGCTGCTGGAGCAGATGCTGACCCAGCTGCAACAGCAGGGGATGAGCGACAACACCATAGTCGTCATCACCTCGGATCATGGCCAGGAGTTCAACGACACCCGCAGCAACAGCTGGGGGGCCGGCACCAACTATTCCCCCTATCAGGTGCAGGTGCCCTTCGTGCTGGCCTGGCCCGGTCGCGACAGCCAGGTGATGTCACAGCCCAGCAGCCATCTCGATCTGGTACCAACCCTGATGCAGGGCATGCTGGGGGCGCGCAACCCGGCGCGGGACTACAGCATAGGTCGCAGCCTGTTTGATACCAGCCCGCGCCCCTGGCTGCTGGCGGGCGATCAGAACGACTTTGCCATCTATCAGGACAACACCATCACCCACTTCAACAAGCAGGGTGACTTCGAGCTGCTGGAGCAGAAGAGCTATCGCCCCATCAAGCACGGCAACCCGGACATGGGTGCCATGATCCAGGTGATGAACGAGCTGAACCGCTTCTATCGCCATCCCTGATGGCCGAACATGAAAACGCCCCGCATGCGGGGCGTTTTTTATTGTCTGTCGCCATCCCGGTATTAACCGCCCCACCCCTGCGGGTACTTGTAACCCGCGAAGCGCTTGGCCGCATAGGCCTTGAATTCGGGGGAGTTGTAGGCTGCCGCCACGTCTTTGGCAAACGGCTTGTCCGCATCGGCACTCTTCACCACTACCCAGTTGATAAAGTCATAGCTGCGCTCAAGGAACAAGCCCTCGCTGAACGGGATGCCGCTGGAGGCGGCGAAGTTGCCGTTGATGACGGAAAAATCCACGTCTTCCCGCGAGCGGGGCAGCTGGGCCGCCTCCAGCAACACCAGCTTGATATCGTGGGGGTTGTCCACTACATCGAACTCACTCGCCTTGAGCGGATTGATCCCCTCCTTGAGCGTGAGCCAGCCCAAGTCCTGCAGCATCAGCAGCGCCCGCGCCTGGTTGGTGGGATCGTTGGGAATGGCCACAGAACTCCCCTCACCCACCTCGGCCAGCTGCCCCTTCTTGCCGGAATAGAGGCCCATGGGGCCGGTCGGCACCTGGGTGATGGGTGCGAGCGAAAGCCCCCGATCCTTGGCAAAGCTCTCCAGATAGGGTTTGTGCTGGAAGCAGTTCACATCGAGCGAACCATCGGCCAGAGCAATATTGGGAGTCACATAGTCGGTGAACTCAACCAGTTTGACCCGGTAGCCCTTGGCCTCCAGCTGCAGCTTGATGGAATCGGTCACCATGTCGGCAAAATCCCCCACGGTCGTGCCGATCACTATCTCTTTCTTGGCCGGATCGGCGGCGAGGACGGAAAACGGCAGGCTGCTGGCGAGCAGCGCCAGCGCGGAAAGCTTGAAGAAGGAACGGCGTTGCATAGGGACTCCCTGTCAAAATGATCATCAAGAGGGTGGTCAGAGGGTGCGATCCGGGACGATAAACGACACGACCATAACCATCCAGCCATCCAAACGGCTGTTTTACCACAATAACAGAGCCCCTTCCCTTCGCCAAGCGGCAAAACAGGGCTGACTGGAAAATGGGGGTTACCTGTCCTTCATGACACAAACAAAGGATTCATAGAGAGCTTAAATCGAAGGCAATTCCGGTATAGTCAAACATTCTGAGGGCGTGCCTCTTTGGCGCAATCGGCCCGAGAAAACCGCTGCAAGGAGAGCAAATGATGGGAATACAGCCGCTGACGGTGGCCACGACCGGCCTGCTGGTCGTCGATATTCAGGGCAAGCTGGCGCGCCTGGTCGAGGGGAGCGAGGCCCTTATCACCAATACGCAGCGCCTGGTGCAAGGGGCCAGAGCGCTGGGATTGCCGGTTGTCTGGCTGGAGCAAAATCCGGACAAACTGGGGGCCACTGTGCCCGAGTTGCAAGGGTTGCAGGCAGACGACCTTGTGCTCACCAAATTCAGCTTCGGTGCCCTGGGTGAACCAACCGTGGCCGCAGCCCTCACCCAGACCGGGGTCAACCACTGGCTGGTGTGCGGCATCGAGACCCATATCTGCGTCTATCAGACGGTACTTGGGCTGCTGGCAAGCGGCAGCGAGGTCTCGCTGGTGGTAGATGCGGTCTCCTCACGCACTCCCGCCAACCGGGAGCTGGCCATCGGCAAACTTGCAGCCCGAGGGGCCGAGCTCACCTCGGTGGAGATGTGCCTCTACGAACTGCTGGGAAATTGCCGCCATCCGGCGTTTCGCCAGGTGCTGGCACTCGTGAGGTAAGGCACCATGATGGATAACATGGCCCCCTTCATCTACCTGCTGGTAGCTGGCTGGGTGGCGGCCATCGTGGCGGTGATCGGCATGGCGGCGACCCGCCGCTATCTGTGCTGGAGCCTGATAGGCCTCGCCCTGTTCACCGCCCTGTTCTGGCTATTGGCGGGTTTCCCTGTGACCGAGCTCGCCATCTGACCACCTGCTGCTTGCCATACCCTATGGCTCTCATACCGGCTCCTGTTGCGACAGGACCGGTCCACTCCCCGCTACTCATCCCACCCGATATGGCGCTCGCAAAGCATTTAAAAAACAAAAAGATCAATAAACGAAAATGAGAAATGCTCTCAATAAATCACATAAAGAGCGCCAATGGAATACCCACCACAAACCAGATCGGATTTCTTTGAAGCTCGTCAGAGTTCCTAAAAGAGAGTCTTTTGACTCGCTCCATCCCGTGTATAGATTCCATTCGCACCCAGGAAGGTGCGATCCTAGATGGAGTTAAAAATAATGAAGCAAACATCGTTAGCGCTGGCGATCACAGCACTGCTGTCGACCCTGCCAGTCGCACTCGTTCAGGCAAATGAAAACTGTGCCCCGCTCACCGGCAAGGAGAGCGGCGTGGATACCGCCCGCAACAGCGCAATGCGTTGCCTGCCGGGCAGCAATCCCCTGCAGGATCAGCAGTGGCACCTGCTCAACAGCGGCCAGGATGCCTTCAGCGCTCGCGGCGGCGTGGCTGGCAACGACCTCAACCTCTGGTGGGCACACCGCACCGGTGTGCTGGGACAGGGGATCAATGTAGCCGTAGTGGATGACGGCCTGGCCATTGCCCACCCTGATCTGGCCGACAACGTGCGGCCGGGCTCCAAAAACGTGGTCACCGGCGGCAGCGATCCTACTCCGACGGATCCCGACAGCGCCCACGGCACCTCGGTAGCCGGTCTCATCGCTGCGGCAGACAACGCCGTCGGCACCAAAGGCGTCGCGCCCCAGGCCCAGTTGCAGGGGTTCAACCTACTCGATAACGACAGCCGGCAGTTGCAGAAGGACTGGCTCTATGCCCTTGGCGACAGCCAGGCCAGCCGTGACAACCGGGTCTTCAACCAGAGCTACGGCATGAGCCTGGTCGACCCACAAGGGGCCACCGATCTGGATCAGGCCCAGCTCGATCGCCTGTTCGAGCAGCAAACTCTCAAGGCGGAAGGCGCAGCCTATATCAAGGCGGCAGGCAACGGCTTCAAACGCATCGGCGCCGGCAACTATGCCCTCTCCCGCACTGGTAATGGCCCTCTCCTGCCCTTCGAGAACAGCAATATCGATCCCGCCAACAGCAACTTCTGGAACCTGGTGGTCAGCGCCCTCAATGCCGATGGCAAGCGCTCCTCCTATTCCAGCGTCGGCAGCAACGTCTTCCTGAGCGCCCCCGGGGGAGAATATGGCACCGATACGCCGGCCATGGTCACCACGGATCTCCCCGGGTGCGACATGGGTTACAACCGCAATGATGATCCCAGCGCCAACCGGCTGCACGGCAACCAGCAACTGGATGCGCGCTGCGACTACAACGGCGTGATGAACGGTACCTCCTCGGCGACCCCCAACACCTCGGGTTCGGTAGCGCTGCTGATGTCCGCTTATCCGGATCTGTCGGTGCGGGACCTGCGGGATCTGCTGGCCCGCAGCGCCACCCGGGTCGATGCCGCGCATCCGGCGGTACAGGTGAGCTACACCAACCGCGCAGGCAGCGCCCGCACGGTCACCGCATTGGAAGGGTGGGAACGCAATGCCGCCGGCATGTGGTTCAGCCCGACTTACGGTTTTGGTCTGATCGATGTCAACAAGGCTCTGGCGCGCGCCGCCAGTCACAACCCGCTGCCGCCACTGGTGCAACTGCCCTGGCAGAAGGTCTCTCCGAGCGACAGCAGGGCAGCTGCCATTCCTGACGTCGGTGCTGCACCGACCCGCTCGGCCATCCAGATCGAGCAGGCGTTGACGGTGGAAGCGGTACAGGTCATGGTCAACCTGGATCACCAGCGCCTGCCTGATCTGCTGCTCGAGCTGGTCTCTCCGTCCGGCACCCGCAGCGTGCTGCTCAACCCCTACAACAGCCTGGTGGGCCAGTCCCTCGACCGGCAGCAGCTGGGTTATGTTCGCACCAGGGGATTGCGTGACATGCGCCTGCTCTCCCACAAGTTCTATGGCGAGCCGGCTCAGGGGGAGTGGCGACTGGAGGTGACCGACGTCGCCAACGGCACTCGTCAGGTTTCACTGCTTGATCGCCGAACCAACACCCGCAGCACCCTGACCGAACGCAACAACAACCAGCCGGGCAAGCTCATCGACTGGTCACTGCGTGTACTGGGCCATGACGCGCCCCGCGCCTGATTACAGAGGAATCATTCCATGAAACAGACCATGATCACCCTTGCCCTCGCCAGCCTGCTGGCAACGGCCACCACCTATGCCAGTGCCGAGGAGTCAGTGACCATAGACGGCAAGCAATATCGCACCATAGAGGTCAATGGTCAGACCTACCTGACCCCTGATGATGGCAGCAAGAAGCGGGTCACCCGCAGTCTGGACGGCAAGGTACCGCTGCAGACCCTGCGCCGGGGCGATGCCCTGCTGCAGGGTGTTGCCAGCCCGGAGCTGACCGTCAGCGGCACCCTGCTGGTGGAAGCCGATGACAGTCAGGCCAAGGCGATCGCAAACCGCCACGGCCTGCAATTCAAGCAGAGCAGCGGTGGCATTGCCCTGCTGGAGGCCAAGCCGAGCACGGATCTCAACGCCATCGCCACCCGGCTCAAAGAAGAAGGGGTGAAGGTGCAGATTGAGCTGTCCGGAACAGAGCAACAGCCCAAATAAGCACGTCGGCAGCCTGGCTGCCGCCCGTAAAAACCAAGGGGGCCATCAGGCCCCCTTGTCATTGCTGCACGCTTGCAGACTTACTTGCCGCCGTGCTGCTCGGCCAGATAGAGCCAGGTATCGACCACGGTATCCGGGTTGAGCGACACCGAATCGATCCCCTGCTCCACCAGCCAGGCGGCGAAGTCGGCGTGATCAGACGGCCCCTGGCCGCAGATCCCCACATACTTGCCGGCCTTGCGGGCAGCCTGGATGGCCATGGCCAGCAACGCTTTGACCGCTTCGTTGCGCTCGTCGAACAGGTGGGCGATCAGGCCCGAGTCCCTGTCCAGTCCAAGGGTGAGCTGGGTCATGTCGTTGGAGCCGATGGAGAAGCCGTCGACGTGCTCGAGGAACTTGTCGGCCAGCAGGGCATTGCTCGGGATCTCGCACATCATGATGACCTTGAGCCCCCGTTCACCGCGGCGCAGGCCATTTTCAGCCAGGATGTCGATCACCTGCTCCGCCTCACCCACGGTGCGCACGAAGGGGATCATCACCTCGACGTTGGTCAGCCCCATGACGTCGCGCACCCGCTTGATGGCCTCGCACTCGAGGGCAAAGCAGGGGCGGAAGCTGTCGGCGATGTAACGGGACGCACCACGGAAACCGATCATGGGGTTCTCTTCATGAGGCTCGTAGTCACGACCGCCCACCAGGTTGGCGTACTCGTTGGACTTGAAGTCCGACATCCGCACTATCACCCGCTCCGGCCAAAAAGCGGCGCCCAGGGTGGCGATGCCTTCGGTCAGCTTGGCGACGTAGAATTCGCGCGGGCTCTCGTAGCCGGCGATCATCTTGGCTATGGTGGCCTGAAGCTCGGGGCTTTGCTGATCAAACTCCAGCAAGGCTTTGGGGTGCACGCCAATCATGCGGTTGATGATGAACTCGAGGCGGGCCAGCCCCACACCGGCGTTCGGCAGCTGGGCGAAGTCAAAGGCTCTGTCCGGGTTGCCCACGTTCATCATGATCTTGATGGGCAGGCGCGGCATGTTGCCTACCTCGGTCACCGCCACATCAAAGTCGAGTTCGCCGTCGTAGATGAAGCCGGTATCCCCCTCCGCGCAGGAGACGGTGATGAGCTGGCCATCCTTGATGTGATCGGTGGCGTTGCCACAACCCACCACAGCCGGAATGCCCAGCTCGCGGGCGATGATGGCGGCGTGACAGGTGCGCCCGCCCCGGTTGGTGACGATGGCGGAGGCCCGCTTCATGATGGGCTCCCAGTCCGGATCCGTCATGTCGGTGACCAGCACGTCGCCAGGCTGCACCTCGTCCATCTGGCTGATGGAGGAGATGACCCGGGCCGGGCCTGCACCGATTTTGTGGCCGATGGCACGCCCTTCGATCAGCACCTTGCCGGATTGTTTGAGGGCAAAACGCTCCAGAGTGTTGGCCTCCTGGCGGCTGCGCACGGTTTCCGGGCGCGCCTGGACGATGTAGAGCTTGCCATCCTGACCATCCTTGGCCCACTCGATATCCATCGGGCGGCCGTAGTGCTGCTCGATGATGAGGGCTTGTCTCGCCAGATCCATCACCTCTTCATCGGTGATGCAGAAGCGGCTGCGCTCTGTATCCACGGTATCGACGATCTTCACCTGACGGCCGTGACCGGCATCGTCAGAGTAAGTCATCTTGATAAGCTTGGAGCCGAGGGTCTTGCGCACCACGGCGGGACGGCCGCTCTTTAAGGTCGGCTTGTGCACATAGAACTCGTCAGGGTTGACGGCGCCCTGCACCACCATCTCGCCAAGGCCGTGAGCCCCGGTGATGAAGACCACGTCGTTGAAGCCGGATTCGGTATCCAGGGTGAACATGACGCCGGAGGCAGCGAGATCCGAGCGCACCATGCGCTGTACCCCGGCCGAGAGCGCCACGCCCTTGTGGTCATAGCCCTGATGCACCCGGTAGGAGATGGCGCGATCGTTGAACAGTGACGCAAACACATGCTTGACGGCCGTCATGACGGCGTCAATGCCGCGCACGTTGAGGAAGGTCTCCTGCTGGCCGGCAAAGGAGGCATCCGGCATGTCCTCGGCGGTGGCGGACGATCGCACCGCAAAGGAGGCCTCGACACCTGCACTCAACTTCTCGTAGGCAACCCGGATCGCCTGCTCCAGATCGGGCTGGAACGGGGCGTCGATCACCCAGTCGCGGATCTGCTGGCCGGCCCGATTGAGGGCGGCGATGTCATCCACATCCAGGGCGTCGAGCAGATCGTGGATCTTGTCGTTGAGGCCGCTTGACTCCAGAAACTCGTTAAACGCATAGGCGGTGGTGGCAAAGCCCCCCGGCACGGATACACCGGCGCCAGAGAGGTTGCTGATCATCTCGCCAAGGGATGCGTTCTTGCCGCCAACTCGTTCTACATCTTGCATTCCGAGTTGCTCGTACCAGAGTACGTACTGTTGCACTTGCATGTCTCCAGGTTGGTGGGCTCGGGAGTCAGAGCTCCCTGTCCCCTGATTTATGTACGTGAGTTTTGTGCGTTATTGTCTGTTTGTGCTGTTGCCAACGACCAAGAAAACGTTTTCTACTTATTGTCAAAAAAATCCCCACGCAAGATTTGGGGATGGCCGAATGACACAGACATTCTACAATGCCAACACAAAAAGGTAACGACTCAGGTTTGCAAGCCACTTCACAACTTGGGCACAGCAGACCGGTTGACAAAATTGATATAGTTTCGAGAGATACTTCCTTCTCGCCACCATGCCAATCCCCACCACAGGAGCCCCCGTGCACACCGTATTCTATGTTTCCGACGGCACCGCCATCACCGCCGAAGTGTTCGGCCACGCCGTGCTGAGCCAGTTTCCGCTGGCGTTTGAACAGATCACCATCCCCTTCGTGGAGACTCTGGAAAAGGCGAGGCAGGTGCGGGCCCGCATCGACGAACAGTTCCGCCAGACCGGGGTGCGCCCCATCCTGTTCCACACCATCGTCGACCCGCAAGTACGGGAAGAGGTGCTCAAGGCAGAGGCTTGCGGCCACGATTTCCTCAACACCTTCGTGAGCCCGCTGGAGCAAGAGCTGGGGGTCAAGGCCGAGCCCAGGCTCCATCGCACCCACGGCATGGAGAACCGCAAGCTCTATGACGATCGCATCGAGGCAGTGAACTTCGCCCTGGCCAACGATGACGGCATCACCACCCGGGAGTACGACGAGGCGGACATCATACTGATCGGGGTGTCACGTTGCGGCAAAACCCCCACCAGCCTCTATCTCGCGCTGCAGTTTGGCATCCGCGCCGCCAACTACCCCTTCATCGAACAGGACATGGGCTCCCTGGATCTGCCCACCGCCCTCAAGGCCAATCGCCACAAGCTGTTCGGCCTCACCATCGCGCCCCAGCGGCTGCACGAGATCCGTAACCAGCGCCGCGCCAACAGCCGTTACTCTTCGCTGGAACAGTGCGAGCAGGAGCTGGCGAGCGTGGAGCGACTGTTTCGCCGGGAGGCGATCCGCTTTCTCGATACCAGTTCCCACTCGGTGGAGGAGATCAGCGCCAAGATTCTGGAGGCAACCGGCCTGCGCCGCCACCTCTGTTAAGCCAGCTTGACAGATATCGCTGAGGATAATGACAAAATCCGGGGTCAGCCCTTGCCAACCAAGGCATGGCTAACCATCACAGTGACCATTGAGGCGACGGATACAACGAGGGGCAAGCACATCAAGGCGCTTGCCCCTCCTCTTTCCCATCTGACCAAACGCGCCGTTTAGTGGTTGCGATTGAGCTCAGGGTTATTCATCAGGCGAGCATAGCAGGCCAGCAAGCCGTCATTTTGGCGTACCCGCTCGGCCAGCCAGCAACCGGCCACTCCCCCGATCAGCCCCCCTACCTGCAGAAGCCGTGGCCAGTGCTGCAGCAACCCTTCATCTCCCAACCAGCCCCAACCGGCCAGGATGGCGATCGCCATCGTCAGGAGCAGTGGGCAGGCCGCCATGGCCAACCAGAGCGCCAGTAACACGCCCTTGGCCACCCCCTGTTGTACCAGGCCCCCTTTATCCGCCCCTTCAGCCAGCTTGTGCATTGTTTGCATCCCTTTCTCAGTAAAAGCAATGAAAAATCACCATCAAAAAAACCATGTCAACAAAATTCAATTCGATTGCTTATTTTTCACCCAATTACCAACTAAAAGCTTGATCAACTCATAAAAAAGCTGGCTATCGTGCAAAACACCACCGTTCAACATGGAAAATAGGTGCATTTATGGCGGATTATCACTATTCTGCTTGCGTTACCAGACAGCATGAAAAATCACAAAACGCATGTCGTAACGAAATAAATACAGCTTTCGTCAGGTTTTGGCTACGCATAGCGGCCTGCTCAGGATGAGCCCAACACCGACAGAGACAATTGAGAGATAAGGACAGACCATGGATTTGAAACAAGACGGCGAAGAGCTGAAACGCGGCCTTAAAAACCGCCACATTCAGTTGATTGCATTGGGCGGCGCCATCGGCACCGGCCTGTTTCTCGGCATCGCCGACACCATCAAGATGGCGGGCCCTTCGGTGCTGCTGGGCTATGCCATCGGCGGCTTCATTGCGTTTCTCATCATGCGCCAGCTTGGCGAGATGGTGGTGGAAGAGCCGGTTGCCGGTTCGTTCAGCCACTTCGCCTACAAGTACTGGGGTGACTTCGCCGGCTTTGCCTCCGGCTGGAACTACTGGGTGCTCTACGTGCTGGTGAGCATGGCCGAGCTGACCGCAGTGGGTATCTATGTCCAGTACTGGTGGCCCGAGATCCCGACCTGGATGTCGGCCGCCTTCTTCTTCGTGCTGATCAACGCCATCAACCTCTCCAACGTCAAGGCGTTCGGCGAGATGGAATTCTGGTTTGCCATCATCAAGGTGGTCGCCATCCTCGGCATGATCGGATTTGGCGGCTGGATGCTGCTCTCCGGCAGCGGCGGCCCCGAGGCCACGGTCAGCAACCTCTGGGCCCAGGGCGGCTTCTTCCCCAATGGCGTGGGCGGTCTGGTGATGGCCATGGCCTTCATCATGTTCTCCTTCGGCGGCCTGGAGCTGGTCGGCATCACGGCGGCAGAAGCCGACAACCCGGAGAAGAGCATCCCCAGAGCCACCAACCAGGTGATCTACCGCATCCTCATCTTCTACATCGGTGCCCTGGCCGTACTGCTCTCCCTCTATCCCTGGGGCAAGGTGGTGGAAGGCGGCAGCCCGTTCGTGATGATCTTCCACGCCCTGGACAGCAACCTGGTGGCCAACGTGCTGAACCTGGTGGTGCTGACCGCCGCGCTCTCCGTCTACAACAGCTGCGTCTACTGCAACAGCCGCATGCTGTTTGGACTGGCCAAGCAGGGCAACGGTCCCAAGGCGCTGCTCAAGACCAACAAGAGCGGCGTGCCCCTGACCGCCATCTCCATCTCGGCCGCCGCCACCCTGCTGTGCGTGCTGATCAACTACCTGATCCCGGGCAAGGCCTTCGGCCTCTTGATGTCCCTGGTGGTCTCCGCCCTGGTCATCAACTGGGCCATGATCAGCCTGGCGCACCTCAAGTTCCGCAAGGTCAAGGCCGCCGAAGGGGTCACCACCAAGTTCAAGGCTCTGTGGAGCCCGTTTGGCAACTACCTCTGCCTCGCCTTCATGGCCGCCATCCTGGTGATCATGTATTTGAACGAGGGCACCCGCATCTCGGTCGAGCTGATCCCCGTGTGGCTGGTGGTGCTGGGGGTGGGTTTTGCCATCAAGCGCAAGAGCCAGGCCCAGAGCAAGGCCGTCGCCGAGCTCGGCTAACCCCAAGCAATACAAAACAAGAAAAACGCCGATCGGATGATCGGCGTTTTTTATTGTCTGGTAAGACTCGTTGACCATGGCAAATGGCCAAACGGGGAAGTGGCTAGGTCCCCTCTCTGGCCTCCCCAGTGTTGCCGGAAGTCAGGTCGGGAGTGTTCTCGGGAGCCGTGTCAAGGGGAGCATCAGGAGTGGCATAGGAGGTAGGCACAGCCTCCCCCGCCAGATCGGTTCTCGGCTCCAGCTCGGCGGTCATGGGGGTATTGGGCGGCACAGGGATAAACACCTGATGTTCGTCCAGCGGAATGGGCGCCCGCTGCCGCTTGCGCCAGCCAAGGTAAGTGGCGAGCAGCGCCCCGCACAGGGCAAAGTAGAGAAACAACCCCTCTGGCCCGAAGGGGCGCATCAGGAGCGGCGCCAGCAGCGGGCCTATCATGGCCCCCATGCTGTAGGCGAGCAGCAACCCCTGGTTGGCCCCCAGCACCTGATCCGGATGCAGTTCGTCACAGGCGTGACTCAAGCTCAGGGGATAGATGGAAAACGCCATGCCCCCGAGCAGGAACACCAGGGCCCCCGTGATCGGCTCACGCCAGCCGACGGGCAGCGCCACCATCAGAAGAGCAAGCAGAGTCAAGACGCTGCACAGCAGCAGGATCACCAGTCGCCGGTCGAAGCGGTCTGACATGCGGCCGATGGGATACTGCAGGCACATGCCCCCCAGGATCACCAGCGCCATCATGTCCGCCACCCGGGAGAGGGAGGCCCCGGTATCGGCAAAATAGAGGGGCAGCAAGCCATAGATAGCCCCCAAAATAAGGCCCGAGGTAAAACTGCTGCCCATCCCTGCCGGGGTGAGGCGCACCAGCTCACGCACCCCGACCGGCTGCGGCGCCACCATGGCGGGCATGGCCACCCGCGAGATGGCGAGCGGCACCACCGACAGGGTGGCGGCCATGGCGCACAGGGCAAAGGGGGTGAGCACCATAGGATCGATCCATTTGAGCAACAATTGCCCCATGGCAAGGGATCCGTAGAGCAGGATCATGTAGAGGGACATCAACCGCCCCCGGTTGGCGGGGGTACTCGAGACCAGCATCCAGGACTCCAGCACCACGAACAGGCCGCCGGTGGCAAATCCCCCCACCAGACGCATCGCCGCCCAGCTGATGGGTTCGACCACCATGCCGTGCAACAGGAACAGAAAGCAGAGCAGGGAGGCATAGGCCGCATAGGCCCGGATATGCCCCACCCGGATGATGAGGCGGGCGTTGACGAAAGCCCCCAGCACCAGGCCACCGAAATAGGCGGCCGACACCAGGCCGATGGCCTGGGCCGAGACATCCTCGGCCGACAGGCGCACCGTCAACAGGGTGTTGAACATGCCGTGCCCCAGGATGAAGATCACCAGACTGGTCAGGGGGGACAACAATCGTCTGAGGGTCATGGGCACTCCAGTAAGATGAATAAGGGTGGCGAATAATTCGGCGAAAGGATCATGGTACCGTTTGCTTCCGGTTCGCTTCAACCCTGCGGCATTTGCCAAGCCATGGCGCGCACGGCCTGAACCGGACAACTAGAATGGGAAATAGAGTCCACTCACCATAGTCCCAGCAAACAGGAACGCCTTAATGTCTGCGAGCATCGCCAAGTACCCGATCGCCCCCGAGTTCGAGATCCCGGACTCCCTGCGTCTCTCCTGGCAAAAAACCATCAATCTGATGGCTGAGCTGTTTCAGGTGCCGGCCGGGCTCATCATGCGGGTACATCCCAACGAGATCGAAGTCTTCATCACCAGCCAGACGCCGGACAACTGCTACCCTGCCGGCGCACGTGAGCACCTCGACTCCGGGCTCTATTGCGAACGGGTCATGGATACCCGCCAGGAGCTCCTCGTTCCCAATGCCCTCAAGGATCCCGAATGGGATCACAATCCGGACATCAAGCTCGGCATGATCTCCTACTGCGGTCTGCCGCTCTGCTGGCCAGATGGCCGGATCTTCGGCACCATCTGCGTGCTGAGCCGGGAGGAGAACGACTACGGCGGTCTCTACCGGCAACTGCTCTGGCAATTTCGTGACTCGGTGCAGCAGAGCATGCATACCCTCTACGACAATATTCGTCTTCATGAGACGCAGGAAGATCTCGAACAGCACAAGGCGCAGTTGACCCAAACCCTCGACAGCCTGAAAAAGACCCAGGAAGAGCTGATCCACACCGAAACCCTGGCGGCACTGGGGGCCATGGTGGCCGGTATCTCTCACGAGCTGAACACCCCCATCGGCAATGCCCTGATCGCCACCACGGCCCTGCAGGAGAGAACGCGACAACTGGCCGCCCAGTTGGGGGCACAGACGATCCGCCGCGCCACTCTGGAAGAGTTTATCCAGGCCACCCAGGAGATGAGCGAGCTGGCGCTGCAGGCCATCACCCAATCAGCCAAGCTGGTCAAGAGCTTCAAACAAGTGGCCATCGATCAGACTTCGGAGAGCCGGCGTAGCTTCGAACTCAAGCGCCTCATCGACGACAACCTGGCCAACCTCAAGGCCGGACAGGGCTATGACCGTGTGATCATGCAAAATACCGTCGGTGAGGGACTTCTCTGTGACACCTACCCGGGCCCCCTGAGCCAGGTCCTGCTTAACCTCGTTCACAACGCCGCCGTGCATGGCATAGGGAGCAGGCAGGATGGGCGAATAGTGATCAGCGCCTATCAGGACAAGGAGACCATCTGTCTGGAGGTGCTGGACAACGGTCAGGGCATGGCCCCCAACGTACTGGCCCACATCTTCGATCCCTTCTTTACCACCACCCTGGGCAAGGGTGGCTCGGGGCTGGGGTTATCCATCTGCCGCCGCATCGCCACCTCGGTACTGGGAGGCTGCCTGACGGTACGTTCGGCCCCGGGAGAGGGCAGTTGCTTTACCCTGACCTTCCCGCGCATGGCTCCGGGTCGCCTGTGACAACGCTCCTGTGCCGTCTATCCAAAACACGGGCCTTCGTTGCGCCCTGACGACGTCTATTCTTGCAGATGTCCCCCAGCGAGGTAATCAAGATGAAATCACTCCTGTTTGTATTCACCCTGCTCTTTGCCGGCGGCGCGCTCGCCTTTCACTGCCCTGCCGACATGAAGAAGATTGACGATGCCCTGGCCAGAGCCCCCGACCTCAGTGCCGAGCAATTGGCACAGGTGAAAAAGCTGCGCGCCGAAGGGGAGTCTCTGCACCAGGCGGGCAAGCATCAGGAATCCGTCGATGCGCTGGCCAAAGCCATGGCTCTCTTGGAGATAGAGAACCACTGACGCGTGCCCACTCCCCGGGGCAACAGATGGCAACAGAGCCCTCTCCGGCCACGGTGAGGGCTCTGCTATTAATGGCACCCTTGACATAAATGCCCTGCCAACCCATAGCGTCAGACTCGGCCGCTGTAGACCAGGGTGCTGTAATTGAAGGCAATCCGGCCATCTTGCTCCCAGCGCGCAAACTCGCGGCGGATCAGTGCCGTCAACTGCTCATAAGCCGACGTGCCGATAGCGGGGGCATAGGAAGAGGAGTTGAGCCGACCCAGCACCCCATCCAGATCGAAATACTGGCAGTTGTCGAACCGGCTGAGCCGATAGCCCTCCTCGAAGAAGGCGGCAAAGTCATCCTCCCCCAGGTTGCGATGATTGACCTCCTCATAGTCGCCGGAATAGGTGCGCAGCCCGCCCTCGTAGGCCTTGAGAAATTCGGTGTCCGTCAGCCTGTCGTTCCAGATGAGGGCCACTCTGCCACCTGGCTTCAGCAGGCGGCGACACTCGGCCTTGAAGGCCGGGCGATTGAACCAGTGGAACGCTTGGGCGACCGTGACGAGATCCACACACCCATCCGGCAGGCCGGTTGCCTCGGCCCGACCATCATGACAGACGACATTGGGAACCTCGGCCAGCAGCTGCTGCGCCGCCGCACGCATATCCGGATTGGGTTCAACGGCCAAAACCTGACGCACCCTGGGGGACAGCAGCGCCGTCAGTATGCCGGTACCCGCCCCGATGTCGGCAACCAGAGTCTCTGACCCCATAGCCAGCTCATCGGACAGAAAATCCAGCATGGCTGACGGGTAGCCGGGGCGGTATTTCACATAGGCTTCGACGCGGGCTGAAAATCGTTCGGTATTGTCCATCCATCACTCCTCATTATGCTGTCACACAATAACGTTCCTGCGACTGCCAGCCAGGCCCTCCATACGCTCAGGCTTCAAGGCCAACAACGACGTTCACGGCCTTGGCGAGTCGAATCGCGGCGGGCCAGAGTCTGCGTATTTATTCATGGCACTGGCGCCAGCCTATCAATATGACCAGATTGACCTGTTGTTGAGCCGGCATAAAGAGAGGCTCCCTCCCCTTTGGCCTCATCAGACGTTCATACCATGACCTGAACAGAAGTCATGTTTGAATATTCCTCATGAGAGCTCCATCACACTCTTCATATTTCGCAACTGACACTCTGGTTATTAGTCAGTGTCTGCGTAATAAGCTGGGGCGTGGCGTGTCATTGTTCACATGGGTACAGTATCTTGGTGTACCGGACTCAATGTGCTGCTGTGTAATGGATGTACAGGCCGTTCGGCTGATGATGAGGTTTCTTTTGAGACTAGATGGAGCGACAACATGAAATTGGGAAAAATATCTGCGGCAGTGAGCATGATCCTCTCCGCCGGTGTCATGGCAAAAACGGACAAACCGAATATTCTGGTCATCTTCGGCGATGACGTCGGCTGGCAGAACGTCAGCGCCTATGGCATGGGCACCATGGGTTACACCACCCCCAATATCGACCGGATCGCCAACGAAGGCGTCAAGTTCACCGATCACTACGCCCAGCCAAGTTCGACGGCGGGCCGCGCCGCCTTCCTGACCGGCCAGTACCCCATTCGCTCCGGCATGACGACGGTTGCCATGCCTGGTGGTGCCCTGGGTCTGAAAAAAGAGTCTCCTTCCCTCGCCGAAGTACTCAAAGCCGTCGGCTACAAGACCGGCCAGTTTGGCAAGAACCACCTGGGGGATCACAACTTTGCCCTGCCGACCGTCCATGGCTTCGACGAATTCTTCGGCAACCTCTATCACCTCAATACACAAGAAGAACACGAGCAACGGGATTACCAGAATTTTGCCAAGAAGTACTCTGGCTCGGTGGAGGCGTACAGCAAGAAGTTCGGTACCCGCGGCGTCCTGCACTGCTATGCCACCGAGACCGAAGACAAAACAGTCGACCCGCGTTTCGGCGAAGTCGGCAAACAGAAATGTACCGATACCGGCCCGCTGGGCCAGGAGCGGATGAAGGACTTCGACCGCGCCGAGATGATCCCGGCCGCCCTCAAGTTCATCGACAACTCGCTCAAGGAAGACAAGCCCTTCTTTACCTGGGTCAATACCAGCCGCATGCACCTCTATACCCGTCTCAACGACAAGTGGCGCTATGCTGCCGAGCAGTACACCAGTGAATACGACTACCATGGTAGCGGCATGATGCAGCACGACAGCGACATCGGCTATCTGCTCGACGAGCTGGAAAAACGGGGTCTGAAAGAGAACACCATCGTCATCTATACCACTGACAATGGTCCGGAACACTCCTCCTGGCCTTATGGCGCCACCACGCCATTCCGCGGCGAGAAGATGACAACCTATGAAGGGGGCGTCCGGGTGCCCATGATGGCACGCTGGCCGGCACAGATCCCGGCGGGTGGCGTCCTCAATGGAATCCAGGGTCACCAGGATCTTTTTACCACCCTGGCAGCGGCGGCTGGCGTTCCTGACGTCAGCAAGAAGATGATGGACGAGAAGAAACAGTACATAGATGGCGTCAACAACCTCGCCTACTGGGAAGGCAAGAGCAAGGACTCGGCTCGCGACTCCATCTTCTACTACTTCGAGGACAAGCTCTCGGCGGTGCGGGTCGGCCCCTGGAAGTTCCACTTCGCGGTGGCAGAGAACTACTATGACAACCTCAAGCCCCTCTCCAAGCCCAAGCTCTACAACCTGAGAGCCGATCCGTTCGAGAGTTACGACTCCATCGATGCCAACGGCCACCTGGTGCAGAAAATGTCCTGGATGCTGGCACCGGTCAGCGAGATGGTTGGCGAGCATGTCAACACCCTGGTCAAGTATCCGCCGGTTCAGGGGAGCACCACCTTCGACATGGCCAAGGTCATTCAGGAAGCCATGCAGAAAACCCAGCAGTAAACGATACGGCGGAGGGCCATCCCTCCGCCATCTTCTTCCCGCTGGCTGACACCTTTCCCTTTCGTCAGGTTTTCATCCCGTATCGACCTCGCCCGTCGTCATCAGAAGAGTAACGATGAACAAAATCCGGACCCGTGACACGACGCACCTGGACGTCACCCCGCTCAAAACCGCCAGCCGTGACAACAGCGGCGCCTATACCCGCCGCTTCCACGTCATGGCCAAACCGGGGGGCTCCAAGTGCAACATTGATTGCCAATATTGCTTCTACCTGCACAAGGAAGACCTGCTCCATCAACCCAGACAACCCAGGATGGATGAAGAGACCCTGGATACCTTCATCCGCAGCTACATCGAGGGACAGGATGGCGACGAGATCGTCTTCTCCTGGCAGGGCGGTGAACCGACCCTGCTCGGCATCGACTACTTTCGCCAGATAGTGGCGCTGCAGCAAAAGTATTGTCCGCCCGGGGTCAGCATCCGCAACGACTTGCAGACCAACGGCATCCTGCTCAATGACGAGTGGTGCCGGTTTCTCAAGGAGCACGGCTTTCTGGTTGGCCTCTCCATCGACGGGCCCCGCGCACTGCACGACAAATACCGAGTGACCCGCAGCGGCAAACCCACCTTCGATCTGGTGATGGCGGCGGCCGATCTGCTGCGCAAACATCAGATCCCCTTCAATGCCCTGACCGTCATCAACCGGCACAATGCGAAATATCCCCTCGAGGTGTATCGCTTTCTGACCCGGGAGCTGGGGGCCAGCTACATCCAGTTCACCCCCTGCGTCGAGGCCAGCGATTTCAAACGCACGGCCCCGCAATTCTGGAACGACAGCATGCTGCCCCTGGTTGGCAGCGAGCTGAGCAAACCCGGCCACCCCATGTCGATCGTCACGGACTGGTCGGTGGATCCCGATGATTGGGGCACCTTTCTGGCAACCGTGTTCGAGGAGTGGGTCAACAACGACCTGGGGCGCGTGCTGGTCAATCTGTTCGAAACCGCCGTGGCCCAAACCATGGGATACCCCTCCCAGCTCTGCGTCACCGCCGAGTTTTGCGGCAAGGCCCTGGCCATTGAGCACGATGGCAGCGTCTTCTCCTGCGATCACTTCGTCTATCCGGAGTATCGGCTGGGGGATATCAAACAGCGCCCCTTGAGCCACATGGCCTTCTCCACCCGCCAGGAGGCATTTGGCATGTCCAAGCGGGACAGCCTGCCCGATTACTGCCTAAAGTGCCCCTACCTGACGCTCTGCTGGGGCGAATGCCCCAAGAATCGTCTGGTCAGGGCCCCGGATGGCGAGATTGGCCTGAACTACCTCTGCCCTGGGATAAAGCGTTTCTTCGACTACGCGGCCCCCATACTGGCAGGCATCGCCCACGTGCTGAAAGAACAGGATCAGGGTAGATGAGCACCGGGCATGGCCGCCCAACGTTTGTCCACCTTTTCGCTCTCTGTATCAAGTCTCTTTGTCAGCCTCTTGTCTTCTCCAACCTTCTCCAACCCATCGGCCATCACGGTGGGTTGCCCCTCTTTACCTGCCCTGCCCGGCACGCCATGTTTTATGGCTAACCCCATGTGGGTATTAACGCCAATAAATAACTGACAATTCTGATTTTTATTTTTCCAACTCCCAGTCCTTTTATTCACCCCCTATTATCTGGTCTGACCAAAAATAAATTACGTTACATTTTGCAACGTTCAATTTCATTTAAAAAACAGACTGAATACATCTAGCAGAACATAAAAAAAAGAAAACGATTTACCATCCATAATGATATTAATCGACTCATTACATTTGACCAAACATGCCTTTTTGTTATATAGTAGAAATTAATTCACCTTTTGGTTTCACCTGAAATCTCAAGTTAAATAATAAAAAACAATACCCCGCGCTATATCAAGGACCCCTGATTCTCTCTTGCCTTAATTTATTTTGGCGGGATGAGTGCAGCTATTTCGGAAGGAAAAATCACACTCACAGTTCGGATCCTCTATGTCCATCAACAACATGACCATCGGCAAGAAGCTGAGCGCCGCATTCATCGTATTGGGGCTGATGCTGGCCTCCATCGGCGGCTTCTCCCTGCTGCAGTTCGAGAATATGAACACGCAGACGCTGGATATCACAGATGCGGTGATCCCCAGCATCAATCGCGCCAACGATATTCGCAATGTCGCGACCGATCTGCGTCGCCATGAATTGCTCTATTTCGTCAATTTCGATGATGAGCAAAAACGAAATGAATATCGGGTCATCATGGACAGCAAGCCGGCACAAATGGACATGCTGCTCGAGGAATATCGCAAGACGCTATTTGATCAAAACGAGACCCGTCTTTTCGAAGATCTGAAATCCGATTGGCGCAATTACCTGAATTTTTACTACAAGGTAAAAAATACTCTGGAACAAGGTGATACCCTCAACGCACGTTATATGTTCCTGCGCGATGGCACGCCCCTTTACGACAAGCTCCACGAGGCCGTCGAGGCACTCATCAAGATCAACCAGGACTATGCGGTCGAAGGGCGCAGCATGGCCGAACAGGCCTATAGCAACGCACGCCTCAACATCATGATCACCCTACTGCTGGGGGTCATCGCCGTGGTCGTGTTCGCCACCATCCTGACTCGCCAGATCCGCGATCCCCTGTTGATGCTGGCCGATCAGGCCCAGCAGATTGCGTCCGGCCGTCTGGGGCGCGGCACCCTGTGTGACTGGTTCGATCAGGGCCGCTTCCACAAGGACGAGATTGGCCAACTTGCCCACTCCATCCGCCACATGAAGGAGGGGCTGACCGACCTGGTCAACGATATCGACGCCTCGGTCAGCCAGCTGAGCTGCGCCGTGGAAGAGGTAAGCACCATCTCGGTTCAGGCTTCCCAGAGCATGCATCAGCAGCAGCAGGAGATTGCCCAGGTCGCCACCGCCATGAACGAGATGCAGACCACGGTACATGAAGTTGCCCGCAACTCCACCGACGCAGCCGTCGCGGCACAGCACGCCTTTGAAGCGTCCCATCAGGGCAATCAGGTCGTGCTGGATGCCATCGACAGCATCGAAGAGGTCTCCAGCCAGCTGGAGCAGACCGGCCAGGTGATCCACAACCTGGAGCAGGAGAGCAGCAATATCGGCGTGGTACTGGACGTGATCCGCGGCATCGCCGATCAGACCAACCTGCTGGCCCTCAACGCCGCCATCGAGGCTGCGCGCGCCGGTGAACAGGGTCGCGGCTTTGCCGTGGTAGCCGATGAGGTACGCACCCTGGCCAAACGCACCCAGGACTCGACCTGCGAGATCAACAAGATCATCGAGATACTGCAAAACTGCGCCATCGATGCCGGCAATGCCATGCAGGCCAATCGCGACCAGATGGTGACTTCCGTCGAGCTGGCACGCCAGGCGGGCAATAGCATCGGCAAGATCAACGAGGCGGTGACCCATATCACCGACATGAACACCCAGATTGCCAGCGCCACCGAGCAGCAGAACACGGTGACGGGCGAGCTCAACCGCAACATGGTCACCATTCACGAGGTCGCCGACGAGAACGCCCAGGGTGCGCAACACACGGCCCAGGCCTGCCAGGATCTCAATAAACTGGCCATTCACCTGCAGCAGAGCATCGGCCGTTTCAGCCTGACCTGATACCTATACCAACAACAAGCTCCCCCTATTTTCACGGCGCCATTCAATGGCGCCGTTTTTTTATGCCTCTCTAACTTTCTTTCGCCGAGCGACATAAAAAAGGCCCTGCTGATGCAGGGCCTTATGGTTCACAAGGTCACGGCGCTTTAGCCGCGAACGCCTCTTCTTACTTGGCGTAATCTTCGGTGGGTACGCAGGAGCAGAACAGGTTGCGATCGCCGTAGACGTCGTCGATGCGGTTGACCGACGGCCACAGCTTAGCGGCGCGCACGGCGTCGGACGGGAAGACCGCCTCGGCGCGGCTGTAGGCACGGTTCCACTGCTCGTCCATCACGTCATCCTGAGTGTGGGGCGCGTGCACCAGCGGGTTGTCGGTCAAGCTCCAGTGGCCGTCCTGCACCTTGGCGATCTCGGCGCGGATGGCGATCATCGCCTCGACGAAGCGATCCAGCTCGCGCTTGGATTCGGATTCGGTCGGTTCAACCATCAGGGTACCCGCCACCGGGAAGCTCATGGTCGGCGCGTGGAAGCCAAAATCCATCAGGCGCTTGGCCACGTCCATCTCGCTGATGCCACAGGCTTCTTTGAGCGGACGGATATCCAGGATGCACTCGTGGGCAACGCGATGGTTGCGACCGGTGTAGAGCACCGGGAAGGCCTCGCCGAGCTTCTTGGCCAGGTAGTTGGCGTTGAGGATGGCGACCTGAGTGGATTTCTTCAGCCCCTCGTCACCCAGCATGGCGATATACATCCAGCTGATGGGCAGGATGCTGGCCGAGCCGAACGGTGCGGCCGATACGGCGCCGTTGTCACGGCTCTCCTTGTCGGTCTTGACCACGGCGTGACCGGCCACGAACGGTGCCAGATGCTGTTTCACGCCGATGGGGCCCATGCCCGGACCGCCACCACCGTGGGGGATGGCGAAGGTCTTGTGCAGGTTGAGGTGGGAGACGTCCGCGCCGATAAAGCCAGGCGCAGTGAGGCCCACTTGTGCGTTCATGTTGGCGCCGTCCAGATAGACCTGACCACCGTACTGGTGAACGATGTCGCACACCTCCTTGATGGTCTCCTCGTACACCCCGTGGGTGGAGGGGTAGGTCACCATCAGACAGGAGAGCTGATCCCCCGCCTCGGCCGCCTTGGCGCGCAGGTCGTCGAGATCCACGTTGCCGGCCTTGTCACAGGCGGTAACGATCACCTTGAGACCCGCCATCTGGGCAGACGCCGGGTTGGTACCGTGGGCAGAAGCCGGAATGAGGCAGATGTCGCGATGCCCCTCGCCGCGAGACTCGTGGTACTTCTTGATGGCGAGCAGGCCGGCGTATTCGCCCTGGGCACCGGAGTTGGGCTGCATGCAGACCGCATCGTAGCCGGTCACTTTCACCAACCAGTCTTCAAGGTCTGCCAGCAGCAGCTGGTAACCCCTGGCCTGCTCGAGCGGGGCGAACGGGTGCAGCTTGCCGAACTCGGGCCAGGTCACCGGGATCATCTCGGCGGTGGCGTTGAGCTTCATGGTGCAAGAGCCGAGCGAAATCATGGCGTAGTTGAGCGCCAGATCTTTCGCTTCGAGACGGTGGATGTAACGCAGCATCTCGGTCTCGGAGTGGTACTTGTTGAACACCTCGTGGGTCAGCACGGCGTCGGTGCGCAGCAGATCCTGCGGGATGGCGTGATGGGCCTGGGCCGCCTTGTCCAGCGCCTCCAGATCCAGGCCGTGGCCCGCACCCAGGAACAACTCAAACAGCTCGGCCACGTCATCACGGGTGGTGGTCTCGGACAGCGACACCCCCACGGCGCCATCCAGATCGGCGCGCAGGTTGATGCCCAGCCCCTCGGCCTTGGCGATCAGCTCTGATTTGCCCGCTGTCAGCACAGTGAGGGTATCGAACCAGCTGTCGTGCTTGAGGGCCACGCCCTTGGCTTTCAGCCCCAGCGCCAGGATGCTGGTCAGACGGTGTACGCGGGAGGCGATGGTTTTCAGCCCCACCGGACCGTGGTAGACGGCGTAGAAGCTCGCCATGTTGGCCAACAGCACCTGGGCGGTACAGATGTTGGAGTTGGCCTTTTCGCGGCGGATATGCTGCTCGCGGGTCTGCATCGCCATGCGCAGGGCATTCTTGCCACGGGCATCCTTGGAGACGCCGATGATGCGGCCCGGCATGGAGCGCTTGTAGGCGTCGCGGGTGGCGAAGAAGGCGGCGTGAGGACCACCGTAACCCATGGGCACGCCAAAACGCTGGGCAGAGCCCAGCACCACATCGGCGCCCAGCTCGCCCGGGGATTTGAGCAGCAAGAGCGACAAGATGTCGGCGCTGACGCAGGCCAGGCCCTTCTGGGCCTGCACCGCGGCGATCAGGGCGCGCAGATCTTTGACTTCACCCGTGGTAGTGGGGTACTGGAACAGGGCACCGAACACCTCTTCGCTCACCGCATCAGAGGCGGCACCGACTGCCACGTCGAAGCCGAAGTGCACCGCCCGCTCCTTGACCACGTCGATCACCTGGGGATGCACGTCGTCGGCCACGAAGAAGAGGTTGGACTTGGACTTGGCCATCCGCTTAGCGAGTGCCATGGCTTCGGCAGCGGCGGTGGCTTCATCCAGCAGGGAGGCGCTGGCGAGATCCATGCCGGTCAGGTCCAGAGTCAGCTGCTGGAAGTTGAGCAGGGCTTCGAGACGGCCCTGGGCCAGCTCGGGCTGATAGGGGGTATAGGCGGTGTACCAGCCCGGGTTCTCCAGCACGTTGCGCAGGATGACATGGGGCACGTGGGTATCGTGATAACCCATGCCGATATAGCTCTTGGCAATCTTGTTCTGGGCGGCGTAACCCTTGAGCTTAGCCAGGGCCTCCACCTCCGTCATGCTGGCGCCGATCCCCAGAGGGCCGGGACGACGGATGGCGGCCGGGACTGTCTGCTCAATCAGATCGTCCAGGCTCTCGGCACCCACTTCGGCCAACAGCACGCGCAGCTCTTCCTCACCCGGGCCGATGTGACGGCGGATGAAATCGGTTTTTTGCTCGAGTTCAAACAATGACTGGGTCATTTCCCTATTCCTGCTCATAAATCCTGATAAAAAGCACTGATAGTCGGCCTGGACCGACTCCACTCATGTTCATGGGTGCCGCAATGGAACTGTTATCCCATTGTGGCGGATGCGCGCCGGCATCCTGCGGCCCGCTCGTTGGCAGACCGTCATACAAAAGGGCCCCGCACGCTGTGCAGGGCCCGGAGGCATTACTCTTCGTCCACCACGTTCTGGTAGCCTTCGGCGTCCAGCAGGTTGGCCAGCTCGCCTGCGTCATCCAGCTTGATGCGGAACAACCAGCCAGCCTGGTACGGATCGGAGTTGACCAGCTCGGGGCTGCCTTCCAGCTCTTCGTTGACGGCGATGATCTCGCCGCTCACCGGGCTGTAGATGTCGGAGGCGGCTTTTACCGACTCGGCCACGGCGCAGTCGTCACCGGCGCTGACCTGCTTACCCACCTCGGGCAACTCGACAAACACCATGTCCCCCAACAGCTCCTGGGCGTGCTCGGTGATACCGACGACGGCCTCACCGTTGGCTTCGACACGGATCCACTCGTGGGAGGTGGCATATTTCAGTTCGCTCGGGATATGGCTCATTTGTGCTTCCTTAATGTACTTGGATCACTTTTTACAAAAGGGCGCGGCGCAGGACCTTCCTGCGCCGCCATCAATCATTACACCAGCGCCTGACCATTGCGGACGAAGGCGGGCTTGGTCACCTTCACGGTAACCAATTTCTTGCGGATCTCAACCTGGGCCTGTGCGCCGATGTCACGGGGCACCCGCGCCAGGGCGATGCTGTAGCCCAGGGTCGGGGAGAAGGAGCCTGAGGTGATCACCCCTTCCCGCGGCTCGCCATCGGCACCGGTAAAGGTGACCGCCATGCCGGCACGCAAGACCCCTTTCTCTTCCATCACCAGGCCCACCAGCTTGTGCTGGTTGCCCGCCGCTTTCTGCGCTTCCAGCGCGGCGCGGCCGATAAACTGGCGATCGGCCGGCTCCCAGGCGATGGTCCAGGCCATATTGGCAGCGAGCGGAGAGATAGACTCGTCCATGTCCTGACCATAGAGGTTCATGCCGGCTTCGAGACGCAGGGTATCCCGCGCGCCCAGGCCGCAGGGGGCAACCCCTGCATCCAGCAGCCCCTGCCACAGATCGCACGCCTTCTCTTGCGGCACCACGATCTCGTAGCCATCTTCGCCGGTGTAGCCGGTGGTGGCGATGAAGAGATCGCCGGCCTGCACGCCGAAGAAGGGCTTCATCCCCACCACGGCGGTGCGCTGGGAGGCGCTCAGGACGGAGGCCACCTTGAGCTTGGCGTTGGGGCCCTGCACCGCGATCATGGCGAGCTCGGGGCGCTCGGTCACGGTGACATCGAAATCGATGGCGTGGTGGCGGATCCAGGCCAGATCCTTCTCGCGGGTGGCGGAGTTGACCACCAGGCGGTAGAAGGTATCAGTCAGGTAATAGGTGATGAGGTCGTCGATGACGCCCCCTTCGGGATTGAGCATGCCGCTATAGAGGGCCTTGCCGGAGACGGTCAGCTTGGCCACATCGTTGGCCAGCAGGTGTTGCAGGAAGGCTTTGACCCGCTCGCCGGTCAGATCGACGATGGTCATGTGGGAGACATCGAACATGCCAGCGTCGCTGCGCACCGCGTGGTGCTCTTCCAGCTGGGAACCGTAGTTGATGGGCATTTCCCAACCATGGAAGTCCACCATTTTGGCGCCGGCTTCCAGGTGTTTGGGATGCAGTACAGTAGTCTGGATCATCGCATTCTTTCCTTAGCAAAAAGCCCTTTAGCGTTAGCGACAACTCTCGCAACCCGCCCGATTCACTGCAAAGATAAGCCTTCACAGCAAAGAGAGCCGGTCACCGGGTCTGTGCTCGCTCCTGCCCTTGCCGGGCAAGAGGGATTCCTTGAACGGGACGGATTATATGCCAAGCGGGCCCATGCGCCGCTCAAAAAAAACTAATCCCCTCCCGTTTAAGTGCTTCCAGACACTAAGATAAACGCCAAGATAAAAACAGCCGTAAACGGAAGAAGTCGAGATTAAATTTCGATTTTCACCGTTTCGTCACAATTTGCAGAAAAACGTTTCGCACTGCACCAAAATTAAAGGCTGACGCCTCGTCAGGGGCATCAGCCTTGCCAGATTACTTTTTTTATAAAAAAAGCCGGGTAATATTAGTTTTTTTCATCATTTTGGCGAAAGCTTGGCCCGCGGCACCGGGTTGACCGGTGTCACCGGCACCCACTCGGGACGGGCCAGGGCGGGCAATTCGCCCTCCAGCCCCATGGCGGCACGGATCACCCCCTCTTTGAAAGGCGTGAGCAGATCGGCCGCACGCAATCCCACCCCGCGCACCAGCTTCTTGAGGGGGTGAGCGCCGCTAAACAGTCGCTTGAGCCCCTCCATCGCCGCCAGCATCCTGGCCGCCTCGCTCTTGCGCCAGCGCTCGTAGCTGCGCAGGTTGGCCTGCAGGCCGATATCCTTGCCGGCACGCTGGTTGGCGAGGATAAGCTCAGCCAGGGCGGCGGCATCCAGCAGGCCGAGGTTGACCCCCTGCCCTGCCAGCGGGTGTATGGTATGGGCGGCATCGCCCACCAGTACCAGCCGCTCGCGGGCAAAGTCGCGGGCATAGCGGGCGGTGAGCGGGATGGCGCTGCGCGGCCCCTCCACCTTGCACAGGCCGAGCCGCGCATCGAATGCCGCGGTGAGCTGGCGATTGAACTTCTCATCGTCGCAGGCGCACAGCGCCTCGGCCCGCGCGGCAGGCAGAGACCAGACGATGGAGCAGAGATCCCCCTGCCACAGGGGCAGGAAGGCGAGCGGCCCCTCCGGGGTAAAGATCTGGCGGGCCACCGCCTGATGGGGCTCGGCGCAGCGCACCGTTGCCACCAGGGCGTGATGGCCGTAATCCCAGCTGGTCAGCGGAATATCGGCCTGGCGACGGACCCAGGAGTGGGCGCCATCGGCAGCCACTACCAGTTTCGCCGCGATGGCCTGGCCATCTTCAAGGAGCAGCAGGGCCCCCGCCGGGCCGCTCTGCAGACTCTTGGCGCGAGCCGGCGTGAGCAGCTGGATGTTGCTGGCACCCTCGATCGCCTCCAGCAGCGCCAGCTGGATGACCCGGTTCTCGACGATATGGCCGAGGGCGCTCTGGCGCAGGCTGGCAGCATCAAAATCGATATGGCCGAAGCTGTCCTGCTCCCACACCGCCATCTTGTCGTAATGCTGCAGGCGGCGCGCCGCAACCCCGGACCAGGCACCGACCCGCTGCAGGATGCGCTGGCTGGCGAGGCTCAGGGCGCTGACCCGGTTATCGGCCACCTCGCCAAGCTCGGAGTCGGGCAAGCGCCCCTCGACCACCATCACCTTGAGGGCACTCTCCTTGAGGGCTGCGGCAAGCCCCAGGCCCACCATGCCACCCCCGACAATCACCACATCCACTTCTTGCATCTGCATCATCTGTTCCTTTCATGGCTGGCCAGCAGGGGGCGCCATCGCACCTCCCCTTTCAGCATAAGTTGGCCCCGGGCGCCTTAACGTTTGCCACACACATCGGCGACAAAGCCCAGGGTACGGGAGGCAAGCGGCGCCTTGAGACAGGGGAGCCGCCCCATCAGGGAGAGCGCCAGATTGCGTCCCGCCACCAGGGGATCATGACCATTGGAGAAGAGCTGGGCCAGCGAGGAGGTGAGCCAGACGGTCTGCGCCTGATCGACCTTGCGCTGCTGCCAGTAGCCATTGAGTACGCTAAAGCTGCCGATATCCTCCCCCGCCGCCAGGGCGCTGGTGATGGCGTCGGTCAGCAGATCGAGATCCCGCATGCCGAGATTGAAACCCTGACCGGCGATAGGGTGCAGGGCGTGGGCGGCATTGCCCACCAGCACGGTGCGCTGGGCCAGCGGATAGTCGCAGGCGGTCAATACCAGCGGATAGACGTGGCGCTGACCGGTGCGCTCGAAACGTCCCAGCCGCCAACCAAACGCCGCCTGCAGGCGGGCCAGAAACGCGGCCTCATCCAGCCCCATCAGCTCGTCCACCTCATGACGCGCGACGCTCCAGACCAAAGAGGAGAGCCCCTCCTGCATCGGCAGCAGGGCCAGGGGACCTTGCTCGGTAAAGCGCTCGAAGGCGCGGCCGGCGGGATCTTCGGCGGTCTTGACGGTGGCGATGATGGCACTCTGTTCAAAATCGTGGCGGGTCACCGCCAGCTTGAAGTGCTGGCGCACGAAGGAGTTGCCCCCGTCGGCCGCCACCAGCAGCCGGGTCTCTACCTGCTCGCCGCTCTCAAGCGTGAGCCTGACCGCCTCCTGCCGGGGCTGGATATCGCCGACCCGAGTCGGGCACACCACCCGGATCTGCTTGCAAGCTGCCATGGCCTGCTGCAAGGCGTGACCCACGGCCGCCAGTTCAACGACCTGACCCAGGGCGGCCAGACCGTATTCGGCCGCTGACAGACGAGTCTGGCCGCAGTGGCCCCGATCCGAGACATGAATGTGAGTGATGGGGGCGCAGTGAGGAGCAAACAGATGCCAGAGGCCGCGCCGCTCCAGCGCCTCGCAGGTGCCCGCCGCCAGCGCGATGGCGCGGGCATCGAAACCGGGATGAGCCGGTGCAGAGGCATGGATGTCGGGAGCACTGGCTTCCAGTAGCAGGATCGACAGGGGCGACCCATCGGGCTTGCGCAGGGCAGCCAGAGAGAGCGCCAGCACGGCACCACTCATTCCGCCACCGACCAGGGTCACATCGACCTGTCGCACATCAGATTGGGACATAAGCAGAGAAGGAGAAGTCAAAAACGTGGCCTCATGCTACCACAAAGGGCGAGGCCGATTGCGCGGTGGGCGGCAAAAAACCAGTGTCAGCTCACAGGGTTAGTCAGCTTTTGCCATCACGTTGCAATCACTTTGCCACAACAAAAGAGCGCCACGGGGCGCTCTGTTCTTTCAGTAGGTGACAAAGGGTGATCTGTCACCACAATCTGCCCATCAATGCAGGGTCGGCGGGGTAACCGGGCTGTCCGGGCGCTTGCCAAACTCTTCGAAGGCCATCATGACCCCCAGCTTGACGTGCTCGTAGAGCACCAGGAAGGAGGCTTCGTTCTCGTCATCTTCCTGATCGAACTCGGCAGAGACCTGGGTGATGCTGGCGATATCCTGGATCATCTCCTGCAGCTCTTCCGAGGCGCGGGAGAGCTCCTGCTGCACCACACCGAAACCGGCCAGAAACGCCTGGGACCAGTCCACCAGCGAATCGATGCGCTCATCCAGCGGCGTCTCGTCGCCGGGCAACAGCAGCTCGACCCCTTTTTGCGCCATCAGGCTCTCGACCACATTGTGATAAAGATCGGTCATCAGCTGGCGCACCGGGGCCGGCAGGCCGAATCCGTCGTTCACCAGATCGTTGAAATGGGGCACCCAGCTCTTCTCATCCAGCGCCACGCCACCACATACCAGACCACAGATCACACCGTGAGCCTCGACCGCACTGGCCATCAGCTCATGCTGCTCCATGATGGCCGTCACGGCCGCATAGTTAAGGGGGGTTGTCTTGCTCATAGTGGATCCGCTCAAAGTTCATGCAAGTTTGCAAAATTTATGGTCAGGATCCTAGCATTCTCCCTCTTCCAGAGCCAGCAAGGCCTTGAAAGTTATGCATCTGCGCTATATAGTCCCGCCCAGTTGTCCACGTGGATAAAGGCGGAAAGTTTCTTCGCCGTATTGAGGAAGGCATGAGCACAGAGGCCGTAGAAATCGTCATTTTGGGACGTCCCTACAAGGTATCCTGTCCCTTGGGACAACAGGATGCCCTGCGCCAGGCCGCCGAGCAGCTGACCGAAAAATTGATCGACCTGCGTCAACGTTCCAAAGTCTCCAGCAACGAACAGCTTGCTGTGATGGCGGCGCTCAATTTTTGCCATGAGCTCTGCCTTGAAAAAGAGAAAAACCACCAATACTCTGAGACCATGGACAAGCGGATCAAGATGCTGCAACGCACCATAGAAGCGGCCTTGATAGAGCACGGACAGTATGGTGATTCCAGCGAAGAAGAGGGGCAACAGCCCTAATCTCGCACCGTTTTAAATTCCCTGGGGTGTTTGTCAGCCGGTTCAAGTCCCCGAGCCGATATTCATACCAAACAGGGGATCTGCCTTCTGGCTATTGCGCATGCTCGGCACGACCGAGAAGCCTGCGGTCAGATCCGATCCCCGCCTTGAACCGACGGTTCAAGGGCCCAAACCGGCAACGGCATCTCCGGGGTTCCAACAGCAAAAAGCCCGTCACCATGGTGACGGGCTTTTTCTTTATTCTCCCCCCGCCTGCCTCACACCGGCAGGCTCAGCCTTACCAGCAGGCCGCCGAGTTGCGGCGCAGGCAGCAGCAACACCTCACCATGATGGTAGTGGGCGATGTCGCGCACCAGCGCGAGGCCAAGGCCGGCGCCGGGTTGTTCGGCGCCGTTTTCGAGCCGCTGGAACGGCAGCCAGACCCGCTCGGCCTGCTCGGGGGCGATGCCGGGGCCACTGTCTTCCACCTCCAGCCAGACTTGCCTCCCGGCAGCCTGCACCCGCGCCGTCACAGTGCCACCTGCCGGGCTGTACTTGATGGCGTTGTCCAGCAGATTGGCACACAGCTCCCCGAGCAGCAGCGGCTCCCCGGCCACCATGATGGCGGACTCCTCCCCCTCGTAGCCGAGATCGATCCCCTTGCTGCGCGCCTGTGCCAAGCGGGAGAGACAAGCCTGCTGCACCAGTTCCACCAGCTCGATGGGCTCGCGCTGGCGAAGGCCGGAGCACTCGTCGGATTTGAGGCGGGCCAGCAGCAGCAAGCGCTCGGTCAGCGCTATGGTGTGATCGAGCCGGGCCGCCATGGCCGTCAGGCTCTCCTGCATCAGGGCGGGATCGTGACCGCTGCGGGCCACCTCCACCTGGGTCTTCAGTATGGTCAGCGGGGTGCGCAGCTGGTGCGCCGCATCGGCGCTGAAGCGCTCCTGACGGGCCACCAGCTGGCGCAATCTGGCCAGATGGCGATTAAAGGCGAGGATAAGCGGCCGGGTCTCCTGCCAGGGGAGCAAGTCCGGCAGCGGCGCCAGGTTAGCGGCATCGCGGCGCAATAGCTCGCGCGACAGACGGCGCATCGGGGTAAGCAGGCGCTTGAGCAGCAGGTAGGCGAGCAACAGGGTCAGGGCCACCAGGGCCCCCTGAGAGAGCACCGCATGCCACAACAGCTGTTCGGCGAGTTCACGACGCCCCATCAGGGTTTCGGCCACCGTGATGGTGGCCATGCCGCTCAGACCTCCTTCGTTAACCGGCTGCAGCAGGGCGACGGCGCGAATAGGCGTGCCCTGATACTCCCCGTCATAGAAGTAAGCGAGCGCCGGATAACGGTCGGTGAGCGGCGTCTTGTCCGGCCTCGCCGGCAACTCCTCATAGCCCGAGATAACCCGACCGGATGGCGAGCGCACCTGATAGAAGAGGCGATCGCGCATGTTGCGCTCGAAGCTGTCGAGCACCACGTAGGGGACATCGACCCGCAGCCGCCCCTGCTGCACATCGAGGCGCTCGGCCACGGTGCGCGCCGAGGCGAGCAGGGTGCGATCATAAGCTTGGGTAGCGGCGGCCAGGGCGCCGTAGTAGCTGTACCAGGCCGACGCCCCCCAGAGGATCAGCAAGGGAGCGCCAAGAAACAGCAGCAGTTGATGAAGGAGCGAGCGGTTAATGGGAAGCCTCCGGCGCCGCTTCCAGCAAATAACCCAGCCCGCGCAATGTAGTGATCACCACGCCACTGCCGACGAGCTTTTTGCGCAGCCGGTGGATGTAGAGATCGATGCTCTCCTTCCCCACCTCGTCATCGAGGTTGAACACCTGCTCGAACAGCTGCCCCTTGGCCACCGGTCGCCCCTGGCGATACATGAGGGCGGTGAGCAGCGCCTGCTCGCGCGGGGTCAGGGCCAGCCTGGCGTCATTCACCACGAAATAACCGTCCGGATGCAGCATCAGCTGCCCCAGCCGCAATTCGGCGCCGCCACTTTCGCTGCGTCGCAGCAGCGCCCGCAGACGGGCGTCGAGCTCCCCCAGATCGAACGGCTTGGCGAGATAGTCGTCGGCGCCGGCATTGAGACCGCAGATCCGCTCCTCTACCGCGCCACGGGCGGTGAGCAGCAGCACCGGCAAGCCCTGGCCGCGGCGGCGCAACCGGCCGAGCACTGTCAGCCCATCCAGCCTGGGCATTTCGATATCCAGGATCGCCAGAGCATAACGCTCCTGGCGCAGCAGCTGATCGGCGCTGTCGCCGTCAGCCACCCAATCCACGGCGAATCCGGCGCTGGTCAAGGCCCGCGAAAGCCAGTGCGCCAGTTCATGATTGTCTTCGGCCAGCAGTAAACGCATCTCGTCTCCCCATACTGCGAGGTGTGATCCACTTCACGCTCCCAGCAATTCAGCAACGGCTGAAAGGTGAATGAAAGGTTGTTGTTTTAACAATTTCGCATCACCTCGTCTACCGACGAGGTCACACCCGGAAAAAACAACAACAAGATGGAGCACTCCATGAAGCAACACACACGTCATGCCCTCGCCCTGCTGGCCCTGTTCGGTGCCCTGCCACTGCAAGCTGCCGACACCGCCAGCGCCCCTGATCGGACCGAATGCATCGCCCCCGCCAAACCGGGCGGCGGTTTCGATCTCACCTGCAAGCTGCTGCAGGTGAGCCTGCAGGAGACCAACACCATCGACAAGCCGATGCGCGTCACCTACATGCCGGGCGGCGTTGGCGCCGTGGCCTACAACGCCATCGTGGCCCAGCGTCCGGCCGAGGCCGGCACAGTGGTCGCCTTCTCCGGCGGTTCGCTTTTGAACCTCTCCCAGGGCAAGTTCGGCCGCTACGGGGTCGATGACGTGCGCTGGCTGGCCGCCGTTGGCACCGACTACGGCATGATCGCGGTGCGCCACGACGCCCCCTACCAGAACCTCAAGGAGCTGGTCGCCGCCCTCAAACGCGATCCCAACAGCGTGGTGATCGGCGCCGGCGCCTCCATCGGCAGCCAGGACTGGATGAAGGCCGCCCTGCTGGCCAAGCTGGCAGGGGTCGATCCCCACAAGATGCGCTACGTCGCCTTTGAAGGCGGTGGCGAGCCGGTCACCGCCCTGCTCGGCAACCACGTGCAGGCGGTCTCCGGCGATCTGAGCGAGATGGTGCCCCACCTTGGCGGCGACAAACTCAAGGTGTTGGCGGTGTTTGCCAAGGATCGCCTGCCGGGCAAGCTGGCCGACATCCCCACCGCCAGGGAGCAGGGTTATGACCTGGAGTGGCCGGTCATTCGCGGCTTCTACGTGGGCCCCAAGGTGAGCGACGCCGAGTACCAGTGGTGGAAGCAGACCTTCGATCAACTGGTCAAGACCGACACCTTCAAGGCCCAGCGTGATCAGCGCGGCCTGTTCGAGTTCGATCTCACCGGCGAGGCACTGGACAGCTACGTCAAGGCCCAGGTCGCCGACTATCGCGAGCAGGCCAAGGCTTTCGGTCTGGCCAAGTAAGAGGGAGCCAGCACCATGAGCGATCGTCTGTTTGCCCTGTGCTGGCTGCTGCTGAGCCTGGGGGCCGCCGCCCTCGCTTGGCAGCTGCACAGCGAATACAGCTACGAGCCGGTGGGGCCGCGCCCCTTCCCGCTGGTCATCAGCCTGTTGATGGCCGGCTGCGCCCTGCTGCTGCTGAGGCGCACGCCGGATCCGGCCAGCTGGCCGGAGCGTCCCGCGCTGCTGCGCATCGCCGCCATGGTGCTGGCCCTGTTTGCCTACGGCTGGGGCTTTGAGTGGCTGGGCTTTCCGCTCGCCACCACCCTGCTCACCGTGGTGGTCGGGCGGCTGTTTGGCGCCAGCTGGCGCGCCGCCCTCATCGCCGGGCCCCTGCTCGGCATCTGCCTCTTTTACACCTTCGACCGGCTGCTGGATGTCACCCTGCCGCTCGGCGCCTGGCTGGCCTAAGGAGTTGTCATGGATACCTGGATGTACCTTGCGCAAGGTTTCGCGGTGGCCCTCACCCCCGAAAACCTGCTGATCGCCCTCATCGGCTGCTTCGTCGGCACCGTGGTCGGGCTGCTGCCGGGGCTCGGCCCCATCAACGGTGTGGCGATCCTGCTGCCCCTCGCCTTCGCCCTGAAACTGCCCCCCGAGTCGGCCCTGATCCTGCTCGCCACCGTCTACATCGGCTGCGAGTACGGCGGGCGGATCTCCTCCATCTTGCTCAACGTGCCGGGGGACGCCGCCGCCATCATGACGGCGCTCGACGGCTACCCCATGGCCAAGCAGGGACGCGCCGGGGTGGCGCTCTCCATCTCGGCGGTGAGCTCGTTCGTCGGCTCCCTGCTCGCCATCGGCGGCATCATACTGTTCGCCCCGGCCCTGGCTCGCTGGTCGCTCGCCTTCGGCCCGGCCGAGTACTTTGCCCTCATGGTGTTCGCCATCGCCTGCCTCGGCAGCATGATGAGCCAGAACCCGCTCAAGTCCTTCCTCGCCGCCCTGATTGGTCTGGGGCTCGCCACCGTCGGCGTCGACGCCAACACCGGCGTCTACCGCTTCACCTTCGACAGCGTGCACCTGTCGGACGGGATCCAGTTCATCGTGGTGGTGATCGGCCTCTTCTCGGTGAGCGAGATCCTGCTGATGCTCGAGCACACCAAGGGGGGTCAGCAGCTGGTGCGCCAGACCGGCCGCCTGCTGTTCAGTTTCCGCGAGCTGACCCAGTGCACCGGCACCATGTTGCGCTCGGCCACCGCCGGCTTCTTCGTCGGCATCCTGCCGGGGGCCGGCGCCACCATCGCCAGCGCCCTCACCTACATGACCGAGAAGCGCCTGGCCGGCCCGCAAGGCACCTTCGGCCAGGGGGACATCCGCGGCGTGGCGGCTCCCGAGGCGGCCAACAACGCCTCCGCTTGCGGCTCCTTCATTCCCATGCTGACCCTGGGCGTGCCGGGCTCGGGCACTACGGCGGTGATGATGGGGGCCCTGACCCTCTACAACATCACTCCGGGTCCGACCATGTTCACCGAGCAGCCGGACATCGTCTGGGGGCTGATCGCCGCCCTGCTGCTGGCCAACATCATGCTGCTTATCATGAACATCCCCCTCATCGGGCTGTTCACCCGCATGCTCAGCATCCCGCTCTGGTTTCTGGCCCCGGCCATCGCCACCGTCTCGGCGGTGGGGGTCTACGCGGTGCACAGCACCACCTTCGACCTGCTGCTGATGGCCGGTCTCGGGGTGTTTGGCTATGTGCTGCGCAAGCTCAACTTCCCCCTCTCGCCGCTGATCCTGGGCTTCGTGCTGGGGGAGATGCTGGAGCAAAACCTGCGCCGGGCACTCTCTATCAGCAATGGCGAGCTCGACATTCTGTGGGGCAGCGCCATCAGCCAGAGCCTGCTGGTGCTGGCGGCCCTGGTCATCGTCCTGCCTCCCCTGGTGCGCGTGCTGCGCCGGCGCAAGAGTGCCGCAACCATGTCAGAGGCCAGCACGGGATCCGGTTCCTGACACTGTGCACCTCGTTAAGGTTGCCATCCCATAACAAGAGGGCCTCACAGGGTGGGGCCCTCTTTTATCTCTGTGTGTTCCGCCCTGAATATGGTTTACAGATGTAGTGGCAGCTCAACCGCTCCGGGATGGTCGCGTCGGCAAAGTTGGAACAGGGGGTATCCCGGCGCGCAGACTGAAGCACCTCCACACCTGACCCCGGCTACCCGAACAGCTCATCAATGAACTCAAGCAGCAATGGGCGCTCATTAACCGGCAGGCCCGGTTCTTCGAGACCGTGGTCGATGTGCGGAAGAACGATTACGGCGCCTCTCCCATAAAAATGCGACTCGACAAGCCCTCTCGCAATGGCAAGTCGACAAGCTGACCATTTGTTTGCACGTAGTACGCTACGTACAATGGGTACTATTGCGAAGAGCCACGGGTGGGGACCCGCAAGCTGCATTATTTGTTGAAGAATCAGGATGAGGCCTGGCTGAGGGATGGACGGGATAGGCTGTACCGAATATTGGCCGGGCACCGCCTGCCGATGCAACCCAGACCATAAACATTGACAACCTGAAGCGGTCGCATCAGGCATTGAAATACAAAACCCCCGATGTGGTGCAGCGGGGGTTCCAAGTAACGAAAAGCTAGCCGGAAATGTGTAGACCTATTTCAGGGCCAGGTGTGATGACACGCGTTCAAGATGGTTGATCGCTTTTGCTGCGGGCACTCTGGGCTCCCGGCGGCAAGGGTTTGCGCGCCATCAGCTCCAGCTCGAGCAGGGCGTAGCGGTGTTCGATGAAGTCATAAACGTTGTTGGAGAGCGCCAGCTTGAAGTAGCTGATGGCCTCCTTGCGATTGCCCTTGCCCAATTCTAATTTGCCCAGATAGAAGTAGGTCTCGCACAGGCGCTCGGCGAGTTCGCGATTGTCCTTCACCCCTTTGACCACGTTGGCCATCAGTTTGCTGGCATTGATCTCGCCGGTATAGAGGCGAACCAGATCCCAGTTCCAGGCATCGTCGTCATATTTGTTCAGGCGTTCGCGCATCCGACTCATGGCGGCGGCGGGATCGAGCTTCTGCTCGGCCAGATAGAGCCAGATCACCCGATAGGGATCTTCCGGCTGCGCCTCATAGAAGCGCTTCATGTCGGCGGCAGAGAGATCGGGGCGGTTGCCGTAATAGAGCGCGATGCCGCGGTTGAGGTAGGCATAATCATAATCGGGAGCCAGTTCGAGGGCGGAATCAAATGCCTCGTAGGCTTCGTCATAGTTCTGCTGCTGCACCAGATAGACACCGATGAAGTTGTAGGCTTCGGCAAAATCCGGTTTCTCCCGCAGGGCACGGTTGAAATCCAGTCGCGCGAGGGAGCGCAGCCCCACCCGATCGAAAACGACTGCACGCTCATAGAAGAGTTCTGCTCGCTGCTCCGTGGTCAGCTCCATTTCGCTCAGCATCTGCCCGAGGCGCGCCAGTGCCAGCTCGCTCTGGTAGGAGACCTGCAGAGGGGTCGCCAAAACCAGTGACGCGGGCTGCGGCTTGGGCTCTTTCGGGGTGTTGATCTGACTGCTACTGCTGCAACCCCACATAGGAAGCAACAACAGGATACCAAGGAGGCATCCAATCCCTTTCCTGACGTTCAATGAACACTCCGACGCTGACGCTTCTTGACCTCGCATATGGTAAAGGGCAACAACCACTTTGTCATGTGGCTGAGCCCCTATCCATCAAATAAATCAGGATTCGACAGGGTATCCGGCATCCTTCCATCCCCGAAAACCGCCATCGACGCTGACAACCCGACTGTACCCCATCTGGCGCAAATTATCGGCCGCCAGGATCGAGCGAAATCCGCCCCCGCAATAGAGGTAGAGTTCGGTTGCCGGATCCGGGTAACGGGTCTCGATATCGCGCTCTATCACCCCCCGGCCCAGATAGACGGCCCCTGGCAAATGGCCGTTGGCCCATTCGCTCTCCTCGCGCACATCGACCAGAATGACGGTGCGTCCCTCCTCCTGCCAACGCCGGATCTGGTGAACGTCTGTCTCCTCGACCCGAGCGCGGATCCCTTCGACCAGCGCCAGAAAACGGGGATTGTGTTGCATGGCAAACTCCTGTGACTTGAATCATCTGCGTCAGCATACGACAGGCAGACAAAAGAAAAGAGCGCCAGCGGCGCTCTTTTTCATGGTTACGGCAGGATCTCCTGTTGATCCGCTCCCTCTTTCTCGACCTGGGTTGGCAGCATGTGCTCGCGCTTGACGCCGAGGAACATGGCAAACGCACTCGCCACATAGATGGAAGAGTAGGTACCGAAGGCCACACCGATCACCATGGCCACGGCAAAACCGTGGATCAGCGCGCCGCCCTTGAGCAGCAGCGCCAGCACCACCACGAAGGTGAGGCCGGAGGTGATGATGGTACGGCTCAGGGTCTCGGTCATGGAGAGATCCAGGATGTACTCGGTATCCCCCTTGCGCACCTTGCGAAAGTTCTCCCGCAGGCGGTCGAACACGACGATGGTATCGTTCAGGGAGTAACCCACGAGCGTCATCAGGGCTGCCAGCACGGTCAGGTCAAACTCGTACTGGAAGTAGGCAAAGACGCCGAGGGTGATCACCACGTCGTGCACCAGGGAGAGAATGCCCCCCATGGCCAGACGCCATTCGAAACGTACCGCCACATAGGCAAGGATACAGAGGATGGAGGCCAGCATCGCCAGCGCACCGTCCGTCGCCAACTCGTCACCCACCGAAGGACCGACAAACTCGACGCGCTTGAGCACGGCATCATTGTCGATCAGCTTGGCGGCGGCCAGCACCTCGTTGCCCTGCTGCTCGACCTTGACCCCCTCTTGCGGGGTCAGGCGGAACAGCACGTCACGGCTAGAGCCGAAGTGTTGCAGGGTTGCCCCTTCAATTTTCTGCTCGGCCAAGACGTCGTGGATCTTCTCCAGGCTCACCGACTGCTGGAACCCCACCTCGATGGTGGTACCACCGGTGAAGTCCAGACCCCAGTTCAGGCCCCGATCAAACAGGAAGAACAGGGAGATCACCATCAGCAGGGAAGAGAACACCACACCCGGTTTGGCGAAACGCATAAAGGGGATGGGTTTTTCAAAATGTAGGATCTGAAACATGTCTCTTCCTCAGATGGGCAGCTTGTCGATACGCCGTCCACCCCATGCCAGGTTGATAATGGCGCGAGATACCGTGATGGCAGTAAACATGGAGGCAGTCAGACCGATGCCCAGAGTCAGGGCAAAGCCCTTGATGGGGCCAGTGCCGATACCGAACAGGATCACACAGGTGATGAGCGAGGTGACGTTGGAGTCGGCAATGGTCGAGAAAGCACGATCAAAGCCCAGGTGGATAGCCTGTTGAACCCCGCGCCCGTTGCGCAGCTCTTCCCGGATACGTTCATAGATCAGCACGTTGGCATCCACCGCCATACCGAGCGTCAACACGATACCGGCGATACCAGGCAGGGTCATGGTGGCCCCCGGGATCATCGACATGATGCCGACGATCAGCACCAGGTTCATGCACAGCGCTAGGTTGGCAACCCAACCGAAGGCACGATAGTAGATCCCCATGAACAGCACGATCACCAGCATGGCCCAGCCGATGGCTTCCATACCGCTGTCGATGTTCTGTTGACCCAGGCTCGGACCAATGGTGCGCTCTTCGACGATCTGGATAGGCGCGATCAGGGCACCGGCACGCAACAGCAGCGCCAGGTTATGGGCTTCGTTGGCGTTGTCGATCCCTGTGATGCGGAACTGGCTGCCAAGGCGCGACTGGATGGTGGCGACGTTGATCACCTCCTCCTGCTTGCGGAACTTGCGCTTGCCATCCGGACCGGGCTGACCCACCGGCTTGTACTCGATGAAGACGGTCGCCATGCCTTTACCCACGTTGTCCTTGGTAAAGTTGGCCATCTTGTTGCCACCCTGGCCATCAAGCTTGATGTTGACCTGGGGACGACTGTACTCATCGAAACCGGACTGGGCACCCACGATGTGATCGCCGGTCAGGATGACCCGCTTGTGCAATACCACGGGGCGGCCATTGCGATCGGTATACACCTTGGAGCTCGGCGGGACACGACCGGCGGCAGCAGCCTGGATATCAGCTGTCTCGTCGACCATGTGGAATTCCAGGGTCGCAGTCGCCCCCAGGATCTCCTTGGCACGGGCAGTGTCCTGGATACCAGGCAGCTCCACCACGATGCGCTCGGCACCCTGCTGTTGTACCAGCGGCTCGGCCACACCCAGCTCATTCACCCGGTTGCGGATGATGGTGATGTTCTGCTCAAGCGCGTACTTCTTCACCTCTTTGATCTTGGCTTCACTCAAGCCAGCCAGCAGGATGTACTCATCCCCTTTCTGCTGTGTGGTGAAGGTCAAATCAGGATTCTGGCGACGCAGGTGGGAAACGGCACGCTCCTGATCCGCTTCATCGCGGAACACCACCTGTACCTGATCACCGACCCGGCGCACGCCGGAGTAGCGGATCTTCTGGGTACGCAGTTCGGTGCGAAAATCCTGCACCATCTGCTCTTGCTGCTTGGCCAGCGCCTCGGCCATGTCCACTTCCATCAGGAAGTGCACACCGCCGCGCAGATCAAGACCGAGTTTCAGTGGCGCCGCGCCGATAGCTTCGAGCCAGGCGGGAGTGGAAGGGGCCAGGTTGAGCGCGGTAATGAAGTCATCGCCCAATTTGTTGGCGACGATATCGCGCGCCTTGAGCTGATCTTCGGTGTTCTTGAAACGTACCAGGATCAGCCCGTGCTCGAACGCCGCATGTTTGACCGGGATCTTGGCCGCCTCGAGCGTCTCTTTCACCAGGTCAAGAGTTTCCAGCTTGACTTCGGCACCACGGCTGGCAGAAACCTGCAAGGCCGGGTCTTCGCCGTAAAGATTGGGGGCTGCATATAGAAAACCGATGGCGATCACCACGATCACCATCAGGTATTTCCACAGCGGATAGCGATTTAACACGCTGTGCTCCTCGGGAGATTAAAGGGACTGGATAGAGCCCTTGGGCAGAACGGCAGAAACGAAGTCCTTCTTGATGGTGACTTGAGTCTGGTCGTTCAGGGCGATCACCAAGTAATCGCTGTCAGCTGCCACTTTGGCAATCTTGCCAACCAGGCCACCGGAAGTCAGCACTTCATCACCCTTGGAGAGAGAGCTCATCAGGTTGCGATGATCCTTGGCGCGCTTGGCCTGGGGACGATAGATCATGAAGTAGAAGATGAGACCAAACACGGCCAGCATGATGATCATTTCCATACCACCACCCTGTGCCGCCGGAGCTGCGCCTTCTGCATATGCCTTGGAGATAATGCTCATTTAACAACCTCTTATTGATGTAGATTCACAAAGATAACGAGCTGATACGCTGTTGTTATTTCACGTCATTTTCAGCGAGTGGAGGCACAGGCTTCCCTTGCCGACGGTAAAACTCTGTTACAAAGTCGTCTAATTTACCCTGCTCGATCGCGTCCCGCAAACCCTGCATGACGCGCTGGTAATAACGCAGGTTATGGATGGTATTCAGACGGGCGCCGAGGATCTCGTTGCACTTATCCAGATGGTGCAGATAGCTACGGCTGTAGTTTTTGCAGGTGTAGCAATCGCAATCGGCATCCAGGGTGCTGGTGTCGTCACGGTGCTTGGCGTTGCGGATCTTGACCACCCCATCGGTAGTGAACAGATGGCCGTTGCGGGCGTTGCGGGTTGGCATCACGCAGTCGAACATGTCGATACCGCGGCGCACCCCTTCCACCAAATCTTCCGGCTTGCCCACCCCCATCAGGTAGCGCGGCTTGTCGGCCGGGATTTTCGGGCAGACATGCTCGAGGATGCGGTGCATGTCCTCTTTGGGTTCACCCACTGCCAGACCGCCGACCGCATAACCGTCGAAGCCGATCTCCAGCAAGCCGTCCAGCGACACATCCCGCAGCGGCTCGTAGACGGAGCCCTGAATGATGCCGAACAGGGCGTTTTTGTTGCCGAGGGCATCGAACTTGTCACGGGAGCGTTTGGCCCAGCGCAGGGACATCTCCATGGACTTGCGCGCCTCTTCATAGGTGGCCGGATACGGGGTGCACTCGTCGAAGATCATCACGATATCGGAGCCCAGATCGTACTGGATCTCCATGGATTTCTCGGGGTCGAGGAAGATCTTCTCGCCATTGATGGGGTGACGAAAATGCACGCCTGCCTCGGTGATCTTGCGAATATCCCCCAGGCTGAATACCTGGAAACCACCGGAGTCGGTCAGGATCGGTCCCTGCCAGTTCATGAAGTCGTGCAGATCGCCGTGGGCGCGCATCACTTCCTGACCCGGACGCAGCCAGAGGTGGAAGGTGTTACCCAGCAGGATCTGGGCACCGGTCTCGGCCACCTCTTCCGGGGTCATCCCCTTGACGGTGCCATAGGTACCGACCGGCATGAAAGCCGGAGTCTGTACGGTACCGCGTTCGAATACCAGCTGACCGCGACGGGCGCGGCCGTCAGTGGTTTTCAATTCAAATTTCATTGCTACCTCGGTTTCAGTCAGAGAAACAGTCTGACAATGGAAGGCCCTCATGGGCCCGATTTTTTGGGGCCGCCCACGATTATCACTGAATGCTCGTGAACAGCGCCTGAAGGACGAAGTTAAGCCTGCGCCCGGCGACGGGTGACGAACATGGCGTCCCCGTAGCTGAAGAAACGGTACTGCTCGGCCACCGCCGCCTGATAGGCAGCCATCACGTTGTCATACCCGGCAAAGGCGCTGACCAGCATGATCAGGGTCGACTCCGGTAGATGGAAGTTGGTGACCATGGCATCCACCACCTGGAATTCGTAACCCGGGAAGATGAAGATGTCGGTGTCGCTGAAAAACGGCGCCAGCGGCTTACCCTGGGCCAGGGTCACCTTGGCGGCACTCTCCAGAGAACGCACCGAGGTGGTACCCACCGCAATGACGCGACCGCCACGGGCTCGGGTTGCCGCGATAGCATCCACCACCTCCTGCGGCACCTCGGCATATTCGGAGTGCATGTGGTGATCTTCAATCTTGTCCACCCGCACCGGCTGGAAGGTGCCCGCCCCCACGTGCAGGGTGACGAAAGCCGTTTCCACCCCCTTGGCGCGGATCTTCTCGAGCAGAGGCTCATCGAAGTGCAGACCGGCAGTTGGGGCCGCCACCGCGCCCGGTTTGGCGTTGTAGACGGTCTGGTAACGCTCCTTGTCGGCATCTTCATCGGGACGGTCGATATAAGGCGGCAGCGGCATGTGACCGATGGCCTCCAGGATCTCCAGCACCGGGCGCGCATCAAGGAAGTGGATCTCGAACAGGGCGTCGTGGCGGGCCCGCATCTCGGCCTCGACCTTCTCGCCATCTGGGCCGCCATCCAGGATAAGGCGGGTACCGGGCTTGGGCGACTTGGAAGAACGGACGTGCGCCAGCACGCTGTGCTCGTCCAGAATGCGTTCGACCAACACTTCCAGCTTGCCGCCGCTGGCCTTCTGGCCAAACATGCGCGCCGGAATGACGCGAGTGTTGTTGAATACCAGCAGATCACCGGGGTTGAGCTGGTCCAGCACATCGACAAATTGACCATGGCGCAGCGCACCAGTCTGACCGTCAAGCTGCAACAGGCGGCTGGCAGTACGCTCTGCCATCGGGTAGCGGGCAATCAGCTCGTCTGGCAGATCAAAATGAAAATCGGATACTTGCATCTTTCACCTCGGGGGAATCGGCGGCTAGTCTAGTTATCCCCCTCTTGCAAGGCAACCCAAAAGACCAAAAACCCAAGAGAGACAAGGGATAGCGGCCATTTTTGTGACAGACAATGGGTTAATGATTCTTTAATGATCTGTATTGACCCTGATCATGTCTTGCCCGCTGGGGGTGGGCTAGGGTGAAAGTAGGTACATAAGGAGGCCCACCATGATGACCCTAGCCGAAATCATGACAGAACAGCCCTTCACCCTGGGTCCGGAGAACAGCGTCAAACAGGCGATGGATCTGATGCAGCAGGAGCGGATCCGTCATATCCCCATCGTCGATGAGCATCATCATCTGCTGGGCCTGGTCACCCTCACCGACATTCTGGCGACTCGCGAGTCCAAACTGCTGCTCATCAGTCCGGAGCGGGAGGCCGAATTCACCGACAGTGTCCAGCTCGACGAGATCATGACCCGTCAAGTGGCAAGCGTGGATCCCCACGCCGGCATCAAGGAGGCGGCCCTCTATTTGCAACGCCACAAATATGGCTGCTTGCCGGTACTCAAGGGGCGCAAACTGGTGGGCATAGTGACTGAGTCTGACTTTATCGCGGTGGCCATCAACCTGCTGGAGTTGATGGAAGAGCAGGATCCCCCTACCGATTTCTGACCACCAACTTGTAATTAAATTACAAAGAAAGCGTTTTTAGGCGATAAAACAGCCTGTAAAAATGAAAGCCTTTCATTTTGAATGAAAACTTACACCAAAAACTTGCTTTGTGATCTTCATCACACTATTATCTCCCCCATGCAATAATTGCCGAGGGGGAGACGAGGGATTGTGCACCCACCTTCTTCCTCTCATTTGTCTGCAAGTTTGCACACCCCGTAGTTAGTCTTTGCTGTAAAGCATTTGTTTATATAGCCATTCCTTGTTTGATGACCCGGCCCTGTCTCACGATAGCGCCGGGATTTTTTTATCTGCACGTTCCCCTCTCGCCTTACCGCCATTTACTCCCCCACGTTTCTATCCCTGGCCCCTCGCTTGATCGCACATTTCCTCTCGCACAAGGGGAGCAACACCACAGATATGGAATTCAGACAAGGAGTTAGCGCATCCAGGTCGCCATGTTCATGTTAGGTACAGCAGAGAAGTAGTATCTAATTATTAGATTTAAGCGATTCAAAATTGCGGCTTTTATCGATTAGCGAAAGACCCTAAGATGAATCCATCGAAAGTTAAGCGCCTTGTCCGGCTCGACTCATCAACACCAGACAGGCATATGTACATCACCAAGGAGCCAATACATGTCTACCTACATCAACACTGAAATCAAGCCGTTCAACGCCACCGCCTACCACAATGGCAAATTCGTTCAGGTGTCTGACGCTGACCTGAAAGGCAAGTGGTCCGTTGTCTTCTTCTACCCGGCTGATTTCACCTTCGTCTGCCCGACCGAACTGGGCGACCTGGCTGACAACTACGCCGAATTCCAGAAGCTGGGCGTCGAGATCTACTCCGTCTCTACCGACACCCACTTCACCCACAAAGCCTGGCACGACACTTCTGACACCATCCAGAAGATCCAGTACCCGATGATCGGCGACCCGACCGGCACCATCACCCGCAACTTCGGCGTGATGATCGAAGAAGCTGGCCTGGCTGACCGCGGCACCTTCGTTATCGACCCGCAGGGCATCATCCAGATCGTTGAAATCAACGCCGGCGGTATCGGCCGTGACGCGCTGGAGCTGCTGCGCAAAGTCAAAGCTGCCCAGTACGTTGCCGCTCACCCGGGCGAAGTATGCCCGGCCAAATGGAAAGAAGGCGAAGCCACTCTGGCCCCGTCCCTGGATCTGGTAGGCAAAATCTAAGCCTCCCCACTCCAAAGACCGGCCCGATTCAGGGCCGGTCTGCTTTCTGGCCCACGCATACCGCCGACCCGCAATCACAAGAAGGAATTCGAAGATGTTGGATACCAACCTCAAACAACAGCTGAACACCTATCTGCAGTACATCGTCAATCCCATCGAGATCAGCGTGTCCGGCAATGACAGTGACAAATCCGCAGAGCTGCTGGCACTGGCCACCGAGATCAGCGAGATGTCACCCAAGATTACCCAGACTTCTGGCACTGCCGCTCGCAAGCCTTCCATGAGTGTGGCCACCCAGGGCCAGACTCCGCGCATTCACTTTGCCGGCATTCCCATGGGTCATGAATTTACTTCTCTGGTACTGGCCCTGCTGCAAAGCGGCGGTCACCCCTCCAAGGCCGATGCAGCCGTGCAGGAGCAGATCCGCAACCTCAAGGGTGAGTTCCACTTTGAGACCTATATCTCCCTCTCCTGCCATAACTGTCCGGACGTGGTTCAGGCACTGAACCTGATGGCTACCCTGAACCCGGGGATCACCCACACCATGATCGACGGCGCCCTGTTCCAGGACGAGGTCAACGAGCGCCAGATCATGGCGGTACCGAACGTCTACCTGAATGGCCAGCCGTTCAGCCAGGGTCGCATCTCGCTCGAAGAGATCGTCGCCAAGCTCGACACCGGCGCTGCCGAACGCAAAGCCGCTGAGCTGAATGAGAAAGATCCCTACGACGTGCTGGTGGTGGGTGGTGGCCCGGCTGGCGCTGCGGCAGCCATCTATGCAGCCCGCAAAGGGATCCGCACCGCCATCGTCGCCGAGCGTTTTGGTGGTCAGGTGATGGACACCGTCGGCATCGAGAACTTTATCTCGGTGCCCTACACCGAAGGCCCCAAGCTGGCCGCGAGCCTGGAGCAGCACGTCAAGCAGTACGGCGTGGAAGTGATCACCGAGCAGCGCGCCGCCGCCATCAGCAAGGATGGCTATGTCAACGTGGATCTCGCCTCCGGTGCAACCCTGAAGAGCCGCGCCGTGATCCTGGCAACCGGTGCCCGCTGGCGCGATCTGAACGTGCCGGGCGAACTCGAGTACCGCACCAAGGGTGTGGCCTACTGCCCGCACTGTGACGGCCCCTTCTTCAAGGGCAAGCGGGTGGCGGTGATCGGTGGCGGTAACTCCGGCATCGAGGCGGCCATCGATCTGGCCGGCATCGTCGAGCACGTTACCGTGGTGGAGTTCGCCGACACCCTGCGCGCCGACGAGGTGCTGCAGCAGAAGGCCCGCTCCATGGCCAACATCGACATCATCATGAGCGCCCGCACCACTGAAGTGATCGGTGATGGCAGTAAGGTGACAGGCATGGATTACGAAGATCGCACCACCGGGGAAATCAAGCATCTGGCTGTCGCGGGTATCTTCGTCCAAATCGGCCTGGTGCCCAATACCGAGTTCCTCAAGGGGAGCGAGGTCGCGATGACCCGCTTCGGCGAGATCGAGATCGATACCAAGGGCGCCACCTCCCTGCCCGGCGTGTACGCCGCAGGGGACGCCACTACTGTGCCGTTCAAGCAGATCATCATCTCCATGGGTGCTGGTGCAACCGCCGCACTCGGGGCCTTCGATTACCTCATCCGTAATCCGGCACCAGAAGCAGCCAAGGCTGACGCCGTCACAGTCTGAACGCCATTCAAGTAAACAAAAGCCGACTCTCTCGAGTCGGCTTTTTTCATTCTGATGTTGCGCTGGACATTAAAAACCCGTTGCGAGAGCGGGTTTTGGCATTATCAATGCGCAGTAGACTGGCTATCCATCATTCCAGGAGGAAAACCGCCTCGATGTTGTCGGTGATGGTGATCTGTTGCTGTTGATAGCTGTTTTCCACCATATCTGCGGCAGGTGCGGCGGACATGGCCAGCGCCTTGAGATTGCGGCTATAGACGGGAACTGGCGATGAATTTCGATATTCAGCGCTGTATACCTTGCCAAGCTTCATGCCAAATGCCTTGGCCAGAGATTCGGCCTTGCTTTTCGCATCCTCGACCGCAGCCAGGCGTGCCTGTTCCTTGATGGTTTGCGGAGATTTCAGACCATATTCGATATGTGACACCGACTCGAGTCCTGCCTTGAGTGCGGTATCCATCAACTGGCTCAGCTTGTCGAGTTGATACAGCTTCACCGCCAGTTGACGCTGGGCACGATACCCCAGCAAGGTCGGCTTCTTGTTCTCGCCATATTGATACTCGGGAGAGATGACCAGATTTCCCGCCTCCACATCACTGCGCTTGATACCCAGTCCTTCCAGCTGGCCAAAGAATGCTGCCACTCTGGTATCAACCTGTTGCTTGGCCTTGATCCCCTGTTTTTCCAACGCGGTGACCGACACATTGAGGGTCAGCATGTCGGGCTCCGCTTTCTGCTCGGCGTAACCACTCACCACCAGATGGGGTGCCTGAGGCACATCCAGAGCATACAGGGGGACACTGACAACCAGCGCAGAAAGGGTAAGAAGCGGACGCCACATATAAAAAACCTCAATCGAAAAATTGAGGTCATTATGCCCCTGGCAAACGGGAATTTATATATCGTGCAATGGCGGGATCTGATCCAGTACCTGATTGGTCAAATCGAGACTGATGCTGATTGTCGCATCAGCAGCGGGAAGAATCTCTGCATGCGCTGTCGTCGGCAATGAACTGTCGAGCAACACCTCATCATCGAAATGGAATGAATCCCACGACAGGATATGTCCTTGAGGAGGTAATTCCGTTCCGAGAGAACTGAAGTCATCTGCGACTACAGTCCAAGCGATTGTTTCAGAAGGCCCCAACAACTCCTGCAAGGATGCAGGATGAAAGCTATTCAATAGATACTCCTGCTGACCCAACTCATGACCAACCAAAATCATGTTATGGGAAGCTTCTGCATCCATGGCCGGTATGTAGCTGATCGATGCAGCCGCAAAGTCGACATGCAGCGTTCCTGCGACATCACCGGCGTCATTTTCTATCTCCACCGCATCCAGCCGATCACCTGCGATCGAGGCTTGATAGCCAAACTGGCCGGCACAGGTAATCTGACCCTGTCCATCCCAGCTATAGCGGATGCCATCAATGTCGACCCAGTTGAATGACTGCATGGTGTCTCTCCTTTATACCGCCGCTATCTTATCCATCCTCTGTCATAAAAAACAGGGGCCAAGCATGGCCTGGCCCCGACTCCTGGCTACGGATCAACCTTGAGGTTACCGTCATCCAGCATTTGCTTGATGATGTCGTGGTTGGTTGTGAGCCCTCCGTTTTGATCCAGATCTAGGTTGCCCTGGAACTGGACGGTCAATTGAGAGCCACCACTCGCCGATCCGTTCGTGTCTATGGTCAGCTTGCTGGTAGCTGTATCAAACTGCAGGTAGTTGTCCAATACCGTCGCCAGCTCTTCGTTGGTGCCACCAGTAGGTACGCCAACCAGCAAATCAGACAAATCCAATACATCGCCACCACTGGCAGTCGCACCCAGGGTGAAGTCGGTGATGTTGTCCGTACTGCCGTCTGCATCGCCACTGACCCATTTGAAGGTATCGTTACCAGTGCCTCCGGTAAGAGTATCCGAACCTAAGCCACCAATCAGGGTATCGTTACCACCTTGACCATAGAGGATGTCATTACCAGCCCCACCATCCAATATGTCATCCCCACCCACTGTACCTTCTTGAGCGTAGGAGGCATGGTTAGTTACTAATTCGGTCAGCAACTGATTCGACGTCAGCCCTGGATGTGCAGCTACAAATGCAGCCCAGCCAGCATCAGCACTGTTGACATAAATACTGTCGCCATATATCACATCATTGCCGGCACCACTTTGCAGATGATCATTGCCTACCGAAGCAGCAGCACTCCCCCCGCCGGTAAGCTGACCAATAACGGTATTAAGCTGGTTAGCATTGTTGACATTGGTTGCGCTACCTCCTGTTCCTTCGACTTGACCAAGTAGCGTCAAGGCATTAGCACCGATTTGAATCCCAACGGACTCAATCGTAAAAGTCTGCCCGACTGACGAGCCTACATTCTCAATTCGATTTACTTCGCTGACATTATCATCATTGCTTGAGCCACTAGGATTATAAGTCCCGAGCACATGCTGCATAGCCACAGCACTGCTGACACTATCAACCGTCGTTGTACCATTTGCATGGTATGCTCGGTTGGGCTCCCCATCAGAAACAAAGATAACTTTGTTAACATCAGCCGCGGCAATAGGAGCATCAGGGCCAACTGATTCAATCCAGTTATTAGCGGCGATCAATCCAGCCTCATAGTTTGTAGCGTCAGCACTGGGCACAGTGATGGCATTGACAAAAGCAATTGCTGCCAACCGTTGAGCATTGTCATCTACTCCTCCAGTTGTCAGAGTGAAGCTACCTGAGCTGTTTACCTGAGTAGCGAACGCATCGATATGAATTCGAATGTCGCTCGCTCCCGAGTTGTACAACCCATTAATTGCACTGATCACTGCCTGCTTCATAGCCTCGAGTCGGGTGATACTGGACGTGACACCATTAATATTGGTGAACTGAATTGTATTGCTGATCATGCTGCCTGAGTTATCCAGCAAAAAGGCAATATTCGCTTTCTGCCCAGGTAACTGGTTCGATCCTCCGACATCTCCGATCAGGGCATCATTACCACTCTTTCCATCAATCTCGCCAGCGCCACCAGACACGACAAACGGTACGGAGCTGCCGCTGACATCGTCGGCATTACTACCAACGATAAGAACAGGAGCAACAACTGGCTCAAAGGCCACCTGCAATATTGATGTATCTTTGTCACCATCACCATCAACTACCGCAACATTGAAATTAGTGATCACAGGATCCTCTTCAATACGCTCGAGTAAATTGGCTCCAGTCACCCTGAAACCATCACCGCCAGCATCAGACAACTCGACCCGAGTGATATTCGTCAACGTAGTGGGGATAGTTGCCTCTGTATGATTAGTAAAGAGCGTAGTGCCGCTTTGAACGACCTGATCACCGTTCGAATTAGTGCCATAAATAGTCCAGCTAACTAAATTTGTGGCTGCATTCGATTTATTTTCAACGGAGAAAGCGACTTCTAGTGCGGGGGCCGAGAAATCAAAATAAATTTTATTAGACCCTTCGATCCACTGATTGTCTGTCGCTAGACCTTGCGTACTCGAGTTAACAGTACCCTCCAGCGAATCTACCGTCATGATGACATTCTGCCCATTGGGGATAACATCTCCAGGCTTATAAATGCCACCTGTATCGGTAATAACCAAATAATCCTGATAGCCACCGACACTCTTGTTAAACGTTGTAGAGAACTCTTCGATTGCCCCATCAACCTTACCGTCCATGTCAATGATATAGTGACCAGTAACATCCATGGTCAGAGTAAAGATCAGATTCTGTCCGCTACCACCGGTGTATGCACTTGGTACTGTGCTGGTATAAGCAAACAAGGTACCCGGCGAAGCCGGATTCACGTAGTAATAGATAGTGTATCCATCTGAGGTCAACACACTAGCCGCATAAGTAGTGGTGGTTCCATTCCAGCCAGAGATATTCCCTGTCAGGTCACCATGACCTGCACCATCACTCCCCAAATCAACGGTATAAATACCCTCAACATATCCTGAGCTAGAGTTTGCCAGTGAAGTAGATTTTGAGGTTTCAACAATATCCGGACCGTCATCGTCGAAGC
>NZ_CDCG01000004.1:0-250341 GCF_000819845.1 Aeromonas enteropelogenes
CTCACTGAGCGGGGTTTTTTATTGTCTGCTATTTAGCATATGTGCAGCAGTTCCAACTGCGCTCGCCATGGCAGCCTTGGCCGGTTTACTGGCCCATTCTTGACTCACCGGATACCCCGTGCCGCTTCCGGCTGTGATTCCCCAGTTCCCTCCAGAACGTCAATAATCCATATAAAACATAATGTTATGTTTAGCTACGTATTGAGCTCACAAAACATTAAATGATAATGATTATTGTTCGATCTTCGTGGCAATGATAGTTACAATTCGGCCTGATTGATAAGTTGTTCTTCATATGAACCTTATTTATCCCCTTCCTGGCAGGAGACCGGGATGGTGTAACGACTGAAGTAAGGGAATACGCCTCTTTCCTACTTAAACGTTCAGGCCAGAAGATGATAACAGTGAAACCGAACAAGCTTGCCTTGCTGATCTGCTCCACGCTCTCCATGCAGGGCCTTGCCGCCGAGTCCGAAGTGATGGTGGTGACGGCTTCCGGATTCCAGCAGAAAATTGAAGACTCTGCTGCATCCATCTCCGTCATTACCCGTGATCAGCTGGAAAAACGCGCCTATCGCGATGTTACCGATGCGTTGAAGGATGTGCCCGGGGTAGTGATCACAGGTGGGGGCAGCAGCAGCGATATCAGCATCCGCGGCATGGGCTCGAAATACACCCTGATGCTGGTCGATGGCAAGAAGGTAGACAGCCGCGGCACCCGCCCCAACAGCGACGGTCCCGGCATCGAGCAGGGCTGGTTGCCGCCGTTGCAGGCCATCGAGCGGATTGAAGTGGTGCGCGGACCCATGTCTTCCCGTTATGGTTCGGATGCCATGGGCGGCGTTATCAACGTCATCACCCGCAAGACCACAGGCATGGCGTGGCAAGGCTCGGTTCACGCCGATTCTACCTTCCAGGAGAACAAGGATGCGGGCAACATCTTCCAGACCGATGCCTACGCCGCCGGTGCCTTGATCGATAACGTGCTTGGCCTGCGCTTCAACGGTCAGCTGGCCCATCGCGGTGAAGACAAATTCGCCCAAGGCTTTGCCGAGCAGGAAACCCGCAGTGGCACCGCCGTGCTCAGTTTCAATCCCAACGAGCAGAACCGTTTCGATCTGGAGGCCAGTCGCAGCCTACAGGATCGGGATCGCACCCCGGGCAACTCCGTCGCTGACAATGCCAAGCCCAGCCTCAACCGCTATGAGCGTACCAACTATGCACTGACGCATACCGGCCAGTATGATTTCGGCTCTTCCAGCAGTTACCTGCAGCAGGAGATCAACACCAACCCGGGCCGCCAGATGGAGTTGACCAACACCATATTGGATACCCATACCCAGTTCATTCTGGGGGATCACTATCTGAGCGTCGGTGGCCAGTATCGCTATGAAGACCTGCAGGATCAGGGCAATACCCTGAAGGTGGCGAACCCGGCCAGTGAGCTGACCCGCTGGAGCTGGGCACTGTTTGTCGAGGACGAGTGGTCGCTGACCGAGACGTTTGCCCTGACCGGCGGTGTCCGGATGGATCGGGACCAAAACTACGGCACTCACTGGAGCCCGCGTCTCTATGGGGTATGGCACCTGGATGATGCCTGGACCCTGAAGGGGGGCGTCTCTACCGGCTATCGCTCGCCGGATCTGCGCATGTCTGCGGCCAACTGGGGTCAGGTCACGGGGGGCGGCACTCTGGACGGCATGCTGGTCGGTAATCCGGACCTGAAGCCGGAGACCAGCGTGAGCGAAGAGATCGGCCTGCTGTGGGATGGCGGCCAGGGCCTCAACGCAGGTGTGACCCTGTTCAACACCGACTTCAAGAACAAGATCTCCGAGGTGCGTCGCTGTTCCAGCAAGAATGATCCCGCCTGCACCCTCAATGGTCACAGCTACGACTTCATCAGCGATCGCATCAATGTCGACAAGGCGAACATGCGCGGCGTCGAGAGCATGATGGAGTGGGCGATCAACGAGGATTGGTCGGTCAGCTCCAGCTACACCTTCACCCAGTCCGAACAGAAGAGCGGCCCGCTGGCCGGTCATGCGCTGAACCAGATGCCCCGCCACATGTTCAACGGCAGCGTTGATTGGCAGACCACAGAGGATCTTGGCCTCTGGTCCAGGGTCAACTTCCGTGGCGAAACCTCTGAATACCTGAGCCGGGTCAAGATGGCGGAAGGCACGCCCTCCTACACCTTCTTCGACATGGGTCTGGTCTACAAGGCGAACAAGCACCTGAATGTGACCGCTGGCATCTACAACCTGTTCGACAAGACGGTGGATTACGGCAGCTATGGCACTGTGCTGGATGGCCGTCGTTACAACCTCGGCGTGACCTATAACTTCTGATCCCGAGTGCAACGCAACGGGGTCGCCCTGTGAGGGGCGACCCCGTTTTTTATCTCTGTTTTCTCAATGATGGGCAAATGTTAGAGCGGCAGGCTGATCCTGGCCTCCAGCCCTCCTTGCGAGCGATTGCGCAGCGTCAGCTCCCCACCGTGCTGATGTACCAGGGTGCGAGCGATGGAGAGGCCGAGCCCCACACTGCCCGATTCGGTGTTGCGCGCCTCGTCGAGGCGCACGAAGGGCTTGAACACGTCTTCCAGATGCTCCTCATCGATCCCGGGCCCGTTGTCGCAGACCCGGATCAGCAGCTCGTCCCGGGTGCGTTCCAGCGACACCTCGGCGCTGCCGGCATATTTGATGGCGTTGCCAATGAGGTTCTGCAGCACCCGGCGCAAGGTGTTGGCCCGGCAGGCGTAGACCTGCTTGCCTTCGGCCAGACAGGTGACCGGCTGACCGGTATCGGCATAGTCGTCGCACAGGCTCTCCAGCAGGCTGACCAGATCCAGCTCCCGGGTCGCCTCCTGCTGTCCCTCTTCCCGGGCAAAGCTCAGGGTTGCGGCCAGCATCTGCTCCATCTGTTGCAGGGTCTGCTGGATCCGCTCCTTGTCCTCTCCGTCGGCCAGAAATTCGGTACGCAGCCGCAGGCTGGTGATGGGGGTGCGCAGGTCGTGGGAGATAGCCGCCAGCATCCGGGTTCTGTCCTGTACGAAGCGAGCGAGTCGGGTGTGCATCCGGTTGAAGGCCTGGATCGATTCCCGTACCTCGATGGGCCCCTCTTCTTTGAGAGGATCGATGTCCTCACCGCGACCGAGGCGATCGGCATTGGCCGCCAGCTGTTTGAGGGGGCGGGTGGCACGGCGAAACAGCAGCACCATCAGGCCAATTACCAGGCTGGCGACCAGCATCAGGTTGAGGGTGGTCTGCCAGGACCAGCTGCCCGCTTCCTTGTCCACCAGGGAGCTGAACTGCAGCCAGCCCCCCTGGGGCAGCTCGATGGAGCCGTAGAGCCGCATGTCCCGTGGTGGCGGCCCCTTGCGATCCCGCATCATGCGGGCGTGGTGCTCCCACGCCTTGCTGCGCTGGGAATCCTGCTTCAGCTCGGCGCTGATCTCGACATCGAGCCCGGCCGGATAGCTGAGGCGGGAGCGAACCAGCTGCTCGAAGCGGGGGCTGCGATTGTCCGGCCGCAAGGGTTCATTCGAGAGACGTAGCAGCAGGGTTTCGCTGCGGCTCGCCTTGAGGATCTCGTCATAGAGCGAAGGGGGGGAGAGGGAGAGCAGGCGCACCACAGAGATGATCCGCTGCATGGCGTTGCGGCTGTTGACGAAGCCGAGCGCCTCCTCCCGATCCGTGCGATAGATCTGGATGCTGAGCAGCTGGATCAGGATCAGCCCGGTCAGCGCCACTAGGATGATCTGGCCGGTCAGTCCCTTGGGCCACAAACCCGAGCCGAGTCGCTTGAAGGCGGCCATCAACTTATACCTGCGTCACATCGGCGGAGAACATATAGCCTCCACCCCAGATGGTCTTGATGAGTTCGGGATTCTTGGGATCCCGCTCCAGCTTGCGGCGCAGCCGGCTCACCAGGGTGTCGATGGCGCGATCAAACGCCACCGCCTCGCGTCCGCGGGCAAGATCCAGCAGTTGATCCCGACTCAGTACCCGTTGCGGTCGCTCCAGAAACACCTTGAGCAGATCGAACTCGGCGGTGGAGAGGCTCAGCCCCACGCCATCCTCGTCGACCAGCTCCCGGCGGTTGATATCGAGCAGCCAGCGATCAAAGCGCAGATCCCGGGTCAGGGTCTCGGGCGAGGGTTGGGTGTCGGCCTGGGTGCGGCGCATCACCGCCTTGATCCGGGCCAGCAGTTCGCGCGGGTTGAACGGCTTGGCCAGATAGTCATCGGCCCCCATCTCCAGCCCTATGATGCGGTCAGTCTCTTCGCCCATGGCGGTGAGCATGATGATGGGCATGTTGGATTTCACCCTCAGTTCGCGGCAGAGGGTCAGGCCATCTTCACCCGGCATCATCAGATCCAGCACCAGCAGATCGAACTCGCGCTCCTCCAGCAGCCGCTTCATCTCCTTGCCATCCCGGGCGCAGCTGACCCGCAGGCCATGCTGTTCCAGAAAACGCTTGAGAAGATCGCGGATCTCGCTGTGATCGTCGACGACCAGAATGTGGGTGCTGCCTTGATTCATGACTGCCTCTCTTGCTTGGGGTTGGCTCGAGTATACGGAAATCCCTTGCAGGGTTTGTGTCAAAGTGTGCCAGATCAGCAAGATGCCACACTCTGCTACAAAAAAGGGTGATACTGGCAAAGTTCAGACACCAGAGGGGTGTTTACTTGAGGACAAGGCAAGAGTGCCGAACCCGATTCATCCCGAGAGGAGATAGACCATGAAAAAGCTGACCAAAACCCTGCTGACCGCTACCCTGATCCTCGGCCTGCCGCTGGGTGCCTATGCTGCCAGTGAAGCAACTCCGACCGCTCAACCGGGTCCCATGGTGGACTGCCCGATGGATGGCAGCGGCATGATGGGTGGCAAGCACCACGGTGGTCGTCACGACCGCATGGCCCGCATGCAGAACATGACCCCGGAGCAGATCCAGGCCAACCTGCAGCAACGTTATGATCGCATCGAGGATCCGGCCAAGAAGGCCGAGTTTATCAAGAACCTCGGCGAGCGTGCCAACGGCATGGCCAAGCATGCCGAAGCGATGAAACAGTTCGCCGAGGCGAACCAGTAAGCGCCATCACCGACAGCCAGTCGTAAAGAGGGGAGCCTGAGGCTCCCCTTTCTCGTTTTTGCCAGCGCTACTGCCCCTATTGCGTCTGGAACAGTTTGGGGATCTCCCGCACCAGCCAGCTCTTGGCCTTGCCCATGGTATCGCGGCGCCAGGCCAGCACCACCTGCAGCTGATGGCGATACTCGGGGCAGATCACCTTGAGTCGTCCCGCCTTGATGTCCTCCTCGATCCAGCTTTGCGGCATGGTGCCGACCCCAATCCCCGCCAGCAGGGCATCCCGCTTCTCGCTCATGGAGCTGACGGTGAGGCGCGGCTGCTTGTCGAGCAGACGGTAGGTAAGCACCGGTTTGCGCAGCGCCGTATCGGCCACCGCGATGGCGCGGTAACGGCGCAGGGTCTCGTCCGCCAGGGGCTCGGCTTCCAGGTGGAGCGGATGATCCGGGTGGGCGACATAGAGCATCACCTCCTCCCTGAGCAGCTGGTGCTTGATGCCGGTCATCATGATGTCGGGATTGAGGGAGGAGATGAGCAGATCGGCGCGACCATCCTCCAGACACTCCCAGCTGCCCGCCAGCACCTCGGCCCGCAGCCGCAGCCGGGTATCGGTCAGCTCGGCCAGCCGTTCCACCAGGGGATAGAGCGTCTGTACCGGCACCAGGGCATCGACGGCGATGGTGATGTCGGTCTCCCAGCCACGGGCCAGGGCCCGGGTCTCGCCCACCAGATGCTCGGCTGCTTCCAAGAGCACCCGGCCCCGTTCCAGCAGCATGCGACCGGCCGGGGTGAATTTGGTTCTGTGGCCGCTGCGGTCGAACAGCATGGCGTCCAGCTCGTCTTCCAGCTTCTGTACCGTGTAGCTGAGCGCCGAGGGCACCTTGCCCAGCTCGTCGGCCGCCGCCGCAAAGCTGCCGCGACGGTCGATGGCGTCCAGCACCCGGATCGCCTCCAGGGTCAGCGCCCGTTCCTTGTTCAGTTCCTTGGCCATAGCCTGCCTTCAATTTTTTTGAATATGTTTGCCAGTTTATCTCGCTAACAAGTTAGGCCAGGCAACTTTAATATTCAATCAACGCTTAGGCAGGAACGCCAAGTGACCAAATAAAAGGTAGTTCAGTGCTGTGACAGCCCCAAAGGGCACGTCAGACGTCGGTGAAAGAACAACATACTATTTGAATGACCTCTTGCATGGATGCATTGATTCGGGCCAAAGCGGCCTTGGCAATGACATATAAAACAAGAGAGTGAACATGAAAAACGTAATCAAGATGCTGGCCGTTGCAGGCCTGATGACCGCAGGTTTTGCCCAGGCTTCCGTGCCGGCTGACTTCAACGCCACCCCGGGCGTGCTGTTTGTAAACTGGCATGCGAGTGCGGCGATGGATGGCAAGGCCAACCCCATGCTGGAGGTGCGCGATCAGTCCGGTGATCTGCTGGCTTCCGTCCACGCCAGTCTGGTCGGCACCCAGCAGGTGAAGATCCCGAGCCGCACCCAGGGCAACCTGACCGTCAGCCTGGCCGGTGACAGCAGCGAGTACCGTATTCCGTTCGGCATCGGCGGTGGCAACCCCCGCTAAGGCGAACCTTCAGAGATGAGGAGCACATCATGATGCAATTGAGAGCCGCAGAGGCGCGGGGCAAGGCCAACTTTGGCTGGCTGGATGCGCGCCACAGTTTTTCGTTCGGGCACTACTATGACCCGGAGTGGATGGGCCACTCGGTCCTGCGGGTCATCAATCAGGATCTGGTGTCGCCGGGTGGCGGTTTCGCCACCCATCCTCACGCCAACATGGAGATCCTGACTTGTGTGCTGACCGGCACCATAGAGCACAAGGACAGCCTCGGCCACGCCGAGCAGATCCCGGCCGGGGATTTCCAGTTGATGAGTGCAGGCAGCGGGATCCGCCACAGTGAGTACAACCCCTCGCAGAGCGAGCCGCTCTCCCTGCTGCAAATCTGGATCGAGCCGAACGAATACGATACGCCCCCCGGCTATCAACAGAAGAAGATAGAGGCCAGGCCCGGCATGACGCTGGTGGCGTCACCGGATGGCGAGGATGGATCTTTCAGGATCCGCCAGCAGGCCCGGGTCTGGCGCGTGCAGCTTGAGCCCGGTGAATCCCTCACCTGGGAGCTGGCTGGTCGGCACGGTTACCTGCAGATGATTTCAGGGGAGTTGACCGCCAACGGTCTGGCTGCCCGACCCGGCGACGGGGTGCTCAGTCGTGATGAATCAAGTTGGGAGCTGGTGGCAACAAGTGCCACTCAGGCCCTGTTATTTGACCTACCCTGAAGTTGCCAGCTCTGATGCGGCGTGAACGAGGAGATTGAGATGGACAAGATGAAAGATGTGGCACTGCTGGTGGGTCGCGTACTGCTGGCGCTGATGTTTGTGATGGCGGGCTGGAGCAAGATCGGTGGTTACGCCGGTACCCAGGGCTATATGGAGGCCATGGGCGTGCCCGGTTTCCTGTTGCCGCTGGTGATCCTGCTGGAGCTGGGTGGTGGCCTCGCCATCATGCTGGGCCTGTTCACCCGCAGCCTCTCGGTGCTGATGGCCGGTTTCACCCTGATGGCCGCCTTCATCTTCCACTATCAACCGGCTGATCAGATACAGATGCTGATGTTCATGAAGAACATCTCGGTCGCCGGTGGTTTCCTGGCCCTGGCGGCGGCAGGTGCAGGCGCTTTCAGCCTGGATGCCCGCCTTGGCAAGAGTTGGTAATGCCCTGACAGTTCGAGTTTTCCAATGCTTTTTGGCCGGTGCAACGGCACCGGCTTTTTTATGCCCGCCACCTACGCCTTTTTGCCATTCGTGATGACGACGTGATCGGCGGCAACAAGTGCCTTTTGCATCTTCCCCCCCGATCCCCGACAATCCCAATTCTTGTTGAAGTGGCGGGGATCCTTGAGGTTTTCCCGCGATCACACCTCTTTTGCATTGGCGGGAATTGCTCATGTTTACCCTCTACCACTCCAATCAGCTGGATCTGCTCAAAGAGCTGCTGGTGAGTCGCATCCGGCAGGCGCCCCTCTCTCACCCCTTCGAGCGGGAACAGATCCTGGTGCAGAGCCCGGGTATGGCCCAGTGGCTCAAGCTGGAGCTGGCCAAGGCCTTCGGCATTGCCGCCAATATCGACTTTCCGCTGCCCGCCAGCTTTATCTGGGAGATGTTCACCCGGGTGCTGGCGGACGTACCTCGTCAGAGCCCCTACAACAAGGGATCCATGAGCTGGCAGCTGATGACCATCTTGCCCGCCCTGCTTGACCGCCCCGCCTTTGCGCCGCTGGCTGCCTATCTGGGGAGTGGGGATGACGCGGATCCTGCCAAGGCGCCGGAGCAGGTGCGGCTGTGGCAGCTTTGCCAGAAGGTGGCGGATCTGTTCGACCAGTATCTGGTCTATCGACCAGACTGGATCGCCCGCTGGGAGCAGGGGGAGGGATTGAGTCAGGAGCTGGCCGGGGTGAGCGGCCAGGATTGGCAGCCGGAGCTCTGGCGCGAGCTGGTGGCCCGTACCCTGGCGCTGGCCCCCAGCGGCTACCACCGCGCCAACCTCTACGAGGAGTTTATCCACGAGTTGGGGTGCACAGCTGAGCTGCCGGGCAGGCTGCCCCGGCGGGTGTTCGTGTTCGGTATCTCGGCGCTGCCGCCGCGCTACGTGGAGGCGCTGCTGGCTCTCGGCAGCCGGGATGAGGTGGAGGTGCACCTCTTCGTCACCAACCCTTGCCGCTACTACTGGGGGGATCTGCTCGATCGCAAGACCCTGGCGCGCCTTCAAAACAAGCTCAAGCCCGGCACCGATCTTGACACCCTGCAGGGCCCCGCCAACCCGCTGCTCGCCTCCATGGGCAAGCTGGGGCGCGACTACCTGCATCAGTTGATGGAGCTGGAGGTCCCGCAAATCGAGGCTTTCGTCGATATCGACGACACCAGCTTGCTGCGCGCCATCCAGAAGGATGTGCTGGAGCTGGCCGAACGGGGAGCTGGCGAGTTCGAACTGGATAGCAGCCATCACAAGAGCCCGATCGATCCTGCCGATGGCTCCCTGCAGATCCACGCCTGTCACGGCCCGATGCGCGAGCTTGAGGTGCTGCACGACCGGCTGCTGGCGCTGTTCGAGCAAGACCCCACCCTCACCCCGAAAGACGTGGTGGTGATGATGCCGGATGTGAACAGCTACGGCCCCTACATCCAGGCGGTGTTCGGGGCGAGAGGCCAGATCCCCTTCGCGGTGTCGGATCGGGCGGCGAGTCAGGAGAGCCCGCTGCTGCAGAGCTTCCTCGCCCTGCTCAGACTCCCCAACGCCCGCTTGGGGGCCGGCGAGCTGCTCGCCATCCTCGAGGTGCCCGCCGTGCTGCGTCGCTTCGAGCTCGATGACGACGAATTCAACCAGCTGCGGCGCTGGGTGCAGGAGACCGGCATCCGCTGGGGGCTGGATGACGGCTACCCCGAGCGCTTCGATCTGCCGCGCCTCTGTGGCAACAGCTGGCTGTTCGGCCTGCGCCGCATGCTGCTCGGCTTTGCCATGGGGGATGGCGAACCGGTGGCGGGGATCCTGCCCTACGCCGATATCGAGGGCCAGCAGGGGTTGGCGCTCGGCAAGCTCGCCTGGTTTGTCGACTCCCTGGCGGAATTTCTGCCCCGCCTGCAACAGGCGCAGGGGCTACCCGAGTGGATCGCCTGCCTCAACGAGCTGCTGGAGCGCTTCTATCAGGCCGACGAGGATGAAGAGCGCCAGCTGCAGCTTATTCGCAGCCAGCTGGCTGACTGGCTCGCCCAGCTCGGCGAGGCCCGCTTCGAGCAGCCCATCAGTGCCGACCTGCTGCAGGATTACCTCGGCAGCGTGCTGGGGGAGTCCCGCTCCAGCCAGCGCTTCCTCGCCGGTCAGGTCAACTTCTGCACCCTGATGCCGATGCGCTCCATCCCCTTCAGGCAGGTCTGCCTGCTCGGCATGAACGACGGCGTCTACCCGCGCACCCTGGCTCCCATGGGGTTTGACCTGATGGCGGTGGCGGGCCGGCGCGGGGATCGCTCCCGTCGCGATGACGACCGCTACCTCTTCCTCGAGGCGCTGCTCAGCGCCCAGCAGGGGCTCTATATCAGCTATCAGGGCTTCAGCGCCCAGGACAACAGCGAGAAGGTGCCCTCCGTGCTGCTGGCCGAACTCATCGACTATGTGCGTCAGGGCTTCGTGCTGGCGGGGGATGAGAGCCTCGATGACGAGACCTCAGGCCGGCGGCTGCTCGAACACCTGATCGTGGAGCACCCGCTCACCCCCTACAGCCGCAGCTACTTCTATCCAGAGGCGAATTCCGGCCTCTTCACCTATGCCGCCGACTGGCTGCCGGCCCTGAACCCAGAGCGCGGGGCCGCCAACTTCCAGAGCAGCGAGTTGCCGCTGCCTCCCGAATGGGGCAAGGAGCAGGGACTGGAGCTGGCGGAGCTGCTGCGCTTCTATCGCCAGCCCGCCAAGTATTTCCTCAACCGCCGCCTCAAGGTGTGGTTCGAGCTGGACGAGGCCGAGATCGAGGATAGCGAGCCGTTCGAGCTGGACGGCCTGCAACACTACCAGCTCAAGGCGTTGCTGCTCGATGCCCATCTGGCAGAGGGAAAGAGCCCGGAGCGAAGCGATAGCGTGAGCACGCGTCGCCAGCGCTTGCAGCTCTCCGGCCTGCTGCCCCAGGGCTGGTTCGGCAGCCTGCTGCTGGATGATCTGGACGCCGAGATGGGCAAGCTGGCGGAGAGACTGCGCCCCTGGGTTGCGGCCAATGAGGCGGACAAACAGGCGGTGGAGATCGATATCTCCCTGACCCAGGGCCAGCTGCAGGGGTGGATCGACACCCAGCAGGGGCGTTTGCTGGTGGTCAAACCGGGCAGCTTCAACGGCAAGGATCTGCTGCTGGGCTGGATCCAGCACCTCTGCCTCTCATTGAGCGATGCCCCCGGCGACACCCTGCTGTTTGACGCCAAGCAGAGCCTGCGACTGCCCAGGCTCCCGGCAGACGAAGCCCGCCCCAGACTGGCGGCCCTGGTCGCCCTCTGGACCCAGGGGATGAAGCGGCCGTTGCCGTTTTTCCCGAGCACCGCCTGGGAGTGGATCAAGGGGATCGAGAAGGATCCGGAGAAACCGGAGGCCGCCGACAAGGCGGCGCTCGCCCGCTTCAACGGCGGCTACATGGTGACGGGGGAGGGGCAGGACGTCTACGTCGCCCGCTGCTTCCCGGAACTCGATGACGAGGTGCTGGCCCAGTTGCAGGCGCTGGCCCGCGAACACCTGACCCCGCTACTGACCACCATGGAGATGATGTAATCATGGCTAACCCGCTCAATACGCTGCGTTTTCCCCTCCATGGCGAGCGGCTGATCGAGGCCTCCGCCGGTACCGGCAAGACCTACACCATCGCCGGCCTCTATCTGCGCCTGCTGCTGGGTCACGGCCCGCTCATCGAAGAGGGCGAAGATGCCGGTCAGCCCAGCGCCCACGAGCGGCCGCTCTCGGTGACCGAGATCCTGGTGGTGACCTTTACCGAGGCGGCCACCGCCGAGCTGCGCGGGCGGATCCGTGGCCGCATCCACGAGGCGCGCCTCGCCTTTATGCGTGGGCAAAGCAATGATGCCCTGCTGGCCCAGCTGCTGGCGGAGGTGGAGGATCACGAACTGGCGGCCCGCCGCCTGCTGGCCGCCGAGCGGCAGATGGACGAGGCGGCCGTCTTCACCATCCACGGCTTCTGCCAGCGGATGCTGAAACAGAACGCCTTCGAGTCGGGCGCCCTCTTCGAAACCGAATTTCTCACCGACGACAGCCAGCTCAGGCTGCAGGCGGTGAGCGACTACTGGCGCGCCGAGTTCTATCCGGTGGATAAAACCCTGGCAAGCGCGGTGCGTGCGCTCTGGCCAAGCCCCGCCGCCCTGCTGCGGGAGATGAACGGCTGGCTCGACAACAGCGAGCTGGAGATGCGCCCGCCGGCGGGGGACGAGACCCTGGCCGCCCGCCATCAGGCGGCCATGGCCCGTATCGCAGCGGTGAAAGCGGCCTGGCTGGCGCAGGTGGACGAGATCCGCCGCCAGACCGATGGCCATATCAGCCGCTACACCGGCAAGAACTACGAGGGGTGGCTCGCCAAGATAGCCGACTGGGCACAGGACGAGGCGAGCGGCTACGCCATTCCCAAGGAGCTGGAGCGCTTCGGCCAGACGGTGCTGGAGGAGAACCTCAAGAAGGGGGGCGCGGTGCCGACCCTGCCGCTGTTCAGCGAGATCGACGCGCTGCTGGCGAGCCGTCCCGGCATTCGCGACCTTATCCTGCAGCGGGCCGCCGTGGTGGTGCGCAGCCGGATGCAGGCGAGCAAGCGCCAGGCCCATCAGCTCTCGTTCGACGATCTGCTCAAAGACCTCGACGGGGCGCTCGACTCCCCCCTTGGCGAGCGGCTCTGTGAGCGCATTCGCGCCACCTACCGGGTCGCCATGATCGATGAATTCCAGGATACCGACCCCCAGCAGTACCGTATCTTCCACCGGCTTTACGGCGGCCACCAGGACACGGCGCTGTTGATGATCGGTGACCCCAAGCAGGCCATCTACGGCTTTCGCGGCGCCGACATCTTCACCTACATTCAGGCGCGGCGAAATGTAAGCGCCCACTACACTCTGGGGCGCAACTGGCGCTCCAGCGGCGCTCTGGTGGCGGCGGTCAACGGTCTGTTCGAGCGGGCCAAAGATCCCTTTATCTACGAGGCGGATATCCCCTTCCTGCCGGTGGAGGCGCAGGGCAAGAGCAAGGCACTGCTGCTGGATGGCGTCATTGCGCCTGTGCTGCACTGCTGGCAGCTCACCGGCCAGCCCACCTTCAACCGGGGGGATTACCAGAGCAAGATGGCCCGCGCCACGGCGGCGGAGATCCACCGACTGCTGACCCTGGCCCGCGAGGGCAAGGCGCTGATCGGCAGTGAGCCGGTGAAAGCCGGGGATATCGCCGTGCTGGTGCGCACTGGCGCCGAGGGCAAGCTGGTGCAGCAGGAGCTGGCACGGCTCGCCATCGCCTCGGTTTATCTGTCGAACCGCGAGAGCGTGCTGGAGCAGGTGGAGGCGCGGGAGATCCTGCTGATTTTGCACGCCTGCCAGAACCCGAGCGAGGAGAGAAGTTTGCGGGCGGCGCTCGCCACCGGATTGTTCGATCTCGACGCCAAGGCCCTCGACGAGCTTGCCTCGGACGAGCGGGCCTGGGAGAGCGCGGTGCAGGAGTTTATGGAGTACCGCAAGGTCTGGCATAGACGCGGCGTGCTGGCCATGCTGCGGGCCCTGCTGCACCGGCGCAATCTTGCCTCCTCCCTGCTGGCGAGCCCCTACGGGGAGCGGCGGCTGACCAACTTCCTCCATCTGGGGGAGCTGCTCCAGCAAGTGAGCAGCGAGCTGGACGGCGAGTACGCCCTGCTGCGCTGGCTGGGGGAGGCGGTGAACCGCCAGAGCGGCCAGGATGCGGAGCAGATACTTCGCCTGGAGTCCGAGCGCAAGCTGGTGCAGATCGTCACCATCCACAAATCCAAGGGGCTGGAGTACCCGCTGGTGTTCCTGCCCTTTATCTGCAGCCACCGCAGCGCCGACACCCCGCTCTATCACGAGGCCGATGAGGCTGGCAATCGCACCATTCTCGATCTCACCGGCGCCGAGGATTCTCTCGCAGAGGCCGACAAGGAGCGCCTCGCCGAAGATCTGCGGCTGCTCTACGTGGCGCTGACCCGGGGGGTCTACGCCACCTGGCTGGGGTTGGCGCCGGTGCGCTCCGGCAACGGCAAGTCGGAGAAGACCGACCTGCACCAGACCGCCATCGGCTATCTGCTGCAAAAGGGGGAGGAGGGGGACGCGGCGACCCTGGCCACCGCCCTCAGTGCGCTTGCCCAGGATCTGCCCGGGGTGGCCGTCGGTGAGCCCTCGCTCACCCGCCCGGTCCCGCTGCCGGCCGAAGAGGAGCAACTGGGCGAGCCCCAGGTGCGCCGCTTTGGCGGCACCCTTGAGCGGGACTGGTGGATCAGCTCCTACTCCGGGCTGGCGGCGCAGGGCCACGGTCACAGCAAGGGTGTCTTGGCCAACCCCGGCTTCGATGACGAGGTAGTGACCGAGGCGGCCGTGCTGGCGGCCGAAGAGCCAGTGCAGGCGCCCCAGCCCTCCATCTTCACCTTCCCGAAGGGGGCGCGCCCCGGCACCCTGCTGCACAGCCTGTTCGAGACCATCGACTTTCAAAGTGTCGCAGGCGAGCCGCTGGCACAGCATATCGCTACCCTGCTGGCGCAGGACGGCTTCGACGAGAGCTGGGCCCAAGTGCTGCAGCAGCAGGTGGAGGCGGTGCTGGAGACCCCGCTTGAAACCGGCTTTGGCGAGCCGGTACGGCTGCGGGATCTGGCCCCCGAGCGCAAGCAGGTGGAGCTGGAGTTCTTCCTGCCCATGGGGCGGGTGACGGCACAGGCGCTGACCGCCCTCTGCCAGCAGTACGACCTGCTGTCGCGGGGCAACAAGCCCCTCAGCTTTGCCACCGTGCAGGGGATGCTCAAGGGCTTTATCGACCTGGTGTTCGAGTGGCAGGGGCGCTGGTATCTGCTCGACTACAAATCCAACCACCTCGGCATGAGCCCGACCGACTACAGCCGGCCGGCGCTGGAGCTGGCCATGGTGGAGCATCGCTACGACCTGCAATACCAGCTCTACTCCCTGGCGCTGCACCGGCTGCTCGCCCTGCGCCTGCCGGGCTACGACTTCGAGCAGCACTTTGGCGGCGTCTTCTATCTGTTCCTGCGCGGCATGCCGCAGGGGGGGATTTTCCATACTCGCCCCAGCCGTGAATTGGTGCTGGGGCTGGATCGGCTGTTTAGCGAGGGGGTTACGCCCGCCCTCGCACAAGTTTCGGATAACGGGGTAGAAGCATGAAGAGCGCAATGATGATCGAACGGCTCAAGGCCCTGGCGCTGGCGGGGCGCATCCGCCAGCTGGATCTGCAATTTGCCAAGCTGGTGGCCGACCTTGGTGGCAGTCCCGAGCTGGTGCTGGGGGCGGCGCTCGCCTGCTTCGAGTTGGGGCGTGGCCATGTCTGCCTGCCGCTGGAGATGCTCTCTGCCGGATCCTTGCGCCCGTTCGGGCTGGATCCGGATCAGGGCCGGGATCTGCTGGCCGACCTGGCGGATCCGGCGAGCTGGCCCACCCTGTTTGCGGCAAGCCCCCTGGTTGGCGGCGAGCAAGATGAAGGGGAAGCCCCGCGCTGGCCGCTGCGGCTCTGGCACGGCCGTCTCTACCTCACCCGCTACCACGATCACGAGCAGGGAGTGGCCCGTCATCTGCATGCGTTAAGCGAGAGGGCCGAATGGCCGGAGATTGCCCCGGCCCTGTCGCGCCTCTTTGCCCGCGACTACGGCCTGGTGTTCGGGGCCCTGCTCAAGGCCCGCCTCGCCCCCGACTTCTCGGCCCGCCACTTTATCGAGAAGTATCTGGACCTGGTGTTCCCGAACGAGGTGGAGTGGCCCGCCATCGAGGCCCTGCTGGCCAGCGCGCAGGCCGCAAACGACCTGAGCAAACTGGATGCACTGGTGCCCGAAGCGCTCTGCTGCAACGGCCAGAAGCTGGCGGCGGCCACCGCTGCGGCGCGCCCCTTTGCGGTGATCTCCGGCGGCCCCGGCACCGGCAAGACCACCACGGTGGCCAAGCTGCTGGCCATTCTGGTGGAGACCGGTCTGCAATCGGGCAAGGCCCCGGCGATCCGGCTGGTGGCCCCCACCGGCAAGGCGGCGGCGCGCCTGACCGAGAGTATCGGTTCTGCCCTGCAGGCCCTCGACCTGCCCCCCGAGTGGGTGGAAGCCATCCCCACCGAAGCGGGCACCTTGCACCGGCTGCTCGGGGTCATTCCGGGGCGCAGCCAGTTCCGCCACCACAAAGGCAACCCGCTGCACCTCGACCTGCTGGTGGTGGATGAAGCCTCCATGGTCGATTTGCCCATGATGGCGCGCCTGCTCGATGCGTTGCCGAGCCATGCTCGCCTCATTCTGCTCGGCGACAAGGATCAGCTCGCCTCGGTGGAGGCGGGGGCCGTGCTCGGCGATATCTGCAGCTTTATCGAGCAGGGCATCAGCCCCGCCCAGGCGGACTGGCTCTCCCGCCAGACCGGCTACCGCCTGCAGGGCACGCCTGCCGGGGCCCCGGTGCGCGACAGCCTCTGTTTGCTCTCCAAGAGCTGGCGCTTCGATCAGTACTCCGGCATCGGCCAGTTGGCGCGCGCCTGCAATGGCGGCGATGCGGCGGCGGTGGAGGCTGTCTGGGGCGCGGGCTTTGCCGATATCAGCCTGCACCCCTGGGCGGGGGAGGCCTACGACGAGTTGATTGCCCAGGGGGTGGCCGGTTACGGCAGCTATCTGAAGGCGGCCCGCGCGGGGGAAGATCCCGCAGCCGTGTTCAAGGCATTCAACGGCTTCCAGATCCTCTGCGCCCTGCGCGATGGCCCGTTCGGGGTCGAGGGGCTCAACGAGCGGCTGGAACTGGCCCTCTCACGGGCCGGGCTGATTGCCCGCGATGGCGACTGGTATGCCGGTCGCCCTGTGATGGTGGTGCGCAACGACCACGGTATTGGCCTCTACAACGGCGATATGGGGCTCTGCCTGCCCGATGAAACTGGCCGCTTGAAGGTCTGGTTCGAGCAGCCGGACGGCACCCTGCGGGCGCTCCTGCCAAGCCGGCTGCCGCCCCATGAGACGGTCTACGCCATGACCATCCATAAATCCCAGGGCTCGGAGTTTGCCCATACCGTGTTGGTGCTGCCCGACAGCCCCAGCCCGCTGCTGACCCGCGAGCTGGTCTATACCGGCATCACCCGCGCCAAGGCACGGCTCGATCTCTACGGCGATCGCGCCCTGCTGGCCCAAGCGGTGCGGAAAAAGACCGAGCGTTATTCCGGATTGGCGGAGAGGTTGGGGAATACCTCACATACATTCTGATTAACACATTGATATTTAAGTTTTAATTTTAGATAGGGGTGTAATGATGGTAAAGGAAATCTTCGATGATGAATTTACGAGAAGTCGACGTGGATTATTAATTATATTTTCCATTGGTTTTATTCATCAACTATTAGAGATTAAGTTCATCGATGCAAAAATATCAATACCTGGATTGCCTGAAATTATTGCATCACACCCTGAACGTATAGTTTATGCATATATTCTATTGGTTTTTTATGCTACTTACCGGTATGTATTAAATTCAAAGATGGAATTTTCTGAGATTTGTAGAATGGCATTTTCATGGGGGATAGAAACAACACTCGGAAGGTTTTTTTCATCTAACTATATCACTAGCGATATGTATAGAGTCAGTAATGATTCCAACTACATAAAAAATAATGTTGTAGTACTTAATGCTTATGAGGAAGATAGTGTTTCCTATATAATTGGATTTAATTTAGATTCATGTTTCTTCAAAGAATGCTGGGTAGAGTTACCACCCTCAATATCTAACCCTATGTTGCTGAATTCTCCAACCAAGGAACAATGGGGTTTTTACAATACAACGCACGAATTAGATCCTGAGGAGCAGCGCCTTGGTATTACATCATATGAAGCGTACAGGATAAAATCCAAAACCATCAAAGGATATCTTTATGCGATTCTGTTATTTTCGATAATTATTTGTCTAATTAAAAATCCAAAAGCATTTGATTATTGGACTCCTGTAGTGCTTAATATTATTCTAATGATATGGATGATGAATAGCAGCGGAGTATTATCCAGCATTCTGAAATAAACTTAATAAATTACCTTGTTTATTGGGTTTCACAGGTTTATCTCGTATGTTGGGCTTCGCAGGCTCAGCACACAACCTACCGATTGTGTAGGTTGTGGCTGAGCGTAGCGAAGCCCAACGTTTACCGCGAAATCTCTTTTTCCCTCCCCCTCATCCCCGACCCTTCTCCTGCTTTTTAATAAATGGGAGAAGGGAGCAATGCCGTTACCGCTATCCGATTACGCTTCGCTAATTGAACCTACACGACTGGCGATCATACTTCTGATGCCGCTTTATCCCCTCTCCCCTTGGGAGAGGGTTAGGGTGAGGGGGCTCGTATGTTTGGCTTCGCAGGCGCAGCCCAACGTTTACCGCGAAATCTCTTTTTCCCTGCCCCTCATCCCCGACCCTTCTCCTCCTTTTTTAATAAACGGGAGGAGGGAGCAGGGCGAGATCACGAACATTTCTTGAACAAGCGGAGTGTGATTGACCAGCAGATCGAGCTGTGATCTTATACTCCCTTTTACGGGAGTTTCGCCTTGAACCACCATGCTGCCTTTGTTCAAATTTTCTCCGACCTCAAAGACCCTCGCCAAGCGACAAAGATTGAGTATCCCTTTTTCGATGTGCTGTTTCTGACCGTTTGTGCTGTCATCGGTGGGGCAGAAGGCTGGGAAGATATCGAGATGTTTGGCGAGGCTCATCTTGAATGGCTTCAACGTAATGGTCTGTTTACTAAAGGATTGCCGGTTCACGACACCATCGCCAGGATCATCTCCCGTATCAAGCCAGAGCAGTTTCAGAACGTAACCGTTCACCGAAAGCGGGTTGACATGAAAAATGGGATGATCGTCTCTTGATCCCCATCTGCCTCTTGCATGATCCCGCTCGTGCTGCATCATCGCTGGCATGACCAAACAGCGTCCGACACCGGCGGTTAACTCTCTGACTCTCGAGCAGGCCCACAAGCTGATACATAAGCTGCTGGACCGTATTACCGAGTTGGAGGACCGCCTCAACCAGCACAGCGGCAACTCTTCCAAGCCCCCCTCCAGTGACGGGCCGGGAAGTGCTCCGCCTGCCCGGCTGCGTCCGGCTTCCGGGAAAAACGTGGCGCTCAGCCTGGCCATAAAGGCCAACGGCGGGAACACCATCCACATGATGCCCGCCTGTCCGTGGTCTCTTACTATCCGCCTGCGGATTGTCCCTGCTGTGGTGGCCAGGTGTTGACCCATGACAAGCCTTATCGGGTGCATCAGGTGTTTGACCTGCCCGAGGTGAGCTACTTTGTCACCGAGCACCAACTGTTTCGTGCCACCTGCGCCCATCTCGTATGTTGGGCTTCGCAGGCTCAGCACCAACCTACAAGTTGCGTAGGTTGTGGCTGAGCGTAGCGAAGCCCAACGTTTACCGAGAAATCTCTTTTTTCCTCCCCTTTATCCCCAGCGCTTCTCCCCATTCTTTATAAATAAACGGGAGAAGGGAGCAATGCCGTTACCATCGTCCGATTACGCTTCGCTAATCGAACTTACGAGAGGGTCAGGGTGAGGGGATCATTCAGGTATTAGATGGTCAACTCCAGCCGGTTGCTTTCCGGGTCGAGAAAGGTGCTCTCGTAATAGCCGTCGCCGGTCCAGCGGGGGCCGTCCAGGTGTTTGACCTCGGCCCCCTTGAGCAGCTTGAGGCGGGCGGTCATCTTGTCCACCGCCTCCACACTGCCGAGGGAGAAGGCGAGGTGAGCCAGCCCCTGCAGCGGGTGCGGCAGGCGCAGATCCGCCGGAAACAGGATGGGGGTGTGCATCAGCTCCAGGCTGGCGCCGTCTTCGAAACGGACAAAGTAGGAGGAAAACTGCTTGCTCGGGTTGTGGTAGCGCTCATTCGCCTGACCGCCAAATAGCTTGCAATAGAAGGTTTTGAGGGCCTCCAGATCCTGTGCCCAGATGGCGACGTGATGAATGTGCATGATGTGTCACTCCTTGGGTTGATGGCTCCATGCTATGCTCGCGCCATCCTTGCCGACATGGCTGATGCCGTCCTGATGATGTCTGAAACTGCCAACACCGAGCTTATCGATGTCTCCCCCGACTGCCGCGAGCAGATCTGCTGTGACAGCCTGCTGCCGGCCCTCGCGCAGGAGCAGGTGTGGCTGGCAGGCTATTCCCGCCTCAAGACCCGCTACCGCATCGCGCGCCGCTTTGCCGATATGCACTGCTTTTTGCTGACCTTGGGGGGCGAGGGGGAGGTACTGGTGGGCGATCGCCTCGAGCGACTTCCGGTCGGCGAGTGGGTCCTGATCCCGGCGGGCCAACCACTTTGCTATCACTTGGGTGAGGCGGTCGAGTGGGATCTGGTGTGGCTGTTGCTGCACAAGGACTCCCCCTGGGATGCCTTTGCCAGCCGCCCCCGGCTCGGCTGTACTTCCCAGCAGGCGACTTTGCTGCGCACCGTCGAGAACCTCTATGCGGAGCAGGAACGCCATCAGGATCCGCTGCTCTGTGCCCTCTTGGTGGAGCAACTCGGCTTTTACCTACGCCGCCTGCTGCAAAAGGGGGAGGGGCAGAGCCGCGGCGAGCGGCTGGCGCTGCGCCTCGAGCTGATGCTCAAGGATGCACTGGCCGAGTGCTGGGATGTAGCGCGCATGGCCGGCACTCTGCATCTCTCCGAACGCCAGCTCTACCGCCTATGCCAGCAGCACTTCGCGCTGGCCCCCATGGGGCTGTTGCAACGGTTACGGTTGCAGCGGGCGGCTCTCTTGCTGGCCAGCAGCGCCGATCCCATGAAGCGGCTGGCCCAGCAGTGCGGCTTCAAAAACGAGTACCACTTCTCCACCGCCTTCAAGCGCCAGTTTGGCCTGGCCCCCAGCCACTATCGCAACCGGCATCATCCCACCTTCAAAAAAGGATAAGAGTGAAACCCTGCGCCACACTCATGGTGACGTTTGATCAGAGGGATCTGCTTGCGGTGGCCGATCTGCCGGGTGAGCCAGAAAGCGGAGAGATCCCGGATCCTGTGCCAAGATAATTCGATGGGTTGAATAGACTTGTTCCCCGTAGGGTCATGGGGCAGAAATCAGGATGATAACTATGGTGCAGGAGAGCACGACAATCCGGATATCGGATGTCAGCGAGGCGGTAGTTCACGGCATCCTTGAGGTGATCAGCGACGGGATCTGGGACTGGAACGCCAATAGCGGGTTCGTCTATCGCAACCCCGGCTGGTACCGGATGCTGGGTTACGAGCCCCATTCGCTGGGCAACAACGTCTTCACTTGGGAGACGGTGATCCACCCCGATGACATGGAGCGGGTGATGGCCCACTTCGATGCCTGTTTGAACGGTACCTCTCCCGAATACAGGGTCGAGTACCGCTGCCGTTGCCAGGATGGATCCTTCGTCTGGATCGAGGACTACGGCCGGATCATCGCTCGCAACGAGGATGGTTCCGTGGCTCGGATGATAGGCGCTCATCGCGATATCAATGCCCAGAAGCTGCTGCTGGATCAGCTGGAACGGCGCAACCAGTCTCTGGAGCAGCTGGTGGCCGAGCGCACCGCCGAGCTGGAGCAGCTCAACGCGGCCTTGCTGCAGAAGGTGGATGAGAATCGCCAGCTGGCCGAGACCGACTCCCTGACCGGCGCCGCCAGCCGCTACCGGCTGGAGCGGGTGTTGCAACTGGAGTGCGAGCGGGCCCGCCGTTTCCATCAGGTGTTTACCGTGATCGCCATGGATGTGGATGACTTCAAGCGGATCAACGACAGCCATGGCCATGCCGCCGGGGATCAGACCCTGATCAACATAGTGGCGCTGGTGCGCAACCATATCCGCGAGATCGATTTGCTGGCGCGCTGGGGTGGCGATGAGTTTATGGTGGTGTTGCCCAACACGGGCCTGGAGGATGCCAGGAAGGTGGCGAACAAGCTGCAGGCCTTGATGGCGGTAGCCTCCATCTGTCCTCATATGTCCATCTCCATCAGTTTCGGACTGGCGGAGTACCAGCAGGGCGAGCCGCCGGAAAGCCTGATGGTGCGGGCCGATCGCTCCCTCTATCAAGCCAAGCAGCGGGGCAAGAACCGGGTCTGTTGAAGGGGGTAATGGCATATGACAAAGGGCCGGATGGCGATGCCTCCGGCCCTTTGTCATAGCGTGTGGCTCGACCTGGCGTAGGTTGCGCAGCTCTCCTGGATAACCGTCATGGATATCTTGTTGACTCTCTATGAGGGGAGGGCTTGTCGTATGGATGGTTGATAATAATGAGTCGCTGTTACTCATATATTTTAAGCGATAGCGAGTATTGTCATGATGATAAATTAATAAGTATTGGTGTTAAGGCTCAATAATAGATTTATTCACTGCGGATTATATATTAAACGGACTCTTTGCTTGAACTGACTTGCTATTTTGCGGCCTGTTTACGCGGCGACAGGTTACTCATCGTTTGTTGGCCGCTTGTTTATCAATCGTGGAGTAAGTAGATTCTTTTTACCCTGATTAACCATGGAGTACCAAGTGGATCACTTGTGGTTCTATGAAGTTTACTCCTGCATTTCAACCTTATAACCAGCATAAAGTGCTGCTTGTTTTTGTTATAACGGACTACCTGGCTGTGTGATGTTTATCTTGCTCATGAAGGGAACAGAAAGCTCGATGATCGAGACAGTGCGCCTTAATTCAGGTTGTACCCATTGAATAGGGTTATATCATAATAAGTTCGCTTATCCCCTTGCTACAGGGGATATTATTGTGATGACGATATATCTTTGACGTCTGACAGTTGACTCAATATTGGTTATTGGGAGAGTAATCACAATCCCTCATTATATTTTCAGGCTATCGTTTCCCCCGCCAAAATGGCTATTTTCAGCAACAGCAATCAGATGTGGCCAGGCCTGATCTGTGCCGCAACAGGGGGAGAAATGTCGACAATATTGATTCTGGTGGTGGTGGGGCTGGTGGCTTGCGCCATGCTCAAGCGGTTCAATCCACAGGCGACCTTGCTGACGGCGGGTCTGGTGCTGCTGGCTTATGCCCAATGGATGGGGATCACTCCCATTCTGCCTGCCGAAGAGAGCCAGGGCTTCTGGTTCTTCGATCTGTGGGAGAAGTTCGCCATGGTGACCAATTCCCGTCTTGCCTCTACCGGTTTGACTCTGGTGGCGATTGCGGGGGTGGCGACCTACCTCAACCAGATCGGCGCCTCGGCGGCCCTGGTCAAGGCCACTTCCCGTCCTATCATGGCGCTGGAGAACCCCTATGTCCTGCTGGGGATCATCCTGCTGCTGGTCTCCATCCTCTATGTCTTTATCACAGGGGCGACCTCGCTCTCCCTGCTGTTGATGGGCACCCTCTATCCCTTGTTGCGTAATGCCGGGATCAGTGCCAAGACGGCGGTGGCCACTATCGTGATCCCCACCGCCTGGGAGTTTGGCCCCGGCCAGATCAATGCGGTGATCGGAGCCAAGGCGATCAATATCGAGGTGATGCCGTTTGTGGTGAATCATCAGTTGCTGTTCCAGATCGCCCTGCTGGTGTGTATTCCCTTCGTCAACATCGCATGGCAGCGATATTGCGACCGCAAAGAGGGTTACGACACCGCCGCCGAGCGGGGCAAGTATTTGCACGAGTTGGAGGAGAAACACCATGACACTCCGGGTTATTACGCCCTGCTGCCGGTGATCCCCTTTGTCTTTCTGTTCGGCTTCTCCGAGCTGTTTGTCAGCGCCATCAAGATGACCATTCCGGTGGCCATGATGTCGACCATGACCCTCTGCATCATTATCGAGGCGCTGCGCTACCGTTCCATCAACAAGGCGTTTGCCAACTTCGAAGCCTGGCTGACCGGTACCGGCATGATCTTCGGCAGCGTGCTGACCCTGATGCTGGCGGCCGAGTTTTTCTCCGCCGGTCTCACCAATATTGGCGCCATCACCCAGCTGATTGATTTGGCCAAGTCGTTCGATCTCAACCCTATCGGGTTGTCGCTGGTTTTCTCGCTCTTCATCCTGCTGACCGCCTTTATCACAGGTTCCGGCAATGCGCCCGTGATGGCCTTCATTCCCATAGTGCCGCTGGTGTCGGGCCAGTTCGACATCAACCCTTTGCTGCTGCTGGTTCCCATCCTGTTTGCCGCCGGGATTGGCCGCACCATCTCTCCGGTGGCCGGGGTGATCATCACGGTAGCCGGCATTGCCAATCTGAGCCCGGTGGATGTGGTGAAACGTACCTTCGTGCCCATGATGGCGAGCATGGCGGTGGTGATGGTGCTGACCGCGATCCGTTATATCTGACCGCTACAACAAGGAGGCAAGCGCTTGTCATTGGCAGGCGCTTTTTTATGCACCAAACCTGCTTGGTTGGTGGGGGAGGGATTGCCTTTTTCGCCGGATGCGGGCAAAAGAAAAGAGCGGGGCTCTTGCAAGCGCCGCTCAATGCCAGGAAAGAGAAAAAACCTTGCGGTTTAAAATCAAAAAAATTTGGAAGCAAACAATCGATTTCTCAACCAGGAAGGCCTTGAATTCGATACGTTTTGATTATGCGCCTTGTTATATGCAGCACTAGTAAAATGTTTACGAGTTGAAAGATATGCGCTGCCAAGTATCAATTTTTGATACTTGCTTCCGTAACTGGTCTGGCCTTCGCCCTTCGCAGGGGCATTTTTTCTCGATGACAATTTTTCAGTGTCAATATTTGAGCCTTATGCCTTAATGTGGCTCATAAGCTGACTCGGCATAACCATGCAATCAAGCTGCAACAACAAGGAAGAGTGGCATGACCTACAGCCAGACCCTGGCCAACCAGATCCTCGATACCCTGAAAAAGAGCCTGACCGACAAGGGGATCCGCTATCAGACCCTGGCGGAGGCCATGGGGGTTTCCATCGCCACCGTCAAACGGATGATGAACAAGCCCTCCCTGCCATTCGACACCCTGCTGGAGATCTGCCATCTGGTGGGATTGTCATTCGAAGAGCTGCTGGATCGCACTCAGGATGCCCAGAGTCGGCGCGCCGTCTTCACCCAGGAGCAGGACGAGGCGTTTCACAATGAGCCCGGCCTCTACGCTTTTCTCGCCAATATCTTCTGGCGCGACAAGACCCTGATCGATCTCAAGCGGGAGTATGGCCTGACCGACGCCTCTTGCTACCTCTACCTGCGCAAGCTGGAGAAGCTCGGCATACTGCAGCTTGGCCTCGACAACAGCTACCACTTCCTCATCAGCGAGCGGATCAGCTTCGAGCAGCACAGCCGCTTCGCTCGCCAGCAGGCCCGCCAGGCGATGTCGGTGCTGGGGGACTATCTGGTGGAGAACATGCACAAGCCCAACAACTACATGGCCCTGTGTCAGCTCCATCTCAACGAGAGCGAGGCGATGGCGCTGATCGAGCGGATGAAGGAGTACTGGCATCAGGAACTCAAGCTCAATCGCCCCGCCATCGGCCATCAGGAACACAGCAAGACCTACACCATGTCGCTGCAACTGGCGGACTGCGGCTATCAGAGCTTCGACGATCTGATTCCCAATATCGACAACTGATCCTGGCGGAGCCCGCGGGAGCCGCGTCTCTTTATCTCCCTGAGTTATCCGCCTGTTCAGGCGATACCCATGACCTCATGCACGCCCGCGCTGCCTGTCTGTGTTCGCTGGCTCATCCTCGATCCGCGACCAGGATCTGTCATGGCCCCTCGAATGCAGGTGGCAGGGTGCGGGTATCGAGATGGATGCGGATCGCCACTGTACCCGCCAATGCTCTGGATATTCCCTAATCGGCGAGCCGGGTTTGCGACAGCTTGCCTGCGAGCGGCTGTAATGCTCGTGTATCGAGGTGAATGCGGATGGCATCCGGCCGCCAGTGTTCAATATCGCAATCCACCAGCGCTCCCCGCTCGTCGTAGTTGACCCGCACCAGCCGCAGCACGGCGCTCCCCTCCGCCAGATTGAGGGCGCGGGCAATGGCGCCGTGCGCCGCCGAAGGGGTGATCTCCAGACTCGCCCCCCCCTGGCCTATGCCATAGCGCTCCCGATAGAGCTCGGTGAGAGAGCTGGCCAGCGGCGCGCTGGCGATGTCGGGAAAGCGGCTGGCCAGCAGGTGGTGGCTGACGTGCAGCACGGGGCGACCGTCGATAAGGCGCAGGCGGCGGATTTCATAGAGCGGAGTGAAGGGCTCCAGCCCCATCCAGCGGCAGAGCTCGCTGCTGGCCAGCTCGCCGCCGTGGGCCAGCACCCGGGTCTCGGCGGTACGCTGCTGCTCGCCGATCCACTGGTGAAAGTGGGTGTGGATGGCAGGGTCGTAGGTGAGGCGGGGCGGTGCCACGAACCAGCCGCGCCGCTCGGCCCGGTAGATGAGGCCGTCAGCCTCGAGGCTGGAGAGCGCCTCCTTGATGGTGATGCGGGTGGTGGCGAAGCGCTCGCTCAGGGCCCGCTCGGCCGGCAGCTGCTGCCCCGCACCCAGTTGGCCGCTCCCGATATAGCGGCGCAGGGTCTGGCAAATCTGTTCACACTTGGAGGCGCGGCCATCGGCTACTGCCCGCTCGCTCAATCTCGGTTCGATCACGCTCATCTTCCTGTCGATCATCCTGGCTGCTGTGGCTGGTTCAACCTCTCGCTGGAGTAGTCCAGCCTCACTCGGATTGAGAGTTGTAACCGTGCAGGATGACAGCGCCATGACAGGGCGATTGTCATCAAACTGCCATCAAAGCGCCCCGCCACCGTCATATTTCCCCTCTAGCATCCCTCTCGAACCTTAACTGACCTAGTCCAGAGGGATGGAATGATGAAAAGCGTGATCGCAAGTGCACTGGCCCTGGTGGCCATCAGCCAACCACTGTTTGCCGCCGAGAACATCGCGGATCTCGAAAAGGCCGCCCGCGGTGAAGGCCAGCTCAGCAGCGTCGGCATGCCGGACAGCTGGGCCAACTGGAAGGATACCTGGCAGCAGCTCGGCAGCATCTACGGCATCAAGCATCAGGACACCGACATGAGCTCGGCCCAGGAGATCGCCAAGTTCGCCGCCGAGAAGGGCAACGCCACCGCCGACATCGGTGACGTGGGCGGCGCCTTCGGCCCGGTCGCGGTCAAGCAGGGGGTCACCCAGCCCTACAAACCCTCCACCTGGGCCGACATTCCGAACTGGGCCAAGGATGCGGACGGTCACTGGATGCTGGCCTATACCGGCACCATCGCCTTCCTGATCAACAAGGATCTGGTCAAGGCTGCCCCCACCAGCTGGCAATCCCTGCTGGGCGGCGACTACAAGGTGACCCTGGGTGACGTGGGTGTCGCCTCCCAGGCCAACAACGGCGTGCTGGCGGCGGCCTATGCCACCGGCGGCAGCGAGAAGAACCTCAAACCTGCGCTGGAGCTGTTCGGCAAGCTGGCCCAGCAGGGCCGTCTGTCGCTGAACGACCCCACCATCGCCAACATCGAGAAGGGCGAAGTGGAAGTGGGTGTGCTGTGGGACTTCAACGCGCTCAACTACCGCGACCAGATCGACCCCAAGAAGTTTGATGTGGTGATCCCGAGCGACGGTTCCGTCATCGCCGGCTACACCACCATCATCAACAAGTGGGCCAAGAACCCCAACGCCGCCAAGCTGGCGCGGGAATACATCCTCTCCGACGCCGGCCAGATCAACCTGGCGCGCGGCTACGCCCGCCCCATCCGCAGCAACGTGACTCTGCCGGATGACGTCAAGGCCAAGCTGCTGCCAGCCGAGCAGTACGCCAATGCCAAGCCGGTGCAGGATCACGCCGCTTGGGAGCAGAGCTCCAAGGCCCTGCCGCGCCAGTGGCAGGAAACCGTCATGATCAACATGCAGTAAGGAGCGGCCAGTGCAACACAAGGTGATAGTGGTACTTGTGGATGGCCTCTCTGCCGAGGTAGCCCATTGCATGGGCTACCTCGCGGGCATGGTGGAGGCGGGACAAGGGTTGCAGGCCACTCTGAGCTGCGCCCTGCCCTCCCTCTCCCGGCCCCTCTACGAGTGCATCCTGACCGGGACGACGCCGGTGGAGAGCGGCATCACCCACAACGGGGTGAGCCGTCTCAGCCGGCAGGAGTCCATCTTCCATCTGGCCCGGGCGGGCGGCAAACGCACCGCGGCGGCGGCCTACCACTGGATAAGCGAGCTCTACAACCAGAGCCCCTGGCAAGCAGCCCGTGATCGCTTCACCCATGACGAGCGACTGCCCATCCAGCACGGCTGTTTCTACTGGGAGGACGGCTACCCCGACAGCCATCTGCTGATGGATGGCGAGTGGCTGCGCAGCCAGTACGACCCCGATTTTCTGCTTATTCATCCCATGGGAGTGGACGATGCGGGCCACCAGTTCGGCCTCGACTCCCGTCAGTACCGCAATCAGGCGCGCCGGATGGACAGCCTCTTGGCCGACCTGCTGCCCCAGTGGCTGGCGGAGGGATACCAGGTGGTGATCACCTCGGATCACGGCATGAACAACGACTTGAGCCACGGCGGCACCCTGACCGAAGAGCGCCGGGTGCCGCTCTGGCTGTTTGGCGATGCGTTCGTGGCCCAGTGGCCGGCCGGCCCCGCCATGCAGCAGACCCAGCTCTGCGCCCTGATGGCCGACCTGCTGGGAGTTTCCCACGACAAGCCAGGCTGCCCGCCGCTGCTCAAAGCCGGCAACCTGCCGGAGGTACACTGATGATGCCCGCCACCACCGAGATCCTCGCGGATCAACCGACCGTCACCCGGCACCGGCTGCGCCGCCACTGGCTGCCCGCCCTGGTGCTGCTGCCGTTCGTTCTCCTGATGATCCTGTTCCAGCTCGCCCCCATGGTGTGGGTGCTGGTGGGCAGCTTTCAGACCCCGGACGGCTGGGGCCTCGACTACTACCGGGAGATTTTGAGCTCCCCCTTCTACCTGCAATCGTTCGGCAACTCCTTGCGCATCGCCGGCATCGCCAGTCTGGCGGGGCTCGCCATCGGCACCCTGGGGGCGGCGGCGCTGCGCCACAGCGGCGAGCGGGTAAAACGGCTGCTGCTGGCCTTTGTCACCATGACCGGCAACTTCAGCGGCGTACCGCTGGCGTTCGCCTTCATCATCATTCTCGGCATCAATGGCGCCGTGACCCTGCTGCTGAAATCCTGGGGCCTCATCGACGGCTTCAACCTCTACTCCGGCACCGGCCTCATCCTCATCTACACCTACTTCCAGATCCCGCTCGCCCTGCTGCTGCTCTACCCGGCCTTCGATGCGTTGCAGGATGAGTGGCCGCAGGCCGCCGCGTTGCTGGGGGCGAGCAAGAGCCAATATGTCTGGCACGTGGCGCTGCCGGTACTCACCCCCGCGCTGCTCGGCACCCTGATCATCCTGTTTGCCAACGCGGTGGGGGCTTATGCCTCTGCCTACGCCCTCACCACCGGCAACTTCAACCTGGTGACCATCCGGGTGGCCAGCCTGGTCTCCGGCGACATCTTCCTCGAGCCCAATCTGGCGGCGGCGCTGGCGGTGATCCTGATGGTGCTGCTGGGGGTGGTGACGGCCGCCAACCAGTGGCTGCTGAAAAAGAGCTACGTGAACAGGGGGCAATCCCATGCATGATTTGAAACCGGGTTGGCCGCGCTGGGTGCTGGGGGCTCTGGTGGCCACCCTGCTGCTGCCGCTGCTGGCCACCTTTCTCTACTCCATCTCTACCCGCTGGGGGGCCACCCTGCTGCCGGACGGCTTCACCCTCGACTGGTATCTCAAGCTCTGGGGCGACCCGCGCTTTCTGGCGGCGTTTGGCCGAAGCCTGCTGGTCTGCTTCGCCACCCTGCTGCTGGGGACCCTGGTGCTGGTGCCCACCGTGCTGGTGGTGGCCTACTACTTCCCAAAGCTGGATCCCTGGATGAACCTGTTGATCCTGCTCCCCTTCGCGGTGCCGCCGGTGGTGTCGTCGGTGGGGTTGCTGCAGATCTACGCCGACGGCGCCTTGCCCATTATCGGCACGCCGTGGATCCTGATCGGCACCTGGTTCACCGTGGTGCTCCCCTTCATGTACCGGGCGCTGGCCAACAGCCTGCAGGGGGTACCGCTCAGGGATCTGATGGATGCCGCCCACCTGCTGGGGGCGAGCAGCGGCCGCGCCTTCCTGCTGGTGGTGATCCCCTGCCTGCGCAAGGGGCTGCTGGCGGCGCTGTTTTTGTCGCTCTCCTTCCTGCTCGGCGAGTTCGTGTTTGCCAACATGCTGGTGGGCACCCGCTACGAGACCCTGCAGGTCTACCTCTACAACATGCGTTCGACCTCGGGCCACTTCACCAGCGCACTGGTGATGAGCTACTTCCTGCTGACCCTGCTGCTCACCTGGGCGGCGAACAGATTTCATAGGTGAATCAAGATGTTCCATCTAGAAGTGAATCAACTGCACAAATCCTACGGTGACACCCGGGTGTTTGAGGGGATTGAATTCGGCATCCGCAAGGGGGAGCTGGTGACCCTGCTCGGCCCCTCCGGCTGCGGCAAGTCCACCCTGCTGCGGGCGCTGGCCGGGCTCACCCCGGTGGATGGCGGTCAGGTGCGGGTGGCCGGTGAGGAGATCACCTGGCAGGAACCCCAGAAGCGGGGCATCGGCATGGTGTTCCAGAGCTATGCCCTGTTCCCCAACATGACGGTGCGGGACAACGTCGCCTTCGGCCTCAAGATGAAGCCCCAGCCGGGGCGGGATCTGGCCGCCAGCGTGCAGGAGGCGCTGGCGCTGGTGGAGCTGACCGGCTTCGAGCGCCGCTATCCGGCCGAGCTTTCCGGTGGCCAGCGCCAGCGGGTGGCCTTGGCCCGGGCCCTGGTGGTGCAACCGCGGATCCTGCTGCTGGACGAGCCGCTCTCGGCGCTGGATGCCCGCATCCGCCGCAGCCTGCGCCAGCAGATCCGCGAGATCCAGCAGCGCCTCGAGCTCACCACCATCTTCGTCACCCACGATCAGGAGGAGGCGCTCACCATGTCGGACCGGATCTTCCTGATGAACAAGGGATCCATCGTCCAGAGCGGCACGCCGGAGGAGATCTACACCCGCCCCGCCGACGCCTTCGTGGCGGGCTTTATCGGCAACTACAACCTGCTCGATGGCGAGCAGGCCAAGGCCCTGTTCGGCCAGCACTGCCGTGGCAAGCTGGCGCTGCGACCTGAATCCCTCTCCCTGCTGCCGGCCGGCGCCCGCAGCGACGAGCCGCACCTGCCGGGGGTTATCAGTGGGCAGCAGCTGCTAGGCAACGTGATCCGCTATCAGGTGAGCTGCGCGGCGGGCCTGCTGACGGTGGACTGCCTCAACCGCTCGGCCCGGGATCTGCTGCCGGTGGGCAGCGCCGTGACCCTGGCGGTGGCCCGGGATCAACTCTGTGAGGTAGCATGACGCTGCATTACATTTCCATTTTCACTGCGAGGAGCGCCCATGGCACTGGCACTGTTTGATCTGGACGAGACCCTGATTGCGGGGGATTCCGCCAGCCTCTGGCTGGAGTACATGGTGACCGAGGAGCTGGCCCCGGCCGGCATGATTGCCGAGGAGCAGGCGATGATGTCCCTCTACCATCAGGGCAAGATGGACATGCACCAGTACATGGCCTTCACCCTGCAGCCGCTGGCAGGCAAGTCGCGCCAATGGCTCGACCCGCTCTGTGCCCGCTTTGCCGAGCAGGTGCTGCGCGAGCGCATCTACCCTGAGGGGGTGGAGCGCATCGAATGGCACCGCAAGCGGGGCGACGAGCTGGTGCTCATCTCGGCCTCCGGCGAGCATCTGGTGGCCCCCATGGCGCAGATGCTGGGGATGGATCACTGCGTGGCCATCCTGCTGGATGAAGAGGCCGGCATGCTGACCGGCCAGACCCGCGGCACCCTCAGTTTTCGCGAGGGCAAGGTGGCCCGCATCAACCAGCTGTTTGCCGCAAGCGCCGACCCTTGGCGGGAGAGCCACGGCTACAGCGACTCCCACAACGATCTGCCCCTGCTGCGGGCGGTAGACCATCCCCATGCGGTCAACCCGGCGCCGGCCCTGCGCCAGCTGGCAGATGAGCTGGGCTGGCCGACCCTGGCGTGGCAGCGGTGACGCTGGTCCCCCGAATGCAACACGAGAGGCCTGCGGGCCTCTCGTTTTTTTGCGGACGTTTTGGCTGCCACTGTGAGTTGGTGTGCTTGGCAGCCAGGCGCTGAAAAACCAGTGCGGGGATCAGCTGTCGCCGGTCGGTGAGGGGGCGGAATGGTCGGCTGACGCCAGAGGAAAGCAGACCCGGTTTTTCCCCTCCCGCTTGGCGCGGTAGACCTCGTTGTCGGCCTGCTCGACCAGGGTCCTGGCCGATACGCCGGTGTGGCTGATGGCCACCCCACCGCTGAGGGTGATGCGCAGCTCGGGCTCGCGCCACTCCAGCAGCTCCACCCCGTGGCGAAAGGCTTCCAGCAGGGAGGCAAACACGTCAGTGTGTTCATCGAGGCGGAAGATAAGCACCAGCTCTTCGCCGCCATAGCGGCAGAACCAGCCCCACTCATGGAACAGGCTCAAGCCCAGCTTGCTGACCCGCCGGAGCACCACGTCACCGGTCTGGTGGCCATAGGTGTCGTTGACCCGCTTGAAGTCGTCCAGATCGAACATCACCAGTCCGATTTGCTTGCCGGCATCGAGCTGCTGCTGCAGGCATTCGTCGAAGAAGCGCCGGTTATAGAGGGTGGTCAGCTTGTCCTGATTGGCCTGGCGGCGGATCTGGGCAAAGTCCTGGCTGGCGGCAGCCATCTCCTCGTAGACGTTGGCGAGCTCCAGCATCCTGCTGTTGCTCTGGGGGCTGATATTGCCGATGCGGCTGGCCCTGATCAGCAGGGTGATCTCCCCCAGCATGCGGCGAAAGTAACGTGACCAGAGCAGGGCCAGCAGCAGATAGAGCACGAAGGCGAATCCGATCATCAGTTGTACGTTGATGGAGACGCTGTTGGTGACCTGTTGCATATGGGCGGTCGGCGCCACGCTGAGCAGGATCCAGTTCAGTCTGGGGATATGGTGGTAGGCCACCATGAGGTCGCTCGTTTCATCGAGGAAGAAGCCCTGCGGGGCCGACATGCGAACCTGCCAGCCGATCTGGGGCAGGGGTTTGAACACCAGGTTGCGGTCCGGGTGCGCCAGCACAACGCCGTCCTGGTTGAGCAGGATCTGGTAGCCCTCTTCCTGATGATCCAACCGATCCCGTTTGTTTAGCCAGTTGGCGAGGGGGGTGAGTTGGGTATCGAGAGAGAGGACGCCGACCCGCTTGCCCGCCGGATCCTGGATGGTTCTGGCCAGCGCCATGGTCAGGGTGCCCATGGTGTAGTCGTAGTAGGGATCAGTCCAGACCAGCTGATCGGGATGGCGGGAGGCCAGCTGGTACCAGGGACGGGTTCTGGGATCGAACTGGTCATCCGCCTGCCAGGACGGATAGATCAGCATCTGGCGCTGCTCCGTGCCCACATAGATGTAATCCAGCTCCATCACTGCCTGATAGGCACGCCATGACTGCAGGTAGTGTGCGCGGTTGTGGATCTGCGGCTCGCTGAAATCCTGATAATTTACCTGCTGATAAATCAGCGTAAACTGGCGTTCAAGTTCTTCGAGATAGGGTTCGATCAGGGTATGCAGGTACTGGGTGTTGCGGGCCATCAGGTTGTTCTCCTGCTCCTGGCGCAGGGTGCGCTCCATGTGCAGGTAGTAGATGCTGCCGAGCAACAGGACGGGAATGAAAAGCAGCAGCAGGCCAAGCCGCATTCGGGCAATCAAAGACCAGGTGCTCCTGGGCTTGGCTGGGGACATGACGCTATCCTTTTCGTCTCGGGTGACTCCAGCATATATGATGGCGCAGCGCACGTCTAAAGGCGGAAAATGAGAAACTTGCAATGCTGACACACCCCCTGATCCCGGTCATCCATGATGGTGCCATCGGAACCCTGATCCTGGCCCTGGCCATCGAATACCTGATCTTTCGCCGGGGTCTGACCATGGTGCGTGTGCGCCGGTTGCTGCTGGTGGACGGGATCGCCGCCCTGGCGCTGTTCAGCCTCTTCGTTACCGGTTGTCTGCTGGTGTTGGCGCAGGCCCGTACCATGGAACAGCTTCTTGCCCACCCCGAATATCTCGCCAAGGCAGCGCTGTTTCTGCTGATCGTCGCCACCCTCGACTACCCCAGCCGCCTCTTCTATCGCTGGCGGCGCTCCCTGCGCAGTGGCAAGGCGCCGATGATCTCCACCCAGCAGCACTTCCGGGTGGTCTGGATCCTCAGAAGCAACCTGTTGCTGGTGGCCCTGCTGGTCCTGTGAATAAAACCCGCGTTCCTTGCAGACAAGGGACGGGGGAGGCGAGTATCTTGGACAGGATATTCCGTAAAACGCCGATTTAAGGATGAATCGTCATGCGTTCCAATCTGATGTTGCTGATGGCTGCCACCATCTGGGGCATGGGCTTCGTTGCCCAGCGTCTGGGGATGGACCATATGGGGCCATATACCTTCAATGGCCTGCGTTTCCTGCTCGGCGCTTTCTCTCTGTTACCCCTGCTGTGGTGGCTCAAGGCCAGGCAGCCGACCGTCACTCAGGGCTCGCACCGCCAGTTGTTCGTGGGCGGCATGCTGGCCGGGCTGGTACTGTTCTGTGCCGCTTCCCTGCAGCAGGTGGGACTGCTCTATACCACGGCCGCCAAGGCGGGCTTCATCACAGGGCTCTACATCATACTGGTGCCCGTGCTGGGTCTGCTGCTCCATCACAAGACGGGGGCCAACACCTGGGTAGGGGCCCTGATCGCTGTGGCCGGCCTCTATGTGCTGAGCGTGACCGATGACTTCACCATCGGCTTTGGTGATCTGCTGCAGGTGATCGGCGCCCTGTTCTGGGCCATTCATCTGCTGGTGCTGGATCACTACGCCAGACGCGTCGCCCCCATCCGGCTGGCCGGGGTGCAGTTCGTGGTCTGCGGCCTGCTCAGTCTTGCGACCGCCTTCGTCATCGAGACGCCGACTCTGGGCGGTGCCCTGGCCGGGTGGCAGGCGCTGCTCTATGCAGGCGTGGTGTCGGTCGGTGTGGGGTACACCTTGCAGGTGCTGGGGCAGCGTGGCGCCCACCCGGCCCACGCCGCCATCATCCTCAGTCTGGAGACCGTGTTCGCCGCCGTGGGGGGCGTGCTGCTGCTTGGCGAGACCCTGGACGAGCGCGCCGTCGCCGGTTGTTCCCTGATGCTGGCGGGCATGCTGGTCTCCCAAATCCGGCTGCGCTGGTGGTGGAAATCCCGTCGCGACAAGGTGCCGGCCGATAGTCGCTGATACGGCTCGGCCAGAGAGACGAAGGCCCCGCTTGGCGGGGCCTTCTCTTTGCTGCCGGTTGAGGGAGCTACGGGGGGCGATCAGGCCTCCAGCGCCTGATCCAGATCTGCCAGTATGTCCTCGATCGCCTCGATCCCCACCGACAGCCGGATCATCTCAGGTTTGACCCCGGCCTTGGCCTGCTCCTCTTCGCTCAGCTGGCGATGGGTGGTGGAGGCGGGGTGACAGGCCAGCGACTTGGCGTCGCCGATGTTGACCAGACGCTTGAAGATCTTCAGTGCATCGTAGAAGCGCACGCCTGCCTCGTAGCCCTCTTTCAGGCCAAACGAGAGGATGGCCGAGGGGCGGCCGGCCATGTACTTCTCCGCCAGCAGGTAGTGGGGGTGACCCGGCAGACCGGCGTAGCTGACCCAGGCCACCTTGGGGTGATGCTTGAGGTGGTGGGCGACCTGCAGGGCGTTGTCCACATGGCGCTCCATGCGCAGGCTCAGGGTCTCCAGCCCCTGCAGCAGCAGGAAGGCGTTCATGGGGGCGAGTGCCGCACCTGTGTTGCGCAAGGGCACGGTGCGCACCCGACCGATGAAGGCCGCCGGGCCAAAGGCCTCGGTGTAGACCACCCCGTGGTAGGAGGGCTCGGGTTGGGTGAGCTGGGGAAAGCGGTCGGCGTGATCCGCCCAGGGGAACTTGCCCGAGTCGACCACTACACCGCCCAGCGAGTTGCCGTGACCGCCGACGTATTTGGTGAGGCTGTGGACGACGATGTCGGCACCGTGCTCGATGGGTTTGCACAAGACCGGGGTGGCGACCGTGTTGTCGACGATGAGCGGCACGCCGCGGGCGTGGGCCACCCTGGCCAGGGCGGCGATGTCGACTATGTTGCCTGCCGGATTGCCGATGCTCTCGCAATAGACCGCCTTGGTCTTGTCGTCGATGAGGGCGGCGATGGCCTCGGCGCTGTCATCCCTGGCAAAGCGCACCTCGACCCCGAAGCTCGGCAGCATGTGGGCAAACAGGGTGTAGGTACCGCCATAGAGCTGGGGCGTGGAGACGATGTTGTCGCCGGCGGCGGTCAGCGCCTGGATGGCGTAGGTGATGGCGGCGGAACCGGCCGAAACCACCAGCGCGGCTATGCCCCCTTCCAGCGCAGCCATCCGCTGCTCCAGCACATCGTTGGTGGGATTCATGATGCGGGTGTAGATGTTGCCCGGCACCGCCAGGTTGAACAGATCCGCCCCGTGCTGGGCGCTCTCGAATTCGTAGGCCACCGTCTGGTAGATGGGCACGGCCACCGCCTTGGTGGTGGGGTCGTTGGCAAAGCCGTGGTGCAGGGCCAGGGTCGCATCTTTCATCACACACTCCTTGTTGGATGTCACCATTATGGATGGATAGACGTCCAATCTATCAGTCCCGTGGCCGATGTAAACAGGCAGATCTCCCGTATCTATTCCCTGCCATGTCAGAGGCGGCGGCGATATTCCCTGTCGTCGATCTGGTTCATGTCCCACTGCATCAGGCGATTGAGCTGGCTCATGGGATCCTCGATAAACGGCAGCGGACGGGGCAGGATCCGCTTGAAGTAACGGCGTAGGTACTGCTGGATCCGGTTCGGTTTGGGGGGGATGACCTGGTTCATGATGGGGCTCCTGTGGGTTCTCTCTCATGTTCACCGGCAGTATTGAGCTAAAATGAGGAAGTAAAAACTGATGACTTATTGCAACGGGATTTCCTCTTTTATGCCGACCGGTCGCCTCTACCAGCAATTTCAACGACTCGCCCAGCAGCTTGGCTGCGATGAGCGGGAGATCAGCCTCGCCGAGGTGGCGGATCTGCTCTGCTGCACCCCGCGCAATGCCCGCCTGCTGCTGCGCCGGATGCAGGAACAGGGCTGGCTCAGCTGGTCGGCGGAGGCGGGCAGGGGACGGCGCTCCCGGCTCACCCTGCTCGACAGTCAGGAGAGTCTGACTCGCCGTCGGCTGCGGGATCTGCTCAGTCAGGGCCAACTCGCCCAGGCGGTGCGGCTGGCCGAGGATCGGCTGGATCTGCTCACCCCGCTGCTCATCGAACAGCTCGGTCAGGCCACCCGGGAGGGGCGCCAGATCCTGCGGGTGCCCTACTACCGGCCGCTGCCCCAGCTGCTGCCCACCGGCCCCATGCGCCGCTCCGAGGTGCACCTCAGTCGCCAGATCTTCAACGGCCTCACCCGGCGAAATGAGGAAAATGGGGAAATCGAGGGGGATCTGGCCCACCACTGGGAGTGCCTCGGCCCCTGCCATTGGCGCTTCTACTTGAGGCCGGCGGTGCGTTTTCACCACGGCCGCGAGCTGGCGGTGGAGGACGCGATGGAGAGCCTGCTCGCCTTGCGGGATCGCCCGCTGTTCACCCATCTGGCGCGACTGGAGAGCCCCTGGCCGCGCACCCTGGATCTGCACCTCGACAGCCCGGATCCCCTGCTGCCCCACCTGCTGGCCGAGCCGGTGGCCGTCATATTGCCGCGCGAGCTCAAGGGGGAGGCGGGGTTTGCCCTGCAGCCGGTGGGCACGGGCCCTTACAAGGTGGCTGCCAACGATCCCCTGCACCTGTGTCTGGAGGCGTTCGACGACTACTTCGGGTTGCGTGCCCTGCTCGACGAGATCGACATCTGGATGCTGCCCGAGCTGGCGGAGCGGCTGGAGAGCCACCTGCAGCTGGGGCGCGACAGCCCGGAGCTTGGCACCATGCACGGCGAGTCCGAGCTCGAGTCCGGCTGCTACTTCCTGTTGCAGGACGACAGATCCGGATCCCTGCAGGATCCTGCCCTGCGCCAGTGGCTGGCACAGCTGCTCAACCCCATCGCCCTGATGGCCCGGGTCGCCCCCGAACTGCAACGGGGCTGGACCAGCGCGCTGGGGCTTCTACCTCACTGGCGCGAGGCGCAGCCCTCGCCTCTGCCCGCGCCGTCGCGGCGACCGACGCGGCTGGTGCTGGCCTACTTTAACCAGCACCTGGAGTTCAACGAGTGTGCCAACGCCATGAGCAGCCTGCTGGCCGAGCAGGGTATCGAGCTCGAGGTGCGTACCCTGGATTACGGCCGCTGGGTGAGCGGGGCAGATGAAGACGTGGATCTCTGGCTCGGTACCCTCAACCTGGAGCATGAACATGCCTTCGCCCCCTACGCCTGGCTGCAGGGCACGCCGCTGCTGCGCAGGGTATGGGCCGGCCAGCAGGACTTGTGGCAGGGGTTGACCCAGTGGCGTACCCGCGGCGAGGAGCCAGGCCCGCGCGCTCTGCTGGCCGAGGTGCAACGCCAGGGTTGGTTCGTGCCGCTGTTTCACCACTGGCTGGAGCTGGAGAGCCGGGTCGGGGTGCACGGAGTTCGGATGACGGCGCTCGGCTGGTTCGATTTTCGCAGCGCCTGGCTGCGGCCCGAGCTGGCAGGGCCGCCGGAGGAGGAAAATCCTCGTCAGTAGCCAGCCCGTTGGCTGCTGACAGACGGAGTCGCACTATCGCTCTGCCTGCCCCGAAATGGAGAAAATCGGCTGTAGGCGCACAGAATATGCAATAACCCTGTGCCATGCTGTTTCAGGTTATTGACCATAAAGTAAATGAGGACAGCGATGAGCAAACATCCAGCAAGTGCCCCCGGAAAATGCCCGGTCATGCACGGTGGCTCCACCTCGGTCGAGACCTCCGGCATGGCATGGTGGCCGAAGAGTCTTAACCTCGACATCCTCCATCAGCATGACAGCAAGACCAATCCCCTCGGGGCCGGTTTCAACTATCGGGAGGCCCTGAAGCAGCTCGACATGGCCGAGCTCAAACGGGACGTGACGGCCCTGATGACCGACAGCCAGGATTGGTGGCCCGCCGACTGGGGCCATTATGGCGGCCTGATGATCCGCATGGCCTGGCACTCAGCCGGTACCTATCGCATCGCAGACGGTCGTGGCGGTGGCGGCACCGGCAACCAGCGCTTTGCCCCGCTCAACTCCTGGCCTGACAACGCCAACCTCGACAAGGCCCGGCGCCTGCTGTGGCCCATCAAGAAAAAATACGGCAACAAGATCAGTTGGGCCGATCTGATGATCCTGGCGGGCACCGTGGCCTATGAGTCCATGGGGCTCAAGACCTTCGGTTTCGCCTTCGGCCGCGAGGATATCTGGCATCCGGAAAAAGACATCTACTGGGGCTCCGAGCGGGAGTGGCTGGCGCCGAGCAGCAAGCCGGGCGGTCGCTACTCCGGCGAGCGGGATCTGGAAAACCCGCTGGCGGCGGTGATGATGGGGCTTATCTACGTCAACCCGGAAGGGGTGGATGGCCAGCCTGATCCGCTGAAAACTGCGCAGGATATGCGGGTCACCTTCGCCCGTATGGCCATGAACGACGAGGAGACAGTGGCCCTGACCGCCGGTGGGCACACAGTCGGCAAGGCCCATGGCAACGGGGATGCCAAACGCCTTGGCCCCGAGCCTGAAGGGGCCGCCCTTGAGGAGCAGGGACTGGGCTGGATGAACCACAGCAGTCGCGGTATCGGCCGCGATACGGTGACCAGCGGCATCGAAGGGGCCTGGACCACCCACCCGACCAAGTGGGACAACGGCTACTTCGAACTCCTGTTCAAGTACGACTGGTGGCTGCAAAAATCCCCGGCCGGCGCCCATCAGTGGGAGCCCATCAACATCGCCGAAGAGGACATGCCGGTGGATGTGGAGGATCCCTCGATCCGCTGCAAGCCGATGATGACGGATGCCGACATGGCGCTGAAGTTCGATCCCGAATATCGCAAGATAGCCGAGCGTTTCCGCGCCGATCCGGCCGCCTTCTCCGACGCCTTCGCCCGCGCCTGGTTCAAGCTGACCCACAGGGACATGGGGCCGAAGAGCCGTTATGTGGGGCCCTATGTGCCGGCCGAAGATCTGATTTGGCAGGATCCGGTCCCCGCTGGTCGCAGCGACTATGACGTGGCCGCGGTCAAGGCCAGGATCGCCGCCAGTGGTCTCACTATCGGCGAGCTGGTGACCACCGCCTGGGACAGCGCCCGCACCTTCCGCGGTTCCGACAAGCGGGGCGGGGCCAATGGCGCCCGCATCCGGCTGGCACCGCAGAAGGATTGGCCGGGCAACGAACCGGAGCGGCTGGCCAGGGTGCTGGGCGTCTATGACAAGCTGGCCGCAGAATGCGGGGTGAGCGTCGCCGATCTGATCGTGCTCGGGGGCAACCTGGGCATAGAGCAGGCTGCCCAGGCGGCGGGGGTGACGGTGAACGTGCCCTTCTCGCCAGGCCGGGGCGATGCCAGCCAGGATCAAACCGATGTGGACTCCTTCGCCGTGCTGGAGCCCCTGGCCGACGGTTTCCGTAACTGGCTGAAGCAGGACTATGTGGTCACGCCGGAAGAGCTGTTGCTGGATCGCGCCCAGTTGATGGGGCTGACGGCCCACGAGATGACGGTGCTGGTGGGCGGGATGCGAGTGCTGGGCACCAACCATGGCGGCACCCTGCACGGGGTCTTCACCCACAGGGCGGGCGCCCTGACCACCGACTTCTTCGTCAACCTGACCGACATGGCCTACCAGTGGGTGCCGGCCGGCAACAACCTCTATGAGCTGCGGGAGCGCAGCAGCGGCCAGCTGAAGTGGACGGCCACCCGGGTGGATCTGGTGTTTGGCTCCAACTCGGTGCTGCGGGCCTACGCCGAGGTCTACGCCCAGGACGACAGCAAGGAGAAGTTCGTCTGTGACTTCGTCAGAGCCTGGAACAAGGTGATGAACGCGGATCGCTTCGATCTGCTGGACTGAGTTCCCTGAAACCAAGCCCCGCATGGCCTGCCGTGCGGGGCTTTTTGGTGCCCGGCCGGCCAGGTTGCGACACGCCATGGCGGTGACGAGCACCGCGGCATGTACCTGTCCTTTTGGGTCTCTCATCGGGTAACATCTTGATCCATCAATGATGGCGAGTCGCCAATCCCTGCTGACAAGGAGTCACCCCATGCTGGAAATGCAAATCCACCCCCGTTTTCAGGAGACAGATGCCCTCGGACACATCAACAATACGGTGCCGGCGGTCTGGTTCGAATCGGCGCGGGATCCCCTGTTCCGGATCTTCTCCCCCGAGCTGGACGTGCACAACTGGTACTTGATCATCGCGGGCTACACGGTGCAGTTCAAACGGGAGCTGTTCTACGGTCAGCCGGTCCTGATCAAAACCGGGGTGCGCCGCATCGGTTCAAGCTCCTTCACGCTCTGGCAGGAAGCCTGGCAGGGAGGCGAGCTGGCCGTCACCGCCGAGACGACCCTGATCCATTTCGATTACCAAACCCGCCAGTCCCTGCCCCTGAGCGAGACCCATCGCGAGGGGCTGCGAGCCTGGCTGATAGAGAGTTAACCCTGGCCTTGATGGCCAATGACAGGACACTTATGCGCAATACCGTGATCGCCCTGAGCCTCGGCTTGGGGCTGGGACTCTGTTCCCTTTCTGCCGTGGCAAGTCCCCTTGAAGAGCAGTTCACCCTGATGGAGAAGGGGGCCGATAGTGCCCTAGATACCCGGCTACTGAGTTACGACGGCGTCGACATCCAGGCCTGGATCGACGGCACCCCCGTCATCATCGCCGTGCCCATCATGAACGAGCAGGGCAAGCAGGAGGGGGAGAGCCGTTACTACTTCAAGGGGGGCAAGCTGTTCGGTGTGAAGGAGCCTGCCGCCCGGTTCGGTTTCGATGACGGGGGCAAGCTGGTCCAGTGGCTGGACGAGAAGGGTCAGCCCGCCGAGTTCGTCAGCAAGATGAGCATGCAGCAGCGCGAGAGCTGGCTCACCAAACGGGCTGCCGAGCTGGCTGGGCTGTTCGCACCCAGCCCGGCGGAGCGCAAGGCGGCCAGCGGCGGTGTCAAGCTCAAGGGGGCCGATCTTGCCCACTGGCTCTGCAGTGGCAAGCTGATGGTACTGGCCGGGGGCGACAAGGTGATCTTCGAGCAGGATAAGCTCAAGGTCGGCGAGCAGGGGATCGCGGGGGAGGTCTCCCTGCGCCAGGAGAAGGGGTGGCAGGATCTTGGCCTCCAGTGTGAGGTACAGGGCACCCAGGTGACTCGCCTCACCTGGCGGCCGCTACCTGGGGCCAACAAGCCGCAATGAGAAAACAGCAAGGGGGCCATGTCGGCCCCCTTGTCGTATCAGTCAGTTGGCTCAATCCAGCCACTCCACCAGATGGTACTGCTTCTTGCCCCGGCGCAGCAGCAGGTAGCGGCCAAACAGGTGATCGCCCCGGCCCAGCTGTTCATCCTGCCGGATTTCGCCGTTGAGGCTGATGGCTCCCGCCGCCAGCAGCTCGCGGGCGATGCGCTTCGAGCTGACCAGGCCGCAGGCCACCAGCAGGCTTGCCAGGTCTGTCTCCCCCTCGATACGGCTGCTCGGCATGCCATCCTGCGCCAGCTGGGCCAGGTCGCTCTCCCCGAGGCGGGCCACATCGCCACAAAACAGCAGCTCGCTGATGCGCCGCGCCGCCGCCAGCGCCTCCTTGCCGTGGACCAGTTCGGTCAGCTCGTCCGCCAGCACCTGCTGCGCCTGCTTGCGTCCCTGCCGTGTGGCATCCTCCGCCTCCAGCTCGTCGATGGCAGCTAGGGGCAGGAAGCTGTAGTAGCGCAGGAAGCGGTAGACATCCTCGTCCGCGGTGCCGAGCCAGAACTGGTAGAAGGCATAGGGAGAGGTGAGCGCCGGATCGAGCCAGACGGCCCCGCTCTCGGTCTTGCCGAACTTGGTGCCATCGGCCTTGGTGATGAGGGGCAGGGTCATGCCGTAGACCTGGGCCTGATGGAGGCGGCGGGTGAGATCCATGCCGCTGGTGATGTTGCCCCACTGATCGTTGCCGCCGATCTGCAGGGTGCAGCCGAGGCGCTGGTGCAGCACGGCAAAGTCCTGGGACTGCAGCAGGGCGTAGGAGAACTCGGTGAAGGAGATGCCCTGATCCGGGCGGGCCAGCCGCTGGCGTACCGATTCCCGCGCCAGCATGGCGTTGACCGAGAAGTGCTTGCCGATGTCGCGCAGGAAGTCGAGGGCCGACATCTGCCCCATCCAGTCGGCGTTGTTGACCAGCATGGGGGCAGCCAGTCCGTCGCTGGCCGGTAGCAAAGCCTTGATCTGGGCCGACAGGCTGGCCACCCAGCCCTGCACGGTTTCGGCACTGTTGAGGGTTCGTTCGGTTGCCTTGAAACTGGGATCGCCGATAAGGCCGGTGGCGCCGCCCACCAGGGCCACCGGGGTGTGGCCAGCCAGCTGGAAGCGGCGCAGCATCAGCAGCGGCACCAGGTGGCCGATATGCAGGCTGCCGGCGGTGGGATCGAACCCGCAATAGACGGTGCGCGGCTCGGCCAGGTGGGAGGCCAGCGCCTCCGGGTCGGAATTCTGGGCGATAAGCCCGCGCCGGGTCAGCTCGTCAAGCAGATGGGGGTTGATCATGGGTGCTCCAACAACAGGGGAAAAGCCCTTATCCTCACTGTTAGGGGGGCCTCGCCGCCATGTCCCCCAGGGGACAGTTTTGCCACTGGCGTGCTAGCATCACAGGGGTATGACGGGGTGCCCTCTTCCCCGCAGCGGGAGCGACAACACCATGACCGGCAGCCACTCATCCAGCACCAACCCATCGCTTATTCCCCACCTGACCGAGGTGGTCGAGGCCCTGCACGGCAGTGCCTTTCCGGCGGCCCTGGTGCGTCTCATCCGCCAGCAGGTGGCCTTCGATTGCGCGCTCTTGTTGGGAGTCGGCCAGCGCCCGGTTTACCTCTATGACAACCTGAGCCATCAGCGGGCCCTGCTGTTTGATCGCTACCTCACCAGCCACTTCAGTCAGGATCCCTTTATGCAGGCGTTGAAGGCGGGCCTGGGGGCCGGGGTCTGGACCCTGGCCCAGGTGTCACAGGGCAGGCTGGATCCCGACTATCGCCAGCATTTCTACCAGGCTACCGGCTGGCAGGAGGAGGTGGGGCTGATCCTGCCGGTGCGCGAGGAGCTGACCCTGGTGCTGTTTCTGGGGCGCCTCGGCAAGCGCCAGAGCCTTGAGGCGGCAGAGCTGGCCAGGCTGGAGGAGCTGTTCCCCCTGGTGCACTCACTTTGCCGCCAGCACTGGCAGCAGGCACAACCGCGGCTGGCGGAGGGGACCGCCCTGCCGGACAGCGCCCTTATCAAGAGGGCGGTGGAGCAGGGGATGGCGAGCGTGGGAGGGGATCTGCTCACCCGCCGGGAGCGGCAGGTGGCCGGGTTATTGCTGCAGGGGCTGGATACCGACGCGATTGCTGCCGAGCTCGGGATTGGCAGCGGCACGGTGAAGAATCACCGCAAGCACCTTTATGGCAAGTTGCGCCTCGGTTCGCGCGCCGAGCTGTTCCATTTCTTCCTGAATCACCTGATCACGGCGCCACAGACTCCCGCCGGAGCGAGAGAGTAATGGCTGCGTTTATTTTATGCGCAGCAGAGGGGACTGGGATTTGGGCAGAGTACTGGCCTGCTGGTAACGGGCCAGCAACTGCTGGAACTCGCGGCTCTGGCGCACCTTGTCCAGTGCCTGCTGCAGGCGGGCGACCTGTCGTTTGTCGGCCAGCGGATTGAAGGCAAAGCAGTTGTCCTGCTCTTCCAGTATGGCGACAGTGACGAAGTCTTCGTTGGGAAAGCCCAGCTCTCTGACCTGATGGCGCAACATCACCTCGTTGCCCGCCACCAGATCGGTGCGTGCCATGATGAGCTGGCGCACCACCTGATCCATCCGCTCGACTGCCATCATGTTGCCCGGGGCCAGTCCCCGGTTCAGCAACAGCTGTTCCCCCACGTCGGCTTGCATGACGCCGATCCGCAGCGGGGCGAGATCCTCCCGGCTGGCGACTTTGGGGGCATTCTGTTTGCGGCCCATCAGGGAGACTCGTGAATTGCTGATGGGGCAGACCCAGAGAAAGTGGGGATCCCGCTCCCGGGTGCGCGCCGTACTGAACAACACGGCATCCGGTTGCTGGGTCAGCAGGTACCAGCCACGAGCCCAGGGCAGAAAGTGGATGGGCTGCTCCGGCTCACCCATCTCGCGCCACATCAGGCGCAGCAGCTCGACGGCCATGCCGATGGATTTGCCGTCCTTGTCCTGGCCATTGAGCGGCATGTTCTGCTCGGAATAGTAGATAAGCGCCGGCGCCGGGAGGGCAATCAGCAGAGAGAGCAAGGCGAGAGCCGCGAGCAGGTGGCGCATGGTGCACTCCTTCCATCGAGTGTGCCTGAGACTATCTAACAGTCTATGTGCCCTTTGCCATAACGTCACAAGCCGGTGATGGATATCCTGCGTCACCGGGCCAATCCAATAGAGCGGAAAAAAACAGGCCACCTTGCGGTGGCCTGTTGTCATTTGAACAGAGCTTCCAGTTCGGCTTCGGCCTGGGTCCGGGCTTCGGTTTGCGCCTCGTCGCTCAGGGGGGCGGTCGCGCTGCTGACCGCTTTGGCCGCCTCCTGGCTGACGGTGGCTGCCGCACTGCTGGTGGCTTGCTTGGCCTGAGTCGTCACCGCCTTGGTGGCCTCCTGGCTGACGGTGGCTGCCGCACTGCTGGTGGCTTGCTTGGCCTGAGTCGTCACCGCTTTGGCGGCCTCTTGGTTGACGGTGACTGCCGAGCTGCTGGTGGTTTGCTTGGCTTGAGTCGTGATCGCCTTGGTGGCCTCCTGGCTGACGGTGGCTGCCGCGCTGCCGGTGGCTTGCTTGGCCTGGGTCGTCACCGCCTTGGTGGCTTCCTGGCTGACGGTGGCTGCCGCGCTGCCGGTGACTTGTTTGGCTTGGGTCGTGACCGCCTTGGTGGCCGCCTGGCTGGTGGAGGTCGCCACGCTGTTGACGCCCTGTTTGGCGGTATCGGCGATGGTCTTGCCAGCCTGCTGGCTCAGGGCATCGGTGACGCTGCCTTGGGTCCCATTCACGACGGTGCCGAGGATGGCATTGCTGCCCGCACCACTCAGGGTGGCGGCTGCCTGGGTGATGGGATTGCTCTGCCAGCTTTGCATTGCGCTTGGCCAGACGGGAGCCGTGGCCGCCAGATTCTCACCGAAGGTCTGGGTAGAGCCATCCCCTTTTTGCAGCAGCACGGACATCTGGTTGGTTTGCGAGTTCCACACCATGCCGGCCTGCTTGGCGATGTCCGGCACCGGGGCGTAGCGGGAGATCACGTAGAACAGGGGGCCCTCCTGCTGCAGCTCGTTGGCGGTCTTGAGCAGCTGCATGGTGGTGTCGTAGTTGGGGCCGAGGATGGCGGTCATCCGATCCTTGATCAGCGGTTGTTCGAACAGATTGACTTCATTGGGGTCGAAGCCGACCAGTGGCTTGAGCAGGGCCCACATCAGCTGGCTGGTGGGGCTCATCATCAACAGGGGGGCAACGCAGGCAGACAACATCAGGCTCAGGCAGGCCGCCTTGAGCAACGGCATGATACGCATCGGGATAATATCCAATAACGATTTGATAAATAAGGTTATATTTTGTCTTGAAACGACAAATTCACCGGGAGTGTGCAGCTGGCCGCGAGATGCTGCCGGCGGGCGCTGGCAGGCTACCATATTGGTTCCGGAATACCAGCAGGTCGTCTATTTATCAGTCAAGTAAACCCGGGGAGTGGTCGCTTTCTGAAAAGAGCTTCAACAGAAAACAGGATGACCCCTATGAGATACCTCTTGCCCTGCCTGCTGGCGCTTCTCTGGCAGGCCCCTGCGCAGGCCTCGTTGAAGACGACGGTCGTGGGTGATTCGGCTGGCACCGAGCTGGTGTTGCCGCTGAACGCCTTGTCGGAGCGTATCTGCTGGTACCAGGATCAGAAATATTCTCAGGGGGCGCGCATCCGGCAGGGAGATACCTGGCTGGAGTGCGGGCCGCAAAACGAGCTGGAGAGCAATGGCCCCCTGATCTGGCGCTCCCCGGTGGAGGCTAGTGCCGAGCCGGCGAGGGACAAAAACCGTCAGACAATTACCGTCGGCCAGTGAGCTTTTCTTGATCCAGCTAAAGACACAGACGTGATCCATATCGCATAATGCACCTCCTTTCATCTCATGGCTGGAACCTAAGAAATGGCTCGTCGCTCTTCCAATGCACAACGTCGTCGCAGTAGCTGGTGGTACAAACGCCTGTTGGCCAGAGAGCGGGAAGAACGGGAAGCACGTTCCGTCCGGGATTGATGCAGCATTGAAAAACGGAGCCTCGGCTCCGTTTTTTGTGCATGACAACTGTCGATGGTACAAACGGGGGCCCTCGGGCCCCCGTATTTATTGGTTAATTGCTTAGCGCTGCAGGGCGGCCAGGGCCAGCTCGACCCGCTTGGCGTACTCGGGGTCGGCCTGCTCGAAGTGGCTGAGCTGGGCCGCGACGATGGCGTCGTCCTCCACATTGACCAGGGAGCGGGCCAGGTTGGCGGCCAGGCGCGCGCGCTGCCCTTCATCCATCAGGCGGAACAGTGCCCCCGGCTGGCTGTAGTAATCGCTGTCGTAGTCGCGAAAATCGTAGTGCAGCGCCGCCCCTTCCAGGCTCAGGGCCGGCTCGTGCTGGCCGCTCGGGGTCTGGGTGCCGAAGCGGTTCGGCTGGTAGTTGGGGTTGGCGCCACCGTTGCCATCGCTGCGCATGGCGCCATCACGGTGTGCGGTGTGGAACGGGCAGCGCGGGGCGTTGACCGGCAGCAGGCCGTGGTTGACCCCGAGGCGGTAGCGCTGGGTATCGCCGTAGGAGAACAGCCGCCCCTGCAGCATGCGATCCGGCGAGAAGCCGATGCCGGGCACCACATTGGCCGGGGTGAAGGCGGCCTGCTCCACATGGGCGAAGTAGTTGTCCGGGTTCTGGTTGAGTTCCAGCACGCCGACCGGGATCAGCGGGTAGTCGCCGTGGGGCCACACCTTGGTGAGATCGAACGGGTGCACCTTGCTGGTGTGGGCCTCGGCCTCCGGCATCACCTGCACATAGACCTTCCAGCGCGGGAAGTCGCCACGCTCGATGGCGTTGTAAAGGTCGGCCTGGCTGGTTTCCCGATCCTGACCGACGGCGGTGGCGGCCTCTTCATCGGTGTAGAAGCTGTGGCCCTGCTCGGTCTTGAAGTGGAACTTGACCCAGAAGCGCTCGTTCGCGTCGTTGATGAAGCTGAAGGTGTGGCTGCCGTAGCCGTTCATCTCGCGCAGGCTCTTGGGGATGCCGCGGTCGCTGAACAGGATGGTGACCTGGTGCAGGGATTCCGGGTGACGGGACCAGAAGTCCCAGGCGGCGGTGGCGCTGCGCAGGTTGGTGCGTGGGTCGCGCTTCTGGGTGTGGATGAAGTCGGGGAATTTCAGCGGATCGCGGATAAAGAAGACCGGGGTGTTGTTACCCACCAGATCCCAGTTGCCCTGCTCGGTGTAGAACTTGAGGGCGAAGCCGCGCACGTCGCGTTCGGCGTCGGCGGCCCCCTTCTCGCCCGCCACGGTGGAGAAGCGCAGGAACACCGGGGTCTGCTTGCCGATGGCGTTGAACAGGTCGGCCTTGCTGAACTGGCTGATGTCGTGGGTCACGGTGAAGGTGCCGTAGGCGCCCGAGCCCTTGGCATGCACCACCCGCTCCGGGATGCGCTCGCGATCGAAATGGGCCAGTTTCTCCAGCAACCAGACATCCTGCAGCAGGACGGGGCCGCGCGGGCCGGCGGTGAGGCTGTTGTTGTTGTCGACGACGGGGGCGCCGTTGGCGCTGTGCAGGGTCTTGTCGGTCATGATGCTTCTCCTCGTTGATATGGGGTCCAGCCTACGGATCACGAGACAAAGGCGCCAATGGGCCTTTCCTCACCTTTTGATAGGCATTGCAAATGGGTGTGGCAGGGGGTGACCGGACCCTTGTGATGCTGCATGATGAAGCTTTCGAGAAGGAGCCTCAGATGCATATCACCATCCGCCATGCCGAACCGGCCGACGCCCCCGCCCTGCGGGATCTCTACGCCATGCCCAATGCCCAGGCGGGCACCCTGCAACTGCCCTATCCGACCCTGGGGGTCTGGCAGAAGCGGTTGGAGAGCGGCAGCGTGGTGGCGCTGGTAGCGGAGGTCGATGGCCTGCTGGTAGGGAATATTTCACTCCATATCGAGCCCAACCCCAGGCGCAAGCATGTTGCCTCTATCGGCATGGGGGTAAGGGATGATTGGGCCGGCAAGGGGGTAGGCTCGGCTCTGCTGGCGGCGGCGCTGGAGATGGCCGACAACTGGCTCAACCTGCACCGCATCGAGCTCACCGTCTATACCGACAATCAGGCGGCGCAAACGCTCTATCGCAAGTTCGGTTTTGTGGAAGAGGGGCTGGCCCGTGGTTACGCCTTTCGCCAGGGCGAGTATGTGGATGCCCTCTACATGGCGCGGATCAGGGAGGCGGGCTGAGTGGTTGTCGACTATCGGGCCAGATTGCGGCCGGTGATCCGGGCGCTGGAGCAGGATCCCGACCTTTCCATCGAGGCGTTGGCGAGCCGCGCCTGCCTCTCCTTCTACCACTTCCACCGGGTGTTTACCGCCGTGGCTGGCGAGACGCCAGGGGAGATGTGCCGGCGCCTGCGCATGCAGCGGGCGGCCTGGCAGCTCTGTTACACCGACGCCAGCGTCACCGCCATTGCCCTCGGGGCGGGGCTTGCCAGCTCCCAGGCGTTTGCCAAGGCGTTTCGTCGCCACTACGGCTGCACTCCGGGGGAGTTTCGCCGCGACAAGCGCAAGAATGGACACCTGGAGAGCAAGGAGGGACACGCATGGGATGACCTGCTCCCTTATGCTGAAGGCCAGACATCAGCAAGGAGCAACACCATGAAAACTGTCGAGATGGATGCCCGTACCCTGGCCTATATCCGGGTAACCGGTCCCTATGGCGAAGGATATGACGCCGTCTGCGGCCGGCTGCACCAGTGGGCGGCCGTGCGTGGCCTGGAGGGCGGGGAGTGGATCTTCATCTACCACGACAACCCGGAGGTGACGCCGCCGGCCCAGTGCCGCACCGACATCGGCATCACGGTACCGGCCGAGGTGTGCGGCGAAGGGGAGGTGGAGACCCAGCTCATCCCCGCCGGACGCTATGCCCAGTCCCGCTACCTCATCACGGATCGCAGCCAGTACGGGCCGCGCTGGCAGGAGCACATCGGCGACATAGTCGCGGCCGGGCTGGAGTTTGGCGACGGCCCCTGCTTCGAGCTCTACCACAGCGTGAGCAACGATCCGCTGCAGGATGACGTGAGCTTCTGCTCCAGCCTCAAGGGGTAAGCCACAGGGCTGATAAAAGACGGATAAAACAGAGCCGGACAGTGTCCGGCTCTCTTCTTTTCGGGAAGCGGCGTTTAGCGCTGGAAGCTCTTCTGGGCGAACTTGGGACGGGCATTCATGATCTGCTCCACCTGCTCCTCGCTCATCTTGCCGCGGGAGAGGCCCAGCACCTTGTAGGTGAGCAGCGGCCGGGCTGGCAGGGCGATCATCAGGGCACGGATCTGGTTCTCGTCATCCTTCTCCCGCAGCGGTCTGCCATAGGCGTAGGTGAGCACGCCGGCATCCATCAGATTTTTGACGGCAGGTTCGGTGATCGGCAGGTTTATGACGCTTTTACGCTGCAGCACGAACTCCCGCAGCACCGCCTTCTCGTTGAAGTCGAGAAAGCCGATCATCTGGGCCAGCTGATCCTGCTGGCGGCGTGATTGCCACTCCTCGCAGCCCCACTCCCAGGCGATGAGGAATCCCTGGCTACAGAAGTAGGAGATGGCGATCAGCATGCCGACCCCCAGCCAGGCCGCGTGATCCGTGGCCCACTGGCTGACGGCGCCGTTCATCAGAGCGGCCGGAAACAGCAATATGATGCTGCAGCAGAGCAGTAACCAGACCATCAGCCAGTTAAGGCGGTTCAGTTGATAGAAATGTTGGATCCACCGTTTCATCGCTCATCCTTCCCAAACTGTTGTGGATAGTGAGCAACACTCAGCAAAGGGTGTGCCAATGCAGCACAAATAAAAAAGCCCCCTTGGCAGGGGGCTTTTCGGGACCGGACGGGTCGACTTACAGGGCGGCGATTTCGGCCTGCTGGGCTTCCAGCTTGGTCAGCTGGAGACGGTAATCTTCCAGCTTCTCGCGCTCCTTGGCGATGACCGCTTCCGGCGCCTTGGCGACGAAGGCCTCGTTGCCGAGCTTGCCTTCGATGCGGCCGCACTCACCGACCAGCTTGGCGACTTCTTTGGCAAGACGGGCCAGTTCGGCATCCTTGTCGATGAGACCGGCCATCGGGATCAGCAGCTCGGTGGCACCGATCAGCTTCTTCACCGACAGGGGCGCGGCTTCACCTTCGCCAAGCACGCGGATGGATTCCAGACGGGCCAGGGACTTGAGGAAGGCCTCGTTGTCAGCGGCGCGCTCAGCATCCTTGGCATCGCACTTGAGCAGCACGTTGAGGGGCACGCTCGGCGCCACATTCATCTCGGCGCGGATGTTGCGGATGCTGACGATGAACTCCTTCACCCACTCCTGATCTGCCATCGCGGCGTCGTCCACCTTGGCGGCGTCGAACTCCGGGAAGGCCTGCATCATGATGGTGTCGGCGTGCACGCCGGCCAGCGGGGCCACCGACTTCCAGATGGTCTCGGTGATGAACGGAATGATCGGGTGCGCCAGACGCAGCAGGGTTTCCAGCACAGTCACCAGGGTGTGGCGGGCAGCGCGCTGCTCGGCCTCGGAACCCTTGGTCAGCACCGGCTTGGTCAGCTCCAGATACCAGTCACAGAACTGGTTCCAGATAAATTCGTACAGCACGCCGGCCGCGATATCGAAGCGGTAGGTATCGAGTGCGGTACGGAAATCGCGGATGGCCACCTGCAACTGGGACTGGATCCAGCGATCCGCCAGGCTGAACTGCATCTCGCCACCATTACCTTGCGAAGAGAAGCCGCAATCCTGATCTTCGGTGTTCATCAGCACATAGCGGGAGGCGTTCCACAGCTTGTTGCAGAAGTTGTTGTAGCCATCCAGGCGCTTCATGTCCCAGTTGATGTCACGACCGGTAGAGGCGAGCGCCGCCAGGGTGAAGCGCAGGGCGTCGGTGCCGTGGGCGCCGATCCCTTCCGGGAACTGCTTGGCGGTGCGCTTGGCGATCTTCTCGGCCATCTGTGGCTGCATCATGTTGCCGGTGCGCTTCTCCAGCAAATCTTCCAGGCTGATGCCGTCGATCATGTCGAGGGGGTCCAGCACGTTGCCCTTGGACTTGGACATCTTCTGGCCTTCTTCGTCACGAATGAGGCCGGTGATGTAGACGGTCTTGAACGGCACTTGTGGCTGGCCGTTTTCGTCCTTGATGAAGTGCATGGTCATCATGATCATCCGGGCGATCCAGAAGAAGATGATGTCAAAGCCGCTCATCAGCACGTCGGTCGGGTGGAAGGTCTTGAGCGCTTCTGTATTGTTCGGCCAGCCCAGGGTGGAGAAGGTCCACAGGGCGGAGCTGAACCAGGTATCGAGCACGTCTTCGTCCTGACGCAGTACGGTCACGGACGGGATGTTGTGCTTGGTACGCACTTCCTCTTCGCTGCGGCCCACATAGACGTTGCCGGCGTCGTCATACCATGCCGGGATGCGGTGACCCCACCACAGCTGGCGGGAGACGCACCAGTCTTGAATGTCGCGCATCCAGGAGAAGTACATGTTCTCGTATTGCTTGGGCACGAACTGGATGCGACCGTCTTCGACGGCTTCGATGGCGGTCTTGGCCATGGGGGCCACGCGTACGTACCACTGGTCGGTCAGCATCGGTTCGATGGGCACGCCACCGCGATCGCCATAAGGCTGCTGCAGCACGTGATCCTTGATCTCGTCCAGCAGACCCAGCTCTTCCAGCTTGGCCAGGATCGCCTTGCGGGCAGCGAAGCGCTCCAGACCGGCGAACTCGGCCGGCAGGGCGGCGTCGTAGGCAGTGCAGGGGTTGCCGTTGGTATCGACCACTTCGGCCTCGGCGCGCACATGGGCGTCCAGGGTGAAGATGTTGATCATCGGCAGGCTGTGGCGCTTGCCGACTTCGTTATCGTTGAAGTCGTGGGCCGGGGTGATCTTCACGCAACCGGTGCCCTTCTCCATGTCGGCGTGCTCATCGGCGACGATGGGGATCAGACGGTTCACCAGCGGCAGCAGGATGTGCTGGCCGATCAGGGCCTTGTAACGGGGATCTTCCGGGTTCACGGCCACCGCGGTATCGCCCAGCATGGTCTCCGGACGGGTAGTGGCAACGATCAGGTAATCCTTGCCCTCGGCGGTCTTGGCGCCGTTGGCCAGCGGGTAGCGCAGGTGCCACATGTGGCCCTTGATCTCGCGGTTTTCCACTTCCAGATCGGAGATGGCGGTGTTGAGCTTGGGATCCCAGTTCACCAGGCGCTTGCCGCGGTACATCAGGCCATCTTCGTAGAGACGGACGAACACTTCCTGCACGGCGGCGGAGAGCCCCTCATCCATGGTGAAGCGCTCGCGCTCCCAGTCCACGGAGTCGCCGAGACGGCGCATCTGGCGGGTGATGGTGCCACCGGACTCTTCCTTCCACTGCCAAATCTTGTCGATGAAGGCATCACGGCCGTAATCGTGACGGGTTTTGCCCTCTTCGGCGGCGATCTTGCGCTCAACCACCATCTGGGTAGCGATACCGGCGTGGTCGGTACCCGCCTGCCACAGGGTGTTCTTGCCCTGCATGCGGTTGTAGCGGATCAGGGTGTCCATCAGGGTCTGCTGGAAGGCGTGACCCATGTGCAGGCTGCCGGTGACGTTCGGCGGCGGGATCATGATGCAGAAGGAGTCTTTGCTGGTATCACCGTGGGGCTTGAAGTAGCCCTGAGATTCCCAGTGCTGGTAGAGCGCCTGTTCGATGGCGTTGTGATTAAAAGTCTTTTCCATGGTCTCGCCGTATTCTGGATGGATGGATGGATTCTGGTGTTGATTCGTCGTGGATCACAGGCGGCGCAGTCAGGGCTGCGCCGGATCCGGTGCGGCAAGGACGGGCTGATCCCTCATCTCGAGGGTATGGCCCGCTTGGCGATAGTGCTTGTAGCGCTCGCGGGCTTGCTGCTTTTGCGTTTCGTCAGTGGGGACAAAATCTACCACTTGAGCGAAGTGTCCTGCAAACAAAGGTGTTTCTCTGGCCAGATTGACGAGGCGGGCGTAGCGCCGCTTCGGCGGCTGGTGGCCTATCTCCACCGGTGCCTGGCCGCTCTCGCCCTGCAGCTGGTGCGGCACGAAGCGATCCGGCGGCAGCTGCCACAGCAGTTCGTCCAGGCGCAGGGCCTGGGCCTCGTCATCGCAGAACAGGTAGAGGTGGCCCGTGCTCCAGGAGTCGGCCGCCAGTTGGCAGACGAATCGCTCGACGGCACTGCCCCGCTCGTCATCCTGTTCGCTCATCAGGTAAAAAGTCACTTGGCTCATCAGGTGGATCCCGTTTTGCGGTGACGGAAAATTGACCGTCGCCGAGGCTGACAGGGTATTGTCCTGTCGGCGGCTCACTGACACAAGAATGAAACAAGGAAGAGGCGAGCCTCTTCCTTGTGGTTCGGGGTAACGCCAACCCCATTGATGCACGCATCAGATGGGGCAGGAGAGTTACTCTTTCTCTTCGATATCCACGCCGGCCCGGTTCAGCAGGAACTGGGTCAGCAGGGGTACCGGACGACCGGTGGAACCCTTCTCCTTGCCACTCTTCCAGGCGGTCCCGGCGATATCCAGGTGGGCCCAGTTGTACTTCTTGGTGAAGCGCGACAGGAAGGCGGCGGCGGTGATGGTGCCAGCCGGACGACCGCCGATGTTGGCCATGTCGGCAAACGGGCTGTCGATCTGCTCCTGATACTCGTCGAACAGGGGCAGGCGCCAGGCACGGTCACCGGCTTGTTCGGAGGCGTTGAGCAGCTCGTGGGCCAGCGGGTTGTGGTTGGCCAGCAGACCCGAGGTGTGGTGACCCAGGGCGATGACGCAGGCACCGGTCAGGGTCGCCACGTCGATCACGGTATCCGGCTCGAAGCGATCGACATAGGTGAGGGCATCGCACAGTACCAGACGGCCTTCCGCATCTGTGTTGAGCACTTCGATGGTCTGACCGGACATGGAGGTGAGGATGTCACCCGGACGATAGGCGTTGCCACCCGGCATATTCTCGCAGCCTGCCAGCACGCCGATGACGTTGATGGGCAGCTGCAGCTGGGCCAGGGCGTGCATGGTACCGAGCACGGAGGCGGCGCCGCCCATGTCGTACTTCATCTCGTCCATGCCGTCCGCCGGCTTGATGGAGATGCCGCCGGAGTCAAACGTCAGTCCCTTGCCCACCAGCACGATGGGCTTGGCATCCGGATGGCCCTTGTATTCGATGATGGCCATCATGGCTTCGTTTTCGGAGCCGCGGGCCACCGCCAGGTAGGAGTTCATGCCGAGCTCGGCCATCTCCTGCTCGCCCACCACCTTGGTGGTGATGTTGTCGAAGGCATCGGCCAGACGACGGGCCTGGGAGGCCAGATAGGCCGGGTTGCAGACGTTGGGCGGCATGTTGGCCACGTCGCGGCAGACCCGCACCCCTTTCGCCACGGCCAGACCGTGGGCGATGGCTTTTTCGCCTATGGTCAGCTCGCGACGGGTCGGCACGTTGAACACCAGCTTGCGTAGCGGGCGACGGGGTTCGGCCTTGTTGGTCTTGAACTGATCGAAGCTGTAGAGGCCCGCCTTGGTGGTTTCCACCGCCTGGCGCACCTTCCAATAGGTATCCCGACCCTTGACGTGCAGCTCGGTCAGGAAGCAGACCGCTTCCATGGAGCCGGTTTCGTTCAGGGTGGTGATGGTCTTGTTGATGATCTGCTTGTACTGGCGCTCGTCGAGCTCGCGTTCTTTACCACAGCCCACCAGCAGCACACGTTCGCTGAGCACGCCCGGAACTTGATGCAGCAGCAGCATTTGACCCGGTTTCCCTTCCAGGTCACCACGGCGCAGCAGCGAGCTGATGTAGCCATCGCTGATCTTGTCCAGTTGTTCGGCAACCGGAGAGAGACGACGGGGTTCGAAGACGCCGACGACGACGCAGGCACTGCGTTGCTTCTCAGGACTGCCACTCTTTACACTGAACTCCATGGAATCTCCTACATCCTAAAGACAAAAGGCACCTTTTATTGAATAATGCGGTGCTTGTTGGGGTATCAGAGGCGGAGCGAACAGCCACTGGCTCCGCAGTTCAAACTGGTAAAAATCCAGTATACGGCCCTATTTTTCAGGCATTCGACTAAAAACACAAGTTTACTTGGGAATGACTGTGATCGTTTTCCGATATTTGTTCAGGGAAACCCTGAAAACCCAGCTGGCAGTGTTATTCGTATTGCTGCTTATCTTTGTCAGCCAACAATTCATCAAGATCATTGGCGATGCCGCCGATGGTGAGGTGCCGACGCGCCTGGTCTCCACCCTGCTGCTGCTCAACCTGCCGAACATGGCCTTGTTGATGCTGCCAATCAGCCTGTTTTTAGCCATCTTGTTTGCCCACGGTCGTCTGTACGCAGAAAGCGAGATGACAGTGATGCATGCGGTGGGTTTCAGCCACCGTTTCGTGATGCGCAGCGCCATGTTGCTGGCCCTGCTGACCGCCGCCGTGGCCGCCTTCAATACCGGTTGGGTAGCCCCGCTGGCCAAGGAGCGGGAATACCAGGTGATCGACGAATTCAAGGCTGATCCCGGGGTCTCCTTCCTGCAGGCCGGTCGTTTCATGGAGCTCGACAAGGGGCGGCTGGTTGCCTACATCCAGGATTTGAACGAAAACGGCTCCAAGTTGCAGAAAGTCTTCGTGTTGCAGCGGGCTGAGGGGAACAAGCCTCCTTCAGTTGTCGTTGCGGACGAAGGTGTAGTGAGCGTTGATGATGACGGGCTGCAATGGCTGACTCTGAAGGATGGTTCCCGTTACGAGGGGCACTTCTCCGGCAAGCAGTTCCAGATCTCCGATTTTCGCGAGTATGGGCTGGTCGTCCGTCAGCAGGAGATGGAACACTCCAATCGCAAGGCGGCCGCCAAGGCGACCGTGGAGCTGTTGGGGACCCAGGACAACAGCCTGATGGCGGAGCTGCAGTGGCGCATCTCGCTGCCCCTCTCCATTCCGGTGCTGACCCTGCTGGTAGTGCCGCTGGCCAGGGTCAACCCGCGTCAGGGGCGCTATGCCAAGTTGTTGCCGGCCATCCTGCTCTATCTCTCCTATTTCCTGCTGCTCAGTGCCGCCCGTTCGGCCATCGACAGCGGCCGTCTGCCCCACTGGCCCGGGATGTTCCTGGTGCCGCTCGCCTACCTGCTGTTCATCGGCCTGCCTCTCAACCTGCAGGGCACCAGCTGGTGGAACCGGGTAAAGGGTCAGTATTTCAAAAGAAAATCAGCATGATGCTGCAACATAGGAACTTCTGCTGATGTTTGGCATTCTCGACAGACATGGCGACCGGATCACTTTGATGTCGCACCCGCTCTATGCGCCTGTATTTGAGGGAAAAATCAGCATGATGCTGCAACAGGGGAGTCTCTGCTGATGTTTGGTATTCTCGACAGACATGGCGACCGGATCACTTTGATGTCGCACCCGCTCTATGCGCCTGTATTTGAGGGAAAAATCAGCATGATGCTACAACAGGGGAGTCTCTGCTGATGTTTGGCATTCTCGACAGATATATCGGCCGGATCATTTTCATGTCGATCCTGCTGTGCGAAGTGACACTGGTCGGCCTGGCTGCGCTCATCAAGTATGTGGAGCAGCTCAAGTCGGTTGGGGACGGCAACTACGACATGGTCAATGCGCTCTATTTTGTGCTGCTCTCCATGCCGAAAGAGGCCGTGCTCTTCTTCCCGCTGGCGGCCCTGCTGGGCGGTCTGATTGGTCTGGGCCAGCTCGCTACCAGCTCAGAGCTGGTGGTGATGCAGGCGGCGGGTCGCTCCAAGATCAGCATCGTTATGGCGGCGCTCAAGACGGCCATTCCCCTGATGATAGTGGTGGGCCTGATGGGCGAATACGTGGCGCCCATCGCCAAGCGGATGGCGGATGACATCAAGGCGGGAGCCCTGTCGGAAGGGCGCCTGACGGTTTCGGCCTATGGCGTCTGGGCTCGCGATGGCAACAACTTCGTCAATATCAATGGGGTGCGCAACGATGGCGCCCTGACCGGCATCACCCTCTATCGCTTCACTCCGGATCGCAAGCTCATCGACGTCATCCAGGCGCAGGAGGGCGTGTTCGAGCAACACCACTGGCTGCTCAAGCAGACGCAGGTGACCCGTTTCGATGACCCGACCCGGATCCAGAGCGAGCAGCATGAGAAGATGGAGTGGCGCTCCGAACTCACGCCCAAGCAGCTGGGGGTGGTGAGTGTCGATCCGGAGAACCTCTCGGTCTCCGGTTTGCAGGACTATATCGGCTATCTGGATGCCAACAAGCAGGATGCCGGTCGCTACAAGCTGGAGCTGTGGCGCAAGCTGCTGTCACCTCTCTCCGTGGTGGCGATGATCCTGCTGGCCTCCTCTTTCATTTTCGGCCCGCTGCGCTCGGTGAGCATGGGGGCACGGATGCTGATGGGGATCATGACCGGCTTCGCCGTCTACGTGAGCGATCGGGTGTTTGGCCCCGTCAGCCTGGTCTATTCGGTGCCCCCTATTCTGGCGGCCGTGGCCCCCAGTTTGCTGTTTGGTGGCATCTCCTTCTACATCCTCAGTCGCAAGCAGTAACGCGCTGTTTGAAATGCAAAGAGGGCACCCATCGGGTGCCCTCTTTCGTTGCTGCCGGTGTGAATTACTTGTTCAGCAGCTCCAGGTTGGCCTGTTTGTCCAGCACCACGACCCTGCATTCGGCCCAGATATCCTGGAAGGCACGCGGCTCCTTGCGGTTGAACAGGCACATCAGGTTGCCAAGACCGAAGGCGGCTGTGGCGAGGCGGATCAGCGCCTGGGTGATGCGAATGTTGCTGCCATCTTCATTCTGGATGCGCAGACGCCAGGCGCGCATGCCGATGGTCTGGCCGGCGCGGGTCCAGAACCAGGTGTAGAAGCCGCAGATGACGAAGGCGAGCCAGAGGGTGTAGATCAGGCTGTAGCGGTGGCGGGTCAGCAACCAGAGGGAATCTTCCCCTGCCGGCACGCTGGCCATGCCGGTCACCAGCAACAATTTGGCCACTGCCATGCCGATGAAGCCGGCAATGATGAGCAGGGAGGTCACCACCAGGGAGTCATAGATCAGGGCGCCGAGACGGCGCAGCAGCCCGGCAGACGGGTAGCTTGGTGTAGTGGAAGAGGGGGGCGTTTGTTGGACTTGTTTGCGCTTGGCCATCGTTTTTATTCCATTAAGATGATGGCGGCATTCTATGTAACTGATCCTGCATCGGCAAGGCGTTGAATAAATGAACAAATAGGCGTGGGCAATAGAAAAACACCTTGCATGGTATCGCGCCATTCGTATAATTCCCCGCAGTTGCCCGGGTGGCGAAATCGGTAGACGCAGCGGATTCAAAATCCGCCGGTGAATAACCGTGTCGGTTCGAGTCCGACCCCGGGCACCATCAAATTCATGACAAAAGGCCATCAGCAATGATGGCCTTTTGTTTTTTTGTGCTCCGCGTTTGTTCCGTACCGCCAGCACCATGGTGAGTTATCCCGTTATCCCGTTATCCCGTTATCCCGTTATCCCGTTATCCCGTTATCCCCACCTTTCGTGTCTCCTGCATCGCTCCTCGAATAGCCGATAAATAGCGACATTTACCCGCAATATCCCGTCACTTTATCTTTTTTCACAACTATCACCCCAGCAGAGCAAACAGCAGGGTACCGAGTGTGCCGGCCAGCGTCATCAGGACGAGGATCCCGGGCTTGCCATGGAGCTTGGTCCACATAAACAGGCTGGTGAGGGCGAGCAGCAGCAGGGCCAGTGCGGCCAGATCGCCAAACAGCTGCCAACCGAGGCCGGTGCCCATGCCCCGATGCAGTCGGTTGAGGCTGGCGGCAAAGTTGGCCTGCTGCAATTCGGTGCGCACCAACAGGGTACCTTCCACATAGCTGGCGGCGACGCTTTGGGTGAGGGTGACCGCGCGCATCTCCCAGCGAGCGGGCAGGGTGAGCGAGCCGGTTGGGGTGGGCAGGGTCTGGGCCGGCGTGATCATGGCGTGCCCTTCGTCAAAGCCGTCCGGATAACGCTGGCGCAGCAGGGATTGCAACGCCTCCGGGCTGGTCAGCGGCGCGTCCAGTGCTATCTCTTCGCTCGACTTCTCGGTATGGGGGCCCGGAATGGGCAGGACGGCCCTGTGTTGCAACCAGAGGCCGGTGAGACCGTAGATCAGCATCAGGGTGAGGGTGAAAAAGCCGGCCCAGGCATGCAGGCGGCGCACCCATTTGTTGTTGTGAAGGGGAAGTCGGTGTCGTTTCATGGTGTGGCGCGTCATAAAAAACTGGCCAGCATACGCCGGCCAGTGGGTCTGGGTGATGGGATCAGAAGCGATAGCTGCCGGTCAGGTGCAGCTGGCGCGGCGTGCCCGGCATGATCTGGCTGGCACTGGTGGAGCTGACGAAGTAGTCGTGGTCGGTCAGGTTTTCGGCACTCAGCTGGGCCTCCCACTGCTGCCAGCGATAGCCAACGCGGGCATCGAAGCGGGCATAGCCGGGCAGGGTGGTGGTATTGGCGTTGTCGGCGAAGCGATCACCCACGGCCGTCACCCCGGTTTCGCCGAACCAGCCCAGCTTGCCGCTTTGATAGCCGACAAACAGTTGGCCATTCTGGCGTGAGACGTTGCTCGGGCGCTTGCCTTGCAGATCCGCGTCCGCCTTGACCTGCTCGGCATCCTGGATGGCGACGCCGCCGCGCAGATAGAGCTCGTCCGTCAGGCGGGCATGGGCGCTCAGTTCGACACCTTCGGTGCGCTGCAGACCGGTGAGGATCACCCTGGTGGGATCCAGCGGATCCTTGCTGCGCTTGTTGTACATCTCCAGCCGGTAGAGGGAGAGGGTGGTTGCCAGGCGGCCATTCAGCCAGTCGCTCTTCACGCCACCCTCATAGAGGCGGGTGTTCTGGGGATCCAGGTTGTTGTTCTGGTCTCCCGGCGTCAGCCCAATCAGTTCGCCACCCACAGGGGTGAACGTTTTGCTGTAGGAGGCGTAGAAGGCGTGCTCCTCGAGAGGATTCCATACCAGTCCCAAGCGCGGGCTCAGGCTGGTGACCGAGCGGGTCTCTTCCTTGTTGAGGTCGTTGCGGCGGCTGGTGACGGTAAAGTCGTCACGGCGCAGGCCACCGACCAGATGCCAGTCGCCCAGGGTGAGTTGATCCTGCAGATAGAGGCCGACTCCGCGCACCTTGTGGCTGGCATCGCTGGCGAGCTTCATGGCGCCGTCATGGCGGGGCAGGGCCGATGGATGATAGAGGCTGCCCGCCGGGATGGGGGTCGCATTCTGGTAGAGCTTGGGGGTGCGCTCCTGCCAGCTCTGCTCCAGGCCGACCAGCAGACGATGGCCGACGGGACCAGTCTGCAGCTGGCCTTCCGCTTCTGTGTTGCTGATGAGGCTCCTGGCCTGCAGATCCTGCTGCCAGCGGGCGCGGGTCACCTTGTCCCCTTTCACACTGGTGACATAGGTGTTGTCAAACTGGCTGTCGAGGGTGCTGTAGCCGAGTTGCTGGCGCAGCTGCCACTGCTCGTTGATATCCCAGGTGAGGCGGGAGCGGGTGGATTGCGCCACGTCGTCGATGAAGTCGCGGCTGGTGTCGCTGTAGACGAACTCCCGCGGCACATCGGCCGGATGGCCGTTGACGCCGGGGATGCCGCGATCCGGGGTGCGATCATGCTCGTTGCGCTCGTATTGCACCAACCAGTTCAGGTTGTCGCTGATCTCCCAGTTGACGGAGGGGGCCAGCAGGGTGCGTTTGCCCTCCACACCATCGCGGAAGCTGTCGGTATCTTCCTGGGCCAGGTTGAGGCGCAGCTGCACCCGCTCGCTCGCTTCTCCGTTGAGGTCAGCGGCCAGACGCTGGCTGTCAAAGCTGCCCAGCCTGGCGGTGACGCTGGATGCCTGTCCCTTCTGCGGCGTCTTGCTGACCCGGTTGATGATGCCCCCCGTGCTGCCACGGCCGTAGAGCACGGCCGCCGGCCCCTTGAGGACCTCTACCCGCTCTATATTGCCGAGATCCCGGGTGTACTGCATGTCATCGCGAAAACCGTCGAGATAGAAGTCGTTGCTGGCACTGAAGCCACGGATATTGACGCTGTCGAAGCGGGTGTCGCCGCTGGCGTTGACCCCGGGAATGCCGCTCAGGGCCTCGCTCAGGGTGGGCTGGCCAAAGGCAGTCAGCTCGCTGGCCGAGACGCTGTCGATGGTCTGGGGGACCAGCTTGGCCGGGGTATTGGTGCGGGTGGCGGTGGCTACCTCTTGATGCTGGGTGCGTTTGCCTACCACTGTCAGGGTTTCATCGGCGGCCTGAGCCTGAAACGCCGAGCCAAACAGAGCCAGCGAAACCAGGGTTCTGCGAAAATGAGGGTGCTGCATGTTCAATGTTGATTCTCTAAATGTCGACCGAACGGCCTGAACTTGTTGATTTAGTTGTAATTAATTTTGACCCACACAAATTGGATCGCAATGATATTGATTTTCATTTATGTGGCAAGTGAATTTGGGGAGATAACGGGGGCGTTCGACGAAGGGTGAGATGAGTGGATAAAAAGGAAAGGTGCATCCAGCCCCCTGCGCAGGAGGCCGGATGCCGAGGGTCAACGGATATGCAGCAAGCGGACGGTGAATACGTTGCTGGATAACAGTCCATAGGCCAGCAGAGAAGCACCGAGCAGCAGCGGCACCTTGGTGATCTCCCACAGGAGGGACGCCTCCTGCGGGCCGAATACGAACAGCCACACCACCAGGATCATGTGCAGGCAATAGAGTCCGAGCACCTTGGGGGCCTGGCGTTCCAGCCAACTGCCACGTCCCCAATCCGGGTTGGCCAGCAGCAGGCCAAACAGACCGAGAGCCCAGGGCACGGAACCGTGCAGAAAATCGTGGCGAGTGAGCGGTACCTGCGCCAGCTGATTGAGGGCGATAGCCTCCAGCGCATAGAGCCCCAGCCCCATGACCACCAGTCGGCGGCTCATCCGTGTCGTGGGTTGCCAGGCTCGCGCGCGCAGCCTGGCCCCCAGAGCGACGAACAGCAGGGAGAAGAAGGGGCCGTTGCGGGTCAGGATGGGCCACTCGGCCCCCAGCAAGGGCTTGGCATAGGAACCGCCCAGCAGCGCCAGCAGATAGAGCAGGGCGCCTAAATAGAGTGCCAGCGCCGGTTTGCCCAGCCACTGGCACAGCGCCAGAATGCCCACGGCCAGCACCAAGGCGGGCAGGAACCAGAGGTGGATCATGCCGCCGACCAGCCAGTCGTTGAGGGGATCGCCGAGCTGGAATTGCCACTGCCCGCGCAGGGAGGCCAGATAGCCCTGATTGACGGCCTCCAAGGGGTTGAACGGCAACAGCAGATAGAGAAGGCTCCAGGCCAGCCAGAGCAGCAGCAGGGGGCGGCAGTAGCGCCAGGCCACGCTCAGCGGTGCGGCGCCAGTCAGCTTGGGTTGCAGGAAATAACCGGCGCAGAGGAAGAACAGGGGCACGGCGAAGCGGCACAGCTGATTGATGAGCGCGCTGAGCCAAGGATAGGGAGCGCTCCCCCACAAGTCGGGGTTAAACGGATGGGCGAAGGGAGAGACATGGATGGTCATCACGGCCAGGATGGCCAGCACCCGCCCGCACTCGATACTGGATATTCGCATGTTTGCTCGGCGTCACAGGGTTGTGCCGGTACGCTAAAAGAGCCGCTCCATATTTTCAACCAGTTGATTTTACTAGTGTGAGTCTCGTTGTTGAGTCGTTACGTTTTGTAACCTGAAGGGGGCTGGTGTCCCCCGTGACGAGACCCGGATCCCGTCAGGGGGGCGAGCGTCAGGCATGAAAAAGCGAGGCATTTGCCTCGCTTCCTGATGTCGTCATGGGGATCTTATTGGCTGCTCAGCATGGCATTGCTGTTGGAGGCCAGCGTGGTGCGGCCCGAGGTCTCCAGCCAGGTCCTGATCCGCTTGGCATCGGCAACCCTGTCATTGGTGGTTTCGGCATTGAGCAACACAATGATCACGGGTTCATGATTGACCCTGGTCCCCAGCACCAGGCAGCGGCCCGCCTCGCGGATATAACCGGTCTTGGAGAGGGTGAATTCCCACTGCCCCTCGCGGATCAGTCGGTTGGAATTGAGGTAGTGCAGCTGGCGCTTGTTGGTACGCACATAGCTCTGATCGTCGGTGGAATACTGGCGGATCAGTGGATAGGCGGAGGCGGCGACGGCCAGCTTGGCGAGATCCTGGGCGGTAGAGACATTGCGCGGATTGAGGCCTGTACTGTCGGCGTAGCGGGTGTTCCACATCCCCAGCATGCGGGCCTTGGCATTCATCGCCTCGATAAAGGCACGCTGCCCTCCCGGATAGTGGCGGGCGAGGGCCGAGGCGGCGCGGTTTTCCGACGACATCAGGGCGATGTGCAGCATTTCGGCCCGGCTGAGGCGAGTACCGATGGCCAGTCGTGAGCCCGTGCCCTTGATGCGGTCTATGTCGGCATTGGTGACCGTCAACGTCTCGTTGAGTCGCTGGTTCGCATCCAGCACCACCAGCGCTGTCATCAGCTTGGTGAGGGAGGCGATGGGCATGACCCGGTTGCCATTGCGCTCGGAGATCACCTCGCCGGTTCTGTGGTTGGCCACCACGAAGGCGGCCGAGCTGAGGTTGGGGATGTCCCGTCGTTCGAGAAAGCCGCCGTTACCGTGACCGCTGGCGGAAAAAGGGTTGGCATGGGCACTGTCCATAGTGGCCGGCAGCATCGCTGCGCCAAGCAACAGGGGGAGGAGGGAACGCATCATCATGATCTGCTCTACCGGACGAAATTCAGGGATAACTCGCTAAGTTATATGTCGCGAATTGACGCTTCACAATGCTTCTTGCCTTGATCCTGACAATTTACTGCTTTAAGCCGTCCGTTCAGGGTTTGGGTGGATTTTAGTGAGTCTTTTTTTGGCGGAAATGATGCGAAAAAGGGACCTCATGATGCTCTTGCGGTCACTGGCGGTATTGCCGAACAAAAAGAGTTTTTGGCAAGGATCCGGATAGAGGGACGAGAGGGTGCTGAGATAAATGCCGCGTAATAAAAAAGCGCGATGGCAGGCCATCGCGCTTGATGCCGGGAGGCTCGATCAGAAGTCGTAGCGGGCCGCCAGCTGGAAGTCATCCTGGTTGGCGGTCGCCTTGTTGGCCACGCTGTCCAGGTTGTTGATGCGGTACTCGCCGATCACCCGCAGGTTCTTGTTGAACTTGTACTGGGCGCCCAGGGTGTAGTAGTCCACGTTGTCCTTCTTGGTGCCGGCCTTGTCCTGCTCCTGCTTGTTCCACAGGGCCATCAGACCGAAGCCGTTCTCGAAGTTGTAGCCCAGTGCGGCTTCCCAGCCGGTATGGTCGGTGCCGGTGGCCAGAAAGTCACTGCCATCGGCATAGCTCAGGGCGGCATAGGCGGCCTTGTTGTCGAATTTGGCGGAGATCAGCCACAGCTTGGCATCCTCTTCACCGCTCTTGTCACGCAGGCCGACGTTGTAGGCGGTACCCAGCGACAGATTGAACGGGAAGGTGTAGGCCAGGGCAGCGCCATAGGCGGCATCGCTATCCTTGCTGGTGGTCTCTTCGGTGTCACCGCCATCGAACTTGTAGCTGGTATCGATCTGGAAGCCGTTGAACAGACCGGAGTATTTCAGCACCGAGCCGGCCCGGTTGGTGGCGAAGGTATCGGTCTTGGCGCCCAGCGCATCGTTGCCATAGCCATCGGAGAGGGAGACGTCAGTCCAGTCAGCCAGGAAGCCAGGTGCCCCCTTCTGGCGACCGAAGGTGACGCTGCCCCAGTCAGCCCCCACCCCGGCAAAGGCCAGACGGGTGCGCAGGTTGTCCGAGTTTTCGCTGATGGTCTTCTCGCTGTCGTTGATATACATCTGCACTTCGTACTGGGCCAGCGCCTTCAGACCCGTGTTGATCTGGGTCTCGGCCTTGGCGCCGAAGCGCACGAACTGGTTGGCGCCCTGCTTGGCACTGTAATCCTTGGTGCCGTTCGGGTTGGTGGCGTCGACACCTTCCTTCTTGTCCCCGAAGAAGTGGCCGGCATAGATGCGGCCATACAGATCCACCATGGTGGTGTCGTTTTTGTACACTTCAACGGCTTGAGCCTGGAACGCGGCGGTCAGCGCCATGGCCACTACAGTCAGCTTTTTCATCTTAATCCCTTGTGTTGCAAGCTTTTGTTTTAAAGACGGGGCCATGCTAGGGAGGCGGTGTGACAGCGAGGTGACGAAGAGATGAAGAGGCGGTGTCAGTTTGATGTCATCTGGATGAATCGCCCCCTTTTCGTGGCGTAGGCGCCACTTTTATGCGCAAAGGTTTGCCCTTGTGGTAGAATGCCGCCCGTTTTTCGAGCTCCATAGGTTGGATATGCGATGAGACGTGAACTGGCAATCGAGTTTTCCCGAGTGACGGAAGCGGCAGCACTGGCTGGCTACAAGTGGCTCGGACGTGGTGACAAAAATATCGCTGACGGGGCGGCCGTTGCGGCCATGCGCCACATTCTCAACCAGATCGAGATCGATGGTGAGATTGTGATCGGCGAAGGCGAGATCGATGAAGCGCCCATGCTCTACATCGGCGAGAAGGTGGGCACGGGTCACGGTGACGCGGTGGACATCGCGGTCGACCCCATCGAGGGCACCCGCATGACCGCCATGGGGCAGGCCAATGCGCTGGCGGTGCTGGCGGTCGGTGACAAGGGATCCTTCCTCAAGGCCCCCGACATGTACATGGAAAAGCTGATCGTCGGGCCCAAGGCCAAGGGGGTGATCGATCTGGATCAGGCTCTCGAGCTGAACCTGAAAGCGGTCGCCAAGGCGCTGGGCAAGCCGCTCTCCCGCCTGACCGTCATTACCTTGGCCAAGCCGCGTCACGACAAGGCCATCAAGGAGATGCAGGGTCTGGGTGTGCGGGTGTTCGCCATCCCTGACGGCGACGTGGCCGCCTCCATCCTCACCTGCCTGCCGGATAGCGAAGTCGACATGCTGTACGGCATCGGTGGTGCGCCGGAAGGGGTGATTTCCGCGGCGGTGATCCGTGCCCTGGATGGCGACATGCAGGCTCGCCTGGTGCCCCGTCACCGGGTCAAGGGCGACAGCCCGGACGTACGCGAACTGGGCGAGCAGGAGATTGCCCGCTGCGAAGCCTTGGGCATCGACGTGAACAAGGTGCTCAAGCTGGAAGACATGGCGAAGAATGACAACGTCATCTTCTCCGCCACCGGCATCACCAAGGGGGATCTGCTGGAGGGCATCACCAGCGACGGCATCATGGCGACCACCGAGACCCTGCTGATCCGCGGCAAGTCCCGTACCATCCGTCGTATCAAGTCGATCCACTATCTGGAGCGTAAAGACAGCGTGGTGCGTGACATCATTCTGTGATGCCGATGCATTGAGCCGACTGGTTTGCTGCAAGCCCGATCGTCGAACGATCGGGCTTTTTCATGTCTGCCCGCTACTTTTGTCGATCGGCTTGGGCTATGGTGGCGGCACGGACCAGTTGGCATGGTGCCGGGTTAACGGCCACGGGAGGTGGTGATATGGAGTGTCGTGCCGGTTGCGCTGCCTGTTGCATCGCCCCCAGCATCAGCAGCGCGATTCCGGGCATGCCTGACGGCAAGCCGGCCGGAGTGCCTTGCGTGCAGCTCGACGAGCATCTGGGTTGCAAGATCTTCGAGTCGCCGGAGCGCCCTGCCGTGTGCGGTGGCTTTCGCCCGATGGCGGATGTGTGCGGCAGCCACAGGGCCGAGGCCATCTGGCTGATCGGCGAGCTGGAGCGGCTGACGAGCTGAGTTCTGAACAGAGTCGCAGATAAAAAAGAGGCCGCATCATGCGGCCTCTTGCGTTGCTCTTTGCCGATCAGATCCCGGCCAGTGCCAGGGCCTGACGGTAGTACTCGTTGGCCTTGTTGGTGAGGCGACGCTTGTCCATCAGCTGACCCAGGGCATGGTAGGCGGCAGCGCTCGGAGCCCGGGCCACCTCCTGCTCCAGCAGCTTCTGGGCCTCGTCCAGCTGGCCGGACAGCAGGTAGAGCTGGGCCAGCGCGGTGTCGGCCTCGGGCTGGCCCTGCATTTTCTGCAGTTGCGCTAGCAGCGGCTGGTAGTTGTCGAGCTTCAGCCTGGGCAGTCGAGCCAGCAGCTGCGGCATGGCCTGTTTGCGCAGTGCCTCCTGCCACAGGGTGGCTGCCTCGCCATCGGCACCCAGCTGGCACAGCATGTCGCCGTAGCGCACCAGCAGCTCGGGCTCCAGGCGCAGTTTGCGGGGCAGCTCCTGCCAGGTCGCCTTCAGGGTATCGAGGGACTCGGCGGCTTGCTGCAGGCGGCCACTCCAGGCTTGTTGCAGCAGATCTTCTTCCTGCTTGGGCGTCAGTTTGCCGACCTTGTGCAGCACCGGGATCAGGTCGCATAGAGCGCTCCAGTCCTGGCGTGCCTGGTGTACCTGGCGCAGCTGGTCCAGCACCATGGGGTGGCGCGGGTTGAGGGCGTAGACGGACTCCAGGGTTGCCAGCGCGGTGTCGTACTGGCCCTGTTCGATCTGTAGCTGGGTCTGGGTCAGAGTCAGTGCCAGCTCGGCCTTGGGGTTCTCCTCCTGAGCCTTTTGCAGATACTGGTCGCGGCGGGCATCGTCACCCCTGGCCTGGGCCGCCTTGGCGGCGCTCAGGTAGTTGAGCAGCGGGGTGTCGCTGTTGCTGGCGCCCTTGATGAGCAACTTCTCGGCCTGGCTGTATTGGCCCTCGGCCATCGCTAGGGTGGCGGCCACCGTCTGTTGGTTGGCCTTGCGACGACGACGGGAGCCATACCAGCCCAGCGTCTTGCGGCGCAGACCGAACACCCGGCCCAGGATCCACTCCACCAGCAGCAGGGCGCCGTAGAAGAGGATCGCCAGGATCACCGCGCTGGTGACGGAGGATTCGATGGTGTAGTTGCCAAGGGCAATCAGCACGTAGCCCTTGTTACCCGAGGCTTCCGGGCCAAACATCAGCCCTGCGACCATCACGGCAACCAGAATGATTATACGGATCATGGTGCCCTCCTCAGTTGCCGGCCAGAATGCGTTGCAGACGCTCGGTCAGCACCTGTTCCAGCATGGCCTGGGTCTTGAACTGATCCGGATAGTCGAACTGGATCTGCTCACCCTTGAGCTTGTCGATCTCGCCCAGCATGTAATGGGTGGCGCTGTTTTCGGTGTCGAAATACTGGTTCAGCCAGCGCTGGGCCTTGTCCAGGCTGTCTTCATAGAGTGCCTGCTGCTCGCGGTAAACGGCGAGCTGGGCCTGCAGCAGCTTGGTCTTGAGGTTTTCCCGCAGGAAGATCTCCTGTTGCGGGGAGAGCAGGGCCTCCACGGCGCCATCGCGACGGCGGATAGTGATGAAATTCTCGGTGAACTTGACCCAGTTCTTCTTCAGGTTGCTTTCCCACTCGTCCGGATTGGTGCTGACCGCCTGATCCGGTTCGGCTTTCGCCTCCGGCATGCTGACGGTGGAGAGGGGCAGCAGCTCGATCTGATCGGAGAGAGCGGCCAGCTTGAGGGTCAGCCCCTCGCGGTCGATGCGCGGCATTCCCTTGAGCTTGGCGATGTCTTCGGCCAGCGCCTTGCGGATCGGCATCAGGCTGGGATCGTTGAGGGCGGCGATGCGCTCGTCGGCGTTGCCCAGCAGGGTGATGGCGGAGACGAGGTCATGCTCCAGCCACAGCTTGCGGCCGGCCATGCGCACCAGGTATTCCGATTCGGCCAGCATCCAGTCATTGGGACGCTTGTCGTTGAGATCCAGCACCCGGTTCTGCAGCCCCTGCATCTCGCCCTGCAAGCGCTGCTGGGTCTGCTCCAGAGCGGTCAGCTGTTCGGCATCCTTGTTGCTGCTCTGGTCGATTTTGCTGATGGCACTGGCCAGCTGCTGTTTGAGCTGGGCCAGCTCGGCCTGCTGGGCGACCGCATTCTTGTGGCCGTGCAGATAGAGGCCGCCGGTCAGGCCAAGCGCCAGCAGGATGGCAACACTACCCAGCACGGCACCGGAGCGGTTCTTGCTGCCATTGGCCGCAGCGGCCGGCTGTGGGGTCACCTGGGATTCTTGTTGTTCTGTCATTCCATCTTCCTCAGTTCCAGTGCGGCCATCAGGGCCTGGTTGGATGCACCTTGGGCAATCGTGATATGGATGAAGCCCGCAGCACTGGCCATCTCGGCCACGCGGGGGCTGGGGACCACCAGATGGCGGTCAAAAAGCCAGGGGTGCTGACGCTCGGGAACCAGCGCCAGCAGCCGTTGCAACAATTCGCCACTGGTGATGAGCAGGCTGTCCAGCCCGGCTGCCTGCCAGTGGCGCGTCAATGTTTCCCCATCAAAGTCGGGGTAATGCCGTTCATAGGTTGCACAATAGTGCACCAGAGCACCGCGTGAGGCCAGCGTGCTGGCGATGAGATCCCGCCCGCCATTGCCACGCAGGATCAGCACCCGCTTGCCGCTTACCTGCTGCAGGGCTGGGAGGGCCAGCAGCCCCTCGCTGCGGGGATCGTGCGGGCAACTTGCGCTGATGCCCGCCTCGGCGAACGCATCCGCACTGGCCTGGCCGACAGCAAAGTACTCAATATGTGGCCAGGTCAGACCAGTTTGCAACAAAAAATCGTGAGCAAAATGAACGGCATGAATGCTGACGGCGATAACGATGTCTGCCTGTGCCAGCAGTTCGGGCAGGCGAGGGAGGTCGCTGCCCGCCACGGTTTCCAGCAGTGGGCAGCAGAGCGGTGCGTGACCGTGCTGGCGCAGCAACTGCTCCAGCTCGGTGGCCTGGGCGGCCGGGCGCACCACCAGCGGGATCATGTACGGTAGACCTCGGCCAGGATGACGTCGGCACCGGCAGCCAGCAGGCGCTGGGCCAACTGTTCACCCAGGGCTTCCCCGTCGCTCACGGCGCCACGGATCTCGTCGCGGATCACCCGGGTACCATCCGGGCTACCCACCAGGCCCCGCAGCCAAATCTGCTCTCCTTCCACCAGCGCATAGGCACCGATAGGCACCTGACAGCCCCCTTGTAGGGCGCGGTTCATGGCGCGCTCGGTCAGCACCCGGGCGCGGGTCTCACTGTGCTCAAGCGGTGCCAGCAGGGCGTGCAGTTCGTGATCGTCGAGGCGGCATTCGATGCCGACCGCGCCCTGGCCATTGGCCGGCAGGCTCTGCTCCGGCTCGATGAAGGCGGTGATACGGTGATCCATCTCAAGCCGTTTCAAGCCGGCGGCGGCCAGGATGATGGCGTCGTATTCGCCGGCATCCAGCTTGGCGAGGCGGGTGTTGACGTTGCCACGCAGGTCGCGGATCACCAGATCCGGGCGGGCGGCGCGCAGCTGACACTGGCGGCGCAGGCTGGAGGTACCGACCACGGCACCCTGCGGCAGCTCATCGATAGCCTGAAAACGGTTGGAGACAAATGCATCGCGGGGATCTTCCCGCTCGCAGATGGTGTGCAGGCCGAGCCCCTCCGGGAACTCCACCGGCACGTCTTTCATGGAGTGGACGGCGATGTCGGCGCGTCCTTCCAGCATGGCAGTCTCCAGCTCCTTGACGAACAACCCTTTGCCGCCGACTTTGGCGAGCGGGGTATCCAGGATCTTGTCGCCCTGGGTGCTCATGGGAACCAGCTCGACCCTTAGCTCGGGATAGAGGGCTTCCAGCCGGTCTTTGACGAAGTTGGCCTGCCACAGGGCCAATGGGCTCTTGCGAGTGGCAATTTTCAGGGTTCGGGCTGCCATATCAATCAGTTGTTTTATCTTTATGAAGGAAGTCGATATTACCACCCTTTGCCCGGGCTTTCATGGCGGAGCCGCCAAAAGCGGGGGCAAGCTCAAAAAGGACCGCTGAAAATGATTTTCATTAAGTCGGGTGATTAGTCTAAATATTTGAATATTAATTAATTTATTGTTTTCTTCTGATACTGTTTAGTGACATCTAATAAATAATCCCGGGATTGCATGCGGGCTTGTTTACCACTGCTGTTTGCATTGTTAACATGATCACACTTTTTTGACGTCTCCCCATTTTGGTGCGTCACTTCCCATCTCGATATAGGCAGGTCATTGCTGGCAAAACTCGATACGCTGGTGGCGCGTTATGACGAACTCAATCGTCTCAAGACGCAACGTGCGTTAGGTCTCATGAGTCGCTACGGGCAGCAGGTCTTCCAGCTGTTACCCGTCATGCTGCACTTCAATCACCCCCTGCTGCCCGGTTATGTGGCGGGTGATGTGCCCCATGGTATCTGGAGTTTCACTGCCAACGAGGCCCAGCAGGCCTTCATCCAGGATCTCTGCCAGAACGCCAACTGCCAGAATGGCCTCGCCACCCATGACAAGTCGATCCAGGGGCTCTACTCCATGGGCAGCACCTCGTCCATCGGCCAGTGCTGTCACTCGGACCTCGATATCTGGGTCTGCCATGTGGCCGGCCTGTCGAGTGAGCGACTCGCTCTGCTGGAGCTCAAGTGCCAGCACCTGTCGAAATGGGCGGAGCAGCGGGGGGTCGATCTCAACTTCTTCCTGATCCCCGAAGACAAGTTCCGCCAGCGCAACGATGCCCAGATGCAGGGGGAGAGCTGCGGCAGTGCCCAGCACCTGCTGCTGCTCGACGAGTTCTATCGCAGTGCCATGATGATCGCGGGCAAGCGGTTGCTCTGGTATCTGGTGCCTGCCGAATACGACGATCACTACGACGAGTACGTCAGCGGGCTGTTCGAGAGCGGTCAGCTCAATCAGGATGACTGGCTCGATTTGGGCAGTTTCAACCGGATTCCGGCCGAGGAGTACTTCGGCTCGGCCCTGTGGCAGCTCTACAAGGGGATCGATTCCCCCTACAAGGCGGTGCTCAAGTCGGTGCTGATGGAGGCCTACTCCCACGAGTACCCCAATACCCGACTGCTGTCGATGATCGGTCGCGACTGGTTCCAGCACAACGAGGGGATGCACTACCGGCTCGACAACTACTGCCTGATGCTGGACAAGGTGACCAACTACCTCAAGTCCATCGGCGACATGGCCCGTCTCGATCTGGTGCGCCGCTGCTTCTACCTCAAGGTGTGTGACGGCCTCAGTCATCCCAAGGATGAGCATTCGCCGGACTGGCGTCGTGAACAGATGAGTCAGCTGGTGGCCTACTGGGGATGGAGTCACGAGAAGCTGTATCAGCTGGACCATCGCCATGAGTGGAAGGTCGAAGAGGTCAAGATAGCCCACGCCGAGTTGCTGGAAGCCCTGATGCTGAGCTATCGCAACCTGATCCAGTTCGCCCGGCGCAACAACATCAGCGAGTCGATCAACCCGGAAGACATCGGCATCTTGTCGCGCAAGCTCTATGCCGCGTTCGAGAGTCTGCCGGGCAAGGTGCAGCGGGTGAACCTCAAGATAGCGCCGGACTTGAGCGAGCCGGATCTCAGCTTCGTGCAGGTGCCCCACGGCCGCCTCAATCGTGCCGGTTGGTACCTCTACAAGCATTCGCTGGAGCCGGTGGATATCATCGGGCGGGCGCCGCTTGAGTTCAACAGCTACATCAGCAAGCTGGTGGCCTGGGCCTATTTCAACGATCTGCTGACGCCGCAATCCCGGGTGCACCTGTTCAATCAGGGTTCGGATCTGCACATCGACAACCTGCACCAGTTCTGTCGCGATCTCTCCGGCTGTTTCCCCGAGAAGTATCCGCTCGCGACCAACCTGGCGCTCAGTCGCCCCTGCGAGATCCGCCAGCTCTCCATCTTCCTGAACCTGGAGGTGGATCCCTCCAGTCACTGGGTGGGGCAGGTGATCGAGTTCGATGCCAATACGGTGGATGTCTTCTCGTTCGGCCGCAATCAGGAGTGTCTGGTGGGCTCGGTGGATCTGGTCTATCGCAACTCCTGGAGCGAGATCCGTACCCTGCATTTCCAGGGCGACGAGGCTGTGGTGGACGCTCTCACCACCATTCTCGGCAAGATGCATCAGGATGCCGCCGCCCCCGAGATGATCGAGGTGTTCTGCTACAGCCAGCACTTCCGCTCCCTTGTTCGCTCCCGCTTCCAGAGTCTGGTGGCGGAGTGTATCGAGCTGCGCCTCGCCCGTGACAAGCAGCAACTGGTCAAGACCATGGCGCTGGGCAAGGAGAAGTACGGCATCTTCTTCGAGCGGCGCGGGGTGTCGGTCAAGAAGCTGGAGAACGCCATCGACTTCTACCGCCACATCTCCCACAACAAGCTGGATCACCTGCCGTTGCGGCTCGACAAGACCCATAGCCAGCATCTGCCAAGCATTGTCGATGCCTATGCCAGCGAGGGGTTGGTGCAATTTTTCTTCGATACCCGGGATGCGGGCACCAACATCTACATCCTGGATGAGGCGAACCGGGTGGAGGTGTACCAGCACTTTGCCGGCAACAAGGATGAGCTGGTGACCGGGGTCAACCGTTTCTATACCTCCAGCCACGAGCGCTTCAGCGACGATGGCCAGTTCATCAATTTCAACTTGCCCCAGTATTACGAGATAGTGCAGCAGGGTGGCGAGCTTGCTGTGATCCCCTATCGCAGCCAGGGAACGGGACGGGAACAGACCCCGCCGACCCGGGATGTGGGTTGATATGGGCGAGTGTCCCATCGCACGACACCGATAAAAACGGCCTGCTGATGCAGGCCGTTTTTATCGGGAGTGAACTGCCGTCACGCACCGAGACGGGCCAGCAACCAGTGCCGGATATCATCGAGCTGCGGTCGGCAGATCTCGTGGCGCATGGGGTACTCGTGCCACTCGGGGGAGAGCCCCGCCGCCTCCAGCCGGTTCTTGGCATCCCAACCCAGCGACAGGCTCACCACATCGTCGTAGATGCCGTGCATGTAGCAAATCGGCAAGGTACGAGCGGCCTCGCTCATCTCGCCGGCCAGTGCATCGGGCACCGCCAGATAGGTGGACATGCAAAGCAGGCCCGCCAGCATCGCCGGATAACGCAAGGCGGTGAAGGAGGCGATCACCCCGCCCTGGGAGAAGCCGGCCAGCACGATCCGCTCGGGAGCAAACCCCTCGGCCACCAGCCGATCCAGCAGGGCCGTGATCTGGGCGGCAGACTCGCGAACATGAGACTCCACGGCACGCTCGGCCGGATCCTCGAAGCTCCTGATGTCATACCAGCCGCGCATCTTGTACCCCATGTTGATGGTGATGGGGCGTTCGGGCGCATCGGGCAGCAGGTGACGTACCGGCAGATCGGCGGGCAGATCCAGGGCATCCACCAGCGGGGCGAGCCCGGCGCCGGAATCCCCCAGGCCGTGCAGCCAGATCACCGCATGACGAGCCCCCTCGGGGTGGAGATCGATCATGGCAGGTTGCGCCATCATGGGAACTGGACGGGTTCGCCCGCCTGGGCGCTGCAGGCCTGGCTCAACAGGGCCTTGAGCTCGTGACCGAAGCGGTTGTCGATCCAGGTTTCACCCTGCAGCTCGAAGTGGAAGCCGTTCTCGCGGGTGGCCACCCAGATCTGGTGCAGCGGCTCCTGCTTGTTGATGATGACCTTGGTCTTGTTCTCGAACGACAGGGTCAAGACGCCCCCGTTGCGTTCGCAGTCGATATCCGGATACCCCTCGTCGAGCGTGTCCTCCACATACTGGAAAAAGGCGTCGGTCAGGGCGTGATACTCGTGATCCTTCATCGGTTTATCCTGTTGCTTTTAACAATGTGAGTGCGATTATAGAGGGCCAAAAATTTTTTCGCAGCGAACCATTATGATTACCCAGTTCACCAAGTGTCTGCTTGCCACTCTTCTCTCTCTCGGGTTGGCCGCCTGCGGTCTGAAAGGGCCGCTCTACATGCCGCCCCCCGAGCAGCCCCAGAGCCAGAGTACACCGCAAACGGCACCGTCTGCGACCTCAGAGGCTGCCACCGAGGCCGCACCGCACTAAATTCAGGAAGGAACCGCCCCTTGGATCACTTTAACTACGACGCCGACGGCCAGCTTCAGGCCGAACAAACCTCGCTGCAACACCTTGCCGAGCAGTACGGCACCCCGCTTTACGTATACTCCCGCGCGACCCTCGAGCGTCACTGGCACGCCTTCGACAAGGCGGCCGGCGATATTCCCCACCTGATCTGCTATGCGGTCAAGGCCAACTCCAACCTGGCGCTGCTCAACCTGCTGGCCCGCCTGGGCTCAGGGTTTGACATCGTCTCCGGCGGCGAGTTGTCGCGGGTGCTGGCAGCGGGGGGCGATCCGGCCAAGGTGGTCTTCTCCGGGGTGGCCAAGAGCGAAGCCGAAATGCGCCTCGCGCTGGATAAAGAGATCCTCTGTTTCAATCTGGAATCGGAAGCCGAGCTGGAGCGTCTGAACCGGGTGGCGGGCAGCATGGGCAAGAAGGCCCGGGTGTCGGTGCGGGTCAATCCGGATATCGATGCCGGCACTCATCCCTATATCTCCACCGGCCTCAAGCAGAACAAGTTCGGCATTCCCATCGAACAGGCCCCCGCCATCTACCGCAAGGCGGCGGCCATGGCCCACATCGAGATCGTCGGGGTGGATTGCCATATCGGCTCCCAGCTCACCGAGCTCAATCCCTTTATGGAGGCGGCTGACAAGCTGCTGCGGCTGATCGACGAGCTGGCGGCAGACGGTATCCGCATCCATCACCTGGACGTGGGGGGCGGCCTTGGGGTCAACTATGGCGCCGAGCAGCCACCTCATCCCACCGAGTATGCCGAGGCGCTCAAGCAGAAGCTGGCCGGCCGCGACCTGACCCTGTTGTTCGAGCCGGGCCGTGCCATCGTCGCCAATGCCGGCGTGCTGCTGACCCGGGTCGAGTACCTCAAGCCGGGTGAGACCCGCAATTTCGCTCTGATCGATGCAGGTATGAATGACATGCTGCGCCCGTCCCTCTACGGCGCCTGGATGAACATCATCGAGGTGGATAGCCGCGCCGGCCATACCTCCGCGCTGTACGACGTGGTGGGCCCGGTGTGCGAGACCGGCGACTTTCTCGGCAAGGAGCGCACCCTGGCGATCGCCGAGGGTTCCCTGCTGGCGGTGCGTTCGGCCGGTGCTTATGGCTTTACCATGTCATCCAACTACAACACCCGTCCCCGTGCGGCCGAAGTGTTGGTGGATGGCGCCCAATCGTTCCTCATCAGGGAGCGTGAACAGTTGGCCGATCTCTGGCGTGGTGAGCACCTGGTGCCCTGACGCCGTGCCCTGAATAGAAGAGCGCGACCCAGCTCGCGCTCTTCGGGATGCCGGGGCTTTGGATAACGACTTCACTGTGTTTGTCGAGCTTGGGTTCGGTGAGCATTTACGCCCTAACGGCACAGGAATGCACGATGTTGATAGATTTTTCCAAGATGCATGGCTTGGGTAACGACTTCATGGTGGTGGACGGCGTCACCCAGAAGGTGTTTTTCAGCAATGACGTCATCAAGAAGCTGGCGGATCGCCACTTCGGGATCGGATTTGACCAGCTGCTGCTGGTGGAGCCGCCCTATGACCCTGAACTTGACTTTCACTATCGCATCTTCAATGCCGATGGCAGCGAGGTGGAGCAGTGTGGCAATGGCGCCCGCTGTTTTGCCCGTTTCGTGCGTCTCAAGGGATTGATCAACCGGGATCGCATCGCGGTGAGTACGGCCCGTGGCCGCATCGTGCTGCAACTGGAGGGGGAGAACCAGGTCACGGTCAACATGGGGGTACCCCAGTTCGAGCCGGGCAAGATCCCGTTTCGTGCCCAGAAGGCGGAGAAGACTTATCTGCTGCGGGCACAGGAACACACAGTGATGTGCGGCGCCGTCTCCATGGGCAACCCCCACTGCGTCATCGAGGTGCCCTCGGTGGCCGATGCGCCGGTGACGACCCTGGGAGCCATTATGGAGCGGCACGAGCGTTTCCCCGAGCGGGTCAACGTCGGCTTCATGGAGATGGTCGACGCCACCGAGATCAAGCTTCGGGTATTCGAGCGTGGCGTGGGGGAGACCCTCGCCTGCGGCACCGGCGCCTGTGCGGCGGCGGTGATTGGCATGAGCCAGGGCAAGCTCAAGGAGAGGGTCACCGTTACCCTGCCGGGGGGCAAGCTGACCATCGCCTGGAAGGGGCCGGGTCAGCCTGTCTATATGACGGGGCCGGCCGAGCATGTGTTTGACGGTCAGATAGAGGTGTAGGCAGTTGCCAGTTTCTGGCAGATGCGGTTGGGATGTGGGGGCTATGTCCCCCTTTGCCCATGATATCGGGGCCAGAGGCCCTGTTTTGCAATGGATCGAACAATTTATGAGTGAACTCAAACGGCAGGAGCCACTGGTGGACGAAGCCTGTGTGCTGGAGTACCTGGCCCGTTACCCCGAGTTTTTCCAACGTCACGCCACCGTGCTGGACCGGATCCGCATTCCCCACGAGCGCAAGGGCTCGGTCTCGCTGGTGGAGCGCCAGCTTGACCGGCAGCGCGAGCGGATCGAGCAATTGGAGCAGGAGATCACTGAACTGATGGGGATCGCCAGCGAAAATGAGCGGATCTTCCGGATTTATGCCGATCTGTATGGCGACCTCTATGGTTGTCAGACCCTGTTTGAAATGAGCGCCGTAATGGGTAAGACATTCGTGCAGCGCCTGCGCCTGACCGGGTTGCGCCTCTGGCTCAATCCCAAGAAGTTCCTCCTGAGTGGCCCGGAGGCGCGTTTTCTGGCCGAGGGCAAACAGCTGGAGCAGCTGCTGGGGCAGCGCCTGCCGGGGCAGGATTACTACTTCGGCCGTCTGAGCCAGAGCGAGAAACAGACGCTGTTTGGCCACGACGTGCTGGTCAACTCGGTGGCCCTGATGCGGCTCGGCGATCTCGGCGTGCTGGCCTTCGCCAGCTCGGATCCCAGCCACTTCACTCCCCATAACGATACTCTGCTGCTGGGCCAGCTGGGCCGCCTGTTGCAGCTGCGGCTGCCCGAGCTGGCGCATGGCTAAGGGGCCTGTTTCCACTAGCGAGCCACTGCCTCCCGCGCTGGCGGAGGAACTGGCGGCCTTTATCGAATACCTGAGGGTCGAGCGCCAGCTCAGCCCTCACACCCGAAGCAACTACCAGGCCCATCTGGAGGCCATGACGGTCGAGCTGGTGAAACTGGGGCTTGATGACTGGTGTCGGCTTGAGGCCAGCCAGGTGCGCAGCCTGGTGACCCGGATGCACAAGGCCGGTCTTGCGCCCCGATCGCTTGCCACCAAGGTCTCCGCCCTGCGCAGCTTCTGCGACTGGCAGGTGCGCCAGGGACGACTCGTCGCCAACCCGGCTCGCGGCATAGTGACCCCCAAGCAGGGAAGGCCGCTGCCCAAGAACCTGGACGTGGACGAGATGTATCAGCTGCTCAACATCACTGACGAGCAGGACCCACTGGCGGTGAGGGATCGCGCCATCATGGAGCTGATGTACTCCTCCGGCCTGCGCCTTGCCGAGCTGGTGGGGCTCAATCTGGCGGATGTGAAGCTTGACGAGCGCCAGCTCAGGGTGACCGGCAAGGGATCGCGGGAGCGGGTGCTGCCCATGGGGCGGATGGCGGTGGAGTGGCTGCACAAATGGCTCAAGATGCGTCCCCTGCTGGCTGGCGACGAGGCCGAGGCGCTGTTCGTCTCCAGGCGCAAGCAGCGACTGTCGGCCCGCTCGGTGCAGGAGCGGCTCGATGGCTGGGGCAACAAGCAGGCGCTCAATGCCCATGTCCATCCCCACAAGCTGCGTCACAGCTTCGCCACCCACATGCTGGAGTCATCCGGCGATCTGCGGGCGGTGCAGGAGCTGCTGGGGCACGCCGATCTCTCCACCACCCAGATCTACACCCACCTCGACTTCCAGCATCTGGCCAAGGTCTATGACAGTGCCCATCCCAGGGCCAAACGTGAGTCCGGGTCAGGGGATGATGAATGACGTGTTGCCGGGCGCCTCTTGCCGCCTGGCCAGCCGGCAGGGCGTGAGTCCACACCGGCCCTGATTGAGGAGTGTGCATGCATTTTTATCGCCGCTGGCAGCCGGTTGCTGCCATCTCGTTCGATCTCGACGATACCCTCTATGACAACGGTCCCGCCATCGAGCGGGCCGAACAGTGGATGCTGGCTCACTTGCGCAGTGAATACCTGGCCACCGCCATGCTCGACCAAGCGCGCTGGCAGGCACTCAAGCGCGAGGTGCTGCTCGTATCTCCCGAGCTGCGCCACGACGTCAGCCTGGCCCGTGAACACTGCATTCGCGAAGCCATGATGGCGGGGGGGATGGCGGAATCTCAAGCCTCAGAAGAGGCGACCCGGGTCTTTGCTGCTTTTCTCGCCGAGCGCTCGCGGATCGAGGTGAGCGCATCGACCCATGCCCTGCTGGCCCGTCTGGCGGAGCGTTATCCGTTGGCGGTCATCACCAATGGCAATCTGGACCTGGCGCAGGCCGGGCTGGCCGATTACTTCAGTCTGGTCTGCAAGGCCGGGGAGGGCGCGAGGATGAAGCCGGCGCCGGACATGTTCAGGCAGGTACAGGAGAACCTCGGCCTTGCTCCCGAGCAGATACTGCACGTCGGGGATCACCCTGAGACCGATGTGCTGGGGGCGCGCCTGCACGGTTTTCGCGCCGCCTGGCTCAACGAGCGGCAGCAGCCCTGGCGGCAGTTGAAGCTATTGCCGGATGTGGAGCTGGCGACCCTGGATGAGCTGGGCGAGCTGCTGCTCTGATGCGGATCATGAGCCCCGCCATATGCGGGGCTCGGTTCCAAAAGAGGGCTGGTTTGCGGCTAGCGGCCCCTGAACAGGGTCATCAGCTTGTCCAGCAGGTCGCGCGGCGGGGTCAGCTGTTTCATTGACTCTGCCTCCCGTGCCAGCAAGGCCTGCTGCTCTTGCTGGCGCTCACTCAAGACCTGGTAGAGCGGCTCGACCAGGGATTCGCGCTGCAGCACCAGTGCCTGGAACATGGCCTGATTGATGCGGTAGGTTTCGACGGCCCCCAGGGCGCGCACGGTAAACGAGCTGGGCTCGCCGGTGAGCATGCTCAGCTCGCCGAAGAAGTCCCCAGCCTGCAGGGCGCCGAGCCGCAGCTCCCGCCCTTCCAGATGGACCAGCATCTCGGCCTCGCCTCGCACCAGCACAAACAGCCAGCCCGAGATCTCCCCCTGCTCCAGCATGATGTCGCCGCTCACGAAGGGGGCGAACTTCACCTGATCCGCCAGCTGGGCCAGCTCCTCCTCCTGCAGCATGGCAAACAGCGGCAGCTTGCGCAGGGTGGCGGTGCGCTCGGCGGTATGCCGCTTGTGGCGCGCATCTTGATGCTGTTTCTCCTTGCTCATGAAGACGTTGAAGATGGGGGGCGTGAGGCGGCGATCGTTGCGACGCAGGGCTGCATCGACCAGGCTGCGCACCATGGAGTCGGTCGGATCGTCGCGAGCCAGATCGGTCAGCCAGTAGCGCACTGCATAGCGGGCTATTCCCCCTTCCACGTTCATCAGCAGGCAGTCGGGGGGCGGTGATTTGGCGACGCAGGGCAGCTTGGTTTCCCGTAATGCCTTCTCGATCAGTGCAATGATCTGGGTCGGCAGGGTATCCAGGGTGAGATCGAACCAGACCCAGCGCCGTAGTTGCAGGGGCTGGCCGCGCCGGCGCCCGAGCACGGTAAAGCGCTGCTTGAGCAGATGACTGTTGGGGATCACCACGGTTTCCCAGTTGCGGGTCTCTATGGTGGTGGCGCGCCAGTTGATCTCCACCACCCGGCCCTGGATGGTGTCCACTTGCAACCAGTCACCGATGGCGATGGAGTTGTCGAGCTGAATCGAGACGCCGGCCAGCAGGTTGCCCAATGTGTCCTGCATGGCAAAGGCGATGACGGCGGTGATCACCGCCGAGGTGGTGACTATCTCTCCCAGCGCCATGCCGGAGGCATAGAGCCTGAACAGCCCCCAGCCGATGTAGCCGATGGTGATGACGATGTCGGCAATGATGCGCGGGATCTTCACATGGCAGAGGGGGAGCAGCAGCTCGAACAGCAGGATCCCCCAGAGTTTGACCAGCACCAGACCTGCCAGCAGGGTGGAGATCTCGATCAGCCAGTGGCGGGGCAGTGGCAGGCGAAACCAGCCTCCCTCCAGCTGGATCAGCAGTATGATGACCAGGCTGATGATCACGAACCCGAGTTCGGAGAGTTTCTCTCGCCGTTGCCCCGGGTTGCGCCAGAAGTGGATCAGCAGGAGTGACAGGGTGAGCAGGATCCAGAACGGGTGTTCCAGGATCCAGATCAGGGTCGGCAGCATGATGAGATTATCGCCAGACATAACAGCCCCTTGTGACTATTTACATCCAGCATAGTTGGAGTTGTGAGGGTAAATGGTGCAGCGGCGGGGCAATTTATTTATGCTGTGCCGAACAAGTCAATGGAGTGCAATCTTGTGCAATTATCAAAGAAAATCATCTGCTTGATGGCGGTATGGCCATTGGCGGGTTGTGATTTGCTGGTGGACAGATACAGGGTCGAGTTCAGGGACGGTTCCTGGCGCGAGATCGCCATCACGCCCTTTTCCAACGAGGTGCACTGGCGTGAAGGGTGCGCCACCGGCGAGGTGTTGAGCGACATGGCGCTGCCGCTCAAACGGGGGGACGTCGTCAATGGCCGGGAGCAGTTGCTGATCGGCGGCGAGCGATTCGAGCTCGACGACAACAAGCTCTATCGCAGCAACGGCATGGTATTTGGCCACTCTCCGGACTACATCCAGCGCGGGCTGAAGGGGCTGGATAGCTGCCGCGAAATGCGCCTTCAGCGGGGCGCGCTGCCCAAGCTCAAGGCGCGTGGTTTCGACGAGTAACTCTCCTTAGGCTGCGAGGCGAGCGCTGCGTTGGCGGCAGGCATCGCCAAAAGCCTGGAATATCTTGATGGAGTGGGGGTTTTCGCTGGCCTTCCACTCCGGATGCCACTGCACCGCCAACAGGAAGGGGGAAATTGTCGGGGCGTGGATTGCCTCTATCAACCCGTCTTCCGCGTGAGCCAGCGGCTCCAGACCTTCACCCAGCCGGTCGATCCCCTGGCCATGGAGCGAGTTGACCGGGATGCTTTCCTCCCCCATCAGTTGGGCAAACCAGCTGCCTGGCACCAGATTGATGGGGTGGCTCTCGCCATACTGCTCATCGACCGGATCGTCGGCATCTTCCCGGTGATCGTCGTAGCCAGGCTCGCAGTACACCTTCTGATGAATATTCCCCCCCAGTGCCACGTTGATCTCCTGCATGCCGCGACAGATCCCGAGGATCGGCAGCCCCCGCCGAAGCGCGGCCTTGATCAGTGGCAGATCGAACAGGTCACGCTCCCGATCCTGCTGCTTCTCCGGGGTGAGGTTCTCCTGACCGTAGAGCGCCGGATCTATGTTGGAGCCAGCCCCGCTCAGGTATACCCCGTCGGCCAGATCCAGATACTGCTCCAGATCGGCGGTGCCGCAACAGGTGGGCACCAGCAGCGGGACGCAACCGCTGATCTCCACCAGCGGGGCAATGTATTTGTGGGTCATAACCTGATAGGCGTGACCGTTACGGGGCTGGGCGCCCATGGTCATCAGCACGACAGGTTTGCGATTGCTAAAGGTTGTGGGATTGGGCATAGGGCACCTTGGCTATCCTTGGCGGTGAAGTCTCGTCCTGTGCCTTGGGCAAGCCCTTGCAACTCCATGTTTGGCAAAGGCATGCCGAAGGCATGATCTCGCAATCCCGTGTTGCATGGGGTCAGCATCGTCGATCGGAGCGGACAGCAACAGCCGGGATCTTCTTTCCAGTCTGCCAATGCCGTTCAATATGTCAAACAAAATGATGCAATATTGTTAACAAAATAAAAATGGTATCGCTTGAGAGCCCCTTTATATGGGTGTTTAGTGCGTATGGGTAGCTTGCCAAGTAGAGTCTGTGGTGGATATATTAAACGCAGAGAAAAAGGGGATGTTAAGGGGGCAATGACAAACACGCCTCCGCAGGGGAGGCGTGTTGCGGGGATCACAGCAGATCTTCGATTTCGCCGCGCAGATACTGGTAAATCTCGCGGAAGGCCACCGGCGGTTTGTTCAGCTCCCGCTCCTTGTTGGCGTTGCGGATCAGCTGGCGCAGTTTCTGGCGGTCCAGCTCGTGGAACTGGGCCATCAGTTCGTTGAGGGCGCTGTCCCCTTCGCTGATCAGCCGTTCCCGCCACTGCTCCAGACGGTGCAGGCGAGCATTCACGGTGGAGTGACGGTTCTTGATGATGGAGAGCGCTTCGGCGATGGGTTCCACATCCCGGCTGCGCATCAGGCGGCCGATGAACTGCAGATGGCGGCGGAAGGATTCATCCTTCTTCGGCTTGAGTTTGCGGCCCAGCTCGACAGCCTCGGCCAGCTCTTCATCCAGCGGGATCTTCTCCAGCTCGCTATGGCTGAGGGAGACGATCTCCTCACCCATCTTCTGCAAGGCCTCGGCGTCGCGCTTGAGCTGGCTCTTGCTGGGGCCCCAGTCTTCCCAATCGTTGTCGTCTTGATAGTGACTCATCGGTCTCTTGATTCCTGTCTTTCACGTTTGGCGGATATGTTACCAGCTTCTCCCGCTGGGCGCAGGGGTCTGATATGCTTAGCCCCTTTCCTTCCTTCATACAGATGTGAGTTATGGATCAGCAAGACCAAATCCGCCAGGATCAAGCCCATCTCGAGGCCGTGGTTGCCGAGGCCCTGGAGATAGCCAAAGGACTGGGCGCCTCGCTGGCCGAAGTCTCCATCAGCAAGCAGACCGGGCTGTCGGTGAACACCCGGGGCTGTGAACTGGAAAGCATCGAATTCAACAAGGATGGGGCACTGGGCATCGCCGTCTATCGCGACGGTTGCAAGGGGTCCTCCTCGACCACGGACCTGAGCAAGCCGGCCATTCGTGCCGCCGTCGAGGCGGCGATGGAAATTGCCCGTCACACCTCTCCCGACGACTGTGCCGGCTTGGCGCCCGCCGAACTGCTGGCCTGGGATGCCCCGGATCTGCAGCTGTGCCATCCGGTGGCCCTCGATCCCCAGCATGGCATCGAACTGGCCATCGAGTGCGAGCGGCTGGCGCTGGGGCGCGATGCGCGCATCAAGCACTCCGATGGTGCCGGCTTCTCCAGCCACCTCGGCATCAAGGTCTATGGCAACAGTCACGGCTTCGTCAAAGGCTATGCGGCGTCGCGCAACTCCCTGAGCTGCGTGCTGATCGGCGAGCAGGATGGCGACATGCAGCGGGATTACGGCTACTCCTCCAGCCGTACCCTCGAGGGGCTGTGGAGCCCGCAGCGCATCGCCGACGAGGCGGTGGAGCGCACCCTATCTCGTCTCGGCGCCCGCAAGATCGCCACCCGCCATGCTCCCGTGCTGTTTCATCCCGATACGGCGGCCGGGCTGTGGGGCCACCTGGTGATGGCCATCAGCGGTGGCAATCTTTACCGCAAGTCGAGCTTCCTGCTCGATAAGTTGGGCAAGCAGATCCTGCCCAAGTGGCTCACCATCCAGGAGTTCCCCCACCTGCCGGGCGGCCTGGCCAGTACCCCGTTTGACGGGGAAGGGGTGCTCACCCGCGACATGGATATAGTGCGCAACGGCGAGCTGATGAGCTGGCTGCTCACCTCCTACTCTGCCCGCAAGCTGGGGCTCACCACCACGGGCCATGCCGGCGGCATCCACAACTGGCAGGTATCCAATACCGGTCAGGATTTCCAGGGGATGCTCAAGGAGATGGGCACCGGCCTGCTGGTGACCGAGCTGATGGGGCAGGGGGTCAACATCGTCAATGGTGACTACTCCCGCGGCGCCGCCGGTTTCTGGGTTGAAAATGGAGAAATCGCCTATCCGGTTGAGGAGATCACCATCGCCGGCAATTTGGCTGATATGTTCAGCCACATAGTGGCGGTGGGTTGCGACGAGGATGAACGCTCCAGCCTCAAGACCGGCTCAGTGCTGGTCGAGAACATGAAGCTGGCGGGGCATTAATCCTCCGCCCGTTCGAACCGATCAGCCGGCATGAAAAAGGCCCCCTCGCGTTGGCGAGGGGGCCTTTTTATCAGCCGTGATCAAGGGGTGGCAATCAGCCCTTGATGCGCTCGATGCAACCGCCCAGGCCTTGCAGCTTCTGCTCGATGTCTTCGTAGCCACGGTCGATGTGGTAGATGCGATCGACAATGGTGGCCCCTTCGGCCACGAAGCCGGCCAGCACCAGGCTGGCGGAGGCGCGCAGATCGGTGGCCATCACCTGGGCACCCTTGAGCTGCTGGGCGTCGCGGCAGATGGCGACGTTGCCCTGCAGTTCGATGTCGGCACCCATCCGTACCAGCTCGGGTACGTGCATGAAGCGGTTCTCGAAGATGGTCTCGGTGACCATGCCGGTACCCTGAGCTACCGCGTTCAGCACGGTGAACTGGGCCTGCATGTCGGTCGGGAACGCCGGGTAGGGGGCAGTCTTGATAGTGACAGGCTTGAGGGTGCGACCTGTCATGTCCAAGGTGATCCAGTCTTCACCCTTCTCAATCAGGGCGCCGGCCTCTTCCAGCTTGACCAGTACTGCTTCCAGCAGGGTCGGGTCTGTCTTGCGGCAGGTGATCTTGCCGCCGGTCACGGCTGCGCCCACCAGGAAGGTTCCGGTCTCGATGCGGTCAGGCTGCACGCTGTAGCTGCCACCGTGCAGACGCTCGACGCCATCGATGACCAGGGTGTCGGTGCCCGCCCCTTGGATCTTGGCGCCCAGGGTATTGAGGAAGTTGGCCAGATCGACCACTTCCGGCTCGCGCGCGGCGTTTTCGATCACGGTGCGACCGTCAGCCAGGGTTGCGGCCATCATCAGGTTCTCGGTACCGGTGACGGAGACCATGTCCATCAGGATGTGGGCACCTTTCAGACGACCGTCGACGCGGGCCTTGATGTAGCCATCCTCGATGGCGATCTTGGCACCCATCAGCTCCAGGCCGTGCACATGCAGGTTGACCGGGCGGGCACCGATGGCGCAGCCACCGGGCAGGGAGACGTCGGCCGCGCCGTAGCGGGCAGCCAGCGGGCCCAGGGCCAGGATGGAGGCGCGCATGGTTTTGACCAGCTCGTACGGGGCCACGTGGTTGTTCACGGCACCGGCCAGCACGGTGACGTTGCCGTTCACCTTGGTGGTCGCGCCCAGCATCTCCAGCAGCTTGATGGTGGTGCCCACGTCTTTGAGACGCGGTACGTTGGAGAGCTGAACCTCTTCGTCGCACAGCAGGGTGGCGAACAGGATCGGCAGGGCGGCGTTTTTGGCGCCGGAGATGGTCACTTCACCGGAGAGGGTGCAGGGGCCGGTGATCTTGAATTTGTCCATGGTTACTTCGTTACCAAATCAGGAGGGCAATAGGAATTTACGTTCGCGCTTCCACTCGGCTTCGGTAAAGGCCTTGATGGAGAGGGCGTGAATGGCGTTGCTGGCGATCTTGTCCATCAGCGGGGCATAGATGGCCTGCTGTTTCTTGACTCGGCTCATACCGTCAAACATGTCGCCGACGGCAATCACCTGGTAGTGGCTGCCATCCCCTTTGACATGGACTTCGGACAATGGCAGAGCCTCAAGGAGTATCGCTTCAATTTCAGAGACTTGCATTATGCGTCCTCAGTTGTGAGCGGGGTTGATTGAAACAGACTGGCCACCCCGTAGAGGTTGGCCAGGGTATAGAAATCAGTGGAGGCGCCCACCAGTTGCGGTGTGGCGCCTCGTGCCAGGGCGGCTTTGGCCCATTTGACCAGCAGGGCCAGGCCGGCGGAGTCCAGGGTGGTGACCTGGCTCAGCTCCAGCTTGTCATCCTGCCACCAGTCGGCGCGGCGTTGCCACAGGTCATTGACCTGTGGCGCCTGCAGCTCGCCCCTGAAGATCATGACTTGATCACCAGCGGCTTGGCGTTGTGCTCGCGCAGCTGGGCGATCACTGCATCGATGCCGTCCTGGCGAATGAGGCCACCTAGCTCGCTCTGTTTGGCGGAGAGCAGGCTGATCCCCTCGGCGACCATGTCGAAGGCTTTCCATTCGCCGGTCTTGTTGTTCTTGCGCAGCTTGAACTCGAGGAAGATATCCGGCTTGCCGGCCTCTTTCACGCTGACGTTGACGGCAGTGATGTTGCCGTTGGGTGCCTTGCCCGGCTCGACCTTGACGGTCTGCTTGTCGAAGTGGGCCAGGGCATCGGCGTAGGAGCTCACCATGTACTCGGTGAAGACCTCGACGAAGGCGTCGCGCTGGGCCGGGGTGGTCTGCTTGATCTGGTTGCCAAGCACCTTGTAGGCGGCGAAGCGGTTATCCACGTAGGGCAGCAGCTCCTCGCGGATGATGACGCGCAGGTGGTCAGGGTTGCTTTTGATCTGTGCCTGATCGGCCTTCAGACGAGCGAAGGTCTGCTTGGCGGCCATGTCGACCAGCGCATTGGGATCGGTGGCGTCCACCGCGGCCTGGGCGGAGAGGGAAAAGAGCATGCTGGTCATCAGGCCCAGCAGCAGGGCGATCTTCTTGAACATGGTTACTCCTTACTTGCTGTCTGATTTGCTATCGGAGGATTGGCTGTAGAGGAACTTGCCAATCAGATCTTCCAGCACGATGGCGGATTTGGTGTCTTCAATCATGTCACCATCCTTGAGCATGCCGGTGCCCATATCCTCATCGGTGAAGCCCGGGGTCAGACCTATGTACTGCTCGCCGAGCAGGCCGGAGGTGAGGATGGAGAGAGAGCTGGTTTCGGAAAACTCGCCTGCACTCTTTTGCATCTGCAGGGTGATTTCGGGAACCTGGGTTTGCGGGTCGAGTGTAATGTCGCTCACCCGACCGACCACCACGCCACCGACCTTGACCGGAGAGCGTACTTTCAGGCCGCCGATATTATCGAAATGCGCGTGCAGGGTATAGGTTTCTCCCTCCGGTTTGAAGCTCAAACCGGCCACTTGCAGAGCCAGTGCCAGAATGGCACCGATGCCAGCCAGCATGAAGAGGCCGACCAAGAATTCTACTTTGCTGAACTTCATCTTTACCTTATCCAAACATGACTGCGGTGAGTATAAAATCCAGACCGAGCACGGCCAGGGATGAGTGAACCACGGTGCGGGTCGTGGCCTGGCTGATCCCGGCCGAGGTCGGCTTGGCATCATAACCGTTGAAAAGGGCAATCCAGGTGACCACAAGGGCGAAGATCAGGCTCTTGATGGCACCTTGCATGATGTCATCCTGCCAGTCGACGGAGGCCTGCATGGCGGACCAGAAGCCCCCTTCATCCACTCCCAGCCAGTCCACGCCGACCAGCTTGCCACCAAAGATGCCGATCAGGCTGAACATGAAGGCCAGCAGCGGCATGCTGATGACCCCGGCCCAGAAGCGGGGTGCCACCACCCGGCGCAGGGGGTCTACCGCCATCATCTCAAGGCTGGAGAGTTGTTCGGTGGCCTTCATCAGGCCGATTTCCGCGGTCAGGGCAGAACCCGCGCGGCCGGCAAACAGCAGGGCGGTCACCACAGGACCCAGTTCCCGCAGCAGGGAGAGGGAGACCAGAGGGCCCAGGCTCTGCTCGGCACCGAAGTCTTTCAGTACGTTGTAGCCCTGCAAGGAGAGCACCATGCCGATGAACAGACCAGACACCAGAATGATGGCCACCGACTGCACCCCGACCACATAAAGTTGCTGGATCAGCAGCGGGAAGTGCTTGCGCGGCTCGGGTTTGCCCGCCAGCGCATGGAACAGCATGATGGTCGCCCGGCCGATGGCGGTAATGAAACGTACGCCGCGTCGTCCCAGCTTACTTATTTGGCTTGTCAACATCAGAGATCCTGTAGCAGGTCGCCTGCCGGAAAATGAAACGGAACAGGACCGTCGGGCAATCCTTTCAGGAACTGCTCGACTTCGGGGTTGTGCTCCTCGCGCAGTTGCGCCGGCGTGCCGTGGGCCACCACCTGGCGGTTGGCAATGATGTAGGCGTAATCGGCGATGCCGAGCACCTCCTTCACATCGTGGGTGACGATGACGGAGGTGATGCCGAGGGCATTGTTCAACTCCTTGATCAGCTTCACCAGCACCGCCATGGTGATGGGATCCTGACCGACGAAGGGTTCGTCATACATGATGAGGTCGGGGTCGAGCGCGATGGCCCGTGCCAGCGCCGCGCGCCGTGCCATGCCGCCGGAGAGCTCGGATGGCATCAGCTTCGCCGCCCCGCGCAGCCCCACGGCCTGCAGCTTCATCATGACGATGGTGTGGATCAGTTCTTCCGGCAGGCCTGAGTGCTCGCGCAGCGGGAAGGCCACGTTGTCGTAGACCGTCATGCCGGTGAACAGGGCGCCGCTCTGAAACAGCATGCTCATCCGCTTGCGCACCTCGTAGAGGCGCGAACGGGAGAGGCTGGGGATATCTTCCCCGTCAAACAGGATGTGACCGGACTCGGGCTTGAGCTGGCCACCGATCAGCCGCAGCAAGGTGGTCTTGCCGATGCCGCTCGGGCCCATGACGGCGGTGACCTGGCCACGGGGAATGGTCAGGTTGATCCCGTCATACAACAGCCTATCTCCGTGACTGAAGGTCAGGTCGGAGATGGTGATCAGGTCATTGTTCAAACAATTGTCCATCCGGTGCAAATGAGGAGCGAATTTTATGGGCTAGTCTAGGTCTAAGCAACATCAAGGAACAACTATTGAACAGGCTGGCAGCCCGTTTGTACGCCAAATTTGTGTAACAAAGTGCGTCATCCAGCCGGGGATCCACCATCCGATTCGCTTATCCGGACAGACTTTTTTATAATCCCGCAGCTAATTTCGGCCCGGAGCTGTGTCTTTATGTCTGTAAAGCCTGAGAAAGTGTCTGACCTGTTCGATTTTCGTCGCAGTGCCCGCGCGGTGCTGGACACGGAAAAGCAAGCGATTGATGGGCTCTACCAGTATCTGAATGACGCCTTCGACAAGGCGTGCGAGATGGTGCTGCGTTGTGGTGGCAAGATAGTGGTCACAGGGATGGGCAAGTCTGGCCATATCGGCAGCAAGATTGCCGCGACCCTGGCCAGCACCGGCACTCCCGCCTTCTTCCTCCATCCGGGGGAAGCCAGCCATGGGGATCTGGGGATGATTTCCGCAGGCGATCTCATTATCGCTATCTCCAACTCGGGCGAGAGCGACGAGATCCTGGCCCTGCTGCCGGTGCTCAAGCGCCGCGGCATACCGCTCATCTGCATGACCGGCAACCCCGCTTCCACCATGGCCAAGGAGGCCAATGTGCACCTGTGCATCAAGGTGGATAAAGAAGCCTGCCCGCTGGGACTCGCGCCCACGTCGAGCACCACGGCAACTCTGGTGATGGGGGATGCGCTGGCGGTAGCCCTGCTGGAGGCGCGCGGCTTCACCGCCGATGACTTTGCTCTCTCCCACCCGGGCGGGTCGCTGGGCAAGCGCCTGTTGCTGCGGGTCGGCGATCTGATGCACAGTGGTGACCTGTTGCCCCTGGTGTCTATTGATGCCACCATCAGCGAGGCACTGCTGGAGGTGAGCCGCAAAGGGCTTGGCATGACGGCAGTCGTCGATCAGCATGGCCTGCTGGCGGGACTCTTTACCGATGGCGACCTGCGCCGCATTCTCGATCAGCAGGTGGACATCCATCACACCCCGATCAGCCGCGTGATGACCGCCAACTGTGTTACCGTAGGGCCGGAAATGATGGCGGCGGAAGCCGTCAAACTGATGGAAACCAGAAAGATCAACGGATTACTGGTGGTGGATGGAGACAAGCGCCCGCTGGGTGCCTTCAACATGCACGACCTGCTGAAAGCCGGAGTAATTTGATGCAAAACGTACCGACCCTTTATGGTCCGGTGACGCGCAGCCAGTATGACAAGGCGGCGCAAATCCGCCTGCTGGTGTGCGATGTGGATGGGGTACTCTCCAATGGCCTTATCTATATGGGTAACAACGGCGAGGAGCTGAAGACCTTCTGTACCCGCGATGGTGCAGGCATGCGGGCGCTGCTCAACGCCGGGATCGAGATCGCCATCATCACGGGGCGCAACTCCCGCATCGTCAGTGATCGGATGAAGAGTCTCGGAGTGAATCACGTGGTGCAGGGGGCGGACAAGAAATTGCCCCACTTCGAGGCATTGCTGGCCAAGCTGGGCCTAGATGCGTCGCAGGCTGCCTACATGGGCGATGACACCATAGATCTGCCGGTGATGGAGGCTTGTGGCCTTGGTATTGCGGTGGCCGATGCCCATCCTCTGGTCTTGCGCCGGGCCGACATGGTGACTCGCCTGGCTGGCGGCACAGGTGCGGTGCGCGAGGTATGCGACCTGATCCTGCAGGCCCAGGGGCACGGAGATTACCAGCCTGAGGCATCGGTATGAACAGACAGACCCTGTTGTTTGCCCTGTTGTTTCTGGTTGCCCTGGTCGCCTGGCAGTTGAGCAAGGTGGAGCTGGTGCCGGAGAGCACGGTAAAAACCGAGCATTATCAGCCGGATTTTGTCGCCAAAGAGTTGGTGACCACCCGTTTCGATGTGAACGGCAAGCGTACCGAACGGTTGGAGTCGGCCTATGCCGAGTACTACCAGATCATCGAGCAGGCGACATTCGACAAGCCCGTCGTCTACATGTTCGATGACAAGGGGGAGGCTGAATGGAAAGTCACGGCCGACACTGGTGTGCTCAACACCGATGACAACGTGATCATGCGGGACAAGGTGCATCTGGACGGTCTGCTGCCCACCTCCTTCATCTCCACGCTCGATACTCCCTATCTGGAGCTGGACCTGGTGACCCAGGATGTGCGCAGCAATCGGGAAGTGAAGATTTTGGGTCAGGATTTCCAGACCGAAGGGGTTGGCCTGAAAGGCCATCTGGACCGCAAATATTTTGAGTTACTGGATCAAGGTCATGCCATCTATTTCAATGAAAAACGTTAATCTGGCCCTCGCAGCCTTGTTGTTCTGCGGTGTTGTGACCGCCAAAGAGTCCGACTTTGCCGAGAAGGTCTATGTCGATGCCATCAAGCAGGTCGCCGAGATGCAGGATAATCGCGTCACCTTCGAGCAGGATGTGATCATCACTCAGGGCACTATCAAGATTAAGGCCGACAAAGTTGTTGTGACCCGCTCCGGCGAGAAAGGGGCTGAGGTGATGACCGCTTATGGCAAGCCCGCTACCTTCTTCCAGATCCTGGACAACGGCAAGCCGGTCAACGCCCACGGCAACAGCATTCGCTACGAGTTGAAGAAGCGCCTGGTGACCATCACCGGCAATGGCCAGCTCAAGCAGGAAGATAGTCAGGTCAATGGTGACCTGATCCGCTACGACATCGTTAAACAGAAGATGATCGCCGAGAGCAAGACACCGAACCAGCGGGTCAAAACCGTCTTCCTGCCGGATCAGGTAGAGAATTTCGACAAGCCGGCCGATCAGCAGACCCAGGGAAAATAAGCCATGGCAGTATTGAAAGCAGTGGGCCTGCAGAAGAGCTACAAGCGCCGCATGGTGGTCAGTGATGTGAGTCTGGAGGTAGGCACAGGCCAGATCGTCGGCTTGCTCGGACCCAACGGCGCCGGCAAGACGACCTCGTTTTACATGATCGTCGGCCTGGTGCAGCGTGATGCCGGTCTCATCACCATCGATGATCAGGATATCAGCCTGCAGCCCATGCACGTGCGTGCCCGCAACGGCATCGGCTATCTGCCGCAGGAAGCCTCGATTTTCCGCCGTCTCTCGGTGTTCGACAACCTGATGGGAGTCATGCAGACTCGCAAGGGGTTGAGTCGCGAGGAGCGGGAAGACAAGGTCGAACAGCTGCTGGAAGAGTTCAACATCACCCACATCCGCGACAACCTGGGTCAGAGTTTGTCCGGTGGCGAGCGGCGCCGGGTCGAAATTGCCCGCGCCCTGGCGGCGGAGCCGCGCTTTATCCTGCTGGATGAGCCGTTTGCCGGTGTGGATCCCATTTCTGTGATAGACATCAAGAAGATCATCCAGCACCTGAAAGATAGGGGGCTGGGCGTCTTGATTACCGACCACAACGTCAGAGAGACTCTGGACGTATGTGAGAAGGCCTATATCGTCAGCCACGGCCAGATGATTGCTGAAGGTGCGCCGGCTGATATCCTCGCCGATGAGCAGGTCAAGCGCGTCTATTTGGGCGATCAATTCAGTCTATAGTAAGGGGGCATGCCTTCATTTCCTTTGCCGCGTGCCTCGCTGAACATAAGGATATCCCGACGTAGATGAAGCCGACATTACAGTTGCGTCTCGGTCAATCCCTGACCATGACGCCGCAATTACAACAAGCGATTCGTCTGCTCCAGCTCTCCTCTCTGGAACTTCAGCAGGAAATTCAGCAAGCGCTCGAAAACAATCCCCTGCTGGAGCAGGAAGAGAGCGAGGTGCAGGAGACATCCCCGCAAGATCAGGTCGATGCCAGCCAGCTGGATTCCAGCGATGCCATGGCCCAGGATCAGATGCCGGACGAGTTGCCGGTGGATACGACCTGGGACGAGGTCTATTCCGCGGGGACGGCCCAGAGTGCCGGACCCATCCATGATGGGGATGACACCGTCTACCAGGGGGAGACCACAGAGAACCTGCAGGACTACCTGTTGTGGCAGATGCGCCTCACCCCGTTCAGCGATGTGGATGCCGCCATCGCGCTTGCCATCATAGATGCCATCGACGAATCCGGTTATCTGACAGTGTCGCTGGAGGATATCCAGACGGCGGTGAGCAGCGACGAGGTGGAAGTCGAACTCGACGAAATCGAGGTCGTGCTCAAGCGGGTGCAACACTTCGATCCCGTGGGTATTGCCGCCCGTTCGGTGCAGGAGTGCCTGCTGATCCAGCTGGAACAGTACGACCCCGAGACTCCCTGGATCAGTGAGGCCAAGGAGGTGATCCAGGAGCACATGGATCTGCTTGGCAACCGCGATTACCGCACCCTGGCCCGCAAGACCCGGCTCAAGGAGAGCGACCTCAAGGAGGTGCTGGATCTGATCCAGCTGTTGGAACCGCGGCCGGGCAACGGCATCATCCAGAGCGACTCCCAGTACGTGATCCCGGACGTTTCCGTGGTCAAACGGCAGAATCGCTGGGTGGTGGAACTCAATCCCGATTCATCCCCGCGCATCCGGGTCAACGAGACCTATGCCGCTATGGCCCGGAACGCCCGTAGCAGCACGGATACCCAGTTTATCCGCTCCCACTTGCAGGAAGCCAAGTGGTTCATCAAGAGCCTTGAGAGCCGCAACGACACCCTGTTGAAAGTGGCCAGCTGCATCGTCGAGCAGCAACAGGGCTTTTTCGAATATGGTGAAGAGGCGATGAAGCCGATGGTGCTCAACGATATCGCCGAAGCGGTGGAGATGCACGAGTCGACCATCTCCCGTGTAACAACCCAGAAATACATGCATACCCCCCGCGGTATTTTCGAACTGAAGTTTTTTTTCTCCAGCCATGTGAATACAGAAGGAGGAGGAGAGTGCTCATCGACCGCAATCCGTGCGCTCATCAAGAAGCTGGTGACGGCGGAGAACCCCGCCAAGCCGCTAAGTGATAGCAAGATCGCGGATTTGCTGGCCGAACAGGGTATTATGGTGGCTAGACGCACGATCGCTAAGTACCGCGAATCCCTGTTTATCCCACCTTCCAATCAGCGCAAACGCCTGGTTTAGGCAAAACAAAAGGATGACGTTATGCAAATTAACCTGACCGGACACCATGTCGAGATTACCGAAGCTCTGCGTGATTATGTGAATAACAAATTTGCCAAACTCGAGCGTCACTTCGACCACATCAACAACGTGCATGTGGTACTGAGCGTGGAAAAACTGAACCAGATCGCCGAAGCCAAACTGCATGTCAGTGGCGGCGAGGTCTTCGCCAACTCCGAGCATGCCGATATGTATGCCGCGATAGATACCCTGCTCGACAAGCTGGACAGGCAGATCATCAAGCATAAAGACAAGTTAAATAAAAAATAACCATGCAACTTGAACACATACTGAGTCGGGACTGCACCAAGAGTGCAGTCCCTTGTACTAGCAAGAAACGGGCCCTCGAAATCATCAGCGAGCTGGCCGCCGAGCGCCTGGGTACCTCACGCCAGGCGCTGTTTGAATGCTTGCTGGCCCGCGAAAAAATGGGCAGTACCGGGATCGGTGCCGGTATCGCGATCCCTCATGGTCGTATCGACGATGAATTTCCGCCCACCGCTATTCTGATGACGTTTGCCGATCCCATCCCTTTCGACTCCATCGACAATCAACCGGTTGACCTGCTGTTTGCTCTGCTGGTACCGGAAAGCGAGTGCAAACAGCATCTCAAGACCCTTTCCCTGATGGCCTCCAAGCTGGGTGACAAGGCGGTATGCCGCCAATTACGCCAGGCAACCAGCGATGAAGAGCTCTATCAGATCATGACCTCAGCCTGATATACAGGCCAGGATCACACACCCGTTTTGGCGTGAGGGAACAAGATGCAGTTAATCGTGGTAAGTGGACGCTCGGGCTCCGGTAAAACCGTAGCCCTGAGGGTATTGGAAGATCTGGGTTATTACTGTGTGGACAACCTGCCGGTCAACCTGTTGCCCCAGCTGATCGTTTCGGTCGAGAGCCAGTACGACAAGCTGGCAGTCAGCATAGACGTGCGCAACTTGCCGAATGATTCGGAAAAACTGGAGAATCTGCTGGCTCAGGTGCGCAACGAGGGCAGGGTCGAGTTTGCCAGCTTCTTCTTCGATGCCGACAACACCACGCTGCTCAAACGATATGGCGAGAGCCGCCGTCTGCACCCCTTGTCGCGCAACAAACTGTCGTTGGACGAGGCGATCCGGGAAGAGACCCATCTGCTGGCGCCGATCTCCTCAACTGCCGATCTGCGCATCGATACCACCAGCCTCAGCATTCACGACTTGAGCGAGCTCATCAAGACTCGGGTGCTCGGCAAGAAAGAGAACGAGTTGGTGCTGGTGTTCGAGTCGTTCGGTTTCAAATATGGCATACCCAAGGATGCCGATTTCGTGTTCGACGCTCGCTTCCTGCCCAATCCGCACTGGATCCCCGAGCTCAAACCTTTTACCGGCAAGGATGAGCCGGTGACCAGCTACCTCTCGGCCCAGGCGGACGTGATGCTGTTCACCCAGCAGATCGAACACATGCTGGTGACCTGGCTCCCCCATCTGGAGCGCAATAACCGCAGCTATCTCACGGTCGGCATCGGCTGTACCGGGGGCCAGCACAGATCGGTATTCATCGCCGAACGCCTGGCCAACTCCTTCCGGCAGCTCGGCAAGAACGTGCAAATTCGCCACCGCACCCTCGACAAGAGCAGTTCCCAAGCGTGATACCCCAATAGGACGACCTGATGACAGTTTCCGCCTCGGTTGAAGTGAAGAACAAGCTGGGTATCCACGCTCGGCCAGCCATGATGCTGTTCGAGCTGGTACAGGGTTTTGATGCCCATGTGCTGCTGCGCAATGAGGACGGTGTGGAGGCTGATGCAGACAGTGTGATTGGCTTGCTGATGCTGGACTCTGCCCAGGGCCGCCAGGTGGAAGTTCAGGTGGAGGGCCCCGACGAGGTGGAAGCCCTGGCTGCCGTTGTCGCGTTGTTTACGTCCGGTTTCAACGAAGAGTAAGCGAGCTGTCTTCTGGCGTATGAGGCGCCACGCATAAGGGGAATGCCTGCGGGAGAGTTAATCTTCTCAGGTATTCGCTATCCTTCCCACTCCGCTATCTCCTGCCGTCTGCGCTTCCTAGCGTGCCGCCCGCTTCTGGTAGCGCAGATCCTCTTCTATGGTGACCACGACTTCGAGCGGTTTGCCCTCACGAAATACCGAGATGGTGAGCTTGGTGCCCGGGCGACTCTCGACAATCTTGTCCATGGCAGCCCGAACGCCGCTGATGGCCTCGCCGTTGATCTTGAGCAGTACATCTCCCCGCTTCAGACCTCCCTTGCTGGCCGGGCCGTTGGGATCCAGGCTCTCCACCACCAGACCGCGCAGATCACCCAGGTTCATCATGCGAGCGACGATGGGGTTGATCTCGACGCTGGAGACACCGAGGTAGCCACGGATGACCCGACCATTGGCGATCAGCTCATCCATGATCCGCTTGGCAAGCCGGTAGGGGATGGCGAAGCTGATGCCGTAAGTCTCCTGATTGCCGTTGAGGTGATAAGTAGCGGTGTTGATCCCCACCAGATCGCCACGACCATTGACCAGAGCCCCGCCCGAGTTGCCCTCATTGATGGCGGCATCGGTCTGCAGCAGATCCTGGCGGCCATTGCTGTCGGGTCCCATGCTGGAGAGCCCGGCGCGCCCAGTCGCGCTGATGATGCCTTGAGTGATGGTTTGGCCAACGTTGTAGGGGTTGCCGATGGCAAGCACCACATCACCCACTTCGGGTTGTCGTTCAGGATCCTGCGGGATCACCGGCAGATTGTCCGCTTCGATATAGAGTACGGCGAGATCGGTCAGCTGATCGGTACCGACCAACTCGGCGCTGAACACCCGGCCATCCTGCAGTGCGACGATGATCTGGTCGGCATCGGCAATGACGTGATAATTGGTCAGCACGTAACCGCGGGAAGTCATGATGACGCCGGAGCCCAGCCCCTGTGGGCGCAGTTCCCCCTGATTCCCCTGATTGGCGGCAAAGCTGCGGGTGTAGATATTCACGACGGCAGGGCCGGCGCGATGGGCGGCGTAGGAGAAGCTCAACTCGCGGGCATTGGTGATGAGACCGGGTAGCTGGGCACCCCCACGAAAATTGGGAAACAACACAAGCAGCAGCGCCGCGACGGTCAAACCGAAGCCGATGGACTTGCCCAAGTAACTGACTAAAGGAGGGATTTTCATGTCATTCTCATCCGTACAGGCTGCGGGCAGAGAATAACATCATCGGTGGATAAAAATCACCCGCGGCGAATGTCGCGGGTGGGGGAGGGGTTAGCGGATCACCAGATAGAGTGAAGAGTCACCCCGCTGGATATTGAGTGCCAGCACGTCAGGTTTGTTCTTGAGTGCCTTGGTCAACTCGCCCAGCGTGTTGATCCGCAGGCGGTTGACGCCGATGATGATGTCACCTTTCTGCAAGCCCGAAGCCGCCGCAGGCGAGCGCGGGTCGATATCGGCCACGGCGACGCCGGAAACCGGCTCTGTAGTGGTGCTCAGCTTGGCCCCTTCCAGTGCCGGATGCAGGGCGCTGGCCAGGATCTCGCTATCATCTGCCTTCTTCAGGGTAACCTTGACGGTCTGCTCTTTTCCGTCGCGGATAAGGCCGAGGGCAACCTGCTTGTCGGCACCCATGGTCGCGATCTTGGCGCGCAGCTCACCAAACGAACGGATGGCTTTGCCATCGATGCTGACGATGATGTCGCCAGCCTTGATACCAGCTTTGGCTGCGGCAGAGTCAGGCATGACCTGGTTGACGAAGGCACCATCTTTCTTGTTGTAGCCGAAAGTCTTGGCAATCTCCGAAGTGAGCTCAGTGCCGGTGATCCCCAGCTGGCCACGACGCACTTCACCATATTTGATGATCTGCTCGGAGAGGTTGCGCACCATGTTGGACGGAATGGCAAAGCCGATGCCGATGTTGCCACCGTTGGGGCCCAGGATGGCGGTGTTGATGCCGATAAGCTCGCCACGCAGGTTGAGCAGGGCGCCACCCGAGTTGCCAGAGTTGATGGCTGCATCGGTCTGGATGAAGTTCTCCAGATTCTCGATGTTGAGGCCGCTACGGCCCAAGGCGCTGACAATACCCGAGGTCACTGTCTGGCCCAGCCCAAATGGGTTGCCGATGGCCAGCGCATAGTCGCCGACTCGCAGCTCGTCGGAGTCGGCAAACTTGATCTGCACCAAATCGTCGGCCTTGATTTGCAGCAGAGCGATATCGGACTGCTTGTCTTCACCAATCTTCTTGGCGGCGTACTCGCGGCCATCCTTCAAGTTGACCTTAATCTCGTCCGCTTCGTGTACCACGTGAGCATTGGTGATGACATAGCCTTTCTTGGCATTGATGATGACGCCGGAGCCCAGCGCCTGGAACGGCTGCTCGCTCACTTGCTCGTCAGGCATGTTGGGGCCAAAGAAGAAACGGAACTGTTCCGGCAGACGCTGACGGGTCACTTTCTTGCCGGAGACGGAGATATTGACCACGGCAGGGGTAACCTGCTCAAGAACCGGTGCCAGGCTAGGCATCTCCTGGTTAGACTCGAACAGGGAAGGCATTGCAGCCTGTGCAGGGGCCGCAGACATGGCGATACCGACACTGAGGGCTAGCACACTGAGCATGGAAAGAGGTTTACGCATATGAAAAACAGCTCCCAGAAAAAGTTGCATTGCAATCGTCAAGGTCAGACCACAGGGCTGGCGGATTAGTTCCGCGAGGAACTAGCTTGTTTGCTTGAGCAGACCGGAAGAGGCCCCGGCATAGTCACGGGGAGGAATGCCGGGTTCAGTCTCGGTGCTGGTTTGCGCTTCTTCTACCGGCGGCTCACGGAACAGGGGTTCTTGAGCCTTGGCCAGGAACTTGCTCTGCTCCGCCATGTGGCGGTAGAGGGTCTGATACTGCTCGGCCAGTTGCTCCATCAGCGCCGCGCTGTCGGCGAAGTGGGTATTGATTTGGCCCTGATAACTTTCGAGCTCTTTGTGGGCCTTCTTCAGTTCCTGTTCCAGACGGCCGGCATCACGGCTACGTACCGAGAAACGGCCGATGATGATACCGATGATCAGGGTCGCGACAGCCAGCAGGATCCCAGTTAACAGACTCATAGATGCTCCTTGTTACAGCTAAAACAGTGTGTTGATTCGGTTGAACAAACCGCCATGCCTGGTTGGCACTATACCGTGCGTCCCGAGGCCGTGATACCATTTTGTCCTCTATTCAGGGACTTGGAGAGGCACATCAAGGATGACACCGCAGCAAAAATATCAGCAGGATCTGCTGCGTCCGGGTTTTCAGGCCGACCCCGCCCAGCGTATGGCGATCAGCAGGCTGGAGCGACTGTATCAGGATTTGCAGCGGCGCCCGACTCCGACCAGATCCGGCGGACTGTTCGGTTGGCTGCAAAAGCCGAAACAGCCCGAGCCCATCCAGGGTATCTATATGTGGGGCGGTGTCGGCAGAGGCAAGACCTGGCTGATGGATACTTTTTTCGAGAGCCTGCCGGGTGAGCGCAAACTGCGTTGCCATTTTCACCGTTTCATGCACCGCATCCACGATGAACTGAATGCATTGAACGGCCAGACTGATCCACTCAAGCACATTGCCAGCAAGCTCGCCAGCGAGACGGATATCATCTGTTTCGACGAGTTTTTCGTCTCCGACATTACAGACGCCATGTTGTTGGGCTCCCTGTTTCAAGAACTGTTTGGCCGCGGCGTCGTGTTGGTTGCCACCTCCAATATTCCCCCGCAAGAGTTGTATCGCAATGGATTGCAACGAGCCCGTTTTCTGCCCGCTATCGCGCTGATCGAGCGTCATTGCGAGATACTTAATGTGGATGGCGGCATCGACTATCGCTTGCGAACCCTGGAGCAGGCCGAGATTTATCACTGTCCGCTGGATCTACAAGCAAAATCAAACCTTGAGCGTTATTTCCAGCAGTTAACAGGTGGCCACGAGGCCCAGGTGGGGGATCTTGAGATCAATCATCGCCAGCTGGTGTCGCTGGGGATGGGGGAAGGGGTGCTTTACATGGAGTTCGAGCAACTTTGCTGTACTCCCCGCTCCCAAAACGACTATATCGAACTGGCCCGGTTGTTTCACACTGTCTTGCTGGCCAACGTTCAGCCAATGGGAGCAGGCACGGATGACGTGGCTCGCCGCTTCATCGCCATGGTAGATGAATTCTATGAACGGCACGTCAAGCTCATCATTTCGGCAGCTGTGCCCATGGCGGATCTCTATGGTGAAGGGCTGCTGAATTTCGAATTCCAACGCTGTCTTTCACGGCTTCAGGAAATGCAATCGCACGAATACCTTGCAAGAGTGCACCTTCCTTAGTCACAATACCGCGCCTGCCAGTCGGATGGGCATCTGCGGCAGGTAGGGCCGGGCGACATTTGCTAGCTTCATGGCAGTGAAATTAGCAGGTGATATTTAAGGCAACTTCACTTATAATCGCCCGGCCCACGTTACAGCTGTCGATAAGACAGCAACACTTTAAGCTTTACTTGTATTCGAAGGGGTACAGGTAGGCCATCGTTTGTTGTTTGTGGGAGAGCCCCCATAAGCAATTGGGTCTGTAACAGGTAATTGGGTTTAACTTAATGAAAACTTTCGTTGCCAAGCCAGAAACCGTAAAACGTGACTGGTACATTGTGGACGCAGAAGGTAAAACTCTGGGTCGTATCGCAACCGAGATCGCTGCTCGTCTGCGTGGTAAGCACAAAGCTGAGTACACTCCGCACGTTGACACCGGTGACTACATCATCGTTGTAAACGCCGAGAAGGTACGTGTAACCGGTAACAAAACTACCGATAAAATGTACCACGCTCACTCCGGTTTCCCGGGTGGTATCAAGTCCATCAGCTTCGACAAGCTGATTCAGCGTAAACCGGAAATGGTAATCGAAGCTGCTGTTAAAGGCATGCTGCCGAAAGGTCCTCTGGGCCGTGCCATGTTCCGTAAACTGAAAGTTTACGCAGGCGCCGAGCACGCTCATGCTGCTCAGCAACCTCAAGTACTGGATATCTAATCGGGAACTGGCAACATGGCAGAAAATCAATACTACGGTACCGGCCGTCGCAAAAGCTCCACTGCTCGCGTATTCATCAAAGCGGGCAGCGGTAAGATCGTAATCAACCAGCGCTCCCTGGAGCAGTACTTCGGCCGTCCGACTGCCCGCATGGTAGTTCGTCAGCCGCTGGAACTGGTTGAGATGACCGAGAAACTGGATCTGTACATCACCGTTAACGGTGGTGGCATCTCCGGTCAAGCTGGTGCGATCCGCCACGGTATCACTCGTGCTCTGATGCAGTACGACGAAACCCTGCGTTCCGAACTGCGTAAAGCTGGCTTTGTTACTCGTGATGCCCGTAAGGTTGAGCGTAAGAAAGTTGGTCTGCACAAAGCTCGTAAGCGTCCGCAGTACTCCAAGCGTTAATTCGCTTCTGGTACTCACTCTTTCGAGTGTCAAAAAAGCCTGGCGATTGCCAGGCTTTTTTTATTGGTAATATTACCGATATCAATGCTAACCACAGGTCACAAAAGACAAAAAATTGTTTCTTTATTGTTTTCATTGCTCACCGCTCTTTCTTGTCAAGTTGTTATCTTTTCTTTAAAATTTCCCCTGTTTTCTGTGGCAATTGTAACTCCAGCTTCCGCCGCTGTTGTCACGGAGAAATGGGGAACAGGGACACTATAAGAATGCGCGGAGTCCACATGGGAGAGTTTTTGGATGAGCAATGCGCCAGTTGATACCGGTCGCCGCAGATTTCTTACCTGGTCAACGGTTGCCGTTGGTGGGGTAGGAGCTGCTTTTACCGCAGTGCCGTTTATAAAATCATGGAACCCGAGTGCCAAGGCAAAAGCCGCCGGTGCTCCGGTCGAAGTCGATATCAGCAAGTTGGAACCGGGCCAGCTCATCCGTGTCGAGTGGCGTGGCAAGCCGGTCTGGGTGGTCAATCGCACCAAGCAGACGCTGGATGCCCTGGCTGCTCATGATGACAAGTTGCGCGATCCCGCTTCTGATGAACCTCAGCAGCCCGATTATGCCCACAACGGTTACAGATCCATCAAACCCGAGATCTTCGTGGCTGTCGGTATCTGTACTCACCTCGGCTGCTCACCGACCTACTTGCCTGACAGCTTTGGCGAACAGGTACAGGGCGTCACCTCCGGGTTCTTCTGCCCGTGCCACGGCTCCAAGTTCGATATGGCCGGTCGTGTGTTCCAGGGGGTGCCCGCACCGCTCAACCTGGTCGTGCCGCCCTATCAATTCATTAATGACACCACCATCCTGGTCGGTGCCGATGGCAAGGAGGCCTGATCATGTTGAGTAAACTGATGGGCTGGATCGACTATCGATTCCCGCTCACTGCCATGTACAACGATCACATGGCCAAGTACCCGGCACCGAAGAACCTGAACTTCTGGTACTTCTTCGGCTCCCTCGCCATGTTGGTGCTGGTCAACCAGATCATCACCGGCATCTGGCTGACCATGAACTACAACCCCTCGGCGGAAGGTGCTTTTGCCTCCGTTGAGTACATCATGCGGGATGTGGAATATGGCTGGTTGCTGCGTTACATGCACTCCACCGGGGCTTCCGCCTTCTTCGTGGTAGTCTATCTGCACATGTTCCGTGGCATGATCTACGGCTCCTACCAGAAGCCGCGCGAGCTGCTGTGGATCTTCGGCATGCTGATCTTCCTGGTACTGATGGCCGAAGCCTTCATGGGCTATCTGCTGCCGTGGGGCCAGATGTCCTTCTGGGGGGCTCAGGTCATCATCTCGCTGTTTGGTGCCATTCCGGTCATCGGCGACGACCTGACCCTGTGGATCCGTGGTGACTACGTCATCTCAGGTGCCACCCTGAACCGCTTCTTTGCGCTGCACGTCATCGCCTTGCCGCTGGTACTGGTGATGTTGGTGGCGATGCACATCCTGGCGTTGCACGAAGTGGGTTCCAACAACCCGGATGGCATCGACATCAAGAAGCACAAGGATGCCAACGGTTGGCCGCTGGATGCGGTGGCGTTCCACCCCTACTTCACCGTCAAGGACATGATCGGTGTCGCGGGATTCCTGTTCTTCTTCTGCGCCATCATCTTCTTCAAGCCGGATATGTGGGGTTACTTCCTCGAGAAGCCGAACTTTGAAGTGGCGAATGGTCTGAAGACCCCGGCGCATATCGCTCCGGTGTGGTATTTCACCCCCTTCTACGCCATTCTGCGTGCGGTTCCTGACAAGCTGTTCGGGGTCATCATGATGGGTCTTTCCATCGTGGTACTGTTCCTGTTGCCCTGGCTGGATCGCTGCAAGGTGCGCTCGGTGCGTTACCGCAGCAAGCTGCACAAGCTGAACATTGCCCAGTTCGTGGTCTGCTTCATTATCCTGGGTGTACTGGGTGTGCTGCCGTCGACTCCGACTCTGACACTGGTTGCCCAGATCTGTACCCTGGGTTACTTCGGGTTCTTCGTCCTGTTGTTCTTCTACAGCAAAAACGAACAAACCAAGCCGCTGCCGGAAAGGGTGACATTCAAATGAAAAAAATAATATTTGCAGTGCTGGCCCTGTTACCCTGCCTGGCGGTCGCGGCAGGGGGCAATTTCCCGCTGGACAAGGCCCATTACGAACTGGATGACAAGGCCTCGTTGCAGCGTGGTGCCGCCACCTTCATGAACTACTGTGCCGGGTGCCACTCTACCCAGTACCAGCGTTACAACCGGGTTGCCGCGGATCTCGAGATCCCCGAGGATCTGATGAAAGCCAACCTCATCTTTACCGATGCCAAGGTCGGTGATCTGATGAAGAGCGCCATGTCCGAGAAGGATGCAGCCAAGTGGTTTGGTGCGCCGCCCCCCGATCTGACGTTGGTGGCCCGTGTTCGCGGGGCAGACTGGATTTACACCTATCTGCGCTCCTTCTACGTCGATCCGACCCGTCCGTTCGGGGTGAACAACGCAGTTTTCCCGTCCGTGGGCATGCCCCATGTGCTGGAGCCGCTGCAGGGCACACCGCGCGCCGAGTTTACGACACATACTGTCGATGGCGTCGAAACCCAGCAGGTTGTCAGCATCAAATCTGACGGCAATGGTGAAATGGATAACGAAGAGTATGATCAGACGGTGCTGGATCTGGTAAACTTCTTGGTCTACTCGGCTGAACCGGTACAACAGGAGCGTGAACGCATGGGCTTCTGGGTGCTTGGATTCATCGTAATCTTCTTCATCTTCACTGTGCTGTTGAAGAAGGAATTCTGGCGCGACGTTCACTAAGCGACCAGATACGGGTAATATAATGCACGGCAATGAAGTCCAAGATGCTTCATTGCCGTTTCTGCTTTTAAATGAGGGGAGGGTTCAATGGCTGTAGCTGCCAATAAGCGTTCGGTTATGACGCTGTTTTCCGGTGCCAACGATATGTTCAGCCATCAGGTGCGTATTGTCCTGGCGGAGAAGGGTGTTAGCGTGGATATTTGCCAGGTTGACCCAAACAATCTGCCGGATGAGCTGGCCGAGCTGAACCCGTACAACTCAGTACCGACTCTGGTAGACCGTGAGCTGGCGCTCTATACCTCGCGCATCATCATGGAGTATCTGGACGAGCGTTTCCCGCATCCGCCCTTGATGCCCGTCTACCCGGTTGCCCGCGGTAACAGCCGTCTGATGATGCACCGCATCGAGCTGGACTGGTACTCTCTGGCCGACAAGATCATGGCCGGTACCGATGCTGACGCTGCGCGCAACGAGCTGCGGGACAACCTGCTGGCCATCGCGCCGATCTTCGGTGAAATGCCCTATTTCATGAGCGAAGAGTTTGGTCTGGTGGATTGCTACATGGCCCCGCTGCTGTGGCGTCTGCCAAGCCTGGGTATCGATCTGACCGGTCGTGGCGCCAAGGAGCTGAAAGCTTACATGGTCCGCCTGTTCGAGCGTGAGTCCTTCCAGGCCTCCCTGACTGAAGCCGAGCGCGAGATCCGTGCCGGCGTATGAGCATGGAACCGACAATGACGCCGAGCCGCCCGTACCTGTTGCGGGCGTTTTATGACTGGTTGCTGGACAACGATTTGACCCCCCATCTGGTGGTCAACGTCAATATTCCCCATGTGATGGTGCCGATGCAGTTTGCCCAGGATGGCCAGATTGTATTGAACATTGCGCCTCGTGCCGTGATGCAGTTCCACATGGATAATGATGCCATCAGCTTCAGTGCCCGCTTCGGTGGCGTAGCCCAGCAGGTCTACATCCCGATGGCGGCGGTACTGGCCATTCATGCCCGGGAAAACGGCGTAGGAACCCTGTTCCCGCCGGAACCTGGCTATGATCTCTGGCTGGAGCAGGCAGAGGAGCCGGTAGAGCCGGACCCAGAGCCGCCACGCCCGAGCGGCAAGCCGACCCTGAAAGTCATCAAATAAAAAAACGCAGCCAACTGGCTGCGTTTTTTTATGGGCGCGGATATCAGTTCTGGGCGTATTCGAATGCCTTGATGACGCGCTTCACGCCGCTGACATGACGGGCGATATTGACCGCCTGCTCTCCCTCCTCGCGGGTCACCAGACCGATGAGGAACACCTCGCCATTCTCGGTGACTACCTTGACCTTGGCGCTGTCGAAGTTTTTGGCGGCAAACATGTCGGCCTTCACCTTGGAGGTGATCCAGGAGTCGTTGCTGCGGGTAGTGAAGCTGGCGGGCTCACCCAGACGCAGTTCGTTGTAGACATGGCGAACGCCGTCAATGCGCCCGACGATCTTGCCGGCTTCCAGCTTGTAGGCTTCGGAAGGAGTCTGACCAACCAGCAGCACCCGGGCATTGTTGCTATAGACGCTGATCTTGCTGGCTGCGCTCAGAGGTTTGTTGTCAGCCAGCAGGTTGGCCGCTTTCAGCTCTATGGTCTGATCATCCCACTGGGCACCCAGGGTGCGCCGGTCGCCGGACACCTTGGCGGTACCCGCGGCACCACCGACGACAACGGCAGCGCAACCTTGCAGCAGCAGGGAGCCGGTCAGCAGACCCAGCATGAGGAGCTTCTTGTTCATGGTTTCAATCTTCCTGTTGCGGGAAAAGAGTCTGGTCGATGAGATCACACAGGCAGTGCAGGGTCAACAGGTTCACCTCCAGAATGCGAGGACGGCGGGCTGATGGCACCCGGATCTCCACGTCATTCGGCCCCAGCAGGCCGGCCATCTCGCCGCCATCGCCCCCGCTCAGCACCACTATGGTCATGTCCCGTGACAGGGCGGCTTCGGCAGCCTTGATCAGGCTGCGACTGTGGCCCGAGGTGGTGATGGCGACCAGGATGTCGCCCGGTTGGCCCAGGGCGCGGATCTGCTTGGCATACACCTCTTCGAAGCCGTGGTCGGTCGCGATGGCGCTGATGGTGGCCATGTCGGGGGTGAGCGCCATGCCAGGCAGGGAAGGGCGCTGGGTTTCGTAGCAGTTGACCAGCTCTGAGATAAACAGCTGGGCCAGGGCGGCAGAGGGACCATTACCGCATGCCAGCACCTTGTGGCCATTGAGCAGACAGATGGTGATCATCTGAGCTGCCGTATGGATGGCATCCGGCAGCGCCTCGGCGGCGGCAATCTTGGTCTGGATGCTTTCGGTGTAGTTCTCTTTGATGCGGTCAGTCATAGGGTCCTCTTAAAATGCGTTCTGGAACCAGTCGGGCTGGTCGCCCTCAAACGCAATCACATCGAATCGGCAGGCCTGGTTGGCCTCGTTGATGGCATGTTGCTTCAAATAGTGGCGCGCGGCCAGCTTGATCTTCTGTTGCTTGGTGCGGGTGACCGAGCTGGCGGCCCCGCCATGGCTGGTGGTGGCGCGGTATCTTACCTCAACAAACACCAGGGTCTGGCCCTGGTGCATGATGAGATCGATCTCGCCGCCACGGCAGCGGTAGTTGCGTGCGGCAAGTTGCAGGCCGCGCGCGGTCAGCCAGCGCTCGGCCTGCTGTTCAAAGTACTGTCCCTTGCTCGTCGCTGACGGGAACAGGTTCTGCCACTGCTGGTTCATCCACGCCAATGCTCTCTTCATTGGAAGGGGCCTCCAGTTGCGGGGCTGCGTTGTCATCGACCAGCTTGCCATTCCGGTAAGTGCCCCAGTTCAGCGTTCTGATGATGTTGCCCTTGGCATCCACGCTCAGCTGGCCGCTCATGCCCGCTTGCTGCATGGTGCCGAGCTTGCGCATTTGCGGCAGGTTTTCAGCCAGGCTGATGGCATCATAGCCCATGGCAAACAGGCGCAGCAGGTCTCCCTGGGTCTGTGGCCAGAGCAGGGCGATCTGCTCGCGTTCCTTCTCGAAACCGCCCAGCAGCAGCGGCATCTCGCCGATATGCAGGCCGTTGAGTTCGGAGGCGACCTCGGTGGCGGCGCTGTCATAGCCACGGGAACCGGTATAGATGGGCAGGCTGCCCATCGGATTGACCGAGATGTCCACGTAGGGCTTGATCATCCGGGTTTCCAGGCTGTTGGCCACAACATAGACGGCATCGATGCTGCGCGGGGCCGCATCGGAGAGCTGCACCACTTCGCCGGCGCGGGCGGTGGAACGGCCGCTCAGGGCGTTTTTCACCATGCCCTGCACCTCGTTGCGGGCGCCAAAGGTGGCGACCACGGGCTTGTCCTGGCTCAGGGTGGCCCAGGTCTGCTCGAACGCCTTGATGCTGCTGTAGCCGATCCGCCCTTGGGCGGCGATCAGCAACGGCTTGCGGTAGCCCTGGCCATAGAGGTACTGGGCGGCCTGGGCGGCATCGGCAGCAGCCGAGAGGGAGAAGTAGTAGGTGCTGTCATTGACGATTGGCTGATCCAGCTCGTTGAGCGCCAGCACGGGCACGGTCGGGTTGGCCTTGAGCAGTTCCCCGACCCTGTCTTTGAGCAGCGGACCTATGATCATGTCCGCCCCTTCCTGGAGCGCCTGCTTGTAGAGCTCTGCGGTCGATTTGAGCTGGGTGTCGTAGAAGTTCAGGCTGAACTGACCCTGGTTCTCCTTGTAGGACATCAGCATGCCGTTGCGAATGGCAGCCCCTTGCGGCTCCAGATTGCCGGAGAGGGGGAGCAGCACCGCAATTTGCTGCACGGTGGTGCCACTGGTGGAGGCCAGATCGCCAAGGCCGGCGGGCATGTCACTCTGGGCAGGGTGGTTCGGGAAGTCACGCTTCCACCCATCCAGCTGGCGGGCCAGCAGGTTCGGCTGGGCGCCAAATTCGTTGACCAGGGCCGCCAGTCGCAGCCAGCCTGTGGTCACGTCGGGGGCCGGGGCCTCTTCCAGCGCCTGCAGGGTGGAGGGGGTCATGCTTTTCAGCAGCGACCAGATCTGCTGGTGGTTGGTGGTCAGCTCGCTCTGGGCCAGGTAGGGCTCCATGGCGATGAGAGACTTGGCGGCACCAAACTTGTTGTTGATGTCCAGTTGCAGCACGACTCGCTGGCGATACCAGTTCTTCTGGGTATCGGCATCCAGCGCGACATCCGGCTTGCCTTCAAGCAGGATCAGCGCCTGATTGGCGTGCCCTTGGGCCAGCAACAGATGAGCCTGCAGCAGTTGCAGCTGCGCCTTCTGCTCTGGACTCTGCGCCTGTTTCTGCAACTGCTGGAACAGGGCTGCAGCTGGCTTGCTCTGGCCGAGCGCCAGATAGCTGCGCGCCGCCAGCATCTGCCAGGTGAAGGCTTCCGCCGGCTTGGCCGGGTCCACCTGCTCCAGATACCACTGGGCGTTCTTGGTGATTTCCGAGAAGGCGGACGGCATGCCCGGCTGTCCGGAAGATTGATTGGGCTCCGACGCACAGGCGGCAAGCAGGACTGCCGCGAGTATGATGCCGAAGAGTCGTGATACACTTAGCTGCTTTGTAACCCGGTTCAAGTTCATTCCCCGACCAGTGTTGAAATTCCCCCTAGTGTAAACGGGCCAATATGACGACACAATTGTCGGGGCACTCGGAGATCCCATGAGTGACATCCCAACCCTGTATATAGTCCCCACCCCGATCGGCAATTTGGCGGATATCACCCAGCGGGCCCTCGATACCCTGCGCAGTGTCGATCTGGTGGCCGCCGAAGATACCCGCCATACCGGCATCCTGCTCAGCCACTACCAGATCTCGGTGCCGACCTTCGCCCTGCACGACCACAACGAGCAGCAGAAGGCCGATGTGCTGATCGGTCGAATCAAGGAGGGCAAGAGCGTCGCCCTCGTCTCCGATGCCGGCACCCCGCTTATCAGCGACCCCGGTTACCATCTCGTCACCCGCTGTCGCGAAGCGGGTGTCAAGGTGGTGCCGCTACCTGGCCCCTGCGCCGCCATCACGGCCCTGAGCGCCGCCGGCCTGCCTACCGATCGTTTCGCGTTCGAGGGTTTCCTGCCAGCCAAGAGCAAGGGGCGTGACGATCGGCTGCAGGCGGTCATCGAAGACACCCGCTCCCTGGTGTTCTACGAATCCCCGCGCCGGGTGCAGGACACGGTGGAGGCGATCGCCCGTATCCTCGGTGAACGCCAGGTGGTGGTGTGCCGCGAGCTGACCAAGACCTTCGAGTCGATCCACGGCCTGCCTGCTTCCGAGATGCTGACCTGGCTCGGCGAGGACGAGAACCGCTGCCGTGGCGAAATCGTGCTGGTGGTGGCAGGTGCCAATAAAGAAGAAGAGGAACTGCCGGCCGAGGCGATCCGTACCCTGGGGCTGCTGGTGGCCGAGCTGCCGCTCAAGAAGGCGGCGGCCCTCACCGCCGAGATCCACGGGGTGAAGAAGAACGCCCTCTACAAATACGGTCTCGAACACTATTAATTCCGGTTAACGGGAATTGCCGGTTTACCCGACTCCGTCACGAGGCTATAATCCGCGCCTCGGAGTTGGCCGGGCAGTCGCTGCTTCGTCGTTGTGTCCCTCGGGACAGACGGGCGGAGGGGAGGAAAGTCCGGGCTTCACAGGGCAGGGTGCCAGGTAACGCCTGGGGGGCGCGAGCCTACGACCAGTGCAACAGAGAGCAGACCGCCGATGGCCCGCAAGGGATCAGGTAAGGGTGAAAGGGTGCGGTAAGAGCGCACCGCGCGACTGGCAACAGTTCGTGGCACGGTAAACTCCACCCGAAGCAAGACCAAATAGGCCCCCATTGGCGCGGCCCGCGTTGGGGGCGGGTAGGTTGCTTGAGCCAGCGAGCGATTGCTGGCCTAGAGGAATGATTGCCACCGGGGCAACCCGGTACAGAACCCGGCTTACAGGCCGACTCCGACCCAATTCCCGTGATGCGTCACGACAATCCCGATGCCTGCGGCATCGGGATTTTTTATTGCTTAAAAATTTGTCTCCTGTCATAGCGGAATTTTTGAACTTTCGATTAAAGTTCCAACTTTTTTTAGTCGTAATGATCCGCGTGAACGAACAAGTATCTATCGTGGGCTGGTTTGATGAACGAGCCGGGATCTGTGAAGCGAGATGAAATGGTTAAGGTGGATTTTCAATGACATCAAGCGGCGTAGCGCACACACCTTCCCGCCTGCTCAGTGCGGAGCAGGGGAGAGCCCTTCCTCGTTATGATTTGCTGGGCATAGAGCGGGTCAATCAGGCTCGGCTGAAACAGGTCAATGCCCCCTTGAGCACTTTCTCGCTCCAGGCGGCGAGCTGCATGGCCCAGCTGTTCAACAGTGCCGACTGCGAGCTGGCGTACAGCGAGTTTGCGGCCGAGGCGCCGGCCCGCGGCGCAGCGCCATTGATCTGGGTCGAGGCGAAGACGCCGCTGGATTCGAAACGCATCGTCTATTTCTCCATTTCCCATCAGGTGCTCTACCGCCTGGCGGTGCTGTTTTTTGGCGGTACCCTGCAACCGCAAAAAGAAGAGACTCCCCTGTCAGCCACGCGAGGGGTGACAGATACCGAACAACGCCTGCTGCTGCGCCTGTGCCAATACCAGACCGATATCTGGTCCGCGTGCCTGGGGTTGGGAGATCTGAAGTGGCAGTTGAACGTAGTACAGCCGGACGCGCTGCCTTCCCATCCGTTGCTGGTGACCAGAGCCTCCATGCAGGCCGGCAACATGGCGCACGAATGGCAGATGTGGCTGTTGCCCGCCGAAGAATCGGTGCAGCCGGCGACTTCCAGCTTGCCGGAGGGGCAGCTGTCCCGCGTCCTGCCTCATGTTCCCGTGCAACTGCGGGTGGTGATGGGGCAGCTCTCTATGACTTTGGCCGATCTGGAGTGTCTCCAGGTGGGAGATGTCTTGTCACTGGAATTGCCCGAGGTCGTTCCGGCCCTGATTGGTGCTCGTCCCTGTTTCAGCGGGCGGATTGCAGAACATAAAGGCAGCCTGGTCTACCAGGTTGCATCGGTGGTAGAGGAGTAAACCGAATCATGAGCGAGCAAACAATGAATGACCCGTTGGACCTGGATGGACTGGATCAGCTGTTTGGCGATGATATCAGCATGCCGAGCGCGGCGGATTACATGGCGCCGACCAGCAACAGCAAGCAGCGGGATCTCTCCTTCTTCCGGCAGATCCCGGTCAAGGTCACCCTGGAAGTGGCCAGCACCGAAGTGCCGCTGGGGGATCTGATGAAAGTCGAGGAAGGGGCCGTGATTGAGCTGGACAAGCTGGCGGGCGAACCGCTGGATGTGCGGGTCAATGGCCGCCTGCTGGCCAAGGGCGAAGTCGTGGTGGTCAACGGCAAGTATGGCCTGCGCCTGGTCGACGTAATCGACACCAACCTGCTGGGTGGCGTCGACGACTGATGCGCTATCTGCCGCTGACCCTGCTGCTGTTTGCACTGCCCGGATGGGGTGCCGACATGACGCTGTTCTCGGTCTCGCCGAGCGCCAGCGGGGGGGAGGATTACAACATCAAGTTGCAGATCCTCTTCTTCATGACCCTGCTCGGGTTGTTGCCGACGCTGTTGCTGATGATGACCAGCTTTACCCGGATCATCATAGTGCTGGCCATTTTGCGTCAGGCGCTGGGTCTGCAGCAGAGTCCACCGAACCGGGTGCTGATCGGCATCAGCCTGATCCTGACCCTGCTCATCATGCGGCCGGTCTGGACCGAGATTTACCAGGATGCCTTCGTTCCCTTCGATCAGAACGAGATCACCCTGTCTGAGGGGGTCGCCCGCGCCGAGAAGCCACTGCGTCGCTTCATGCTGGCCCAGACCCGCGAGCCGGACCTGGAGCAGATGATGCGGATCGCCGGTGAGCCGACCAAGATGGCCAAATCCGAGGTGCCCTTCAGCATACTGCTACCCGCCTTCGTGCTCAGCGAACTCAATACGGCGTTCCAGATCGGGTTCATGCTGTTTATTCCGTTTCTGGTGATCGATTTGGTGGTGGCCAGCGTGCTGATGGCGATGGGGATGATGATGCTCTCTCCTCTCATCATCTCGTTGCCATTCAAGCTGATGGTATTCGTTCTGGTGGATGGTTGGTCCATGACGGTGGGCACCCTGGCCGCCAGTTTCGGGGGAGGGGGTTGAGATGACGGCGGAGCAGAGCGTTGCCCTGGTAGGCGGGGCCGTCAATCTGGTGGTGACCATGGTGTCTGTGCTGATCGTGCCCGGCCTTATCGTCGGCCTGGTGGTCAGCATCTTTCAGGCCGCTACCCAGATCCAGGAGCAGACCCTCAGCTTCCTGCCCCGCTTCATCGTGACCCTGATGACCCTGATGTTTACCGGCAACTGGCTGTTGTCGCAGATCACCACTCTGTTTCATGAACTCTTCCTCAAGATCCCCGGGCTGATAGGATGAACTCGCTGCTGTCCCTCAGTGCGGCCGAGCTGACGGCTTGGTTGGGGCAGTGGTGGTGGCCCTTCATCCGCATCGCGACCGCCTTCTGGGTGATGCCCTTCTTCGGAGATGGCCGCGTCCCGCCCCAGGTGCGTCTGTTGCTCGCCTTTATTCTCAGCCTGCTGGTGGCCCCCATGATGCACGACCTGCCGGTGATAGATCCCTTCAGTGCTGGGGCAATCGTGCTGACCATCGAGCAGCTGATGTTTGGCCTGCTGTTCGGACTCTGTGTCCAGATGCTGTTCATGATCCTGACCATGGCGGGGCAGATCCTCTCCATGCAGATGGGGTTGGCGATGGCGGTGATGAATGACCCCAGCAACGGGGATACGGCGCCCATCGTCAGCCAGCTGATGCTGATCTTCTGTACCCTGCTGTTCCTCGGGCTCAATGGTCATCTGGTGACACTGGATATTCTGGTGCAGGGGTTGCGCAGCTGGCCGCCCGGCTCTTCCCTGGATTTGCTCGACATCAAGGGGGTCGTCGGCCTGCTTGGCTGGTCGATCGGGGCGGCGCTCATTCTCACGCTACCCGCCGTGGTCGCCATGTTGATGGTCAACCTCACCTTCGGGGTGATGAACCGTACCGCCCCTTCTCTCAATATATTTTCGCTCGGCTTTCCCATGACCCTGTTGCTGGGGCTGCTGACCATGGCGCTCTCCATTGGCGGCGTCCCCGCCCGTTACCTTGATCTGGTGACCTATGTACTGGAACAACTGAAGGCGTTGACTCCCTCATGAGCCAGAGCAGTGCCCAGGACAAAACCGAAGAGGCCTCCGGCCAGAAACGGCAGAAAGCACGGGAAGAGGGGCAGATCGCCCGCTCCAAGGAGCTGAGCTCGGCAGGCTTGCTGCTGCTTGGCGGTCTGGTCATGCAGTGGATGGTGCCTGCCTTTGGCCAGTTTTTCGCACAGCTGATGCGTCAGCCCATTCGCTTCGACTGGCAGGGGGAGCGTAGCCCGGCGATGATGACCGAGTGGCTGGCACAGGCTTTGCTGAACATGCTCTGGGTGCTGCTGCCGCTGTTCGGGTTTCTTGCCCTGATGCTGATCCTGCTCAGCATAGTGCCTGGCGGCCTGGTGCTGACCTGGAAAAAACTGCTGCCAAGTGGCGAAAAGCTAAACCCGATCAAAGGATTGGGCAGGATGTTCTCTCATCACAGCCTGATGGAGCTGGTCAAATCCCTGCTCAAGATGCTGCTCATCGGCGGCACCCTGGCCATGATGCTGGAACACCAGTGGCCCCATTTGTTGATGATGAACCGGATGCCGCCCCAGCTGGCGATGGAGCAGGCACTGCGGATCCTCTCCCAGGCCTTTATCCTGCTCGGCAGTGTGCAACTGCTGATCGCGGTGCTGGATGTCCCCTACCAGAGCTGGTCCCTCAACAAGCAGTTGCGGATGACCAAGCAGGAGGTGAAGGACGAACACCGCAACAGCGAGGGGCGGCCCGAGATCAAGGCCAAGATCCGTCAGGTGCAGGGGATGCTGGCGCGCGCGCGCATCGAGCAGCGGGTGCCCCAGGCCGACGTGGTGATCGTCAACCCGACCCACTATGCGGTCGCCATCAAATATGATCCCGCCAGGGCCAATGCCCCCTTCGTGATTGCCAAGGGGGTCGACAGCATGGCGGCGCGGATCCGGGAAGTGGCCAAACAACACGACAAGACGGTGATGAGCCTGCCGGACCTGACTCGGGCCATCTATTACTCCACCCGGGTGGATCAGGAGGTTCCGGCCGGCCTGTTCACCGCCGTGGCCTATGTATTGAACCATGTATTGCAGCTGCGGGCCTATCAGGCAGGCAAGGGCAAGAAGCCAAGGCCTCTTGCTCCCCTGCATGTGCCGCCCGAATTACGTCAACCTGAGAGGTAAGTTTTGAACTGGCGTATCTTGACCCAATCCTACACAGCCATCCCGCTGATGCTGTTGGCCATCCTGGCCATGATGATCCTGCCTCTGCCGGGCTGGCTGCTGGACGCCCTGTTCACGTTCAACATAGTGTTGGCTGTGCTGGTGCTGCTGGTCTCGGTATCGGCCCGCCGTCCGCTGGACTTCTCGGTCTTCCCGACCGTGCTGCTGGTGGCGACCCTGATGCGCCTGTCCCTCAACGTGGCCTCTACCCGTGTCGTGCTGCTCCATGGCCACGAGGGGGGAGATGCCGCCGGTAAGGTCATCCAGGCCTTCGGTGAAGTGGTGATCGGCGGCAACTATGTGGTCGGTCTGGTGGTGTTCGTTATCCTGATGATCATCAACTTCGTGGTGATCACCAAGGGGGGCGAGCGGATCTCGGAGGTGTCGGCCCGTTTCACCCTGGATGCCATGCCCGGCAAGCAGATGGCCATCGATGCGGATCTCAATGCCGGCATTCTGGATCAGCATCAGGCCAGGATCCGCCGCGAGGAGATCGCCCGCGAGGCGGACTTCTACGGTGCGATGGACGGTGCTTCCAAGTTTGTGCGCGGCGATGCCATCGCCGGCCTGCTGGTACTCATCATCAACCTGGTGGGCGGTCTGGCCATCGGTATCTTCCAGCATGCGCTGCCGGTGGGAGAGGCGTTCCAGCGCTTCGCCCTGCTGACCATTGGTGATGGTCTGGTGGCGCAGATCCCGTCCCTGCTGATGTCGACGGCTGCCGCCATCATAGTGACCCGGGTGAGCGATGAGGGTGAGATGTCGGAGCAGGTGGGACAGCAGGTGCTGGCGTCCCCCCGGGTCATCTATACCGCCGCCGCCATCATGCTGATCCTGGGTCTGGTGCCGGGCATGCCGATGCTGGCCTTCCTCAGCTTTGCCGCCGTGCTGGCCTGGACAGGCTGGAGTGTCAGCAAGCGCCGTGTGCAGCAACCGGATCTGGACGCCGTCCAGGAACTGAGCCGCCAGCTGACCCAGCCTGAACAGCAGGTACTGGACTGGAGCGATCTGCCGACCGTGGATGCAGTGGCCATCGAGTTGGGCTATCGCCTGGTGCCGCTGGCCGAGCAGGACAAGGGGGCCGAGCTGCTGGCCCGGGTGAGGGGCGTTCGCAAGACCCTCTCCGAGCAGTATGGCTTCCTGCTGCCGGAGATCCGGGTGCGGGACAACCTGCAGCTCCAGCCGGATCAATACCGCATCAAGCTCTCCGGCGTGTCGCTGGCCGGGGGCAATGTGGATTGCCACCGACTGATGGCCATCAGCAGCGGTGAGACCTATGGCTCTCTGGATGGTGAGCTGACCCAGGATCCTGCCTATGGCATGAGTGCGGTCTGGATCTCGCCGGAACAGAAGGCCAAGGCCCTCAACCTGGGTTATTCGGTGGTGGACTCGGCCACCGTGATCGCGACCCACGCCAGCAAGCTGCTGCGCGAGCAACTCGATACCCTGTTTGGTCATGACGAGGTGGGCAAGCTGGGCCAGTTCCTGGCCAACCAGTCTCCCCGTCTCGCCGAGGAGCTGAATCAGGCGCTGACCCAGATGCAGCAGCTGCGGGTTTTCCGCCAGTTGCTCAAGGATCAGGTCAGCCTGTGCGATATCCGGACCATAGCGACCACCCTGCTCGACGCCAGCGAGCTGACCAAGGATCCGGTTCTGCTTGCCTCCGATGTGCGCTGCGCCCTGAAACGCCAGATCGTCCGCCAGTCGATCGGCGCGCGGGACGTGCTGGCAACCTTCACCCTTGACGATCGGCTGGAGCAGACCCTGCTGGCCGCCATGAACCAGGCCCAGCAGCAGGGCAAGATCCAGCTGGACAGCTTCCCGGTCGATCCCCAGCTGCTTGGCCAGTTGCAACAAAACATGCCGTTGGTGAAGGAGCAGTTGCAGCAGCTGGGTCATGCCCCCGTATTGGTAGTCATGCCGCAATTGAGGCCATTAATGGCCAGATATGCTCGTTCTTTCGCCAAAGGCCTCAAAGTACTCTCATATAATGAGGTTCCCGAAGATTTAAGAGTCGAAGTAATAGGCACTCTTGGATAATTTATGTTCAGGAAGGGATTCCTGTGGGAAGTTTTTTTTCCGCATGCTTACTTGCTATGCAATTTAAAGAAGTTATTATGTGACAGCTTTTGACAATTTTCGTCGTGTTGAACACTAATATATCATTAGTGTCCGACACTGAATGGATTCGCCTCTTCCAGGCGCCTCATCCCTGAAAGGGTTGTCACAGGACAAGGGCAAACTGAACTGAAAAGTCAGGACGCAAAGCTACCGGTCTAACAGCAGTAATGCTTATGACAGCGGGGTTGCCAGACAGCCAATCATCTTGGTTATCATGGTTTTACTTTAATAACACGGTCCTTTTTTGGACTGTGGGTGCGCGTTTTGACGACTCATGCTTGGTTTATTGCTAAATCCATCAGCAAGGGTGTCTGACATTAATGAATGATAATAATATGCCCGTATTTGATGAAATACGGGAACATCATGTCTCGAACCTGCCTATTTTGTTAGTGCAGCCGGAATTTGCTGCAACTTGTCACACTGCAGACATATTGTCAGGGCATGGATATCCGGTAGTCAGGGTTAATTCAGTAAATAAGGTTGGCGATTTTGTTAATAAAAATCGCACGGGTCTCATCTTATTTGACATGGATGCCATGACGGAAGCTGGCCCCGGAATATTGAAATCGTTTGCCGGTGTTGATTCTATTATTCTGGTCAACGAAAACCAGGCCAATCTGGCCGCCGAAGCCATGTGTGCCGGCGCGATCGACTACATTGTCAAACCCTTCAGTGCCCAACAATTGCTGGAAACCATCCAGTGTGGCCTGCGCCTGCGCCAGAAGATCCCGAACCTGGTCGCCTTCTCGAACAAGAGCCTGCAGGTACTCCAGCTGGCACGGCGAGCGGCCAAGACCTGTGCCACCATCCTGATCGGCGGCGAGTCGGGCACAGGCAAGGAGTGCCTCGCCCGCTATATCCACGACATGTCCTGCCGGGCGGGCAAGCCCTTCGTCGCCATCAACTGTGCGGCGATCCCCGAAGCCATGCTGGAATCCATCCTGTTTGGTCACAACAAGGGGGCCTTCACCGGCGCCACCAGTGCCCAGCCCGGCAAGTTCGAGCTGGCCCAGGGGGGGACCCTGCTGCTGGACGAGATCTCCGAACTCTCCCTGCCCCTGCAAACCAAGCTGCTGCGCGTCCTGCAGGAGAAAGAGGTGGAGCGTCTCGGCAGCCACCAGACCATTTCCCTCGACGTGCGGATCATCGCCGCCAGCAACAAGGAACTGCGCACCCTGGTGGCGGAAGGACAGTTCCGCGAAGACCTCTTCTATCGGCTGGATGTGCTGCCCATCAGCTGGCCCGCCCTGCGTGAGCGGCCGGAAGATATCCTGCCGCTGGCCTGCTTTTTCATCGAGCAACATGCCCCCGGTCAGGGCTACCGTCTGAGCGAGGCCGCCGCCCGGCAACTGGTTACTTATCAATGGCCTGGCAATGTGCGCGAGCTCGACAATGTCATTCAGCGTTCGTTGATCATGGCTCGGGGTTTGCATATACAGGCGATCGATTTGATGTTGCCCATCGATCAGCAGGATGACGAGAGTGCGCCTGTTGACCTGGTGGGGTCATGCGACGGGTTGAGCGAGACCCGCCGCAATGCGGAATTTCAATTCGTACTGGAAACCTTGCGTCGCTTTCGTGGCCATCGTACCCGTACCGCGGATGCGCTCGGGATGACGACCAGGGCATTGCGATACAAGCTGGCGGCAATGCGTGAGCAAGGCATTGATATCGAACGGCAGATTCAAGCAGAGGGATAAAGAGTGAAGATTGAAATGATGTCATCACAAGTAACACTACTGCAGCAGATGCAGGAGATGCAGCGTGTCGCCAGCCAGGCGCCTTCCATCGAGTCAAACGGCACGCCGGAAGTCTCCTTCAGCAATGCCATGCAGGATGTCATCGGTCGTGTCAACGAGCAGCAGAATGTCTCGTCCCGCTTGATGGCTGCCGTCGATACCGGCCAGAGCGATGATCTGGTGGGTGCCATGGTGGCGAGTCAAAAGGCCGGCCTCAGCTTTTCCGCCCTGATGCAGGTGCGCAACAAGTTGATGACCGGGTTTGACGACATCATGCGCATGCCGCTCTGAGGTAACAGATGACTGAACTCGTGACATCCAGGCCGGGGGAACAGGACGGCTCGCTGAAAGACAGGTTGCAAGAAGGATTGCGGCATTGGCGCAATCTATCCCGCGACAACAAATCCATTTTGACCATCGCGCTGCTGGCTGCCATCGTCGCCGGCACCATAGTGGTGATCCTCTGGACCTCCAGCAAGAATTACGTCCCGCTCTACGGCAAGCAGGAACTGTACGACACCGCCAACATCATGGAGATGCTGGAAAAGGAGCAGATACCGTTCCGGCTGGAGAAGAGCTCAGGGCAGATCCTGGTGCCTGAACACCAGCTGGCTCCTGTGCGCATGGCGCTGGCCGCGCGCGGGGTGCGTGCCGCCATGCCCGCCGGGCTGGAAGGGCTCAATGCGGTGACGGGTCTCGGCACCAGTGAATTCATGGAAGGGGCACGCTATCGCCATGCCCTGGAAGGGGAGCTGGCCAGAACCATCATCTCTCTCGATGCGATCCGCAGTGCCCGGGTACATCTGGCGATCCCCAAGCGGACCCTGTTCGTCGGTCGGGATGAAGAGAAGCCCAGCGCCTCCGTGATGCTGGATCTGCAGCCGGGCCAGTCCCTCGAGCCCGGTCAGGTCGAGGCCATCGCCAACCTGGTGGCGGGCAGCATCTCCGGCATGAAGCCCGGCGCCGTGACCGTGGTCGACCAGGCCGGCCAGCTGCTCAGTGCCGAGGTGGGCGACAAGGCCACGTTCGGCAAGCAGAGCGTGCAGCAGATGGAGTACACCCGCAAGCTGGAGCAATACATCCGTCAGCGGGCCAACGACATGCTGATCCCCATGCTGGGCAACGGCAACTTCCGGGTGCAGATCGCCGCGGATGTGAATTTCAATGCGGTGGAAGAGACCCAGCAGCAGCTCGATCCGTCCGGCGTGCTGACCCGTGAGTCCAGCAAGTCCGACAAGACCATCGATTCTCTGGCACTTGGCATTCCGGGGGCCCTTTCCAATCGTCCGCCGGAGACGACTGCCAATGCGGCCGAGGATGGCAAGGAGAAGGAGGCGCCCTCCAAGGGGGATGCGCGTACCGAACGTCAGGAAGTCACCAAGCAGTACGAGAACAGCCGCACCATAGTACATACCCGCTATCAGCAGGGCCGGCTGGAGAAGATCAACGTCTCCGTGCTGCTCAACCAGCAGATTGCCCCCAAGGAGGGCTGGAATGCGGATCAGCTCGAGCAGATCCGCCAGATGGTGGAACGCGCCGTCGGTTTCGATCAGACGCGCGGTGACCAGATCAGCCTGCAGGTGTTCAGCTTCACCGGCGCCCCGGCGGTCACCATCCCCGAATCCAGCTGGTGGGAAACCCCCTATTGGCAGGATTCCCTGCGCTATCTGGTTGGCGGTCTGCTGGGCCTGACACTGGTCTTCTTCGGCATCCGTCCTCTGGTCAAGCATCTGGTGCGTACCCAGCAGCCGGTCGATGAGACGGTGGAACAGGAAGAGGAGCAGGAACCGACCGTCGGTCTCGCCATGCGCCGCAGCGGCGATGAAGAGGATGAGGCGGCGACGGCCATGTCCAACAGCCTGATCCGCTCGGAAGGTGCCGGCCAGCCGCACTTCGCCGCCGTCGACATGGATTCGCTGCCCGAGCCTGGCTCGGAGCTGGAGGTCCAGCTCAAGCACCTCCAGCTGCTGGTTGAGAAGGACACCGCCAGAGTGGCGGAAGTGATCAGAACATGGGTGAGTGGCAATGAACAACGTTAACCTGAACCAGAATGCGGTCGATGTTGACATCGACGACCTCGAGAAGGCCGCCATCCTGCTGCTGAGCATGGGCACGGAGGCGGCCGCCAAGGTGATGCAGAAGCTCTCCCGGGACGAGGTGCAGCGCCTCATCTCCAAGATGGCGGGGCTGCCCGGCGTCAGTTCGATGGAAGCGCGCTGGACCCTGCAGCAGTTTTTCAACCAGTACCGCGAGCAGAGCGGCATCGGCAGTGCATCGCGGGAGTATCTGGAACAGACCCTGGATCTGGCCCTTGGCCAGTCTCTCTCCCGCAGCCTGCTCGACAGCCTGTATGGCGACGTGATGAGCCAGGATATCCAGCGTCTGCAGTGGGTGCCGGCCGACGTGCTGGCCCGCTTCTTTCGCAACGAGCACCCCCAGATGCAGGCGGTACTGCTGGCCTTCCTGCCACCCCAGACTGCCTCGGCCGTACTCGATGCCCTGCCGGGCTCGGTTCACGACGACCTGCTGGTCAGGGTCGCCGGCCTCAGCACGGTGAGCGAGCATGTGCTGGGCGAGCTGCGTCTGACTCTGGAGCGCTGTCTGGCCTATGTGGCCGATCAGGCCGGTGCCAAGGTCAACGGGGTTCGCCAGGTCGCCGATATTCTCAACCGTTATCAGGGGAACAAGGAGCAAATGCTCTCCCTGCTGCGCGAACACGATGGCGAGATGGCCATCGAGATCGAGAAGAACATGTTCGACTTCATGGCGTTGCGTCGCCAGAGCGACGAAACCCTGCAGCGTCTGGTACAGGAGCTGCCAAGCGAGCTGCTGGCCCTGGCGCTCAAGAATACCGAGGCCAGCTTCCGCAAGGTGGTGCTGGGTGCCATGCCCAAGCGGATGGCACAGTCGCTCGACGACCAGATCCAGAATCAGGGCAGCGTCTCCCTGCGCAAGGTCGAACAGGCCCGCACCGAAGTCATGCAACTGGTGCGCGAACTGGTCGAGCAGGGCGAGATCGAGTTCATGTTGTTCGAAGAGCCCACGGTCAGCTAACAGGAGGCAACCATGAGTCACCATGTGCGCAAGTTGCAGCCTGGGGCGACCCGTCTGTACCGCTTTCCTGCCCTGGGCCAGAGTGGCGAAGAGGCCCAGAACCAGCAGGAACAGTTCGAATACGGCTATCAGCAGGGGCTGGAGCAGGGTCATGATGAAGGTTATCAGACCGGCTATCAGCAGGGCCTGACCAGCGGCCTGCAGGAGGGGGAGAGTCGGGGACTGCAACAGGGACAGACCCGGGGCTTTGCCCAGGGGCTGGCAGAGGGGCGTGCCGAGTTCGAGAAGGCGATGGCCCCCTTTGCCAAACTGCAGGAGCAGTGGAGCGCCCTGACCCAGGAGAAGATGCAGCAGCAGAAGGCGTTGATCGCCCAGCTGGTGGAGCAGGTGGCGAGGCGGGTCATCATGGCCGAGTTCACCCTCAACCCGCAGCAGGTGTTGCATCAGGTGGAACAGGCGCTGGCGACCCTGCCAGCCGATCCCGAAGAGCTGGTGATCTACCTCAACGAAGGGGATCGCGAACGTCTGCTGGAGCAGGGCGTGACCCGCTGCGAAGGGTGGCCCCTGCAGGTGGATCCGGCCCTGGCGGTAGGCGACGCCCGCATCGAGACCCGGGCTGCCGTGGTGGAAGTCAGCACCAGCACCCGTCTGACAGCCTGCATCGAGCAGGTCAACAGCTCGCTGAGCGTCACCCAGGATGCATGACGCTCTGCAGCGGGCGCTGACCTCGGCGCTCGACAACCTCGATGAGCTGCCCTCCTTTCGTCGTTATGGTCGCCTGGTGCGAGTCACCGGGCTGACCCTTGAAGTGGTGGGCTGCCAGCTGGTGATGGGGCAGCGTTGCCGGGTCAGCACGGCCGGCGGGGCTCCCTTGCTGGCCGAAGTAGTCGGCTTCAACCGCGACGTCTCTTTCCTGATGCCTCTTCAGCCGATTAGCGGTCTTTACTCCGGCGCCCGGGTCGAACCGGTCGAGGGGGAGGAGACGGTGCGCATCGGTTCCCATCTGCTGGGGCGGGTGCTCGATGGCCTGCTCCAGCCACTCGACGGCCGTCCCCTGCCCGAGGCGGGGGAGCCGGTGCCCCTGTTTGCCATGCCTCCGAACCCGCTGTTGCGGGTGCCGGTGCGCGAGCCCCTCGATGTGGGGATCCGTGCCATCAATGGCCTGCTGACGGTGGGCAAGGGCCAGCGCCTCGGCCTGTTTGCCGGCTCCGGGGTGGGCAAGAGCATGCTGCTCGGCATGATGACCCGCAACACGGCGGCGCAGATCGTGGTGGTGGGGTTGATTGGGGAGCGGGGCCGGGAGGTGCGCGAGTTCATCGAGCACAGCCTGGGGGCCGAAGGGCTGGCCAGGGCCGTGGTGATCGCCGCGCCGGCCGATCAGTCTCCCCTGATGCGACTGCGGGCTGCCCAGCTCTGTCACCGGATCGCCGAATACTTCCGGGAGCAGGGGCAGGACGTGCTGCTGCTGATGGACTCCCTGACCCGTTACGCCCAGGCCCAGCGCGAGATCGCACTGGCGGTCGGGGAACCCCCCGCGACCCGCGGCTATCCCCCCTCAGTTTTCGGCATGCTGACCCAGCTGGTGGAGCGGGCCGGCAACGGCACCCATCCGGATGGCAGCCTCAGCGCCTTCTATACGGTGCTGGCGGAAGGGGACGATCAGCAGGATCCCGTGGTGGATGCCGCCCGGGCCATCCTGGATGGCCACATAGTGCTGACCCGCCGTCTGGCGGAGGAGGGGCACTATCCGGCCATCGATATCGGCGCCTCGGTCAGCCGGGTGATGCCCCAGGTGGTGCCGGGCGAGTGGCAGCAACTGGCGGTAACGCTGCGCCAGCTGTGGGGGCGCTATCAGCAGGTGCGCGAACTGCTGCCTCTGGGCGGCTACCAGCCCGGCGCCGATCCGCAGATGGATGAGGCTGTGCAGCGCTATCCGGCCATCGCCGCCTTCCTGCAGCAGGGGCTTCATGAGGAAGTGCCCTTCCAGCAGGTGATGGCGGGCCTCAAGCAGGTGTTGGGACAGGGGTAAGTCGTCATGCTCAAGTCGTATCTTGGATTGCAACAGGATGAGCTGGAGAAGCTGGGTCAGGAGCGGCGGCGGCTGCGCGAGATCGCCCTGCAGGAAGAGCAACGGGCACACAAGCTGCAGGAGGTGATCGCCGCCCTGCGTCCCGGTGCCGAGCCGTTTCATCCCCTGCTGTGGCAGAACCGTCAGCAGATGGATGGCCAGCTGCGCAAGATGCTCTCCCATCAGGTGCAGCAGTCGACTCTGGCCAGGATGGACCTGGATCATCATGAAGGGGTGATGCGACAGCAGGTGGGCCGGGTCAAGGGCCTTGAGCTGCTGCTGGCGCGCCGGGCGGCGCAGGGGCAGCAACAACAGGAGAAGCGGGATCAGCATCAGCTCGACGAGCTGGCCAGCCTGCGTTATCTCGCCAGGGGAGGCTGAGCACTCACATCAGGAAGGGTTGCTCAGTCGCGAAAATCGTCCGGTTGACCGTAGCCGGGCTCCTGGCCGAGCAGGGTCTGGATCGTCTCTATCTGTCCGGCCAGCAGGCGGCCGTTGAGTTCATTCTGGTGCAGGCAGCGTTTCAGGGAGTGCTCCAGCTGCTGCCACTGCGCGCCGACCTGGCGCTGCAGGTTGTCGGGCAGCTTGGCTATAAGTTTGGCCATCCCCTTTTCATCCGGTTTGAGCCCCAGCGCCAGCAGATGCTGGCAGCGCTGCTGGGCCTGCAACTGCACCTGGGCCATCAGCCGGTTCTGCTGCTGGTTGTGGGTGGCAAGGCTGTCCACGTCATGGGCGGCCAACAGGGCGTGCTGGCGCTGCAACACCTGCTCCAGCTCCTGATAGCGTCCGGTATCCTGCTGGATGCCGACGATCAGCTCCCGCACCCGCTCCTTGGCTGTCAGGCTCATCGGCGGTGCATGTCCACAATGGCCTGGCTCAGGGCGTCCATGTCCAGTTCCAGGCGGCCTTCGCTGATGGCCTGGCGGATCTGGTTCACCTTGTCCATGTCCACATCCGAGGTGGTACTCAGGAGCGCGCTGGCCTGGGTCACGGATTGCGCGGTGGCGCTGATTTTGGCATCGCTCCGGGGCTGGCTGGCCGGTGCCTGGGTCGCCGGTGCTTCCTGCTTGCGGGCCGCTTGGGGCTGGCTATAGAGCGGATCGGTGCGAGTAATCTTCATAATCTGGCTTCCTGATGGTCTTACCCTGAAATAGGCGACCCAAGTCACGCTGAACTTGAATCGAATCGTGGCGGAAGGTCAAAAACGGGTTTCCACTTCCCCCCGGCCGACGACCCAGGCCTGGATCACCTTGCCCGAGCGGCTGTTTCTGACCTTGATGGCATCCCCGATGGCGCCGTTTTCCAGCGCCTCGCCCCGGGTTGTGGCGGAGAAGGAGCCATCGCTGGCCCGGATCAGTACCCCTTGATCCTTCTCGATGGCCCAGGGTTTCTGCAAATCCAGCTCCCCCAGCAGATGGCCAGCCCTGAGATGGCGGCTGCTCTTGTAACCCTGCAGCGACTGGTTGGCGGGGATGAATCCCCGCTGCAGGCGGCTGACGTCCAGCTCCTGCACCAGCACGTCCGCTGCGGTGATCGGGACGTCGCGCTGGATGTCCTGCGCGGCCACCCAGACCGGCAGGGTCAGATTGACCTCCACCCGGCCCCGCAACTGCCAGCTCGGGCTCAGGCAGGTGATGAGATAGGGGCGGCGTCCCCAGGGCTGGCGATACTGGCCGCCCGCCTGCAACTGCACCTGCTGCTCGCAGGGGGGGAGGTGGGCCACCGCCGACGAGAGCCAGACCTGATAGTCAGCGGTCGGGGTGGGCCAGCCTTGCTGCGTGACGTACTCCTCCAGCGTGGTACGGGCGTCCCGGATCAGGGCATCCTCCAGCTCATCAGCCAGAGTCTGGGCCGCGTGTGCATGAACGCTGCCGAGCAGCAGGAAGAGAGCGAGCCCGGATTTCCATGCAGGAAGTCTGGCTTCCACCTCTTGGTTGCCGGTTTGCCCCCGGACCGGCGCGAGGCCGCCCTTGGCGTGGATTGTCAGGATTGGCATGACTCTTGATAACACCCGCATCGGTCCGATTGATGGAAAAGGATAAAACATGAGCCTCTCGTTTGACCGCGCCCTTGGCGTGCACCCCTATGCGCTTGAAGTCAGAGCGGATCGCGCCCGCATTCTGGCTGGCAACCTGGCCAACGTGGATACCCCTGGGTATCTGGCGCGGGATGTGGATTATAAGACGATTTTGAACGGGGTCGCACGGCAAGTTGCGCGCGGTGACGAAAGTGCCGCCATCACTCAGGGCAGCATGGCCGACGAGATGCGTCACCCGCTATACCGCATTCCCTATCAGCCATCCATGGATGGCAACACGGCCGAACTGAGCGTTGAGCAGAGCAAGTTTGCCAACAACGCCACCGATTTCCAGACCAGCCTGACCTTTCTCAATATGAAAATCACCGGGATCGCCAAGGCGATCGAGGGACGTTAATCATGTCATTCAACAAGATCTATGACATCGCGGGCAGCGCCATGCGGGCTCAGACGGTACGACTCGACACCGTCGCCTCCAACCTGGCCAACGTCGACAGCGCCGCGAGCAGCGAAGAGAGCGCCTTTCGTGCGATCAAACCTGTCTTTTCCACCCTCTACCAGCGCGTTCAGGACGCTGAAGGACTGGGTGCGGCCCAGGTACAGGTCGCCGGCATAGTGCAGTCCGACCGCATGGTCGAGAAGCGTATGGAGCCCACCAACCCGCTCGCCGATGAAGATGGCTATGTCTACTACTCCAACGTCAACGTGGTGGAAGAGATGGCCGACATGATGAGCGCCTCCCGTGGCTTCGAGACCTCGGTCGAGGTGATCAACCGGGTCAACAGCATGCAGCAGGGGCTGCTGCGTCTTGGTCAGGGGGTCTAACCGATGAGCCTGCCACAAGTCAGCAATCTGGACAGTGCACGGGGCAGCCAGCGCGCTGGCGCCACCCCGGAGATAGCCTCAAACAATGCGGGACAAACCGAGGGAAATCAGGGTTCCCAAGGCAGCCAGGGCGTTCAGCTGCGCAATGAATTTCTCCAGATGATGGTGGCCCAGATCAAGAACCAGGATCCGACCAATCCTCTCGACGGCGCCCAGTACGTCACCCAGCTGGCCCAGTTCAGCATGGTGGAGGGGGTCGAAGGGTTGAAGATCCTGCAGCAGCAGTCCATCGCCATGATGGACACCCAGCAGGTACTGCAGAGCACCGACCTTATCGACAAGGAAGTGATGGTACCCAGCGGTACGCTGGAGCTCTCCGAAGAGCAGGCGATCCGCGGCCAGATCGAGCTGCCCAGCACTGCCAACCAGATCGAACTCAAGGTGTTCGACGAGCATGGCCAGCAGGTGGCCAGCCAGAGCTGGGGCGAGAGCAAACCGGGGGCGATCGACTATGAGTTGCCCGCGCTGCCGCCCGGAAAGTACAGCTTCGAGGTCAAGGCATCCATGGATGGGGCCGCGGTCACTACCAAGAATTATGTTGCCAGCACAGTGGAACGCGTGTCGCTACCGGGAACGGGCGAGATCATGTTGCAGGTCGCCGGGGTGGGTGAAGTGCCCCTCTTCAGCGCAGTTCAGTTTGGCAAGTCGGCGTAACTAACAGAGGATTGAACCCGTGTCTTTCAATATCGGATTGAGCGGCCTGCGCGCCGTAAACCAGGAGCTGAGCGTCATCAGCAACAACGTGGCCAACGCCAGCACCGCCGGCTTCAAATCCAGCCGTGCCGAATTCGCCGCCATTTATGGCGGTGGCCAGGCAGGCGGGGTGGAGATGAACAACGTCTCCCAGAACTTCGAGCGCAACGGCGACCTGATGCGCACCGGACGCGGACTGGATCTGGCCATCTCCGGCAGCGGTTTTTTCGTATTGAAAGAGGCCAACGGCCAGAGCTCCTACACCCGCGCCGGCATGTTCCAGCGTGATGCCAGCAACCATCTGGTGGCTGCCAACGGCGCCCGTCTGCAGGGTTACTCCACCAACGCGGCGGGCGAGCTGCAGGCCGGGGTGATCGGGGATATCCAGGTTCAGGCCGGCAGCCTGCCCGCCAAGGCCTCCGATACCCTGGAGTTCGTCGCCAACCTGAAGGCCGATGCCAGCGTCATCGACCCGACTGCCAACCCGTTCGATCCGGCCAAGAGCGAGAGCTACAGCTACTCCCAGACCAGCAAGGTCTACGACTCCCTCGGCAGCGAACACAGCGTGACCCAGTATTTCGTCAAGACCGGCGACAACAGCTGGACCGTGCATTACACCTTCGACGGCACCGATCTGAAGGCGCCGGTCGCGCTGACCTTCAACAAGGATGGTACCCTGGCCACGCCTACCGCCATGCCCAAGCTGGCCCTGACCCCGCCGGGTGCCAACCCCCTTGAGCTCACCGTCGACATCAGCAAGGTGAGCCAGTACGCATCCGACTTCAACTCGACCCGCAACCAGTCCAACGGCTACACCGCCGGGGATCTGACCGGTGTGCGGGTGGATGCCGATGGTGGCGTGTATGCCACCTTCACCAACGGGCAGAGCCTGCTGCAGGGACAGGTGGTGATGGCCAACTTCGCCAACCCCAACGGCCTGCTGCAGACCAACAACACTACCTGGCAGCAGTCTTTCAGCTCCGGCCAGCCGGTGCTGGGCGTTCCCGGCTCGGGCACCCTGGGCAACCTGACCGCCGGTGCCTATGAGGGTTCCAACGTGGATCTCACCGGTGAACTGGTAAGCCTGATGACGTCCCAGCGCAACTATCAGGCCAACGCCAAGACCATCAGCTCCGCTGACAAGATGACCCAGGTCCTGTTCAACTCCTTCTAAGGCTGAACCGTGGAAAAGCTTATCTATACCGCCATGTCGGGGGCGCAACACACCCTGATGGCACAGCAGATCAGGGCCAACAACCTGGCCAACGTCAACACGGCCGGTTTTCGGGCCGACTTCGAGCGCGTCTCGGCCCTTGCCCTGACCGGCGACGGCTACCAGAGTCGCGTGATGGCGCGGGAAGAGCTGGCCGGCACCGACTTCAAGGCCGGTGTCCTGATGCAGACCGGTCGCCCGCTGGACGTGGCGATCCGTGGCGATGGCTTCTTCACCGTACAGTCCGCCGATGGCAAGGAGTCCTACACCCGGGCCGGCAATCTGACCCAGGATGCCGACGGCCTGCTCACCCTCAACGGTCGCCCCGTGCTGGGTGATGGCGGTGAGCTGGTGTTGCCCGCCTACCGCGACATCCACTTCGGCAAGGACGGTACCCTCAGCGTCACCCCGCCGGGGGGCGGTGCCCGCCTCGAAGTCGGCCGGCTCAAGCTGGTCAATCCGGACACCCGTGAACTGGTGAAGGGGCCGGACGGCCTGTTCCGCCAGCGTCAGGGCGAGGATGCCGAGATGAGTGACGAGGTGGTGATGGCCTCCGGATTTCTGGAAGGGGCCAACGTCAATGCCGTGGACGAACTGGTCAGCAGCATGGCGCTGACCCGCAACTTCGAGTTGCAGGTCAAGTTGATGAAGAGCGCCGATGATCAGGCCCGCCAGGGGGCACGCCTCATCTCGGGTCAAGGCTGATAGCCGGATTATTCCGGTCGCCGGGCAAGGGTCTGGCGGCCAGCAAACGAATGGAGAGACAAGATGCACGCAGCACTGTGGGTCGGCAAGACGGGTCTGGCCGCGCAAGATACCAAGATGGCCAGCATTTCCAACAACCTGGCCAACGTCAACACGGTCGGCTTCAAGCGCGATCGCGTGGCGTTTGAAGATCTGTTCTATCAGGTTCAGCGCCAACCGGGTGCCCAGCAGGATCAGCAGAACGAGGCCCCGATCGGCATCCAGATGGGCAATGGTGTGCGGGTGGTCGGCACCCAGAAGGTCTTCACCTCCGGCCAGTTCCAGAACACCAACCAGGAGCTGGACATGGCAGTCGTGGGGGCCGGCTTCTTCGGCGTTGAGCGCCCGGACGGCGAGACGGCCTATACCCGTAACGGCCAGTGGCACCGCAATGCCGACGGCCTGCTGGTCAACGCCGACGGCCTGCCGATGGTGCCGCAGATCGAGATCCCGGACAACGCCACCAAGGTGTCGATCGGTACTGATGGTACCGTCAGCGCCACCCTGCCGGGCCAGCAGGAGAACGTCGAACTGGGTCGCATCACCCTGACCAACTTCGCCAACCCGGCGGGTCTGGAAGCCCTCGGGGGCAACCTGTACCGTGCCACCGGTGCTTCCGGCGAGGCCATCGAAGGGGTGCCGGGCGAGGAGGCAATGGGAGCCATCAAGCAGTTCACCCTGGAGAGCTCCAACGTCAACGTGGTGGAGGAGATGGTCGACATGATCACTACCCAGCGTGCCTACGAGATGAACGCCAAGGTGGTCTCCGCGGCCGATCAGATGCTCAAGTTCGTGACCCAGGCGCTCTGATGATGGCGTTGCTGCGTTATATCTGGCTGGTACTGCTGCTGGGGGGCTGTGCCACCTATGAACTGAAGGCGCCCGAGCCCGGTGACGAGAAGTGGGCTCCTTCCCGATCCAAGATGATCGCCAACGTCCAGGGTGAAGACGGCGGGCTCTACCGGGGCGACTACATGATGACCCTGTTCCAGGATCGCCGCGCCTACCGGGTGGGCGACATCCTGACCGTGATGCTGGAGGAGCGGACCCAGTCCAGCAAGAAGGCCAACACCAGCATGAGCAAGAACAGCAGCATGAATGTGCCTGCCCCTTCCATCGGTGGTACCTTGCGGCCGGATTGGGGGGCCAGCGTCAGTGCCGATCGGGATTTCGACGGCGGCGCTACCTCCAGCCAGCAGAATACCCTGGCGGGGGCCATCACGGTGACGGTGGCGGATGTCTACCCCAACGGGGTGCTCGAGATCCGCGGCGAGAAGTGGATCCGCCTCAACCAGGGGGATGAATATATCCGCCTCGGGGGCATGGTGCGGGTGGAAGACATCGACCAGAGCAACCGCATCTCTTCCCAGCGCATCGCCGACGCCAGGATCACCTATGCCGGACGCGGTGCCCTGGCCGACAGCAACCAGATGGGCTGGCTGGCGAGGTTCTTCAGCTCGGCCTTTGCGCCATTTTGAGGTTTGACATGAAAAAGTGGTTTATTCCCCTGATTTGTCTCTGCCTGCCCTGGCTGGCCCAGGCGGCTGCACCGGCGCCGGCCAAGCGGCCGTTGCTGGACATCGCCGATGTGCAGGGGATGCGCACCAACCAGCTGGTGGGTTACGGCCTGGTGGTCGGCCTGTCCGGTACCGGTGACAAGGGACAGGTCAAGTTTACCGGCCAGTCGATGACCAACATGCTCAAGCAGTTCGGCGTCCAGCTGCCAGAAGACATAGATCCCAAGCTCAAGAACGTGGCGGCGGTCTCGGTACAGGCCACCCTGCCGGCGCTGGCGGGCAAGGGGCAGCTGGTGGACGTGACCGTCACGTCCATCGGGGATGCCAAGAGCCTGCGCGGGGGCTCCCTGCTGCTGACGCCGCTGCGGGGCATTGACGGCGAAGTCTATGCCGTCGCCCAGGGCAACCTGGTGGTGGCGGGGGTCAAGGCGGAAGGCCAGTCCGGCTCGTCAGTGACCATCAATGTGCCGACCGCCGGTATCATCCCCAACGGGGCCACCATAGAGCGGGAGGTAAAGAGCAGCTTCACCGAGAAGCCGGAGGTGACCCTCAACCTGCATCAGCCGAACTTCAAGACGGCCCGTAACGTCGAGCGTGCCATCAACCAGCAGCTGGGGCAGGTCGCCCGGGCGGTGAGTGCGGGGCGTATCCAGGTGATGGCCCCCAAGGACGAGAGCCAGCGGGTCTCCTTCATGGCCCTGCTGCAGGATATCCAGGTCGATACGGGCAAAGAGCGTCCCCGGGTGGTGTTCAACAGCCGTACCGGTACCGTGGTGATGGGGCAGGGGGTCAAGGTGCGCAAGGCGGCGGTCAGCCATGGCAGCCTGACGGTGACCATAGGCGAGAGCAAGACGGTCAGCCAGCCCAATGCCTTCTCCAACGGCCAGACCACTACCACGCCCAACTCCCGGGTGCAGGTCGATCGGGAACGCAAGAACATGTTTGTCTGGCCGGAAGGCACCTCCCTCGAGGTGATCGTGAAGGCAGTCAACTCCCTTGGCGCCACGCCGGATGACATCATGGCAATCCTGCAGGCGCTGGACGAAGCGGGTGCTCTCGAAGGGGAGTTGGTGGTTATTTAAGGATTCATATGACCAGAATTACGAGCGAGCCTGGCTTCTATCAGGATCTCAATGAACTTCAGCAGATCAAAAGCAATCCGGACCAGCGGGCCGCCCTCGAGGCGGCCGCAGGCCAATTCGAGGTGAGCTTTCTGCAAACCGTGCTCAAGCACATGCGCTCGGCCAGTGATGCCCTGCAGGATGAAGAGGACAAGCTGATCAAGGGGGAGAGCCTCTACCGCGACATGTACGACAGCCAGCTGGCCATGAGCATGGTCAAGCGCGGCGGTCTGGGGCTCAAGGAACATATGGTCAGCCAGTTGGGGGGCGCGCTAAAGAATGTCGAGCCCGTGGTCGCTTCAGACTCCCAGACCCTGGCTGCATTCAGCCAGCCTCTGAATTCGGCAAAAATGAAGAAGGTTGACTGATGTCACTGATCAATATCGGTTTTAGCGGTTTGAGCGCGGCCCAAATAGCCCTCAACGTTTCCGCCCAGAATATTGCCAACGTCGATACCGCCGGCTACAGCCGCCAGGAGGCCACCATGGGCACCCTGGCCGGTTTCGGCCGCATGGACAACGGCATGGGAGTGGCGGTCAACGGTGTTCGCCGGATAACCGATGCCTATATGGTGACCCAGCACTGGCGTGGCATGTCTGCCGTCGGTTCCTCCCTCTCTCATTACCAGTACATCAACACCGCCGAGCAGTTGCTGGGCAGCGAGTCGATGAATATCTCCAAGGGGCTGGACAGCTTCTTCTCGGCCCTGAGTGCCGCGGTGGACAGCCCGGAAACCCCGGCGCAGCGCAGCCAGATTGTCAGCTCGGCGGGTGCCCTGATCAACCGCTTCGGCCAGCTCAACGAGAGTCTGTTGACCCAGGAGAAGCAGATCGACGACCAGCTGGGCAGCTCGGTCAAGCAGGTCAACAGCTACCTGAACCAGGTTGCCGAACTCAACCAGCAGATCGCCGATCAGCAGAGCAAGGGGGTCAACACTTCGGCCCTCGAAGACAGCCGGGATCAGGTGGTGCGCGAACTCTCCGGTCTGGTGGAAGTGCGGGTCAACCGCCAGGGCGATGGCTCCTATGCCCTCAGCCTGCCGCAAGGTCAGCCGCTGGTGGTGGGAGGCAGCGCCAGCCGCCTCGCACTGACCGGCGACAAGCTCAAGCTGGATTTTGCCGGACAAACCTTCGAGATCCCCTCCCTGCAAGGGGGAAGCCTGGCGGGCATCCTCGATTATCGTGCCAACACCCTGCGCCCGATGCGGGACGAGATCGGCCAGATCGCCAAGCAGCTGGCGGAGGATTTCAACAAGGTGCAGATCGCCGGGGTGGATTTGAACGGCAATAAGGGCAAGGAGATGTTCGTCTATGACCCGCTGGATCCTGCCGGGACCCTGCGTCTGGCCGATGGCTTCACCGGTTCGGATCTGGCCTTCGCCAAGACTGGCGGGGCGGGGGACAACAGCAACCTGCAGGATATGCTGACCATCAAGGACGCCCAGTACGACGCCTACAGCTCCCTGCTGGGGGACCTGGCGGTCAAGAGCGGTCAGGCCAAGGCCACCATGGAGGCGGACGCCAACATGGAGAAGCAGCTGGCCCGCAACCTCAGCAGCGTCAGTGGCGTCAACCTGGATGAAGAGGGGATGAAGATCATGTCCTACACCCAGCTCTATCAGGCCAATGCCAAGGTGATCAGCACCGCCGATCAGCTGTTCGGCTCCATCCTCAACCTGTTCTAAGGGGCATCGTCATGCGCGTGAGTACCAACCAGATCCAGCTTGGCATGCTCGACAACCTGCAACGGGGACTGGGGGACTATGCCCGCCTCGATCGCCAGATCGCCAGCAACAAGCGGATTCTGCAGCCGTCCGACGATCCGGTCGGTAGCGTGCGCCTGCTGGGGTTGCACAAGGAACAGAGTGCGATGGAGCAGTACCAGAAGAACATCGCCAACGCCAAGAGCCAGCTCTCCCAGGGGGAGATCCAGCTCGACAGCATGACCAATATGCTGATGCGCCTGCGGGATCTGACCCAGATGGCGGCCACCGGCTCCATGTCCGATGAGGACCGCCGGGCCGCCGCCAGCGAAATGGCCATCATCAAGGATGGTCTGTTGGATCTGGCCAACGCGCGCAACGAGAGTGGCTCCAGCCTGTTTGCCGGCAGTCAGGTGAACAACACCACCATAGTGAAAGAGGCCGATGGCAGCTACAGCTACAAGGGTGATGGCCTGGTGCGCGAGGTGACTATCGCCAAGGGGGTCACCATAGGGTTGAACCAGACCGCCGACAAGCTGTTCATCGATGATGGCGACTTCTTCAAGCAGCTCGATGAGACGGTGGCGGCGCTGGAGAGCGGCGCCCCGGATGCGGGAGAGAAGGCGGGTGCCATGCTGGATCGCAGTGCCACCCTGCAGGATGACATCAGCGACATGGTGAGTAATATAGGCGCCCGCATGAACTTGCTCGATCAGGTCGATGAGGGTCATGAAGAGAAGGGCATCTACAGCAAGGAACTCAGCAACCAGATTGAGTCCCTTGACTATGCCAGTGCGGTGACCAAGCAGGCTCATGTCCTGATGGCATTGCAAGTACAGCAGCAGGCGTTTGTCAAAGTGAACGGGCTCAGCCTGTTCAACTACATGCCGTAACAAGTGAGAAACCATGATGAAGATCCAGGCCACCCGAGCCGGCGGGATAGCAGAGACCCCCGCGCACCCCAGATTGCAGGGGCGGACGGAGGCTGAGCAACCCCTTCATTCTGGCAAGAAATCTTCTTTTCGGGCCCCCGATGTCACCAAGCTGGATCGCTGGGCCCTGATGAGCGTGGCCCAGCAAAGGATCGCCCATGCCCAGGGGGGCGAACAGGCCCTCAGCCGTATCTGGGGCGAACTCAAGCGGGTCGAGCAGCAACTGTCACAACGCAGCGTGGCCGGCAGCGATATCGCCAGCCGTCTCAAACAGATGGAAGCCCAGCTCATCCAGCCCCAGGGGCCGCTGACCGCAGAACTCAAGCCGCGCCTGCTGGCATCGGCGAGCGAAAGCCGGATCAATTACAGTGCTGATCAGCTGGATCTGCTATCCCCCCGCAATGGCAGCGAACGACTGGTCTTCTCCTTTCCCCAGAGCGGCAGTGCGGTGGAAGTGCAACTGCCTGCCGGCGCCAGCCAGAAGGAGGCCGTCGGCCGCCTCGATCAGGCGCTGCGCAAGGAACATATCCAGGCCCGGCTCAACGAACTGGGCAAGCTGGAGCTTTCCATCGCCGACAACCAGCGGCGCAAGCTTGATGAACCCGTGCTGATCAGTGGCGAAGGGATCCGGATCCCGGCGGGCAACCCTGTGCCAATCCAGTTCAAGGCCGCAGCGGGTCAGCTGACCCGGCTGGGAGAGGGGATCAGTCAGGGTGAGCTGCGCCAGGAGCGGCAACGGCTGCAACGGATGCTGGCGGAGATCGAACACTCGGTGCGCGATCTCAAGCAGTTTCGCCAGAAGATGGTCAAGCAGCTGGCTCAGGTCAAGGCGCGCACCCAGTCGGCCACCCCGGCGGAGCTGGAACAGATCCAGTCGCTGCTGGCCAGCCAGCTCAGGGAAGGGGGCTTTGCCGGCACCATGTCGGGCCTGCTGGCCCAGGCCAATGTTTCCCGCCAGAATGTAGTGGCACTCCTGAGCTGAAGAGACGCTCTTCCGATACCTCATATCAAGTGGCAGCAAAACCATGATTGACTACTTCCCGCAGCACGCCGAGGTGCTGGCCAGGCGCTGGCCGCGCCTGCTGGCCCATCTGCAAGGCTGCGACATCAATGCCGTACCGGCCGAACTCATTGAAGGGTTGAGCTCCACCCTCGTCATCAATGGCATCCAGCTGACCAGCCGTCATGACAGGGTACGCGAGGCCGAAAAAATTGCCGCAGGTGCCCCCGAGGATCTCGGCGAGCTGACCCTGTACGGGACCGGACTCGGAGATCTGCCCAGGGTGTTGCTGCGCCGCAAACGGCTGCGCCGGCTCAACATCAAGGTGATGAACTCCGCCGTCTTTGCGCTGGTGCTGCACCTGACGGATCAGGGGGACTGGCTGGCCGACCCCAGGGTGCGGCTGATGCTGCCGGAAGAGAACGAGCTGGTGATGTCCCCCTTCCTGTTCCTGGCCTCCGAGCTGGAGCTGGCCGACGAACAGAGCGCCAAGATCCGGGATCGGGTGTTGATCCAGAGTCGCCGCGAGCTGTTCAACGCCGAATATGCCAGCGACAGGATCGTCAACCGCCTGCACGACAACCTCGAGTTGCTGCGCCAGGATCGGGATGTGGCCAGCCTGTTCAACACCCTGAAGGGACGGGAAGTCTATGTTCTGGCGACCGGCCCCACCCTGGCGGATCATCTGCCCAGGCTCAGGCAAATTAGGGAGCAGGCGAACCGCCCCCTGTTCATCAGCGTGGATACTGCCCTGCGTCCCTTGCTGGAGCACGGGATCCGGCCCGACATAGTGGTCAGCGTGGATATCAACATTCACCAGGGGATCCTGCACCCCGAATGGTCTGACGATATTGCCCTGGTCTACATCCCCATGGTGAGCAAGGCCGTACTCTCCGGCTGGAGGGGGCCGCGTTACGGCGCCTACGAACAGCTGGATAGCTATGCCAAGCTCAACAAGGTCGCTCCACGGGCCACTCTGTTTACCGGGGGGAGCGTGATCCATCCCGCCACCGATCTGGCGGTGAAGATGGGAGCCCGGCAGATCACCCTGTTCGGGGCCGACTTTGCCTATCCGAGAGACAAGAGCCACACCGGCTGGGATGAGGGGCAGCTGGGGGCCCAGTCCCATTACGGTCGTCGTACCGTACCAAACGGTCATGGTGCACCGGTAAAAACCCTGCTGAGCTTCTGTATCTATCTGAACTATATGGAGCTCTACATCAAGATGCAGCCCGGGGTGCGCTTTATGAACAGCAGCCGGGAAGGGGCCCGCATTCTGGGTACCACCTATAACGAGGAGTTCGCCTGATGCTGGATATCGAGAGCTTCAAGTCAGGGGCGGATGCGCTGGCGGGCATGCTGCGGGCCGGTCAGGATGAGGCCGCCTGCTATGAGTGCGGTCGCATGCTGCAACTGCTGATCCCCTTCATGCCCCAGATGTCTGCCGATGTGCAGGGGGAGATGCTGGCCCTCTCCAAGCTGCTGCTGCAGTGTCAGGAGCGCCATGACTGGTTCGGCCAGTGCGACTATCTGGAGTTTGAACTGCCGGTGCTGCTGGACCGGCTGGCCGCCGAGCTGTCATAGGGACGGATTGGCAAAGAAGAGAAAATGTCGGCCCGGTGCCGGCATTTTTATTTGGGAAGCCGTGTGCGGCCGCAGGGTGAAAAAAAACTGGTCCGGATTCTCAATTTTTGGCGGGTGATGGTCGTCCTTACTCTTTGTCAACCAAACAAGCTGCTGCGCAGCCCCACATAGAGGAAATCACCATGGGCTTGTCCATTCATACCAACTTCGCATCCATGACCACCCAGAGCCAGCTGAACACCACCAACAAGATGCTGGGTACCGCCATGCAGCGTCTGGGTACCGGTCTGCGTATCAACTCCGCTGCCGATGATGCAGCCGGTCTGCAAATCGCCACCCGTCTGCAAGCCCAGTCCAACGGCCAGAAGGTTGGTATGCGCAACGCCCAGGATGCCATCTCCATGATGCAGACCGCCGAAGGCGCCATGGACGAGATGACCAACATCACCCAGCGCATGAAAGATCTGGCTACCCAGGCAGCCAACGGCACTAACAGCACCAAAGACATTGCCGCCATGGACGCCGAGTTTGGCGAGCTGAGTGCTGAGCTGCAAAACATTAGTAAAAACACCACCTTCGGTGGTACCAAACTGCTGGACGCAGGTGGCAAGTTCGAGACCGGTGCCGTCTCCTTCCAGATCGGCGCCAGCAAGGATGAAGTACTGAAAATGGATGCCAACACTCAGGTTAAAGCCGTGAATACCGCGATCAGTACTGCTGCTGGCGTTACTTTGGACGCGTCTACTGCTTCAGGTCAGATCACCGCGATGGACACCATGCTTGAGAAGATTGGTGAAGCCCGTTCCACCTTCGGTGCCAACATCAACCGTCTGGACCACACCATCAACAACCTCTCCAACATGAAAGAGAACACCGACATGGCCAACGGTCGCATCATGGATGCCGACTTCGCCCAGGAAACCACCAGCATGACCAAGAACCAGATGCTGATGCAGGCTGGCATGTCCGTGCTGTCCAACTCCAACCAGATGACCGGCATGGTAACTTCCCTGCTGCGTTAATGGTGTGGCGGGCCGCCTGCGGGTGGCCCGTTTTCTTGCCGTGTCTGGGGCAAAGGGGAAACCGGCCTTTTGCCACAGACATGCCATCAAGCTTTCAAGAAGGGTATGAAGAATGCAGATCGATCCCGCCGGCACGGCGATGCAACTGGTCGCCCTTGAGCGGCAGAACATGGACAAGCTGCTGAAAAAGCAGATGGACAGCATCACGGGTCAGCGCAAGGCGCTCACAGCCCTGCACACCAAGCTCTCCAGCTTCCAGACCATGCTCAAGGATCTCAACAAGGCCTCCAACCTGCAGGCCCAGAAGGGGACGGTCTCGCAAGAAGGGTTCATGAAGGTGACCAGCGATGGCACCGCCAGCTCAGGCCAGTACAACCTCTTTGTCGAACAGCTTGCCCAGGCTCATCAGGTCGGCCTCTCCCTGGATAGCGAGAGCGCCCAGCTGCCCGCCACCGGCACCCTCTCGCTGGAGGTGAAGGGCAAGAAGCTGGAGATCGATCTGGCCAGCCTGCCCGCCGGTTCCACCGTCAAGGACCTGGTGTCCGAAATCAATGACGCCAAGGACAATCCCGGGGTCAAGGCCACCCTGGTGCGCTCCGATGGCAAGGTCAACCTGGTATTGACCAGCACCGAAACCGGTACCGAAAACGCCATCGCCATCAACTATTCCGGCGATGCGGGCGACATGCTGGGCACGGCTCTGGCCGGCAAGCGCGACATCACCAAGGCGCAGGATGCCAAGCTGCAGATGGGGGGGGACAACCCGCTGACCATAGTCTCCGCCAGCAACAAGGTGGAGAACGTCATCGACGGCCTGACCCTGGAGCTGACCAAGGCGCAAAAGCCGGGGGAGGCGCCGCTGCAGGTGGTAGTCGCCCAGGACAAGGAGGCGGTCACCGGTTCACTCAAGAAGTTTGTCGACAGTTACAACGAGCTGGTGGACGAGCTGGCCAAGATGACCTCGAGCGACCCCAAATCACCGGGAGCGCTGGCCTCGGACAGCGGCATCCGCAGCCTCAAGAGCATGCTGGGAAACAGCGTGCGGGATCTGCCCAACGGCATGACCCTGGGCTCGCTCGGGATCAAGACCGACCGGTACGGCAAGCTCTCCTTCAACGAGACCGACTTCAACAAGGCGCTGGAGAAGGATCCCGAGCTGCTGGGCAAGGCACTGCTGGGGGATGATGGTCTGCTCAAGCGGATGAGCACGGATCTCGATCCTTACGTCAAGCGCGATGGCGTGCTCAAGTCGCGCAACGCCGGTCTGGATGCCAATGAAAAACGGGTCAATGACCGGATGGCTGCGCTGGATCGCAAGATGGAAGCCGCGTATAAACGCTACCTCAACCAGTTCACCACTATGAACCAGATGCTGCAGAGCATGGGGGCGTTCTGACGTCACCACTCTGTCGCAGAACCTTAATCGAGCGAGTCCGAGATGTTTGAACCTCAAGATGGTTATGATGCCTACCAGTTTGCTGCCACCCAGGCCAAGGCGGCCAGCGCCGATCCGCACCAGCTGGTGCTGATGCTGATGGATGGCCTGCTGGACGAGATTGCCAGGGCTGAGGGACATATTCTGGCCAAGCAGTTTGAGCGCAAGGGACAGGCGATCAGCAAGTGCCTGCAGATCCTGGGAGGGCTCGACAGCGCCCTGGACATGGAGAAGGGGGGTGAGCTGGCCGCCAATCTGCATCGTCTCTATGACTATTGCGGACAGAAGCTGTTCGAGATCAGCGTGTCCAACAATGTGGCCGGTTTTGCCGAAGTGCGCAGCATTCTGGGCGAGCTGAAGGACGGATGGGAAGTCATGGCCCGTCAACCCCGTTAAGGCGGAAGTGCAGTTTCCCGCCTGTTCCCCGGATCTCGCGCTCCGCCGCGATGCGGGGCGCAGTATCATTCTGGCGTGCTCTTTGCTTAGCTCTGGGCATGTCAGCAAAAGAATCCCATTTGGTACCCATTTATGTCCCTTGATACAGCACGACCCCTGTCCCCTCAGGAACAGGAGCGGTTGTCATTGCAAGTGCTCGGACTGGCGCGTCTGCTGTTGCAGCAGGCGCAGGCAGGGGAATGGGAAGTCCTGAAAGAGACGGATGCCAGGCTGGCCCGTTTTGCCAGCCAGATGGCGGACAAGCACCCGCAAAGCTGGGCGGCGATGGCCACCACGAGAGCAGAGGTCAGAGCCCTCTATCAGAGTGCCATCACCCTTTGCCAGCACGAGACCGATCGCCTCAAGGGGGCGTGGCAGGCGCTCAATGGTCAGCGCGAGGGGTTGGCAGCCTATGACGAGGTACAACAATGGCAATGATCCCGCTGGCGGGTGGTGAACTTGCACCGACCCGAGAGTCATTTGCGAAACACAGACTGAACCAGTCGTCGCAGGAGGGGGATGACTCCTACCTGCAGGCGGATGCCCTGGCGCAGGAAGAGTTGCAGGCGGAGCCGGTGACTGGCTTCGTACAGGCCCCCGTGACCGATGAAGTGCAAGGGGAACAGCTGGAGGGGGCGAGCGAACAGTTGCAAGCATTCAGCCGCATGTTGCCCTCCTTCGTATTGCTGGAAGAGCGTATCCAGCAGTCGGCAAGCGGAGCCGCGTCTCCGATCCCGTCTCAGGGAGCCGTGCCGCCGGCACAGATGGTGGAAGAGGTTGCCCTGACCCAGCCACCGCTCTCGTTTCGTGGCCTGCAGCAGCGGACCCTGCTGGCTGAACAGGGGAGCGTCGCGTTCAGCAATGCTGCTCCCCAGCTCAAGGAGAGTGCCTTGCCCGGTCAGGATGCCTCTGCAGCCCCCGTGGCCGAGCAGGCGCGCGCCGCAGGGGATGGCAAGGGGGCTGTACGGGAAGGGGTGCAGGCCAGGCTGATCAGCACCCTGCAACCCATGCTCAATGCCCAGCCCCAGACCGGCGAGCGGGAGCCGGTGGCGCTTGATCCGAAACTCATGGTGCTGCCGGCCAGCCAGCTGGCGCCGAGCAAGCCTGCCGAATACCAGTGGGCCCCGGTCAAGCTGCCGGACAATCAGGCCCAGTGGGGGCAGCAACTGATGAGCCTGCTTCATGACAAGGTCGAGCTGCAGGTGAACCAGCAGGTCAAGCAAGCGCATATCCGGCTCGATCCTCCCGAGCTGGGTCGGCTGGAGTTGACCGTGCGGGTCGAGGGCGATCGCCTCAACGTGCAGCTCAATGCGACCAACCCCGCCGTGCGCGATGCCCTGATCCAGTCGATGGAGCGGCTGCGCATGAGCCTGGCTCCCCACCACTCTGGCGGCGTCGACGTCAATGTCGGCCAAGGGGGGGAGCAGAACCCCAAACAGCGCTGGCAGGGAGACGAGATCCTGGCCGGACGCCAGCAGTGGCGCGATGAGCTGGAGCAGAGCGGCAAGAGCCGTCCCGATTGGTTGAATACCCTGGTGTAACCGTTGCCTTCAGGTAAAGAGAGAGTGGATTGATATGATTCGGCGAGTGATGAAGTGGTTGATGATAGTCGTGCTGGCGATCGTCTTGCTGGCCGCCCTGGCTTATGGTGCTTATCTCAAGCGCGATCTGATCGCCGTCTGGCTGGGGCTGGAAGAGCCCAAACCCGAGTTGAGCGAAAAGCCGCTGTTCAAGCCGCTGGATCGGTTCGTAATAAGCCTGGAGGGGGATTCCCAGTCCCACTACCTGGTGCTGGAGCTGGCGCTGGTGACCCATAATCCCGCCCAGCTGGAGGAGCTGCGTATGCTCAACCCGCTTATCCGCAACGCCATGGTGCAGTACTTCAGTCATCGCTCCAATGACGATGTCCAGAAGGAGCTCAAGGATATCACTGCCTTGCAGACCTCCCTGCTGGGCAAACTGGTCACAACCCTGCAGAGCTATGGCTACAAGCCCTATCTCGACGAGGTGCTGATCACCAAGGTACTGGTGCAGTAACCCCTCATGATCGACTCCGCCTGGGATATGCAGCACGAGTTCGGCACCAGTGCGCCGGCCACGAGCGAACAGACCATCCTCACCCGTTATCTGCCGCTGGTTAAGCGTGCCGCCAGCCACCTGCGCAGTCAGGTGACGGCCGCCTTCGACCAGGAAGACATGGAGCAGGTCGGCATGATGGGGCTGCTGGAGGCCTGGCGTCGCTACGGCAGTGAGCCGGATGCCCAGTTTGAGAGCTATGCGTTCAAGCGGATCCGTGGCGCTATGCTGGACGAGTTGCGCAGGCTCGACTGGCGCCCTCGTCAACTGCGCCAGCAGGTTCATGGCCACAACCAGATGCAGCGGGAGCTGCACAACCGCCTGGGGCGCGTGCCGACGGAACAGGAGTTGGCACAGGCCCTCGACTGCTCCGTCGACGAGGTGCGCCAGCTGGCCTATGCCAGTCAGGCGGAGGCTCTGCAGAGCCTCGAGGACTGGCTCGAAAACGGTGGCCGGGCTCCGGCCGCCGAGTCGGATGACACGGATCTCGCCATGACCATCAGCAAGGTGCTCAAGTCGCTGGACAAGCGCGAGCAGTTGCTGCTCTCCCTCTACTACCAGCACGAACTGAACATGAAAGAGATTGCGCTGGTGCTCGGGCTCACGGAATCCAGAGTTTGTCAGCTGCACAAGCAATGCGTGCTTCAGCTAAAGCAGAGACTGGTCGACTCCATATAAGTAGTCTCTTTCCCCTGGCGGGTGGGGTTCGTTCAATTGTGCGGGAGCATTCATGCAAAAACAGATCGGCATCGGTGTCACTTTAATATGTGTGCTGGGAGGCTTCATGATGGCCGGGGGCAACCCGATCGCGCTGTGGCAGCCTTCGGAACTCATCATCATTATTGGCGCGGCGGCTGGCTCCATGTTTCTGGGCAACTCCAAGGAGGTGATGCATGAGATGTGGCGGCAGATCAAACAGTGCTTCAAGCCGAACAAGGAAGAGAAAGAGGTCTACCGCGAGCTGCTGACCCTGATGCACCAACTGCTGGAAGAGACCCGCAGCAAGGGGATGAAGGCCCTCGATGAACACATTGAGAATCCCCAGCAGAGCTCGGTGTTTTTGATGTATCCCCAGGTTTCTGAAGATCCCCAGCTGCTCGGCTTCATCGTCGAGAACCTGCGCCTGCTGGGGATGGGCAAGATCACTCCTCACGAGCTCGATACCCTGTTGGAGCAGGAGATCATGGCCATCGAGGAAGACATGCTCAAGCCGGCGCATGCCCTGCACAAGACCGGCGAGGCATGCCCGGGCTTTGGCATTCTGGCGGCGGTCATGGGGATCATCATCACCATGCAGCAGCTGGACGGTCCGCTCAGCAACATAGGCGTGCATGTGGCTGCCGCGCTGGTCGGCACCTTCCTCGGCATCTTCTTCTGTTACTGCCTGCTCGAACCCCTCAGCAACGCCATGGAAGAGATGGTCAAGCGTCGCATCGGCCTGCTGATGTGCATCAAGTCCATTCTGCTGGCCCAGTTGCGCGGCAAGACTCCCCTGCTGGCGGTGGATTCCGGTCGCAAGATCCTGGAGCCTGAGGTCAAGCCCAGCTTCCTTGAGCTGGAAGACTGGGTGACCAACAGGGCGATGTAATGCGCAATCACGAACAGATCATCGTCAAGCGCCAGCAGCGTCGCAACACCGGTCCCAAGAGCGGGGGCGCCTGGAAGGTTGCCTTCGCCGATTTCACCCTGGCCATGATGGCCTTCTTCATGGTGCTCTGGATCCTGGCCGTCTCCAACCAGGAGGAGCGGGAAGTGGTGGCCAGTCGTCTGCGTGACTACAGCATCATGGACAGCGAGGCGAACCCTTTCGATATCAGAAACAGCCCCTACCCGGTCGATCTCGGGGGCAATCCCTCCGTGCTTGACGAAGTCATGCCCAAATACCAGACCGAAGGCCAGCCGATGCCGAGACATATCTCGGGCAACAGGAGCATTTTCTCGGATGAAGGCAAGAACGGCTACGAGAGCCTGCTGGTCGGCAAGATCGAAGGGGAAGCACAGATGAAACAGCTGGCCGGTTTCATCGGCTCGCTGGCGGATGAGGTGCAGGCCAAGAACAACCTTGAACTGCAGCTGGTGCCACAGGGATTGCGGATCCTGATCCGGGACGACGAGCAGCGAGAGATGTACAGCCGCGGCAGCGCGCGTATCACCCCCTTCTTCCGCCACATGCTGCTGGCACTGGCACCCGTGTTCCAGCGCATCGAGAACAAGATCATGATTTCGGGCCACACCGACAGCACCCCCTTTGCGGGCGACAACTACAGCAACTGGGAGTTGTCGTCGGATCGCGCCATGATGGCGAGACGGGTACTGCAGGCAGGCGGTATGCCACCCGATCGGGTTGGCCAGGTAAGCGCCATGTCGGATACCATGCTGGAAGATCGGGCGAATCCCCACAGCAGCCAGAATCGCCGTATCGAATTGCTGATCATGACGACCCAGGCGGAAAACAGCCTGAAACAACTGTTCAGTTCCCAAACCCAGGCTGCTGCCCAGCAGGCCAAGGATGCCCTTAACCATGGAAATTCAAGAAACTGATCTGTTGTTTCAAAACAGCAGTGATGATCCCAGACGCAAGCTGCCGCGCTGGTACCTGCACGACGGCACCACGCCGCTGGAGTCACAGAGCTGCGGTATCGCGGCCCGTCTGCTGGTATCGGGCCTGTTGTTTGACCGCAGCATAGGTCGGGCGGTGATCAAGGATCTGGGGCCGGGAGGCGTCGGATTTCTTGCGCCGGCCCGCTTCGAGTTGCCCGAACAGGTGACCCTGAAGCTGGCTCCCGCCATGACCCTGACCTGCCATATCACTCATCGCCGGGGTATCGGCCGTTACCTGCGTTTCTATGGCGCCCGCTGGAGCGAGCCCGAACAGGTGGATCTGGCTCCCTTGCTCAGCCACTGGCGCCATTGCTTCAGGGCGCTCAGAACAGAGGCCGCGTCTGACCCATCCCCAACGGATCCGGAGAAGGGAGCAGCCTGATCTCGCTGCGGGTCATGTCCAATCCCCGGGCCGCCCGCAGCAACAAGGGATCGTGCAGACTCTCGAGGGAGACCGCTTTTCTCTCCTGCGGCCGGACTGGTTGTCCGGCGACCATGACTTTCTCTTCCTTGCGATATACCACAGGACAGTTGCCGATGCCGCTGGCCTCTGGCAGTTGCCAGGCCGGGTTCCAGCGCAGTGCCTGGTTCATCGAGATGCCTTTTGCCGAAGCCCACGCCATGAGGGAGCAATTGGCGACTCTCTGGAATACCTGCACATCGGATCCTGCTTGCCAGGGCGGCAGTTGCAACTGGAAACGTTCGGCCCGGTCGAGCAGATTGGCGAGCGCGACGAACCGCGCCACATATAGCCGGGTTTCGGTCGGCAGGTCCAGTTCCCAGACGTTGCGGCTCTCCGCCCTCATGACCGCTTTCAAGACACGCCCCTCGCCGGCGTTATAGGCCGCCAGCGCCAGCAGCCAGTTTTCACCGAAGAAACGATAGAGCCAGCCCAGATAAGTGAGGGCTGCCTCGGTAGCCAGCGGGAGCGAGTAGCGACCATCGAACTCGCGGGTGATGGGCACGGAAAAACGGGTCGCCGTGTCCGGCATCAACTGCCATGGGCCCGCTGCGCCGGCGGCGGAGACGACATCGAGGCGATAGCTGCTCTCAATCAGGGGAACAAACGCCAGCAAGGGGGGAAGATGGCGGTTTTTGACCTGCTCGGATATCCAGCGGATCACGGGTTGGTTGTCCGCCAGTCGGCGCTGCAAATAGGATTTCTGCTTCAGCAGATATTCGTGCTGCTGGGCAACCAGAGTCGCTCCTTCCCCCTGGATCGGGGCAGGAAAGCCGCTTTGCCAGTGATATTTATCGTAAGCGAGACAAACTGAAGAGAATAAAAATAGTCCCAGGGCCAGATACAATCTTGGGAATGTCATTTTCTGTTGCCGGGGAAATGCAGGCATAATGGAAAAAACATGATATATCTCAACAGTTTTTGATGGGTTTAGTCGCTAGGTCATGTGGAGTCAAGGATGTAAAACATGATAGCACGAGTCAAAAAGTCACCCAAAGCGGGGAAAATAATCCAGAAGTTCCTGCTCTACCTGATCCTCGCCAATTTTGTATTGATGGGGCTGTACATCTGGCATGCCGGTGAACTGACTCTGGGTGTGAATATCCTGCTCACCCTGCTGCTGATTGTGTACAACTTGTTGCTCTGCCAGCTGGTGTGCCTGCGAGCCCGCCGTTTCAGTGATAGTTACATCATTTATCCGGTCGTAGGCGTAAGCATTATTTTGTGTGCAGTCGTATTGTTCCGCTTCATTATTGCGCCATGAGTGGTCGCGACTTCCTTGGCAAAAATTAATCTTCACCGGTTTCCAAATAAATAACTTGTGAAAAATCAACTCATTTAATCGGCACTACGGAAACGCCGCGTCAATATGTTCCCCCTGTCCTATCTCCTTGCTTGAAAAGCCCCCTGCACGTCCTTAAACTTCAGGGTGGGGAAAAGTGGATCAAAGTGGTTTTTAGAGGGGCATCCAGCCACTCATTTACCTTTCAGGGACTTCAATTTGTTGCGTGGCGCTCACGCCATCAGCCTGGACAGCAAAGGGCGATTGGCGATTCCGACCAAATTTCGTGACTGGCTGCGCTCCGAGTGCGACGGCCAGCTGGTCTGCACCATCGATATTGCCCACCCCTGTCTGCTCCTTTATCCCCTGACCGAATGGGAAGAGGTCGAGCGCAAGCTCAGGACCCTTTCCAGCATGCACCCCCAGGAGCGCCGCTTGCAGCGCCTGCTGCTGGGACATGCCACCGAATGCGAGCTGGACGGCAATGGCCGTCTGCTGCTCAGCCAGCCGCTGCGCAACCACGCCGGGCTGGACAAGAAGATCATGCTGGTGGGCCAGCTCAACAAGTTTGAGTTGTGGGATGAAGCCCGCTGGCAGCAACAGGTCAATGACGACATCTTGGGACTGCCCGAGGACGATTGGGCAAGCTCGCCACGACTACAGGATTTCTCTTTATAAATGACCCAAGCCGCTGAACACATCACAGTGCTGTTGCACGAAGCCGTCGAAGGTCTGGCCATCAAGCCGGACGGTGTCTACGTCGATGGTACTTTTGGCCGTGGTGGTCATTCTCGCCTGATCCTCCAGCATCTGGGCCCCAATGGCCGGCTGATCGCCATCGACCGTGATCCCCAGGCTATTGCCGAAGCGGCCAAGATCCAGGATCCCCGCTTCGAGATCGTGCATGGCCCCTTCTCCGGCATCACCGGCTATTTGACAGAGCGTGGCCTGCTGGGCAAGGTCGACGGCTTCCTGCTCGACCTGGGCGTCTCTTCTCCCCAGCTGGATGACGCCGAGCGCGGCTTCAGCTTCATGAAAGATGGCCCCCTCGACATGCGGATGGACCCCACCACGGGCCAGAGCGCCGCCGAGTGGTTGGCCAAGGCCGACGTGGATGACATCGCCTGGGTATTGAAGACCTTCGGCGAGGAGCGCTTTGCCAAGAAGATCGCCCGCGCCATCGTGCACGATCGGGTCACCGAACCCTATGTGCGCACCCGCCAGCTGGCGGAGATGATTGCCCGGGTCAATCCCAGCAAGGAGAAGGGCAAGCACGCCGCAACCCGCAGCTTCCAGGCTATTCGCATCTATATCAACAGCGAGCTGGACGAGATTGAAACCGCGCTGAATGGCGCGCTGGAGGTGCTGGCACCTCATGGCCGCCTGTCGGTGATCAGCTTTCACTCTCTGGAAGATCGGCTGGTCAAGCATTTCATCCGCAAGCACGAGAAAGGGCCGGAGGTGCCGCACGGCATCCCGCTCACCGAGGCGCAGCTGGCGGGTGGCCGCAAGTTGAAGTCGGTCGGCAAGGCGCTCAAGCCTTCCGATCATGAAGTCTCTGAAAACACCCGGTCACGCAGCTCGGTGCTGCGGGTGGCCGAGCGTCTGGCGGATTAAACCATGAGTGAGGTGCGCGTTCATCTGGCCAAGGAGATCGCAAGCGATCTCTGGCGGCACAAGTTGCAGATTTTTCTGTCGGTCGCCGTGCTGGTGACCGCCTTTGCCGTGATCCTGGTGACCAACATGACTCGCGGCCTGACCGCCAAGCAGAACGATCTGATGGCGGAAGAGGATCGCCTCAACATCGAGTGGCGTCACCTCCTGCTTGAACAGGGCACTTTGGCGGAACACTCCCGGGTGGCGAGTCTGGCCATGGACAAGTTGCAGATGGCTCGCCCGCTGGTGACCACCGAGAAGGTAATAACCCAACCATGAAACGCAAGGCGACAGCCAAATCGGCCAAAGCGAATATCAAGGCGCCCTCCATCTATCCATGGCGCTTTCGCACTCTGGTGGTCTTCATCGGCATTGCGTTTGTCGGCCTGATCCTGCGTCTGGCGTGGATCCAGGTGATCAATCCTGATCGCCTGCGCCAGGAGGGGGACATGCGTTCCCTGCGTACCACCTCCACCCAAGCGGTGCGCGGTATGATCACCGATCGTAACGGCGAACAGCTGGCTGTCTCCGTGCCGGTCGAGGCGGTCTGGGCGGATCCCAAAACGGTGCACGAATCCGGCGCCATCAACAACGAGCGGGCCTGGCTGGCGCTCTCCGCCGTGCTCAAGCTCGACATCAACACTCTCAAGCGGCGCATCGCCAACCCCAACAAGCGTTTCGTCTACCTGCAGCGGCAGGTGACGCCGGCGGTCTCCGAGTACATCAAGGGACTCAAGCTGGGGGGCGTCTATCTACGTCCCGAATCGCGCCGTTTCTACCCGACCGGCGAGATCAGTGCCCATCTGGTGGGGGTAACCAACATCGACGGCAGCGGCATCGAGGGGATCGAACGCAGCTACAACGAGTGGCTGACCGCTACCCCGGGCGAGATGCGGGTGCGCAAGGACAGGCAGGGCCGGGTCATCGAACGGCTGGGGATCGTCAAGGAGGGCAAGAACGCCAACGATCTGCAGCTGAGCATCGATCAGCGGGTGCAGGCGCTGGCCTATCGCGCCCTCAAGCGCGCCACCGACGAGAACAAGGCGACCTCCGGCTCCATGGTGATGCTGGACATCAAGACCGGCGAAGTGCTCGCCATGGTCAACACCCCCTCCTACAACCCCAACAACCGCGGTCAGTACCAGAGCTTCCGGGTGCGCAACCGGGTGGTGACCGATACCTACGAGCCGGGCTCCACCATCAAGCCATTGATCTTGCTGAGCGGTTTGCAGGCAGGCGTCACCAGCTGGAAGGATTTCATTCCGGGCGGACCGCTCTATATCGGGGCCAAGCAAATCCGTGACGTGAGTATCCACAAGGCGACCAACTTGTACGACATCCTGCGTTACTCCTCCAACATCGGCATGTCGCGCATCGCCCTGCGGATGCCGGCCCAGGAGATGATCAACACCCTCAGCATGTTCGGCTTCGGCATGGATACCGGCAGCGGCCTGATGGGGGAGAGCAGCGGCATGCTGCCCCAGCGTCGTCGCTGGTCCGATATCGAACGGGCGACCCTGTCGTTTGGCTATGGCCTGCGGGTCACTCCGCTGCAACTGGCGTCCGCCTACGCCACCCTGGCCAACAAGGGCAAGCGGGTGCCCATCTCCATCGTCAAGGTGACCAAGCCGCCCAAGGGTGAGCAGGTCATCGATCACAACAACGCCGCCGCCATGCTGCAGGCGCTGGAATACGTGGTCGACAACGCCATTCCCAAGGCCAAGATCCCGGGTTACCGGGTCGGCGGCAAGAGTGGTACTGCCAAGGTCGCCGTGGCTGGCGGCTACGGCAAGGATTACATGGCCTGGTTTGCCGGGTTTGCCCCGGCCAGCGATCCCCGCTTCGTCATGGTGGTGGTGATCAACGAACCCAAAGGCAAGGCCTACTATGGTGGCGCCGTGGCGACGCCGCCCTTTGCCGAGGCCATGGGAGGGGTGCTGCAGCTCTTCAATATTCGTCCCGATGCAGTACCGCCATCAGTTCCCACCAAACTTGCCCGTACGGAGGCTAACAATGCAGTCCCGCGCACTTGATCTGTTGCTGCGCCCATTCGGAATCGAGGCGCCGGCGCTTCCCCTGACCGACATCCAGCTGGACAGTCGGCGGGTCGGCCCGGGCTCTCTCTTCATCGCCATTCGCGGGCATCAGGTCGACGGCAGACGGTTTATCGAACAAGCGGTGGCTCAGGGAGCGACCGCTGTTGTGTATGAGGAGGACGGTGAATTCGTTGCTCCTGCGACGTCAATCCCCTGTATCGGCATGGTGGGTCTACCTGTCCGTCTCTCCGAGCTGGCGGGTTATTTTTACGACCAGCCGGCGAACAAGCTGCAACTGGTGGGGATCACCGGCACCAACGGCAAGAGCACGACCGCGCTGCTGGTCGCCAACTGGCGCACCCTGCTGGGGGGCAAGGCCGGGGTGATGGGCACCATAGGTAACGGGCTGTTTGGCGAGCTGATTGAGGCGGAAAACACCACAGGCAGCGCCGTCCAGGTGCAGGCCAATCTCGCTGACCTGCAGGCGCAGGGGGCGGATCTGGTGGCGATGGAGGTCTCCAGCCACGGCCTGGTGCAATACCGGGTCGCGGCCCTGCCATTTGCCGCCGCCGTGTTCACCAACCTGAGCCGGGATCACCTCGACTACCACGGCACCATGGAGGCCTATGGCGCTGCCAAGGAGCTGCTGTTGCAACTGGTGGATGAACGTCATGCGGTGATCAACCGGGACGATGAACTGGGTGCCCAATGGCTGGCGAAATACCCGGATGCAGTCGCCTTCAGCGTCCATGGCCCGGTTGAGAACCATCCTGGCCGTCAGTTAACGGCGCAGCAACTCGATTTTCATCAGCAAGGTTTCCGTGCACGGATTAACTCCAGCTGGGGGGATGGTGTATTATCCGCCCCCTTGCTCGGCCGCTTCAACGTCAGCAATGTGCTGGCGGCCATGGGGGTCATGCTGGTGCTGGGCTACGACTTCGACGCCCTGCTGGCCACCGCGTCGCAACTGCAGCCAGTGACTGGCCGCATGGAGTGTTTCGGCGGTGGCGATGCGCCGCTTGCCGTGGTCGATTATGCCCACACCCCGGATGCCCTGGAGAAGGCGTTGCAGGCCCTGCGGGTGCACTGCAAGGGCCAACTCTGGTGTCTGGTGGGCTGTGGTGGCGACCGGGATCGCGGTAAGCGTCCCATGATGGCCGCCGTGGCTGAACAGTTTGCGGATCGGGTGATCCTGACCGACGACAATCCCCGCACCGAGGATCCGGCCCGGATCATGGCCGACATGGTAGCGGGTCTTCGCGATCCCGCGACGGTGCCGGTGGAACACGACAGGGTCAGGGCCATCAACCTGGCACTTGGACAGGCGAGCAAGCAGGACATCATCCTGGTGGCCGGCAAAGGCCACGAGGATTATCAGATTATTGGAACCGACAAGCGGCACTACAGCGACCGGGAAACCGTCGCCGCCGCCTTGCATACATTATTGGAGTCATTCACATGATGACCCTCAGGCTTGCCGACTTGGCGCAGGCGCTCGATGCCCGTCTGATTGGTGAAGATGGTGAGATCACCGCAGTCAGTACCGATACCCGCACTCTGAGTAGCGGAGCCCTGTTTGTCGCCCTGCGTGGCGAGCGTTTCGATGCCCATGATTTTTGTGAGCAGGCCGTTGCCGCCGGGGCATCCGCCCTGCTGGTTGAGCGTGAACTGCCGCTGGCCGTGCCCCAGTTGGTGGTGGCCGACAGCCTCAAGGGGCTGGGGCTACTTGGCAAGCTGGTGCGCGAGCGCATCAATCCGAAAGTGCTGGCCATCACCGGCAGCTGTGGCAAGACCACGGTGAAGGAGATGGCGACCGCCATCCTGCGCCACGAAGGGGAGGTGCTGGCCACCGCCGGCAACTTCAACAACGAGGTGGGGGTACCGCTCACCTTGCTGCGCCTGGAACCGCAACACCAGTTCGCGGTGATGGAGCTGGGCGCCAACCACCCGGGCGAGATCGCCTGGACCACCTCCCTTGCCAGACCCGACGCTGCCCTCATCAACAACGTGGCGGCCGCCCATCTGGAGGGTTTTGGCTCCCTGGAAGGGGTGTTTCACGCCAAGAGCGAGATCTTCGAGGGGCTGGGCGAGGGCGGCTGCGCCATCGTCAATGCCGACAACGAGTTCTGGCCCAAGTGGCGCGAGCACGGCATCACCTGTGCCTTCTCCATCGACGATCAGAGCCAGCCGTTCCATGCCCGCGATCTGCTGATCAACGGGCAGGGCTGTGCCGAATTCGTGATGGTGACACCACAGGGTGAAGTGGCTCTGACCCTGGCCATCCCGGGCCGCCACAACGTGGCCAATGCCCTGGCGGCGGCGGCAGGTTGTCTGGCGCTGGGGGCGTCACTGGCCTCCGTCAAGGCGGGCCTGGAGCAAATGGCGCCGGTCAAGGGGCGCTTCTGCGCCCTGCGCTGGGGTGGCCTCACTCTGGTGGACGATACCTACAACGCCAGCGTGGAGTCCGTGCTGGCGGGCATCGATGCCCTGACCGCCATGGGTGGCTTCAAGGTGCTGGTGTTCGGTGACATGCGGGAACTGGGTGAGGAGTCTGCCGAGCAACATGCCCGGGTCGGCCGTCATGCCCGCGAGTGCGGTCTGGATGCCGTGCTGACAGTAGGGGAACATAGTCGCCATACCGCAGATGCCGCGGCTGGCCGACATTTTGACAATAAGGCGTCGTTGTTCGAAGTGCTTGCGCAAATGATTGATAAAAATCAGGAAATTTCAATTCTGGTCAAGGGGGCCCGCGGCTCCCGTATGGAAGATATCGTCGAGATGGTCAAAGACCGTCAGGAGTCAGCCTCATGCTAGTCTGGCTGGCGGAACTGCTCACCCCGCACTTCACCTTCTTCAACGTCTTCTCCTACCTGACGTTTCGCGCCATCCTGTCGATCATCACGGGTCTGGGGGTCGCGCTCTGGCTGGGACCGCGCCTCATCCGCCGCCTGCAGATCCTGAAATTTGGTCAGGTGATCCGCAACGACGGTCCCGAGTCCCACCTCAGCAAGCGTGGCACCCCCACCATGGGCGGTCTGATGATCCTGGCCGCCATCTTCACCTCCGTGCTGCTCTGGTGCCGCCTCGACAACCCCTATGTCTGGCTGGTGCTGTTCGTGCTGGGGGCCTATGGTGCCATCGGCTTTGCCGATGACTACCTCAAGGTGGTGCGCAAGAATACCGACGGTCTGATCGCCCGCTGGAAGTACTTCTGGCAGTCGGCGGTCGCGCTGATCGTGGCGGTCGTCCTCTATACCACGGCGACCCACGATGGCCAGACCCAGCTGGTAGTGCCCTTCCTCAAGGATGTGATGCCCCAGCTCGGCCTGATGTTTATCCTGCTGACCTACTTCGTCATCGTCGGCACCTCCAACGCTGTCAACCTGACCGATGGTCTCGATGGTCTGGCCATCATGCCAACCGTGATGGTGGCGGGGGGCTTTGCCCTGATCGCCTGGGCGACCGGCAACGTCAACTTCGCCAGCTACCTGCATATTCCCTATGTGCCCTATACCTCCGAGCTGGTGATCGTCTGTACCGCCATCGTCGGGGCAGGTCTGGGCTTTCTCTGGTTCAACACCTATCCGGCCCAGGTGTTCATGGGAGACGTGGGCTCCCTGGCACTGGGCGGCGCGCTCGGTACCATCGCCGTGCTGGTGCGCCAGGAGTTCCTGCTGGTGATCATGGGCGGGGTCTTCGTGATGGAGACAGTCTCTGTGATCCTGCAGGTCGGTTCCTACAAGCTGCGCGGTGTGCGGATCTTCCGCATGGCGCCGATCCATCACCACTACGAGAAGAAGGGCTGGCCGGAGCCACGCGTCATCGTGCGCTTCTGGATCATCACCCTCGTGCTGGTGCTGCTGGGTCTTGCCACCCTGAAGGTGAGATAAGGCCATGGTCATCATCATCGGATTGGGTAAAACCGGACTCTCCTGCGTCGATTACTTCCTCGGTCGTGGTGTCACGCCACTGGTGATGGACACCCGCGCCAACCCGCCGGGCAAGGATCAGCTGCCGCCCGGGGTGGAGCTGGTCCAGGGGCTTGACGCCGAGCTGCTCAAGCAGGCGCATATGATAGTGGCGAGTCCGGGCATCGCCCTGGCGACTCCCGAGCTGAAAGCCGCTGCCGAGTGCGGCGTGCAGATCATCGGCGACATCGAGCTGTTCGTGCGCGACACCGAAGTGCCGGTCATCGCCATCACCGGCTCCAACGGCAAGAGTACGGTGACCACTCTGGTGGGCGAGATGATCGCCGAGGCCGGGCTCAAGGTCGGTGTGGGCGGTAATATCGGCACACCGGCACTGGAGCTGCTCAAGCAGCCGATGGATCTCTGCGTACTGGAGCTCTCCAGCTTCCAGCTGGAGACCACCTACAGCCTGCGCGCCGCCGCCTCCGTGGTGCTCAACCTCTCCGAAGATCATATGGATCGCTATCAGGGCATGGCCGACTATCGCGCCGCCAAGATGGAGATCCATCAGCACTCCCAACACATTCTGGTCAACCGTGACGATGCCCAGACCCTGCCCGATGTAGGTCAGGTTTGGCAGAGTTTCGGCCTCGACTGCAACGGCTACGGCCGCTGCCTGCTGGATGGTCGCCAGTGGCTCACCCTCCATGGCGAGCCACTGCTGGCGGTCGACGAGATGAAGATCGTCGGAGCCCACAACCAGGCCAACGCGCTGGCCGCCATGGCCCTGTGCGATGCGGTCGGCATCCCCCGCGATGCCCAGCTCACCGTGCTGCGCCGCTTCGAAGGTTTGCCGCACCGTGCCCGCTTTGTGCGCGAGGTGAACGGGGTACGCTGGATCAACGACTCCAAGGCCACCAACGTGGGGGCGACCCTGGCCGCCGTGGCTGGCGTGCGCGAATCCGTAAAAGGGCGTCTGCTGCTGCTGGCCGGTGGCCAGGGCAAGGGGCAGGATTTCGGCCCCATCCAGGCGCTGCTCGGCAACCAGATCGATCACATGTACTGCTTCGGCCAGGATGCCGAGGTGCTGCTGGCCCTGGGTGAGCAGACCGAGCGGGTGGCGGACCTTGAAGCCGCCGTCGCCAAGGCGGCCGCCGATGCCAGGCCTGGTGACTGGGTTCTGCTGGCGCCCGCCTGCGCCAGCCTGGATCAGTTCAAATCCTTCGAAGTGCGTGGCGACCGCTTCACCGAAATGGTGATGGCCCTATGAACGCCCTTCGCGCAGTCGCAGGCCTGTTCCAGCGCTGGTTGTTGCCGGCGCGACCCGCCGGTCTCTACGATCGGCAGCTGGTACTGCTGGCGCTGTCGCTGATGGCGGTCGGGGTGGTGATCGTGGCCTCCGCCTCGATCCCGGAGGGGATTGCCCTGGGCGATGATCCCTTCATGTTCGTCAAGCGTCACGGCATGTTCCTGGTGATGGCGCTCGGTATCTCTTGGTTTGTGTTGCAGGTGCCCATGGCGCGCTGGCAACAGCACAACGGCCCCATGCTGCTGCTGGCCATCCTGTTGCTGGTGCTGGTGCTGCTGGTGGGGCGCAACGTCAACGGTGCGGTGCGCTGGCTGCCGCTCGGGCCGTTCAACCTGCAGCCTGCCGAATTCGGCAAGCTGGCGCTGTTCGTCTATCTGGCGGGCTACCTGGTGCGTCGCCAGAACGAGGTGCGCGAGGCTTGGCTCGGCTTCTTGAAACCGCTGGCGGTGTTCGGGGTGCTGGCCATCCTGTTGCTGTTGCAGCCGGATCTGGGCTCCACCGTGGTGATGTTCGTCACCTCGTTCGGCATGCTGTTTCTGGCCGGCGCCAAGCTGTGGCAGTTCATGATCCTGATTGGTGGCGGTTTGGGGGGCGTGATCCTGCTGATCATCGTCGAGCCCTACCGGATGCGCCGGGTGACCTCCTTCATGGATCCCTGGGCCGATCCGTTCGGCAGCGGCTACCAGCTGACCCAGTCCCTGATGGCGTTTGGCCGTGGCAGCTGGTTCGGCGAGGGGCTCGGCAACTCCATCCAGAAGATGGAGTACCTGCCGGAGGCCCACACCGACTTCGTGTTTGCGATTCTGGGTGAAGAGCTGGGCTATATCGGCGTGCTGGGCGCCCTGTTCCTCATCTTCGCCCTGGCGGTCAAGGCGCTCAAGCTGGGCCATCGCGCCCTGCAGGCCGACCGCCTCTATGACGGCTATCTGGCCATCGGCATCGGCATCTGGTTCAGCTTCCAGACCTTCGTCAACGTCGGCGCCGCCAGCGGCATGATGCCGACCAAGGGGTTGACCCTGCCGCTGGTCAGTTACGGCGGCTCCAGTCTCATCATCATGACGGTGGCGGTGAGCATGCTGATCCGAATCGATTTTGAATTGCGCCAGGCGACTGCCCAGGCGCGCGTGCGGGAGGTTTAGTGAGCAAGACGCTGTTGGTGATGGCAGGTGGTACCGGGGGCCATGTGTTCCCCGGTCTGGCCGTGGCCGATCGATTGAAAGAGCAGGGCTGGACCATCCATTGGCTCGGTACCGCCGACCGGATGGAGGCCGAGCTGGTGCCCGCCCATGGCTACCCCATCTCCTTCATCGATATTCAGGGGGTGCGTGGCAACGGCATCAAGCGGCTGCTGGTGGCGCCCTATCGCATCATCAAATCCATCCTGCAGGCGCGCCGGGTGCTCAAGACGGTGCGCCCTGACGTAGTGCTCGGCATGGGCGGTTTTGCCTCCGGCCCGGGTGGCGTTGCCGCCTGGCTCGCCGGCATCCCGCTGCTGCTGCACGAACAGAATGCCGCTGCCGGCATGACCAACAAGCTGCTGGCCCGCATTGCCAAGCGGGTGTTGATGGCCTTCCCCGGGGCTTTTGCGCCGAACCGGCGCACCGCTGTAGTCGGCAATCCTGTGCGTCCCGAAGTGGTGGCGCTGCCGGATCCCGAACTGCGCAGTGACAGCGAACCGCTGCACCTGTTGGTGGTCGGTGGCAGCCTGGGGGCCCGGGTGCTGAACGAGCAAGTGCCCGCTGCGGTGGCGGCTGCTGGGATCCCCATTGCGGTGCGCCATCAGTGTGGCAAGGGCAATGGCGAGGCAGTGAGCGCGGCCTACGCCAACGAGGGCCTGACCGCCGACGTGAGTGAATTTATCAAGGACATGGCGGGTGCCTATGCCTGGGCCGACCTGGTGGTCTGCCGGGCGGGGGCCCTGACCGTCTCCGAAGTGGCCGCTGCCGGTGTAGCCGCCATTTTCGTGCCGCTGCCCCATGCGGTGGACGATCACCAGACCCGCAACGCCCTGACCCTGGTCGACGGCGGTGCGGCGGAATTCCTGCCCCAGTCCGAGCTGACCACGGCCTCGCTGGCTGCGCGCCTCTCCTGGCTGGCCGGGCGCAGGGAAACCCTGTTTAACATGGCCCAGGCCGCCCGTCGCGTCGCCATTACCGATGCGACAGAGCGGGTTGCGGATGAATGCAAACGGCTCGCCACCAAACAGGGCGAGCACGCGTGATGAACAAGATTGCACGGACCGAGTCGTGCCGTGCGATCCCCGAATATAGCGATGCCGCCGGGCGGGTTGCCGGTGAATGCAAGTGGCTTGCGGCAGAATAAAGAGACGATTATGACCAAGGTTGAACTGGCAAAACTGCGTACCGTTATCCCCGAAATGCGCCGCGTGCGTCGCATCCACTTCATCGGCATCGGTGGTGCCGGCATGGGGGGGATTGCCGAGGTGCTGGCCAATGAGGGCTATCAGGTCACGGGTTCCGACTTGGCACGCAATGCAGTGACCGAGCGGCTGGCGTCGCTGGGTGCCCACATCTTCGTCGGCCACAGCGCCGAGCACGTCGCCGGAGCGAGCGTGGTGGTGGTCTCCACCGCCATCAAGCAGGACAACCCCGAGCTGCTGGCGGCCCGCGAGCTGCGCATCCCCGTCGTGCGCCGTGCCGAGATGCTGGCCGAGCTGATGCGTTTCCGCCATGGCATCGCCATCGCAGGTACCCACGGCAAGACCACCACCACCAGCCTGGTGGCGAGCATTTATGCCGAGGCGGACCGGGATCCGACCTTCGTCATCGGCGGCCTGCTCAACAGCGCCGGCACCAATGCACGCCTGGGCAGCAGCCGTTACCTGATCGCCGAAGCGGACGAGAGCGACGCCTCCTTCCTGCATCTGCAACCCATGGTGTCCATCGTGACCAACATCGAAGCGGATCACATGGACACCTACGGCGGCGACTTCGCCAAGCTGAAGGCCACCTTCATCGAGTTTCTCCACAACCTGCCTTTCTACGGACTGGCGGTGGTTTGCATCGATGATCCGGTGATCCGCGGCCTGCTGCCGGAGATTGCCCGTCCCACCCTGACTTACGGTCTGTCGGACGATGCCGACGTCCAGGTGCTGGATTTTGTCCAGACAACCAATCACAGCTGCTTCCGGGTACGCCGCAAAGAGGCGGGCGAGCTGCAAGTCACCCTCAATCTGCCGGGGATCCACAACGCCCTGAACGCGGCGGCGGCGATAGCTGTCGCGACCGAGGACGGGGTGAGCGACGAGGCCATCATCCGGGCGCTGGCCAAGTTCGAGGGGGTGGGCCGCCGCTTCCAGCAATATGGCGTGTTCGAGACCGGTCGTGGCAAGGCCATGCTGGTGGACGATTACGGTCACCATCCGAGCGAAGTGAAGGTGACCATCAACGCGGCTCGTGCCGGCTGGCCCGAGAAGCGACTGGTGATGGTGTTCCAGCCACACCGCTATACCCGCACCCGCGATCTCTACGAAGACTTTGCCGATGTGCTCTCCAAGGTCGATGTGCTGGTGATGCTGGAGGTTTATGCTGCCGGCGAGGAGCCGATCCCCGGCGCCGATGGCCGAGCCCTGTGTCGCTCCATCCGCTCTCGTGGCAACCTGGAACCCATCTTTGTGGCCACGCCGGATGACGTGCCGGCGGTGCTGGCCGACCTGGTTGGCGAGGGGGATCTGGTGCTGACCCAGGGAGCCGGCAACGTCGGTGCCCTGGCACGTCGTCTCGGTGAGATGAAATTGAGCATAGAGAGCATGAAATCTGGTGCTTGAGGGCCCAATGAGTATTTTGACCGCCAAGCCGGGGCCTATATAATGGCGAACCGGTCTGCCAAAAGGCCGGTTTAGCGCGTTACACGGGGATCGATCGGGTGGAGTCAAGGGCACAGGGGCGCACCAAGGGTGGCTTCATCGCAGGAGTGGCGTTTTTCCTGCTGGTGATATGGGGCTGCTACCGGACGGCGCTGGATGTTAAAGGTTGGCTGACTGACGCCAATCGGTTGCCCATGAGCGAGTTGTTGCTGCAGGGGCAACATCAGTATTTGCAGACAGAGGAGTTGCGGCAGGCCGTGCTGGATGGTGCCGAGTCGCGCAACTTCTTCGAGCTGGATGTGAACGAATTGCAGGGGCGTCTGAATGCCCTGCCGTGGGTGGCCTCGGTGTCGGTCCGCAAGAAGTGGCCGAACAAGATCAAGGTCTATCTCACCGAACAGGATGTGGCGGCGCGCTGGAATGGCAACCGCTTCGTCAATACCCAGGGCAAGGTGTTCAGTGCTCCGGATCGGGTCAAGGTGCCGCTGATACAGCTGTCAGGGCCGGATGACCAGGCGGCCCGGGTATTGAAAGAGAGCCGGCAGTACGAGTCGCAACTGGCTGCCAAAGGATACAAGTTGCTGGGAGTGAATCTGACTCCTCGCCATGCCTGGGAACTGACCCTGGATGGCAATATCAAGCTGTTCCTCGGACGCAACGACATCGCGCTCCGGTTGCAGCGGTTTATCGATGCCTTCCCGGTGATCGAACCCCGTTCGCAGGTTGCGTACGTGGATCTTCGATACGACACCGGAATGGCGGTTGGCTGGAAGAAAAGCGAAGAGAAAGTGCATGACCAACACCGCAGATAGGAATTTGATTGTCGGACTGGATATCGGCACTACCAAGGTGGCGGTTCTGGTCGGGGAAGTATTGCCGGACGGCGAACTGAACGTCATCGGCATGGGCAGTCACGCATCCCGCGGCATGGAGAAGGGCGGGGTCAACGATCTCGACTCCGTGGTCAAGTCTCTGCGTCGTGCCGTGGAAGAGGCCGAGATGATGGCCGACTGCCAGATCAGCTCGGTTTACCTCGGTCTGTCCGGCAAGCATATCGATTGTCGCAACGAGACCGGCATGGTGCCCATCTCCGACGAGGAGGTGACCCAGGAGGATGTGGACAACGTGATCCACACCGCCAAATCGGTACGTCTGTCTGACGAGCTGCGGGTGCTGCACGTGCTGCCCCAGGAGTTCGCCATCGATTACCAGGAGGGGATCAAGAACCCGGTCGGTCTCTCCGGCGTGCGGATGGCGGCCAAGGTCCATCTGGTGACCTGCCACAACGACATGGCGCGCAACATCGAAAAATGCGTAGAGAAGGTAGGTCTGCGGGTAGATCAGCTGATCTTCTCCGCCCTGGCCTCCAGCTATGCGGTGCTGACCGAAGACGAGAAGGAGCTGGGTGTCTGCGTGGTGGACATTGGCGGTGGCACCATGGACATGTCGCTGTTTACCGGCGGTGCCCTGCGTCACACCAAGGTGATCCCGTATGCCGGCAGCACTGTCACCAGCGACATCGCTTACGCCTTCGGCACACCGCCGCTGGACGCCGAGGCGATCAAGGTGCGTTACGGCTGCGCCCTCGGCCGCCTGGTCAGCAAGGAAGACAATATTGAAGTACCCAGTGTCGGCGGCCGTCCGGCGCGCAGCCTGCAGCGGCAGACACTGGCTGAAGTGATCGAACCCCGTTACACCGAGTTGCTCTCCATGGTGAATGACGAGCTGGTGCGGGTACAAAGCGAATTGAAAGCGCAAGGGGTCAAGCATCAGCTGGCTGCCGGTGTGGTTCTGACCGGTGGTGCGGCCCAGATCGAAGGCGTGGTGGAGTGCGCAGAGCAGATCTTCCAGTGCCAGGTCCGGGTGGGTGAGCCCATGAATATACGTGGTTTGAGCGATTACGTGCAGGCGCCTGTCTACTCGACTGCGGTCGGGTTGTTGCAGTACGGCCGTACTCATCAGGCGACAGGTAGCAACAAAGAATATGCCGCCAAGGCAAGTGTCGGTGGTCTGGTCAAACGGGTCAGCAACTGGCTGCGTGGCGAGTTCTAAGAATTTTGCTGAAGTCAGCAAATAAAGCGGAGAGACGATATGTTTGAATTCATGGATAGCCATACTGACGAAGCCGTCATCAAGGTGATCGGTGTCGGTGGCGGCGGTGGCAACGCCGTCGAGCACATGGTGCGTCAGAACATCGAGGGCGTAGAGTTCATCACGGTGAACACCGACGCCCAGGCACTGCGCAACTCCAGTGCCAACACCACCCTGCAGATCGGCGGTGGCATCACCAAGGGTCTTGGCGCTGGCGCCAACCCGGAAGTGGGCCGTGACGCCGCCATGGAAGATAGGGAAGCGCTGCGTGAGCTGCTGACCGGTTCCGACATGGTCTTCATCGCAGCCGGCATGGGCGGCGGTACCGGTACCGGTGCTGCGCCGATCGTGGCCGAAGTGGCCCGCGAGATGGGCATCCTGACCGTGGCCGTGGTGACCAAGCCGTTCTCCTTCGAAGGGAAGAAGCGGATGGGCTTTGCCCAGCATGGTATCGAAGAGCTGTCCAAGAATGTCGACTCCCTGATCACCATCCCCAACGACAAGTTGCTGAAAGTGCTGGGCCGCGGTATCTCCCTGCTGGACGCCTTCAAGGCTGCCAACGACGTGCTGCTGGGCGCGGTACAGGGCATCGCCGAGCTGATCACCCGTCCGGGTCTGATCAACGTCGACTTCGCGGACGTGCGTACCGTTATGCGCGAAATGGGTACTGCCATGATGGGTACCGGTTCAGCCTCCGGTGACGATCGTGCCGAAGAAGCGGCAGAGAAAGCCATCTCCAGCCCGCTGCTGGAAGACGTGGATCTGGCCGGTGCCCGTGGCATCCTGGTCAACATCACCGCCGGCATGGACATGACCATCGAAGAGTTCGAAACCGTGGGTAATGCGGTCAAGGCCTTCGCCTCCGAGAACGCCACCGTGGTGGTGGGTACCGTAATCGATCCGGAAATGCACGACGAGCTGCGTGTGACCGTGGTTGCGACCGGTATCGGTGCCGAGCGCAAGCCGGACATCACTTTGGTCAAGAGCAGCCAGGTGCAAGAGCGCCCGGTGCGCCAGCCGCTGGTTAGCGACATGATGCAGGGCCGCGTGATGGAAGAGGCTCCGGCCAAGGTGGTCAACGCCGAGCCGCAGGCTCGTCGCGAACCGGATTATCTGGATATTCCGGCGTTCCTGCGCAAGCAGGCTGACTAAGCCTCTGATGGGGCTGGTTTGTTTGTTGCTTAAGGAATGTGCTAAGATGGCCTGCCAACGACCATCTGGTCCGGATTTTAAGCTGTTTAGGGTACACCCATGATTAGACAAAGAACCTTGAAAACGAGTGTACAGGCGACTGGCGTCGGCCTGCATTCGGGCCGGAAAGTCACCATGACATTCCGTCCGGCTCCTGTGAACACAGGGATCGTTTACTTGCGTACCGACCTGAATCCTGTGGTGGAGCTGCCAGCCAATGCCGATCAGGTGCGCGATACCGTGCTCTGTACCGCACTGGTCAACGAAGCCGGTGTCCGTGTCTCTACCATTGAGCACCTCTCCGCAGCCCTTGCGGGGATGGGGATCGACAACCTCTACGTCGAGGTTGATGCACCCGAGATCCCGGTGATGGACGGCAGTGCACACCCCTTTATCTACCTGTTGCAGGAAGTCGGGGTCCGTGAACAGAATGCGGCCAAGCAGTTTGTGCGGATCAAGAAGAGCATCCGGGTTGAAGACGGCGACAAGTGGGCGGAATTCCACCCCTATCGCAACGGCTTCAAGATGGATCTCGAGATCGATTTCCAGCACCCGGTGTTTGAAGGGCGCAACCAGCGTTGCGTACTGGACTTCTCCGGTGCCTCCTTCGTGAAAGAGATCAGCCGTGCCCGTACCTTCGGGTTCATGCGTGATATCGAGTACCTGCGTTCCCAGAATCTGGCGCTGGGCGGAAGCCTGGAAAACGCCGTGGTACTGGATGACTACCGGGTGCTGAACGAAGATGGTCTGCGCTACGAGGACGAGTTCGTGAAGCACAAGATGCTGGATGCGATCGGTGACCTCTACATGTGCAACCGCAGCATCATCGGCGAATTCCGTGCCTACAAGACCGGCCATGCCCTGAACAACAAGCTGCTGCGTGCCTTGCTGGCCGAGCAGGAAGCCTGGGAACTGGTGACCTTTGAGGGCGAGGGCGACAAAGCGCCTATCGCTTACTACGACAACGGTCTGGTTCTGGCCTGATAGCTGTGCAACGGAACGTCGGTCCTCTCTCCGCACCGACGTTCCGTCATTTGTTTACTCCATCCTTCAATACCGATTATCTCCCGGTTTTATTTCCCGTGCAGTCTCTGGACCGTACCTGACCGAGCAGACAGATTTCTATGAGCATTACCCTGATCCTCCACGGCAAGCAGCGACGCAAGTTGCACGTACCCAAACAGCGTCTGGCCTGGGTCGGCGGTATCATTTTCTCCCTGTTGGCCCTGGGGGGCGGCTGGCTCTGGCAGAGCTGGCAGCAGAAAATGGACGCGCTGGAACTGGCGCTGGCCATGGCCGAGCAGCAATCCGCCAAACAGAGTGGCGACGAAGCCCGTGAACAACTTGCCATGCTGGCGGCTCAGGTGGGCACCATGCAGGGGCAACTGGGGCGTCTCAATGCCCTCGGTGAACGTCTGACCGAGCAGGCAGACCTCGATCCCGAGGAGTTCAATTTCAAGGAGCTGCCCCCCATGGGCGGTCCTTCCTACGATGAAGATCTGGAAGTCAGCCTCAACGAGTTGCAGGACTCCATGAAACACCTCAGCCAGCAGCTCAGCAGTCGTGAAGAGCAGCTGTCGGTACTTGAATCTTTCATCATGAATCACCATATCACCGATGCCGGTTTCATCTCCGGCACGCCGGTCCAGCAGGAGCGGGTCTGGGTGTCGTCCGGCTTTGGGGGGCGGGTCGACCCGTTCAACGGTCGGGCCAAGATGCACAAAGGGGTCGATTATCGTGGCAAGGTGGGCACCCCCATCCTGGCCACGGGCCCGGGTGTGGTGAGATGGGCCGGTCGTCATCCGGAGTTTGGCAACATGGTGGAGATCAACCACGGCAATGGCCTGGTGACCCGCTATGCCCACAACTCCAAGCTGCTGGTCGAAGTTGGTACCCTGGTCGATCAGGGTCAGAAGATTGCCTTGATGGGGCGTACCGGTCGCGCGACCGGCGTCCATCTGCATTACGAAGTGTTGAAAGACGGTCGTCAGGTCAACCCCGCACGCTTTCTGAGTGCCAGCCGGGGTTAGGTTTTTTTCTTCAGGTTCCAGTGACGGAACGCTTTTATAACCAGAAATAGTTGGTACCCATGATTAGCACACTGCTTACCAAGATTATCGGCAGCCGGAACGACAGAACGCTCAAGGCTTTGCGCAAAATTGTAAAACAGATCAATGCGATGGAGCCGCAGTTCGAGGCGCTGTCCGACGCCGAACTGCAGGCAAAGACCGCCGAGTACCGTCAGCGTCTGGAGCAGGGCGAGACCCTGGAGCAGCTGTTGCCGGAAGCGTTCGCCACCGTGCGCGAAGCCTCCAAGCGGGTATTTGGCATGCGCCACTTCGACGTACAGCTGATCGGCGGCATGGTGCTCAACTCCAACCGCATCGCCGAAATGAAGACGGGTGAAGGTAAAACCCTGACCGCCACCCTGCCGGCTTATCTGAACGCACTCTCCGGTCGTGGCGTACACGTGGTGACGGTGAACGACTATCTGGCCAAGCGTGACGCCGAGGCGAACCGCCCGCTGTTCACCTTCCTCGGCATGACGGTGGATTGCAACGTGCCGGGCATGGATGCATCCCAAAAGCGCGACGCCTACGCCGCCGACATTACCTACGGTACCAACAACGAATTCGGTTTCGACTACCTGCGCGACAACATGGCCTTCTCGCCGGAACAGCGCGTGCAGCGTCCGCTGAACTACGCCCTGGTGGACGAAGTGGACTCCGTGCTTATCGATGAAGCCCGCACCCCGCTGATCATCTCAGGTCCGGCCGAAGACAGTTCCGAACTCTACATCCGCGTCAACAAGCTGATCCCGTTGCTGGTCAAACAGGACAAGGAAGACACCGAAGAGTACACAGGCGACGGCCACTATACGGTGGACGAGAAGAACCGCCAGGCGCTGCTGACCGAGAACGGCCAGATCTTCGTGGAAGAGCTGCTCAAGAAAGAGGGGCTGCTCGACGAAAACGACTCCCTGTTCTCCGCCTCCAACATCAGCCTGCTGCACCACGTCAATGCCGGTCTGCGTGCCCATACCCTGTTTGAGCGCAATGTGGATTACATCGTCCAGAAGGACGAGATCGTCATCGTCGACGAACACACCGGCCGTACCATGCCGGGTCGTCGCTGGTCCGATGGCCTGCACCAGGCCGTCGAGGCGAAGGAGGGGGTCAAGATCCAGAACGAGAACCAGACCCTGGCCTCCATCACTTTCCAGAACTACTTCCGCCTCTACAACAAGCTGGCGGGCATGACGGGTACCGCCGATACCGAAGCCTTTGAATTCCAGCAGATTTATGGCCTGGATACCGTGGTTATCCCGACCAACAAGCCGATGGTGCGCAAAGACATGGGCGATCTGGTCTACCTGACCGCCAATGAGAAATACGCAGCCATCATCGATGACATTCGTGGTTGCGTCGAACGGGGCCAGCCGGTGCTGGTTGGTACCGTCTCCATCGAGAACTCCGAGCTGCTCTCCGGCATCCTGACCAAGGAGAAGATCCCGCACAAGGTGCTGAACGCCAAGTTCCACGCCATGGAAGCGGAGATCGTTGCCCAGGCTGGCCAGTCCGGCGCCGTGACCATCGCCACCAACATGGCCGGTCGTGGTACCGACATCGTGCTGGGTGGCAACTGGCAGGCGGAGATCGCCGCGCTGGAGAACCCGACCGACGAACAGATCCGTGAGATCAAGGCAGCCTGGCAGGCGCGTCACGACGCGGTACTGGCCGCTGGCGGTCTGCACATCATCGGTACCGAGCGCCACGAGTCCCGCCGTATCGACAACCAGCTGCGCGGCCGTTCCGGTCGTCAGGGTGACCCGGGCTCCTCCCGCTTCTATCTCTCCATGGAAGATACCCTGATGCGGATCTTCGCCTCCGATCGCGTGACCGGCATGATGAAGAAGCTGGGCATGGAGCAGGGCGAAGCCATCGAGCACCCCTGGGTGACCAAGGCCATCGAGAACGCCCAGCGCAAGGTGGAAGGTCGCAACTTCGACATCCGCAAGAGCCTGCTCGAGTTTGACGACGTGGCCAACGACCAGCGCAAGGTGGTTTACGAGCAACGTAACGAGCTGCTGGATACCAATGACATCTCCGAGACCATCCACGTGATCCGCGATGACGTCTACAACAACGTGATCGACGAATATATTCCGCCCCAGTCTCTGGAAGAGATGTGGGACGTGGCCGGCCTGGAAGCGCGCCTCAAGGGTGACTTCTCCCTCGACCTGCCGCTGGTCAAGTGGCTGGAAGAGGATGACAAGCTCTACGAAGAGAAGCTGCGCGAGCGCATTCTGGACGAGGCCCGCAAGCTCTACGCCCACAAGGAAGAGCTGGTCGGCACCGCGGTGCTGCGCAACTTCGAGAAGGCCGTGATGCTGCAGACCCTGGACGGCCTGTGGAAGGAGCACCTGGCGGCCATGGATCACCTGCGTCAGGGCATCCATCTGCGCGGTTACGCCCAGAAGAACCCCAAGCAGGAGTACAAGCGCGAATCCTTCGATCTGTTCACCCAGATGCTGGAAACCCTCAAGCGCGACGTGGTCAGCATCCTGAGCCGGGTTCAGGTACAGGAGCGCGACGTGGAGGCGATGGAGGCCCAGCAGCGCCAGCAGGCTGAAGCTGCTCCCCGCACCTACACCCATGCCAGTGCCGAGAACCAGCTGGCGGGTGAAGAGGCAGCCTCCGACGAGGGTCATACCACCTTCGTGCGGGACGAGCAGAAAGTAGGTCGCAACGATCCCTGCCCCTGTGGCTCCGGCAAGAAGTACAAGCACTGTCACGGTCAGTTGACCTGATAACGCGCGATGCCATCACGAGGCGGGCCCAGTGCCCGCCTTGTTATTGATGAGGAACGCGCAGTGGCCGTATCTGACGAGGTAACCGAGATGGAACAGAAAAAACGGATCTGGGTGGCGGTGGGCGTCATCGAGAACGAGCGGGGCGAGATCTTCATCGCCAAGCGATCTTCCGACCGCCATCAGGGGGATCGCTGGGAGTTCCCCGGTGGCAAGGTGGAGTCGGGTGAAGACTTGCTCACCGCTCTGGACAGGGAGCTGTGGGAGGAGATCGGCATCCGGGTACAGGATTGCTCCCCCTTCATGGAGCTGCACCACGACTATCCCGAGAAGCAGGTGTTGCTGGATATCTGGAAGGTGACGCGCTTTAGCGGTGAGCCGTTCGGCAAAGAGGGGCAGGAGTGTCTCTGGGTGCCAGTGGCCGAGCTGCACAACTATCACTTCCCCGATGCCAATGGCCCCATAGTGGCGCGCCTGCAGGGCTGATCCTCTGATCCGGAAATGAAAAAGGGCCTTCAGGCCCTTTTTTGTATTTTGGCGGATGCGGCTTATAGCCAGCGGTCGCTCTCTTCCTGATCCGGCAACAGGTCGGGGTTGGTCTCCCCCGGGATGCGCTTCTCTTCATCGGCCCATTCGCCGAGATCGATCAGCTGGCAGCGCTTGCTGCAGAAGGGGCGAAACGGGCTCTGGGGGCTCCATTCCACTTCACTGTTACAGGTAGGGCACTTGACCTTGGTGACCATGAGAACTCCTCAGCAGCAGGCGAGTTGGAACGCTACATCGCCAATCTGTTGCTCTGCGGTGGGCAGAAAGCGCAGGGCGAAGCGATTCTTGTGACCGCTCAGGGTCGGGTAGCACAGCAGGTTGTCCGCCAGTCTGATGCGGATAAGCTCGGCGCTCTCGGCGGTGTCCTGGAAGAAGCCGTTGGTGGCCACCTGATCGCTGAAGCAGCCTGACTCGCGCCACAGCCGCAGCAGCAGGGAGATGGCATTCATCATCAGGGTGATGTCGCTGAGCCAGCCCTGCATCTGTTGATGGCGGGTGATGGCCGGGGTGGCGAGCCAGTGGTGCAGCTGCGGCACGTCGAAGGCGCACAGGCCGCCCGGAATGGAGAAACGCTGGCGGATGGAGCCGAGCAGGCGATCTTCTTTCAGGCGGGCACCGGGGCGGGGGGCATTCAGCAGGCTGCGGGAGAGCTGGCTGCACTCTTGTTGCATCAGCTTGACCTGCTCCAGATCCACGTCGGGCAGGTTGGCCCAGTGGCTCAGACGCTGGCTGAGGCGCTCCAGATCCTTGATAAGATCGGCCCGCAGATCGCCGCGCTCAAGCAACTCCTGCAGATCGAACAGCCCCTTGAAAAAGGCGATATGTGCCCAGGACTGGTCACTCTCCAGATTGTCGTGGATCTGGGAAAACAGGGATTCCAGACGCAGATAAGTCCGGCTTTTTTCATTGAGGGGGAAATCGTAAATCATGCCTAATCCTGGCCAGCCATAAACCGGCCTAGTGTACTCACTGTTGCTTGGCTTGTTGAGAGGCAAACGCCAGATATGTTTGGTGCAGGGCCAAAATTTGCGTTCTGATTGCCATTTTGTCCTCTACCCGGTTGTCGAGGATGTCGTCGGCGACCGCGAGACGCTCATCCCGGCTGGCCTGAGCGGCCAGAATGGCCTGGGCCTGCTCCCGATTCACCCCATCCCGGCGACAAGTGCGTGCGATCTGGGTCGCTTCGTCCACGTCGATCACCAGCACCCGGTCTGCGAGCCCGGTGAGCCTGTTCTCCACCAGCAGGGGAACCACCAGCAGGCAATAGGGGGAACGGGCGGCGGCGCACTGGCGCTGCATCTCGCTGCGGATGAGGGGGTGAAGCAGGGCATTGAGCCAGGCCTTGGCATCGGGTTCGCTGAAGACCCGCTCCCGCAGCTGGCGGCGATCTAGCCGGCCATCGGAGGCGATGACATCCGGGCCAAAGTGGGCTGCGATGGCGGCAAGGGCCGGGGTGCCCGGTTCCACCACCTCGCGGGCGATGACGTCGGCATCGATCACATCGATGCCGAGCTCGGCGAACTGGTTGGCCACCGTGGTCTTGCCGCTGCCAATTCCGCCGGTGATTGCGACTACATACATGGGTCAGAGCACCATTTCGAGATACCAGCGGGTGATGGTATCGCCCCACAGCAGGGCGATCCAGCCTGCGATGGCCAGATAGGGGCCAAAGGGAATGGGCTTGCCCTGATGGTGCTTGCGCAGCGCGATCAGCGTGATACCGATGATGGCGCCCACCAGGGAGGAGAGCAGCAGTATGATGGGCAGCGACTGCCAGCCCAGCCAGGCCCCGAGCGCCGCCAGCAGCTTGAAATCGCCATATCCCATCCCCTCCTTGCCGGTCAGCAGCTTGAATGCCCAGTAGAGGCTCCATAGCACCAGATAGCCGGCCATGGCCCCGATCACCGCGTCGCCTAGCGGTACAAAGCCACCCAGCAAATTGAACAGCAATCCGCCCCACAGCAATGGCAGGGTAAGCTGGTCGGGCAGCAGCATCTTGTCCAGATCGATAAAGGTGAGCGCCACCAGCACCCAGGTCAGCAGCAGGGCTGCCAGCACACCCCAACCCGGGGGCAGGGTCGTGGCTACCGCCACCGAGAGCAGGGCGGTCAGCAGCTCCACCAAGGGATAACGGGCCGAGATGGGGGCCTGGCACTCCCGGCAACGACCCCTGAGCCAGAGCCAGCTCAGGAGCGGGATGTTCTCGACGGCCGTGATGGCATGGCCGCAGTGGGGGCAGGCGGAGCGCGGCACCATCAGGTTGTAGCGCTCAACCGGCTCGCTGTTTGGCGTTTGTGTCTCGAAGTAGCCGTGATACTCGGCCTGCCACTCCCGCTCCAGCATAATGGGTAGGCGGTGGATCACCACGTTGAGGAAGCTGCCGATCATCAGGGAGAAGAGAAAAACCAGGGAGAGATAGAGCCAGGGCAAGCCGTGCGCCAGCTCGATAAGAAGTGTCATAACCAACCGTCAGTCATCAAATGAAGGGAAGGGCATGGGCGGCCTTGGCCTGCATGCCCTCATGAATCAACCCACGACATCGCCGAGCTTGAAGATGGGCAGGTACATGGCGATTACCATGCCGCCGACCAGCACCCCGAGCACCACCATGATGAGGGGTTCCAGCAGGCTGGTGAGGCCATCCACCAGATCATCCACCTCCTGTTCAAAGATGGTGGCGACCTTGGAGAGCATATCATCGATGGCGCCGGACTCCTCGCCGATCATCACCATCTGAATCACCATGTCGGGGAAGAGATCCACGGTGCGCATCGCCACGTTGATCTGCATGCCCGCTACCACCTCGTTGCGAATGGCCATGACGGCAGTGCGATAGACATAGTTGCCGGAGGCCCCCGCCGCCGAGATGAGGGCATCCACCAATGGGATACCGGCCGAGAAGGTAGTGGAGAGGGTGCGGGCAAAGCGGGCCATGGCCGCCTTGTGCAGTATCATGCCGACCACCGGGATGGTCAGCACAAACTTGTCGGTGTTGTCTCTTACCTTTTGAGAAGCGCGCCAGGCGCGGACGTAGAGGAAGATGGCGAGCGCCGCCCCGCCGAAGAAGACATACCACCAGTTCTGCATGAAGCGGGAGATGCCGATGACGAACTGGGTGAAGATGGGCAGCTCGGCGCCGAAGCTCTTGAAGATGTCCTCGAACTGGGGGATGACGAACAGCAGCAGGATTGAGGTGACGACGATGGCCACCAGGATGACCATGGTGGGGTAGAACATCGCCTTCTTGATCTTGGACTTGAGCGCTTCCGACTTTTCCCGATAGGTGGCGATACGATCGTAGATGGTCTCCAGTGCGCCGGACTGCTCGCCCGCCTCCACCAGATCGCAGTAGAGGGCGTCGAAGTAGCGGGGATGGCGGCGCAGCGCCTCCGACATGGGGGTACCGGTCTCCACATCGGCGGCGACGATCCCCATCAGCTCGCGCATCGAGGCTTTTTCATGGCTGCGGGCGATGATCTGCAGGCTCTGCACCAGCGGTACGCCAGCGGAGAGCATGGTGGTGATCTGGCGCGAGACGATGGCGATATCCATCGGCTTGATCTTGGCGCCGCCCTTGGAAAACAGCCCCTGGGATTTCTTGGCCACCTTGGTGACATTGACCCCCTGCTTGCGCAGCTCGGCCTTGACGGTATTGATGCTGTCGGCCTGGAGTTCGCCAGAAACTTTCTGGCCCTTGCGGTTGACCCCGCTCCAGCGAAACGCGAAGACTTTCTTGGGGGCATTATTCTTGTTGGTTAGCGTTGCCATCACTGCATCCTGCAATTGGGTCGGGCGCAGGGTGTCTTGCACCTCTTCGCCATTGACCTGGTCAAGGTCCCCGGTTGGCACTTGCCAGCGGGATACTGATTCGATGGGGGGCCATCTTGGCGCCTGCCCGATTTGCTCTCTGGCATCCCGTATTTATGTCGCCAGCTTCCAGAAGGCGTTACGGTACGATCCGGCATTGTCCGTAGAGGGGGCCTCTGGTTAGTTGGTCGTGACCCGGTTCACTTCCGCCAGACTGGTGACGCCCAAACGGGCCTTCTCCAACCCGGAGGTGCGCAGGGTCCGCATCCCCTCTTTCTGGGCGATGGCGGCGATCTGCAGCGAGTTGGCTCCCTGCATGATCAATTTTGCGATATTTTCCGACATCAGCATGATTTCGTAGATGCCGACCCGTCCCTTGTAGCCCCCCGAGCACTCCTTGCAACCTACCGGTTTGAACAGCCGCAGCCCCGCTGCCAGTTGCTGCGGGGTAAAGCCCAACTCCAGCAACTCGGCCTCCGGCACTACTTCGGGCGCCTTGCAGTGATCGCACAGCTTGCGGGCCAGCCGCTGGGCCATGATCAGGGTCACTGAGGAGGCGATGTTGAAGGCCGGCACCCCCATGTTCATCATCCGGGTCAGCGTCTCGGCCGCCGAGTTGGTGTGCAGGGTGGAGAGCACCAGGTGGCCGGTTTGCGCCGCCTTGATGGCGATCTCTGCGGTTTCCAGATCCCGTATTTCCCCGACCATCACCACATCTGGATCCTGGCGCAGAAAGGAGCGCAGGGCGCTGGCGAAGGTGAGGCCCGCCTTGGGATTGACCTGCACCTGGTTGACGCCGGGCAGGTTGATCTCCACCGGATCCTCGGCGGTAGAGATATTCACCTCTGTGGTGTTGAGAATGTTGAGGCCGGTGTAAAGCGAGACCGTCTTGCCCGAGCCGGTGGGACCGGTCACCAGGATCATCCCCTGGGGTTTGGAGAGGGCGCGCAGGTATTGTGCCTTCTGTCGATCGTCAAAGCCGAGCTGCTCGATATTGAGGCGCGCCGCCGATGAGTCCAGCAGACGGATCACGATCTTCTCCCCCCACATGGTGGGCAGGGTATTGACTCGCATGTCCATTGACTTGTTGCGTGACAGCTTCAGCTTGATGCGGCCATCCTGGGGCAGGCGCCGCTCGGCAATATCGAGCCGTGCCATCACCTTGAGACGGGCCGAGAAGCGGTTGGCCAGATTGACCGGCGGTGTGGCTATCTCGTGCAGGATGCCATCGATGCGAAAACGGATGCGGTACTTCTGCTCATAGGGTTCGAAGTGCAGGTCGGAGGCGCCGCGCTTGATGGCATCCATCAGGATCTTGTTGATGTATTTGACGATGGGGGCGTCATCGTCCGTGGTGTTGACACTCTCGTCGAGGCGACTGCCCTCGTCGGAGACCTCAAGATCCGAGATTTCGGACTCGTCGATATCCTCCATTCCGAGCACGTCGGTCTCGTTCTCCAGCAGCTTGCCGATGGCGGTGGTGAGCTTGTTTTCTTCCACCAGCAGCGCCTCGGTATGAAGCCCGAAGCTGAAGCCGAAGTCTTCCAGCGCCGACACATTGGTCGGATCCGACATGGCGATATAGAGGGTGTGGCCCTGGGTGTAGATGGGCAGCACATGGTGTTTTTCAATCAGCTTCTGATTGAGGTACTTCTGCGGGATCTCGGCCAGATCGAAGGCGGCAAGATCCAGTAGAGGTACCCCATACTCCAGCTCGCAGAAATCAGCCAACGCCTTGCTGTCGAGGATCTGGTTCTCCACCAGAAATGCCACGAAGGGTTTGCGCTGGGCCTTGGCCTGACTCAGGTAGCGCTGGGAATCCTCTTCACTGATCAACGAAGAGGCGGCCAGGCTTATCGCCAGGCCGCTATGGGGGCTAGAGGTCATGCGTTAGCAGAGGCCGCTAGTTTTACAGGTTCCAGTTACAGCCCAAGTAACCTTGCCATCAGCCTGGACCGTGGGGGTAATAACGTAGTTTTGTGTTGCCCCAAAGGTTGCTGATTGACCTGTAGCAGTTACAGCATTCGTTGTTGTACTAACCACCACAGAATCAACTTCACCTGTACCTGCACCAGCGGCTATGTCAGCAGGTACCCCATTAGTGCCTGAGTCACAAGTTGAGAGTGCTCCGCTTACAGCTGCGGTTGTCTGGGCACAGATCTCAATAGCTGTCTTGTAGGGGCCAACAGCAGAAACAACCTCAGAAAACTTCGCGCGTTTGGTGTAGGTCTGATACGCCGGCAGTGCTACCGCCGCCAGAATGGCCACGATCGCGACCACAATCATCAATTCGATAAGGGTAAAGCCTGACTGTTTCTTCATTTTGCTTTTCATAGAAAATGTCCTTTTATCCATTGTTCCTGGGAAGTGGCGGTGGAAAACTAACCACACGTCAATATCTTATCTGAGCGGATGGCGTTGGCAACAAGTGCGCAGGCCCGTCATTAAAGTTTTTGATCCAATCCTCTATTTGGGTGAAAAAAGAGCGAAAACTGACCTGTTTCTGCTTAATTGCCTCCCCCTTCTCTTGTTGCTGGTACGACATATAAAGAAAAGGCGCCGAGGGCGCCTTTTGCAAGTCGAGGGGGCGGTTATGTTGACGGGCCTCTCAATGAGTCTGTTTTAGCTGCCTTATCAAGCCATTACCTATAGAGGTGATGGTATCTGCCGGATATTCGGCTGGCGTAGCCGGAACGGTCACAATCCGTTCAGATAAAGCGCATGGAGAGATCCAGCGCCCGCACATGCTTGGTCAGCGCGCCCACCGAGATATAGTCCACTCCGGTCGCGGCAAACTCGGTCAGGATCTCCAGGGTGACGTTGCCGGAGACCTCCAGCTTGGCGCGTCCCTGATTGATGGCGACCGCTTCGCGCATCATGGCCAGGTCGAAGTTGTCCAGCATCACGATATCGGCACCGGCGGTCAGTGCCTGCTCCAGTTCAGTCAGGGATTCGACCTCGACCTCCACCGGTTTGTCCAGATTGAGGCGACGAGCCTCCTGGATGGCGCCGGCGATGCCGCCACAGGCAAGGATATGGTTCTCCTTGATGAGGTAGGCGTCGAAGAGGCCGATGCGGTGGTTCTTGCCGCCGCCGCAAGTGACGGCGTACTTCTGGGCACTGCGCAAGCCGGGAATTGTCTTGCGGGTGTCGAGCAGGCGGCAGCCGGTCTCTTCCAGCTCGGCCACATAACGGGCGGTGAGGGTGGCGACGCCAGAGAGGGTCTGCACAAAGTTGAGGGCATTGCGCTCGCCGGTCAGCAGCAGACGGGCCGGACCATGGAGGCGGAACAGTTCCTGATTGGGGGAGAGGTGCTCGCCATCTTGCACCAGCCACTCCACCTTCACCTCGCCGCCGAGCTGGGTAAAGACTTCATCCACCCAGGGCTGGCCGCAGAAGACGCCGGCCTCGCGGGTGATAACTCGGGCGCTGGAGATGCGATCGGCGGGGATTAGCTGGGCCGTGATATCGGCGCTGGCATCCGGCTGGTCCAGCGTGGTGAGGGCATCGCCCAGATCTTCGAGTAGTGCGGCGCGCACGGCGCGGCTGACATCCTGTTGAAACATGCCTTATTCCTGCAAGGGTCTGAGCAGCAACTGCCGCTCCTTTTGAACCAGCTCCAGCCGACCGAGGGCATTCATGCCTACCAGCACCTCGTCTCCCTCTGCCGCCGGATTGATGAAGATGGCCAGATCGTACAAGGTCAAAGGGCCCATCGCCAGCGTTTCGATGGTGCCGTTGCCGACCCGGATCATCCCGGCCGCCGTGTTGACCTGGCTGCTGCCATGGGCGGGCAGTCCCAGCCGTTCGGCGACCGGCAGCGGCACGGTTATGCGGGTGGCGCCGGTGTCGAGCAGCAGTTGCACCGGCTGACCGTTGATGGCACCCTCCAGACGATAGTGGCCGCTCTGGTCGGCCCTTAGCAGCAGTTCGCCGCTGGCGGTGACGCTCGGCTGGGAGCGGGAGTGGAAGTAGAGGGTCAGCAGACCCATCAGAGAGAGCCAGGCCAGTAACCAGAACCAGCGCGCCGTTTGCTGCATACCTCATCCATATCGAGCCAAAGATGACCCAGCCTAACACACATTTTTCCATCGACGCCGCCGGCTGGTGCCGGGAGGCACGCCGGGTTCCATCCCCCCATCACAACGAGCGACCCGTATCGGACGATATCTCCCTGCTGGTGGTGCACGGCATCAGCCTGCCCCCTGGCGAGTTTGGCGGCCCCTTTATCGACGATCTCTTTATGGGCAGGCTGGATCCCGGGGCTCATCCCTATTTTGCCGACATCCATCAGCTGCGGGTTTCGGCCCACTGCCTGATCCGCCGCGATGGCGAACTGGTGCAGTATGTGCCGTTCGTTGCCCGCGCCTGGCATGCGGGAGTATCCAGCTGGCAGGGGAGAGAGGCATGCAATGACTTCTCCATCGGTATCGAGCTGGAAGGGACGGATGAGCTTCCCTACACGGAGGCGCAATATGCAGTGCTGATTGGGCTCGCTCGGGCCATCTGTGACCAGTATCCGGCCATCACTCCGGAAAAAATTGTGGGTCATTGCGATATCGCACCTGGGCGCAAGACGGATCCGGGGGACAGCTTCCAATGGCAGGATTTTCGCAATAAATTCAACGTTTCCTGTAAAAATTAAAATTCACTTTGCCTTTTTAAATCAATGGCTTGCCAATGTGGCAGGCCATTTTTGTTGCTGGTTATCCAAATGTTATTTGTGAGCTATCTCAAGAATATTGGTAAGACCATTTTCTATGAGCTAAATCATGTTTGCACCAATTTACCCCTTAAGTGGTGCCTTTCATTCTTGATTCAGATCATCTTTTGGGTGGACTTTTCAATGCCCCTCTGCTAATTTTCGCCCCATCCATAAAATTGGTAATACCAATTTAACAAAGTAGCCTCATGCCCTATCGCAAGATCACGCAACCCAAGTTAGCTGACGCCATCGTCGCCGAACTGGAACAGATGATTCTGGAAGGCAGCCTGCAGCCGGGACAGAAACTGCCCCCCGAGCGCGAGCTGGCCATCCAGTTTCAGGTTTCGCGCCCCTCCCTGCGCGAAGCCATCCAGCGGCTGGAGGCGCGCGGGTTGCTCTATCGCCGTCAGGGCGGTGGCACTTATGTGCAGAATGCCCTGAGCAAGGGGATCGCCGATCCTCTGTTCGAGCTGCTCAGCACCCACCCCGAGGCTCGCTACGATCTGCTGGAGTTCCGTCATGCGCTGGAAGGCATCTGTGCCTACTACGCCGCATTGCGGGGCACTGAGTCAGACTTCGAGCGGATCCGCAAAGTGCAGATCTCCATCGAGGAGGCTGGGCAGCTGGGGTCGCTGGTGGCGGAATCCGCTGCCGTGACCCAGTTTTATCTGGCGGTGGCCGAGGCCTCCCACAACGTGGTGCTGCTGCACCTGTTGCGGGCCATGAGCCCCATGCTGGAGCAGAACATTCTGCAAAATAACGAGATTTTGAATCGCCGCCCGGGAGTGGTAGCCAAGATCCGTCGCCATCGTGCGAGTCTGATCGAGGCTATTCTTTCGGGGGCTCCGGAGCGGGCCAGAGCTGCTTGTCATGAGCACCTGGCCTTTATCGAGGACACCTTGTTGGATATGCAGAGGGAAGACAGCCGGATCCAGCGATCCATGCGTCGGATCCGTCAGCAGGAAAACTAATCCCACAAGGCTTTCTTTTATTGTCGAATGCTTGCGCCCTTCGCCGTGCAATGCCGTGCAATCACAACAAAATAGGAACCAGCCATGTCTGATATCCTGAAGAACGATGTGGACCCGATAGAAACGCTGGAGTGGCTTGCCTCTCTGGAATCCCTGCTGCGTGAAGAGGGTCCCCAACGCGCTCAGTTCATCCTTGAACAGTTGGCCGAGAAAGCCCGCGCAAGCGGTGTGGACGTGGCTGCCAAGGCAAACCGCGATTACATCAACACCATTCTGTCCAGCGAAGAGCCTGACTACCCGGGCGACCTGGAGATGGAGCGCCGTATTCGCGCCATCATCCGCTGGAACGCCATGATGATCGTGCTGCGCGCCTCCAAGAAAGACCTGGACCTGGGTGGTCACATGTCTTCCTTCGCTTCCTCTGCGACCATCTACGAAGTCTGCTTCAACCACTTCTTCCGTGCCCGCAACGAGAAGGATGGTGGCGACCTGGTTTACTTCCAGGGTCACATCTCCCCGGGCATCTACGCCCGTGCGTTCGCTGAAGGTCGTCTGACCGAAGAGCAGCTGGATAACTTCCGTCAGGAAGTGGATGGCAAGGGTATCCCCTCCTACCCGCACCCGAAACTGATGCCGGACTTCTGGCAGTTCCCGACCGTCTCCATGGGTCTGGGCCCCATCGCCGCCATCTATCAGGCCCGTTTCCTGAAGTACCTGACCGACCGTGGCATCAAGGATTGCTCCGAGCAGACCGTTTACGCCTTCCTGGGTGACGGCGAGATGGACGAGCCGGAAGCCAAGGGCGCCCTGACCGTTGCCGTGCGTGAAAAGCTCGACAACCTGGTGTTCGTGGTCAACTGCAACCTGCAGCGTCTGGATGGCCCGGTTGTCGGCAACGGCAAGGTCATCAACGAGCTGGAAGGCCTGTTCGCCGGCGCCGGCTGGGATGTCACCAAGGTGATCTGGGGCCGCAAGTGGGATGAGCTGCTGAAGAAAGACACTTCCGGCAAGCTGATCCAGCTGATGAACGAGACAGTGGACGGTGACTACCAGACCATGAAGTCCCGCGACGGCGCCTACGTTCGCGAGCACTTCTTCAACCGTTATCCGGAAACTGCCGCCCTGGTCAAAGACATGACCGACGAGGAAATCTTCGCCCTGAACCGCGGTGGTCACGATCCTCGCAAACTGTTTGCCGCTTTCTCCAAAGCCGCAGCAACCAAGGGCAAGCCGACCGTTATCCTGGCCAAGACCATCAAGGGCTATGGCATGGGCGAAGCGGCCGAAGGCAAGAACATCGCTCACCAGGTCAAGAAGATGGAGCTGGACTCCGTGCGTCACCTGCGTGATCGCTTCAACCTGCCGGTATCCGACGAGCAGCTGGCCGACCTGCCGTACCTGAAGATCGAAGAAGGTACCGAAGAGCACAAGTACCTGCACGCCCGCCGTGCCGCACTGAAGGGCTATGTACCGACCCGTCTGCGCGAGAGCACCACCAAGCTGGAAATCCCGGCACTGGATGCCTTCGGCCCGCTGCTGGGCGAACAGGCGCGCGAAATCTCCACCACCATGGCGTTCGTGCGTTCCCTGAACGTGATGCTGAAAGACAAGTCCATCGGCAAGCGCATCGTCCCGATCCTGGCTGACGAAGCCCGTACCTTCGGTATGGAAGGTCTGTTCCGCCAGATCGGTATCTACAGCCCGCACGGTCAGCAGTACACCCCGCAAGACCGTGACATCGTCTCCTACTACAAGGAAGACAAGCAGGGTCAGGTTCTGCAAGACGGTATCAACGAGCTGGGCGCCATGTCCTCCTGGCTGGCTGCTGCAACCTCTTACAGCACCAACGACTGCCCGATGATCCCGTTCTACATCTACTACTCCATGTTCGGCTTCCAGCGGATCGGCGACATGGCGTGGGCAGCCGGTGACCAGCAAGCCCGTGGCTTCCTGCTGGGCGCGACCTCCGGTCGTACCACTCTTAACGGAGAGGGCTTGCAGCACGAAGATGGTCACAGCCACATCCTGGCCAACACCATCCCGAACTGCGTCTCCTACGACCCGTCCTACGCCTATGAAGTGGCGGTGATCGTACAGGATGGCCTGCGCCGCATGTACGGCGAGAACCCGGAGAACGTGTTCTACTACATCACCACCCTGAACGAGAACTACGCCATGCCGGCCATGCCGGAAGGCGCCGAGGAAGGCATCCGCAAGGGTATCTACAAGCTGGAATCCGTGGCCGGCGACAAGGCCAAGGTTCAGCTGCTGGGCTGTGGCTCCATCCTGGGTCACGTGCGCAAGGCCGCCCAGATCCTGGCCACCGAATACGGTGTCGGCTCCGACGTGTTCAGCGTGACTTCCTTCAACGAGCTGGCTCGTGACGGTCAGGACGCGGACCGCTGGAACATGCTGCACCCGACCAGCGAAGCCCGCGTGCCCTACATCGCTCAGGTGCTGGGCGCCGAGGCCACCATCGCTGCGACCGACTACATGAAGTCCTTCGCCGATCAGGTCCGTGCCTTCGTTCCGACCGAGAACTACCGTGTGCTGGGTACCGACGGTTACGGCCGCTCCGACAGCCGTGCCAACCTGCGTCGTCACTTTGAAGTGAACGAGTTCTACGTGGTGGTTGCTGCCCTGACCGAGCTGGCCCAGCGTGGCGAGATCGACAAGCAGGTTGTGGCCGAGGCCATCACCAAGTACGGCATCGACGCCGACAAGGTGAACCCGCTGTACGCGTAAGAGGATCAAGTGCCGTGCCGGGACAAGCTGCCCGGCATGGTCTTGCAAAGGTTAACGCGAGATGCGCGTGAGGCTGCCAGTCAGCAACGCGGATGCACGCAAGAGGATAAAGCACAATGTCCAAACAGATTATGGTGCCGGATATCGGCGCCGATGAGGTTGAAGTTACCGAGATCATGGTAGCCGTGGGTGACAAGGTCGAGCTCGACCAGTCCATCATCGCGGTAGAAGGCGACAAGGCCTCCATGGAAGTCCCGGCTCCGGCCGCCGGCATCGTTAAAGAGATCCTGATCAAGGTGGGCGACAAGGTCGCCACCGGTTCCCAGATTATGATCTTCGAAGCCGAAGGCGCTGCCGCCGCACCTGCAGAAGTGGCTGCACCGGTTGCTGCTGCCCCTGCCGCCGCTCCGGCTGCTGCCGCCCGTCAGGACGTTCACGTACCGGACATCGGTGGTGACGAAGTCGAAGTCACCGAGATCATGGTTGCCGTGGGCGACATGGTCGAGGCCGACCAGTCCATCATCGCCGTGGAAGGTGACAAGGCTTCTATGGAAGTGCCGGCACCGTTCGCCGGCCGCGTGGTCGAGATCAAGGTTGCCGCTGGCGCCAAGGTTTCCACCGGTTCCCTGGTGATGGTATTCGAAGTGGCTGGCGCCGCGCCGGTTGCCGCCGCTGCACCGGCTCAGGCTGCCGCCCCTGTGGCTGCTGCCCCTGCTGTTGCCGCCGCCAAGGACGTCAACGTACCGGACATCGGCGGTGACGAAGTGGAAGTCACCGAGATCATGGTGGCCGTGGGTGACAAGGTTGAAGCCGACCAGTCCCTGATCGCCGTGGAAGGTGACAAGGCCTCCATGGAAGTCCCGGCTCCGTTCGCCGGTGTGGTCAAGGAAATCAAGGTGAAGGCGGGTGACAAGGTCTCCACCGGATCGCTCATCATGGTGTTCGAAGTGGCTGGCGCCGCGCCGGCTGCAGTTGCTGCTCCGGCCCCTGCCGCAGCCCCGGCCCCGGCTCCGGTTGCCGCCGCCCCTGCGCCGGTCGCCCAGGCTGCTGCCTCCGACTTCGTCGCCAACGATGCCTACGTCCACGCCTCTCCGGCGGTGCGCCGTCTGGCCCGTGAATTCGGTGTCAACCTGGCCAAGGTGAAGGCCTCCGGTCGCAAGGGCCGCATCGTCAAAGAAGACGTGCAGGCTTATGTGAAGGATGCGGTCAAGCGCGCCGAGTCCGCACCGGCTGCAGGTCAAGGCTCTGGCAACGGCATGAGCGTACTGCCGTGGCCGAAGGTCGACTTCAGCAAGTTTGGTGACGTGGAAGAGGTCGAACTGACCCGCATCCAGAAGATCTCCGGTCCGAACCTGCACCGCAACTGGGCCATGATCCCTCATGTCACCCAGTTCGACGAAGCCGATACCACCGAGCTGGAAGCGTTCCGCAAAGAGCAGAACGTGCTGGCCGAGAAGCAGAAGCTGGACGTGAAGATCACCCCGCTGGTGTTCATCCTGAAAGCCGCCGCCAAGGCCCTGGAAGCCCATCCACGCTTCTGCAGCTCCCTGTCCGAAGATGGCAGCAAGCTGATCATGAAGAAGTACATCCACATCGGTGTGGCGGTGGATACCCCCAACGGTCTGGTTGTGCCGGTCGTGCGCGACGTCAATAAAAAGGGCATCATCGAGCTGTCCCGTGATCTGGCCGAGATCTCCAAGAAGGCTCGCGCCGGCAAGCTGACCGCAGCCGACATGCAGGGCGGTTGCTTCACCATCTCCAGCCTGGGTGGCATCGGCGGTACCAGCTTTACCCCGATCGTCAATGCGCCGGAAGTGGCCATCCTGGGCGTCTCCAAGTCCGAGATGAAGCCGAAGTGGAACGGCAAGGAGTTCGTGCCGCGCCTGATGCTGCCGCTGGCTCTGAGCTACGACCACCGCGTTATCGATGGTGCCGATGGAGCCCGCTTCATCACCACCATGAATGGCGTACTGTCCGACATTCGTCGACTGGTCCTGTAAGTGAGAGGGCGGGCCCAGAGCCTGCCCTTTTTACTTCTCATTTCGTTAACAGGATTGTAAACTTGCCCCGTTTTTTCACGGCTGCAGCCGCCTTGTTTTGCAACAAAAAGAAGGTTTAAGAGTGCGCAGTCCTGGGGATATAAGAACGACAAAGAGGTCATGATGAGTAAAGAAATCAAAACCCAGGTCGTAGTACTGGGTGCTGGCCCTGCCGGTTATTCCGCTGCTTTCCGCGCCGCCGATCTGGGCCTGGATACCATTATCGTCGAGCGTTACTCCACCCTGGGTGGCGTCTGCCTGAACGTGGGTTGCATTCCCTCCAAGGCCCTGCTGCACGTCGCCAAAGTCATTGAAGAAGCCAAGGCGCTGGCCGAGCACGGCATCGTCTTCGGTGCCCCGCAGACCGACATCGACAAGGTGCGTCTGTGGAAAGAGAAGGTCATCACCCAGCTGACCGGCGGTCTGGCCGGTATGGCCAAGATGCGTAAAGTTCAGGTTGTGAATGGCTTTGGCAAGTTCACCGGTCCGAACACCCTCGAGGTGGAAGGCGCCGATGGCAAGACCACCATCACCTTCGACAACGCCATCATCGCGGCCGGTTCCCGTCCGGTGAAACTGCCGTTCATCCCCCATGACGATCCCCGTGTATGGGACTCTACCGACGCGCTGGAGCTGAAAACTGTTCCCGGCAAACTGCTGGTCATCGGTGGCGGCATCATCGGTCTGGAGATGGGTACCGTGTACTCCTCCCTGGGCTCCGAGATCGACGTGGTGGAATTTGCCGATCAGCTGGTACCGGCTGCCGACAAAGACATCGTCAAGATCTACACCAAGCGCGTTGCCAAGAAATTCAACATCATGCTGGAGACCAAGGTCACCGCAGTTGAAGCCCGTGAAGACGGCCTGTACGTCTCCTACGAAGGCAAGCACGCTCCGGCCGAGCCGGTTCGCTACGACAACGTGCTGGTTGCCGTAGGCCGTGTGCCGAACGGCAAGATGCTGGACGCCGAGAAGGCGGGCGTTGCCGTCAACGAGCGCGGTTTCATCGAGGTGGACAAGCAGCTGCGTACCAACGTGGCCCACATCCACGCCATCGGTGACATCGTCGGTCAGCCCATGCTGGCCCACAAGGGTGTTCACGAAGGTCACGTTGCTGCTGAAGTCATCGCTGGCAAGAAGCACTACTTCGACCCGAAAGTGATCCCGTCCATCGCCTACACCGAGCCGGAGATGGCCTGGGTTGGTCTGACCGAGAAGGAAGCCAAGCAACAGGGTCTGAACTTCGAAGTCGCCACCTTCCCGTGGGCAGCTTCCGGTCGTGCCATCGCCTCCGATTGCTCCGACGGCATGACCAAGCTGATCTTCGACAAGGAGAGCGGCCGCGTCATCGGTGGTGCCATCGTGGGTACCAACGGTGGTGAGCTGCTGGGTGAAATCGGTCTGGCCATCGAAATGGGTGCCGACGCCGAAGATATCGCCCTGACCATCCACGCTCACCCGACTCTGCACGAGTCCGTGGGTCTGGCTGCCGAAGTGTTCGAAGGCTCCATCACTGACCTGCCGAACGCCAAGGCCAAGAAGAAAAAGTAATTTTCTTCAATTGGTTGCACAAGAAAGCCGCTCAATCGAGCGGCTTTTTTTGTTGCTGCACTTTTTATTGATGCCTGTTGCGGCACTTCCCGTTGCAGCTCATGCGGCCTGGTCGAGGTTAACTGCCTTTAGCAGCGTCCCTTCTTCGCCTGGCCCGGCGGGCAGAAGGTGCCGTAACCGTCCCTGCTGCCATCACTGATGCGGATACGGGCGTCATCGACGCTCACATCGGCACTGTGTACCCGTACCGGTCCACTGCTGCAGGCACTGAGCAGTCCCCCCAGCAACATTACGACAACCAGCTTGCTCATACTGCCTCCTGTTTTTCCCTGATTATGAGGCATTTCCGGCCTTTGGAGCAGAGAGGGCGAGAGGGCTGCGTCATGGTATGGCGCGACCATGAAAAAGGGCGCCAAGGCGCCCCCGAATAATCTCGCAATGCTCATCACAGGCGGAAGCTGCCGACCAGTTTATCGAGCTGGCCGGATAGCTGCTGCAGGCTGCGACTCGATTCGGTCAGCTGATGAGCGATGTCGGCGGTCTCCATGGTGAGCTGGTTGATGTCCTCCACGTTGCGGTTGATCTCGCCGACCACGCTGGACTGCTCCTCGGTGGCGGTGGCCACCTGGATGTTCATGTCGCTGATCTGGGTGATGTGGGCAGTGATCTGGCCGAGCGCTCCGTTGGCCTCATCTGCCTGGTTCACCACTTCCAGACTCTGGTTGCGGCCCCGGGCCATGGCGCTGACCGCACGGGCACTCTGCTCCTGCAGCCGGTTGATCATCTCCTGGATCTCCGCGGTGGAGGCGGCGGAGCGGCTGGCGAGGTTGCGCACCTCGTCGGCCACCACGGCGAAGCCGCGGCCCTGTTCCCCGGCCCGGGCCGCCTCGATGGCGGCGTTGAGGGCCAGCAGGTTGGTCTGCTCCGAGATGCTGCGGATGGTGTCGAGGATGCTGCCGATGGAGTCGGTCTGGCTGGCCAGGGATTCAATGACGCCAGCCACCTGCTCGATCTCGCCGGAGAGATCGACGATGCCGTGGCGGGCCTGGGCGACCACCTGGGCCCCCGCATCCGCCTGATCGTTGGCCTGTTTCGCCACGTCTGCCGCCAGCGACGCATTGCCGGCGATCTCGCTCACCGTTGCCCCCATCTCGTGGATGGCGGTGGCCACCTGCACGGTGCGGTCGCGCTGGGCGGTGCAGTTGTGCTGGGTCAGTTGCGCCTTGCCGGCCACCTCGTTGGCGGTAGCGGCCAGTTGGCGGGAGTTGTCGGCCACCTGCTCGATGGAGGCGTGGATCTTGGCCACGAAGTTGTTGAAACCACTGGCCACCTGGGCCAGTTCATCCCGCCCTTCCACCTTGAGGCGGCGGGTCAGATCGCCATCGCCGCTGCCAAGCTCCTTGAACAACCCGGCCAGGTCGTTGAGCGGGCGGCTCACCGAGCCCGCCAGCAGCATGCCCATGGCGCCCATGGCCAGCGCGATGACGAGAGAGATCATCAGGATCTCGTTGCGGGTCTGGGCCAGCCCGGCATAGATCTCGGCCTGGGGCACCTGGGTGACCAGATACCAGTCCAGCATGGGGATATAGCTGCTGGCCAGCACCATGGGTTGGCCGTCCACCTCGGCGTTGATGACGGCGAAGGGACGCTTGGCGAGCAGGCTGGCACTGTCACCGCTGACCAGCGCGCCCAGGGTATCGCGATCGATATGACTGGCGTTGGGGTGCAGCTTCACCTTGCCGCTGCCATCGACTATGAAGACGATGCCGCTTTGCTCAAGCCGGAAGCTGGAGACCATGGCGACCATGGTATCAAGGGATTTGGCAAATCCGGCCAGGCCGCGGCCATCGAGTTGCTGGAAGTTGACGAACAGCTTCATCTCGCCGTTGCTTTCGCGAAAGATGCTGAGAGTCATCTCCTTCTGGCTCTTGGTGTAGTCGTAGAACCAGGCATCCTGGGTTGGCGTCAGGTTGCGCAGGAAGCCGTCCTGGTTGTAGTAGGCCGCGCTCTGGCGATCGGCGAAGGAGGCGGTCACCAGACCATACTGGCTGGCCACGTCCTTGAGCTGGTTGATCACGATGGGTTCCTGCTCTTTGGGCATCCCCCTGTCCACCCAGTCGAGGATGAAGCGATCGGTGGCCAGCTGCCGTGCCGCCTGGGCGATCCCCTTGAGATCCTGTTCGATCTCCTTGCTGATCCGCTGGGTCAGGTTGGGTAGCTCCTGCTCGAACATCCGCTTCTCGATCAGCTGCTGGGCCGAGCGCTGGCTGAAGTAACCCACCAGCAGGCAGGAGAGCACGACGGCCAGAGTGATGGTGGCCAGGATTTTCTGTTTGAGTGTCAGGCTTGCAAGCATAAGAGTGACTCGGGTGGAGGAACACGGGATGAGCTGATATTAGCGGCCAGGGGGCCATGCCCTTGAGTCAAGGGACACCTTTATTCGCAGATTACGTTTGCGCTCACAGGAGGCGAATCCCGTATGGCACCAAGGATGCGAACTGGTGACCACCTGACACGCGGATGCAGTTTGCGATCATCGGAGCGGCCCTTATAGTAGGGGCCAATCCTGGTGAGTAATCCCCCTTGAATGATATGGAAAATATGATGCGCTGCTTCCGTGCGGGATGGACCCGTTTGTTTCTGCTGCTCCTGGCTCTCTGCCCCCTGCTGGTGCAGGCAAGCGAAGGGAGCCGCCCCAAGGTCGCTCTGGTACTGAGTGGGGGCGGGGCCAAGGGCTCGGCCCATATCGGTATCCTCAAGGTGCTGGAGGAGAAGCGGATCCCGGTCGACATCATCGTGGGTACCAGCATGGGCTCCTATGTGGCGGGGATGTACGCCATGGGGCTCAGCGCCGAGGAGGTGGAGCGCACCACCCTCGCCATCGACTGGAACAAAGGCTATCAGGACAAGGTCGGCCGCAACGAGCTCTCCCTGCGCAAGAAGCAGCAGAGCGAGCAGTACCAGCTGCGCACCGATATCGGGGTCAACGGCGATACCACCCAGCTGCCGGACGGTTTCTTCCAGGGGCAGTCCATGGCCAGCCTGCTGCGTCACGCCACCTCCAACCTGCCGGTGCAGAAGAGCTTCGACGATCTGCCCATCCCTTATCGCGCCATGGCGACCGACATGGAGACGGTGACCCCCTTCGTGCTGGATCATGGCAGCCTTGCCAAGGCGATGCAGGCCTCCATGTCCATTCCCGGCGCGCTCAAGCCGGTGGAGTGGGAGGGGCATATCCTGGCGGACGGGGGAAGCGTCAACAACATGCCGGTGGATGTGGCCAAGGCGATGGGAGCCGACGTGGTGATCGCGGTGGATATCGGTGCCAAGCTGCGCACCAAGGAATCCCTCAAGTCAGGGCTCGCCATGATCGATCAGCTCACCACCTACATGACCCAGGTAGGCACGGAGAAGCAGAAGGCGTTGCTGGGGCCCGGGGACATACTGCTCGTGCCCGAATTCGGCGACATGGGGATCGCCGATTTCAGCCGCATGCCGGAGGGGATCAAGATAGGAGAGGCGACGGCCGGCAAGGCATCGGCGCAGCTTGAACGCCTCTCCCTGAGCAAGGCCGAGTACAATGACTACCGCAATCTCAAGCTGAGTCGGCGCGCCGAGCGCAGCGGCCAGCCCGCCTACTTCATCGACAAGGTGGAGATCCTCAACAAGTCGCGACTCTCCGACGAGACGGTACGCGCCATGCTGAAGGTACGGCCCGACAAGATCCAGACCAACGAGAGCCTGGAAGCGGGGATCCGCCGCCTCTATGCCCTGGAGTCGTTCGATCGCATCACCTACGAGGTGGAGGAGCGGGACGGGGAGAACGTGCTGGTGGTGGATGCCAGCGAGAAGAACTGGGGTCCGGGATACCTCAACTTCCAGTTCGGCTTCACCGATGACTTCGAGAACACCTCCAACTACAACGTCGGCATGTCCTACACCCTGACCAACGTCAACGACTGGGGGGCCGAGTGGCTGACCGAGGCGTCGCTGGGCACGGCCAAGCACATCAAGACCGATTTCTATACGCCGCTGGAGCCCTCCCAGACCTTCTATGGCGAGGCCAGCCTGGCATATGACCAGACCGACCGTCGTCTGTTCAATCCGGTGCCGGACGAAATCGACCTGAACTACCTCGATACAGACTACTCCTTCTTCAGCGCGGATCTGGCCATCGGCTGGAACCGCCAACCCTGGAGCCGCCTCTCCATGGGCCTGGAGGGACAGACCGGCAAGGTGGATCTGCAAAACTTCAGGAATTACAGCGTGGATGCGACGGCTTGGGGCCCTTATGTGCGTTTCGAGCACGATAACCTCGACAGCCTCTATTTCCCCTATGAAGGGGTCAAGTGGGACATCAAGCTGGGCCACTCTCACGTCAACTTCGAGGGGCCGGAGGATCTGAATGATCGCAGCGAGGGGTGGAACTACCACCTTTCCATGATCAAACCCTGGTCCTGGGATCGCCACAGCCTCAACCTGATACTGGAAGGGGGGGGCTCCGGCAGCGAGGAGGCGGTCCCCCTGCACATCCAGGATCTGGGTGGCCTATTCCGCCTCTCCGGCTTCCAGCGTTACCAGCTGAGCGGCCGCTACAGCCTGTTTGGCGGGCTGCGCTACATCTATCGGGTGGCCGACAACGACTTCGGCGCATTCAGGATGCCGCTCTACCTGGGGGGCTCCCTGGAGCAGGGCGGGGTCTGGAACAAGGGCAAGGACATCGGTATGGGGAGCTCCTTCACCGCGGGCTCCGTCTATGTGGGGGTGGAGAGCTTCCTCGGCCCCGTCTTCCTCGGCTATGGCATGGCGGAGGGGGGCAATGATGTCTTCTATCTGCAATTGGGCAGTACGTTCGAATAATGCGAAAATGATGCTGATTTGTTAAGTCTGGTTGTGGCGGATTTTTAAATTTCCAAAAAAACAGAGACTGATTAATTGGTTATGAGTTTGCGGTGAATAAGTAAACAGCGTTTTGATTTTAATTAGTCGTTAAAACTTATATAGTGGGGAGCACCCTACAGGGTGTCCCGCAAGGACGATCGCCGCGAGCGTGGGCGAACCCCAAAAAAAGACCAAAGAGGAATTAGTCGTGCTTGAAACTTACCGTAAACACGTCGCAGAACGTGCCGCCGAGGGCATAGTTGCCAAACCTCTGGATGCTGAGCAAGTCGCCGCCCTGGTCGAGTTGCTCAAGAATCCGCCCGCCGGCGAAGAAGACTTTCTGAAAGAGCTGTTGTCCTCCCGAATTCCCCCTGGCGTTGATGAAGCGGCTTACGTGAAGGCCGGTTTCCTCACCGCCGTCGCCAAGGGCGAGGCCCATTCCCCCATCCTGACTGCCGCGCAAGCCGTCGATCTGCTCGGTACCATGCAGGGGGGTTACAACATCCAGCCGCTGATCGACCTGCTGGATGACGCGACGCTGGCCCCTCTTGCTGCCAAGGGCCTCTCCCACACCCTGCTGATGTTCGACTCCTTCCACGACGTGGAAGAGAAGGCCAAGGCGGGCAACGCCCACGCCAAGCAGGTGATGCAATCCTGGGCCGATGCCGAGTGGTTCCTCTCCCGTCCCGAGCTGGCCGGTAAGATCACCGTCACCGTCTTCAAGGTGACCGGCGAGACCAACACCGACGACCTGTCGCCGGCGCCGGACGCCTGGTCCCGCCCGGACATTCCGTTGCATGCCCTGGCCATGCTGAAAAACGCCCGTCCCGGCATTACCCCGGACAAAGACGGTGTGGTCGGCCCCGTCAAGACCATTGATGCGCTGAAAGAGAAAGGTTTCCCGCTCGCCTATGTGGGTGACGTGGTCGGTACCGGCTCTTCACGCAAATCCGCCACCAACTCTGTGCTCTGGTTCATGGGCGACGATATCCCGTTCGTGCCGAACAAGCGTGCCGGCGGTGTTTGCCTTGGCGGCAAGATTGCCCCCATCTTCTTCAACACCATGGAAGATGCCGGCGCCCTGCCCATCGAGGTAGACGTCTCTGCGCTTGCGATGGGCGATGTCATCGACATCTACCCGTACCAGGGCAAGATCTGCAAGCACGGCACCGAAGAAGTGCTGGCCCAGTTTGAACTGAAAACCGACGTGCTGATCGACGAAGTGCGCGCCGGTGGCCGAATTCCGCTGATCATCGGTCGCGGCCTGACCGACAAGGCCCGCGAAGCGCTGGGTCTGCCGTTCTCCACCGTGTTCCGTCGTCCGCAACCTGTCGCCGACACCGGCAAGGGCTTCACCTTGGCCCAGAAGATGGTGGGCAAGGCGTGCGGCGTGCAGGGCATTCGTCCGGGTACCTACTGCGAACCCAAGATGACTACCGTCGGCTCCCAGGACACCACGGGCCCGATGACCCGCGACGAGTTGAAGGATCTGGCCTGCCTCGGCTTCTCCGCCGACCTGACCATGCAGTCCTTCTGCCATACCGCTGCTTATCCCAAGCCCATCGACGTGCAGACCCACCACACCCTGCCGGACTTCATCATGAACCGCGGCGGTGTCTCTCTGCGTCCGGGTGACGGCGTCATCCACTCCTGGCTGAACCGTATGCTGCTGCCGGATACCGTGGGTACCGGTGGTGACTCCCACACCCGTTTCCCCATCGGGATCTCCTTCCCGGCGGGCTCCGGTCTGGTAGCCTTCGCCGCCGCCACCGGCGTGATGCCGCTGGACATGCCGGAATCCGTGCTGGTGCGCTTCAAGGGCGAGCTGCAGCCGGGCATCACCTTGCGTGACCTGGTCCACGCCATTCCTTATGCCGCCATCCAGAAGGGGCTGCTGACGGTCGAGAAAGCGGGCAAGAAGAACATCTTCTCCGGCCGCATCCTCGAGATCGAAGGTCTGCCGACCCTCAAGGTGGAGCAGGCGTTCGAGCTGGCGGACGCCAGCGCCGAGCGCTCCGCCGCCGGTTGCACCATCAAGCTGGATAAAGAGCCGATCATCGAGTATCTGAAGTCCAACATCGTGATGCTGAAGTGGATGCTCTCCGAAGGCTACGGCGACGTGCGCACCATCACCCGCCGTATCAAGGGGATGGAAGAGTGGCTGGCCAACCCGACCCTGATGGAAGCGGACAAGGATGCCGAGTACGCCGAAATCATCGAGATCGATCTGGCCACCATCAAGGAGCCGATCCTGTGCGCACCGAACGATCCGGACGACGCCCGCCTGCTGAGCAGCGTGGCTGGCGACCAGATCGACGAGGTGTTCATCGGCTCCTGCATGACCAACATCGGCCACTTCCGTGCCGCCGGCAAACTGCTCGAGAAGTACCAGGGCGAGCTGCCGACCCGCATGTGGATCGCCCCGCCGACCAAGATGGACAAGGATCAGCTGACCGAAGAGGGCTACTACGGCATCTTCGGTCGGGTCGGTGCCCGCATCGAGATCCCCGGCTGTTCCCTGTGCATGGGCAACCAGGCGCGGGTAGCGGAAGGAGCCTCCGTGGTCTCCACCTCCACCCGTAACTTCCCGAACCGTCTGGGCAAGGGGGCCAACGTCTATCTGGCTTCTGCCGAACTGGCTGCGGTTGCCGCCATCCTCGGCAAGATCCCGACCGTAGAAGAGTACCTGCAGTATGCCAAGGCGCTGGACGCTACCGCGGCCGATACCTATCGCTACCTCAACTTCAACGAGATCGCCTCCTACACCAAGAAGGCCGATGCGGTGATCCTGCAGCAGGCGGTATAACCGCTCTTCGCCGGAGTCCGTATCGGAAATAAACCATAATGCCGCGTCCCGACGCGGCATTATTCGTTTCTATGGGGGCCTCTTGCTGCGGGAGCGGCTGGTACAAGTGTGATCTGGTCACAGTTTCATCGGTTCGTTTTATAAACGCTTTGCGTTATGTTATTCGGTTATGAGCGGTAGCGATGTGTCATCGTTACCTGTGTAACCCGACTCTTGGTCTAGTGCAGCGTCTGCCTGGGCAGGCCTGACAGCTTGTGGCGTGGTTTTTTATGTTTCTTTTCCGGTTGGATCTCTCCCGTACCAGATTGCGCATCGGCAGCACACTGCTGGCGTTCTCCCTCCCTCTGCTGGTCGGTGGCTGGATCGTTCACAGCAACTATCTGTATGATCTTAAAGCCGATTCCCGAGCTTCGGCACACAAGGCCATTACCTTGATGGAAGAGGTGCTGGATCGTGCGGAACAGGTCAACCGGGAAGTGCTGCCGTTTGTAGCGACCCCCTGTGAACGTAATTTGCTGATCTTGCGCAAGAAAGTAGCTGTGGAGCCCTTCCTGCGCTCGGTCAACCTGGTCAATGATGGAGTGATCAGCTGTACCTCGTTGTTCGGGGCTGTCAGCGAAGTCGATGATGGCTCCCGTTATCTCGATCGCAAGTTGCTGCTGATGCGCGGCAACAAGGTTAGGCAGAACCACCCCCTACTGGTGGTGCGCACCGAACAGGGCAGGGATGCCGCGCTCAGCGCCGTCGACAGCTCATTGCTCAGTTTCATGCTCTCCCTGGGAGACAAGCCCGACGTCCTGTTTCTGCAGGTGGGCTCGGCCAGCATCGACGAGTCTGGCCGCTATCTGGACCATGCCCCCAGGCTGGAGCGCAGTACCAGCCTCAGGCTCTCCTCCGACCGCTACCCCTTTGCCATCTACGCAGGCTACAGCATTCCCCACTACTGGCAGTCACTCTGGGAGGCGCGTCAGCTGGCGTTGTTGTCACTGGCTGCCAGCGCCTTGTTGCTTGCCTGGCTGGTGTGGTGGGTGCTGGGCCGCCCGGGTTCCCCCAATGACGAGCTGAAACGGGCCCTGCGTGCCAGGGAATTCGTCCCCTATCTGCAACTGCAGGTGGCCAGTGACGACGGCAGCATGATGGGAGGGGAGGTGCTGATGCGCTGGCATCATGCCACCGAGGGAGTGATCAGGCCCGATCTCTTCATTCCCCAGGCGGAGGAATCCGGCCTTATCGTGCCCATGACCAGCCAGATGATGAGAAGCGTGGCGAACCAGTTGGGGCGGATACAGACGCAGCTGCCGGATGGTTTTCATATCAGTTTCAACATCAGTGCGGCCCACTGCCACGACTTTTCCCTGCTCAGCGAATGCCGCACTTTTCTCGATCACTTTGCCCCCGGCAAGGTGGTGATGGTGCTGGAGCTGACCGAGCGGGAGCTGCTGGTGGCGGATAACCAGACGATCTCCCTGTTCCAGCAGCTGGATCAGATGGGGGTCAGGCTGGCGATCGACGACTTTGGCACAGGTCACTCCAGCCTGCGTTACCTGCAGCAGTTTCATGTGGATTATCTCAAGATAGATCAGTCATTTATCCGCAGGATAGGCACAGAGTCCCTCTCCCAGCACATAGTCGACAACGTGATCGATCTGGCGAGCCGTCTTGGTCTCGCCCTGGTGGCGGAAGGGGTCGAGACAGAGCAGCAGGCCGCCTATCTCAGGAGCAAGGGGGTCCAGTTTCTGCAGGGATTCCTCTACTCCCACCCCATGCCGTTGCCGCAATTTTGCGAAGAGCTGCAGTCAGGGGATATCCCCGCCAGCTCGCCTGTTACTGCACGGGAAAAGCGCAGCGTGAACGCCAGTTAAAGGGCCCTGGCCAGAGTGGTGAGTGGGCTGGCTGTTTTGGCTCCATTTTGGTCAAACTTTGTTCGTGTTAGGCCTGAGTTCAGCATCGCCTGTTATGTTGGGTCGCCATGTTCGCTGTATGGTGCCCTTATGTCGATGACGTTGCCCAACCTGGATTTCTCCCGTCCCTGGCTACGCCTTGGTTGTACCCTGCTGCTGTTCGGACTGCCTTTCTCCCTGGGTCTCTGGATGTTGTACAACAGCCATATACAGACCCTGGAACGCCAGTCCGAGGAGTCCGCCAAACAGGCGGTCTCCCTGATGGAAACCATGTTGTCCCATGCGGAAGAGGCCAATCAGGCGATCCTGCCCTTCCTCGGCAAGTCGTGCGAACGGGCCCTGTTTGCCCTTCGCCAACAGGTAGCGCTGGTGCCCTTCGTGCGCACCGTCAATCTGGCGGGGGAGGAGGAGGCCTACTGCAACTCCCTGTTTGGTCCCATCCGCTGGCCCGATCGGCAGGAAAATTACATCGACGGGCGCCTGCGCCTGGTGTCGGGTAGCCAGGTGCGTGCCGATCACCCCTTGCTGATCCTGCGGGACAACAAGGAGCAGGGGGCGGCGGTCAGCACCATAGATGGCGACTATCTGCGCTTCATGCTGGTGATCAGCGGCCGCCCCTGCAAGCTGCTGCTCCACGTGGGGAGCCAGTGGCTGGATGACGAGGGAGTGCTGAGCGACAAGGAGGTAGCCCTGCCCACCCTGGCCAGTCACGAGACCCCTTCCGCCCGCTATCCGCTCTCCATCTATGCGGGACACGAAATCTCATCGCTCTGGCTCTCCCTGTGGCAGGAGAAGCGCTGGGGGGCCCTGCTGCTGGCAGGCATCTCCCTGACTTTTGCCCTGCTGATCTGGTGGTTGCTGGGACGGCCCCGCTCACCCGTCAGCGAGCTGGAACGCGCCCTGCGCAACAAGGAGTTCGTGCCCTACCTGCAACCCCTGGTGGCGTCGGATGGCGAGCGGGTGATGGGGGCCGAGGTACTGATGCGCTGGCAACATCCGACGGCCGGGCTGATCCGCCCCGATCTCTTCATCCCCCAGGCGGAGGCGAGTGGCCTCATAGTGCCGATGACAACCCTGATCATGGAAGAGGTGGCCCGGGAGCTGGGCATGGAGCGCCAGCAGGTGCCCCACGGATTTCACATCAGCTTCAACATCAGTGCGGCCCACTGCCGCGAGGCCGGGTTGCTCGCCGAGTGTCGCCGCTTCCTCGATCATTTCGCGCCGGGCCAGGTGGTGCTGGTGCTGGAGCTGACCGAGCGGGAGCTGCTGGTGGCCGATCCCCAGACCCTGTCGCTGTTCAGACGGCTCAACGAGCTGGGGGTCAGGCTGGCCATCGATGACTTCGGCACCGGCCACTCCAGCCTGCGTTATCTGCAGCAGTTCCAGGTGGACTACCTCAAGATCGACAAGTCCTTTATCAGCCGTATCGGGACCGAGTCTCTCTCCGAGCACATTGTCGACAACGTGATCGACCTGGGTTCCCGCCTCGGTCTCTCCTTGGTGGCCGAGGGGGTAGAACATCCGGCACAGGCGCAATACCTCAAGACCAAAGGGGTGACCTATCAGCAGGGATATCTGTTTGGCCGGCCGATCCCCCTTGGACAGTTCAGGGCGGAGCTGAACCAGAACGCCGCCAATCCCCGGTCGGTACCCGCCGTCGCTTGTTGAGGGCATCGGCAATCCGCGCCCAAATAAAAATCCGGCCCCGTAAAGGGGCCGGATTTTTTTATCAGCGTGCCAGTGGGTCGCAAAACCCGGCGGCAGGCGGCGATCAGTAGTCGCCGCTTGCCCGCTTGGCAGCGGTGATCATCGGGGTGATGGTCATGCCCTGCACCACGATGGAGAACATCACCACCGAGTAGGTCATCACCAGGATGACCTGGCGCAGGTCGACGCCGTGCTCCGGGAGCATCATGACGCCGGACGGCAGTGCCAGGGCCATCGCCATGGCCAGACCGCCGCGCAGGCCGCCCCAGGTGAGGATCCGCACCGAGAAGGTGTTGTAGGTACGGAAACGGCGGAAGGCCACATAGGGCAGGGAGACGCTGATGAAGCGGGCAGCCAGGCAGAGCGGCACCGCGATGACTAGCAGGATCCAGTCACGCCAGGCGAGATCCAGCAGCACCAGCGCCAGACCGATCAGCAGGAACAGCAGGGCGTTGAGGAACTGGTCCATCAACTCCCAGAAGTGATCCAGGTGATGGCGGCTCTGCTCGGAGAAGCCGGAGTGGCGGGTCCAGTTGCCGATCATGATGCCGGTCACCACCATGGCCAGAGCGCCGGAGACACCGATCATGTTGGCAAAGGCGAAGCCAGCGGTCGGGATGCAGAGGGTCAGCAGCAGCTCCAGAGAGCCGTCATCGGTGGCGCTGATCATCACGTGGGCGATGACCCCCAGCACGGCACCGAACAGGATGCCACCCAGGGCTTCATGCAGGAACAGACCCGCCACGCTGCCGAAGGTGGGCTCGACGCCGCCAAATGCCACGGCAAACACGGTGGCGAAGATGACGAGGCCCACACCGTCATTGAACAGGGACTCCCCCTCGATCTGGATGGAGATCTGGGGCGGCGCCTTCATCTTCTTGACGATGGCCAGCACGGCGATCGGGTCGGTGGGGGAGATCAGGGCACCGAACAGCATGCAGTAGACCAGCGGCACATCCCAGCCCAGCAGCTTGGCGATGAACCAGAAGCCATAGCCGATGAGGAAGGTGGAGAGCAGGGTCGCGACTATGGCCAGAATGGTGATCTCCCACTTCTGGCTGCGCAGCGCCTTGAGGTTGATGCCAAGGCCTCCGGCGAACAGCAGGAAGCCCAGGATCCCCTTGAGCAGGAAATTCTGGAAGTCGATGCTCTTCATGGTCTCGACGGCAAGGGGTTCCAGGTTGAACCAACCCAGTTTACCGAACAGCACCATCAGCGCGGAGATCAGCATGGAACCGGCGGTGATGGCGATGGTGGTCTGGATCTTCACGACATACTGGTTGGCAAAGGCGATAAATATCGCCAACGCTGCCAGGAAGCAGAGTGTGTAGTAGACGCTCATAGTTATTTTTTCTCGTTTGTAAACAGCAAGCACGTATCCCTGTCGGGACGCCCATAGGGTACTCCCGGGTCATATGTTACTCATTACCCACAAGTGAGTATATGAAGGCCATTTTGGACTGATAGACGGCTAGATTTCCATTTTCCAGGTTTACTGTTAGGATGCTGCTTACGCAGTTGCATGGATGTAAGAGGAAAGCGCCGTGGCGAAGAGTGGGCAAAGTAGGGATCCGAACCAGAAGTCGGACATAACAAAGAAACTGGAAACCTGCCTCAAGGAGCGGATCCTGATCATCGACGGGGCCATGGGCACCATGATCCAGGGCTACAAGCTCGGCGAGGCGGACTATAGAGGCGAGCGTTTCGCCGACTGGCACACCGACATCAAGGGCAACAACGACCTGCTGGTGCTGACCCGTCCCGCCGTGATCCGCGAGATACACGACCAGTATTGCGCCGCCGGCGCCGATATCCTCGAGACCAATACCTTCAACGCCACCCGTATCGCTATGGCCGACTACGAGATGGAGGATCTCTCTGCCGAGATCAACCGGGAGGCGGCCCGCCTGGCCCGCACCGTGGCGGACGAGTGGACCGCCAAAGAGCCCCACAAGCCGCGCTTCGTGGCAGGCGTCCTGGGGCCCACCAACCGCACCGCCTCCATCTCGCCGGACGTGAACGACCCCGGCAAGCGCAATGTCACCTATGACCAGCTGGTGGCCGCCTATACCGAATCGACCCATGCCCTCATTGAGGGCGGCGCCGACATCATCCTGATCGAGACCATCTTCGATACCCTCAACGCCAAGGCGGCCGCCTTCGCGGTGGACCTGGTGTTCGAGGCGCTGGGCTACAGCCTGCCGGTGATGATCTCCGGCACCATCACGGACGCCTCCGGCCGTACTCTCTCCGGCCAGACTACCGAAGCCTTCTACCACTCGCTGCGCCACGTCAAACCCGTCTCCTTCGGTCTCAACTGCGCGCTTGGGCCAGATGAGCTGCGCCAGTACGTGGAGGAGCTCTCCCGCATCAGCGAAACCTTCGTGAGCGCCCACCCCAACGCCGGTCTGCCGAACGCCTTCGGCGAGTACGACCTCGACACCGCCGAGATGGCGGGCCATATCCGCGAGTGGGCTCAAAGCGGCTTTCTCAACCTGGTGGGCGGCTGCTGTGGCACCACCCCGGCCCATATTCGCGCCATGAGCGATGCGGTGGCGGGCATCAAGCCCCGCGCCCTGCCGGATCTGCCGGTGGCCTGCCGGTTGTCGGGCCTGGAGCCCCTCATCATCACGGCGGAGTCCATGTTCGTGAACGTGGGGGAGCGCACCAACGTCACCGGCTCGGCCAAGTTCAAGCGGCTCATCAAGGAGGGGCTCTACGACGAGGCCCTGGATGTCGCCAAGCAGCAGGTGGAGAACGGCGCCCAGATCATCGACATCAACATGGACGAGGGGATGCTGGACGCCGAGGCGGCCATGGTGCGCTTCTTGAACCTCATCGCCGGTGAGCCGGACATCGCCCGGGTGCCCGTGATGATCGACTCCTCCAAGTGGGAGGTGCTGGAAGCCGGCCTCAAGTGCGTGCAGGGCAAGCCGGTGGTCAACTCCATCTCCATGAAGGAGGGGGTGGACAAGTTCATCGAGCAGGCGAAACTGCTGCGCCGCTACGGCGCCGCCGTCATCGTGATGGCGTTTGACGAGGTGGGGCAGGCCGATACCCGCGCCCGCAAGTTCGAAATCTGCCAGCGCGCCTACCGCATCCTGGTGGATCAGGTGGGCTTCCCGCCGGAAGACATCATCTTCGACCCCAACATCTTCGCGGTGGCGACCGGCATCGACGAGCACAACAACTACGCGGTGGACTTCATCGACGCGGTGAAGGACATCAAGGATAACCTGCCCCACGCCATGATCTCCGGCGGCGTCTCCAACGTCTCCTTCTCGTTTAGGGGCAACGAGCCGGTGCGCGAAGCGATCCACGCCGTCTTCCTCTACCACGCCATCAAGAACGGCATGGACATGGGGATCGTCAACGCCGGCCAGCTCGCCATCTATGAAGACATCCCGGCCGAGCTCAAAGAGAAGGTCGAGGCGGTGGTGCTCAACCTCAATGACAACGCCACCGAAGAGCTGCTGGCCATCGCCGAGAAGTACCGCGGTGCCGGCGCCCAGGCCGAAGATCCGCGGGAGCAGGAGTGGCGCAGCTGGCCGGTGGGCAAGCGGCTCGAACACGCCCTGGTCAAGGGCATCACCGACTTCATCGAGGAGGACACCGAAGAGGCGCGCGCCCAGGCCGAGCGGCCGCTGCACGTCATCGAGGGGCCGCTGATGGACGGCATGAATGTGGTGGGCGATCTGTTCGGCGCCGGCAAGATGTTCCTGCCCCAGGTGGTGAAGTCGGCCCGGGTCATGAAGCGGGCAGTCGCCTACCTGCAGCCCTATATCGAGGCGGAGAAGTCCGGCGGCTCCAGCAACGGCAAGATCGTGCTCGCCACCGTGAAGGGGGACGTACACGACATCGGCAAGAACATCGTCGGCGTGGTGCTGCAGTGCAACAACTTCGAGATAGTTGACCTCGGGGTCATGGTGCCTTGCGAGACCATTCTCAAGACGGCGCGGGAGGTGAACGCCGACATCATAGGCCTGTCGGGCCTCATCACCCCGTCCCTGGACGAGATGGTGCACGTGGCGAAAGAGATGGAGCGCCAGGGCTTCAAACTGCCGCTGCTCATCGGCGGCGCCACCACCTCCAAGGCCCACACCGCGGTGAAGATAGAGCAGAACTACTCCGAGCCCGTGGTCTATGTCTCCAACGCCTCCCGCGCAGTGGGGGTGGCCCAGAGCCTATTAAGTGCGGATCTCAAGGAGGCGTTTGTCGCCCGCATCGACAAGGAGTACGAGATCGCCCGCGAGCAGCACGCTCGCAAGCAGCCGCGCTCGCGCCCCATCACGCTGGCGGAGGCCCGCGCCAACCGCCATCAGCTGGACTGGGTGGGGTATGAGCCGCCGGCGCCCCGGGAGCTCGGCGTACAGAAGTTCGAGAACGTGCCCATCTCGGTGCTGCGCCCCTACATCGACTGGACGCCGTTTTTCCTCAGCTGGGAGCTGGCGGGCAAGTTCCCCCGCATTCTGGAAGATGAAGTGGTGGGGGAGGAGGCAACGCGCCTCTTTGCCGACGCCAACGCCATGCTGGATCAGCTGGAAAAGGATCAGAGCGTGCGCTGCGCCGGCATCGTCGGCCTGTTCCCCGCCAACGCCGTGGGGGACAGCATCGAGGTCTACACCGACGAGTCGCGCACTGAAGTGAAAAAAGTGCTGCACCACCTGCGCCAGCAGAGCGAGAAGCAGGGCTTTCCCAACTACTGTCTGGCGGACTATGTGGCGCCGAAGGAGAGCGGCAAGCCCGACTGGATCGGCGCCTTTGCGGTGACCGGCGGCATCGGCGAGGAGGCCATCGCCAAGGCCTACAAGGCCGAGCACGACGACTACAATGCCATCCTCATCCAGGCGGTGTGCGACCGTCTTGCCGAGGCCTTTGCCGAATACCTGCACGAGCAGGTGCGCAAAGTGCACTGGGGTTATGCCCCGGACGAGGCGCTCTCCAACGAGGAGCTCATTCGCGAGAACTACCGTGGCATCCGCCCGGCCCCCGGTTACCCGGCCTGTCCGGAGCACACCGAGAAGGGGAGCATCTGGGAGCTGCTGGACGTGGAGCAGGCTATCGGCATGCAGCTCACCGAGTCCTACGCCATGTGGCCGGGGGCGGCGGTGTCGGGCTGGTACTTCTCCCACCCCGACAGCAAGTACTTCGCGGTGGCCCAGATCCAGCCCGATCAGGTGGAGGACTACGCCGTGCGCAAGGGGATGACACTGGAGGAGGCCCAGCGCTGGCTGGCCCCCAATATCGGCTAAGAGTGAAAGGCCGGATGAAATCCGGCTGATCGTCAGGCAAAAAACGGCGGCATGCTCGGGCTGGTGGACCAGCCAGCCCGAAGCCGTCGTTTTCCATGGTCGCGGCGAGGAGCTGAGCGGTGAGCTCTGTGTGCGGTTTGTCTTGTTGTCAGGAGAAACAATTGGCGTTGTCTTGGCGCTGTGGCACCTTATACTCTCCCGCCCCATCCTGCCCAGGCACTGCCTTCTAGCGGAATTGTCATGAAGATCGCCATTTTATCCCGTGAGCCGAAAAACTACTCCACCCGCCGTCTGGTCGAGGTGGCACAGGCCCGTGGTCACCAGGTCGAGGTGCTCGACACCCTGCGTTGTTACATGAACATCGCCTCCCACAACCCCTCCATTCACTACGAGGGGGGGGAGCTGGAGAGTTATGACGCCGTGATCCCGCGGATCGGGGCCAGCATCACCGCCTATGGCACCGCCGTGCTGCGCCAGTTCGAGATGATGAACACCCTGGCCCTCAACAGCTCGGTGGCCATCAGCCGCTCCCGCGACAAGCTACGGGCCATGCAACTGTTGTCTCGCCACGGGGTCGGCCTGCCAGTGACCGGCTATGCCCACAGCACCCATGACGTGCCCGACCTTATCACCATGGTGGGCGGCGCCCCCCTGGTGGTGAAGCTGTTGGAGGGCACCCAGGGGATCGGCGTGGTGCTGTGCGAGACCCAGAAGGCCGCCGAGAGCGTGATCGAGGCCTTTATCCAGACCAACAACAACATACTGGTGCAGGAGTATATCCGCGAGGCCAACGGCGCCGACATCCGCTGCCTGGTGGTCAATGGCAAGGTGGTGGCGGCCATGCGCCGGCAGGCCCAGCCCGGGGAGTTTCGCTCCAACCTGCACCGGGGCGGCACCGCAGAGGCGATCAAGATCACCCCGGAGGAGCGAGCCACCGCGGTGCAGGCCGCCAAGATCATGGGGCTGGATGTGGCTGGCGTAGACATACTGCGCTCAGCCCGCGGCCCGCTGGTGCTGGAGGTCAACTCTTCCCCGGGTCTGCAGGGGGTGGAAGCTGCCTCCGGCAAGGACGTGGCGGGCAAGATCATCGAGTTTCTCGAGCTCAAGGGCAGCCGCAAGCACAAGCCTGCCGAGTAAAGGATTGTGAGTGACAAGCTGCATCAAGCAGCATAAAGAGAAGGCGCCCTCGGGCGCCTTCTTGTTTCAGGGACTCATCGCCAATCGGGCGCTGAAGATGCCGTCTTCCAGCCGGGTCTCTATCTGCCAGTCCAGCTTCTCGCAGATGCGCTGGATGATGGTGAGGCCGCAGCCGTAGCCGAGGATCTGATCCGGCGCCGCCGCTGTCGGATTGCTGATGGTGAGCACCTGCCCGCGCAACTCGATCTCGATATGACCTTCGGCGTAGCTGAGGGCGTTTTTCAAGAGGTTACCCAGTGCAATGGCGAGCAGGGAGAGGGGAGCGTTTACTTCGCTTGCCTCGTCCAGTTCAAGCCGGATGTCGAGGGACTCCCGTTGCAGCAAGGGGGCAAGGCGGGCCAGCTCCCGGCGAATCAAGGGCGCCACCTGCTGTGGCGGCCGCTCCACCTCTTCTTTGCGCCCCAGCAGCAGGAAGGTCTCGGTGAGCAGGGCCATCTCGTCGGCGGCGGCGCGAATGCGGACGGTGGCGCGGGCCGCCGGGGCGGGCAGATCGGTCACCTTGCCGAGCAGGGCGGCGGAACCCTGGATCACCATGTTAGGGGTGCGCAGCTCGTGGCTGGCGAAGCGGCTGAACTCCTGCTCGCGGGCAAACACGGCGCTGACCTCTTGTTTGCCGGTCAGCAGCGCCTGTTCTATGTCCCGCAGCTCCTGCCAGGGGGCATCGGGCACGAAGTCCGCCTGATCCGGGGTGAGGTGGGCAACCCGCTGCTGCAACCGCTGCAACGGTCCAGTAATGTGGCGCACCAGCCAGATGCCAAACCCGATGAAGGCGAGCAGAAGCGCCAGCCCGATCAGCCGGGTGGCAAGATGCAGTTTGTCTTCGTAAGGATCCAGGTAATCGTCGGCGTCGTCGTTGAACACCAGATAGAGCAGCCCTTTGCCAGAGGGGTGGCGCGCCACCAGGAAGTGCTTGTCCTCCTCGCCCAGCTGATGCTCGAAAAAGCCGGGGGTCTGGTAGGGCCTGAGCCAGACCGGCAGGCGGCCGGCCTCGGTCCAGTAGCTGGAGAACTGGCGCGGGCTCGGCGCCGGCGCCGCCATGCCGAGGCGCAGCCAGTCATCGCCGTAGCGGGTCACCTCAGCCTCCAGCCAGTGGCGCAGGCTCAGCTCCTCCATCTTGTCCTCGGCCACCAGCATCAGGCCCGAGATCAGCATCAGCAGCACCAGGCCGGCCCCGCCAAGGGCCACCACCAGGCGACGGCGCAGGCTCGGCAGGCTCATGGGGTCACCAGCCGGTAGCCCTGGCCGTGCAGGGTCTCCAGCATGGGGGTCGGAAAGGGCTTGTCGAGGGCGTTGCGCAAGGCATAGATGTGGCTGCGCAGGGCGTCGGAGTCCGGCTCCTCATCCCCCCAGACGGTGTCGAGCACCTCCTGGCGGCTGACGATGGCGGGGGCACGGCGAGCCAGCAGGGTGAGGATCCGGAACGGGATCTTGCCCAGCTTGAGTTCGACCCCGGCCCGGGTGGCACGGCCGCTGGCGGCATCGACGGTCAGCTCGCCCACGCTGATGGCACCCACGTCTCCGCGTGGCCCCCGCAGGCTGAGGGCCTGCAGGCGCACCTCCAGCTCCTCCATGGCGAACGGCTTGACCAGATAGTCATCACCCCCCGCCTTGAAGCCGGCCAGCTTGTCCTCCAGGCTGTCGCGGGCGGTGAGAAACAGCACCGGGGTGGCAATGCCCTGCTCGCGCAGGCGGGCTACCGCGCTCAGGCCGTCCAGGCGCGGCATCATGACGTCCATGATGATGACGTCGAAGCGCTGCTCCGCCAGCAACTGCAGGGCGGCCTGGCCGTGATAGGCGCAATCCAGCCTGTGGCCCGCCAGCTCCAGATAATCCATGATGGTTTCCGCTACCTGAGGATTGTCTTCCACAACCAAAATCTTCATGCTTTGCTCTCCTGGTCAGCGACCTTTTCACGGTCTTTTCACACCGGATACGGCATCCTGTGTGCCAGTGTAACCCCGAGGATCCCCGATGAAGAAACCTATCTGTGCCCTGCTGTTGTTGCTCATGCTGCCATTTGGCATGGCACATGCCGCCGAATTCAAGCTGACCGGCCGCACCACCTGGCAGCTGGGGCAGCTGATGGTCAATGGTCTGCCGTTTGTGATCGACGATCAGACCCGCTTCAAGGATTGGCTCAACGAAGACGATCTGGGGGGGACCTGGGTCGATCTGGAAGGGGTGGTGCTGGACGGTGTGCGCTACGTGCGGGAAGTGGAAGCGATCGACGAAGCGGACGAGATGGAGCTGGAAGGGCCGGTCGAGCGGGGGCGGATCTGGGGTTATACCACCTCGGACAACAGCCTGGCCCCGTTCGAAGGGCGCTGGCTCGAGCTGGAGTGCAAATTCGACGGCATGCGCCTGAGCCGCTGCCGCCAGGACGACTGACACGCCAGCGGAAAATCTCTCCATCCCGGCCCATAGTTAAGGCTTCTCCTGCACTTGACCATGGGCCGCCACATGAAACCCGCCATCCTTCTTCTCCTCTCTCTGCCCTTTTGTATCCAGGCTGCCGAGCGCGAACTCTGGCTGGTGGAACTGGAACACAACGACGGCCTGCGCCTGCAGTTTCAGGGAGCCGAACTCGAACTGGGCAGCGCCCGGCTGGAGGGCATTCGGCAGTTATCTGATTTGAGGCCCGGTATGCGTCTGGCCATCTGGAGCCGTGATGGCGTGGCCGAGCAGATTGCTCTGGCGCCACCCCGGCAGCCGGATGAGTGGCGGCGGGCGCAGGTACCCTTGATCGCACAAGGTGCCGGGACGCTCTCGATGGCGGGGCTGGGGGAGGTGGCGTTTGATCATCATACCCGCTGGCTCAACGGGGGGCCCGGTGACCTGCAACCCGGACGCGAGCTGGTGCTGACCCGGGATGAAGCAGGGAGCCTGCAGGAGATCCTGGTCGTCAATCCGGAAGATGAAATCACGGAATAAAACCGGGAAATATCTATTCTCTGTCTTATCCAATAAGTCAGGATATTTAAGAATATATAAAATTGTTAGATTTTATTTCATTTAAAGAGGATCGCTTATAAGTATTTAGTCATTAAAGTGATAACTCCAATTCAAACGTTTTCGTCATATTGAGATCATGAAATTAAATATTCCTGCTTGAGTCTAAATAACCTCGACTGATATGGTGGTCTGGCGTGCTGCTTGTTAATAAAAATAACCCTCTCATTCGTGTTGTTCTCCAAAAATAAGGGGTTGCTATGAAAGCACTCAAAATAACAGGCTTGTCATTAATCATTTCCGCCACGCTGGCCGCCCAGGCCGGTGCTGCAGAGCCCATCTATCCTGACCAGCTGCGGTTGTTCTCTCTTGGGGAAGATGTCTGCGGTGCTGATTATCGTCCAATTAACCGGGAAGAAGCACAGAGTGTCCGGAATAATATTGTGGCCATGATGGGGCAGTGGCAAATCAGTGGGTTGGCCAATAATTGGGTTATTCTTGGGCCAGGTTATAACGGTGAAATAAAACCGGGTAAAGCATCGACAACTTGGTGTTATCCCACTCGTCCCGCCACGGCAGAAATACCTGTATTGCCCGCCTTCAATATTCCTGACGGCGATGCGGTGGATGTGCAATGGCGTATGGTTCACGACAGCGCCAATTTCATCAAGCCGGTGAGTTATCTGGCCCACTATCTCGGCTATGCCTGGGTCGGAGGCGATCACAGCCAGTTTGTCGGGGATGACATGGACGTGATCCAGGAGGGGGACGACTGGGTGCTGCGTGGCAACGACGGCGGGAAATGCGACGGCTATCGCTGCAACGAGAAGAGCAGCATCCGGGTCAGCAACTTCGCCTATACCCTGGATCCGGGCAGCTTCAGCCACGGCGACGTGACCCAGTCAGAGCGTACCCTGGTCCACACCGTGGTGGGTTGGGCGACCAACATCAGCGACACGCCACAGTCCGGTTATGACGTGACCCTGAACTATACCACCATGAGCAACTGGTCCAAGACCAACACCTATGGCCTGAGCGAGAAGGTCTCGACCAAGAACAAGTTCAAGTGGCCGCTGGTGGGGGAGACCGAGGTCTCCATCGAGATTGCCGCGAACCAGTCCTGGGCCTCCCAGAACGGAGGGGGCGTCACCACTGCGCTGTCCCAGTCGGTACGTCCGGTCGTGCCCGCCCATTCCCGGGTACCGGTGAAGATCGAGCTCTACAAGGCGAACATCTCCTATCCCTATGAGTTCAAAGCGGATATGAGCTATGACCTGACCTTCAACGGCTTTCTGCGTTGGGGTGGTAACGCCTGGCATACCCATCCCGAGGATCGTCCGACCCTGAGTCACACCTTCGCCATCGGTCCGTTCAAAGACAAGGCGAGCAGCATCCGTTACCAGTGGGACAAGCGCTACCTCCCTGGCGAGATGAAGTGGTGGGACTGGAACTGGGCCATCCAGCAGAACGGCCTTGCCACCATGCAGGACAGCCTGGCCAGGGTACTGCGCCCGGTTCGCGCCAGCATCACGGGTGACTTCCGCGCCGAGAGCCAGTTCGCCGGCAATATCGAGATCGGCACCCCGGTGCCGCTTGGCAGCGACAGCAAGGTACGCCGTACCCGCAGCGTGGACGGTGCCAATACCGGGCTCAAGCTGGACATCCCGCTGGATGCCCAGGAGCTTGCCGAGCTGGGCTTCGAGAATGTCACGCTCTCGGTGACTCCGGCTCGCAATTAAACAAGCACACGCAACGTAACGACCAGACCGGGCCCAGTGCCCGGTCTTTCTTTTGCACTGGTCGGGCGTGTTAATGGGTTGTACTTTGCAAAACCCCACTTATACTGGCGCCATCTTGTCGGAGTGCTGACCGTCGAACGACGCTAAGCTGAGACCGTTAATTCGGGATCCGTGGAACCTGATCAGGTTAAGACCTGCGAAGGGAAACAAGGGTAACTTGCGGGTTACCGCGCCGGGGAAGGAGCACCTTCCCGCCAGCCAGAGGCAGACCGCCTCTGGCCGTTGCAGGCGCACAGGGGGAGGCTGCCCCATCCGGTTGTCCATAGGGCGCCGGGTCTCCAGAGCAAGGGAAACACGGGACGGCAGAGCTGGGAAGATCCATGCCCGACTCACTCCCCCCAGCACACCCCGCCGCAAGTTCATCTTCTCCTCGAACTCCAGACAAGCAAACACCCATAACTTCAACCAGTTAATGTGAGTTTTGCTATGTCTACTTCCGTATCTGATACCACCAAATCCAGCCGCCGCGAGCAGCGATCCAGCGCCCAGACCTTTATCGACAACCTCAAGGGGATGGCTCACCCCAATTCCCGCCGCATCTTTATTGAAGGCTCCCGCCCTGACATCCGGGTGCCCCTGCGGGAGATCCAGCTGGCCGACACCTTCGTCGGCGGCACCAAAGAGGATCCCCGGTTCGAGCCCAACGAGCCGGTGCCGGTTTACGACACCTCGGGCCTCTATGGGGAAGAGGCTGCCCCCATCGACGTGCGCCGCGGTCTGCCGCGCCTGCGTGAAAACTGGGTGCTGGAGCGCGCTGACACCGAGGCGCTCGAGGGCCTAAGCTCCGTCTTCACCCAAGAGCGCCTGGCCGACGAGGGGCTGGATCACCTGCGCTTCGAGCATTTGCCCAGCGCTCGGCGCGCCAAGCCGGGTCGCCGGGTGACCCAGCTGCACTATGCCCGCGCCGGCATCGTCACCCCCGAGATGGAATTTATCGCCCTGCGCGAGAACATGGGCCGCGAGCGGGTGCGCTCCGAGCTGTTGCGCACCCAGCATCCGGGCCAGGGCTTTGGCGCTAGGTTGCCCGAAAACATCACCCCCGAGTTCGTGCGCGATGAAGTGGCTGCCGGCCGCGCCATCATCCCCTGCAACATCAACCACCCGGAAGCCGAGCCCATGATCATCGGCCGCAACTTCCTGGTGAAGATCAACGCCAACATCGGCAACTCGGCGGTCACTTCCAGCATCGAAGAGGAAGTGGAGAAGCTGGTGTGGTCCACCCGCTGGGGCGCCGACACAGTGATGGATCTCTCCACCGGCCGCTACATCCACGAGACCCGCGAGTGGATCCTGCGCAACAGTCCGGTGCCCATCGGGACAGTGCCCATCTACCAGGCGCTGGAGAAGACGGGCGGCATCGCCGAGGATCTCACCTGGGAGCTGTTCCGCGACACCCTGCTCGAACAGGCTGAGCAGGGGGTGGACTACTTCACCATCCACGCAGGCGTCTTGCTGCGCTTCGTGCCCATGACAGCCAAGCGCCTCACCGGCATCGTCTCCCGCGGTGGCAGCATCATGGCCAAGTGGTGCCTCTCCCACCACAAGGAGAACTTCCTCTACGAACACTTCCGCGAGATCTGCGAGATCTGCGCCGCCTACGACGTCAGTCTGTCGCTGGGTGACGGCCTGCGCCCGGGCTCCGTCTACGACGCCAACGACGAGGCCCAGTTTGCCGAGCTGCGCACCCTGGGCGAGCTCACCAAAATTGCCTGGGAGTACGACGTGCAGGTGATGATCGAAGGCCCCGGCCACGTGCCTATGCACATGATCGAGCGCAACATGACCGAGCAGCTGGAGCACTGCCACGAGGCGCCCTTCTACACCCTGGGCCCGCTCACCACCGACATCGCACCGGGTTACGATCACTTCACCTCCGGCATCGGTGCGGCGCTCATCGGCTGGTACGGCTGCGCCATGCTCTGCTACGTGACCCCCAAGGAGCACCTGGGCCTGCCCAACAAGGAAGACGTGAAGCAGGGGCTCATCACCTACAAGATCGCCGCCCACGCCGCTGACCTTGCCAAGGGCCACCCGGGCGCCCAGATCCGTGACAACGCCATGTCCAAGGCGCGCTTCGAGTTCCGCTGGGAGGATCAGTTCAATCTGGCGCTGGATCCCGACACCGCCCGCGCCTACCACGACGAGACCCTGCCCCAGGAGTCCGGCAAGGTGGCCCACTTCTGCTCCATGTGCGGGCCCAAGTTCTGCTCCATGAAGATCACCCAGGACGTGCGCGACTACGCCGCCAAGCTGGAAGCCGTAGAGATCAAGATGGTCGGCATGGATGGCCAGCAGGAGCGGGTCGTGGCCGAGGTGGAGAGCGGCATGGCCCGTAAGGAGACGGAGACCTTCAAGCAGGCCGACGTTGAGAGCGGCATGGCGCGGATGGCGGAGACCTTCAAGGAGACCGGCGGCGAGATCTACCACCAGGCGGCGACCCTGAAGCAGGCCGCAGGGGAGGAGGCGTGAACAGGGAGCGCGGGGCTTTTAGCCCCGCCGACCTGACAGCGGTGACGGCGGTTCCGCGCCCCGTGGTCTGGACCATAGCGGGTTCCGACTCCGGCGGCGGGGCCGGCATTCAGGCCGACCTGCACACCATGCACGATCTGGGCGTGCACAGCTGTTCGGTCATCTCCGCCATCACGGCCCAGAACTCGGTGGCGGTGAAGATGGTCGACCCCGTGTTAATGCAGACCTTCACCGCCCAGATCGACGCCCTTAGCGTCGATCTGCCGCCCGCCGCCATCAAAATCGGCCTGTTGCCGACCCGGCTCCATGTGGAGGTGCTGGCCCGCAGGTTGTCGACCGTCGATGCTCCCTTCGTGGTCTACGACCCGGTGGCTATCGCCAGCACTGGCACCCCCATGGCAGAGCCCGGCATGCTGGCGGCGGTGCGCGAGCACCTGCTGCCGCGCCTCTCCTTGATTACCCCCAACGGCCCCGAGCTGGAAGCCCTGACCGGTCTGCCAGCCACCAGTCCTGAGCTGGTGCGCCTCGCAGCACGGCGACTGCGCGAACTCGGCGCCCGCGCCGTGCTGGTCAAGGGGGGCCACCTTGAGTGGAGCGGGGATCTCTGCCTCGACTACTACCAGGATGAGACCCGCGAATTCTGGCTGGCAGCGCCGCGCCTCGATACCCGCCACGGCCACGGCACCGGCTGCTGCTACGCCAGCGCCATCGCCGCCGTGGTGGCGCAGGACTACCCGGTGGAAGACGCCATCACCCTGGCGCGCGCCTACCTGCAACAAGGCTTGGCGGCGGCGCAGGGGGTGGGGGCAGGCCCCGGCCCCATCGCCCACCTGGGTTGGCCAGCCGATCTTGCCCACTTCCCCCGCGCAGTGCTGGCGGGGTCAGCCCTGGATCGCCGCTTCGGCCTGTATGAGACAAGCAGTGCCCGCCTGCCGCAGGGCCCCTTCGCGCCGACCGAACACAACCTCGGCCTCTATCCGGTGGTGGATTCGGTCAAGTGGCTCAAACGCCTGCTGGGGGCCGGGGTCAAGACGATCCAGCTGCGCATCAAGAACCTGCCCGTCGCCCAGGTGGCGCCGGCCATTGCTGAGGCGGTCGCGCTCGGTCGCCGTCATGGGGCGCGGCTCTTTATCAACGACTACTGGCAGCAGGCCATCGAGGCGGGCGCTTGGGGCGTGCATCTGGGGCAGGAGGACATGGAGACCGCCGATCTCGCCGCCATTCAGGCCGCCGGGCTGCGCCTTGGCATCTCCACCCACGGCTACTTCGAGCTGATGCGGGCCCGCGAGCTGGCCCCCTCCTATATCGCGCTCGGCCATATCTTCCCGACCAACACCAAGGCGATGCCTTCGCGCCCCCAGGGGCTGGAGCGGCTGCACCGCTACCGCGCCCTGATGTGCGACTGGCCGACGGTCGCCATCGGCGGCATCAGCGAGGAGCGGGTGGCGGCGGTCAAGGCGAGTGGGGTCGGTAGTATCGCGCTGGTCTCGGCCATCACCGCCAGTGACGACTGGCAGGGGGCGACCGAGCGGCTGCTCGCCGCCGTGGGGGCGGGGGACGAGCCACGTTCGGCCTGTGTGATGCGGGAGGTGGAACATGCGCTCTGATGCCGCATCTCTCAGTGACAAAGAGTATCTCAGATACGGCCGCCAGCTGATGCTGGCGGAAGTGGGGGAGGCGGGTCAGGCGCGGCTCAAAGATAAGTCCGTGCTGATCGTGGGCCTCGGCGGGCTCGGCTCGCCGCTCGCCCTCTATCTGGCCGGGGCCGGTGTGGGCACCCTCTGGCTCGCCGATGGCGACACGGTGGATTCCAGCAACCTGCCGCGCCAGATCCTGTTCGATAGCGAGGCAGTCAACCACTCCAAGGCGGAGCTGGCCCGCGAGTGCTTGGCCGCTCACAACCCGCTGGTGGAGCTGATCGCCATCAACCAGCGACTCGATGCCGCCAGCCTGCCGGAGTTTGTGGCTGAGGTGGATTTAGTTGTCGATTGCTGCGACAACCTGGCCACCCGCCAGGCCATCAACGCCGCCTGCGTGGCCCAGGGCAAGCCCTGGATCTCCGCCGCCGCTGTGGGTTGGCAGGGGCAGCTGATGGCGCGCACAAGCTTTGATCACGCCTGCTACGCCTGCCTCTATTCGCAGGATACGAAAGTCAGTCAGAGCTGCGAGACCAGCGGCGTCACCGGCCCTTTGGTCGGGGTGATGGGCACCTTGCAGGCGCTGGAGGCACTGAAAGTGTTGCTCGGCCTGCCGAGCCCGGTCGCTGGCACATTGCGCCGCTTCGATGCGCTGGCCCATCAGTGGCAGACCCTCACTCTGGCCCCCGATCCCGATTGCCCGGTTTGCGGGCCGCACAAGGAAATCACCCCATGACCTTGACCATTCGACTCAACGATAAAGCCCAGCCGCTGGCGGTTGGGCAGAGCGTGGCCGACCTGCTGGCCGCCCAGGGCGTCCATCCCCAGGGGGTGGCGGTGGCCCTTAACGGCGCCGTGCTGCCCCGTGGCCGCTGGGCCGAGACCCGTCTCAATGACGGGGACGAACTCCACCTCTTCACTGCCATTGCAGGAGGCTGACATGCTCAAGATTGCCGATCACACCTTCTCCTCGCGCCTCTTCACCGGCACCGGCAAGTTTGCCCGCCCGGATCTGATGGCCGCCGCCATCGAGGCGAGCGGCTCCCAGCTCGTCACCATGGCCATCAAGCGCCTCGAACCGGGCAAGGCCCACGACGATATCCTCAGCCCCTTGCTGCAACTCGGGGTCAAGCTCTTGCCCAACACCTCCGGCGCCAAGACCGCCGCCGAGGCGGTGTTTGCCGCCCACCTTGCCCGTGAGGCGCTGGGAACGAACTGGCTCAAGCTCGAGATCCACCCCGATCCCCGCTATCTCTTACCCGATCCCATCGAGACGCTGAAAGCCGCCGAGCAGCTGGTGAAAGAGGGCTTCGTGGTGCTGCCTTACTGCGGCGCCGACCCCGTGCTGTGCAAACGGCTGGAAGAGGTGGGCTGCGCCGCCGTGATGCCGCTCGGCGCGCCCATCGGTTCCAATCAGGGGCTGGTGACCCGGGAGTTTCTCTCCATCATCGTCGAGCAGGCCAATGTGCCTGTGGTGGTGGATGCGGGGATCGGTGCGCCTAGCCACGCGGCCGCCGCCTTTGAGCTCGGCGCCGACGCCGTGCTGGTCAACACCGCCATCGCGGTGAGCAGCGATCCGGTTGCCATGGGCCGCGCCTTCGCGTTGGCCTGCAGCGCCGGGCGCAGCGCCTATGAGGCGGGCCTGGGTGCGCGCGGCGTGCAGGCCCAGGCCTCCAGCCCGCTCACCGATTTTCTGGGGGCGCTATGAGTCAGCATGCCAATGACCCCACCCCAATCCTCCCCTTGTCAGGGGAGGGTGCGTTGACTCCGCCCTCTTGTGAAGTAGGAGACCGGGGGGGCGGATTAACACCTCCCCCTTATGAAGGGGGAGGCCGGGAGGGGGTTGAGAGAAAGTCCGAGAGCTTCCTCGATCGCTGGCAGGCGCTTGATTGGGACGATGTGGGGATGCAGGTGCGTGCCAAGACCGCCGCCGATGTAGCGCGAGCGCTGAGCGCCCCCCGCCGCACCCTGGTCGATTTTATGGCGCTGATCTCCCCAGCCGCCGAAGCCTATCTACCGCAGATGGCCGCCGAGGCCGAGCGGCTGACCCGCCAGCGCTTTGGCAACACCATTGGCTTCTATGTGCCCCTCTATCTGTCGAACCTGTGCGCCAACGACTGCACCTACTGCGGCTTCTCCATGAGCAACCGCCTCAAGCGCAAGACCTTGAACACAGAGGAGATAGAGCGCGAGTGTCTGGCCATCAAGGCGCGTGGTTTCGACAGCGTGCTGCTGGTGACCGGCGAGCACGAGCACAAGGTGGGGCTCGCCTATTTTCGCGAGGTGATGCCCATCATCCGCCGCCACTTCAGCACGGTGGCGATGGAAGTGCAGCCCCTCTTGCAAGCTGAATATGCCGAGCTCAAGAGCCTCGGCCTAGACTCCGTCATGGTCTATCAGGAGACCTACCACGCCTCCACCTACGCTCGCCACCATCTGCGCGGCAACAAGCGGGACATCGCATGGCGCCTCGCCACGCCGGACCGGCTCGGCCGCGCCGGTATCGACAAGATTGGCTTGGGGGCGCTGATCGGCCTCTCTGCGGATTGGCGCGCCGACAGTTATTTTGTCGCCGAGCACCTGAGCTGGCTTGAGCGCCACCACTGGCAGAGCCGTTATTCCCTGTCGTTTCCGCGCCTGCGCCCCTGCACTGGCGGGCTGGAGCCGGAAGTGATCATGTCGGATCGCCAGCTGGCCCAGCTTATCTGCGCCTGGCGCCTCTTCTCGCCGACCCTGGACTTGTCCCTCTCGACCCGGGAATCGCCGGCGTTTCGCAACGGCGCGGTGCGCCTTGGCATCACCCAGATGTCGGCCGAGTCGCGCACCCAGCCGGGTGGCTATGCGGAAGGGGATGCTGAGGAGCTGGAGCAGTTCGCCATCCACGACGACCGCCCGGTGGGGGAGGTGGCCGCCGCTGTGCGCCAGGCGGGATTGCAGCCGGTGTTTAAAGATTGGGAGCCGTTTTTGGGCCGATAGGGGCGGCCATGCCCCCCTTTGCTGGTGGCACCCCGGCGTCCAGCCAGACTCCGTGCCTGTGGCAAGCAGGCACGGCTGCGCCGTGCAATCGTAGGGTCGATTAGCTGTCAGGCGTAATCGTCCGCTCCGTATGATGGGGGAATGGCACGGCCTTGCCGTGCAGGACGCGAGGCCGCTGGCCTCGAAGGGGTTTCGCCCGCCCTTCGGGCTTGGGCGAGTAACTTTTCTTTGCGTGGCCAAAGAAAAGTCACCAATCGAGCGGCCACCCCCGCTTATTCACCAGACTGACGTCGGGTTCCTTCGGCTCACCCGCCTGTCCGACGGTACGCGCCGACGGGCCTTTGGCCTTCGCCATCCATGGCTTCGGCCAAAGTCCGCTTCGAACATCCCTGTTCTCGCGCCAAATCGGGTCGAGCTGTGCTTACCCTTTCCCGATTTGGCCCATGGCCCGGCGCCGCTCTCTCGACATCCTGTCTCGCGGCCTGGATAAGCGGGCTCGCCTCAGCGAATAAGAGGAAAGCAAGACGTCGGTTTGAGGCCAGTGTCAGGTGATAACTGGATCTGTACAGCCAAATTTATTTGTTGCCTGATTTAGGAAATAGTCTCACTCATTCCACTGCTTATATTAACAATACGCTACACATTTATTTTGAATTTTAAGATTGGATTTGATAGTTCAAATTCATCTCGAAGCATGAATTGTATTTCATTAATTGATTTTTCTGACAATGAGGCAATTAGTATCTTGGCTTCGCTTTTTTTATGTAACACATTGGGATTATCGACAGGAAATCCGTTAAAAACAGAATCTCCATCTATAGAAGAACTATAAATAACCCCCTTGACATTAAATGATTTACTTTGCAGAAACGTATTAAATAGTGAATCTGCCGTTTCACCTGTACCATATATATATATATCACCATCGACTACTTCTTTAGCCGTATCGAAATCAACAATATTGAATAGGTCACCGTAAAACCTAAGAAACTCAATTATTCCAACGGGACTCTGGGCTATATAATCAATTGACAAGGATGAACACTCATTACAAATTTCCATGCCATTTCTTTTTTTTTGAATTTCTATAAGATCCATATCGAATAGATTGCCAACCAGCCCTTGTTCTCCACATGCCTTTTCCATTGCACAGCACATGAGTACGTTACTATTTTCATCTATCGAAAGACGCTCAAATTGCGGGCAGATATAATTTGCTGGCCTGCGTAACTGCAGTTCTCTCAAATGGTCGGTAAAAACCTCTGTAGAAATCATTTCAATATGCTGAGGCGACATGTTTTTCGTTAGAAAATGACGAAACATGTCATAACCATTTAAATATGCAAGTGAAGGGACAAAAACCATATCATTTTTTTTTGCAAAAGCTGCAGCGGAATTTATCTCATCCAAGTTAAATTTATATATATGATACGCAAGAACCATTTCACCTACATAGTTGTTTTCTCGAAGAGATAAAGCCATATCGGAAATGTTTTTTATAATTCTATCAAATTTAAAACCATGGATCCTATCATAGGATGCTTGACTAAATCCTGGCATTGAAAAAGTAATGCTTTTGAGATTGGATAATTCATCCTTATTGAAATCAGTGCATTTTGATGCATTAGTGCTAAGGTTATAATATAGACCTTTCGACTTTATTATCTCAATGATTTCTTTAAGTTCTTTATGTAAAAAAGGCTCACCCCAGCTATATAAAACAACCTCACTACCACAACTAATAACCCCTTTGTTTAACATGTGTTCAATGGAGTTATGGAATTCTTGTACTCCAATAAATGAACCTTGCTTACGATGTGCAGAGCCAGATATGGATTTTTTCCCACTAACACAATATCGACAGTGTGCGTTGCACACCCCTGAAATGTCGAAGTAAATTGTCTTAAACATATAAAGCCCTTCATCTATGTACAGACCTAGTTATCACCTGACACCTGCCTCAAACTGGTGTCTCATTTACGCTACTTTAGAGCGCACATCCTTCGGTATCAATTTCAGTCCCTTTTTGAACATGATCTAACCCACTATCCATACACACAAATCAGTTCCTGAATTGCCCATGCATTATTCAGAAGCTATAGCGCTGGCCTTCCCATCCATCGAAGATATATGACCACTTATAGGGGGTATCTTCCTAATACAGGTCCTTGAGATAGTTTGAAGACCCGTATGATACCCCAGAGAGGCCTTGTTGCTCAAATCGGGGAACTATCTGTCATCTCGGTGATCTGATCCTGTAGAGCCGTCTCGACAAATACTGGACAGATACTGAGACACCCACCATTTTGACAGCGGTGTAGCGCGAAGCTTGGCTTAAGCGACAGCGAAGGGGGAACTTGCCATGACCATCGCCCGCTCACGTTAGATCAATCTGCAGAATACGTTCTACTACCACCTAGTGCTGAAAGTGGATGCAGGGCAGGCGCAGGGTTGGAGCGAGCAGGAGGTGGCCGAGCGCTGGGCCGGGTTGTTTCAGTGGCCGCTGCTCGACGCTGGTATCAGGGGGGATACCCTGATTGAGCCAGAGCTCTCGGGATTGCAAGGGCTGATAGAAGAGTAGCGTGGCCGACTCTATTCCATCTGCTGGTTTGTGCGCCTGCTCAATGAGGGGCTGGCCCGTCAGGCCAATCAGGAAGATAGCTGCAAGGGTCACTTCAGGGAGGGGCGTTTCAAGAGCCAGGCCCTGCTGACGGAATCGGCGCTATTGGCCTGCATGGCCTATGTGGAGCTCAACCCCGTGCGAGCCAAGTTGGCTGAGACACCTGAAGAAGAGTGACTACACCAGCATCAGCCAGCGTCTGGGAAGAGCACAAACCACCGAGTTGCCACCCCTGCTACTCTCTTTCGCTCAGAAGGGTAAACCCGAGTCACTCCCCTACACCTTCACCGACTATCTGGTCTTGGTCGACTGGATCAGCCGTGCCATTCGCGACGACAAGCTGGGACATATTCCCGAGGCGCTTTCCTCCATCCTGCAACGGTTGCAACTCGATGGTGATGACTGGCTCAAGAAGGTGAGGCTGTTCAAGCGACGCGGTATCCGGGCCGTTGACCACGGTGTGGCTCGAGAACTCTACGCCCACCACTGCGGGTAGTGACGATGTAACCAGCCTGCAGTCTGAATCTTTTTAGTGCCTCTCGATGACACCGTATTATCCAGGCTTGTCTGGCATGACCCACCGCTATTGTCTCCGTGTGGATTTCGTATCCGCAACAGCCATATTGTGAGTTCTCATCCAACTGCTCTGGCGGTAACGCTAGTCCGTCGTGCCGTTATGAGAGGCATCCAGATGCCTGCATGATGAGTCAGTGCCTTATACAAAACAGTGGGAGTCCCCAAATGAGGAGTGACATGCTTCAGTTGGCGGGAACAAGGACGTAGATATGTGCATCAAGGGGTTGGCCATGAAGGAAGATGCGATTTCTGGCCCGGCATTCAAAGGTGGCCCCGGCGGCGATGGCAACGGCTTCGCTGGCCGTGTTGTCGACCCCCATCACGATCTCCAGCCGAAATAGACCCAACTGCTGAAAGCCGAAGTCACGGAGCAGGGCGACGGCCTGCCTAGCGATGCCGCAGCCTTGGCGGGATTGCCGTACCCAATAGCCGATATTGCCGTAGCGATGATGGGGCGACAGCTGGTTGATGCCAGCGCCACCCAAGAGCTGGCCGGTGGTGGCGCAGAAAATGCCCATGTCAAAGGCACGTCCTGCGGCGCGATCCTGATCGCAGCTGGCAAACCAGGCCAGCGCCTGCTCCTGGTTGAACGAGGGAGTGCACCAGCTCATCCAGCTGCCGACCGTCTCGATCGATTCGTGGGCCGCTCGGACAAACTCATCGGCATCGCCCGGCTCGAAGGGGCGGATCACGATCTGGGTGTTGGCAAGGGTGGTGAGCTGCATAGGGCCTCCTGCTTGAGGGTGGCTATGGGGCGGCGCTGCCCAGTTGCTTGAGGTAAGCGGTCAGCGAGAATGGCTGAGCAAATTCCTTCAGGCTGGATAGCCGCTCCAACTCTGCCTGACTCATCTGCTGCAACTGGGTTTTCTGGGCTGGCTTCAGGGTGGTAGCCCTTGCCTTGATCAGGGTGTCGAGAAAGGTGCCGTCTCCCTCTACGGCTTGATGGAACGCCTTGAGCGCCAGCGCATCGACCTCTGCTGCGGTGCAGCGTTCCATGCTCTTCTCATGCAGATAGATAAGCGCGGTCACTTGTTGTCCCCTCTCCAGCGACCAGAAGGGGTCGCTTTTCGCGGGCAGTGTGGCGCCGTGTTGTGACTTGATCGCTTCGCACCGCTCAAACGCCGGATCCAGGTCGTGCAGTGACAGGGCAAGGGCGCTGGAACTGAGCGCAAGTAGCGGGAAGAGCAAAGCAAGGCGTAGATGGAGAGGACAACAGCAGTCATTCGGCGTCTTGTCTGTTGCTGGGAGGTTCAACTTTCTCATCGGCTTATAACTGCTCCTGCTTTTTCAGAAAGTAACTCACATGCCCCGGCGGCATATCGGGCAGCTGACCAAAGATCTCGTAGCCCTGCTTCTGGTAGAAGGGGAGGGCCTGAAAACTGGTGGTTTCGAGATGAAAATTGGTGATGCCTTGGCTTCTGGCGTACTGCTCCATGGCGGAGAGCAGGCGGGCACCCCAGCCAGTTTGACGGATGGCGTCATCGACCCAGAGCCCCTCAATATGGAGCCAGCCCCATTTTATCTCCCCCAGAATACCGCCCAGCACCACCCCTTCTTCATCCTTGATAAAGCTGGCGATCCGCTCGCGATGGAGGGGGCCGGTGACTGCTTCGTTGAAACCGTTAAGGCCACGACGCAGGGCCTCGAATTCATGGGCCTGAGGCGGTTGGGGTGGGGTTAGTTGCATGGTGCTTCCTGCTTGATGGTGGTCGTCTCTATCGGGTTGCCGCTTCCAGCTCGGCGATCTCCCCGCTGCTAATCAGCGCCACGTGCTGGCTGATCCGTTCCACCGGCCAGTCCCACCAGGCGATGGCGTTGAGACGGGCGATGGTGTCGTCGTCGAAGCGGTAGCGGATCACCTTGGCGGGGTTGCCGCCGACCACGGCGTAATCGGGCACGTCAGTGGTGACCACGGCGCGGGCGGCGATGATGGCGCCGTTACCGACCTTCACCCCCGGCATGATCAGGGCCTCGTAACCTATCCAGACGTCGTTGCCAACCACGGTATCCCCCTTGTAGGGGAGGGTGCCAGGTTTGGGGGCGGCACTCTCCCAACCGTTGCCGAAGATAAAGAAGGGGTAGGTGGAGGGGCCCGAGCTCTGGTGGTGGGCACCGTTCATGATGAACTTGACCCCGCGGGCTATAGCGCAGAACTTGCCGATGATGAGCTTGTCGCCGACGAAGGGGAAGTGGTAGAGGACGTTGCGCTCGAAGCCTGCCGAATCCTCAGGGTCATCGTAGTAGGTGTACTCCCCCACTTCGATATTGGGCCCCTTGATGGTGTTCTTGATAAAGCACACCTGGGGGAAGCCCGCCATGGGGTGCGGGTTGGTGGGGTCGGGTCCGTGCATGGGGTGCTCCTTTCGAATCTGAGCTCGGGTTACCGTAACGGAATCGAGAGGAGCGGCGCCACCTTTTTGTGGCATGGCGCAGGCTGCCACTCTGAGAGCCGCCAGATGAGGATATAGAAACAGGCAAAAGTGCTGCCATTGGAGCCCTGTTTGGCGTGGGGCCGGGGGAAAAGGCCCCCGCGGCCGCCGATTCTTTTACTGACTGACCCCAGTTGTTATACTCCCGCCCCTCAATGCTGGCCGGCCGGGGATTGAACGCCATCCGGTGCGATGGCGGGCTGGCCGCGCTGGCTTGCCCACTCCCCAGCGTATTTCTCCTCCCCGGCTCAGCCGGTTGTGCCGAGCCAGTCGCGCCGTCGGGTGTGACGGTGGCCGCGCATAGGCCGCAGGCGCAGGGCCGGCGGGAGGAGCCAGTTCAGCGGGCCCTTGTCGCAAGACGGGGGCTTGTCATTTGGCGTGGGCCCTGACGCCACCATAACAACACACGCACAGACACAACGCAGGATAGATATGGAAAACCATGTAGTTATCGAATCCAAGGGGCGGCTAGCCGCCCTTCGTGGCTGGCTGGAACCCGTGCTGGTTCTGCTGATCCTGGGGGGACTGTTTGGCTATCTGGGTAGCGAGATGGGCCTCTCCGCCATGGTGAATACCCTGTTCAACACGGCGCACCAGCTGCTGCTCAATACCGTGCTCTTTATCATGGGGATCACCGTGCTCTCCGGTGCCCTGAGCCAGCTGTTGAGCGAGTTCGGAGTGATCCGCCTGCTGGAGGTGCTGCTGGCGCCCCTGATGAAGCCGGTGTTTCGCCTACCGGGTCGCACCGCCCTGGCGGCCCTGATGACCTTCTTCTCCGACAACCCGGCGGTGATCAGCCTCGCCAGGGACAGCCGCTTTCGCAAGGGCTTCACCCCCTGGCAGCTGGTATCGCTGACCAACTTCGGCACCGCCTTCGGCATGGGGCTGATCGTGGTGACCTTTATGGCTACCCTGCAGCTGCCGAGCGGTGAATCCACCGCCACGGCGGCGCTGATCGGCTTGCTCGGGGCCCTGGTGGGCTCAGTGGTATCCACCCGACTGATGCAGCGGATGATCCGCCCGCTGGTTGGCGAGGTGCTGCCCGAGAGTCTGGAGGGAACCCATGGTCCCAAGCCGGGCCTTCGCAAAGAGGCGGCGCCGGGCTGGCTGCGGGTGCTCAACTCCCTGCTCGATGGCGGCAAGTCCGGCGTCGAACTCGGGATGGCGGTGATCCCCGGGGTGCTGATCATCAGCACCTTCGTGATGCTGCTGACCTTCGGCCCGGGGGAGAAGGGTTATACCGGCGAGGCCTTCCAGGGGGTGGCGCTGCTGCCTGTGCTGGCGGCCAAGGCGGGCTGGCTGTTTGATCTGCTGTTCGGCTTCCAGCAGCCGGAGCTGGTCGCCTTCCCGGCCACCTCCCTCGGTGCGGTCGGCGCGGCCATGTCGCTGGTGCCCCCCTTTATCGCCAAGGGGTGGATCACCGGCAACGAGGTGGCCGTGTTCACCGCCATGGGGATGTGCTGGAGCGGCTTTTTGAGCACCCACACTGCCATGCTGGATGCCCTCGGCTATCGTCATCTCACCTCTCGCGCCATCGTGGCCCACACCGTCGGCGGCCTGTGCGCCGGGGTGGCGGCGCACCAGCTCTATCTGCTGCTCGGCTAAGTGGGCAAGGCATAAAAAAGAGGCTCTTCTGAGCCTCTTTGCATTTCTGCCCCTGCCGGTGTCGTCAGGGGGAAAGGGGCTCAGCCCTGCTCGCCAATCAGGACCTGTTCGATCAGGGCTCCCGGCATCATCTGGCGAATGCCGGCTACCAGCTTCTCCCCGGCCTCATGGAGGGCTTCCAGCGGCATCTCGGGCAGGCTCTCCAGAATGAACCACATCTTGCTGGACTCCACGCTGAGGCGGGTGCGCACCCCCTGCCGCCAGTTCCAGCGCCGGCAGGTGACGCCCTTGTCATCCCGCCAGACCACTTCGCCCGGCTCGGGAGATTCGTGGGCGGTTTCACCCCCCTTGACGGTGTCGAACAGCTCGCTGCCATCGGCCACCACCAGACGGGGGATGCCCTGATAGGCGACCAGGTTCTCCCCTCCGACCGGGATGGCGTACTCGATGCTGATGGCGTTGTAGAGATCGACGATGGGGTCGATGCTCGGCAGGCTGCCATCGCGAGCCACCCGCTTTCTCAGCGCCTCGGCGGAGCAAGGGGTGCGCTGCGGCTTGGCACCAAATTTCCTGAACACGTCCGCCCAAGCGCTAAGGTGCGCCTCGGCCCATGGGGCATCCCCCTGCGCCATGGCGGCAAAGGCGCTGTCCAGCGCACGAGCGCCCACGTCGGGATCGCTGATGGCCGCCGCCTGCACCGTGATGCTGAGGGCTCTGAATCCGGGAGCGATGGGAGTGACTTCGGGGGCAATCAGGGGTGTTATCAACGACATAAGGACTCCAGGACAGGTGTTTGACTTAAGAGAGGCAGGGCCACCGAGAACAAGGGACCCAAGATACCAAGATGAGCGGACCCGATCTGCGAGCCATCTTGCGGGAAGCGGGATGATAAGAAAATCGACATCATCTTAATGCCAATAAGATTCCCTAATAAATGCGCCGATAAAAGGGGACTTGTCTGCTGCCTCTTATGGCCGCAAGGGGCCAGAGTGCAGGAGGCAAACGGCCTTGCCGCTGCCACTTGCCGCTTGGCGCGCAGGCGGCAGCTTCTGGCCGCCGGTGGCTTGCGGGGAGGGGGCGCTTCCCACTTCACGAGTCGATGCGGCTCGGTAAATCAGATGGCGGCTCAAGGCGTTAGCCATGGTCGGCGTTTTTTTCGCCATGTTGGCCCCGCTTATGCACTTCTCTTGGCAACACCACCCAGGGCCATCGCCGCGGAGAGATATCATGATGATCAGTACCCTGCTTCCCATCGCCTCAATTGCCCTCAAGCTCGGCAGTCAGTTGCTGAGCGGCAGTGGCAAGACGCAAGCGGCGCCGCAGGCCGCACAGCCGGAGCGCCTGGCCCCGACGGTCCAGAGCCTGTTCCAGCGGCTCGGCATCAAGGATGCTAACAGCGAGCAAAACCGCCCCGCCATCAACCACTTTATGAGCGATCTGGTGCAGAGCCTGGGGCAGGAGTTCGGTGGCCAGTCCCTGCCGGATGCCATCGACGCAGCCCGCAGCCAGCTCGCCAATGGCACCCAGGGCACCCGCCTCGATGCGCTGCGCAGCGAACTCGACACCCTCAAGGGCTCCCTGGGTGCAAGCAGCCTTAACCTTGATCAGCTGCTCGCCGCCTTTAAACAGACCCTGCCCAACGGCAAGGGGGAGGGGGTCGGCAGGCTGCTTAATGCCAGCGTGTGAACTCGGCTGAATAAAACAAAACGGCAACCTGATGGTTGCCGTTTTGTTTTTTGCTCAAAGGGTTATGCGCGAGGCGAGGGCGGGCTTGCCATGTCGCCGGCCAGCTCCGTCAACCCTTTTGCCTGGAGGGCTTGGACGGCACCCTGGCGATCCCCCTCATCCTTGTTCTGGCTCAGTTTGAACTTGCCGACCAGCCGCACTACCTCGATCTCGATGCCAACCACGGCTTGCACCATGGCCTCGAGATAGTCTCGCGGCGCATCCGCCATCTTCCATGGCGCTGGCTCCCCGGCCTCGTGGCGGCGGGTCAGGTTTGCCAGCAGACGGCGTACGAAACGGGCATCGTCGCGCACCCGGATGCGGCCGTGGGCATGCACCACGCTGTAGTTCCAGGTCGGCACTTGTTTATGGTGCGCCTGCTTGCCCGGATACCAGTTGGGGGAGATATAGCCGTCGGCGGCCTTGAAGATCACCAGCACCTCGCCGCCATCCTTGACCTCCTGCCAGAGCGGGTTGTTGCGGGCCACATGGGCGCGCAGGACGCCGTGCTCCCCCTCTTCACCGTCAAATTCAAAGGGGAGGTGGTTGGCATCGAGCCCCTGTTCGCCATGGGTGATCAGGGCGCCCAGCGGATGGGCCAGGATCAATTGATGCAAGGCCTTGGGGTCGGTGGCCGAGAAATGGGGTGGCAGATACATGCAGGTTCCTTCTGGTTGGCGCTGAGATCCATTCAGCCTGGTCAGGGAGATATGCCCGCTTTGCCGCCTTCGGGGCAAGCGGAACGAGCGGATAACCCGACATAAAAAAGAGGGCTGGCGCCCTCTCCTGATATCCCGGTGGGATTAACCGCGTTTGGCCAGCCAGGCTTCGGCGGCGGTGAGGGCAGCTTCTACCTGCTCACGGGCGACACCGCCCTTGGCAACCCGCTTGGCCAGGGTCGCTTCCAGCTCCAGATTGGGGTAGACGTCGAAGTCGATCTCCGGGCTGAAGCGCTGGAACTCGCCGATGGAGAGCTCCTCCAGCGGCTTGTGCACGCCGATGGCGTAGACCACGGTCTCACCGACGATATGGTGTGCCTCCCGAAACGGGATCCCCTTGGCCACCAGGTAGTCCGCCAGCTCGGTGGCGTTGGCGTAGCCGCCCTGGGCCGCCGCCATGGTGCGCTCGCCATTCACTTTCAGGTCGATCAGCACCAGGGCCGCCATGTCGAGGCAGTCGTGCCAGGTATCGAGGGCATCGAACAGCCCCTCCTTGTCTTCCTGCATGTCCTTGTTGTAGGCCAGCGGCAGCGCCTTGAGGCTCATCAGCATGCCCAGCTGGGCGCCAACCACCCGACCTGTCTTGCCACGAATAAGCTCCAAAGCATCCGGGTTCTTCTTCTGCGGCATCAGGGAGGAGCCGGAGGTGACCGCATCGGAGAGCTCGACAAAGCCCGCCTCGCCGGTGTTGTAGAAGATCAGATCTTCGGCAAAGCGCGACAGATGGGTCATGGAGAGCGACGCCACGTGCATCAGCTCCACCACGTGATCCCGATCCGACACAGAATCCAGGCTGTTGCGGGTGGCGCCGGCAAAGCCCATATCCAGCGCCAGCGCCTCGCGGTCGATGGCATAGGCGGTACCCGCCAGGGCGCCGCAGCCGAGCGGACTGGTATCGAGGCGTTTGAGGGCATCCTGCAGGCGGGAGTGATCCCGCTCCAGCATCTCCACATAGGCCAGCGCCCAGTGGGCGTAAGTGACCGGCTGGGCGCGCTGCAAATGGGTGTAACCGGGCAGCACGGCGGCCTGATTGGCCCGGGCGGAGGCCACCAGCCCCTGTTGCAGGACGGTGATGGAGGCGGCCAGCAGCTCGCCCTGCGCCTTGCACCAGAGCTTGAGGTCGGTGGCGACCTGATCGTTGCGCGAGCGGCCGGTGTGCAGCTTCTTGCCGAGATCGCCGACCGCGGCGATGAGTTTGCCCTCGACCCAGGAGTGGATGTCTTCGGCATCCGAGCTGAGGATCTGTTGGGGATCCTGCTGCACCGAGGCGAGCAGCACCTCCATCGCCTGTTGCAGTTTTGCCTGCTCGCCCTCGGTCAACACGCCCACCTTGACCAAGGCGCGGGCCCAGGCCATGGAGCCCTGGATATCCTGCTCCGCCAGGCGGTAATCGAACCGCAGCGAATCGTTGAACTGCTTGAACCGGCTATCGGCTCCCTGACTGAAGCGTCCACCCCAAAGTGCCATACTGCTCTCCTTGAATGCGTTGTCGGCGGCGCCTGGCCCCCGAGCGTGAAATCGTGCCTTGTTTGTCTGTCCTCTGCTCTGACAGAGGGTTATCTCACAGACGCGGCCAGGGCGCTGCCGCTTTGGTCACATCCCGCCACTTATGGGTGAGGGGGCCATGCCCCCTCACCGGTATCAGCGGGTCACATCGGGTGATCAACCGTGGGTGTGGTCGCCACCGATGGCCAGATGCTGCTCCTTCATGGCGCGGATCCGGCTGGCCAGGGTGTAGAGACGGATAAAGCCGTCGGCATGGCTCTGGTCGTATACCTCGTCGGCGCCGAAGGTGGCGAAGTCTTCGGAGTAGAGGCTGTTGGGCGACTTCTTCTGGGTCGCGGTGACCTGGCCCTTGTACATCTTCAGCACCACTTCCCCGTCGAGATCCTCGGCGATGGCGTTGGCGGAGGCGAGGATCGCCTTGCACAGCGGGGTGAACCAGCGACCGTCATAGACCAGGTGAGAGAACTCGGCACCGAGTTTTTCCCGCCAGGCGCGGGTCGGTCTGTCCAGCACCAGCTCTTCCACGGCGCGCAGCGCGGCAACCATGACGGTACCACCCGGGGTCTCGTAGCAGCCACGGGACTTCATGCCCACCATCCGGTTTTCGGTGATGTCGATGCGGCCCACGCCGTGCTTGCCGGCACGCTCGTTCAGGGTCATCAGGATCTGGTGCGGGGTCAGCGGCTGGTCATCAACGGCCACCACTTCGCCCTTGGCGACGGTCAGCTTGACGTATTCCGGTTGATCCGGGGCCTGCTCGGCGGAGACGGTCCACTGCCACACGGCTTCGGACGGCTCGTTCCAGGTGCTCTCCAGCTCGCCACCCTCGGTAGAGATGTGCCAGGCGTTGGCGTCACGGCTGTAGATCTTCTTCAGGGTCGCCTTGCAGGGGATCTGGCGGGCTTCCAGATAGGCCAGCAGATCTTCCCGGGAGCGCATGTCCCACAGACGCCAGGGGGCGATCACTTTCAGCTGGGGTGCTAGGGCGGCGACTGCGCCTTCGAAACGCACCTGGTCGTTACCCTTGCCGGTGCAACCGTGGGAGATGGCGTCGGCACCCTCGGCCAGCGCGGCCTCGACCATGGCCTTGGCGATCACCGGACGGGCCATGGAGGTGCCCAGCAGGTAGGTACCCTCGTAGACGGCGCCGGTCTTCAGGGTCGGGTAGACGTACTCTTTGACGAACTCTTCGCGCAGATCCTTGATGATGCACTTGGTGGCGCCGGAGGCGATGGCCTTCTGCTCGATCCCTTCCAGATCGTCGCGCTCCTGACCCACGTCGGCGACGAAGGCGATGATCTCGGCGTCATAATGCTCCTTGAGCCAAGGAATAATGGCCGAGGTATCCAGTCCGCCCGAGTAAGCCAGTACTATCTTGTTGATTCCGCTCATTTTACTTCTCTCCGTGATGATTCTATAAAGGGTTGTGATTCGGGTTGAGGACCGTTATTTGCCGCACACTTGGCCGCCCAGCAGGGTCAGCAGCACGGCGTTCTGGATATGCATCCGGTTTTCCGCCTCATCCATGATGAGGGAGGCCGGGCCATCCATGACTTGCGAGGTGATCTCCAGCTCCCGGTGTGCCGGCTGGCAGTGCAGCACGTGCTGGATGCCGGTGCGATCGAGCAGGGCCTGGTTGATCTGGTAGGGCATGAAGAGATCGGTGACCTGCTCCATCGGGGTGCTGTCGCCCATCGACACCCAGGTGTCGGTGTAGGCCACGTCGAACCCTTCGATATCCGCCACGTCATCGCTGATGTGGATGGTCGCGCCTGACTGGGCCGCCAGTGCCTGGGCCTGCAGGAAGATCTGGGTATCCGGGCCGTGGCCCTTAGGGCAGATCAGGGTGACGTCGGTACCGAGCGTCGCCCCCAGCAGCAGCAGGGAGTGGCTGACGTTGTTGCCATCGCCGAGATACGCCAGCTTCACCTTGGACAGATCGTCGTAGTGTTCGGCGATGGTCATGAAGTCCGCCAGCCCCTGGCAGGGGTGGTAGAGGTTGCACAGGCTGTTCACCACCGGCACAGAGCCATGCTCGGCCAGCTCGATCAGGGTCTGGTGGTCGAACACCCGGGCGACGATGGCGTCACACCAGCGTGACAGGTTGGCGGCAAAATCCTTCACCGATTCCCGCTTGCCGAGCGCACCGTTCTGCTGATCCAGATAGACGCTGTGGCCGCCCAGTTTGGCGATGCCGATGTCGAAGGTGACCCGGGTGCGCAGGGAGGGTTTCTCGAACAGGGTCACCACGCTCTTGCCCGCCAGTGCCTGGCCGTACTTTTTCGGATCTGCCTTGACCGATTTGCCCAAGGCGATCAGCGCCTCGATCTGGGCCTTGCTCAAGTCGCTGTCTTTCAGAAGATGTTGCATCGGATGTTCCTTGTTCCGGTGGAGATCAGAGAGATACCTGGGTGCCAACCGCACCGCCGGCCAGCAGCTTGAGCAGCTGATCCGGGTAGCGCCAGCTGGCGACACAGACCGGTTTGCCCAGGGTCTCGGCGGCATGCAGGGCGGCTTTCACCTTGACCGCCATGCCGTCGCTGATCACCCCCTTCTCCATCAGATCCAGTGCGGTCAGCTTGTCGAGCTGGGGCACCAGCTTGCCCTTGCCATCCAGGATGCCGCTCACGTCGGAGAGCATCACCAGGTCGGCGCCGATCGCCTCGGCAATGGCGGTAGCCGCCTGATCCGCGTTGACGTTCATCAGCTGGCCGTCGGCGGTGATGCCGATGGAGCTCACCACCGGCAGGAAGCCCTGAGCGAGGATCCCCGCCACCAGTGCCGGGTTGCCCGGCTGGCAGTCACCGACCGCGCCGAGTGCCGGATCGAGCTGGGTCACCTTGCACAGACCGCCATCCGCCAGACAGAGCCCCACCGCCGGGATGCCGGTGGCGATGGCCTTGGCCATCATCTGCTTGTTGGCGGTACCGGCCAGCGCGCCGGCGATAAACGGGATCTGCTCGAACGGGGTCACCCGCAGACCGTTCTTCTTGGTGGAGGTGAGACCCAGCCCCTTGAGCAGGTCATCCACCAGGCAGCCGCCGCCGTGCACCAGCACCAGGGGTCTGTGCTGCTCGTCCAGAAAGCTTTTGAGGGTGGCGAACAGGGCGGTCAGCGCCTCGTCGTTTTCGATCAGTGCGCCACCCAGCTTGATTACCAGAGTCTGCTTGTTCATCGTTGCGATCCTTTCTTGAGTCTTTAAATCAGGCCCTGGCCTGCGTCGAAACCGAATTTGATATTTATGCACTGCATCGCCTGGGAGGCGGCACCCTTGAGCAGGTTGTCGATGGCACAGACCACCACCAGCATGTTGCCCTGTTGTTGCCAGGCGATGTCGCAGTAAGGGGTACCCGCCACCCCGCGGATGGAGGGCATCTGACCGGTGAGGCGCACCAGCGGCTTGCCTTCGTAGGCCTTGAGGTAGGCCTGATCCACCTGGGCCGGAGTCACGCCGTCCGCCAGTTGCACATAGATGGTGGCCAGGATGCCGCGCACATAGTTGCCAAGGTGGGGCTGGAACAGCACCTCCTTGCCGAGGTGGTGGCTGATCTCCGGCTGGTGCCTGTGATTGAAGGTGCCGTAGGGATTGAGGCTCACCTCGCAGAAGCTGGTGTTGATGGCCGCCTTGCGACCGGCCCCGGAGACCCCGGAAACCGCATTGATGATGGGCTGCCACCCCTTGGCGATGAGGCCGGCCTGCTGCAGCGGCTTGAGGGCGCACAGGGAGGCGGTCGGATAGCAGCCGGGTACGGCGACAAGCTGGGCGGCCTGGATGGCCTGTGCATTCCACTCCGCCAGACCGTAGGCGGCCTGATCCAGCCACTGCTGGCTGTCGTGGGTGAAGCCGTAGAAGGAGGCGTAGAAATCCTGATCCTTGACCCGGAAGGCGCCGGAGAGATCGAACACCGGCAGCCCCTTGGCCAGGAACTTGGGCGCCAGCTCTGCACTCACCTCATGGGCGGTGGCCAGCAGCACCAAGTCAGCCTGGGTCAGGATCCGGGTCATGCCATCCTCGTCCAGCGGCAGCAGCGGCTGATCCAGCTTGCCTACCCACTGGGGATGCAGGGAGGAAAAACGCTTGTGGGCGTCCTGGCTGCCGGCCGAGACATAGAGCCCGAACAGCTTGAGTTGTGGATGGTTCTGGACCAGTGCGGCCAGTTCGGCTCCCGCGTAGCCACTGGCACCGACGATAACGGTGTTAAGCATTGTTGAGTATTCCAAGTCAGAGTTCGAATTTCACAGCGTGGTGCTGCGAGGCAAGGGGTGGTCAATCGCCCCTTTGGTGCAACTGGTGCGGAGGGGCAATTCAGGCGGGGTTGTGTCGTCGGTTATAGATCAGGTGACAGAACATTAACTTTCCCTTACAACTAGTAGCCTTTGTCGGTGGGCTGCGTATCCTGTTAAACTTGCAGCATATTCATGCATTCACATTGCATTTGTATTTTCTATCAGAAACATTTCTGGGACGCAAGGAGGAGCGGGTGGCCAATCTGGATTTTTTTTCTCTCTACAAGAACATTATTGCGATTCCCTCCATCAGCAGCACGGATCCCAAGTGGGATCAGAGCAACGAGGCGGTGATCCGGCTGCTGGCGGACTGGTTCACCCAGCTCGGCTTTCGCTGCGAGGTCACCGCCCTGCCTGACTTATCTGGTAACAAGAAGCCGGGCAAGTTCAACCTGGTGGCGACTTATGGTCAGGGGGAAGGAGGGCTGCTGCTGGCGGGCCACACGGACACTGTGCCATTCGATGAGGGAGGCTGGCGCAAGGATCCCTTCAAGGTGACTGAAGAGGGCAACCGCCTCTATGGCCTCGGTACCATCGATATGAAGGGCTTCTTTGCCTTTATCGTGGAAGCGCTGAAAGAGATAGACCTCAAGACTCTCGACAAGCCACTGCGCATTCTGGCGACTGCCGATGAGGAGACCACCATGGCGGGGGCGCGCGCCATCGCGGCGGCGGCCGAGCTCAAGCCGGACTACGCGGTGATCGGTGAGCCCACCGGTCTGGTGCCCGTGGTGGCCCACAAGGGGCATATGTCGGAGGCGATCCGCATCACGGGCAAGAGCGGCCACAGCTCGGATCCCGCCAATGGCGTCAATGCGCTGGAGATCATGCATCAGGCCATGGGCCAGGTGCTCAAGCTGCAACACAGCCTGAAGGAGAAATACGCCGACCATCGCTTTGCGGTGCCCCAGCCGACCCTGAATCTCGGCTACATCCAGGGGGGCGATAGCCCGAACCGTATCTGCGGCTGCTGCGAGCTGCATATCGACATGCGACCCACCCCGCAGGTCGGCCCCGATGAGTTGATGGGCATGCTGAAAGAGGCGCTCTCCCCCATCGAGATCCATCAGCCGGGCTGCCTGCACCTGCAGCACCTGCACGAGCCCATCCCCGCCTATGCTTGCGCAGATGACTCGGAGCTGGTGCGCGAAGCCGAGAAGGCGAGCGGCCGGGCCGCCGAATCCGTGAACTATTGCACCGAGGCCCCCTTCATCCAGCAACTGGGGTGTGAAACCATCGTTCTGGGCCCCGGTCATATCGCCCAGGCGCACCAGCCGGATGAGTATCTGGACCTCTCCTTCGTCAAGCCGACCACGGCGGTGCTACAGCACCTGATCCGCCGTTTTTGCCTGTGACGGGCACGGCGCAGAGAGCAGAACATTTGTAAGTAAGTTACATAACAAGCCGCGCCTGGAGAGGTGATGGAAATACATGTTCTGAATCGGCCTGTTATTTGACCTTGCGCAGACAATCTGGGTAGATTGTCACCCTAAGATGACGGAGCATATGTTGTAATCGCACAACAATAAGTGAGGCTGTCATGCACCCCGGGACGGGTGTCAGGCACCAACAAGATAAGGATGTGGAATGAACGAAAAGTACGCCGCACTACGCGCCAACGTAGGCATGCTGGGTCAACTGCTGGGCAAGTCCATCAAGGATCATCAGGGTCAGGCCTTCCTCGACAAGATCGAAACCATTCGCCAGCTGGCCAAGTCCTCCCGCAAGGGCAATGAGGCCGATCGGGAACGTCTGCTCGATACCCTGCGCACTCTCTCCGACGATGAGCTGCTGCCGGTGGCCCGCGCCTTCAGCCAGTTCCTCAATCTGGCCAACGTGGCAGAACAGTTCCACACCATCTCCCGTCGCTGCGAAGAGCAGACCTGCACCCCGGATCCGCTGGAGCTGATGTTCGACAAGCTCAAGGCGTCCAATCTGTCGCAGGAGGCCATCATCCAGGCGGTGCGCGAGCTGGATATCGATCTGGTGCTGACTGCGCACCCCACCGAGGTGACCCGTCGCACCCTGATCCACAAGCATGTGCAACTAAATGACTGCCTCGAGGCCCTGGAGCTCTCCGACCTGCTGCCCCGTGAGCGGGACAAGATCCTCAATCGCATCGAGCAGCTGATCAATCAGGCCTGGCACACCAACGAGATCCGCGAACAGCGTCCGACGCCGGTGGACGAAGCCAAGTGGGGCTTTGCCGTGGTAGAAAACAGCCTGTGGCCGGCCATTCCCGAATTCATGCGCAATCTGGACGAGCGCCTGCAACACCATCTGGGTGTGCGGCTGCCGTTGGATGCCGCGCCGGTCAAGTTCACCTCCTGGATGGGCGGTGACCGCGACGGCAACCCCTTCGTCACCGCTAAGGTGACCGCCGAAGTGCTGGAGCTGGGCCGCTGGATGGCGGTGAGCCTGTTCTACAAGGACATCAAGGAGCTCACCTCTGAGCTCTCCATGTCCGACTGCACCGAGGCCGTACGCGAGCGGGTAGGGGATCATCCCGAGCCCTACCGCGCCCTGGTGCGCGAGCTGCGCGAGGCGCTACGTGAAACCAAGGAGCACCTGACTGCCAAGGTGCAGGGTCAGGTGAGCGAGAGCCGCGACCTCATCAAAACTACCGCTCAGCTGCGCGAGCCGCTGGAGCTTTGCTACCACTCCCTGCACGCCTGCGGCATGGGCAACATCGCCGACGGCATGCTGCTGGACGTGCTGCGCAAGGTCGCCTGCTTCGGCATCCATCTGGTCAAGCTGGACATCCGTCAGGATGGCGAGCGCCACGGCCAGGTCTTCTCCGAACTGACCCGCTATCTGGGCATGGGTGACTACGCCGAGTGGAGCGAGGATGACAAGCAGGCCTTCCTGCTCAACGAGCTGAACTCCCGCCGCCCGCTCATCCCCCACGATTGGGAGCCGAGTGCCGAGACCCGCGAGACCCTGGATACCTGCCAGGTGATCGCCGGCCACGACCCGGATGCGTTCGGCATCTACATCATCTCCATGGCCGGTGCGCCGTCCGATGTGCTGTCGGTGCAGCTGCTGCTCAAAGAGGCCGGCTGCAAGTTCCGCATGCCGGTCGCCCCGCTGTTCGAGACCCAGGATGACCTGATGGCGGGCACCGCCGTGATGGCGCGCCTGCTGTCGGTGGACTGGTATCGCGGCTATATCCAGGGTCGCCAGTACGTGATGATCGGCTACTCCGACTCTGCCAAGGATGCGGGCATGATGGCCGCGGGCTGGGCCCAGTACGCCGCCATGGAGTCTCTGGTGGGGCTGGCCGAGGCCAACAACATTCGCCTCACCCTGTTCCATGGCCGCGGCGGTACCGTCGGTCGTGGTGGCGCGCCGGCTCACCAGGCGATCCTCTCCCAGCCGCCGGGATCCCTGCGCGGGGGGCTGCGTACCACAGAGCAGGGGGAGATGATCCGCTTCAAGTTCGGCCTGCCCAAGGTGGCCATCAAGAGCCTGGAGCTCTACACCAGCGCCGTGCTGGAGGGGAACCTGCTGCCGCCGCCCAAGCCCAAGGAGTGCTGGCGCGAGGTGATGGAGCAGCTGGCCGCCGACTCCTGCGAACACTACCGCAGTATCGTGCGTGGTCATGCGGACTTCGTCCCTTACTTCCGCGCAGCGACGCCGGAGATGGAGCTTGGCAAGCTGCCGCTCGGTTCCCGTCCGGCCAAACGCAAGCCCAACGGCGGCGTCGAGAGCCTGCGCGCCATTCCGTGGATCTTCGCCTGGACCCAGAACCGCCTGATGTTGCCGGCCTGGCTCGGTGCCCACAAGGGGCTGCAACAGGCCATCGATGGCGGCAAGCTCGAAGTGCTGGCGGAGATGAGTGCCCAGTGGCCCTTCTTCCGCACCCGTCTCGAGATGCTGGAGATGGTGTTCCTCAAGGCAGACGCCTGGCTTGCCGAGTATTATGACACCCGTCTGGTGCCCAAAGAGCTGTGGGGCCTTGGCCAGCAGCTGCGTCAGGAGCTCGCCGAATCCATCGAGGTGGTGCTGAAACTGAGCCCGCGCGGGGATCTGCTGGAGGATCAGCCCTGGATCAAGGAGTCCATCAAGCTGCGCAACCCCTATACCGACCCGCTCAACGTGCTGCAGGCCGAGCTGCTCAACCGCTCCCGCAACCACCCGGAGACCCTGCACCCCGAGCTGGACAAGGCGCTGATGGTCACCATCGCCGGTATCGCCGCAGGTATGCGCAACACCGGTTGATGACGCTGGCGACGCGAGCCGCGTTCAGCCAGTTCCCATAATGCCAAAGGGCGCCGACAAGGCGCCCTTTTCCATGTTCAGATGCTGATAAAGTCAGCCTGTTACGCAGGCTCAAGCACGGGCGTGCAGTCAACCCGGGTCATGCTTCCCGCTTCGATGATGAAGAAGGCATCCTGGGGCAGATCCTGCTGCCAGGTAGCCTCCTCATCGAGCCCGAGCAGCATGCCGCGCAGCACTACGCCGGTCAGGCCGTGGCTCACCACCACCACGTCCTCATCCTCTGGCAAGCCGGCCAGCCAGTCGGCCAGGCGGGCCCGCACTCCGTCACACGGTTCGCAGCCGGGGGCCTGCAAGTACCAGTCACGGCGCTCAAGCAGATCGGGCTGGGCGGTCAGCAAGTCAGGGATGGTGCGCTGCTCCCACTCCCCGAGAGAGAACTCCCGCACCCTGGGCTCAGGCACTATCTGGTCGGCCGGATAGTCCAGCTCGCCGCAGACGATGGCGGCGGTCTGCATGGCCCGCCCCAGATCGCTGGCATAGACCCGGTAGGGGCGGCCAGCCAGATGCTGTGCCAGTCGTTGCCCGACACCTCTGGCCTGCGCTTCACCGCGCCCGGTCAATGCCGAGTTGCAATGCCCTTGCAGCTTCTGCTGTGCATTGAACAGGGTCTCGCCGTGTCTCAGCACCATGATTCTTCTCGCCATTCACTCCTCCGGCAGTTTTCTTGGGGAGGGAAAAACTACCCCAGGCGCGACGCGATGGCAAAAGCGGGATTTTGAGTCAAAACTGACCGCATTCGCTGGCCCGCTCCCGGTGAAACGATGGAGAGTGCCATGTGTGGCAGCCTGCCCCGGCTTGCATCCCCCGCCATGCAGGCGCAGACTGTCTGGTCTTGTTTTGACTCAAGGCATTTATCATGACTCCTGCCATCAACCTCTTGAAGAAGCTCAAGATCCCCCACAAGCTCTACCCCTACGAGTGCGAAGCCCACGACGATTTCGGCAAGCATGCCGCGACTCAGCTCGGTCTGCCGGAGGCGCAGGTGTTCAAGACCCTGATCGCCCACCACGACAGGCAGGCGGTGGTGGCCATCGTCCCCTCGTCCGGCATGTGCAGCCTGAAACAGCTGGCCAAGGCCACCGGCCTCAAGAAGGTGGAGATGATGAAGCCGGCGGAGGCGGAGAAGCTGACCGGCTACAAGGTGGGTGGCATCAGCCCGCTGGCCCAGAAGAAGCTGCTGCCTACCGTGCTCGACGAGTCGGCCATGCAGTTTGACGAGATCCTGGTGAGCGGCGGCAAGCGCGGCCTCTCGGTCGGGGTGGCACCGCAGGATATGCTGCAGCTTCTGAAGTGGATTGCCGCCCCCATAGGGGAAGAACAGTAAGCGAAGCACCTCGCCCAGAAGGGGCGACCCGGACCGGGTGTCAGGCCAATAGAGGCCCGGGTTGCCATGACGCGTGGGACAGGGCGGCGATAGAGGGACACCAGTGGCTACACTTGTGGGTGTCTCTCTTGCCAAGGTCCAGTTTATGGTGTTGCCGCGTTTGATGATCGCCTCCCTGCTCTGCCTGCTGCCGGTGATGGCACAGGCTGCCACCCTTTTCACCTATATAGGCCCGGAGAGCGAGCAGGATCCCCGCACCACCTATGACAGGGAGCTGCTGCGCCTCGCCCTCGACAAGACCCGCGACACCTTCGGCGACTACGAACTGGTTCCTGCGCCCACCATGACCAAGGCGCGAGCTCGTCTGAGCATGGATCTCAATCTGCTGCCCAACCTGATGGTGATGGATAGCTACAGCAGTGCTCGCGAGGGAGAGGGATTGGCCTATGTCCGTTTCCCCATTCACCTTGGTATCGTCAGCTACCGGATCTGCTTCGTCAGCCTGCAGCAACAGGCGGCCGTCACCCGGGTGACCAGTCTCAAGGAGCTGCAGTCATTTACTTTCGGTCAGGGCAAGGGGTGGCTGGATATCGAGATCCTGCGCCGCTCGGGCCTGCAGGTGCTGGAGGTGGATGGTTACGAGAAGCTGTTCAAGATGGTGTCCCGCGGTCGTTTCGATCTGTTTTGCCGCGGGGTGAGCGAACTGCGCAACGAGTTGCTGACCCATCAGGGGGTGACCGATCTCGCCGTCGATGACAGCCTGTTGCTTTACTACCCACTACCACGGGTTTTTTATACCAACGGGAAAAACAGTGAGGCCATCAAGCGGGTCGAACTGGGGTTGCAACTGGCCTGGCAGGATGGCTCGCTGCAGGCGCTGTGGCGCGGCAGCTTCGGCCCGGCCATCGACTTTGCCAAGCTGCCGCAGCGCCACCTGATCCGGCTGGACAATCCTTTCCTCAAGGGGATCGGTTTCGATTACCGTCCCTACTTCTACAACCCGATGACGGATCGTTTCGGTGATCAGTGAGGCTGATGGCGCTCACGGCAGAGCGCCAGCCAGGCCTCGGCAGTGCGGGAGAGGTAACGTTCCTTCGGCCAGATCACCCCGAGCCGCCAGCTCAGTTCCGGCGCCAGCGGGCGCAGCACCAGCCCGTCCGGGGTCAGTCTGCGGCAGACCGGTTCGGGCAGGAAGGCCACCCCCATGCCGCTGCGCACCATGGCGATGAGAAAGTCCCACTGGCTGCTGCGGGCCGCTACCTGGGGCTCGAAGCCGGCCAGCTGGCAGGCCTGCTCCAGCCGCTCGCTCAGGGTGAAGGCCCGGGTGTAGAGCAGAAAGGGCTCATCTTGCAGGGCATCGAGCCGAAGCGGAGCATCGCCGTGCCAGCGGGGCAGATCCGGCAACACCACCCGGATCGGATAGCAGTCCAGATCCAGGGTACTGAGGGCAGCTTCCTCCCTGGTCGGCAGCATGGTGATGGCCAGATCCAGCTCTCCCTCCAGCACCGCCTGTTCGATGCGGCGTCCACCATACTCCACCAGGCTCAGCTCCACGCCGGGATAACGGATCCGATAGGCGCGGATCAGATCCGCATAGACATGGCCCACCATGGGGGGAATGCCGAGGGTGAGGCGGCCGTGCTTCAGGCTCTGCAGGTCGGCCAGCTCGTCTTCCAGCTGCTGCATCTCGGCGAGTATGGTCTGGGCGCGGTTGAACAGCACCTGGCCGCTGTCGGTCAGGGTGAAGCGGCGCCCCTCCCGGTTGAGCAGGGGCTGGCCCAGCTCCTCCTCCATGTTGCGGATCATCTTGCTGATGGTGGGCTGGGTGACGAACAGCTTTTCCGAGGCGCGGGTGAAACTCTGCTCCCGCACCAGTTCGACGAAGTAGCGCAGGGCCCGGATATCCATGGATTTCCCTCTGGTTGGCGTGTGTCTGACCGGGTTATCCTAACATGCCAATTTGGCATGATTTTGATAATTTAAATTCATTTTTTGCAGGTTTACCGTCTCTTTATACTGTGACCCAGTTCACAGAAAGACGACGATAATGAAAGCCCTCTGCATTCGCTGGTTCCAGACTCCCTTCCAAATCGCCCTGCTGGCCCTTGTCTGGCTGCTGGCCGATACCGCCGTGCGCACCCTGCACATTCCGCTCCCCGCCAACCTCACCGGTATGCTGTTGCTGCTGGCCTGCATCCTGCTCGGGGTGGTCAAGGCCGAATGGTTCAGCGCCGGTGCCCGCTGGCTGCTGGCGGAAATGTTGCTGTTCTTCGTGCCCGCCGTGGTGGCGGTGGTCAACTATCAGGAGCTGCTGTTGCAGGAGGGGTGGCGCATCATGGTGGTGCTGCTGGTCAGCACCACGCTGGTGCTTGGCACCACGGCCCTGGTGGTGGACCGGGTCTATCGCCTCGAGCTGAAATTGGCCCGCCGGAGTCGTCGCCATGTCTGATACCCTGCTCGGCTTCGTCTGTTTCGCCCTGACCCTGATCTTCTACTACGCCAGCAAGTGGCTCTATGGCAAAAAGCGCATCCTGCCCCTGATGCCGCTGTTGCTGGCACCCACCCTGCTGGTGGCGGTGGTCTTGCTGTTCCACATTCCCTACCGGGACTACATGGCCGAATCCCACTGGCTGCTCTGGTTGCTGGGGCCGGCGACCGTGGCCTTTGCGGTGCCCGTCTACGAGAATCGCCGGCTCATTCGTCGGCACTGGCTCTCTCTTTCGGTGGGGGTGGTGGCCTCCGTCATCATGGCGGTGGGCAGCACCGTCTTGCTGGCCCGCTGGCTGGATCTCTCTGACATGTTGCAGCGCAGCCTGGCGATGCGCTCCATCACCACTCCGTTTGCGGTGGAGGCGACCCGCGCCATCGGTGGCGAGAGCGATCTCACCGCCCTGTTCGTGGTGCTGACCGGGGTGATTGGCATGGCGGTCGGCGAGAGCGTGCTCACCGTGCTGGCCATTCGCAGCCGGCTCGGCAAGGGGGCCGGGTTTGGTGCCTCGGCCCATGGCGCCGGCACCGCCAGGGCTTACCAGATAGGCAATGAGGAAGGGGTGGTCTCCAGCATGGTGATGATGATCGCTGGCATGGTCACCGTGCTGCTGGCGCCCCTGCTGGGCAAGATCTTCTGGTAAGGAGAGGCGTGCCTCCTCGGGCAGTACTCGGCGCTACACTCAAAGCAGTGCGCCCGGGACGAGCCATATGACCAACCATCGCCTTGCTCTCTGTTGTCTGCTCTTCTGCAGCCTGTTTTTCGCCAGCCCAACCCGGGCTGGCGATGTCTTTACCCATATCAGCCCGGAGAGTGAACGGGATATGCGGGCTCTCTATACTCACGACCTGCTGCAACTGGCGCTGGAGAAGACCCGCGATAGCCACGGTGATTACGAGCTGCGGCTGGCACCACCGATGAACCGGGTGCGGATGCGCCAAGCTATGAAAGCCAACCTCTATCCCAACCTGTTCGCCTCCGATACCCCGCAACCGGCGGCGATCAGTGACTCCCTCGATTACGTGCGATTCCCGGTGGAGCTGGGTCTGCTCGGCTATCGCATCTGTTTTGTCAGCCCGCAGCAGGCACAGGCGGTGGCGAACGTGAGTACCTTGGCCCAGTTGCGGCAGTTTGTGCACGGTCAGGGGCGTGGTTGGCAGGATGTGGCCATTCTGCGCAATGCCGGCTTGCGGGTGCAGGAGGTCGACAGCTATGAGCGGCTGTTCCGGCTGGTCGCCCGCGGTCGGGTCGATCTGTTTTGCCGCGGGGTGAATGAGGTGTTCATCGAGCAGGAGCAACACGGGGATCTGCCGGCGCTCACAGTGGATCGACGCTTGGTGCTGCACTATCCCTTCCTCCATCTCTTTTACACCAACAAGGCCAATCAGGCGGCGATCCAGCGCATCTCGGAGGGGATCCGGCTGGCCTGGCAGGATGGCTCGCTGCAGCGGCTCTGGCTGCATCACTTCAAACCCTCCCTCGACCAGGCGAAGCTGGATGAGCGGTTGTACTTCGAACTGCCCAATCCCTTGCTCAAGGAGATGGATTTCGACTATCGCGCCTACTACTACGATCCGCTCAAGGGGCGGTTCGGTCCCGGCTTGCCCTGACAGGGGTTGGCAGCCAGCCATGAAAAAGGGGAACCTCGCGGTTCCCCTGTTTGCATTTGTTGCCGGTTACAGCATCTGCTTGAGGCGATAGAGCAGATCCAGCGCCTGACGCGGGGTGAGCTCATCCGGGCGCACCGCTTCCAGTTCATCAACTACCGGATGGCTCTGGGGCGGCAGGGCGACCGGGGCTGGGCGCACTTCACCGGCGGCCACCGGGGTGGCGTTTTCGAGCTCGGCCAGCTTGTGGCGGGCCTGATGGATCACCGATTTCGGCACCCCAGCCAGTGCCGCCACTTGCAGGCCGTAGGAGCGGCTGGCGGCCCCCTCCTGCACTGCGTGCATAAAGGCGATGGTGTCGCCATGCTCCACCGCGTCCAGATGGACGTTGGCGAGCCCTTCCATCAGCTCCGGTAGGCGGGTCAGCTCGAAGTAGTGGGTGGCGAACAGGGTGTAGGCGCCGATCTTGCTTGCCAATTGCTCGGCACAGGCCCACGCCAGCGACAGGCCGTCGTAGGTGCTGGTGCCGCGGCCGATCTCGTCCATCAGCACCAGGCTGCGGGCGGTGGCATTGTTGAGGATGTTGGCGGTCTCGGTCATCTCCACCATAAAGGTGGAACGGCCGGAGGCCAGATCGTCCGACGCCCCGATGCGGGTGAAAATGCGGTCGATGGGGCCGATGCGGGCGCTGTCGGCAGGCACGAAGGCGCCGATATGGGCCAGCAGCACGATCAGCGCGGTCTGGCGCATATAGGTGGACTTACCCCCCATGTTGGGGCCGGTGATGATCAGCATGCGGCGGCTGCGCTGCAGATTGATGGGGTTGGCGATAAAGGGGTCGGTCATCACCTGCTCCACCACCGGGTGGCGGCCCGCCTCGATCAGGATCTGATCCTCGTCGATAAGTTGCGGGCAACGGTAGTCCAGGGTCTCGGCCCGCTCCGCCAGGTTGGCCAGCACGTCCAGCTCAGCCAGGGCGGCAGCCGATTCCTGCAGCTCGCCCAAGTGCGGCAGCAGAGCATCGAGCAGCTCCTCGTAGAGGCGTTTTTCCAGCGCCAGCGCCTGGGCCTGGGCGGTGAGCACCTTGTCTTCGTACTTCTTGAGCTCGTCGATGATGTAGCGTTCGTTGTTCTTGAGGGTCTGGCGGCGGATGTAGTGAGCCGGCACCAGATGGCTGTTGGCGCGGCTCACCTCAATGTAGAAGCCGTGCACCTTGTTATAGCCCACCTTGAGGGTGTTGATGCCGGTCAGCAGCCGCTCGCGCTCCTCGATGCGGGCCAGGCTGGCGGTGGCGCCGTTGGCCAGATCCCGCAGCTCGTCCAGCTCCTGGTTGAACCCTTCGCGTATGACGCCGCCATCGCGAATGAGCACCGGTGGCACCTCCATCACGGCGCGTTCCAGCAGGTCATGCAACTCGGGGAAGGTGCTGGCACGCTCGCGCAGCTGCTGCACCGCCTCGTGCTCACTCTCCGCCAGCAGGCGCTGCAGTTCCGGCAGCTGGGCGAAGGCCTGCCGCAGTCGGGTGAGGTCGCGCGGACGGGCCGAGCGCAGGGCCAGGCGCGCCAGCACCCGCTCCACGTCGCCGACCTGACGCAACAAGCCACCCAGCTCGTCATAGAGGTTCTGCTCGATGAGCTCCTTGATGGTGCTCTGACGGCCTTTGAGGATCACCCGGTCGCGGATCGGCTGGTGGATCCAGCGCTTGAGCAGCCGGCTCCCCATGGGGGTGGCGGTGCAATCGAGCACGGCGGAGAGGGTGTTGTCGTGGCCACCGGCCAGATTCTGGGTCAGTTCCAGATTGCGGCGGGTAGCGGCATCCATGATGACCGCGTTATCAGGCTGCTCGAGGCGCACGCTGCGAATGTGGGGCAGGGCGGTACGCTGAGTGTCTTTCACGTACTGCATCAGGCAACCGGCGGCGCACAGGGCGGTCTCGCTCTGCTCGACGCCAAAGCCTACCAGATCCTGGGTACCGAACTGCTGGCACAAGAGCTTGCGGGCGGTACCGAGCTCGAATTCCCACTCCGGGCGGCGGCGCAGGCCACGGCGACCCTCGACGTGGTGCAGGAATTCGAAGGATTCGGGGTAGAGCAGCTCGGCCGGATTGGTGCGCTGCAGCTCGGCCAGCAGTGTCTCTTCCTTCTCGAACTGGTTGATGAAGAAACGGCCCGAGCCTATGTCCATGGTGCCATAGCCAAAGCGGCGACCATCGTGATAGACGGCGGCGATCAGGTTGTCCTGCCGCTCGCTGAGCAGCGCCTCGTCGGAGACGGTGCCCGGGGTGATGATGCGAATGACCTTGCGCTCCACCGGCCCCTTGCTGGTGGCGGGATCCCCCACCTGTTCGCAGATGGCAGCGGATTCGCCCAGCTGCACCAGCTTGGCGAGATACCCCTCGATGGCGTGATAAGGCACGCCCGCCATGGGGATGGGACTGCCCGCCGACTGACCACGCTTGGTCAGGGAGATGTCGAGCAGTTGGGAGGCCTTGCGGGCATCGTCGTAGAACAGCTCGTAGAAGTCGCCCATCCGGTAGAACAGCAGGATCTCCGGGTTCTCGGCCTTGAGGGTCAGATACTGCTGCATCATGGGCGTGTGGGCGCTGAGATTGGCGCCTGGCGCGGCGCCAGTGGCTTGGTGTTGTGCGGTCATGTTCTATTCCAGAAGGGGCCTCTGCGGGCCTGTGTCTGCGGTGATGAGCCTTGAGCTTGATGGCGCCATTCTACACATAAGCGCCGCGACGGGGGAGGCCGGCTTGGATTGCCCCCGGTTGCGGGCGACAGGATCGGGATCGCATAATGTGCCTCTTCAATGAGCAGGAGATCCGCCATGACACTGGATGCAGAGATTGAGCACCTGGCCATCGAGTTGGGACAGGCCCTCGGCCAGCGCGGCTGGCTGGCGGCGACTGCCGAGTCCTGCACCGGCGGCGGGGTAGCGAGCGCCATCACCGACATCGCGGGCAGCTCCGGCTGGTTTGATCGCGGCTTTGTCACCTACACAAACGAGGCCAAGCAGCAGATGCTGGGGGTGAGCGACGAGAGCCTGGAGCAGCACGGCGCCGTGAGCGAGGCGGTGGTGCTGGAGATGGCCCGCGGCGCCCTGGCCCACTCGGCGGCTTCCATCAGTGTGGCCATCAGCGGCATCGCCGGCCCCGGTGGCGCTACCGAGGGCAAACCGGTGGGCACCGTCTGGTTTGCCTGGGCCGACTGCAACGGCCGCCACCACTCCCTGCTGGCCCGCTTCGATGGCGACCGTCGTCAGGTGCGTCAGCAGGCGGTGAGACAGGCCTTGTCGGGTCTGTTGGCCCTGCTCAGATAAATTGGGCTTGATACTGTATGAATAGACAGTATACTTAGCCCAACTTCACTTCTTACTCACGATTTCCAGCGGAGATTGGCATGGATCAGAACAAACAGAAGGCACTGGCGGCTGCGCTGGGTCAGATCGAAAAGCAGTTTGGCAAAGGCTCCATCATGCGTCTGGGCGACAGCAAGACCATGGACATCGAAGCCATTTCTACCGGTTCTCTCTCCCTGGACGTGGCGCTGGGGATTGGTGGTCTGCCGTGCGGTCGTATCGTCGAGATCTACGGCCCGGAATCTTCCGGTAAAACCACCCTCACCCTGCAGGTGATCGCGGAAGCCCAGAAGAAGGGCAAGACCTGTGCCTTCGTCGATGCGGAGCACGCACTCGACCCCATCTATGCCGCCAAACTGGGCGTCAACGTCGATGACCTGTTGATCTCCCAGCCGGATACCGGCGAACAGGCGCTCGAGATCTGCGACATGCTGGTGCGCTCCAACGCCGTTGACGTCATTATCGTCGACTCCGTGGCCGCCCTGACCCCGAAAGCGGAAATCGAGGGCGAGATGGGTGACTCCCACGTCGGCCTGCAGGCTCGTCTGATGTCCCAGGCGCTGCGTAAATTGACCGCCAACATCAAGAACGCCAATTGCCTGTGCATCTTCATCAACCAGATCCGGATGAAGATTGGTGTCATGTTCGGCAGCCCGGAGACCACGACCGGTGGTAACGCACTGAAGTTCTACGCCTCCGTGCGTCTGGATATTCGTCGTACCGGCGCCATCAAGGAAGGGGATGAAGTGGTCGGCAACGAGACCCGCGTCAAGGTAGTGAAGAACAAGGTGGCTCCTCCCTTCAAACAGGCCGAATTCCAGATCTTCTACGGTGCCGGCATCTCCAAAGAGGGCGAGCTGGTGGATCTGGGCGTCAAGCACAAGCTGATCGACAAGGCCGGTGCCTGGTACAGCTACAACGGCGAGAAGATCGGTCAGGGCAAGGCCAACGTGATGAAGCTGTTTGCCGAGAACAAGGCCATGGCAGCCGAAGTGGAGGCCAAGCTGCGCGAGCTGCTGCTCTCCGGCGTGGTTCCTGCCGATGACAAGGCGGTCACCGCGGAAGAAGACGAGTTCGACGTCGAAAGCGAACAAGAGTTCGAATAACGAGTAACAGGAAGGCCGGGTCGATACCCGGCCTTGTCATTTATGGTTGATGAATCCACTACCGAACCCGCACAGCCCAGCTTCGAAGAGCAGCTGGCGGCCGCCCGCAACTTCGCCATGCGCAGTCTTGCCCGCCGCGAGAGTGCCGAATCCGAACTGGCCAATCGACTGCGCCAGCAGGGGTTCAGCCAGGAGGTGATCGAAGCGGTCGTCGACTACTGCCGTGGCTACAACTGGGTCAATGACGAGCGTTATGGCGCCATGGCGGTGCGAGCCGGTGCTGCCAAGGGGCACGGGCCCATCAAGATCCGCTTCGACCTGCGACGCAAGGGGCTGGACGACAGCCAGATCGACGCTGCCTTCGAGCAACCCGAACTGGACTGGTTCGAACTGGCTTTCGAGCTGCTGGAGCGGCGCGCCAGAGTCGCCGATCTGGCCGATTTCAAGCTACGCATGAAGTGGCTCAAGTATCTGCTGGGGCGAGGCTTTACTCAGGATCAGGCTCGTTATGCCCTCTCTGCCTTGCAGGAGCGGGAGGAATAGGGACGCGGTGCAGGCTGGCGAGATAACAAGATGTCGGTGACGATAACTGCCAGTTCGTCTCCTGCGCTGACCATAGGGCCGCGTGGCCCCTGAGCCTGTCAATTCCCTTTAACCGGCTCCTTCTCGCCAGCTTCCCTTCGTCTGACGACTCACCGGGACTCGCTCCTTGATCGCGGCTCAGCAGCTTTTTCCTGTTTGTTCAGTGGCTTGGCTACGGATGATGAAGCGGGTCCGGTTTTGTCGCATCCTGCGGTTATTTTCCGCTGCTTTTGGCGCGATCCGTGGCCGGAAAAGCGTGCATTTGCCTCCCTTTTCTTCACCCACCCGTTTATGCGTGCTTTTTCGCCCGTGACGGGCCGGTACGTTTTACTTTACCCCGCAGAAAACTTACATTAATGCGGTTAAAAGTCCGTATTCGAATCAAGCAGGATTTTCCATGTATATGTCCACGTCTGAGATACGCACCGCGTTTCTCGAGTATTTCCGTTCCCAGGGGCACCAGGTTGTCTCCTCCAGCTCGCTGGTACCGCATAACGACCCGACCCTGTTGTTTACCAACGCGGGTATGAACCAGTTCAAGGATGTCTTCCTTGGCGCAGACAAGCGTGCCTACAACCGCGCAACCACCTCCCAGCGTTGCGTGCGTGCCGGTGGTAAGCACAACGATCTGGAAAACGTCGGCTATACCGCTCGTCACCACACCTTCTTCGAGATGCTGGGCAACTTCAGTTTTGGCGACTACTTCAAGCAGGATGCCATCAAGTTCGCCTGGGGTTTCCTGACCGAGGTGTTGCAACTGCCGAAAGAGCGCCTGCTGGTGACCGTCTACGCGACTGACGATGAAGCCTTCGACATCTGGGAAAAGGAAGTTGGCGTGCCGGCCGATCGCATCGTGCGCATCGGTGACAACAAGGGAGCGCCGTACGCTTCCGACAACTTCTGGGCCATGGGCGATACCGGCCCGTGCGGTCCCTGCACCGAGATCTTCTATGATCACGGCGATCACATCTGGGGTGGCCGTCCCGGTTCTCCGGAAGAGGATGGCGACCGCTTCATCGAGATCTGGAACGTGGTGTTCATGCAGTTCAACCGTCAGGCCGACGGCACCATGGAACCGCTGCCCCGTCCGTCCGTGGACACCGGCATGGGTCTTGAGCGTATCTCCGCCATCATGCAGGGTGTGCACTCCAACTACGAGATCGACATCTTCCAGGCGCTGATCAAGAAGGCGGCCGAGATTGTCGGCACCACCGATCTCAGCAACCAGTCCCTGCGCGTCATCGCCGACCACATCCGCTCCTGCGCCTTCCTGGTCGCCGACGGCGTCATGCCCTCCAACGAGGGTCGTGGCTATGTGCTGCGTCGCATCATCCGTCGCGCCGTGCGCCACGGTCGCAAGCTGGGCGCCACCGATGTCTTCTTCTACAAGCTGGCTGCCGAGCTGGCGGTGCAGATGAAAGATGTGGCCGAAGAGCTGATCGCCCAGCTGCCGCTGGTCGAGCGCGTGCTGCGCATCGAAGAAGAACAGTTCGTCCGCACCCTAGACCGCGGTCTGCTGCTGCTGGAAGATGCCCTGGCCAACCTGGGTGACGCCAAGGTCATTCCGGGCGAGGTGGTGTTCAAGCTGTACGACACCTACGGCTTCCCGGCTGACCTGACTGCCGACGTGGTGCGCGAGCGCGAGATCGGCATCGACGAGGAAGGCTTCAACGCCGAGATGGAGAAGCAGCGTGCCCGTGCCAAAGAGGCCTCCAGCTTCGGTGTGAACTACAACGAGATGCTCAAGCTCGACTTCGAGACCCCGTTCACCGGTTACAAGACTCTGAGCGAGCAGACTCGCGTGATCGGCATCTACAAGGGCACCGAAGAGGTGAATGCGCTGATCGCCGGTGACGAAGCCGTCATCGTGCTGGAGCAGACTCCCTTCTACGCCGAGTCCGGTGGCCAGATCGGCGACACCGGTACCCTCAAGGTGGACGACGGCATCTTTGCCGTGACCGACACCATGAAGGCGGGCAAGGCCATCATCCACAAAGGCTACATGGAGCTGGGTACCCTGGAGAAGGGCGCTGAGGTGGAAGCCGTGGTGGATGGCGACCGTCGTCAGGCCGTGGCCCTGAACCACTCAGTGACTCACCTGCTGCACGCTGCCCTGCGTCAGGCACTCGGTGATCACGTGACCCAGAAGGGCTCCCTGGTGGGCGCCGAGCGCATGCGTTTCGACTTCTCCCACTTCGAAGGCCTGACCATGGCGACCATTCGCCGGATCGAGGAGCTGGTCAACGCCCAGATCCGTGCCAACCATGAAGTCAGCACCCAGGTCATGGGTCTGGAAGCCGCCAAGGCGGCCGGTGCCATGGCGCTGTTCGGCGAGAAGTATGAGGACGACGTGCGCGTGGTGCGCATGGGCGACTACTCCACCGAGCTGTGTGGTGGTACCCACGCCAAGCGCACCGGTGACATCGGTTTCTTCAAGATCATCGCCGAGAGCGGTATCGCCGCCGGTGTGCGTCGTATCGAAGCGGTGACCGGCAAGGCCGCCATCGACTACATGCACCAGCTGGGTGAGCAGATCGAAGAGACTGCGGCCCTCATCAAGGGTGACCAGTTCTCCCTGGCGGACAAGGTGCGTCAGGTGCTGGACAAGGCCAAGATGATGGAGCGTGAGCTGGAGCAGCTCAAGGCCAAGCTGGCTGCCCAGGCCGGAAACGATTTGCTGAGCCAGGTCATCGAGATCAAGGGGCAGAAGGTGCTGGTTGCAGCGCTGGAAGGGGCCGATCCCAAGTCCCTGCGCGGCATGCTGGACGAGCTGAAGAACCAGATGAAATCCGGTGTCGTACTGCTGGCAACCAGCAGCGATGACAAGGTCAACCTGATCGCCGGTGTCACCAACGACCTGACCGGCAAGGTCAAGGCCGGTGAACTGGTCAATCTGGTAGCCCAGCAGGTGGGCGGCAAGGGCGGTGGTCGTCCGGACATGGCTCAGGCGGGTGGTACCCAGCCAGAGGCCGTACCGGCAGCGCTGCAATCCGTTCACTCTTGGCTGGAAGAGCGCCTGTAATAGGGCGAGGTGATCTGTGGCACTCTATGTACAGAAGTACGGCGGCACCTCGGTCGGCACATTGGAGCGGATCGAGGCGGTCGCTGAGCGGGTTCAGCAGACCCGCGCCCAGGGACACGATGTGGTGGTGGTGGTCTCCGCCATGTCGGGCGAAACCAACCGGTTGCTGGGCATGGCCCAGCAGCTGGATCCTGATGCCAACCGGCGCGAGATGGACGTGCTCGTCTCCACCGGTGAGCAGGTCACCATAGCGCTGTTGGCGATCGCGTTGAACAAACGCGGTTGTCATGCGGTCTCAATGACCGGTGATCAGGTACGCATTCACACCGATTCCGCCTATGGCAAGGCGCGCATCACCCATATCGATACCGAGCTGGTTCAGGCAGAACTGGCGGCGGGCAAGGTAGTGGTGATCGCCGGTTTTCAGGGCCGTGATGAGCACAACGCCATCACTACTCTGGGCCGGGGCGGCTCGGACACCACGGCAGTTGCCGTGGCGGCGGCCATCGAGGCCGATGAGTGCCAGATCTTTACCGATGTTGATGGGGTGTACACCACGGATCCGCGCATCGAGCCCAAGGCTCGTCGTCTCGATACCATCACCTTCGAGGAGATGCTGGAGATGGCCAGCCTGGGGGCCAAGGTGCTGCAGATCCGTTCGGTGGAGTTTGCGGGCAAATACCGCGTCCCGCTGCGGGTACTGTCGAGCTTTATCGATGGAGAGGGAACCTTAATCACATATGGAGGTGAGAGGATGGAAGCTCCCCTGGTATCCGGGATCGCTTTTAACCGCAACGAGGCCAGCCTGACTATTCTGGGTGTGCCTGACAAACCGACCGTGGCCGCGCAGATCCTGAATCCGATCAGCGATGCCAACATTGATGTCGACATGATTGTGCAAAACACCCTGGGTGATGGCACCGCCGACTTCACCTTTACGGTGAATCGGGATGATTACCGCCGTGCCCGCGCACTGCTTGAGGAAACGGCCAGCGAGCTGGGCGCCTCCTGTGTGCAGGGAAATGGCGAGATCGCCAAGGTTTCCATTGTCGGTGTCGGCATGTGGAACCACCCCGGTGTTGCCCGCACCATGTTCAAGGTATTGGGCGAGGAGGGGATCAACATGCAGCTGATTTCCACCTCTGAAATCAAAATCTCTGTGGTGATTGACGAGAAGTATCTGGAGCTGGCGGTGCGAGCCCTGCACGCCGCTTTCGGGTTGGATCAAGCGCCCCAAGAGCAGCCCCTGGGCTAACAATCTCTGATTGATTTAGTTTCAACCATTTACCATATCGGTATCTTTGTTAGATAATGTCGCATATCGATATAAAAACAAAACAGGATACAGGAGCAAGCGAATGCTTATTTTGACTCGTCGTGTAGGGGAAACCCTGATGATTGGTGACGAAGTGACTGTCACCGTACTGGGCGTTAAAGGCAACCAGGTTCGTATCGGCGTGAACGCACCGAAAGAAGTTTCCGTGCACCGCGAAGAGATTTATCAGCGTATCCAGGCTGAGAAGGTTCCGGGCCAGCCGAACTTCTAAGCCGGATTCCAGGCAGTGACAAGGCGACACCTCATGTGTCGCCTTTTGTTTTTTTATGGCCCGTGAAATCGGCTGCACGGCGTAAAACAACGGGATAAGTGTCGATATTGCTTGAATATTCCACGCTTTGACCAAATGCTGAGCGAACGCTCTTTTTTCTCCAAAAAAGTGTTTGACTAAAAATCCCTGTGAAGTATTATCAGCCCCGCAAACGGAGAGGTGGCCGAGAGGCTGAAGGCGCTCCCCTGCTAAGGGAGTATGCGGCTTATACCCGCATCGGGGGTTCGAATCCCCCCTTCTCCGCCATTTGCGCCCGTAGCTCAGCTGGATAGAGTACCTGGCTACGAACCAGGTGGTCAGAGGTTCGAATCCTCTCGGGCGCACCATATTAGACTCTCGGAGTCATGTGTTGACCATCAGCAAGTCGGCACTAGAAGAAGGCTTACTGTTGAGTAAGCTTTTTTTATCGTTTTAAAACAGGGCGCCCGTAGCTCAGCTGGATAGAGTACCTGGCTACGAACCAGGTGGTCAGAGGTTCGAATCCTCTCGGGCGCACCATTTTAAAGCAGTACAAAGATTTATGAGCGCCCGTAGCTCAGCTGG
>NZ_CDCG01000004.1:250591-265815 GCF_000819845.1 Aeromonas enteropelogenes
ATCCTCTCGGGCGCACCATACAGACAGCCCCGACTCAGGTCGGGGCTGTTTTTCTATGGGCTGGATCCGGTCTTGGAAATACCCAACACCTGGTTGCCGCCCTCTTTCCATTCGCTTCTTCTTTCCTCTGGCCGGCTCGTTGCTGACGCCTCTGCCAGATCCCCTGCATGGCCGCTGCCAACACCCTGACGCGCATTTCTCCGCCAAAGCCGAGACTCCGGGCTGTCATCTATCTCCTTTTTGCTCAGGCGGGTGCTGGAGGCGTGTCATGGGCTGTGGGATCACGGGCAATAAAAAAGGATGCCGCAGCATCCTTTTTCACGTCGTTCGTCTTTAGCTTCTCAGCCATTTGCGAATGCGGTTGGCATCGCCGACCGGGGTGAGCTTGCCTACCGAGTTGAGCAACACGATGGCGAGCTCCCGGCTGTCCGGTTTGGCACGCATCACCAGGCAGCGGCCGGCCTCATCGGTAAAGCCGGTCTTGGAGAGACGTACGTCCCAGTCCGGATTTTTCACCAGCGGGTTGGTGTTGTTGAACATCAGGCTGTAGGAGGGGGCCTGGAAGCGCATCTCCCTGTGCTCATCCTGGGTAAACTGGCGGATCAGCGGCTGGCGATAGGCTGCGGCGACCAGCTTGCCCAGATCCTGGGCGGTGGAGACATTGCGGGTAGAGAGACCTGTGGCGTCGTAGAAATGGGTCTGGCGCATGCCCAGCTGTCGGGCTTTGTTGTTCATGGCCCGGATAAAGGCGCTGCGGCCGCCCGGGTAGTGACGGGCCAGGGCCGAGGCCATCCGGTTCTCGGAGGACATCAGGGCCAGGTGCAGTGCGTCACGACGGGTCACCTTGGTACCCATGCGAATGCGGGAGTGAGTGTGCTTCACCCGATCCAGATCTTCCTTGTCGATGGTCAGGGTCTGAGCCAGATCCTGTCTGGCATCCAGTACCACCAGCGCCGTCATCAGTTTGGTGATGGAGGCTATGGGACGCACCTTGGTGGCATTCTTCTGGTAGAGAGTCTTGCCCGTGTTGACGTCAACGACCAGGGCACTGCTCGAACGAATGTCCAATTTGGCGGGGTTGGGGGCGGCGCTGACCGCAGGCAATCCCAGCATCCCTATCAATCCGAAAACCAGCGCAACTGCGCGAACCCGACACCGCATACTACCGACTCCGTTCACATGGAAAAAAAGGCGGTAGATTCACGCATTTTTACCCTGCATTGACAAGAGGCTCTACAGACTATTTCTACAATTTGCGCAAATGCGAGCCTCAAAAAAGCCCTCTTTCGAGGGCTTTTTTGAGATGGGTGTCAATCCCGGGATTTTGCGGCCTTGCGTTTGCTGAGCCAGCGCCAGAGCAGGGCGATGATGCCGCTGACCAGCAGCACGATCGGCAGGTAGAGGATGATGCTGAGAAACTGCGACTGGTATTCGGCCGCCAGCTTGGTGTGACTCAGGTAGTAGCCGAATCCCACCAGGGGGCAGATCCACATGATGGAGCTGATGAAATTGACGACGAGAAAGCGTCCCTGCGGCAGCTCGGTGGCGCCAACGATATAGGGATAGGCGGTGCGTACGAAAGCGATGTAGCGGGCGGTGATCAGGGTCAGGATGCCGTACTTGTCGAGCAGGTAGTAGACCTTCTCCTTGTGGCGATCCTCCACGTGAGACATCAGGCGATGATACATCTGGGTGTGGCCGAGAAAGCGCCCCTGCATGTAGCCAAGCCAGGTGCCGACGAAGGTGGCCATGATCAGCAGCGGGATCACCGCCAGTGACAGCACATCCTGATAGATGAGCACGCCGGTCAGGATCAGCAGGCTGTCGCCGGGCAGAAAAGCGGTGGGGATAAAGCCATTCTCGAGCACCAGAAAGGTCAATAAGACGGCACAGACCATGAAGGCCATTTGGGGATCAGACAGGGTCACCAGATCCTGATGCATAAAGGCGTGGGCCAGTTGGTAAAACCGCTCCATTCTTGCAAACTCCGCAGGTTAGCTGGGTTGATCGGTCAAGGGCATGGCGAGCACCTTGTCGATGCGCAGACCATCCATGTCAACAATTTCCAGTTGCCACTGTTCCAGGGTGACGAGGTCGCCGGTCTGTGGAACACGACCAAGGAGCAGCATGATAAGCCCTCCGAGGGTGTGATAGTGATGTTTTTCTTCCTCGGGCAGGCGAACCAGCTCCAGACAGTCCTTCAATTCTGGCAAAGGGATCAGGCCATCGAGCAGCCAGCTGCCATCGGCGCGCTGGAATGCCCAGTTGTCGTCGCCGTCTTCCTGCTGAAAATCCCCCGCCAGCGCCTCCATCAGATCCTGCTGGGTGACCAGCCCCTGCAACTCGCCATACTCATCCACCACCAGGGCGATTTGTTCGCTGTGGGTGCGGAAGTGGTTGAGCAGCTCGACCCCGTTGAGGGTCTCGGGCAGCAAGCTTCCCTCCTGGGTCAGGGCGGCCAGGTCGATGGGCTCCCCCTTGATATAGGCATACAACACCTTGTTGACGTCGATGATCCCCACCAGCTCGGAGAGGTTGCCGTCACAGACCGGGAAATAGCTGTGACGCTCCTCCACCAGTCGTTGCAGGTTGGTTTCCAGCGGCAGCGACAGATCCAGATAGCGGATATCGCTGCGCGGCACCATCAGGGAGGAGAGGCTGCGCTCGTCGAGACGGAACACGTTGCGCAGCATGGTGTGCTCATGATCCTCGATCACCCCGGCTTCGGAGCCCTCCACCAGCATGGCGTGGATCTCCTCTTCGGTGACGTTGGCGCCGCCATCCTGCTTGGCCCGCAACAGGCGCAGGGTAGCATTGGTGGAGACTGACAGCAGCCAGACGAAGGGACGGGTCAGGGTGGCGAGCCAGTGCATGGGGAGCGCCACCAGGCAGGCAAGGCGTTCTGCGCTGAGCTGGCCGAGGCGCTTGGGCACCAGCTCCCCCACCACGATGGAGAGATAGGTCACGGTGACGACGACGATGACGGTGGCGATCGTACCGCTGGTCTTGGGGGAGAGTCCCCATTCCTGCAGCCAGAGGGAGAAAGGTTGGGCCAGCAGGGATTCGCCGTAGATACCGTTGAGCAGGCCGATAGTGGTGATGCCGATCTGGACGGCGGAGAGAAAATGGGTCGGGTTTTCCGCGAGTTTGAGGGCGATGGCGGCGGAGCGACTTCCTTCACTGGCCATCTTGGCAAGGCGAGCCTTGCGTGCGGTCACGATGGCAATTTCCGACATGGCGAAGACGCCATTGAGCAAAATCAATCCCAACAGGATCAATATTTCCATACTGCGGCAGCACTCCTAAGTAGAAAAGATCGCTGGCAGTGTAATGAATTTGGCCGCGATGCGCTTGTGAAAGCAGGTGATCCGGTTCGCTAATTTATCACGCCCCCGGCTTGGGGCTGGCGAGGGGCCCCTGTCAGGAGAGGGGAGCCAAAAAAGGGCGGGGAATCCCGCCCTTGCTGTGATTGCCTGAATTGATTCGATCAGAACTGCTGGAACCAGCGCTGGATCTGGGCCGGATCCTTGCTCTGGGTCAGGGAGAGCATCAGCAGGATGCGCGCCTTCTGCGGGTTCAGGGTGCCGGCGGCCACGAAGCCGTACTTGGCGTCGTCGATCTCGGCATCCAGGGTGGTGGCGCCAGTCGGCACGCGGGCGGAGCGCACCACGCGAATGCCGTCCTTGCTCGCCTGAGCCAGGGTGTCGAACAGGCTGTGGTAGAGGTTGCCGTTGCCTACCCCGGCGCTGACGATGCCATCAAACTTGGCATCCACCATGGCCTTGGCCGGCAACTCGGTGGCGTTGGCATAGCTATAGACGATACCGACCTGGGGCAGCTTGTCGAGCTTGCTCACATCGAACGGGGTCTTGCTGGTGTGCAGGCGAGCCGGGCTGCGCTGATAGTCGATCTTGCCGTTGTGGATGTAGCCAAGCGGACCGAAGTTGGGGGCGGCAAAGGTCTGCACGCCTGTGGTGTTGGTCTTGGTGACGTCGCGGGCATCCAGCACGGTATCGTTCATGGCGACCATGACGCCACGGCCTTTGGAGGCGGGATCGGAGGCGGTGACCACGGCGTTGTAGAGGTTCATCGGGCCGTCAGCACTCATGGCGGTGGAGGGGCGCATGGCGCCGACCAGTACCACCGGCTTGTCGCTCTTGACGGTGAGGTTGAGGAAGTAGGCGGTCTCTTCCATGGTGTCGGTGCCGTGGGTGATGACGATGCCATCAACATCATCCTTGGCCAGCAGCTCGTTGACCCGCTTGGCAAGCTTCAGCCACACCTCGTCGTTCATATCCTGGGAGCCAATCTTGACTACCTGCTCCCCCTGCACGTCGGCCACGTTCTTCATTTCGGGGACGGCGGCGATCAAGGTCTCGATGGCTACCTTGCCAGCCTCATAGTTGGACTGGGTGGCAGACTGGCCGGCGCCGGCGATAGTGCCGCCGGTAGCCAGAATATGCACATTGGGCAGGGCCATGGCCATAGGGGAGAGGGTCAGGCCGAGCACGGCGGCGAGCAGGGTCTTGCGGATCGGTAGGGTCATGCTGCAAATCCTTCTGGTTGGAATAATCGCAGCAAGTTTGCCCATTTAATAATCGACGTCTGTGATAAAACTCACCAAAAGACAGGTGAGTACAGATTTTTAACCTGTTTTATACCTCTATAGAGATAAATTAACTTGCCGAGAAGCCCTTGGCTTCAATCAGGGCGATCAGCTCCGCCTTGTTCAATTCGCTCTCGATGACCGCCTTACTGCTGGCGAAATCGACGCTGGCTGCGCTGACGGCAGGCTGGGCCAGCAGGGCTTTTTGCAGGCTGGCGGCGCAACCGCCACAGGACATGCCGGTCACTGTCAGTTCAATAGTCATGATGAGTCTCCTTTTTGGGTGTAATGCAAGCCTAAAGCTGCCGCTCGCGGCAAGGTCAAGTCACCCGTCACTTCGTTGTTACCCCATCAAGCCCAGATAGTTCATCAGGGCTGCTCCCAGGCTGGTGGTGAGAAGGGAGCCCAGCGTGGTGGTAGCGATGATGTTCGCGGCCAGTGAACTGTCGCCCCCCATGGCGCGGGTCATCACATAACTGGCGGCGGCAGTCGGGGTGGAGCTGATGAGAAACAGGATGCCGAGTGCCTGTGGGCTGAAGCCAAGCGCCCAGGCCCCCGCGACCAGCAGCACGGGAATGCACAGCAGCCGGTTGGCGGTAGCCCAGCCGGTCAGCATGGCGCCGCCGCGCAGGGCCTTGAGGTTGAGGCTGGCGCCGGTGCACAGGAGTGCCAGCGGCAGCGTCATGTTGGCAAAGTAGTTACCGGTGGTGGTGACCAGCTGGGGTAGCTCTATGCCGAGCAGGCCAAACGGCAGTGCTGACAGGATGGCGATGATGAGTGGATTTTTGGCGATCCCCTTGAGGATGGGTTTGACCCCCTTGTTGCCTCCCAGACTGCGGGTCAGGGTGACGACGGCGAGGATGTTGTAGAGCACGGTGACCGAGCCCACCAGCAGGGCGGCGGCGCCGATCCCTTCCGGCCCGTAGGCGTTCTGCACATAGGCCAGCCCCATGATCCCCATGTTGCCGCGAAAGCTGCCCTGCACGAAGACGCCACGTTGACGCCGCTCGGGAATGAAGCGGGCCGCCAGCAGCTCCAGCACCAGAAAACCGGTGAGCGTCCCGAGCAGGCCGTAGAGGATGAGCCAGGGGCTCGGCATGGTCGAAAAGTCGGTGCGCACCATGCTGAGGAACAGGAGCGCCGGCAGGGTGACCTGGAACACCAGACGCGAGGCCGATTCGACGAAGCTGTCGGGCAGCAGGCCCAGCTGTTTGAGCCAGATGCCGAGCAGCAGCACCACGCAGATGGGGCCGGTAATGGAGAGGGAGAAGTGCAGACTTGCCAACAGATCCATGATGCGCGTCCTGTGCAATGGCGGGTGGCACGGCGTTCGCCGGGGCCAAAAGGGCATTCTAACGCCATGGGCTTGTATTCAAAGGGCTTAATAACAACAATGTGGGCAATTTCCACTGCCGAGCCTGACTCATGGACAAGAAGCTGACCATCCTCGATATCGCCCGCCTTGCCGGTGTTGGCAAGTCGACCGTTTCCCGGGTGCTCAATCAGGATCCCAAGGTCAAGCAGGCGACCCGTGAGCGGGTGGAGCAGATCATCGCTGAGCATGGCTTTGTGCCGAGCAAGTCGGCGCGGGCCATGCGCAGCCAGAGCCAGCAGGTGGTCGGCATCATCGTCTCGCGGCTCGATTCAAGTTCCGAAAACCAGGCGGTGCGCGGCATGCTGGAAACTCTCTATCAGCGCGGTTATGACGCCGTGCTGATGGAGAGCAAATTCTCCCCGGCCAAGGTGCAGGAACATCTGGCGGTGCTGGAGCGGCGCGGGGTGGATGGCATCATCCTCTTTGCCTTCAACGATCTGGATTATGACGCCATGGCGCCGCTCAGGGAGAAGCTGGTGCTGGTGGCGCGCGAACATCCGGGCTTCTCTTCGGTCTGTTTCGACGATGCGGGTGCGGTGCACACCATGCTGACCCAGCTGGTGGCGCGCAATATCCGCGATATCGCCTATCTCGGGGTGGATGCCTCGGATCTCACCACGGGTCAGCGCCGGCTCGACGCCTATCTGACCTTTTGTCGGGAACAGGGCCTGGCGGCACGCAGCGCCCTCGGTGATCTCAGCTTGCAAAGTGGCTACCGGCTGGCGGCTGAGCTGCTGACTCCCACCACCCAGGCGCTGGTCTGTGCCAGCGATACTCTCGCCATTGGTGCGGCAAAATACTTGCAAGAACAAGGACGTAGCGAGGTGCTGGTGACCGGTCTTGGCAACAACCCCATGCTTACCTTCCTCTTCCCCAACGCCCTCAGCCTGGATCTCGGTTACAAGGGGGCGGGGGAGCTGGCGGCCCGTCAGTTGCTCGGTCAGATCGAGCAGGAGTGCTGCCCGCTGGCGACCATAGCTCCCTGTCATACCCTGTGAACCCCATCACTTAGCACTGCACAAAAAACGCGCTTTTTGTGACGCTGACCACGAAATGGGAACGTTCCCATTCTGATCTGGCCAAATTGCCGTCATGCTGATTGGGAACGATACCAATAACGCTCGAGCCGACAGACTGGCTCAGAAGGGCGAGGCAGATCACTATCAATGGAGTCACAGAGGGAAGGCTCATGTCCAAGATCAACACACAACATCTGGCTCAGCTGATTGACAAGATCGGCGGCAAGGAGAATATCGCCACCGTCAGCCACTGCCTGACCCGGCTGCGCTTCGTCCTGAACGATCCGGCCAAAGCCGACAGCAAGGCCATCGAGACCATCCCGGCGGTGAAGGGGAGCTTCACCCAGGGCGGCCAGTTCCAGGTGGTCATCGGCAACGAGGTGGAGCAGTGGTACAAGGCGCTGACCGAAGAGATCGGCGTCAGCGGCGGCAGCAAGGAGGCCGCCAAGCAGGCGGCGCGCCAGAACATGAACCCGCTCGAGCGCGGCATCTCCCACCTGGCGGAGATCTTCGTGCCCCTGCTGCCGGCCATCATCACCGGCGGTCTGATCCTGGGTTTTCGCAACGTTATCGGCGACATAAAGATGTTCGACGACGGGACCCACACCCTCACCGAGATCAGCCAGTTCTGGGCCCAGGTGCACGCCTTCCTCTGGCTGCTGGGTGAGGCCATCTTCCACTTCCTGCCGGTGGGCGTCTGCTGGTCGGCGGTGAAGAAGATGGGCGGCTCCGAGATTTTGGGGATAGTGCTGGGCATCACGCTGGTGTCGCCCCAACTGATGAACGCCTATGGCATCGGCCAACAGACCCCCGAGGTGTGGGACTTTGGCCTCTTCGTCATCCAGAAGGTGGGCTATCAGGCCCAGGTCATTCCGGCCCTGCTGGCAGGGGTCTTCCTCGCCTGGGTCGAGACTAACTTGAAGCGCATCATCCCGGCCTACCTCTACCTGGTCATAGTCCCCTTCATCTCCCTGCTGCTGGCGGTGATCGTGGCCCACGCCTTCATCGGCCCGTTCGGCCGCTGGATTGGTGACGGGGTCGGCTTTGCTGCCAAGGCGGCTATGACCGGCTCGTTTGCCCCCATCGGCTCCGCCCTGTTTGGCTTCCTCTATGCGCCCCTGGTCATTACCGGCATCCACCACACCACCAACGCGGTGGATCTGCAGCTGATGCAGAGCATGGGCGGCACCCCGATCTGGCCGCTGATTGCCCTCTCCAACATCGCCCAGGCCTCTGCGGTGGTAGGCATCATTCTGATCAGCCGCAAGGAGAACGAGCGCGAGATCTCGGTGCCCGCCGCCATCTCCGCCTACCTGGGGGTGACCGAGCCGGCCATGTACGGCATCAACCTCAAGTACAAGTTCCCCATGCTGTGCGCCATGGTGGGTTCGAGCCTGGCAGCCCTTATCTGCGGCTTCGCCGGGGTGATGGCCAACGGCATCGGGGTGGGGGGTCTGCCCGGCATCCTCTCCATCCAGCCCCAATACTGGGCCATTTACGCCGTGGCCATGCTGGTGGCCATCATAGTGCCTGTGGTGTTGACCCTGCTGGTCTACAAGCGCCAGCAGGCGGCCGGCAAGCTGGAGCTGGCCAGCGCCTGACCTAACGCATCAGGGCGACCCGCGGGTCGCCCTCTCCCTTTTCATTCGAGACAAGAGCAAGACCCATGAGCCAAACACCCTGGTGGCAGAGCGCCGTGATTTACCAGATCTACCCCAAGAGCTTTCAGGACAGTAGCGCACGCGGCACTGGCGATCTCAAGGGGATCATGGCCCGCCTCGACTATCTCAAGACCCTCGAAGTCGATGCCCTCTGGCTGACCCCCGTCTACGTCTCGCCGCAGGTGGACAACGGCTACGACATCGCCGACTACCTTGCCATCGACCCGGCCTACGGCACCATGGCTGACTTCGAGGCGCTGCTGGCCGCCGCCCACGAGCGCGGCATCCGCATCGTGATGGACATCGTCGTCAACCACACCTCCACCGAGCACGCCTGGTTCAAGTCGGCGCTGGGGGATAAAAACAGCCCCTACCGCGACTACTACATCTGGAAAGACCCGGTGGACGGCGGCGTGCCCAACAACTGGCAGTCCAAGTTTGGCGGCAGCGCCTGGGAGCTGGACCCGGCTACCGGCCAGTACTACCTGCACCTGTTTGCCCGAGAGCAGGCGGATCTCAACTGGGAGAACCCGGCGGTGCGTGCCGAGGTGAAGAAGATCATCCATTTCTGGGCGAAGAAGGGGGTCGACGGTTTTCGCCTCGACGTTATCAACCTCATCTCCAAGGATCAGCGCTTCCCGAGCGACGACAGTGGCGACGGCCGCCGCTTCTACACCGACGGGCCGCGCATCCACGAATTCTTGCGCGACGTGAGCCGCGACGTATTCGCCCCGGTCGGCGCCATGACGGTGGGGGAGATGTCGTCCACCTCCCTGGAGCACTGCCAGCGCTACGGCGCGCTGGACGGCTCCGAGCTCTCCATGGTGTTCAACTTCCACCACCTCAAGGTGGACTACCCGGGCGGCGACAAGTGGACCAAGGCACCGTTCGATTTCCTCGAGCTCAAGCGCATCTTCAACCACTGGCAGAGCGGCATGCACGGCAAGGCCTGGTCGGCGCTGTTCTGGTGCAACCACGATCAGCCGCGCATCGTCTCTCGCTTCGGTGACGAGGGCGAGCACAGGGTGGTGGCCGCCAAGATGCTGGCCAGCACCTTGCACGGTCTACAGGGTACTCCCTACATCTATCAGGGGGAGGAGATCGGCATGACCAACCCCGGTTATCAGTGCATCGATGACTATCAGGATGTGGAGAGCCGCAACATCTTCGCCATCAAGCAGGCCGAAGGCATGAGGGAGGCCGAGATCCTGGCCATTCTGGGGGCCAAGTCCCGCGACAACTCGCGCACGCCCATGCAGTGGAGTGCAGCCCCCAAGGCGGGCTTCACCGCCGGCACGCCCTGGCTCAAACCTGCCGCCAACTACCCCGAGATCAATGCCGAAACGGCTCTGGCCGACCCGGGCTCGGTGTTCTGGCACTACCGGGATCTGATCCGGCTGCGCAAGGCCCATTCCATCTTCACGCAAGGGGATTATCAGGAGCTGCTGGCGGGGCATGCGCGGATCTGGGCCTATGCCCGCCGCGCAGACGGTCAGACTCTGCTGGTGGTGAGCAACTTCTACGGCGAGCCGGTGGACTTCACCCTGCCGGAGGAGCTGGCCACCGGCAAGGGGCACCTGTTGCTTGGCAACTACCCCGATAGCCCGGCCCGGCCGCAATCCTGTATGCTGCGCCCTTATGAATCCCTGATCTGGCTGGTGGAGTAGGCGATGAGCGAGGTGATGATGAAGGTGGCGGTGCGTGGCCCCGAGTGGCAGAAGATGGTGGCGGGGGAGCCCTATGATGCGGGCGACCCCGAGCTCAAAGCGGCGCGCGAGCGCTGCCGCAGGCTCTATCACACCTTCAACACCAGCTGGCAGGAGAAACCAGCGCGCGATGCCCTGCTCCATGAACTGCTGGGCGGCCGTGGCAAGGAGTGTGCCATCAACCCGCCCTTCTTTTGCGACTACGGGGCCAACATCTTCGTGGGCGAGAACTTCTACGCCAACGTGGGCTGCACCATCCTCGACGTGTGCGAGGTGCACATCGGCGACAACGTGCTGCTGGCGCCCGGGGTACAGATCTACACGGCCGCTCACCCGGTGGCGGTGGCGCCGCGCATCAAGGGAGTGGAGTTCGGCAAGCCGGTGCGCATCGGCCACAACGTCTGGATCGGTGGCAGCGTCGTCATCTGCCCCGGCGTCACCATAGGGGACAACAGCGTGATCGGCGCTGGCTCTGTGGTGACCAAGGATGTGCCGGCGGGCGTGGTGGCGGCCGGCAACCCCTGCAAGGTGCTGCGACCCATGACGCCCGAGGAGCTGGCAGGAGAAACCGGGTCTGTCATGGAGTAAAGCGTTGACGATGACCCTATCTGATTGATGCCGCGCGCTTTTCAGATTGTTTTATATTCAGTGCTCATGTTTCGGGTGGGCTGGCCGATACTATTGAAGGCAGGAGGTACTCAATGGATATATCTAGTTCTGCATCTACATCTGAAGGTTATGCCTTGCTGGCGGCCAGCCTGGCCAAAAAGCAGCAAACCCAGAACGGGCAAGCCGCACTGGAGTTGATCCAGACCGCGGTACAGCCGGCTCAGGCTGCACCAACATCGGCCAACGCTTCACTGGGAAGCAAAATCGATATTCGTGTCTGACACTGATACAAAAGCCCCCATCATCTGATGGGGGCTTTTTTTATTTGTGCCTTATACCGCGAAGGGGGCGGGTGCCTCGAAGGTCATCCGCTCGCCGCTGCGGGGGTGGCTGATGGTCAGACTGGCGGCATGGAGATAGAGATGGGGAGCCGCCGCCAGGGCATCCGGATTGGCGTAGAGGTTATCCCCCAGGATGGGGTGCCCCAGCTCCAGCATATGAACCCGCAGCTGATGGGAGCGACCGGTAATGGGGGTCAGCTTGATCAGGCTGTTGCCGTTTTCCACCTTCAGCTTCTGCCAAAGGGTCAGGGCATGGCGACCCTCCTCGAAGTCCACCTTCTGCTTCGGCCGGTTGGGCCAGTCGACGCAGAGCGGCAGATCCACTTCACCCGCATCCAGCTCAGGCTCCCCCCACACCCAGGCCAGATAGTGCTTCTCCGTCTCCCGCTCGCGGAATTGCCGGCTCAGCTCCCGGTGGGAGTTGGGGTTGAGGGGGATCACTAGCACGCCTGTGGTCGCCATGTCGAGGCGGTGAGCCGCCGCTGCCTTGGGGTGCTGCTGCTTCACCCGATGGAGCACGCTGTCTTCATTCTCGGGGCCGCGCCCGGGGACGCTCAGCAGGCCAGTAGGCTTGTTGACCACCATGATGTCCTTGTCCTTGAACAGGATATCGAGCCAGGGTTCCAGGGGCGGTGAGTATTCAAACATAGCGTCTCGCATCTTTGGTCAAAGCGGGGGCAAGCCCCCATCAGTTATGGGTAACCACATCAAAGCAGGGCATGGCACCCAGCTCTGGTCGATATTGAGCAGAGGATGCCTTTACGGCCCAGTCAGTTATGGGTGACCACGATAAAGCGGATGGCATCCAGCTTGAGCTGGGTCTGGTCGATCAGGTGGTGCAATTCTGCCTGCAGGTTGCGCAGATAATCCAGTTCGCTGTCGCGCACGTTCGGATTGACCGCCTTGAGCGCCTCCAGACGATCCAGATCCTGTTGCAGGGTTTGCGCCATCTGGGCACGGGCCTTGTCGACGATCTCCGTCTTCAGCCCCTCGGCGATGGCCTGACCCTGGCCGATGAGGCCGTGGATCGTGGGCTGGGAGGCGGTCACCAGCTTGCTGCCGAGGTGGCGGTTGACCGGAGTCAGCTGGCGGTTGAAGGCCTCGAAAGCCACCTTGTCACCCAGGTTGTTGCCGTTCTTGTCCATCAGCAGCCGGATTGGGGTCGGCGGCATGAAGCGGTAGAGCTGGGGATGGGCCGCAGACTCGGCCACAAAGATCAGCTCCAGCAGGATGGAACCCACCGGCAGCGCCTTGTTCTTGAGTAGGGCCACCGAGGTGGCACCGATCTCGGAGCCCAGGATGAGGTCGATACCGCCGCGCATCATGGGGTGATCCCAGGAGAGGAACGACATGTCGTCCCGCGACAGGGCAGTGGAGCGATCGAAGGTGATGGTCATGCCATCCTGGGGTAGCCCCGGGAAGCTGGAGACCAGCATGTGATCCCCCGGAGTCAGCACCAGGGCATTCTCGCCACGATCGTCCTGATTGACGCCGATCTCGTCGAACATCTTCAGGGCGAAGGAGATCATGCCGGTGTCGTCATCTTCGGCGGCCAACTTGTCGACCAGCTGCTGGGCGGCTTCGCCACCGCTGGAGTGGATTTCCAGCAGGCGATCGCGGCCCTGTTCCAGCCTGGCCTTGAGCGGCTCATGCAGTTCGCGAGTCTTGGTCAGAAGCGCTTCCAGTGCTTCCTGATCGCCGGTATTGGCGGCTAGCAGCTCGAACAGCTCATCGCGCACCGCCTCGAACACGGGACGGGCGGTCGGACAGGTTTGCTCGAATGCATCGAGACCGTCGTGATACCAGAGTTGCAGGGCGCGCTGGGAGGTGCCTTCCAGATAGGGGACATGGATCTCGACCGTGTTCTGCTGGCCTATACGATCGAGACGACCGATCCGTTGTTCCAGCAGATCCGGATTGAGCGGCAGATCGAACAGCACCAGATGGCTGGCAAATTGGAAGTTGCGACCCTCGGAGCCGATCTCGGAGCAGAGCAGCACCTGGGCGCCCCCCTCGGCCTGGGCGAAATAGGCCGAGGCCTTGTCCCGCTCGAGGATGGACATCCCCTCGTGGAACACGGCTCCACGGATCCCCTCGCGGATACGCAGCGCCTCTTCCAGGGCGATGGCAGTAGCAGCTTCGGAACAGATCACCAGTACCTTCTGCTGGCGGGCAGAGAGCAGCAGTTCCAGCAGCCAGTCGACGCGGGGATCGAACTGGGTCCAGCTGGCGTTGTCGCCCTCGAACTGCTGGAAGATCTTCTCTGGATAGAGGTAGCGCAGGGCGCGGGTCTGCAGATCTCCGCCGTTGCCACCCATCATGCCCATCACCTTGATGGCGGTCTTGTACTGCTCCGGCAGCGCCATGGGGTAGACGTTGAGGTGACGCTCCGGGAAGCCCTGAATGTTGGCGCGGCTGTTGCGAAACAGCACGCGGCCGGTGCCGTGCTGATCCAGCAGTTTGGCAACTGCCTGCTGACGGGCGGCGGCATCGGTGAGATCCAGTCCTTCCAGCTGGCCAGCCAGGATCTGTTTGGCTTCATCGCTCAGGGTCTCGCCATCCAGCAGCTCCTGGGCGGCGCTCGCGACTTGGCCATAGGCCTGTTCCTCGGCGAGGAAGGCGTCGTAGTCGTAGAAGCGCTCGGGATCCAGCAGACGCAGGCGGGCAAAGTGGCTCTGGTGACCCAGTTGATCCGGGGTTGCGGTCAGCAGCAGCACGCCAGGCACCTGCTCGGCCAGCGCCTCCACCATCTGGTAGGCGCGGCTCGGGGCTTCCTCGCTCCACTCCAGGTGATGCGCCTCATCGACGACCAGCAGATCCCACTCCGCTTCCAGGATCTGTTCGAAGCGACGACGCTTCTTGCGCAGGAAGTCGAGGCTGCAGATCACCAGCTGTTCGGTTTCGAAGGGATTCTCCGCATCAGCGAAAGCCTCGATGCAGCGCTCCTCGTCAAACAGGGAGAAGTGCAGGTTGAAGCGGCGCAACATCTCGACAAGCCACTGGTGTTGCAGGGTTTCGGGCAGCAGGATCAGCACGCGATGGGCGCGGCCGGAGAGCAGTTGCTGATGGATGATCATGCCCGCTTCGATGGTCTTGCCGAGGCCCACTTCGTCGGCCAGCAGCACGCGCGGGGCGTAGCGGTGTCCCACTTCGTGGGCAATATAAAGCTGGTGCGGGATCAGGCTGACCCGGCCACCGGCCAGACCACGGGTCGGATTGCGGCGGCGCTTGTGCTGATTGACCAGGGCCTCGTAGCGCAGTGTAAAGCGGGACATGCGGTCGATCTGCCCGGCGAACAGGCGATCCTGCGGCTTGTTGAACTTGATAAAGTTGTTGAGAAACACCTCTTTGAGGGCAACGGGCTCATCATTGTCGGTGCGAACACCTACATATATAAGCAGGCCGTCTTTCTCCTGCACTTCTTCGACCGTCATGGTCCAGTCTTCGTGACTGGTTATCTGATCGCCCACATTGAAGCTGACCCGGGTAACCGGCGCCTCTTCTTTGGCATACATACGGTTTTCACCGGTAGCCGGAAACAACAGGGTAACCATGCGTCCTTCAACAGCAACGACAGTCCCCAAACCCAGATCCGTCTCTGTATCACTAATCCAACGCTGGCCAAGTGCAAAAGGCATTAAACTCTCCAAAGCCCAAGAGTGTGTGAATCGCAAAGGGGCGCTATGTTACCCGAAGGCGTGAGCCTGATCACCATGGATATAGAGGAGGTCACCGTAAATCGCTACAAGCTTGATCTACCCCCTTTTCGAACGATATCCCGTAGTCAATACCGAGGCTGTAGCGGGATTAATGAGCGATTTGGTTGATTGGTGAGCGAACGATTCAAAAAGATGAATTTAGTTCGAAAACACCCTTGCCAGAACGAATTCACTCCCTATAATGCGCC
>NZ_CDCG01000005.1 GCF_000819845.1 Aeromonas enteropelogenes
GATTAAGCGATAACTTTAGCTACAACACCAGCACCTACGGTACGGCCACCTTCACGGATGGCGAAACGCAGGCCGTCGTCCATCGCGATCGGCGCAATCAGGGTAACAACCATCTTGATGTTGTCGCCCGGCATGACCATCTCTACGCCTTCCGGCAGTTCGATGGTACCTGTCACGTCGGTAGTACGGAAGTAGAACTGCGGACGGTAGCCTTTGAAGAACGGGGTGTGACGACCACCTTCTTCTTTGGACAGTACGTACACTTCGGATTCAAACTTGGTGTGCGGCTTGATGGTGCCCGGCTTGGCCAGGACCTGACCACGCTCTACGTCTTCACGCTTCACGCCACGCAGCAGTGCACCGATGTTCTCGCCTGCACGACCTTCGTCCAGCAGCTTGCGGAACATCTCAACACCGGTACAGGTGGTCTTGGTGGTATCTTTGATACCCACGATTTCCACTTCTTCACCTACTTTAACGATACCGCGCTCTACACGACCGGTTACTACGGTACCACGGCCAGCGATGGAGAATACGTCTTCGATAGGCATCAGGAACGGCTGGTCAATCGCGCGCTCCGGCTCCGGGATGTAGGAATCCAGGTGACCGGCCAGCTCGATGATCTTCTCTTCCCACTGAGCTTCGCCTTCCAGCGCTTTCAGTGCGGAACCGCGGACTACCGGCAGGTCATCACCCGGGAAGTCGTACTCGGACAGCAGTTCGCGAACTTCCATCTCGACCAGTTCCAGCAGCTCTTCGTCATCAACCATGTCGCACTTGTTCATGAACACGATGATGTACGGAACGCCTACCTG
>NZ_CDCG01000006.1 GCF_000819845.1 Aeromonas enteropelogenes
ATGTACGGAACGCCTACCTGGCGACCCAGCAGGATGTGCTCACGGGTCTGCGGCATCGGGCCGTCAGTCGCAGCTACTACCAGGATAGCGCCATCCATCTGGGCAGCACCGGTGATCATGTTTTTAACGTAGTCGGCGTGACCCGGGCAGTCTACGTGAGCGTAGTGACGGGTAGCGGTGTCGTATTCTACGTGGGAGGTGTTGATGGTGATACCACGCTCACGCTCTTCCGGTGCCTTGTCGATCTGGTCGAAGGCGAAAGCTTTACCACCGAAGTGCTTGGCCAGCACGTTGGTGATAGCAGCAGTCAGGGTGGTTTTACCGTGGTCAACGTGGCCGATGGTACCCACGTTAACGTGCGGTTTACTACGCTCAAATTTTTCTTTAGACATGATCGTCCCTCTAAACTAACGCTGAGTACGCGGTGGCAAGCTAACCACAGAACAGTTTATATGATGGATTTGAATCTGGTGGGGAAGAGAGGTTGGTGCTGACAGGCAGATTCGACTGCCGACCTCACCCGAGGGTGTAGCTCTTGGTATCGCCTGAGCCATATCAGCATCTTGGAGCGGGCAGCGGGAATCGAACCCGCATCATCAGCTTGGAAGGCTGAGGTAATAGCCATTATACGATGCCCGCATTTCTCTAACCCAAAGAACTCAAACCGCAGAGAAATATGGTGGAGGGAGAAGGATTCGAACCTTCGAAGGCAGAGCCGTCAGATTTACAGTCTGATCCCTTTGGCCGCTCGGGAACCCCTCCAAATACCAGATTGTCACAACGGTAATTCTGCTTGCACCCGTTGTTTTTATCGCTTTTGCTCGGCAAATAGACGACAGACATCTAAGCGTCGCGCATTTTATTGTAAGGATTTGGGGGATGCAACCATTGAGCCCGGCAAAAAGTGCTTTATTGCCGCCGAGTTTGCAAAAACATGGCGACAAATCGGGCAATCCCGCCAGGTCGCTTGTCGCTCCCCCACCCTTGGTGTATGGTCGCCGTGCCCAAGAAACAGTGACGACACCATGACGACAGAGCATAACCCCTATCTGCAATTCACCCGCGAACAATGGGCGTTATTGCGCGATTCGGTCCCCCTGACCCTGACCGAGCACGATCTGCAAACCCTGCGCGGGATCAACGAGAAGGTGTCATTGCGGGAAGTCGAAGAGATCTATCTGCCGCTCTCCCGTCTGCTCAATCTCTACGTCAAGGCCAAGCAGCGTCGCAGCCGGGTGCTGGAGCAGTTTCTCGGCCAGTCCCGCGGCAAGGGCACCTACATCATCAGCATCGCGGGCAGCGTGGCCGGTGGCAAGAGCACCACGGCGCGCATCCTGCAAGCGCTGCTGGAGCGCTGGCCGGAGCACCCGCGGGTAGAGCTGGTTACCACCGACGGCTTTCTCTATCCCAACAAGGTACTGGAGGAGCGCGGCCTGATGCGCCGCAAGGGATTCCCCGAGTCCTACGATATCCGTCATCTGGTGGAGTTTGTCGCCAACATCCGCGCGGGACACGAAAAGGTGGAGGCCCCCGTCTATTCCCACCTTATCTACGACATCATTCCCGACGAGAAGAAGGTGGTGGAGCAGCCGGACATCCTGATCCTGGAAGGGCTCAATGTGCTGCAAAGCGGCATGGACTACCCGCAGGATCCGCACCGCGTGTTCGTGTCTGATTTCGTCGACTTTTCCATCTATGTGGATGCCGATGCCGAGTTGCTGCGCACCTGGTATATCGAGCGTTTCCTCAAGTTTCGCAGCGGCGCCTTCTCGGATCCGGACTCCTACTTCCACCACTATGCCAAGCTGGCGGAAAGTGAAGCGACCCGGATTGCCGGCAACATCTGGCAAGATATCAACTATCTGAATTTGCAAGAAAACATCCTGCCAACCCGGGAGCGAGCCAACCTGATCCTGACCAAGGGACAGGAGCATGCCATCGAACAAATCAAACTGCGCAAGTGACACTTGAACAGACAACGGATAAACGAAGAGGGGGCCAATGGCCCCCTCTTCGTTTATAACTGCCACGGTACCCTCAGTCTCCCCGGCGCAGGGAGATTTCACCGCCCAGATAGAACTTGATGCCCTCCTCCGTCTCCAGACGCAGAGCTCCGCGATCGTCGATCCCCCTGGCGATGCCGCGGACCTCCTGATCGCCCATCAGCAGACGAACAGGGCGACCGGCAAAATGATCGAGCCGGTTCCACGCGTCGACGAAGCTCCCCAATCCGCTCTGTTCGAAGGTCTGCATGGCAGTTTGCAGGCGTTCTATCACCCGGGCAGCCAACTGGTTGCGATCAACCAACTCGGGGTTGATGTGGCGCAGTTCGGCCCAGGCCTGATCAATCCTCTCCCCTTCCCGGGCCGGCATGGCCAGATTGAGCCCTACCCCGATCACCAGATGGCAACTGGCACCGGCACTGCCGCTCATCTCCACCAGAATGCCCGCCAGCTTGCGCCCCTGATAGTAAAGATCGTTGGGCCACTTGAGCTCAACTCCCTGATAACCCAGGGATTCCAGTGCCTCCACCACGGCAACGCCCACTGCCAGGCTCAACCCCATGGCAGCTGCCATACCCTGCTCCAGCCGCCAGTACATGCTCAAGATCAGCTGGCAACCAAACGGCGAAATCCACGGCTTGCCACGACGACCACGGCCGGCGGTCTGGCACTCGGCCAGGCAACACTCGCCGGCGCGGGCCTGGTTGACCCGCTCCAGCAGGAACTGGTTGGTGGAGTCGATGACCGGGAAGCAGTGGATTGGCGCCATCGGGGCCAAGGCTTGCAATTGGGCCTGATCGTAGAGGGCCAGCGGCACCGCCAATCGATAGCCCTTGCCGGTCAGACTGAACAGATCCAGCCCCAACCCCTTGAGGGCAGCCATATGCTTGCTCACCGCCGCACGGCTGATGCCGAGTTGCTCACCCAGCTGTTCGCCGGAGTGGAACTGACCGTCGCTGAGCAGGGAAATCAGGGTCTGTCTGATGGGTGTCAATGTCATGCCAGCACCTCGTCAAGCCAGGTTTCCCCCTGCGCCCCCATGAAGCGCACCTCGTGCTCCAGCACTACGCCAAACTTCTGCTCCACGCTGTCACGCACATGGGCCGCCAGGGCGATCAGCTCCATGGCGCTGGCGTCCCCCAGATTGACCAGCACCAGTGCCTGCTCCTGATGCACGGCGGCGCGACCGATGGCAAAGCCCTTGAGGCCACACTGATCGATGAGCCAGCCCGCGGCCAGCTTGGCCTCCCCCTCTCCGGCCGGATAGCTGGGCATCTGCGGATACTGCTGCTTGAGCCGTTGCGCCAGCTTGGCTGGCACCACGGGGTTTTTGAAGAAGCTACCCGCATTACCGAGCACAGCGGGGTCAGGCAACTTGGCCATCCGGGTTGCGCAGACGGTATCGAAAATAGCCTGGGCCGTTGGGTATTCACCAAGGGCTGCCAACGGGCCGTAGCCCGCAACGGGTTGCCAGGCTTTGGGCAGACGCAGGCCAACGGCGGTGATCAGGTGAGTATCCTGGTACTCATGCTTGAAGATGCTGTCGCGATAGCCGAAACGGCACTGATCCGCCGCGATCCGCTCCATCTCGCCGCTCTGCCAGTTGAACGCATCCACATAGTCGCAGAAGGTGGCCAGCTCGACGCCATAGGCCCCGATGTTTTGCACCGGTGCGGCGCCGACCGTACCCGGGATAAGCGCCAGGTTTTCCAGTCCATGCCACCCCTGCTGCAGGGCATGGCACACCAGCTGATGCCAATCCTCGCCCGCCGCCACATGGAGCAACCAGTGATCGCCGCCATCCTGCATCTCGATCCCTTTCAGACGGTTGAGGATCACCAGCCCGAGAAAATCGGTGGTAAACAGCACATTACTGCCGCCGCCCAGGGTCAGACGCGGCAAAGACCCGAGCTGAGGATCGGCGCGCAGGTTGCCCAGATCGGCGACCTGCTCCACCTCGGCCAGCCAGAGGCAATGAGCATCGAGGGCAAGGGTGTTGAGACTCAACAGGGAGGCGTTGGCATTCAGTTTCATCGGTCTGTCCCGGCTTGGTGCGAAGGCGCAGTCTACCTCAAGTTGGTCGATGACGAAAAACCTGGACTCTTTCCGGCCGAATAACAGTGGTTTAGAGTAGACAGATTCAACTGTTGAGGAACCACTCATGAACAACCAGTTTGCCGTCATCGGCCTGGGCCTGTTTGGTAGCGCCCTGTGCGAAGAGCTGCAACGACAGGATGCCGAGGTACTGGCTATCGACATCGACGAGAGCAGAACCCGCCAGATCGCCACCCTGTGCAACCATGTCATCGTTGCCGATGCCACCGACGAGGCCACAGTGGCCGAGCTGGGGCTGGCCAACTTCGACATCGTCTTCGTCGCCATCGGTGACAATCTGGAGACCAGCATCCTCACCACCCTAGTGCTCAAAGAAGCCGGCGTGAAGAAGGTGTGGGTCAAGGCACGCGACAAATTTCACGCCAAGATCCTGCAGAAGGTGGGGGCCGACAAGGTGATCAACCCTGAATGGGACATGGGTCGCCGGGTCGCCCAGAGCATGCTCGACAACCGCCTGTTCGACTATCTGGAACTGGGCCATGACATGGTGCTGACCGAGTTCGTCATCGGCCTGCAGTTGAACGGCAAAGCCCTCAGCGACTTCCACCTGTTGCAACAGAGCGACTTCCAGCTGCTCGCCATCAAGCGCGGCGAAACCCTGCACAACGTGCTGACCGGCAAGATGGAGCTGCAGCTGGGAGATATCCTGATCCTGGCTGGCAACAAACACGCCATCGATCACTGGCTTGAAACCCTATGATCAACTGGCGCAGCAATTACACCTTCGCCCTGTATCAGAAGGATGAGTCCCGCTGGAGCGAAGCCCGGCTGATCCTCGGCAGCTTTCTGATCATCCTGCTGGTCGGCACCATCTTTCTGGTGCAGCCCTCCAGCCACAAGGGCGAAGTCACCTTCATCAACGCCCTGTTTACCGCTACCTCGGCCATCAGCGTAACCGGCCTCGGGGTCGTGGATACAGGTACCGCCTTTACCCTGCAAGGGCAGATCTTCCTGCTCATCCTGATGGAGATTGGCGGTCTGGGCCAGATGACCATGACCCTGTTGCTGATCGCCATGTTCAGCAAGCGGGTCGGCCTGCGCCAGCAGGTGCTGGCCAAGGAGGCGCTGGGCCAGGAGGGATCGGTCAACATAGTCCAGCTGGTCAAGCGCATCGTGCTGTTCGCCTTCATCGCCCAGCTGATCGGCACCGCCATCATGGCCATTCGCTGGGTGCCCGAGATGGGCTGGGTCCACGGCCTCTACGTCAGCTTCTTCCATGCGGTATCGGCCTTCAACAACGCCGGCTTCTCGTTGTTTGCCAACAATCTCATGGACTATAGAGATGACCCTCTCATCAGCCTCACCATCGCCGGCCTGCTGATCCTGGGGGGGCTTGGCTTTACCGTCATCGTCGATCTGGTGCGCAACCGCCGCTGGCGCAGGCTCAAACTGCACAGCAAGCTGATGCTGGTGATGACGCCCGCCCTGCTGCTGATCGGTACCCTGATGTTCTGGCTGCTTGAGCACAACAACCCGGGCACTCTGGGTGAAGCCAGCCTGGGCAGCCAGTTGCTGGCAGCTTTCTTCCAGTCGGCCAGCGCCCGGACGGCGGGGTTCAACTCCATCGACATCGGCCAGATGGTGCCCGCCTCCCTGCTGTTCATGATGATGCTGATGTTCATCGGGGCCGGCGCCACCTCCACGGGGGGCGGTATCAAGGTCACCACCTTTGCGGTGGTTCTGCTCGCCACCAAGGCCTTCCTGACCAAGCGCCCCCACGTCACTGCCTTTGGCCGCACCCTGTCGCCCCAGATAGTGACCCGCTCGCTGGCCATCATCATGGTCAGCGTCATGGGGTTGATGCTGGCCATGTTCCTCTTGATGATCACCGAGGATCTGCCGTTCGACAAAATCATGTTCGAGACCATCTCGGCCTTTGCCACCGTCGGCCTCTCCACCGGTATCACCAGCTCCCTGAGCGAACCGGGCAAACTCATCCTGGTACTGGTGATGATCTGTGGCCGTCTTGGCCCCCTCACCCTGGCCTTCATGCTGGCTCGCCCGGCCGAGACTCGCATCCGCTACCCGGAAGAGGGTGTCTACACGGGTTGATCGATCATGAGAACGGGGCAGCCAGTGGCTGCCCTGTTTCTATTCTGCCCGCTGCTGCTGTGCCTTGAGCCAGCGCCCCGGACTCATCCCCAGCTCCCGCTCGAACGCCCGACCGAAGGCGACACTGCCGCTGTACCCCGCCCCCAGCGCCACCTGCACCATGGATTCCCCCGCCAACAATTGCTGGCAGGCACGCGCCATGCGCCAACGGGTCAGATAACCGAGCGGCGCCTGACCAACCCGTTCCTGAAACCGTGCGGCAAAGCGGGCCCGCGACATGCCGGCCTCCCGCGCCAGCGTGGCCACGGTCCAGGGTTCATCTCCGCGCTGATGCATCGCCGAGATCGCCCTCGCCAGCTGGGGATCGGAGAGGCCTGCCAGCATCCCCTGCTGGCACGCCCCCTGTTCGACCAGATGACGCAACAACAGGATCAACAGTACCTCCAGCAGGCGGGAGAGTACCGGCTCCTGCCCATAGCGGGGGTGAAATGCCTCGTCAAACAACTGATCCAGCACCGGCGTCAGGACAGGCAGCGCTCGCAGTGGCAACACCAGCGAGTCCGGCAACGCCTGCTGCAGCGGCGATGCGCCCCCCTGCCCGAACGCCACGTTGGCACACACCAGATCGCAGCCCCCCAGCTTTCTGGGCTCAAGCCTGTGCCGGCGCCCCCGGGGAAACAGGATCAGAGTCGGCTCCTCAAGCAGCAGGCTGGCGCTCCCCTCTTCACACAGCGTCAGGGCACCGCTGCGCAGCAGATGGAGATGTCCGCCGCCCGGGTAATCGTCGCTGGGGGAGTGCTGGCACAAGTTGCCGGCGAAGAAGAGCCTGGCTTCGGGGGTGGCATGGGCCAACAGGGTGGAGAGCGGATCCATATTTGAGACGAATAGTATCTATTTAAAGACAATTGGTGATAAACCGTATCACGAACGACGGCACACTGTCTCCCGTACCTTCACCAACACACAGGAGTACATCATGAGCCGTATCCAACCCGTATCCCAGCCGCAACCGGCTGCCGCCCCAACCCTGGCCACCCTGCAACGCACCCTGGGCATGGTGCCCAACCTCTACGCCACCCTGGCTCACTCGCCAGCCCTGCTCAACGGCTTCCTGGCTTTTGCCGATGCCCTCGGCAAGGGACGCCTCACCGCCCCCCAACGAGAGCTGCTGGCACTGGCCATCGGCCAGGCCAACGCCTGCCAATACTGCTTGTCTGCCCACACCCTGCTGGCGGGCAAGGCCGGATTCTCGGCCCAGGAGATCCGCGCAGCCCGTCTCGGCCAGGCGGCGGATCCCCTCGATCACGCCCTGCTGCAGCTGGCTACGGCGCTGGTCAGCCAGCGTGGTGTCATCAGTGACGAGCAGTTGGCGAGCGCCCGCGCCGCCGGTGTGGACGACGAGCTGCTGCTGGAGGTGCTCGGACAGGTGGTGGTCAATACCCTGACCAACTATGGCAACCATCTGGCGGCGACCGATATCGACTTCCCGCCCGTCACCCTGACCCCTTAAGCGAGGATCCCCCATGCAGCAACATGACAAAGGCTTTCTGATCGCCCTGGCGGGCGTGGTACTGACCCTGCTCTGGATCGGCGTGTTCAAGTTCACCCCGACCGAGGCGGCCGCCATCAAGCCACTGGTAGCCAGCCACCCCTTGATGAGCTGGCTCTATGGCCCCCTGTCGGAACAGGGCGTATCGAACCTGATCGGGCTGGCCGAGATAGTGATCGCCGTCGGACTAGTCGTGGGTCTGTGGCAACCCCGCATCGGTTACTGGAGCAGCATGGGGGCTATCGTCACCTTCCTGGTTACCCTGAGCTTCCTGCTGACCCTGACAGGGGTCTGGAAGGTGGTCGACGGCGTGCCGGTCACCGAGTTCTTCATCTTCAAGGATCTGGTGTTCCTCGGGGTGGTTCTGCACTACCAGCAAAGGATCCGCGCCAGCTTGCCCGCCCGGGCAGCCTGACAACAATGCCTTTGGCGCCCAGGACGGGCGCCTTTTTTCGTCATGCCGCCCTGGTTTGGCGCTTGCTGGTCGTTTTGCGTGGTCGGGATCCGCCGGTCGTGCTGGCCGCCCCCTTGCGCCGGGTGAAACGCCGCTTGGCTGCGCCGGGCGCCTCCCTGGGCAGGGCGCTGAAACCGGCCCCCGAATCCTGCCTGGCCCCCTCCACCAGCCCGTGCAGCTGTTCGGTCAGCGGCCCCATGAACTGCTGGTAGCTGCCGTGGCGCTCGGCAATCCGACCGAGACTCTGCTCCCATAACGCCGTCATGTCCGGGGTGGTGGCGCTGGTCGGCAACGCCTGGATCAGCGCCCGCCCCGTGGGGGTCGCCTTGATGACCTTGCCCTGACGCACCAGGAAGCGACGCTTGAACAGCAGATCTATGATGCCGGCCCGGGTCGCTTCGGTACCAAGGCCATCGGTCTCCCGCAGGGTCTTGCGGATCTCGGGATCCTGCACATAACGGGCAATCCCCGTCATGGCGGCCAGCAGGGTGGCATCGGTAAATGACTTGGGCGGCTGGGTCATCTTCTCCAGCAGCTCACCCCGCTCGCATAACAGTTGCTCTCCCTCCTTCAGGGCGGGCAGAGTGCCGGCTTTCTCTTCATCGTCATCTTCCTCCACCCCGAGCAACGCCTTCCAGCCGGCCTTGAGGATGCGACGCGCCTTGGCCTGGAACAGACCGCCGGCAATACGCAGCAGCACCTTGCTGTCGTTGTACTCGAATGGCGGATAGAACTGCAGCAGGTACTGGCGGGCGATGAGGCCATAGAGTTTGGCCTCGTCGGCCCCCAGGCTCCCCTCGTTGCCGCGCTTTTCGGTGGGGATGATGGCGTGGTGGGCATCCACCTTGCTGTCGTTCCACGCCTTGCTGCGGATCTTGCCGTCCGCCTCGCTCACCGCCTTGGCCAAAGCGGGGGCCGTGGCGGCGATGGCCTCACGCACCTGGGAGGCCCGGCTGAAGTGATCACTTGGCAGATGTCGGCTGTCGGATCTGGGATAGGTGATGAGCTTGTGGCGCTCATAGAGGCTCTGGCACACGTCCAGCACCCGTTTGGCATCCATGCCGAAGCGCTTGGCCGCATCGATCTGCAGGCTGGAGAGGTTGTAGGGCAGCGGCGCCGCCTGCTTGCGAGCCTGCTCTTCCACCGACTCCACCTGCGCCGGCTGGCCGTTGATCCTGCTCACCACCTTGTCGGCCAGCGCCCGGTTGAGCACCCGCCCCTCCTCATCCTGCCACGGCAGGCAGGCTTCAGAGGGCAACCACTTGGCGGTGAAGCGCTCGTTGCCATCAGTCACCAGATGGGCCAGCACTTCGTAGAAGGGCTTGGGGACGAAAGCCTCTATCTCGAGATCCCGGCGCACCACCAGCCCCAGCAGCGGGGTCTGTACCCGCCCCACCGAGAGCAGCTCGCTGCAGCCCGCCTTGCGCCCCAGCAGGGTGTAGGCGCGGGTCATGTTGATGCCATAGAGCCAGTCGGCCCGGCTACGAGCCAGCGCCGATACTGCCAGCGGCACGAACTCCTTGTTGTCCCTGAGCTTGTCGAGGGCGCGGCGCACCGCCGGCGGGTTGAGATCGCTGATGAGGCAGCGCTGCACCGGCTTGGTTTTGGGGAAACCGAGAAAATCGATCACTTCATCCACCAGCAGCTGCCCCTCCCTGTCCGGGTCACCGGCGTTGACCACGCAGTCGGCCTGTTTGATGAAGCGCTTGATGACGGTGAGCTGGGTCCTGGTCTTGGGCTTGGCCACCAGTTGCCACTGATCCGGCACTATGGGGAGATGTTCCATCCGCCACTGCTTGAAGGCGGCGTCATAGGCATCGGGCTCGGCCTGCTCCAGCAGATGGCCGATGCACCAGGTGACCACATCCCCCTGGGCAGTTTCGATGAAACCTTCCCCCTTCTTGTGGGGCTTGGGCAGTGCATCGGCTATGGCGCGGCCGAGAGTGGGCTTCTCGGCGATAAAGAGTCGCATCTGTGGCTACCTGCAATACTGTATATGCAGACAGTATACAACCCAGTGCGGCAAAGCCCAACCGCCGCTATTCGTCGAACGGATGGTCGTGAATGGCGGCAAACAGCCTGGCCTGGTTGAGCAGGGAGGCGTAATGGAAGGCGTTGTCGCCATCCTCCGCCAGCAGATAATCGGTGAGTTGCTCCCGCACCGCCTCTTGCAGCGTCTCCAGCTTCCACGGCTTGGCCAGATAGTAGTGCAGGCCGCCGCGATTGACCGCCTCGACGGTCGCCTCCAGCCCCGCCTGACCGGTCAGCAGCAGCTTGCGCCTGGCACGGGTACTGGCGCGCTGGTTCAGCTCGATGAGAAAGTCGATGCCGAGAGTCCCCGGCATGATGTGGTCGCAGAGGATCAGGGCCAGTTTGCCCCCCTCGCTCTCCCACTCATCCACCACGGCGCGCGCTTCATCGACACTCTCGGCGGCTTCCAGCTCGAAGTGGGAACGGAAAGGGGCGAGATCGTGGATCACCGCTTCCAGCACTTCCCGCTCGTCATCCACACACAGGATCAGGTAGTTTTTCATTGTTTTTCCTCCTTGGCGGCATCTCGCGACGGCTCCGCCGGTTGATGTCGGCGGCCGCATCAGGCCGCGTGTTCCTTGTGATGATTTTCTCCCCCATGGCTGGCATGCCCTCTGCCATCCAGCGGCAGACAGACCCGCATCCGGGTGTAGCGGCCAGGTTCGGAGGCCACCTCGATCCGGCCGTGGTGCTGCTGCACTATCTGCAACGCCACGCTCAGGCCGATGCCGAGGCCAAAATGGCCCTCTCGCTTGGTGGTGAAGTTGAGATCGAAGATCCGCTCCCGCAGTTCGGGAGGAATGCCGCAGCCCGTGTCCTCCACCTCCACCATGACCCACTCGGGATCCAGCAGGGCGGTGCGGATGGTAAGCCGGCCCGGGCCGCTCATGGCATCCAGGCTGTTGCCGATGAGGTTGGTCCACACCTGCTGCAGGGCGATGGGATGGCAGCGCACCGGCGGCAGCGGCTGGTACTCCTTGCACAGCTCGTGCTGTTTGAGGCGGTTTTCGAAGATCATCAAGGTGTCTTCCAGCCCCTCGTGCAAGTCCACCAGCGAGGGCTCATCCCCATCCTGGCGGGCATACTGTTTGAGACTCTTGACCAGATCGCCGATGCGGCGGGCACACACCTCTATATTGCGCAGGAAGCTTCCAGTCTGCTGGAACAACTCCAGCTGCACCAGCAGGGCCTCCCGCTGTGCGCCAGTGCGGCCGGCAAACCAGCGTTGCCAGCTCAGCTCGTCATCCAGATGCATCTGCACCGCCAGCCGCGCCTGCTGGCGATCACCGAAACGCCCCTCCGCCTGGCGGGTCTTGTCGCGGATCTCGCTGGTCGAGACCGGTTGGGCCGTCAGGGCCTGGCAGAGGGTCTGGTTGCCCAGCCCCTTGATGGCGGCGGGCAGCTCGAGGTTGACCAGATCGGGGATGGCGGCCCGCAGGGTTTCGCTGCCGCGGATGATGGCCGCCACCGGATTGTTGAGCTCATGGGCCACGCCGGCCACCAGCTGCCCCAGCACCGCCATCTTCTCGCTCTCCACCAGTTGGGCATAGGCCGCATCGAGGGAGTTGAGGGTCTGCTGCAACCGGATCTCGGTGCGGATGCTGTTCTGCAGACGGCGGTTGAAGTGGCGCAGCAACAGGCTGGTGAAGGAGGGAAGCAGTTCGCTGCGGGCCTGCATGACGCGGGAAAACTGCAGCTTGTCGAGCTTGATCACCTCGGCCCCGGTCAGGGTCACCGCCGTGGTGAAGGCGGGTTCGCCGGTGACGAAGGACATGCCCCCCACCAGGGAGCCGGTACGATAGTGCACTACCTCCTGCTCGATCCCCTGCTCATCGCGCTTGCGCAGTACCACCTCCCCCTTGGCGATGAACCAGAGAAAGCGGTTCGACTCCCCTTCCCGGGTCAGCACATGGCCCGGACTGTAGTGGAGACAGACCTTGGCCTCGTCATCTCCTTCGAAGAACTGGTAGAGCCCCTCGATCACCACCCGGGAGAGCTCTTCATCACTGCAATGGGTGTAATCCATGAAGCCCTGGCGGTACTCGGCCATCTTGCGATCGACGTGAGCTCGCAGCAGCTTCTGGTTGTCGAGCACGGCGGCATAGCTCAGCAGATCCACCTCGGGGTGCTGCAGCACGAAATGGCTGGCCTGTTCGATCACCGCCCGGCGCAGGCTGCCATCGCGCCAGGGGAGCTGCAGGTAGTAGTCGAGCCGGCCCAGGTTGACCGCCTCTATGATGGATTTCATCTCCGGCTGGCTGCCCAGCAGGATCTTGCGGCACGCATCGTGGCGATCGCCAAGGTGGATGAGGAAGTCGGCCCCCCGGCCATCCCCCAGATCGCTGTCGCACACCACCACGGCGGGCAGTTGCCCCTTGCCTTCCAGCTCGTCCAGCGCCTGTTCAGCGGACTGCTGTCCGGCCACCACCACCAGATTGAAGTGACTCAGCAACGGGGCCAGCTCCTGCTCGAACTCGGCCAGCATCTGCACATCGGCGGCAACACACAACAGGGAGAAGGGGCTCATCAGCGACGCTCCATGGGGGCTCACTCATGACTATATCAATGAATCCGGGAGGGTTTTGCGAGGAGGCTAACAGCTGCAAAGGAAAGAGTCAGAAAACAGGCTGCGATCCAAGTGATGAATTTAATTCAGCAATAATTCAAAAAAATAAATTAATCACGAAGTGTGACGCCATTCAAAAAATATAAAGCATGACAAAGGTCAACGTCTTACAACCACCGATACCACTACCATGGAGGTACTACTATATTGGTACAAAATAACTGTAGGACAATGTCGTCATGATTGGAAAACTGACCCGAAAAACCTGGTTCTGGCTCCTGCTGCTCGGAGCCCTGCTGGGCGTAGCGGCACTGGGGGTGACAGTGACTGTGCTGCACAAGACCAGCTCCACCGAATTCTGCGTCTCCTGCCACTCGATGCAGACACCGCTTGCCGAGTACCAGGGCAGCGTTCACTTCCAGAACACCAAGGGGATCCGCGCCGAGTGCGCCGACTGCCACATTCCGGGGGATCCCACCTCCTATCTGTGGACCAAGATCCGCGCCGTGAAGGATATCTACCACGAGGCGATCGGCACCCTGGACACCCCGGAAAAATACGAGGCCCACAAGCTGCGCATGGCGCAGTCGGTGTGGGACGAGCTCAAGGCCAACGACTCGGCCACCTGCCGCAGCTGCCACAGCTATGAGGCGATGGACATCCTGGCCCAGCGCCCCAACGCTCGCGCCGAGCACCCGGTCGCCATCAAGGATGGCCAGACCTGCATCGACTGCCACCGCGGCGTCGCCCACATCATGCCCGACATGAGCGGCCTGGCCGCCGCCGGCGCCAGCGAACTGGCCCAGGCTGCCGCCCAGACCCCGGCCAGCGTCACCACCCGCTACGCCATCGCCACCACCCCGCTGTTCCTCAATGCCAACGCCAAGACTGACGAAGGCACCCTGATGCCCTCCACCCAAGTTGAAGTGCTGGCCAACGAGAACGGCCGCGCCCAGGTGCGCATCGACGGCTGGCAGCAGGATGGCGTGAGCGAAGTCTTCTACGCCGCCCCCGGCAAACGGATCCTGAGCGCCCTGGTCGGCGACGCCGCCAAGAAGGAGCTGGTCACCGGCAAGAGCGAAACCGACAGCGCCACCAACCTCACCTGGCATCAGGTCAGCCTGACCGCCTGGGTTGACCAGAGCCAGCTCATCGGCGATCAGGGCAAGCTGTGGCAATACGCCTCCACCCTGATGTCCAATAACTGTACCGGCTGCCACGGCCTCACCGCACTGGATCACTTCAATGCCAACCAGTGGATCGGCGTCATCAAGGGGATGGAATCTCGCACCTCCCTGACCCCCGAACAGTCGCGCATGCTGACCCAGTATGTCCAGAAACACGCCAGTGACATGAGCGCGGCCCACTAAGGCTGGCACAGAGGAAAACCGTTATGACTTTTTACAACGACAAGAAAACCAATCTGTCCCGCCGCAACCTGCTTAAGGGTCTGGGTGCCTGCGCCGCCCTGCCCCTGCTCGGCGGCCTATTCCCGAAAAGCGCCCTGGCCCAGGCCATCAGCACGGCACTGAGCCAGTTCCCGACTCTGGTGCCGGCCCAGAAGGGCATTCTCACCGGCGCCCACTGGGGGGCCTTCGAGGCCATCGTCGAAGAGGGGCGCATGGTGCGTGTCCAGCCGGTGGCCGATGATCCGGCCCCGAACGATCTGATCGACATGGCGCCGTTCCAGGTCCACGCCAAGAACCGCATCAAGTACCCTATGGTACGCAAGAGCTGGCTGGAACATGGCCCGGGGGCCAAGACCGAGCTGCGCGGTGCCGACGAATGGGTGCGGGTGAGCTGGGAGAAGGCCATCGAGCTGGTCGCCGGCGAGATCAAACGGGTGCAGAGCGACTTTGGCCCGCAGGCTATCCACGCCGGTTCCTACGGCTGGAAGAGCGTCGGCATGTTCCACAACAGCCGTACCCTGCTGCACCGTCTGATGAACCTGGCCGGCGGCTTTACCGGTTATGCCGGTGACTACTCCACCGGTGCCGCTCAGGTGATCATGTCCCACGTGATGGGCTCCATCGAGGTGTACGAGCAGCAGACTGCCTGGCCCAACGTGGTGGAAAACGCCGAACTGGTGGTGCTGTGGGGGGTCAACGCCCAGGTCACCCTGAAGAACAGCTGGAACATGCCGGATCACGAGGGTCAGGCCGGCTTCAAGGCGCTCAAGGAGAAGGGCACCCGCGTCATCAGCATCGACCCCATCTACAACGAGACCGCCAAGCAGCTGAATGCCGAGTGGATCGCCCCGAACGCCTACACAGACGTCGCCATGATGCTGGGGGTCGCCCACACCCTGTATAGCGAGAAGAAACACGATCAGGCCTTCCTCGACCGCTACACCGTCGGGTTCGACAAGTTCCTCGCCTACCTGCTCGGCAAGGACGACGGCCAGCCGAAGAGCGCCGAATGGGCAAGCACTGTATGTGGCGTCGACGCCAAGGTCATTCGCCAGCTGGCCCTCGACATGGCCGGCAAACGCACCATGATCATGGCAGGCTGGGGCATGCAGCGTCAGCAGCACGGCGAGCAGCCCAACTGGATGCTGGTCACCCTGGCCGCCATGCTGGGCCAGATCGGCCTGCCGGGCGGTGGCTTCGGCTTCAGCTACCACTACTCCTCAGGTGGCAGCCCCACCGCCAAGGGCGGCATCCTGGCGGGGATCTCAGCCGGCAACGCACCGAAGAACAGCCCCGCGCCGATCCCGGTGGCCCGCATCGCCGACTGCCTTGCCAATCCGAGCAAGACCATCGACTTCAACGGTCGCAAGGTTACCTATCCGGACATCAAGCTGGTCTATGTGGCGGGCGGCAACCCCTTCCACCACCATCAGGACACCAACAACCTGATCCAGGCCTGGCGCAAGCCGCAGACCGTGATCGTCCACGAGCCCTACTGGACCGCCACCGCCAAGCAGGCCGACATCGTCCTGCCGGTGACCACCAGCTACGAACGCAACGATCTGGAGATGGGCGGCGACTACTCCCAGCGCTACGTCTTCCCGATGCACCAGTGCGTGCCGCCCCAGTTTGAAGCGCGCAACGACTTCGACATCTTCAGCGCCATCGCGGCCAAGCTGGGTGTGCAGGATCAGTACACCGAAGGCAAGGACGAGATGCTGTGGCTCAAGCAGATGTACGACGGCATGGCGGCCCAGGCGCGCGGTGCCCGGGTGGCGCTGCCGCCGTTCAACATGTTCTGGGAATCCAACAACTATGTGCGCTTCCCAGTGCCCGAGGCGAGCCGCGAGTGGGTACGTCATGCCGATTTTCGCGAAAACCCGCTGCTCAACCCGCTCGGCACCCCGTCAGGCAAGATCGAGATCTTCTCCAATACGGTGGCAGGCATGGATTACGCCGACTGTGCCGGTCATCCCAAGTGGTATGAGCCCAAGGAGTGGATCAAGAGCGAGGTGGCGACCGCTTATCCCCTGTCCCTCAACACCTCGCACCCGACCCAGCGGCTGCACTCCCAGCTCGACAACACTCCGCTGCGGGACAAGTTCGCCATCGCCGATCGCGAAGCCATCATGATCAACCCGGCGGATGCCAAGGCTCGCGGCATCGCCCAGGGGGATCTGGTACGCGCCTTCAACAATCGCGGCCAGATCCTGGTGGGGGCGCTCATCTCCGAGGATATTCGCCAGGGGGTGGTGCGGATCTGCGAAGGGGCCTGGTTCGATCCGGCCAAGCCGGGTGACGTGGGCAGCATCTGCAAAAACGGCAACGTCAACTGCCTCACCTTCGATGAAGGCTCCTCCAGCCTGGCCCAGGGCAACTGCGGCCACATGGCCCAGCTGCAGATTGAGAAGTACACAGGCCCTGCGCTGCCCAACACCGCCCACGAGGTGCCGGCCGGTGCCTGACAACGCCAGAACCTGACAAAGTGCAATAAAAACGGCGCCATCAAGGCGCCGTTTTTATCTCTGCTGCAACAGAAGCCGGGACAGGATCAGAAGTCCCCTTCCTCCATATACTCCTGAGCGCACTCCACCAGCTGGGGCCAGAGCTCTTCCGGCACCCAGGCATCCGGGTCATCCTCGTCGCCATCGTACTGGCTCCAGAAGTAGCGGCGCAGGCCGGAGGCAAACTCGTCGCTGATCTCCGCCAGCTCGGAGAGCGGCCCCAACCAGGCGATGCGGCGCAGGCCGGAGGCGAGATCGTTGATCGCGTCCATCAGGGTGCGATCATCGAAGCTCTGTTCCACCAGCAGGGTAAAGCGTTCGCGCGCCTGTTCGGTCTGCTCCTCGTCCAGCTCGCCGACATCGGCCAGCAGATCGACAAAATCCTCCAGCAGGAACTGGATCAGGCCGTCCCTGTCTTCAAACCACTGGATCTGGGCGCCCTTGGTGCCCAGCACAGAGGCATCGAATGAATCGTCAAGATGACATAGTGCCCACGGATCGTCAGTCATGGTTCTCTTCCTCAGGCTGAAACAAGTGCCATATCTTATGCCTAGCTCTCTACTCTTGCCACCTTGGGCAGGGAGAGCGAGGCCGCCAGACCGCCCAGCTCGGCGCGGCCCATAATGAAGCTGCCCCGATAGGCTTCCGCCAGATCGGAGACGATATTGAGGCCAAGCCCAGAGCCCGGCACCTTCTCGTCGAGGCGCACTCCACGCAGCACCGCCTTGGCGATCTGATCCTCGCTCATGCCGGGGCCATCATCCTCGATGCGCAGGGTGATCCAGCCTCCCAGCTCGGCACTGGAAATGCGCAGCTGGCTGGCGGACCACTTGAAGGCGTTTTCCAGCAGGTTGCCCACCATCTCGTCGAAATCCTGCTCCTCCACCCCGACCGCCAGATTGGCGGGTACCTGCAAATCCACCGTCTTGCCCGGATAGAGGCGGGAGAAGGCGCGGCAGATGTACTCCACCCTTGCTCGCACCGGGGTCGAGACGCCGAGGATCTTGGCCGCACCGGTCACCCGTGCCTTGCCGAGGTGATAGTCGATGTGACGCTGGATCTGATCGAGCTGCTCGCCGATGGCGGCCTGATCTTCAGGCGGCAGCTGGGCTACCTGATTGCGCATGATGCTCAGCGGCGTCTTGAGGGCGTGAGCCAGGTTGCCGGTATGGGAGCGGGCCCGCTGCAGCAACTCGCTGTAGTGGTGCAGCAGCCGGTTGATGTCCTCCACCAGCGGCTGGATCTCCAGCGGATAGCGCAGCCGGAACCCTTCCTGATGCCCCTGATGCACCCGGCTCAATTCGCGGCGCAGCAAATGCAGCGGGCGCAGCCCGTAGACAATTTGGAACATGAAGCCGAGCACCAGACCGGCGGCCGCAAACCCAAGACCAAGAAACAGGCTGATCCGGGTCTTCTTCAGGGTCTGGGTCAGGGCGCTGCTGTCTTTCGCCATCACCAGGGTGAACACCTTGTCCGACCCCGGCAGCAGCACGGTGCGGGTCATGATCAGGAGGGGTTCCTTGTTGGGGCCCCGCCCGAGAAACAGATCCGGGTCGCCAAAGGCGGACTTCAGCCCCTGGGTGTTGAGATTGGTGTCCCACAGGGAGCGGGAACGGCCGATGACGTGATGTTCCAGCTCCAGCTGCCAGTAGTGGCCGGAATAGGGCTGGCGAAAGCGGGGATCCGACAGGGGTTCGCTCACCACCGGCAGGCCATTTTTCGCCACCTCCAGTCGGGAGAGCAGGTCATAGAGCTGCAGACGCAGGCCGTCGGCTTCCGCCTCCTGCCAGTAGTTGCGCATCATGGTCTGCAGGCTGAAGCCGGTGGCAAACAGGAACAGGCCGCACCACACCAGGGCGATGGCGACCAGCCGTCCCCGCAGGGTTCTGACCAGCCTCATTCGTTGATCCGGTATCCGAGGCCACGCACCGTTTCAATCAAGTCGGGATGAGTCTTCTTGCGGATCCGGCCGATGAACACCTCAACGGTGTTGGAATCGCGGTCAAAATCCTGGGCATAGATGTGATCGATAAGCTCGCTGCGCGACACCACCTTGCCCCTGTGTTGCATCAGGTAGCCCAGCACCCGGAACTCGTGGGCAGTGAGCTTGATGGGGGTGCCCTCATACCACACCTGGGAGGCCGCCATGTCGAGGCGAACCCCGCCGATCTCCAGGATCGAGCTGGCATTGCCCGCCGCACGGCGCACCAGGGCATGGACCCGGGCCACCAGCTCGGCCACCTGGAACGGCTTGGTGAGGTAGTCATCCGCGCCGGCATTGAGCCCTTCGATCTTCTCGTGCAACTGGCCGCGGGCGGTGAGCACCAGCACGGGGGTGTCGATCCCCTTGCTGCGCCACTCCTTGAGCACACTCAGGCCATCGCGCCCCGGCAGACCCAGATCGAGAATGATGGCGTCATAGGGTTCGGTCTCGCCGAGAAAGCCCGCCTCGTTGCCGTCGTGGCAGAGATCGGTGACAAAACCGGACAGCCTCAGCTGTTCCGCCAACTGGCCCGCCAGGGTCTTTTCATCTTCAACTATCAGAATTCGCATCAGCAGCTTTCCAAACAGGGATTACTCTTCGTCAACCGGATCCGCTCTGGGCACGAACAGCCGCTCCAGGTGGTGACCCTTGGCCCACACCATCTCCAGGTTGTCGGCCCGATAGGCCACCTTGAGCACGCTGTTCTCCCGGTCGATCACTCGCAGTTCATAGAGCCAGACACCATCCTCTTCCCCCAGATCCACCCGCAGCACCCGTACCGGCAATCTGGCTGCCACCTCCATCATCTCCTGGAAGGGCCGAACCCGTCCCTCGCGGACAGCTTGTTGCAACTGGGCCTCATCAGGCGTGATCGCCTGCGCCAGTACCGGCAACAAGAGCCCGAGCAGAGGGAGCGCTCTATTCATGGATGATTCATCTCCAAAAACCTAACATAATGGGGTTTATAGTCTGCCAGCCATGAATCCGGAATGAATATGATCCCGCGCAGTTTCCTGCTAATCCTCTGCCTTTTCAGTGCCACAGGCTGGGCGCTCGACAACCGTCTCGACATGGCCGGACTGGTCAAACTCTTGCTGGCTCAAGGGTATCACGACATTCGGGAAGTGGAGCTGGAAGGCGACAAGTTCGAGGTCCGCACCCTCAATCGCCAGGACGAGAAAGTCCATCTCATCGTCGATGCCTACACCGGCGAGATCAAACAAAAAGAGGCCGACTAGGCCTCTTTTGCTTTCCAGCGTCCGCGCCAGGGGCGCAGCAACCTGTCCCGCCGCGGCAGCAGCAAGGCACAGGCCAGCGCCAGATAGATGAGGGGCTCCAGCCAGCCGCTCTTCACCGACCACCAGTAGTGCACCGGCACCAGCAGGGCAATGGCATAGACCCAGTTGTGCAGCTTCTGCCAGGCCGGCCCCATGACACGCTGCAAGGCCGGCAGCGAGGTGATGCCAAGCGCAATCATCAACAGCAGCGCCACCAGCCCCACCACTATGTAGCTGCGCTTGACCAGCTCCCCTGCGATGAGCCCCCAGTCGAACTGCAGATCCAGCCCCAGCCAGGCCATGAAATGAAGCAGGGCCCAGGCCATGGACCAGAGGCCGAGGGGGCGGCGCAGTTTGATAAGCTGCCCCTGACGCCAGCGCTTGGCGAGCGGCGACACCAGCAGAGTGAGCAGCAGCAGGTTGAGCGCCCCCTTGCCGAGATAATGAATCAGCTCGGGGACGGGATCGCCACCCAGCCGTCCGGCCGGAATGGCAAACCCCAGCCAGAGCAAAAAGCCGAGTGCTCCCAGATGCACCAGCGCCCGCAGCAAGGTGATGTGACGCGCCGTCAGTCGCAATGTCATGGTGTCAGCTCCAACTTGTCTCAATACCACTTGCGCAGATCCATGCCCTGATAGAGCGAGGCCACCTCGTCGGCATAGCCGTTGAACATCAGGGTTGGCTGGCGCTTGGCACCAAACAGCCCCCCTTCGCCGATGAAGCGCTCGCTGGCCTGGCTCCAGCGCGGGTGATCCACCTGTGGATTGACGTTGGCGTAGAAGCCATATTCGTTGGGGGCCAGCAGGTTCCAGGTGGTGGGAGGCATCTCCTCCACCAACCGGATGGAGACGATGCTCTTGATGCTCTTGAAACCGTACTTCCAGGGCACCACCAGCCGGATCGGTGCTCCATTCTGGGCCGGCAGCGTCTTGCCATAGAGCCCCATCGCCAGGAAGGAGAGCGGGTGCATCGCCTCGTCGATGCGCAGCCCCTCCACATAGGGATAATCGATGCCGCCCCCCAGGCTGCGGGAGGCCTGGCCCGGCAACTGTTTCGGGTCAAACAGGGTCTCGAACGCCACAAATTTGGCGCGGCTGGTGGGCTCGGCCCGGCGGATGAGATCCGCCAGCGAGATGCCGTTCCAGGGCAGCACCATGGACCAGGCCTCGACACAGCGCAGCCGGTAAATACGCTCCTCCAGCTCGGTATTGTTGATGAGATCCCACACATCCAGGGTGAAGGGCTTGGCCACCTCCCCCTCCACCTTCAGAGTCCAGGGCTCGGGTTTGAGGCTGTGGCCATTGCGGGCCGGATCTCCCTTGTCGGTTCCCAGCTCGTAGAAGTTGTTGTAACTGATGGCTTTCTCTTCCGGCGTCAGCACCATTCCAGCCGGTCTCGCGGCCTGCGGGCTGTTGAGCGCCTTGGTTGCAGGCTCAGGGGATGCCTTGTCGGCACCAAACAGATCGAGCACACCCGCCCGGGTCGGAAATGCCAGGGTCGCGGCCCCCAAGCCCAATCCCTTGAGGATCAGGCGGCGATCCTGATAGACGGCTTCCGGGGTAACATCCCGTTCGGTAAGGTGATGTGAAGAAGAGCGTTTGATCAGCATGAAAAACTCCCGGGGCGAATAGAGGCGATACAGATAAGACCCGCCCCGGCAGATTTTTATTTCACACAAATTTACATGAGGGGGTGCAGGGGCAGCGCCTTGGCCATGGTTCCGACCAGAAACAGAAGTACGCACACCAGCAGGGGCACGAGCACATTTGGCACCATCAGACTCACTCCATGAGCAGGACAGGGCCCCTAACTATGGAACAGGGCCAGACCGGTCGCCAGTGAATTTTTTTCGCGAGCGCAAGCGTATTCCCGAGTTGCAAAGAGTGATGCAGATCACACACAATTCGCCCCCCGCTTGCCGCCCCGCCAGTCAGGCGTAGGCTGCTTTTTCTTCGAAATCCACAGCAGGATCGCGCCATGAGCCCACTGATCGCCATCGCCATCACCACAGGTATTCTCTCCGCCCTCTGGGGCTGGATTGCCGTCGCGTTTGGCCTGCTTTCCTGGGTCGGTTTCCTCGGCTGCACCAGCTACTTTGCCTCCAGCGGCGGCTACAAGGCGCTGCTGCAGACCCTGCTGTGCAATGCCAGCGGCATGCTGTGGGCGCTCTTGCTGCTCAATGGCGAAGCCTGGTGGGGCGCCGGCGTGGCGGGTATGTGATGACCGGCGTGGTGGCCACCCTGATGTGCGTGCAGGCCAGGCAACAGTGGCTCGGCTATATTCCCGGCACCTTTGCCGGTTGCTGTGCCACCTTCGGCGCGGCAGGTGAGTGGCGGCTGGTGCTGCCCTCCCTGGTGATCGGTGCCCTGTTCGGCTATCTGATGAAGGCGAGCGGTCTCTGGCTCTCCCGCAAGACCCAGACCGACGCCGGCGTGGCCGATCCGGCCTGAGCCCTTCCCCCGATCCGGGCCGGCTTTCCGGATAAACAAACGGGCCTGCTGCCAGGCCCGCTTTCCCGTCTCTTCCCCGTCACCCCTTCGACTTGAAGTTGGCCGCCTCGATACCGTGGCGGTTCAATAACTTGTAGAAGTCGGTTCGATTTCGGCCCGCCATGTTGGCCGCCAGGGTCACGTTACCCTCGGTGGTGCGCAGCAAGCGGATCAGATACTCCTTCTCGAACTCGGCACGCGCCTCGTTGAACGAGGGAATGCCGCCCCCACCGCTACTCAGGGCCGACTCCACCATGGCGGCGCCGATCACCGGGCTGCAGCAGAGGCTGGCGAGTTGTTCCACCACGTTGCAGAGCTGGCGCACGTTGCCGGGCCAGGCGGCAGCGGCCAGCATGGCCAGCGCCTCCGGCGAAAAGCCCATGACGGCGCACTCTTCGTGGCGGCTGCGATACTCATCGAGCGCCTGGCGAGCCAGCAGGGGAATGTCCTCACTGCGGGCGCTGAGCGACGGCAGCGTGATGTTGGCCACGTTGAGACGATAGAAGAGATCCTCGCGAAACCGCCCCTCCTCCATCGCCTTCACCAGATCCTGATGGCTGGAGCTGAGCACCCGCACCTCGGGAGTGCCCTGACCGTACTCTTCCATCACCTGCAGCAACTTGGCCTGCAGCGACTCCGACAAGCCGCCGATCTCGTCGAGAAACAGGGTCGCCCCCCTGGCCTGCTCGAACAGGCCGGAGTGGCCGTCTTCACCGAACAGTTGCAGATCCAGCGAAGCCCAGGGAATGGCGGCGCAGTTGATGGTATAGAGCGGCTTGTCGCTGCGATGGCTCGCCTGGTGCAGCGCCTGGGCCATCACCCCCTTGCCTGAACCGGACGGCCCCATGATCAGCACAGGCACCTCCATGGTCGCCATGCTGTGAGCCTGGATCAGCACCTGTTCCAGCTGGGGATTACGGGTCAGGATCAGCGATTGCCACTCCTGTTGCTGCTTGGGACGAGTCAGACTCAGAGCATGCTCTATGGTGGCAAACAGCTCGTCCTTGTCGACGGGCTTGGTGAGAAAACTGAACACCCCGGAGCGGGTCGCCTGGATTGCATCCGGGATGGTGCCATGGGCAGTCATGATGATGACTGGCAGCCCCAGCCACTGGGTCTGGATCCGCTCGAACAGGGCCAGACCGTCCATGCCCGCCATCCGCAGATCGCTCAGCACCAGGTCAGCCCGTTGCTGGCGCAACCGGTCGAGAGCCCCTTCCGCGCTGTCGGCGGTATCCACCTCATAACCCTGACTGCGCAGGCGCATACTCATCAGCTTGAGCAGGCTGACGTCGTCATCCACCAGCAGGATCCGGCTCATGGCAGGACCTCGCGATGTTCGTTGAGCTTGCGCTGGTTGAGCTGGTCGTCGATGGCGGAAAGCTGCTCTATCTGGCGGCGCAGCCGCTGGATCTCCTGGCTCTGGTCGTCACGCCGGCTATCCCGTTCCAGTACCGCCTCGCCGAGGGCAATCCAGCTGCGCAGAAACGCCTGGGTATCAAGACCGAGTTCGGGCAGCATCTGCTTGAGTCTGGCCAGACCGGCGCGGCGATTGGCCACCGACTCGGCCGGGTGGGAGTCCACCATGGCCAGACTGACCCGGCTCTCCAGATCATCGGCCCCCTTGAGCCGCTGACGCTCCTGGACCCGTTGCTGGGGATGGCTGGCCAGCAACCAGTCGGAGTATTGCAGGCGCACCTGCATCTCCTTGTTGGCAAACTCCATCCGCTTGGCAAAAGCGATATCGGAGGACTCCCGCTGTTCATGTTGTGGCAGCAAGGAGCAACCCGCTATCAACCCTGCGATCAGGGCTGGCAATACGCGTTGTATCTTCATAGTCCTCATTTCAACGTCAACCTGAAACAGACATCCGCCTGTTCATCTTTCACCAGAACCAATGTCCCTCCCAAGCTGTTGGCAGACTCGCGGGCAATGGAGAGGCCCATGCCAGAGCCTTTCAGAATGCCTTGCCGTACCGTGCTGCCCTGCTCGAAGGGTTCAAAAATCCGTTGCTGATCGGCCTCGGGGATCTCGGGTCCCTCATTGGCGACCACCAGCCAGTGTCCCTGCGCCTCCTCGCCGGCGCGGATCCAGATATTGCCGCCACTGGCACCATAACTGACGGCATTGGAAAACAGATTATCGAGGATCAACTGCAGCCGATAGGGCTCGGCCAGCAGGCTCACCGGCTCGGTCGGCAAGTGTACACGGATCTGCTTGGACTCCAATGCCAGCCGGTATTCGGCGACCAGCTTGTCGAGAATAGGGTTGAGCGGCACCGGCTCCAGCTCGAACTCCTCCTGCTGGCTGAGGCGGTTGAAGTCGAGCAGCCGCTCGATCAGGGTCTGCAGGCGGCGGCTGTTCTCGTCCAGCATCTGGCAGATCTCCAGCTGATCCGGCGTGAGCGGCCCAACCACCTGTTCACAGAGCAGATCCGATCCTTCCCGCAGCACCGCCAACGGCGTCTTGAGCTCGTGGGAGACATGACGCAGGAACTGGTACTTCTGCTGTTCCAACTCCTTGAGCTTGCCGTGCAACCAGACGATCCGCTCTCCCAACAAGACCAGTTCGGCCGGCCCATCCACCGGCTCCGCATCCGGTTCGACGCCGGCCCCCAGGCTCAGAATGCGCGACTCAATCTGTCGCACCGGGTGAATAATAAGGTAGGTGAAGATCAGCACCAGCAGCAGGCTGAGCACGGCCACCACACCACTCACCCACCAGATCTCGCGGGTCAGCCCGGCGATGGTAAGGCGGACCCGATCCATCCGCTCATCAACCCGGCTGCGGGTAACCTGTTCGAGCTGCTGGCCGAGCTGATTGAAATGGACGAGCTTGTCGTTCTCCACCGCCGCCCTGGCCTGAGTCATATCCTGCAGGCTACCGAGCCACTCGATCGCCTGTTCAAGCCCGCCGTAAACATCGCTGTCGGCGATGGAGTGGCGATGCTCCGCCAGCAGCTCGCGGTAACTCGACAGCTGCTGGCGGTAGCTGGCCAGGCTCCTGATATCCCCCAGCACCACATAACGACGCAGGGTTCGCTCGATATCGATGGCCTGCGCCGTCAGCAAGGTGGCACGGCGGGTATCCTTGACTGCCCGCTCCATCTCGTCGCTGGTCAGCTTGCTGAGGTGGGAAAGGGCATTGCTGTTATGCCAGATCATGCCGCCAAGCGGCATCAGTACCAGCACAAATCCCATCAACACCACCTGCAGCAGGGAACGCGGGCGAACCTTGGCCATCATCTCTTCTCTTCATTTTCACCGGTGCGCCAGCATAGCCGCACAGCCCAAAAAACAAAACCGGCCCAAAGGCCGGTTGATGCTACGAACGAAAGCGTGATTCACGCCAGACCGACGGAGGCCACACAGATAACCAGGATCATCGCCAGCGCGCCTGCAGCCGTCAGCAGTGCCCATTTCAGTTCCACACTCATGCAAGTCTCCTTCTGCCAATCAGTGCCGGATCACAATAGATAAATCCATGTTACGTCATAGTTAATATGATAACCGTGAACTGCGTATACATTTCAGATGAGCCCAACCCAGGGAAGGTGAGCATGTTCTATCTGTGCAGCATAGGATCCAATCTCGAGCCCCACCGCCATGTCGGCCAGGCGCTGGACGAGCTGATCACCCAGTTTGGCTGGCTACAGCTAAGCTCGGTGATCCGGACCAAACCGGTGGGCATGCACTCCCGCCACGATTTTCTCAACTGCCTGTTTGTCATTGAAAGCCGGCTGGAAACCACAGTACTCAAGCAGTGGTTTGTCACCCTTGAAGTCGCCCACGGACGGGATCGCAATGACCCCCTGTGCAAGGTGCACGACCGGCCGCTCGATATCGATATCCTGGCCAGCAGCCCGATCGCTGATTTTGCGACGGCCAGGGTCGATAGCTACCTGGCCCCCCTGCTGGCCGAATGGTATGGCGCCGGAGAGGTACACGCCGCCAAGGTGGCGCTCTCCTTATGCAGCCCGCTGGCTGCGGGCCACGGCCATAATCAGCAGATTGGCCTGCACCCAGTCACCCTGCAGCTGGCCTCACAGGGTGGCCAAGGCACGGCCCCCATCCACCTTGATGCTAGCCCCCGTCATGTAACTGTTCTGCATCAGTAGTTGCACCGCCTGCCAGATGGGCTCAAGCCCCCCTTCACGGGCCAGCGGCGTCCTGGCCAGCACCTGCTGACGCCAGGCATCGTCATGCTCATCGAGAAACAGGATGGGGCCGGGCTCTATGGTATTGACCCGTACGGCCGGCGCCAGCTCGCGGGCAAAACTCATGGCAAGCGAATGGGCTCCCGCCTTGGTGGCCACATAACTGGCAAAATGCGGGGGCGGGGCGTGGATGTAGATATCCGTGATGTGGATGATGCTGGCGTTGTCGTTGCGCGCCAGCTGGGGGGCCAGTGCCCGGTTGAGCAGGAAGGGGGCCGCCATGTGCACCCGGTAGTACTGTTCGAACTGGGCCAGCTGTGCGGCAGGATCTGCCGCCTGGGGCTCGAAGGCCGAGGCGTTGTGGATCACCAGCCCCAGATCGCGGTGGGTGGCCAGCACCTCAATCAGTCGGCTGACCTCCTCCTCACAGCCAAAGTCCGCCTGCACCAGTTCGACCCCGAGTTCGCGCAGCCGCGCCAGTTCGGGCCGCTCGCTGCGATAACTGCCGGTCACCCGCCATCCCGCCGCCACCAGTTGTTCGCACAGATAGAAGCCGAGTCGCCGACCACAGCCCGTTACCAATGCCCTCATAAGATCTCCTCTTCCATGAATGCCCCGGCAATCCCACCGCTTCAGCAGCCATTTCCGCCGCCTATCAATCCCTGCGGTACAAGCCATTGGCGCATCGCCCCACGGCTCCGCCATAGTAGCCCCCATGCACACCAAGGGAGCCACCACCATGCTGAAAGTTCACCATCATATGAGCCGCCTGACTCATTCGCTCACCGCCGGACTGAGCCTGGCCGAAGCGCTCGATCGCCTGCATCACTCGGGCCTGAGCGGCCTGCCGGTGCTGGACGACGAGAAGCAGCTGATCGGCTTTCTGTCAGAGCAGGACTGCATTCCCAGCCTGCTCACCGGCAGCTACCACTGCGATACCCGCACTCGGGTCGAAGACATGATGAACCGGACACCGCTCTCGGTGGGCCCAGACGAGAGCATACTGGAGCTGGCACGCCAGATGACCGGAGCCAAACCCAAGATCTACCCCGTGCTGCAGCAGGGCAAGGTGATCGGCATCATCAGCCGTCGCCAGGTCATGCAGGCCCTCAACCAGCAGCTCAAAGTCTGTCAGCAGACCTAAAGACAGCCGGCAAGTTGGCGCAACTCCAGTGGCTGCGCCAACCATCTCTTCTAAATCTGGTAACGCCCCTTGTCACCGATGTCGAAGTGCAGGGGCATTCGCCACTTGGCCAGCGCCAGCAGGGTTAACAAGGCCCCGCTGACCAGCGCTGCCAGGGCAGCGGCCCACTCCAGCCGACCCCACTCCAGCAACCATAACAGCGGTAGCAACACGGGCACCAACCTGATCCCCGGGATGGCGAAGCAGAACTGCTCCTTGAATGCCAAACCTGAGAGGGTGGCCAGTGCCGCTCCCAGCACCAGAGCATCCGGCGCCCCCAGCGCGGCGAACGCCAGCGCTCCCCAGCCAAACCCTTGCAGCATCAGACGGATACGCTTGTCATAGAGATGGATGGAGAAACTGCACAGCGCACTGGCCAGTGCCAGCAGGCTCAACCAGCTGGCTGGCGCAATCGGCTCGATACCGCTCAGCAGCGATGCCCCGCGCCCGAGCAGTAGCAAGGCTGCACCACTCAGGCCGATGCGGTAGAGCAGCACCGTCAGCTTGTCGACACCATCGAGCGGGCTTTCGATTTCAGGGTTTGCCATGCGGGATCACCTCTTTACACCTTATAAACCAATATACTGGGAGCAGGCCCCCAACATCATCTTCCTGAGGGGTCAGGAGGCATAGTGTGCGCGTGATCCCCCTGCTGTGGCTACTCTTCCCGCTCTGGCTCAACGCCAGAGAGCTGGTGATCTGCGGCACTCTGGAAGCCCCGCTCAAGTTCATGAATGCCGCCGGGCAGCCGCAGGGGCTCGATATCGACATAGTGACCGCCATCTTTGGCAAGCTTGGGCTCCCCATCAAGATAGAACTGACCGACTCAGGTGCCCGTCTCACCCGCAATGCCGAGAGCGGTGTCTGCGATGTGGTGATGACCCACTCCTACAAGCCTGAACGCGAGAGCTATCTGCTCTATCCGCAGCAGGCGCACCTGCGCCACAGCTGGCACTTTTTTGTGCGCAAGAGCGATCTGCTGACGATCCGTTATGAAACCCTGGCCGACCTCAAACCCTGGCGCATCGGCGTCACCAAAGACTTCTCCTATACCCCCGAACTGGCTGCAGCCATGGCAGACCCAGCCTATCACTTCCAGGAAGTCACCATGAACCAGTTGCAGCTGCGCAAGCTGATCGCCAATCGCATCGATGTCGTCCCCATGCCGCTGGTCACCGCCTTCGCCCAGATCCATGAGGAGAAACTCGGCGATCTGGTGGATTACCTGCCAAGGCCCCTCAAGAGCAGCCCCTACTTCAACACCTGGGCCCGTGCCCGCGCCGACGCACAGACCCCTGCCCAGATGGCAGCCTATGATAACGAACTGCTGCACATGAAGCGGGATGGCCGCCTCAAGGCCCTCTACAACAAGTACGGTATCCCCTATATCGAGCCCTGATCCCGGCCAACCAGCTTCATCAGGACTTCACATCCCGCAGGATCGGGCTCTACAGCGAAAGCAGCGTCTCACGCGGGAGAGGGATCTCTACGCCCCTCTCATGCAACCCGACTCAAGGCTTCACGTCCCGCAGAATGGGGTTTTGCAGCGAAATGAGCGTTTCTGTGGACTGGATCTCGTCAATGGTCTGGATCTTGTTGATCAGCACGATCTGCAGCTCGTCGATGGAGCGAGTCATCACCTTCATGAAGATGCTGTAGTGGCCCGTGGTGTAGTAGGCCTCCACCACCTCGTCCAGCGCCTGCAGCTTGGCCAGGGCCGACGGGTAATCCTTGGCGCTCTTGAGGTTGATCCCGATAAAGCAACAGACGTCATAGCCGAGCTTCTTGGGGTTCACCTGCACCCGGGTGCCCTCGATGATCCCCGCCTGCTTCATCTTCTCCACTCGCACGTGAATGGTCCCCGGGCTGACCGCCAGCTGCTTGGCCAACTCGGCATAGGGGATCCGCGCATTGTCCATCAGGGCGGTGAGGATGGCCTGATCGAGATTATCGATCCGATAATTTTCCGGCACTTTTTTGCACTCCCTTTGATGATTCATCATTAATTGCACATGCATTTTGAAGAAAAAAATACACAAAGCCTATTTATATTATCGAATATTGAATTTAGTTGGCGATCTGTTGAAGAATCCTCACATCCAACGGGTTCAAGACAGGTATTCAGCATGAAACAGCACTACATTCGCAGCCAACAGCAGATCAGCTTCGTCAAGGAGATGTTCTCTCGCCAACTCGCCCAACAGCTGGGTCTGATGGAGGTGCAAGCCCCCATCCTGAGCCGGGTCGGTGACGGTACCCAGGACAACCTGTCCGGCAGCGAGAATGCAGTGCAGGTCAAGGTGAAGACTCTGCCGGAGCACAGCTACGAGGTGGTGCACTCCCTGGCCAAATGGAAGCGCCAGACCCTGGGCCGCTTCGGTTTCGCGCCCGGCGAAGGGATCTACACCCACATGAAGGCCCTGCGCCCGGACGAAGACAGACTCAGCCCCATCCACTCCGTCTATGTGGATCAGTGGGACTGGGAGAAGGTGATGCCGAGCGAGCGCCGCGATCTGGCCTATCTGCAGGAAACCGTGCGCGGCATCTGGGCCGCCATCAAGGCTACCGAGCGCGCCGTCTGTGCCGAGCACGAACTGACCCCCTTCCTGCCGAGCGAAATTCAGTTCCTCCACAGCGAAGAGTTGCTGACTCGTTACCCGGATCTCGACGCCAAGGGACGCGAGCGCGCCATCGCCAAGGAACTGGGTGCCGTGTTCCTGATCGGCATCGGCGGCGCCCTCTCCCACGGTGAGCGCCACGACGTACGTGCCCCGGACTACGACGACTGGAGCAGCCACAGCGAACTGGGCCTGGCGGGTCTGAACGGCGACATCCTGGTGTGGAACCCAGTGCTGCAAGACAGCTTCGAGATCTCCTCCATGGGGATCCGGGTAGACGCCGAGGCGCTGCGCCGTCAGCTCGCCATCACAGGCGACGAGGATCGCCTGCAGTATGACTGGCATCAGGAGCTGCTGGCAGAGCGCATGCCGCAGACTATCGGCGGCGGTATCGGCCAATCCCGTCTGGCCATGTTGTTGCTGCAAAAGGAACATATCGGTCAGGTGCAAGTTGGTGTCTGGCCGGCCGAGATGAAGGCAGCCGTTCAGGGCATGCTGTAACAAATGGAGTGCGTCCGGCCGAGTGAACCGGACGCAGCAAAAGTGTGGCGGTGCGGACTGAGTGAGCGCAGTCCGGACAGGCTGTAAGCAGGGCGACCATCCTCGATGGTCCTCCGCGAAACCGGGCTAGCCCCTGCGATCCGCTCAACCCACGTCAGGTCGCATTGAATACATTCCTCCCGGCAATCCTCGGATTGCCGTTTTTTTATTTCCATTTCATGGATATGACAACGCCAGCCCGAGGGCTGGCGTTGTAAACACGGACAAAGGGGAGGTTACTGGCGCATGGTCAAGCCGTTGCTATCGGCCCCAAGCACCAGTTTCTTGCCCGGGACGATGCGGCCGGAGAGCAGCGCCTGGGCCAGCGGGTTCTCCACCTTGTGCTGGATCGCCCGCTTGAGGGGACGCGCCCCGTAGACGGGGTCGAACCCGGCGTGAACCAGCTTGGTCAGCAGCTCCTCGGTCACCTCCACCTCGTAACCCTGGGCCTCCAGGCGGCCCATCAGGCTCTTGAGCTGGATGCGAGCGATGGACTTGATGTGCTCCTCGCCGAGGGGGTGGAACACCACGGTCTCGTCGATCCGGTTGATGAACTCGGGACGGAAGCTGCGGGTCAGCACCTCCATCAGCATGCCCTTCATCTCGTCGTAGTCCTTCTCGCTATGGTGCTCCTGGATAAGATCCGACCCCAGGTTGGAGGTCATGATCACCACGGTATTGCGGAAGTCCACGGTACGTCCCTGACCGTCGGTCAGGCGGCCGTCATCCAGCACCTGCAGCAGGATATTGAACACGTCCGGGTGAGCCTTCTCCACCTCATCCAGCAGGATCACCGAATAGGGGCGACGGCGCACCGCCTCGGTGAGATAGCCCCCCTCCTCATAGCCCACGTATCCGGGAGGCGCCCCCACCAGACGGGCCACGCTGTGTTTCTCCATAAACTCCGACATGTCGATGCGCACCATGGCGTCTTGGGTGTCGAACAGGAACTCGGCTAGCGCCTTGCACAGCTCGGTCTTGCCCACCCCGGTGGGGCCAAGGAACAAGAAGGAGCCGATAGGACGGTTCGGGTCCGAGAGGCCTGCGCGGGAGCGGCGGATGGCGTTGGAGACGGCGTCGACCGCCTCTTCCTGACCGATCACCCGGCTGTGCAGCTGATCTTCCATCCGCAGCAGTTTCTCTCGCTCCCCTTCCAGCATGCGAGCGACCGGAATCCCGGTCCAGCGCGCCAGCACGTCTGCAATCTCCACATCGGTGACCCGGTTGCGCAGCAGGCTGGTCTCCTGCATCTCCGCCTGGGTGGCGAGATCCAGTTGCTTCTCCAGCTCGGGAATTCGGCCGTACTGCAGCTCGGACATGCGGCCCAGATCCCCGGCGCGGCGTGCCACTTCCAGATCCTGACGGGCCTGCTCCAGCGCCGCCTTGATGTGCTGGGTGCCGGCGAGGGCCGCCTTCTCGGCCTTCCACACCTCTTCCAGCTCGTTGTATTCTCGATCCTTTTCACCGATCTCCTGGTTGATGAGCTCCAGACGCTTGCGGCTGGCGTCGTCGTCCTCCTTCATCAGCGCCTGCTGTTCGAGTTTCAGCTGGATGATGCGCCGCTCGAGACGATCAAGAGACTCGGGCTTGGAGTCGATCTGCAGCCGGATGCTGGCAGCCGCTTCGTCAATGAGGTCAATGGCCTTGTCCGGCAGCTGGCGATCCGCGATGTAGCGGTGGGACAGCTGGGCCGCCGCCACGATGGCAGGGTCGGTGATCTGCACATGGTGGTGCAGCTCGTAACGCTCTTTCAGGCCGCGCAGGATAGCGATGGTGTCCTCCACGCTCGGCTCCTCCACCAGCACCTTCTGGAAGCGGCGCTCCAGCGCGGCATCCTTCTCGATGAACTGGCGATATTCATCCAGGGTGGTGGCCCCGACGCAGTGCAGCTCGCCACGGGCCAGCGCAGGTTTCAGCATGTTGCCCGCGTCCATGGCTCCTTCGCCCTTGCCGGCGCCGACCATGGTATGCAGCTCGTCGATAAAGAGGATGACGTTGCCCTCCTCCTTGGCCAGATCGCTCAGCACAGCCTTGAGCCGCTCCTCGAACTCGCCGCGGTACTTGGCACCGGCCACCAGGGCTCCCATGTCGAGCGACAACACCCGTTTGTTCTTGAGCCCTTCCGGCACCTCACCGTTGACGATGCGCTGGGCCAGCCCCTCGACGATGGCGGTCTTGCCGACGCCGGGGGCGCCGATCAGCACGGGGTTGTTCTTGGTGCGGCGCTGCAGCACCTGGATGGTGCGGCGAATTTCGTCATCGCGGCCGATCACCGGGTCGAGCTTGCCGATCTCAGCTCGCTCGGTGAGATCGATGGTGTACTTCTCCAGCGCCTGGCGGTTCTCCTCGGCGTTGGCATCATCTACCTTCTTGCCACCACGCACCTTGTCGATGGCGGCTTCCAGTTTCTCCTTGGTCAGCCCCTGGGCGCGCAGCAGTTCGCCCAGCGTCCCCTTCTCGTCGAGGGCCGCCAGCACAAAGAGTTCGGACGAGATGAACTGATCCTTGCGCTGCTGGGCCAGCTTGTCACAAACGTTGAGCAGCCGGCCGAGGCCATTGGAGAGCTGGACATCCCCTTCCACACCGCTGACGCGGGGCAGGCGATCGAGCTCTTCACCCAGGCGCGAGCGCAGGGCATTGATATCCATCCCTGTCAGGGTCAGCAGCGGACGAATGGAACCGCCATCCTGGTTGACCAGGGCAGACATCAGATGGACGGGTTCGATAAATTGGTGGTCACGACCCAGTGCCAGAGACTGGGCATCGGAAATAGCAATCTGGAATTTGCTGGTCAGGCGATCGAGGCGCATTGCACTCCCCCTTCAAACAGACGCCGCGTGCGCGGCAAACAACATAACTTTCTGAGATGAAAGATGAGGCCCGTACGGACTATTTCAAGGGGCAGGAGTGGTTATTTTTTCTTCAAATGAGGGATTAACAAGATCCCGGCCCCCTCATGAGGAGGGAGCCGGTAAAGCTTTACTCGGCGAGCCAGATAATCGAGGCCATGCGGCCGGTCTGGACGTCACGACGGTAGGAGTAGAATTGCTCCCCATCGCTGAAGGTGCAGTAGTCACCGCCATAGACGGCCGTCACGCCGGCACGGGCGAGGCGCAGTCGGGCCAGCTGGTAGATATCCGCCAGCCACTTACCCTCGTTGGTGGATGGCACGAAGGCCGCCACCGCCTCGGCCTGCTCCGCCATAAAGGCCTCGCGCACCTCGCCACCCACTTCAAAGGCTTGCGGGCCGATGGCTGGGCCGAACCAGGCCAGGATCTCGGCAGGCTCGCAGCCCATGGCATTGATGCTCGCCTCCAACACACCAGCATGCAGTCCGCGCCAGCCGGCATGGGTGGCGGCCACCCGGGTGCCGGCCCGATCGCAGAACAGCACCGGCAGGCAGTCGGCGGTCATCACGATACAGGCCAGCCCCGCCTCATGGGCACAGGCGGCGTCAGCATCTGGCGCACTCTCATACTGATGGCTGACCGGATGAACGACGATACCATGCACCTGGTTGAGCCAGTTCAGTGGCCCGGGGATCCCGGCCTCCTGTTGCAGGCGGGCCCGATTGGCCTCGACCCGCGCCATTTCATCGCCAACATGGGCCCCCAGGTTGAGACCGGCGAAGACCCCTTCACTTACGCCCCCGTCCCGGGTGGTCGAGAGGGCCCGGACATGAGCCGGTGCCGGCCAGTCGGGTTCAATCCATTTCATCTGTGGCTCCTTTTGCATTCGTTCATATAGAAACGGGGCCCCTGGCTACAAGTCAAGGGGCCCCGTTTCGGCAGGAGGCGGCGCGACAATCGGCGTCAGCCCATCCCCGCCCTCACTATCATTATTTCCAGACCAGCTCGTCCGGGTTGGTCAGGGTGTCGGCACGCAGCACTTCCATCAACTCCACCATATCCTGGGGCGTGGGAGAGTGCCATTGCATCACCTCACCGGTGATGGGGTGGGCCAGCTGCAGCATGGTGGCGTGCAGGGCCTGACGGTGGAAGTTGCGCAGTGCCTGGGTCAGTTCCGGGGTGGCGTTGCGCAACGGGCGCAGACGACCGCCATAGGCGGGATCGCCCACCAGCGGGTGCTTGATGTGGGCCATGTGCACACGGATCTGGTGGGTACGACCGGTTTCCAGACGCAGCCGCAGACGGGTGTGGCCACGGAACTTCTCGTGCACCCGGTAGTGGGTGACGGAGGGGCGGCCATTGGGCACCACGGCCATGTGGGTACGCTGGGTCGGGTGGCGGCCGATGGGTGCATCGACGGTGCCACCAGCGGTCATGTGACCGATGGCAATCGCCTCGTATTCACGGGTGATCTGGCGCGCCTGCAGCGCCTCCACCAGGTGGGTCTGGGCCGGTACCGTCTTGGCCACTACCATCAGGCCTGTGGTGTCTTTATCCAGACGGTGGACGATGCCGGCACGGGGAACCTCGGCTATACCGGGGTAACGGTGCAGCAGGGCATTGAGGATGGTGCCATCCGGCGTGCCTGCCCCCGGGTGAACCACCAGGCCGGCTGGCTTGTCGATCACCAGAATGTGTTCATCTTCATAGACGATGTTGAGCTCGATATCCTGCGCATCGAAGCGGGTATCGTCTGCCAGTTCGACATTCACATGCACCTTCTGCCCGGCCAGAATTTTCTCGCGCGGGGTGTTGGCAACCTGACCATCCAGGGTCACTCTGTCCTGTAAAATCCACTCCTTGATACGGGTACGGGAGTAGTCTGGAAACATTTCAGCCAGGGCCTGATCGAGTCGCTGCCCGAATTGGTGATCCTGGAATTCGCCTGTCAGTTCAATATGCTGGCTCATGTAAGGTCTCTTGAGCGGGGGGGTGTTAATTCGAAATAATCCGGGTATTCTAGCTTTTCTTTTAGCCAAGCATAACGGATACTTTGCCAATTTCGTGGAAATGGACCGGATGTTGTTGATGGGAAAGAAGTCTCACCTGCTGATGTCGCTCGCCTTGGTCGCTACCTTGATCACAGGCTGTTCCAGCACCAAACCCAAGGTACCCGACGAGCCGCCGGAGACCCTGTACCAGAAAGCACGGCTGAAACTGGACGTGGGCAACTACGTGCAGGCCACCGAATTGCTGGAGGCGCTGGACTCGCGCTATCCGTTCGGTGCCTACTCCAACCAGGTGCAGCTCGACCTCATCTATGCCTACTACAAGCAGGATGACACCGCCCAGGCGATCGCCAATATCGACCGCTTCATCCGTCTGAATCCGGCGCACAAGAACATCGATTACGTCTTCTATATGCGCGGTCTGACCAACATGGCGGCGGACTACAACTTCTTCCAGGACATGTTCGGGATCGACCGGGACGACAAGGACCCGGCCTATGCCCGTCAGGCATTCCAGGACTTCAAGACCCTGCTGCAGAACTACCCCAATAGCCAGTACGCCGCCGATGCCCGTGCCCGCATGGTCGGTCTGAAGAACCGTCTGGCCCGCTACGACCTGAGCGTCGCCGAGTACTATGTGAAGCGCGATGCCCTGGTAGCCGCCGCCAACCGGGCCAAGCAGGTCGTCGAGACCTACCCCGACACCGCCGAAACCGAAAAGGCACTGGAGATCATGGTCAAGGCCTACGACACCCTGAACATGCCTACCCTGGCCAAACATGCCCGGGAAGTGCTGGCGGAAAACTATCCGAAGAATCGTCTCGGCCGCAGCTGAGCAGCAAACTTCCAATGAAAAACCGGAGCCAGTGGCTCCGGTTTTTTTATGGGTGATGGTCACCAGGAGTCTTCCTGCCAGAAAGAAAAGCCTTACTTGGCGACATTGCCCGCCACGTTGAGCACATCCCAGGTACGGGAGAAGGGCGGCGCGTAGGCAAAGTCGAGCATGCCAAGCTGCTCCGTGGTAACCCCCATGGTGATGGCGACCGCCAGGGCGTCAATGCGGTGCACAGCCCCCTTGCGACCCAGGATCTGGCCTCCCAGCAACCGCTTGCTGCCCGCTTCATAAACCAGCTTGACGTGGATGTCGGACTGGCCCGGGCAGTAGTTGGTGTGGCACTTGTCCTTGATCACCACGGTGCGATAGTCGATGCCAAGCTGCTGCGCCTCTTTCTCGGAGAGGCCGGTACGCCCCGCCTCCAGTCCCAGCATCTGAAGCGCGGCCGAGCCCAGGGTGCCCGGGAAGCTCTGCTCGGCGCCCGCCAGGTTCTCGCCTACCATGCGGCCCAGCTTGTTGGCGATGGTGGCCAGCGGCACATAGACCTGCTGCTGCTTCACGCTGTGCCAGACGCTGGCGCAGTCGCCGGCAGCCCAGACGTTTGGCAGCGAAGTGCGGCCCTGGCGGTCCACCTCGATGGCGCCATTGCCGAGGCGGGCGATGCCGGTATCGGCCAGAAACTCGGTATTGGGCTTGACCCCGGTGCAGACCACCACGATATCGGCCTCGTACTCGCCATGGCTGGTGCGCACGCCGGTCACTCGGCCATCCCCCAACAGGGCCTCCACCCGCTCACCCAGATGGAGGGAAACCCCCTGTTCGCGCAGCTCGGTTTCGATATGCCGGGTGATCTCTTCATCAAACGCCTCCGGGATAACCCGCTCGGCCAGCTCGATAAGGCGCACCTCCTTGCCCTGATGGACCAGCGCCTCGACCACCTCCAGCCCGATAAAGCCGGATCCGATCACCAGGGCACGGGTGTTGGCCTTGTCCTGCACGGCGGCCTTGAGCGCCAGCCCGTCGGCCATCCGGCGCAGGCCAAATACCCCTGCCTGCTGCAGACCGGGAATGGGAGGCATCACCTCGCGAGCACCGGTGGCGATCATCAGGCGATCGTAGCGATCGCTGAAGGTGTCACCTTTGTGCTCCACCAGCAGGGTCTGGGTTGCAGCATCGACGCTCAGCACCCTGTGGCCGGTCTTGACCTCGATCCCCTTGGCGGCGAACTGCGCCGGAGTGAATTCGGCCATGTAGCCCGGCTCCTGGAACTCGTCCCCCACGAAGTAGGGCAGGCCGCAGGCGCCGAAGGAGATCACCTCGGAGGCCTCGTAGACGACGATTTCGGCATCCTTTGCCAGGCGGCGAGCCTTGGCCGCCGCGCTCATACCGGCGGCTTCACCACCGATGACCAGGATTCTCATGCTATTTCCTCGCAATGACGCAGGGAGGGCGAACCCTCCCTGTGATGAATGGCGGGAAGGCTTCCCCTCCCCGCTGCGGATCAGATGGTGGACTCTTCGCCGTCCAGGCTCACTTCATGGTCGCTGTTGAACACCGCCATGTCGGTCTGCCCCAGCATGCGGCTGGTGATGGTCCCGGCGGTGATGGAGCCTGAGACATTGAGGGCGGTGCGGCCCATGTCGATCAGCGGCTCGATGGAGATGAGCAAGCCCGCCAGCGCGACCGGGAAATCCAGAGCGGAGAGCACGATCAGCGCGGCGAAGGTGGCCCCGCCGCCGATCCCCGCCACCCCGAAGGAGCTGACGGTGATGATGGCGATGAGCGTCATGATGAAGCCGGGATCCAGGGGGTCAATCCCCACGGTAGGGGCAATCATCACCGCCAGCATGGCCGGGTAGATGCCGGCGCAGCCGTTCTGACCGATGGTGGAACCGAAGGAGGCGGCGAAGTTGGCGATCCCCTCCGGAATACCCAGCGACTTGGTCTGGGTCTGCACGTTCATCGGGATGGAGCCCGCACTGGTGCGCGAGGTGAAGGCAAACGCCAGCACCGGGGTGATCTTCTTCAGGTAGCGCATCGGGTTGATCCCCACCAGGCTCACCAGCAGCAGGTGCACGGCGAACATGATGGCGATGGCGCCGTAGGAGGCGAGCACGAAGTTGAGCAGGTTCAGGATGTCGGCATAGTTGGAGCCGGACACCACCTTGGTCATCAGGGCCAGCACGCCAAACGGGGTCAGACGCAGTACCAGGGTCACCATGCGCATCACGATGGCGTGAGCCACGGCGATAAAGTGGCTGAAGCTCTCGAAGATCTCCGGTTTCTTGCGGGCGATGCCGGTGGCCGACAGGCCGATGAAGATGGAGAAGATCACCACGGCGATGGTGGAGGTCTTGCGTGACCCCGTCATGTCGAGGAAGGGGTTGGCCGGGATAAACTCCAGCACCATCTTGGCAAACGACATGCTTTCAACCGAGCCCAGGGTGGTCTGCAACGCAGCACCACGGGCGCTCTCGGCGGCCCCGGCGGTCAGCCCTTCGGCGGTCAGGCCGAACAGGTTGGACATCAGGATGCCCGCCCCGGCGGCGATCATGGTGGTGAAGATCAGCACCCCTATGGTCATGGCGCTGATCTTGCCAAGGGCGGTGCCGCCGTTGAGCTTGAGGATGGCGCTGATGATGGAGACCATGATGAGCGGGATGATGATCATCTGCAGCAGCTTCACATAGCCGCTGCCGACGATATCCAGATAGTCGATGGTCTGGGTAATCACTCCCGACCCCGTGCCGTAGAGCAGTTGCAGGGCCGCCCCGAACAGGATACCGAGCCCCAGGCCCGCAAAGACCCGGCGGGTGAAGCTCACGTGTTTTTGCTGCAACCGGTAGAGGAAGAGCAGCAAGAGGGCCGCAATGGCCAGATTGCCGATAACGCTAAGTGTCATGTGATGACTCCCCAAAAAGCGGGCCGTGCCCGAGAAACGAGAGCAGGCCTCATGCCTGCCCTGGCAACCTTGAGGTCAGACGGCGTAACCGTCATGACATGAACAAGAGGGTCTTGCTGCCCCCTTTGTTCGCAAACTTATGACTTCTGCTTGGCGCGCATGATGTTGATGATTTCGATATCCGTATCCAGCATCCCCTGTCTGGAGAGCTGCCCCAGGTTGGCGATGGTCTGATCCACGTCGTCAGAGACGATCCCCTCGCTCTGGGGAACGCGCAGGTTGTTGATGGCCATCAGCGACGACTTCACTGCCGCCGAGGTGGAAGTGGAAACCTTCATGGAACAGGCGCTGCCGGCGCCGTCACAGATGATGCCGGAGACATCGCCAATCATGTTGTTGATGCAGTGGCTGATCTGCTCGAACTGACCGCCCAGCAGCCAGGTGATGGCCGCCCCCGACCCCATGGCGGCGGTGCTGGCGGCGCACAGGGCCGACAGCTTGTTCTGATAGGTCTTGATGTAGATGGCCACCAGATGGCTCATCACCAGGGCGCGGGTGAGCTGCTCGTCGCTCGCCTTGAGGAAGCGGGCGGCGGCAACCACCGGCATGGTGGCGGCGATGCCCTGGTTGCCGGAGCCAGAGTTGGACATGGCGGGCAGCATGGCGCCATCCATCCGCGCATCGGAGGCGGCGGAAGAGAGGCGCATGGCCAGCGTCATCAGATCGTCGGAGAGCAGCTTGCGCTCCACCTGCTCGGTGAGGATCTTGCCAATGCGCAGGCCGTAGCCCTGCAACCCTTCGTCCGCCAGGGCCTGGTTCATCGAGGCCGCCTCGCGGATGAAGTCGATCTCGGCAAGGGGTACCTGCAGGGCAAAGTCGACGATCTCGCGCAGGCTCATAGTGGGCTTGTCGGCCTTGGCGGGCTGGATCTGCACGCCCGGGGCGCTATCTTGCGCCATCAGCACCTCGCCATCCTTCTCCATCAGGATGATACGGGTGTGATCGGTGCAGATCACCACCCGGGCGCTGTGGCCGTCCACTTCCGCCAGCACCTCGGCGTAGAGGACGTCAGGCACATCCTTCACATCCACCTTGATGGTCGGCAGCAGCCCCTTGGCCGCCTCGACCTGCTCGGTGGTGAGACCCTTGAGCACCTCCAGTCCGGCATCCGGATTACCACCCGTGATGCCGACGGCCGCCGCGACAGGCAGGCCTATCATGCCGGTACCGGGTACCCCGACCCCCATGCCGTTCTTGAACAGGTTGCCGCTGACCCAGACGTTGACGCGGGTCGGCACCTGCCCCAGCAGCTTGCGGCAGTTGGCAGCTGCCAGCGCCACCGACATGGGTTCGGTGCAGCCCAGAGCCGGCACCACTTCACGCTTGAGCAGGGTAATAAAGTCGGTCCATTGTGCGTTCATTGCTGTATGTCTCATCTTCGTGGTGCCCGCGGGGCAATCTCGATTGTTCGTGGCCACCGCCATGCGGCGAGCCTGATAAAGAGTATGGTTGCTGATGTCAGGTGATCTCTTGGCCTGCCTGGCCAGAACGCGGATTAACCTTCGCCCCCTGGTGGTGGCAGCGACCATGGCATACGCCATCCGGGTCAGCCCAGCATAGTCAACCAAAGTTGACTTTACGCCCAATGTATTCAACTAATGTTGAGCCACATCCCCTTTTTGCACGCCATTATGCCCGCCTTTGTATAAAGTGCGACAAAATGTGAAGCATTACACATTTCACTCTGCAAATAACTTAAAACTCAGCATAAAAATTCGCACACATACAGGGTGTTCGAATTGCCCCCGGCAATAAAAAAGGAGGCCGAAGCCGCCTTATTATGGGCAATGAAAACAATGAGTTATATGCACATCAATTACTTACATACCACCAACTAGGACGCTAAAACACGTAGTGCGACACCAGTTGGGGCAATTTGTGGACACATCATCAGGCTGCTGGCAGTGGATTTTCCAGAGGATTGAAGCGCACCGCATCGCTGAGGTAGTCCGGTGCAAAGTGGGCATAGGTCATCGTTTGCTGGATATTGTGATGCCCCAGGATTTTTTGCAGCGCGAGGATGTTGCCACCGGACATCATAAAATGTGATGCAAAAGTATGACGGAAGACATGCACCGCCTGCCCTGCGGGTAAATCAGGCGCCACCGTCTTAAGCACATCACGCACCAGGTAATAGTCCAGGTCACGGAACAGCGGGCCACGGTTAACCCCAGTCGTAATTTCTTTACACAGTTCGTCAGAGATCGGCACGGTGCGATTCTTGCCGTTCTTGGTGTTGATGTAAGTCACCCGGCCTGCCAGCACATCTTCGCGGCGTAAATTAGCAGCTTCACTCCATCGAGACCCAGTTGCCAGGCAGAGCTTGACCACTTTCAAGTTGTCCCCAGATAGCGCGGCAAGAACTTCACTGATTTCATCCTGAGTGAGGTAACCCATCGACCGCTCAACCAGCTTGACCTTCTTCATCTCCTTGAGCGGATGCTCATGATGGTAATGACCAAGATCGATGAGTACCGAGAACACCCCGCCCAGCATCTCTTGATCACGGTTGACGGTCTTTGGCTGCCGGCCAGCATGCAGTCGCTGTGCCCGGTACTCGGAGAACAGCGCCCTGGTCACCTGTCTAGCCAGTGGATGGCGCAACGCTGCATCGATATTGTGCAGTTTTTTGCGTACCGCCTCCCCTGCTTTCAGGGTCTGACCATGGTAACGCCACCAGAGTTCGATGAGATCAGAGAGTGGCCGGTTGTCTGCCGGGCGATCAACCCACCCCTTATTATGCTCGGTGGCAATCACCCAGCGTTCAAACTGCTGGGCCTCGGATTTGGTTTTGAAGCGCTTGCGGATCCGCTTGCCATCACGGCCTTGCGGGCGGATATCAACCAGATAACCTTCGGGAGTTGACTTGATACTCATGGGGACCAAACAGGGAAAGGAGGGCATTTGGCAGCCACTTCATCAGGTTACCCATCAAAAGTGACTGCTTATCAGTGGGGCATATATCTGAAAATGGCTGCGACTATCGCACCAGTTAGTACGACTCCAGTGCTGATCAAACCAAGCATGGTACGAAACATCCACTGCTGCTGTTTTGCTTGAGCCTCATGCATGTCTGCTTTGGTGGCAAACTTCTTATCCAAACCATCAAACTTGGCATCAAATTTTTTGTCCAAGGCATCAAGTCTCAGATCGAACTTCTTGTCCATGGTGTCGAGCTTGATATCAAACGCATCTTGCCGCCCTGCCAGCGTGGCCATAGATACTTTCAGGCTGCTGACATCATCAGCCACCCGTTCCAGCTTTTGCTTGATATCTGTTGTATCACGTTGAATATGCTCAACGTGAGACTCAAGCTTTGCCACTCTGGGTTCTAACATGCCGCCATTACCTCCATCACCACCGGTACCTCTAGGGCCACCACCATGACTTCTATCATCATGCTGGTTCGGAGTATGTGACCGGCCCCCTCTGAAATCAACGTCTCTGACCTCCCCCATCACTCGTTCCCCCGCGACTGGCTTTCGAACCAGCTCAGCACCGTTTGAGCATTTACTGATTGTATTACTCCACAATTTTTACACGTCATCGGGTAGAAATAGACTTTGTGGGTCATGACAGGGTCATCGCTCGAAACAGCGTGAGGAACCAAAGCAACTTGTCTTAATTCATCTTCCGTTGCTCTTGGGTCACCTGCGGCATATGAGGAAATAATGTCCACCGTTGGTATGCTGAAGTTATCGCAGCCACATTGATGACAGGTCATCTTTGCCCCTTTCTCAGCCAAGAAGTCGGCCAATACTCCTGGGCTGATACGTTCAAATCGAAACCTCAATTCTGGATGCATACAAACTCCCTAAAGTGTCCGAACTCTCACTTATCAGCCGGCTGCCATAGATATTGACCAGTGCGGCTCTTTACGCACTTCTGCACCCCTGAAGAAGTTGGGAGCCTAGTACCCCAGCTAAACGGCTTGCCGTTGAATAGGCAGATATCCTTGCGTTTGAGCATCACAGCCTTGCTTTGCTCAGCGCGAAGCTCTGCCTGGAAGAGCGGTTTATACACCGCCGCACCTGTGGCAAGCACAGCCAACACGCTGCCACATATCAAACTGCCACGTAGTCGCCGGACTACCCGTTGCGCTTGCTCAGACTTTTTCTTAGCTTGGTCAAACGCTTCGGCATCGGCAACCTTTCCTGCAATGAGGTTATCAATTTGGCGCTCCAGCTCTTCTTGCCTACGGGCCGAACGAACGACTTCCGCCTGTGCATGCCGATGCTCTTGACCTTCATGGGAGCATCGCTGCTGCAAACGCTTGACCTCGGAAGCCAAACTCTGGATTTCACGCCCCTGTTGGTTATTCACGTTGAGCTGCCGATCCAGAGCCAGTTTTAACTGATCCCGCTCCTGCCGCAATGACTGACCGAGTTGCTCCCATTGGGAAACAGTGGAACGAAGCTGGACAAGTACCCTGCCCTGCTCTTGTAACTTACGTTCAGAGGAAAGGTGCTCTTGGTACCAAGCGGCTGATTCAGCATTGGCCGACTCTGCCTCCTTGGCTTCAATCATCAACTGGAGCAAGGCTTGGGCCGGTTTCAGATGCTCAAGCCGCATCTCTCCGATCTCGTTAATGCCTATCGTCTCGTGCAGGAACTTCCAAGGCTCCCATCTTTCTTGGCCAAACTCCTTGATCAAACGCTCTACCAATTCATTGAGTGCGTTCCGCTCCCTTCTGGTAAGCGGTCGACCTCCCAACTCGTTGGTAATGTTGACATCGCGGCCCGCAACATTTTCGACCGGCCCTTGGAAGATCTGGTGCACGTTGCTGGTTTGGGAGGGTTGGGAGGTTGGGGACGGCGTCACGTCTTCTTCTTACCCCGCCCCAAGATGACATCCCCGGTGGTTACGCTGCCGACCGTGGAATGCACAAAGTTCTGCTGTGCACCATCACCACTGTTGGTATTCATAACACTGCCTGTGAGCGGTGCGCCGCCAGCTGCCAAGCCTGCGATCGTCGCTGCCTTTACCGGCAAAGGTGCAGCGCGGAACAAGGTAACAAGTTGATTCTCATCATCTGTCAAAGCTGTAGATGTGTACGAACCAGTGATTATGTATTGCACATCGGCTCCGACTTTCACTATCTCACTTAGATAGCCTGCATCGGGAAATCGCTCACCTTTCTCGTACTTCAATTGCGCCTGTTTTTGAACCCCACCTATTGCACCAAAAGCAGTTTGATTCAATCCAAGGCGCTCGCGTTCTTCACGCAACCGATCACCAATGGAACTCATTTAAACACCAAATGCTTGACAGGTACGCTTTTGCGTACCAAAATCATCGCCATTGGGTAGCTACCAACTACCACAAAGCACCACAAAACACACAAACAACCAGAGGGTACCACAATGGCCTCTAAATCCAAACGCATCCATATTCCCAGCGATGTCAGTGAGTTACCGAGCGACTATCCATTCGGCGACCGCATCAGTGAAAGCCTGGCTGACTACGCCCAGCGTCAGGGCGAGAAGGTCAACACCATCCGAAAACGTGCCGACCGTGGTCAGCTCCCCGTCTTGCAAGACGGCCGTCGCGGTCATCGCCGCGTCAATCTCTATGCCCTCTATCTACAAGCTCGCTATCAGGCCGAACGTTTCGTGACCATGACGGTTGCCAGCTGAACCCAGATTATTGAGTCAAAAGGAGTTGGTCATGTTTGTTGAACGCCATGACATACATCTGAACTGGCACCAGGCCTGCCAGCTATTTGCGGATAACAACAGAGGGAAGGTTGCTGACCTTGGCCGAACCATCGGCATGAAGCACCCGCAGACCTTGAGCAACAAGCTCAACCCTGAACAGGAGCACGAGCTGACAGTGGCTGAAATGATCTCCCTCTACCACGCCACCAGAGACGAAACCCTGTTTGATGGCGCCCTTCTCTGCTGTGGCCTGACGGCTGTCGCCATTCCAAAAGGGGAGCGCGCCCCGTCTCTGACCCATCAGGTGATCAACCTGAATTCCCAGATAGCAAACATCGGTCTGCACACCCTGGAGCTAACAGAACGCGGCCGAATCACCAGCCACGAGCACCGCACGTTCATGAGCATCGCTACTGCAGCGATGGGCTCGGTTGCACTGCTGATCAATGACGTCGAGCAGCGCTTTCAAGTGGTGTCGCCCCTCGCGGCACTAGCGATGTGAAGAGAGGAAATGATGAACACGTTACAAGCGAGTGCCGCCGAGAGAGCGCTGGCAGAAATGCGTCAGGCGATTTACCACGCCAATTGCAGGGTTGCGAAGTATTGGGGGGCACTCAACCAAGATCAGCGTGAGGCCATTTGTTACAACGCCAAGTTGCCCATCTCGCTGGCTAAACCTGAGTTTCCACTCGGAGAATGCGACCGAGAATCACTTTGCTTGGCCATGCGTCGGCTCGGATACCAACACCTGTTTAACGGCGCGGTCACCCTCGAAGAGTGGCGCTCCGGTTTGATACCACCGCCAGAAGAAAAACAAGAGGTAAGCAAATCAGCCGAACGGCTGGCACAGAGCAAGGGACTGTTGATGACACTGGTCAACAACCCACAAACCGCAAATTGCGGGCAAGAAAAAACCCCGATCACTGGTGCGGCAAACACCTAACGGGGCTCTTTATCAACCACTTACTAAGGAAAGTTGACATGCCAACTTTAGCAATCCCCTGCGCGCTGCGCAACCGCAAGATCCAGAACAGCCGCATTGCAGGCCCATATGCCGCCCGCTACTCGGAAAACGACCTGACGATCCTGAGCCAGCGAGCGAACGCCCTGGTCTGGGCTTCTCTGTTTGGTCACATCAATCGTCTCAATGCCCATCAAGGAGCCTAACCATGCAACCTATCAATCTGCCGTCCATGGGTCACCTCAACCATGAAGCTCGTCGCCGCCTGCGCAAGTTGCGTGAAGCATTGGGGCTAAGCCGCCCCAAGTTCGCCGAGAAACTGGGTATCCCGCCCACCACGCTCAAAAACTACGAGCTCGGTTATCGCGAGATCGGCGGTGGCCTGCTCCTGGTTATCGCCAACCATAACGAACTCAACGAGCACACCTCTTGGTTAATGACAGGGACCAATCCGTCCCCGCTTCTAGTCACCGCTGCCGACATCCGGCAATGCCGCCAGTAAGCCTACACCAGGCCGGTTCGCCGGCCTTATCACTGAGCCTCTATGCGTGGGCTCATGGATAACACAACCAAGGGGAATGCAATGGACGGATTCAGATGCATTGGCCGGATACCGGCAGCGATCCAGGAAAAGGCGGCCAGCTTGTTAACCAGCCAGCGCCCGCGCCGGCTTACACACTGCCGAGCGGATGTGATCGACGTGGGATTGCGGTACCGACTGTTTCGGCCACTGAAATCCCGGGAATTTCAGCTGATGACCCACGAGCGATACAACACCGCCGTGAGCAAGAACAGGAGATAGAGCCATGAGTGACGCAATCAAGATCGCCCGCCAGGCACCCAAGCTGATCGAGGGGTTGTTGGCTGACATGTTCGCCGCCCGCGCTGATGACAACCGCGTGTGTATGGGATGCGTCCAGTCTGGCCCACAGCACATCCAGATCCAGCTCGTTGTTACCAGCAGCCCAGATGCGCTGCTAGATGATGACAGTGGTGATGATGAAGCCGACAACACTGATGATCAGTGCCAACCACGCAGCAACCTGCACATGAACTGGCTGACCTACCGTGCGGAATATCTTGCTGTTGATGTTGAGCCAGAGCTCCTTGCTCTGGGGGCGATCCGCGCCATCTACTGGCTCGCGCTTGGCCAAGGAGACACTGCGCTCGCCAACGAGATCGGCAACTGGTGGGAAGAGTGCGCACCACTGCATGGGCTAGGCGAGGTGATCCTATGAGCCAGCGCCTGATGTCCGACATGGAACGAAATTTGAGTTGGTGGTGGGAAGACCTACGCGGCGCGAGTGCGCGCCTGCGCGGGTATCAGCGTCATCTCATCGAGTGCCGCCAGATCTCGCCAAGACCACGGGCCACTATCGCATTCACCCTTCGTCAATGTGCAGCAGCACGCCGCATATGTGCTCACACCACCATGGTGATCAAGGCTCGAAGAACCGGCCTGACAACGCTCAACCAATTTTTGAGTGGGCATCACCTATGAGCATCAAACCCATTGCCATTCTGATGAAGGTCACACACATGAAAAATACCCCTGATTTCTATGAGCGGGAAGCACAGTTGGTTGCCGAAATTGCGGCATGGAATGCGACAGCTCAAATAGATCTGGCCGCACTGAACCAATGCCGACAACAGCTCAGGGCCGCCCTAGCAAGCGTCCATCGTCGGGACTACGCCTGTATCCTTCTGCGGCAAAGATGCAGCATCTATCGGCACTTTTACAGCGTCTCTGTCTTCAACGTTCGTCGACCAGAGCTCGAGCTAGCCAATCTGCGTTGTGAAGAGCCCCTGCCGTTCTAATGTCGCTCCACCCCGAACTGTTCGAAGCCAAGCCGATACAACCCAGGCAGCCAGCTGCCTGGAAATTGGCTGCCTCTACCAAAGCCATGGCGCGCCGCATCATGGCTTGTCGTCGTGTATCTCTCTGCCCACTCGAAGCATCACGCCTGCCAGCGGCTCAGCGCAGGGAACTTGCTGGCGGTGATATTGATACCCGAGTTAAGGCCATCAAGAGCTATTTTGTCGGCATCCCGGGCGCTTATGCTCTGGACTGGGCGCTTGACCTGCTGGAGCGACCGATCCCTCGCGAGAATGGCGGGCCAGGGGTACAGCTTCCAGGTGACTTGATCGCCGAGCTGTTTGTTGGTTACTGCGTCCGCCGCGCACCGGATTTGCTCAAGGGGGTGGCCATTTGCTATGACGCCAACCGCTGGCTATCAAGCCGCATCACCACCCTGCGCCAAGTGCAGAACGTCATCCCCGAGCCGCTCGATGCGTTGCGCACCAAAGAAAGCCGCGAGCGCCTGGCCGTCAACTACGCCGAGCGGGTAACCAGGCTGTTTAATGCCATCACCGATTTCGGCGCCGAGCAGGTGCCGGCAATCCGCTTGTGGAAGGCGTGCCGTCAACCGCTGGCCGCTTGGGGCATGCTGCCCCGCTTGCCGAGATTCAGAACGGCTGAAAGCCGCGACACCTTCATCGCTCATCACCTTATCCGCTGGCTCGACCCAAAATGGTGGGCAAGACGCCTGCGCAAGATCTGGGACCAGTATTGCGAGCACTGCGCCATCCTGCTCGGCAAAGTGCGCAAGGGGGTATCCGCCTACGTCTCCAGCCAGGGCCTACAAAGCTTTATCGAGCGGCAGCGCATGGCGGCCGCTTGGCTCAAGGACATGGAAGCCTATAACGCCCAAGACGACATCATCATTAGTCTGGAGGATGCGGTAAAAGCCTCCATCGCCAACCCTACGAACCGCCGCCATGAGTTGATTGTCAGGGCGCGGGGTTTCTCTGACGTGGCCGACGAAATGGGTTATGTGGGGCTGTTCTTCACCTGGACGGCGCCGAGCCGCTTCCACCCATGGAAGACGGTCAGATCATCCCAGGCCGGCGGGCCAGACAGCACAGAAGAAAACCCCAAGCATGACGGCTCATCCCCCCGCGATGCGCAACACTACATCAGCGAGCTGTGGAAGCGCTGCCGTTCTGCCCTCGATCGCAACCTGGCCAAGCGCGGGGAGTTCCTATTCGCCGACCCTATCGACTATTTCGGCTTTCGGGTTGTAGAACCCCACCACGATGGCACTCCTCACTGGCACCTGTTGATCTGGGTCAAACCCGAACACCAGCACCGGTTGATCGGCATCCTGCAGCGCTACGCCCTGAGCCATGACAAAGGCGACCTGGTGCGCAAACGCCACCCAGACAGCAAACAACCCTATAGCGATATTACCCCCCGCTTTGACTGGAAGGTGATGGACAAGGAGAAGGGCGGCGCTGTCGGCTACATCGTCAAATATATCGCGAAAAATATCGATGGACACCGGGTCGGCGACGAAGGCGACCTGGAAGCCGAGACCGCTGCCACAGAAGGCGCCCGCCGGGTGCGGGCCTGGGCATCGCTCTGGGGCCTACGCCAGTTCCAACCACTGAAAGGGCCGCCGGTCGGGATCTGGCGCGAATTGCGCCGCCTGCCTGGCCGCCTGCAAGAAGCCAAGGGGATCGTCGTGGCCCCGCTGGCCAGCCCCATCATGGAAGAGTGCCGGCGCTATGCCGACGCGGTGGACTGGAAGAACTTTACCCAAGCCATGGGCGGCCCCTGCTGCCGGCGCGATGAACGCCCCTTGAGTATCCACCGCACCGCTTTTGCCGAACCCAATCAGTACGGCGAACCACAAACCAAACTTGTCGGCGTGCGGGCCGCTGACGGCCTCATCCAGCAAACCCGTGTGGGGGAATGGGTGCTGCGCAAATGTGGCTCACAGAACACCACCAAGGCCAAAGGCAGCGGGTTTTGGTCTGTGGGCGAGCGCAGCGAGTTAGTGGGTACCGAGCGCAGCGAAGGGGTTTTCCCCCTTGGAGCTCTGGCAACAACTGTACGCGGCGATCTCGGAGGATCTAAAGAGGATCCATTGAGCGATAAGAATGTATTCCATTTGGGGCTAAGTGGTGAAGAGGTGGCCATGGTCCGGAGCGGATTGATTGTCAGGACAGGGGACCGGTCAGTTTGTATCCGGGATGGTGAGTTAAAAGTGACCGAACGTCATCCGTTCGAATCTCCAAACCAGCCATCACCGTATCAAATTGAAGCCGAAGCCAGACGCAGGGAGGCAAAACGCCTGGCGGAGCTCAAGGATGTGCGGGGCTTGCTGGCCCAGTCCGGGGATCCAGCAGCTTGGCTGGCCAGCATGACGGCGGCCGGTGCCGATGATGCACTGGCGCTGCTGGATGCCCTGGGTGACGGGGACGCCGAGGCTGCCAGCACTCAGCTTGACCGCCTACGCGATAAGGTTGATCTGCGTACATGGCCACTGCCACCAGTCGAGCGTCGCCAGGAGGCGAGCAGTAATGCCGAGTTCTTCGGGCTGCCAGCTGATGGCCAGCGCTCTCCTGCACGCAAACCTGATGTGCACCACCTTATTGCCGAGACGACCAAGACACGCTTGGCCGACGTTCGTCCAGAGCATAGAGAGGCGCTGCTCACCCACCTTATGAACAAGGCCGATGCCATGACACCTGGCGGCGGCGACACCGTAGCTTTTGTGGCCGCCAGATATGCCCACCAAATCCAGCCGTCTGGGACAAGGTGACTAGCGCAGTCTGTCACTTTGTCCCAGATGGCCGGCAAGCGTAGCGCGGCAGTCATGGCTAGTAGCTAGAACAGATATCAAATAGTAGATGGAGACTAAAACGATGACCGTACAACAGCAGGTATGTAATTGGCTTCTGAACTGCCAAATCTTGGACACCGAGACCACCGGGCTTGATGACCAAGCCGAGATAATAGAGATCAGCATCATCGACCAGTTTGGGGGCGTGGTTTTTGATTCCCTGGTTAAGCCACAAAAACCGATCCCGGCAGAGGCCACCGCCATCCATGGCATTACCAATGACATGGTGGCTACCGCCCCGAGTTGGGCAGACATCCATGATGAAGTGTGCCGGATTGTCAGCTGCAAGCCGCTGGTCATCTACAACGCTGACTACGACATGCGCCTGATGGCTCAGACTGCGGCGCTTTATGGGCTACAGCCGGTTACTGCCAACGCGGGGGGTCATTGCGCAATGCTGGCCTATGCCGAGTTCTATGGCGACTGGAATGACTACAAGGGCTCATATCGTTGGCAGCGCCTGACAGCTGCCGCTGCCCAGCAAGGGGTTGTGACTGACGGCCAAGCTCACCGTGCACTGGCTGATGTAATGATGACGCTGGGCGTGCTGCAAGCGATGGCTCAGCAACAGGCAGGGGGCGAAGCATGAAAATCGATGCACTGTGTTTAGCGTTTGAATCTGATGGCGTTACCTATTTCGTCAATACCAAAAAAGATGACTGGGCCCTGATCCTGCGGATGGTTCAAGGAATGTCAGCCACAGGAAAGCTTGAGGTAACTCCGGCCCCTGCCAACGTTCAGTTCACTACGCTGGCGGATGCCATCAAGGCGTCAGCATGAGAGACCCACGCAAATATCCGGTACTAGGTGATGTGATCACCCGCTTCGGTACCATCAGGGAAGTGACGGCCACCAAGCAGAACGACCGCGGAACCGTCACCCATGTGGTGTACTGCCATCCGGCGGTTGACCTACCAGAGACAGAGGCCACGATCGCCAGCTGGCGGGCGTGGGCCAAGCAAGATGCCATGGTGGTAAGGGCGGTGTGGCAATGAGCGTCCATATCGACCCGCTCGGCATCATATGGCTGATCGGCCATGTGCTGTTTTATCTGATCGTCATTCCGGACTTGTGGCGCCGTTGCGGATGGGGAAGACAGAAGGGGGCAAGGGATGAATGACGCTACCAAGCGCAAGCAGGCCCAGCGGGCAAGACGGGCGGCTCTCGGTATCAAGCGGGTGGAGGTGGCGCTCTCAGAACGGGAGCGCCAGCAGCTGGATACGCTGCGCATCGCTCGGGCTGGCAGCGGTAAACCCTACTCCGCCGACGAGTACATCAGCACACTGATCCGCCGCGACTGGGAGAAGTGGCTGGAGCAGGAGGCCAAGCTGAAAACACAGACCTGCCAGCACTGCGACTGTAAATTGCCGACCGGATGCGGTGGTACATTCAAGGGACAAGCATCGTGCTGGCACACCCAGGGCGACAAGACACTGGCCTTGTAATGGCGAAAATCGCGAAATGTGTCCGGTCACGCGCCAAGGAAGGTGCTGCTTTGATAGCATACCGTTTCAACCCCAAACGAGAACAATTATATGAAACGCGTTGCTGCAGCCAGCCTGTTGTTGCTGGCCACCTCTGCCATGGCCATCAGTGATACCGAAAAAACAGCGGTCATCGATCGCTGTAAAGACCAGATGAACCAATACGGTGCCACCATGGTGAAAGCATGTGTGGACCAGGATCTGGAAGCATATGAGCTGTTAAATGCCAATTACCAGCCCCATGAGAAGATCGTCAAGTTCTGCGTCAGAACAACCAAGCAATTCGGCTGGAATATGGTCAAAGCCTGTGCCGACCAGAATATTGAAGCGAGACAGGCTATAGTGAGCAATCAAGAGAAATACGCAAAGTACGAAAAGATTCTGGACTCCTGCGCCGACAGGATGGGAAAGATAGGGGGGTGGGTCATGATCAAGGCCTGTACCGATCAAGATATCGAAGCCGAGCAGGCCCTCTCTCAATACTGATCTTTTATACCAAGGCTTAGATAAAAATGTCGCAGCGGCCAGCCAAACACTAAGACATCACCAGAAACAAAGAGGGCGCTATTGCGCCCTCAATCCGTTCAGTACCATTTGCCGCCCCTCTGGCGTGAGTGAACCAACAAGGTTCAGTACCAACTGGCTCGCCGTTCTCGATGAAGGGCTCAGGGGATGCGAATAAGAGAGACACGCAACCCATGTGTGGCCGCACTCTGCATCTGTGCACTGACAATAAAGGTCAGAAACATCAGGGCTGAGCTTGTTGGTCTTGGTAATGCGACCACGTTGGCCACACTCTTTGCAATACACCCGCATCACATCCCCCTTTCTCTTATAAATCAACGATCTATTATGCCATAACGCACTGTTTATTTATACAGCCGACCCGATAGTTTCCCGAAAATCGACCCACAGCGCGCGGGGCAGCCCGGCACTGTTGATCGAGTCCTGCACCAGTTCGCACAGCGGCAACACCTCATTGCGGGCATAAGTGGCATCATACTTCTCGGGGTCACCAAGCCCGCCGCCACCATTTGTCGGGATGATGCCGGCCAGCGCAGCGGGGAAACGGTGGGCCGTCAGCACATCCTGGGCGGTGATCCCCTTGATGGCAGCGAACTCGTCTTTGGTCGCGATATCACCCACCGGGATCAGCTTGATGCCGTCCGGCTTGCCTTCAGGGATGTTCACGAACATCGAGCGGAAGTTACCAACCCCCTTGGAATTGGCGATCATCTGCTTCATCTCCTCCTCGGTTTCATCGTCCATGTTCGGGTCGGTGGTGTAGAAGATGAACCCCATGTGGGCGCCGTTGAGGAAGTATTTGCGGCGGAACAGGGTGGCATCCTGGTTGAGCAGGGCCGACTGCAAGCCGCCCAGATAGTCGGGCATGCCATAGACCTGCTGCTCTGGATCATACTGGGCCAGCCAAATCACATCCTCCGGCCGATAAACCAGGTTAGGCTTGCCCTGCTGCAGATAGACAAAGCACCCGTCAGCCCGGCGGCGCAGGTAGACGCTGGAAAGCGGGTGCAGCCCCACCACCTGGCCAAAGCCGTTGCGCAGCTTGAGCAGGCCACCGTCACCGAATTGCACGTAGTTGTGCACATAGGCGGTGATGACATTGCGCTGGGTGGTGAAGCGACCCGCCACCATATTGCGGCGCGCCATCAGGATCGCCCCGTGGTGGGCATTGGCCCGCGCCACCTTGGCCAGCCCCTTGCGGTCGATGGGCGGCTGGTAATATTCCCCATAGGGATTGAAGAATACCCCGGTGTAATCGGTCATCCAGGCCGTGGGGTCGATGGCCTCCGCCGTGCTGAACATCACAGATGGCCGAGGGGATGAGGTGGCCACCTGCTGGGACGTTTTTTGCTGTCGTTTGGTCATTGTTATTCCTGTGAATAGAGGTTGCACATAAAGAGACGCTCGAACACATCTTTCGGGTATTCGTCTTTCAGCTCCTCGATGTCGATGAGGTTGCAACCAAGGCGAATGGCATCCTCGATGGTGATGACGTAACGCCACTGCCGATCAGGGCAGATGCGGCCGCCGTCTCGCAACTCATCATTCCCGGGAAAATAGATCCTAAGTCGCTGGGTGAGGTTCATGTGTCGCCACGTTTCACCAGACCAGAACTGTCTTGCTGTACCGCGGCGATCAGATACTGTGGAAAAGTAAGTTTTGCGCCAGCGCTTATGCATGGCCATGGAACTGGCAAGAGATAAAATCTTTCCGCAGTCTTCAGACCAAAAGTATTCATCGACATAGACATGGCCAGCCTTGCCAGCGAACGTGTGGGAATCGAGCGAGAGAAAGTGCAACTCGGCCCCGTTAGACAGGATGATGGGGCTGCTGTCTGTCAGGGTGATACCGAGGAATCTCTGGGCAATAAAGCGGACGAGTTCGCGGTAAACATCAGCCATCTCTGGGGTGCTGGTGAGAAATATCTGGTTGTCACCGGTCAGCACAGCATCTTCCAGCGCTTCGCCGGAGAAGTAGTAAGACATGCCGACCTGATGGGCTTTCAAGATGTTTCGGGTGCGCGGCAATGCCGAGTCGTTCTTGGCATCACGACAACGAAGTTGATAGCCAAACAGGGATTTTAACCATCCATCAAAGTGCTCTTGGGTTATGTGACTGATATCGTTTTTCATGCGGCCTTCTTGCTGGTTACCCAGGTGGATTTACGTTTGCGGTTGGTATCGAGCGGCTCGTTGGCCACTGCGTGAGCGATGGCAAAAAACACGTCAGCGTGTCCGGTCACATTGTCCCGAGCGGCACGGAACGTCATCTGGCCGCCGCCAGTGGTGCTGCGCTTGATGGCGAGGAACGCCAGCGGGATATCCCGATCTGAGCCGTCCCACTCGATGCGGTTCGCCTCCACCACATCGATCATCTTGAGTACCAGCCGCGATTTGCTCTCGATGCTGTAGTTGATGGGGTGGCACACCCCTTTGAAGGTGGGCTTCAACAGGTCAAACACCCCGGAGCCGATGCCGGAGACATCGACCCCGAGATAGGTGACCCGAAACTTCTTGGCGATGCGCTCGATCTCCTGCGCCTGAAACTGGAAGTTGAGACCGCGCCAGTAGTGCTTTTCCAACACACGGAACCGCTCACCGGCGACCATGGGCGGGGCAACCACCACCAGGGTGGCGTTGTCGCGGGTGCGGCTCGGGTCGTAGCCCATCCACACCTCACGCCGCCCGAACGGGTCAGGCCGCCCGGGCTTGTAGTCCTCCCACCGGCTCGGGTCCACCCCTGCCCGCTCCATATCCTGGAACTTGAACACCGACAGGGCATCATCGATAAACCGGCACATGTAGAGGCGATCGAACACCTCTTCGGGGTACTCGTCCTTGAGCTCCTCGATGTCGATGAGGTTGCAGCCAAGGCGAATGGCATCCTCGATGGTGATGACGTAACGCCACTGCCGATCGGGGCAGATGCGGCCGCCGTCGCGCAGATCATCTTCACCAGGGAAATCGATGGCCACCCGGCTCGGGCGCTGGCCCTTCCAGCGATCCCCCGTCCAGAACCGGTACGCTTCGTGCACCTTGCTCGATGGCGTTGAAAAGTAGGTCTTGCGCCAGCGGCTCTGGGTCGCCATGGCGCTGGCCACGTCCGACAACTTCTCGAAGTTGGGGATCCAAAAATACTCATCGATGTAGACGTTGCCGGAACGGGACTGGGCGCTGTTGGAGTTGGTCGAGCAGAAGTGCAGCTCGGCCCCGTTCGACAGCACAATGGGGTTACCGGTCAGGGTGACGCCGAGGAAGGTATGGGCAATCTTGCAAATGTAGGAGCGGAACACCTCCGCCTGGGCACGGGTGGCTGACAGGAATATCTGGTTGCCGCCGGTCAGTACCGCATCTTCCAGCGCCTCACCGGCGAAGTAGTAAGTCATGCCGACCTGACGGGATTTCAGGATATTACGGGTGCGTGGCAGTGCCGGGTCGTTCTTGGCCTCGCGGCAGCGCAGCTGATAGCCGAACAAGGTACCAAGCCACTCGGCAAAGTCTGCCTCGGTGAGGTGGCCGATCTCGTTCTTGCCCTTCTTGCCACCCTTCCCTTTACGGCCTCCGCCATCCTGCCCGCCCCTGCTGCGCGGGGAACGGTCGGGGGCTGGCTCGTCACCGGATTCACGGCGGGCGGTCAGCGCCTGCTGGCGCTCGGCCCATTTGAGAGCCTTCTCTTTCAGGCTGACATGGTGCCCGACAAGTCGGTCGATTTCGTCGAGTTCTTCGGGGGTTTTCTTCTCTCGGCCAAGCAGAGAGTGCAGGCGGCGGGCAATGGCATCCTCCACCGCCTCTTCGGTCAGCAGGTCACGCCAGCCGTACTTCTCGGCCCAGAAGTAGACTACCCTGCAGGAGTTAAGGCCAAGTTCGTCCTTGATCTCCTGGGGTGTCCAGCGCTTAAGATAAAGCCCCCGCGCAGCATTGCGGATCTCTTCGGGATACGCCACGGCGCCTCCATCTTGTGAATGATGGCGCCATCATAGCCAGCCCCCCGCCCCCACTTATCGCCCTGATGTTCCAACCAATTCGGATATCCCCACGGATCCGAATTGCCTTGAACACAACCGGATGAATACCCCTTGCCGACCCGATAGCCTGAGCCCGTATCAATTGGGAGCAGGCATGAACGAATCAACCTTGAGAACTGGCTTTGTCTGTATCGCCACCGAAGGCAAAGCGGTGGATGGACGAGACATAACTCGCGAATGGCTGGTCGACATGGCCGAGACCTACGACCCGACCTATTACACCGCCGTCATCTGGCCAGAACATGATCGCTGGTCAAGCTATGGCACGGTGCAAGCACTCAAGACCGAAGAGGTAGACGGCAAGCTCAAGCTGTTCGCCGTACTCTGCCCTAATCGGGATCTTGTCTACTGGAACCAAAACGGCCAGTACCAGTTCTGCTCCATCGAGCCGTTCGAGCAATTCGCCGATCTGGGCCGCACCTATCTGATTGGTCTGGGCGTCACCGACCAGCCTGCCAGCACCGGCACCACCCAACTCAAGTTCAGCAAGAGCAGCAAGGGCCAAGTCATCGGCACCAGCGAACCGCTGGATCTCTCCATGCTCAAGCTGCCCAAACAAGAAAAGCCGGATGGCTTTATGACCAAGCTCTTCAGCTTGATGGCCAGCCATGGTGAACCTGAATCAAAACCAACCCCCAGCCATCCAGAGGATGAGGAAATGACCAAAGAACAGTTCGAACTGCTGAACGGGACTCTGACCAGTCTTGGTGCCCAGTTCGCAAGCTTCAGCGCGAAGCTGGATGCCAAACCGGAAGTAAAGACCGATCCGGTGACTGAACCGAAAGACGAAGGCGACAAAAACAAAGTCACTGATGACCAGTTCAGCAAGCTGAACGAGACCATCACTGGTCTGGCCGCCACCGTCAGTGAGCTGAAAGGCCAGATCGACAAGTTCTCCGTTGAAGTGCCGGGTCAACGACCTGATGCGCTCGGCGGTGACGATACCCCCACCGCATATTAAGGAGCGACCGTGAGTCAGACCCTAACCGTCCAGGCACGTCAGCGCCTCGAAAAATACAGTGCTGCCTTGGCCAAGACCTATGGCATCCCAGTCAACGCGCTGGACAAACAGTTCAGCGTCATCTCCGGCCCAGTGGAAACTGGCCTGCGTGCTGGCCTTCTCGCCTCTGTCGAGTTCCTGAGCCTCATCACTTGCATGGATGTGGATCAGATCAAGGGCCAGGTGGTGCAAGTCGGCATCGGCAAGCTGTTTACTGGCCGCAAGAAAGATGGCCGCTTCAACGGCAAGATCGGCGTGGCTGGCAACACCTACGAGCTGACCGAGACCGACTCCTGCGCATCACTGGACTGGGCGACCCTATGCGTCTGGGCCAACGCTGGCAGCGAGGGTGAGTTCATCAAGTTGGTCGGTGAGTTCATCAACACTGCATTCGCCCTCGATATTCTGCGGGTCGGCTGGAACGGCGTATCTGCCGAAGAGACCACCGACCCTGCGGCCCATCCGCTGGGTGAAGACGTCAACAAGGGTTGGCACCAGATCGCCCGCGAGTGGAACGGCGGCAGCCAGATCATCAAGGCGGAAGCGGGTAAGAAGATCTACTTCGACCCGGACGGCAAGGGCGATTACAAGACCCTGGATGAAATGGCGTCTGACCTGATTAACACCACCATCGATCCGCTGTTCCGCCAAGACCCGCGTCTGGTGGTGCTGGTTGGTACCGATCTGGTAGCAGCGGCTCAGGCCAAGCTCTACAGCGAAGCCACCAAGCCGAGCGAGCAGATCGCCGCCCAGAAGCTGGCAGAGTCGATTGCCGGTCGCAAGGCCTACATCCCCCCGTTCTTCCCGGGCAAGCGGATGGTGGTCACCACTCTGGATAACCTGCACTGCTACACCCAGCGCGGCACCCGCAACCGCAAGGCCGAAGATAACCAGGACAAGAAGTGCTTCGATAACCAGTACTGGCGGATGGAAGGCTATGCCCTGGGCGAGCACCTGGCCTATGGCGGCTTTGAAGAGGCAGACATCGAAATCGGTGCTGCTCCTGCCGCTCCCGCAGAAGCGGGTGCGTAAACCATGAGCTCACCCGGTCAACGTCACAAGCAGCGAGTTCATGCCATGCAGGGGGCCGAACAGGCCGCCTGCACTGGCGTGGCCACCGGTGCGGTGGCTGACAGCCTGCACCTGCAAATGATTGCCCTGGAGCAGGACATCGTTCGCCTGCGCAAGCTGGCCCGCATTGGGGACCGGGTGAACATGAAACGCGACGAGCTGATGCCCAAATACCGCCCCTATGTGGAGCGGTATCTGGCCAGCGTGGCCGAGTCCGGCCAGTCCTACCAGAACGAGCTGTTTCAAAGGCTGGTGATCTGGGCCTTCGATGTGGGCGACTTCGACACCGGCATCGCCTGGGCCGAGCTCGCCATCACTCAAGGACAGCGCACCCCGAACAACATCAAGCGCGACTGGGCCACCTTCGTGGCCGACACCGTGCTGGAGTGGGCCGAGAAGCAAGCGGCCGAGGGGCATGCCGTCGAGCCATGGTTCTCCAGGGTATTCGACAAGGTGCGCAACGAGTGGCGCCTTAACGAGAAGCTCACCGCAAAGTGGTTCAAGGCTGCGGGTTGCCTGCTGCTGCGCGACCAGGACGGCCAGCCACGCCCCAGCGCAGTGGGTGACAGCGCCACCCTGGAACAAGCAGCCCACTGGCTGATCCAGGCCGAGAAGCTGCACCGCAAAGCGGGGGTAAACACCCTGCTGCAAAAAATTGCCATGCGCCTGCGGGCGCTCAATCCGGAGCAATAAGACTCTCCGCGCCACCGCACCCCGGCGGGGAGGATAGGCAAGCCGCAAGGCCACCGCCGAATCCTGTGATCCGTGGCTTCAGGGGTGCACCTTTTCTCGCCGCGTCATCGGCGACCTGAGTGATCGGGGAAGTGGTGTTCACATTGGCAAGAATCGACAGAGGGTCAGAGATGTTTGCAGGCAAGGATATCGACTACAGCGCAGCCACTATCCGCAATGACGGGTTTTGGCCTGATGTGGCCGTGGCTGACTTCGAGCGCCGCCGCGCCCTGCCTGCCGACCTCGACCAACAGACCACAAGCGCCGCCCTGCTGGCTGCCGTCTCTGAAATCAACCTGCAACTGGAGATGCGTCAGGCCGCGCTGATGGCCGAGGGCTACGCCAGCGCCGCCGAGGTGCCGGGGCCGAGCCTTGAGGGCGGCACCAATGCGCTGACAGAGCAGTATCTGGCAGCCGTGTTTGCCCGTGCCAAAGCGGCCCTCTTGCCGGAGTTCGCCAGCGTCACCGAGCGGGCCGCCGCAAACAACCAGGTGGAGCGATCCACAGACCAACGCGCCCAGCTGCTGGCCGAGAGTCAGCAACTGGTGCGCAGTATCAAGGGCAAGCGCCGTGCGGGGGTGTCCTTGATATGAGTGAAGGCATGAACGAACAGCAGGCCCAGGGATATTTCCTCCACGCTCTCCACGCCGAGATCCTGCGGGTGCTGCCAGCCAAGTGCCACAAGCATCTGGATAGCTGGATGGAGAACGGCACCATCCGGCTGGAGCCAAAGAACATGGGCCCCACAGGGGTAGATGTGGCATGGCTCACCTATCAGGCGGTGTTCACCGTCGAGCAACTGCCGTTTCGCGAGCTGGATCCGGCCATCGTGCTGGCCTCGGTGGCCGCCTGGGTGCAGGAGCATGACGATTTTCGCGAGCAGTTCGAGCTGGCCGATCCCGAATACGCCGTCACCCCGAACGATGAGAAGACCGCCGATCTCGAGATCCAGCTCGCCTTTACCGAGCCGCTGCGCCTGATCGAACACCCCAAGGGCCCCATCAACTGGATGGGCAAACGCTGGAACGTGGCCCCGTATGAAATCTGGGTAGCTGACCACATCGATATGAACGTCGGTGACACCGGTCATCACCAGATCGGTGACCCGTCATGATCACCATCACTCTCGACACCCAGCGCAGCAAAGACCAGCTCAATCTGCTGGCCCTGCCGCCAAAGAAGCGCCAGCGGCTGGTGTGGCGAGCAGCCAACGAGATGAAGAAGCTGGCCGCCCGCAACGTGCGTCAGCAGCAAGACCCCAACGGCAATGCCTGGGCACCACGAAAACGGGGCAAGCGCAAGATGCTGCGCGGCCTGCCAAAGCTGCTGGTGATCCATGAGCCAAGCCAGGACGTGGCTGAACTCGGGTTCAAAAAGGGCTCGATGAATGTTCATGCCGGGGTAGTCGCCAACACCCACCAGAAGGGACACACCTACAAGGTGACCGCGGCCAGTCGGCGCCGTATCGCCTCCAGCGATGGCGGCAAGAACAAGCAGGCAAGCAAGGCGCAGGCCCGCAAGCTGCGCGAGCTCGGCTTCAAGCGTCCAGGCAAGCGCAAGCGGGCATACCGCTCTGCCTCGCTCGGATGGATAACCGGAAATCTCAACTACGCGCAAGCGGGGTTGCTGATCAAGAAGCTCAAGGACGAGCCGGTGAAAGAGAGCTGGGAGATTGAGCTGCCAGCCCGCCCGTTCCTCGGCGCCAACACCAAGCAACGAGAGCAAGCCTTTGCCCGTGCCCTGCAAAGCATCAACTACGGCTGGGACGTCAACAAGCAAGAGATGAAGAGGAAATAACGCCATGTGGCCTTATGTACAGATCAACAACTTGAACCAGATGCAGGGGCCCGTGACGGAAGTCGAGCGCCACCTGCTGTTCATTGGCACCGCGCCGACCAACACCGGCAAGCTGCTTTCGCTCAACACCCAGAGCGACTTCGACAAGCTGCTGGGCGAGGCCGACAGCGAGCTGAAAACCAACCTGCAAGCCGCCATGGTCAACGCCGGTCAGAACTGGACGGCTGCCGCCTTTGTGCAGCCAACCGACATGGACTGGAAAGATGCCGTCCGTGAGGCCCAGAAGACCCAATCATTCGAGGGCTGTGTGGTACTGGGTCAGGAGTGGGACGAGGCGAAAATCAACGCGGCCCACGCCCTCAACCAGGAGCTGATCGCCAAGTGGGGTCGATGGCAGTTCATGCTGCTGGTCGTGGCGGGCATCGTCACTACCGCAGAAGGTGGCCAGGACTGGAGCGAGTACGAGGCTAAGCTGGTCGCGCTGCAAGATGGCATCAAGGCCGAATCCGTCACCCTACTGCCGCAGCTGTGGCCGAACCTCGCCGGGGCCTATGCCGGTCGCCTGTGCAACCGTGCCGTGAGCATTGCCGATACACCTTGCCGGGTACAGACCGGCGCTTTGGTTGGGCTGGGTAACAAGCCAAAGGACAAAGACGGGGTCGAGCTGCCGCTGGCAACCCTGCAAACCCTGGAACAGAACCGTTATTCGGTGCCGATGTGGTACCCGGACTATGACGGCATCTACTGGGCCGATGGCCGCACCCTGGACGCCGAGGGCGGAGACTACCAGGTGATCGAAAACCTGCGGGTGGTCTACAAGGTCGCCCGCCGGATGCGGGTACGAGCCATTGCCCGAATCGGCGATCGCTCGTTCAACTCCACCCCGGGCAGCACGGCCGCCGCCATCCTCTACTTTGGCAAAGACCTGCGCACCATGGCCAAGGCAGCCACCATCGATGGTAAGCCGTTCCCGGGCGATATCGCCTCCCCCAAAGACGGCGATATCACCATCCAGTGGATCGATAAAAACCACGTCTCCATCTACGTGAAAGTCCGCACCGTGGACTGCCCCAAGGGGATCGATATCAACATCATGCTCGATTTGAGCATCAACAACGGGGAGGGCTAACCCATGACCAGACGCATTTCAGGCCAGAGCTTCGATACCGAACTGATGGGCGCCATGGTGCACGTCGAGAAAGCCAGCCTATCCATCACCGACAACAGCGCCGTGGCGCAAACCCGTGGGATTCCTGACGGCTATGTCGATGGGGATGTGGCCGCAGAGCTGGAGTTCGAGCTCGATGCCAAGAACTTCACCCTGCTGAGCGATGCCGCCAAGCGGGCCGGTAGCTGGCGCGGGATGAAGCCTGACGATGTGCTGTTCTACGCCGACACCGGCGACGAACAGATGAAGGTGGAAGCCTTCGGCGTGAAGCTGCAGATCTCTGACCTGCTGGATGTTGACCCCAAGGGGGGCAGCAAGGGGGTGCACAAGATCAAGGGTTTCGTCACCTCCCCCGACTTCGTTCACATCAATGGCGTGCCGTACCTCTCCGAAGACGACACCCGCCACATGAAGGGCTAACGGATGGATCTGATCGACCGTGCCACCCAACACGCCGAGCGGATGCTGGCGGCCCAGCTGGATAACCAGCTAGGCCGCAGCCACCACCAGGGCGAGAGCCTGCACCACTGCGAGGAGTGCGGCGATCCGATCCCGGAAGCGCGCCGCCTGCATGTGCCGGGTGTGCGCCTGTGTGTCAGCTGCAAGAGCCGCGCAGAACGGCGCGGGCAATAACGAGAACGGGATATGAACCCTATGCCAAACAAAGACCCCACCCTCTGGGCTGCCCTGCTGGCCTGGTTGATGGATAACTGGCCCGCCGTTTCCGGGGCTCTGCTGGCGTTGAGCATTTCATTTATGCGCATCACCTATGACGGCGGCAGCGGGCGCCGCCGCCTGATCGAATCAACCATGTGCGGCCTGATCACCTTGGCCGCCGCATCCGGTACCACCCTGCTCGGCGTCCCCTATGAAGCAGCCCCGTTTATCGGCGGTGTGGTGGGGCTGCTCGGGGTAGACATCATCCGCGAGCGGGCCAAGTTGGTGTTCAACAAGAAGGGAGACAGCAATGCCGCGCAGTAACTGCCACCCGCAGGTGGCCGCCTTTCTCGACATGATCGCCTTTTCAGAAGGCACCAAGGGCCGGGGCGATGACGGTTACAACAAGCTGGTCAATCCGGCGGGGTTCTTCACCGACTACCGCACCCATCCGAACGTGCTGGTGCAGGTCAATCAGACCCTGAAAAGCACCGCTGCGGGCCGCTATCAGCACCTGTCAAAGCACTGGGCCCACTACCGCGATCAGCTCGGCCTGCCGGACTTTGGCCCCGAGTCGCAAGATGCCTGGGCAATCCAGCTGATCCGCGAGCGCAAGGCACTGGACGATGTGCTCAAGGGCCGCATCAGCCAAGCGATCGCCAAGTGCGCCAACATCTGGGCCAGCCTGCCGGGCGCCGGTTATGGCCAGCGCGAACACAAGCTGGCTGATCTGCTGGCCAAGTTCACTGAGTTCGGCGGGGTGCTGGCATGAACATCCTCAAGGAGTTGTTCTCCAACGTGCTGTTCGTACTGGTGCTGGTCCTGCTGGTAACCATACGAGCAGGCTATGGGGTGCTAAAAGAACGCACCAAGGCGCTGGCTGATGCCGACAGCACCATCAGCACCTTGCAGTTGGCTAACCAGTTGATGGCCGAAGACCTCGAAACTCTCTCGAAGAAGGAATCGGGCTTGCGCGCCCTGCTTGAACACCAGAACGCCGCCTTGGCCGATCTCGACCAACAGAACAGGAAGACCGCCGATGAACTGCAACAAGCCTTGGCCACGCCACCGGAAGGCCGCCCGAACTGCGCTAGTGAGCCTCTGCCTGTTGGCGCTCTGCGCCTGCTCCAGCCAGCCCCAGACCGTGGTGCAAACCAAGGTGGTGAAGCGGCTACCGCCGCCGGGGCTGGTACCAAACTGCCCGGAACCTGAATTCACGGGGACGACCTACGGTGATGCCGTGCGGTTTATCCCCACCCTGCAGATGGCCATGCGCCGCTGCCAAACCCAAATCAACACCCTGAACCATTGGATTGAACAAGAGGAAACCACCCCATGACCACACCCATCATCACCCTGGACGTTGCCGGTAAAGAGTTGAAGTTCGCCCCCACCATGGTGGCCTACAACGGCTTTATCAACGACATGATGCCAAGCGACAAGGTAGCGCCGGCCCACAACTACCTGAAAAAGATCGTCTGCCAGGAGAGCAAAGAGGCGCTCGATGAGCTGCTCAAACGCCCGGGCGCGGCGCTGCAGTTGGCGGGTGCCATTAACCAGCAGTTCGCCCCCGATCTGGAGATCACCGTAAAAAACTGACGGCGCGCGCCGAGGCCATCGAGCGCAATCACCTGGAGCAGGCGCTGGCGCTGCGGCGCCACTACCTGCCCCATGACGATGACGATATCGACAGCCTGGCCCGCGCTATCTGGTTAGACAAGCACGTAAGAGAGTCCCACACCGCCGCAGTGGCCGAGGGCATCGCCAAAGCATTCAACGGATAACGGCCTATGAACTGGATGGAAAAATTGATGATGCAGGTGACTTTGGTGGATCAGGTCACCAAACCCCTTGCAGGCATCAATGCCCAGATGGACAAGGTCAGCAAGGCAGGCCGTCAGGGCTGGAGCAGCATGGCAATGGGGGCCACCACGGTGGCCGCCGGTGGCATGGCGATCCAGTCTGCTCTGGGCCCAGCCATCGAAATGGATCGGGCGCTGGGTGAAGTGGCCTCGCTCGATGTGAAAAAGGATGTGCTCGGGGCGTTGGGGCGCGAAGCTCTGGCCCTATCGGTGAAGTACGGCGAATCGGCAACCGAGATTGTCCGTTCCTCCTACGATATCCAATCCGCGATCGCGGGGCTGGAGGGTAACGAGTTGCCCGCCTTTACCCGCGCCTCCACCACCTTGGCCAAGGCGACCAAGGCCGACACCGCCACCATCACCAACTACATGGGCACCATGTACGGCATCTTCGAGCAGCAGGCCAAGATGATGGGTAAAGCCAACTGGGTGGAAGACTTGGCAGGCAAGACCGCTACAGCGGTGCAGATGTTCAAGACCACAGGCCAGGGCATGGCCGACGCGTTCGGGGCAATTGGCGCCAACGCCACCGCCGCCGGGATCTCGATGGATGAACAGTTCGCCGTGCTCGGCCAGCTGCAAGCCACCATGAGCGGCGGCGAGGCCGGTACCAAGTTCAAGGCGTTTCTGGCTGGTGTGGGCGGTGCCCAGAAGGCTCTGGGTCTGCAATTCACCGATGCAGCGGGAAACATGCTGCCGGTGCTCACCGTGCTGGACAAACTCAAGGCACGCTATGGCGAAACCCTGAGCGTGGCCGAGGGTGACGAGCTCAAGAAGGCATTCGGCTCGGATGAGGCGGTCAGCATGATCAAGCTCCTGATGACCAACACCAAGGGACTCGCCACCAACATCAACGCGCTGGCCAACACCCACGGCATGGGCAAGGCCGAACAGATGGCCGCAGCCATGACCGACCAGTGGCAGCGGGTCGAGCAAGCCTGGTTTGCCATTCGCGCCGCCGCGTTCGGGGTAGTGTTGCCAGCCATCAATGCCGTGGTGGGCGCCTTTGCAGATGGCGCCAACGATGTGCTGCGCTGGACGCACCTCTTTCCGAACCTGACCAAGCTGATCAGCTATGCCGCGCTGGCAATCGTGGGTTTGAGCATGGTTACCGGCACTTGGATGCTGGTTGCCGGTATCGCCAAGCTGGCCACGCTGGGGCTAGGTATTGCCTGGTCAATCATCATTGCCCCGCTCAACCTGCTGAAAGCAGGCCTTGCATCGTTTCGCGCCATCATGCTGGCCGTCAACATCGCCATGTATGCCAACCCTGTCGGGCTTATCGTGGCGGGCATCGTGCTGCTGATTGGTGCGGTGGCAGCAGTCATCTACTACTGGGACGACCTGAAAAAGACCTTCTCTGACTGGGGCGTGTTCCAGTTGCTAGGCAAGTCCATCGACTGGCTGATCGACAAGCTGAACATGATCCCGGGCGTCAACATCGAAGCGGGATCGATGCCGGACTTGAACCTGCCGAACCCTGCCAACATCAACGCACCGCTCGCTCGCTATCGCGAAGGGAGCAATGGCTCAGGAATTCCGTCCGGTGGTCTGGGCCAGCAGCTGATCCAGGCCAACGCCGCCGCGACCAGCGCCAACCAGAAACCGGCAAAAGCTCTGAGCATCGGGGAAGTTCATAACCACTTCCAGAACCCGATGACCCCTGAGCAGATGGCCGAAAACGCCTGGCTGGAGACCCCGTGATGAGTGATGCCAAGTACATCGATATTTGGGTGGTAGACGGGGCATGGCAGCTCGATGCCGGTGGCCAGCCCCGTTACACCCAAGACCGCCACAGCATCGGTCAGGACATCAAGCACCGGATCATGGAGTCCGGGCTGGCCCGCAAGCTGATTGGCGAGCGCAGCCCGACCCTGCGCGCCGATGTGATGACCGAGATCGAGCTGCTGGTTGAGAACGACGAGCGACTGGTGCCGGGCACCATCGTGATCAGCGAAGAAGCCCCCGAGCGGGTACTGGTCACCGCTCGCACTTATGAATTTGGCGATCTGGAGGTAACCCTGTGAACCTGCGCCCCAACGTGGATTTTATGACCCTGCTGGCCGAGACCGGCGTGCCGACCACCGAGCAGGCCATGGAGGCAGAGCTCAAGAAAGAGGTCGAGGCCGCCGGCTCCCTTATCACCAACGACAGCGATGTGAGCCCATTCTGGCGGCTGGTACGCGGCGTGGTGATTACCCCGGCGCTCTGGCTTATCCGCACTCTACTGGCAGGTCACGTGCTGCCAAACACCTTTGCCGCTACCGCCACCGATGCCTATCTCGACCTCAAGGCGTGGGATGTGGACTTGACCCGCAAGGGCGCCCAGAAGACCCGCGGGGTGATCAACTTCGTCAAGGCCAACCCGAGCGAAGCAGCCACCATCCCGGCCGATATCTGGATCAGCACCGAGCGCATCAACGGCACCATCTATCGGGTCAAGCCGCTGCAAGCGGTGGTGAGCCCTGCCGGTGAAGCGGTGGCTCGCGTGGTGTGCGAGGCAGAGTTCGCGGGCGCCGCCTGGAATCTGGCGCCGGGCTATTACAACCTGCTGAGCGAACCGGTCACCGGCATCTTGTCGGCCCGTAACGATGACAAGGAGTGGATCACCACCCAGGGGGCCGATGCCGAGAGCAACGATGCGCTGGGGCTGCGCATTCAGAACCAGTTCTCGGCAGTAGGTCGCTATCACATCGATGCCATTTACCGCTCGATGCTGGCAAGCGTCGCGGGCATTCGGGCCGATCACATCTTCTTCGAGCATGAAGCGCCGCGGGGCCCAGGTACCGCCAACGCCTACATCCTGCTGGAGGTGGGCGCCACACCGGCCAGCCTGATTGCCCAGCTTAACGACTACGTGGGCCGCCAGGGCAACCATGGCCACGGAGATGACCTCTTTGTGATGGCGATGCCGGAGACCCAGCACAGCCTCACGCTGGAGCTGTGGCCGGTGGCCAACCTCAACGACGACCAGAAAGCCGCCCTCAAGCAGGGCGCGGAATCGCTGGTAAAAGCGGCGTTTCGCCAGTCGGCGGATTTTCCGGCCGTGACCAGAACGTGGCCACAGGCCAGATTCTCCATTTCACAACTGGGCAAAGAGCTGCATAGCCAGTTCCCGCACCTGCTGAGCCTCAAGTTTGGGCAGGAGGATATCGTCTCGGGGATCTCCATCCCGCGTCTGACCGCGCTGGAGGTCACCCTGCATGACTGATTCACCCCGCATAGATCACAACGCCAATGCACCGGCCATGCCCAATGCGTCTGCCCCGTGGTGGGAAGATGGCCAAACCATCACCGATGGCGTGAAGGAACCCGCCTTTTTGGCGCGCGGTGTCATGGAGTTCTGGCAGTCGATCCGGCGCTGGTTGCTGGCGCCGCTGGCAGAGCAAGACCCGCTGACCTGCTCTCTCTCACTGCTCAACCTGCTGGCATGGGAGCGGGACATTACCCGCTTTGAATCTGAACCGCTGGAGCTGTTTCGCAAGCGGGTCAAGTTCGCCTTTGTGAATGCCCGTGACGCGGGAGAGGTCGCCGGATTCAAGCGCATATTCGAGCGCCTGGGCATCGGCTGGTGTGACATCCACGAACGGCAAGCCGGTGCGCCGTGGGACGTCATCACCATCGAGGTGACCGATAGCAGCATCGCCAACAACCAGAAGCTGATGGAGACGCTGATCCAGCACTATGGCCGCACCTGCCGCCGCTATCGCTTTCAGGTGGTTTACCCGGTCGCCGGTCACATCGGCTATGGCCAGTTTGATATGAGTCAGGAGGTATTTGCCGCCAGCCTCACCCCGCACAAAGCCAGATATCGGCTGGCACCTGGACACATCCAGATGATCCAGCACGTCTATGGCGCAACGCTGAAAACCAAGGAGACCCGATGAGCCAAGTCATCACCAACGCATTCGAGACCTATTGGCAAGGCTGCCTCACCGATCAGGTGCCAGTGGTGCTCGATGAGGTCGTGCTGGCGGATATTCCCAATCTGGATATCACCGCCCCCATCGACCCGAATACCGGCCTGCCGCCGCAGGCGCAGATTGTCCATCGCCATCCGGTGGATCAGCGCGGCCGCATCAACAACAACGCCGTGGCGTATTCCATCGTGATGGATACCACAGTGGGCAACTTCTCATTCAATGCCATGTATCTCATCAACAAGGCCAGCGGCATGGTCGGGATGATTGTTTACAAGGGGCGAGAGACCAAAACCAAGACTGACCAGGCGACAGGTACCACCGGCAACAGCCTGGTGAAATCGATGCTGATGGAGTACGACCAGGCGGCCACCGCCACCGTGACCACCGTTGAGGCAGGCACCTGGCAGATTGACTACTCCGCCCGCCTGCTCGGCATGGACGAACAGCTGCGCCTGCAAGCGATCGCCTGCTTCGGGTCATCGGCCTTCTTTGGCGACGGATTCAAGCTGATCAACAAGGCGGGCAGCTACAAAGTGCAGCCGGGGGTGGCCATGGTCGGCGGCCTGCGTATTCAGCTGGATGCTGAACTGGCTGTGACGGTTGGGGCCAAGCCGGTCGGAGTGTGGGTGGATGTGCATCACGCCGGCACCATCCTGAGCCGCTGGGATAACCATATCGAGTTCAAGACCAGCACCACAGAGCTGACTGATTACACCGACAGCAACGGCTATCGCCACTATGTGGCCAAGCTGGGGGTTGTCGAAGCCAACGCAACCGTCACGGACAAGCGTCCAGCCAATGAGTCTGCCGACCTGTGGGCCGCGTTGGAGGCGCTTCGCAAGCAGACGGAGCAAAGCGCCAGTGACATGGCGAAAGCGCTGGCAGACCATGCCAAGGGGAGAAACCACCCATCTGCCACCACCACCGAACAAGGGATGGTACGACTGGCCACGGTAGAGGAAGCGCTAGCCGGAAATAGTAACACCCTCGCAGTGACACCTGAGGGGCTGGATGCGGTGATCGGGGAGAGATTCCTGGCCGCGGGCTCGGCGTTACCAGCAACGAACATCGGCCCGATCTGGCATGACGACTATGCCAGTTGGATGACATGGCAGGTATTTACCAAGAATGGGGCGGATTATCGGGGGTATGCCTCGGTGGATCTCGGTGCCCTGCTGCTCGATACACAGCCGACCCCACGACAAGGCTACATCAAGTCGGGCGTGCAAAACCTCTCTCGCACAACCTATGCCGCTTTGCGCGCCTGGGCAATGCACCACGGTCGAATGGTTGCGCCTGCTGCATGGCAAGCAGGCTCGATTGTATGTGCAGACAATGCAGACAACTCGACATTTCGGGTATACGACGTGCGCGGCGAGTTCATTCGGGCGTTTGATGACGCCAGAGGGGCAGACCCGGCGCGTGTTTTCGGCAGCTGGCAGAACGGGACGCACATCACCGGGGATCTCGATATCTCCCCAACAGTGCATGGCATTGGAAACCTAACGTCAACAAACGTTGATCCGGCTGATGGTGTTCCTAGACAAATTTTTACCATCAACCCGACCGGTCAATCTACGACAGAGGGCTATTGGGGCAGGGTTAGACCTAGCAACACGGCGCTTTTGGCAACAATAAAGTATTAAGGTGGCTCATGATTATCTATCACTATGACCCGCGCACTGGTTGCGCAATGGAACAGGGCGTTGCAGACATTAGCCCGCTGGATAACGCCGCCCTGATGCCCGCATTTTCTACCAAGACCCCTCCGCCTGATGAACTTGGTGAGCATGAGTGCGCCCGGTATTTAACAGCTACCGCTGTAGTGCCTGTGTGTCACGATGATGGTAAATGGGTGCGCTCACCAGACTGGCGGGCTGTACCGCTATGGAGTACGAAAAGCGGCGCGCCGGTGTCGATCACTGAACCGGGGGTAACGCCTCAACAAATCGATGCGACAACAGAGCCATATCCGGGCCCCAGCTATATCTGGCGCGATGAACAGTGGCAGGAAGACCCTGCGATAAAGTATCAGCTTGCCGAACAGGCGGCGGAACAGGAACTGGCCCAGCGTCAGGCATACGCCAGTATCGAGATATCACGTATCAAACCTGCGGTTGATGGTGGCTACGCCAAACCAGAGGATGCTGCACTGTTGCCACAGTTGCAGCGTTATCTCTACGAACTGCCGGATGTGAAAGGGCAAGCCGGGTGGCCGTTCTCTGTTGCATGGCCGGAGATACCGCAGTGAGTTGGACGCAAGGAGCGCTGCACTGGCCAACAAGCGTCGAGGCGATACACACCAGCGCCAGCGGGGTGCTTGGCCAACTGCCAGACAGCCAGGCTGGCGCCGTGGCCCGCTTGCAAGCTATGGCGCCAAGGGCACAATACCGCCCCACGTCTATCAGCCAAGCCGCTGCCGCGTTGGCAGGGCTGCGGGTTGAGCTTGATCGGCTGCTGGTCACCGGTCGCTGCATGACCGTGACCCCCTATCAGCATGGGGTGGGCCAGCACCAGGGCAACCAGTACAGCCTCGCCGCCCCCAACGCGGTGGCCACCCTTGCCGCCAAGTTGCAGGACGGGGCCGATCCCTTGCTGCCGACTGGCCAGCTGCACGCCATCGCCTGGCTGGTCACCGGTAACAGCGAAACCGCGCTGGCCGATGCGTTGGCGCCGCTTTGCGCCATCCTGCCGCTGCCGGAGTGGTGCGCGGCTCTGCGCCGCCTCACAGCCAGCAACGATGCCATGAGCAAACCCACCGCCGCCAAGGTGCCACGCTGGAAGGCTGATGAGCCGCTGGTATGGGATCCGCTGCGCTCGACTCGCTCACTGCTCGGGGGCGAGATCGCCCAGCTGGAGAGCCTGGCACAGGGGGCCACCACCCCGATCGCCCAACTGGCCACCCTGGCAGAACGACGCTCTGCCAGACTGACCGAGCTCGAACAGGCACTGGGAAAGCTGACGGCCATCAGTGGCCAGCTGTGGCACTGGCAAGCACAAGGTGATGCTGCAAGCCTGGCCGCCCAACTGGGCCAGAGCAGCCCGCCAGACCATAGCCACAGCGTGACGGTCGGCGCCCTGCTGCTCTCCCCCTCCCCGCTCACCTTCTGGCAGGAGTTAACCCGATGAGCCAAACCGCCATGCTCACCCTGGACGGTGAGCCGATTGTGATGAAGTCGATGCGGATCTCTGTATCGATGCAGTTTCAGGACAAGGACAGCAGCGGCCAAACCAGCTCGACCAGTAGTTCGGAGCAGGGGGAAAAGGCCAAGGAGCTCGATGTCTCTGGCCTTGTTCCATTCAATGACGAGAAGACCCTCGGACGCTTGTTTGAGCTGGCCGATGCTAAAGGCGATGGCGGCAAGCGCCATATCTACCGGGTCGGGTCGCTGCTGGCCAAGTCGGTTAAGGTGCGTCAGGCCAAGTTCGCCGGGCGCATCACCGCCAGCGAGCAGGAGGGTCTGCTGGCGTGGCAAGTGCAGTTCACCCTGCGCGAGCACAACTCGGTGCCAGAGAAGCGGGAACAGCGGATGCCAAAGGCACCGGCCACCGTAGGCCAGAGCACAGCGAATGCCAAACCGGCCAAGCCTGCCGACAGCAACAATGGGAAACCAGCCACTGAGCAAGAGCAACTGAGCTCATGGGAGCAGGCCATCAAGGGACTTGATGACAAACTGGGAGACGTGATGGCGTGAAACTATCGACCTATCTCACTCTGGGCGGCCAACCGGCCAACCTCATCGACCACGATATCGTGCTTGATATCTCCGCTGGAGGTCGTGCCGCCATCACCATCGAGGGGGCCGCAAAGAAGGGGCAAACCCTGACCGTGGATCTCGGCTACAACGGAGAGCTGCGCCGCTGGTTTACCGGATATGTCTATGACGTGCAGCCCGCCAGCAATGGCGCCAGCAAGCTGCTTTGCCGAGAGCTGGCAGGGATACTGGGGAGTGCATTTCCGGTCAGCCTTCAGCATGCCACCCTGCGCGGTCTGCTGGCCTGGTTGAGCGACCAGACCCAACTCACCTTTTTGCTGCCGGATGGGGCCGACTATACCGATCGGCCGATCCCCAACTTCACCAGCGCCGGCACCGGCTATCAGCTGCTCAACAACGCCGGTCGCGCCTTTGCGGTGCCGGACTTCATCTGGCATCAGCAACCGGATGGCGCCATTTTCGTGGGCAGTCATGCCCATAGCCGTTGGGCGGATAAGCCAGTGGAGCTGGATCCGGCTTTCTCTGGCCGCCAGGCGGGCAACACCCTCACCACCGCACCGATCCCGGCCATGCGCCCGGGCGCACTCGTCAACGGCAAGCGGGTGGAACGGGTACGCCTGAAGGGTGACGAGATGACCCTCACCACGGCAACACCAGGTAAACCGGTGAAGTCGCCGGAGCGGCGCAAGATGGAGGGCGAGTTCCCCGAGCTGGCCGACAATATGCACCTGCCCAAGTTCGGGCGGGTAGAAGCCATCAGCGACAGCGCGGCCGCTGGCCAGCTCAATGATCCGTTTCGCCCGCGCTATGCGGTGGACGTGCAACTGCTGGGCGAGGATGGCCAGCCGGACAAGGCAGCCCCACTCTATCGCGCCGTGCCGCTGCCGGTGATGTTCGGCGGGCCCGAGCAGGGGATGATGCAATTCCCCATCGAGGGAACCATAGTGGAGCTGGGGTTCGCCTTCGGTCGCGCTGACCGGCCATTCATTCGCACCGTGCTGGGTACCGGCTGGCCGCTGCCGGACATCGCCCCGGGCGAGCAGCTCCAGCAGCTGCGGGCCGAGGTGTTCAGCCGCACCGATACCGTAGGCAACCAGAGCCGCCATACCGACCGCCGCCAGCATGACAAGGCGCTGCTGATACACCGCGAGGCGGATGACTACCTGGGCGAGTTCGGCCAGCACCGCCTCACCACCCATCAACACAGCGTGGAGCAGATCGGGGCGATGAAGCGCATCGAGGCGCTCGGGGCCATTGAACTGCTGGCCGGAGATGACTTGATGGCGGGGAGCCTGGGCAACATGAGCCACACCGCAGCCGGTGATCTGGTGGAGGTGATCGGGCAACTGCGCCGCAGTGTGGCCGGAGAACTCCAGCACTTCGAGGCACCCCGTTCGTGGATGGGTAGCGAGGGGGTGAACATCTTCGGGCTGCTGCTACAGCTGATGAACGTGGTGGAGCAGCTGGCCGCCTCTGCCGCCAGTCACAACCACGGTGGACCAGGGCCAACCAATGCCACCGCATTCAGCAACCAGAGCCAGAAGGCCGCAGATCTGGCGGCAACCCTATCCCCCATCATCGAATAACCCACCGAGCAAACAAGCAAAGAAGGCCCCGCATCTGCGGGGCCTTATTCTATCTGCCTGACAGCGCCTGAGCATGGCCAGGGAAGGACGCCGCATGTTAGGGGCACCATCAGGCAGGCGCACAGCATACGTGAAGCACAGGGCCGCGCACAGCCGCCAGCGCATGCCAGAGAAGCCCACGGCGGCGGCGGCGTCACGGAATCCGCGCTCTTCCGCTCCCGCCTGCGCGGCTCATCAAATAAATTTTTTGCAAAAGTGGATTACCGCAAAACCATATGCCCAGGCCGCGCCAGATAAAGGATCTCGGGCGTGTTGAGGATCTGCAAAGAAGGATCTTTTTTTCACTGTTTTGCAGTTATTGCCACCGGATTTAAGCAGGTGAAGAAATGCAAGTTGTTGATTTTTCTGGGGCGTGCGTGTTTTCCGTGTGGATTGGGACGATCTCGGGGGATCTCGTTGTGCGCGGCAGAATTGGCTAAAGCTCTTATATTTCAGTTTGTTAGGTTCATATTGAGTGATTGTGGAAACTGAAATTTTGAAACAGCACAGAGCAGGAAGGGAGATGCGCCGAGTGCACCACGGAAAAGAGGTTTTTTACTATTTGTGTCCGGTCACGCTATGCGTTCACTGCGCAACGCATAAGGATGTGACAAGCGGGATTAAAGTGACAATAATGCCACAGGCGTGGACAATTTGTGGGCACACAAAAAGAAAAAGCCAATAAAAACAATACCTTAAACAAACAAAAAAGGAGGCCGAAGCCTCCTTTTATTCGTGTTCTGACAGGCACTTACAGTGCTTTCAGGATAGCCTCGACGCTGGCCTTGGCATCGCCAAACAGCATCTGGGTGTTCTCCTTGAAGAACAGCGGGTTCTGCACACCGGCATAACCGGTATTCATGGAACGCTTGAAGCCGATGACGTTCTGCGCCTTCCACACTTCCAGCACCGGCATGCCGGCGATGGGGCTGCCCGGATCTTCCATGGCGGCCGGGTTGACGGTGTCGTTGGCACCGATCACCAGTACGGTATCGGTATCGCTGAAGTCTTCGTTGATCTCGTCCATTTCCAGCACGATGTCGTACGGGACCTTGGCTTCCGCCAGCAGCACGTTCATGTGACCCGGCAGACGACCGGCCACCGGGTGGATACCGAAGCGTACCTTGACGCCACGATCACGCAGCTTCTGGGTGATCTCGGCCACCGGATACTGGGCCTGCGCCACCGCCATGCCGTAACCCGGGGTGATGATGACGGAGCTGGAGCTCTTGAGCAGCTCGGCCACGTCTTCGGCGCTGGTCTCGCGGTACTCGCCCATCTCCTGGTCGCCGCTGGAGGCAACGCCGTCGGAGCCGAAGCCACCGGCGATCACGGAGATGAAGGAGCGGTTCATCGCTTTACACATGATGTAGGACAGGATGGCACCGGAAGAACCCACCAGGGCACCGGTGACGATCAGCAGGTCGTTGGAGAGCATAAAGCCCGCCGCCGCCGCCGCCCAACCGGAGTAGGAGTTCAGCATGGAGACCACCACCGGCATGTCGGCGCCGCCGATGGAGGCAACCAGGTGCCAGCCGAAGGCAAACGCGATCAGGGTCATCACCAGCAGGGCGAAGGTGGAGCCACCCGCGTTGACGAAGTAGATCATCAGCAGCACAGAGACCACCACGGCCAGCAGGTTCAGCTTGTGGCGGTGCGGCAGCATCAGCGGCTTGGAGGAGATGAGACCACGCAGCTTGCCGAACGCCACCACGGAACCGGTGAAGGTCACCGCACCGATGAAGACGCCCAGGAACACTTCAACCAGGTGGATGTTCAGCATGGCGCCGGTCAGGTGCTCAACTTGGGCCACGCTGGCCGCCTGTTCGAACGCCGCACGGGCGGCCGCCAGGGTGGCGTCCAGATTGGAGGTGATGGGCACCACCACCTCGGCCGGAGCCGACGGGTGCAGATCGATGAAGCTGTTAAAGCCCACCAGCACGGCCGCCATACCCACGAAGCTGTGCAGCACGGCTACCAGCTCGGGCATCTCGGTCATCTCGACCTTGAGTGCCAGACGCACGCCGATGGCACCGCCGATCACCATGGCCAGAATGATCCAGTGGACACCACTGGTTTCCGGGTTGAACACGGTGGCGAGCAGGGCGATGGCCATACCCGCGATACCGAACAGGTTGCCATGCTTGGCCGTCTCTTGCTTCGACAGTCCCGCGAGACTGAGGATGAAGAGCACGGCGGCAACGATATAGGATGCTGTTACCAGTCCTTGAGACACGTTAAACCCCCTTAATCCTTACGGAACATCTTCAGCATGCGCTGAGTGACGGTGAAGCCGCCGAAGATGTTGATACTGGCAATCAGCACGGCAATAAACGCCAGCGCGGTGACCAGAGTCGACCCTTGCCCGATCTGCAGCAGGGCACCGACCACGATAATGCCGGAGATGGCATTGGTGACCGACATCAGCGGCGTGTGCAGGGCGTGAGAGACGTTCCACACCACGTAGTAACCGACCACGCAGGCCAGAACGAACACGGTGAAGTGAGAGAGGAACGCGGCCGGCGCCACGGCAGCTACCCAGCCAAAGGCGGCGATGCCCAGGGCACCCCAGACAAATTTCTTGTTGGAGGGCTTGGCCTCTTCTTTCTTGGCAGCCGGTTTGGCGGCGGCCGGGCTCGAAGGGGCGGCAGAGACGGAGATGGCGGGCGGCGGGAAGGTCACTTCACCGGCCTGGATCACCGTCATGTTGCGCTGCACCACGTCTTCGAAGTTGATGGCGACGTTGCCGTCCTTCTCCTTGCACATCAGCTTCATCAGGTTCACCAGGTTGGTGCCGTAAAGCTGGGAGGATTGGGCAGGCAGACGACCCGGCAGATCGGTATAGCCGATCACCTTGACGCCACGATCGGTGACGTGCAGCTGGCCCGGCACCGTGTATTCGCAGTTGCCACCGGCCTGAGCGGCCATGTCCACGATCACCGAGCCCGGCTTCATGCTGTCGACCATCTCTTTGGTGATCAGCTTGGGTGCTGGCTTGCCCGGGATCAGGGCGGTGGTGATGATGATGTCCACCTCTTTGGCCTGCTGGGCGAACAGCTCCATCTCGGCCTTGATGAACTCTTCGCTCATCACCTTGGCATAACCATCGCTGGAGGAGCCATCCTCGCCACCGAAGTCCAGCTTGAGGAATTCCCCACCCATGGATTCGATCTGCTCGGCCACTTCCAGACGGGTGTCGAAAGCGCGCACGATGGCGCCGAGGGAGCCGGCGGTACCGATGGCGGCCAGACCGGCCACACCAGCACCGATCACCAGCACCTTGGCGGGCGGGACCTTACCGGCTGCGGTGATTTGACCGGTAAAGAAGCGGCCGAACTCGTGGGCGGCTTCCACCACGGCGCGATAGCCACCGATGTTGGCCATCGAGGAGAGGGCGTCGAGGGACTGGGCACGGGAGATCCGCGGCACCATGTCCATCGCCATCACATTGATGTTGCGCTCGGACAGCTTCTTGACCAGCTCGGGGTTCTGGGCGGGCCAGATGAAGCTCACCAGGGTGGCACCATCCTTAATTTGTGCGATCTCGGCATCGGTCGGCGCGTTGACCTTGAAGATAAGGTCGGCTTGCCAGACATTCGGCACCACGCTGGCACCGGCCGCCTCGAAGGCAGCATCATCGAAGCTGGCCAACTGGCCTGCGCCAGACTCGATGGCGACCTCGAAGCCGAGCTTTTTCAGCTGCTCGACGGTAGCCGGGGTCGCTGCGACCCGGGTTTCACCGGCGAGACTCTCTCTCGGTATTCCAATCTGCATGACTATTCCCTGATGGTTAATAAACAATCGCTGCCCAGTGTCTCATTTCTGACGAAACAAGACAGGACCAAAGTGCAGGTCCAGGGCTCTTTGTTATGAAAATCAGTAGGCTTTACCGCAACCTCCTGTCATGGTCAGGCCCCCGCTTTTCAGGCGCGAAGGTGATTAGTATCAAATTTTGGAGTTTTATTACAACCGCAGTCCCGACGGCGCTCGTACAGAATTCAGCCCATCCCTGGTCGCGATTAAAAAAAACAAACCAAATTAGAGGCTTATACCAGTAAAAACGGCTGAAAAAAGTGATCCAACCAGTCAAAAAAAATGTTTTACCGGCCCTCTATCTTAGCGTTTTTTGTTATTACGAAATCCGGCCGTGTCTCATTTTTCGCAACGAAATGCCATAAAGTAACAATTTAATAACGAAAGAGGGCCGTTCGACCGCCAAATGGCGGGCGTAGGCCCCACGTATTCAATCGTTTCGCGCAGATGATGGTAAGGGTATGCCGTTACCAGGCGGCTTCATAAATATGCTGACTCTGCACCAGGTCGATGTCGCCGTGCTCGCCGAGTCGGGTCATGCCGTGTTCCGCCAATTTGCCCAGCAAGGCATCGATGTCGAGCGAACCCAGATCGTAATCCCGCAGCCGGGTCTTGAGCCCCATCCGGGTGAAGAAGTCGCGGGTGGCGGCAATGGCCCCGTCGATGCGCTCCGCTTCGCTGCCCTCGCGCAGATCCCACACCCGCTCGGCGTATTGCAGCAGCTTGGCGTGTTTCTGCTCGCGCTTGGCCTCGAGCAGGGCAGGCAGCACTACCGCCAGGGTCTGGGCATGATCCAGGCCATAGAGTGCAGTGAGCTCGTGACCCAGCATGTGGGTGGCCCAGTCATGGGGCACACCGGCACCGATCAGGCCGTTGAGGGCCATGGTGGCACTCCACATGATGTTGGCGCGCACGTCGTAGTTTTCCGGCTCGGTCAGCGCCTTGGGCCCCTCCTCGATCAGAGTCAGCAGCAGCCCTTCGGCGAAGCGATCCTGCACCTTGGCGTTGACCGGGTAGGTGAGGTACTGCTCCAGAATGTGGATGAAGGCATCCACCACGCCGTTCGCCACCTGACGCGCCGGCAAGGTATAGGTGAGCACGGGGTCGAGCACGGCGAAGCGCGGCATCACGAAGGGGGAGAAGAAGTGCTGCTTGTCGCCGGTGCGCTTGCGAGTGATGACGGCCCCCATGTTCATCTCGGAGCCGGTGGCAGGCAGGGTCAGCACAGTGCCGAGCGGGATAGCGGAACGCACCTCGCTGCCGACCGTCTCGAGAATGTGCCAGGGATCCCTGGCCGGATCGTAAGGGGTAGCTGCGGCGATAAATTTGGTGCCATCCAGCACGGAACCGCCACCGACAGCGAGCAGGAAGTCGACCTTCTCGGCACGGGCCAGTTCGACCGCGCCCATCAGGGTCTCGTAGGCGGGGTTGGGCTCGATGCCGCCAAACTCGAACAGGGTCATGCCCGCCAGTTCAGTGCGGATCTGCGCCAGCAGGCCGCTGCGCACCACGCTGCCACCACCATAGGTGATGAGAACACGGGCATCGGCGGGCAGCTGCTCGCGCAGTTGGGCGATCTGGCCCTTGCCAAACAGGACCTTGGTCGGGGTATGCAGGGTAAAGTTGTTCATCGGTATCACCTTCTCTGACAGCTGTGCGGCAGGGCCGCGAAATCATGATTGCATTTTTCTCCTGAACAGCCATACCATCAAGGTCACATTCTGCTTTTTTATTGCCTATTTCTGCAAGCGCACCAATTTAAAGAACAAGGGGTTCCATGCCTGACCGTTACACCGACCTGGCCACCAGGCTGACTCGCCACGTCACCGCTCCCGGCATCACCCCCTCCCCGGTGGAGCAGGTGAACCTCATCTACACCACCGAGTACCATGGCCGTACCCCGGTGCTCTACCAGCCGCGGATGATAGTGATCCTGCAGGGGCACAAGGTGGGTTACCTGGCGGATCAGGTGTTTCGCTACGATCCCAACCATTATCTGCTGATGACCCTGCCGCTGCCTTGCGAGTGCGAATGCTTCGCCTCCTCCGAGCAGCCCCTCATCGGCTTCACCCTCGAGATCAATCTGGTCACCCTGCAGGAGTTGCTGCTGGAGTTGGGTGATGCCCTGCCCGCGCCGGCCCCGCAGAAGAGCGGCGTACACTCGGTTCCCATGTCTGAGGCCATGTTCTGCGCTGCCGAACGGCTGATCGATCTGATGGACAACCCCCTCCACGCCAGAGTGCTGGGGCCACAGACGGTGCGGGAAATGCTGTTCTATGCTCTTGGCGAGGGAGGTGGCCCGGCCCTGCAGGCGCTGGCCAACCGTCACAACCATGTGGGTCAGATCGCCCGGGTGCTGCGTATGATAGAGCAACGTTTCGCCGACAACCTGACCATGGAAGAGTTGGCGCGGGAGGTAAACATGAGCGTGTCTGCCTTCCACCACCACTTCAAGGCGGTCACCTCTACCTCACCGCTGCAGTACATCAAGTCGTTTCGCCTGCACAAGGCGCGCCTGATGATGCTGCATGACGGCGTCAAGGCGGGGGCGGCGGCTGCCCGGGTCGGTTACGAGAGCAACTCCCAGTTCAGCCGGGAGTTCAAACGCTTTTTCGGCAGTACGCCGACGGATCAGGCCTCCCGCTTCCGGGAAGGCCAGCTGCGTATCATCGAAGGATAACAAGAGAGGGACTACCCATGCGTTCACTGTTTTGTCTGCTTGCCACCTTGTTGCTGACGGCCTGCACCGGCCTTGCCGACGGCATTCGCCCGGTCACCGGCTTCCAGCTCGACCGCTATCTTGGCACCTGGTACGAAATCGCCCGCCTCGATCACGGCTTCGAGCGGGGACTGGAGCAGGTGAGCGCCACCTACAGCCTGCGGGACGATGGCGGCGTCAGGGTGATCAACCGCGGCAAGCAGAGCGATGGCAGCTGGCGCGAGGCCAAGGGCAAGGCCTACTTCGTCGATCGGCCGGATGAGGCCCGGCTCAAGGTGAGCTTCTTCGGGCCCTTCTATGGCGGCTACAACGTCATCGATCTTGACCCCGACTACCAGCTCTCCCTGGTGACCAGCTACAACCACGACTACCTCTGGATCCTCGCCCGCTCCCCCAATCCGCCCAAGGAGAAGGTGGCTGCGCTGGTCGCCAAGGCCAAGGGGCTGGGCTTTGCCACCGACCAGCTGATCTGGGTCAAGCAGACTCCCTGAATCGTCAGGATCAACAAGGGCAGCCCGCAGGCTGCCCTTTTTCATGAAAATAACCGGGAGGTCAGAGCCGGAAGCGGCCTATCTCCTGCTCCAGCCGCTCGGTCAGTGCCTTGAGCTCGGCCGCCTGGGCTGCTTCTGCACCTGCCTGCTCGGCCAGCTCCTGGGAGACATGGCGAATGTTCTCGGTGTTGCGACTGATCTCGCTGGTGACCGAGGTCTGCTCTTCGGCCGCCGCTGCGATCTGGGTCGCCATGTCGCTGATGGAGCCGATCGCCTCGTTGATCCGGGCCAGGCTGTGGTTGGCGGACTCGGCATCCTCCACGCTGGTGCCCGCCAGCTGACGGCTGGTCTCCATGCCGTCGACCGCGCGCCGGGTAGTCTGCTGCAGGGTCTCGATCATCTGCTGGATCTCGGCGGTAGAGTCGTGGGTGCGGCGCGACAGCACCCGTACTTCGTCCGCCACCACCGCAAAGCCGCGCCCCTGCTCACCAGCCCGGGCTGCTTCGATGGCGGCATTGAGCGCCAGCAGATTGGTCTGCTCGGCGATCCCGCTGATGGTCGCCAGAATGCCGCTGATCTTCTGGGCATGGGAATCCAGTTCATGGATGACCTGGCTGGCATCGGCCACTTCATCTGCGAGCCCGGTGATGCTGCGCTGGCTCTGGCCCACCTGGGATTGACCGGCGATGGCCAGCTGCACCGCTTCTCCGGCGGTAGTGGCCGCAAACTCGGCATTGCCGGCGATCTCCTGGGTGGCGGAGGCCATCTCGGTCACTGCGGTGGCCACCATGACGATCTCGTCCTGCTGCTGGCGTACCCGCTGACTACGGGCATGGGCGCCGGCGGCCTGGGTGCGGGACTGGCCAGCCAGCTCCAGGGTGACGTCCCGCAGCCGGCTGACGATGCCGTGCAAGCGGGCCACAAACTGGTTGAAGCTCTCGGCAAGCTGGCCCACCTCATCCTGACTGCGGGTCTTGATATGAACGGTGAGATCCCCCTCGCCATGGGCGATGTCGTGCAGGGCGTTTGCCACCCGGCCCAGATCCGCAAACAGATATTTGAACAGGGCGGTCAGCAGGGAACTGAACAGCAGCAACAACACCAGGGTCAACCCCATCAGTTGCCACAACAGGGTGGTGAGCGGCGCTTCCAGCACGTCGCGGTACATCACCATGGCGAGCAACCAGTCGGTACCGGGCACTGGCTGCACCGCCAGCAATACATCGCGACCATCTATGTTGGCGGCATGCAGCTCGCTGTTTTCACGTCCCCACTGCTGGAAGGTGGCGGCCGACAGATCAGGCGCCAGTTCGGAGACCTGCTTGAGTGCCAGCTTCTTGTTCGGGTGGCCGACAATCAGGCCGCTGTTGTCGAGCAGCATGGCGTAGCCTTCCCCCTGCACCTGCATCGCCAGCACTTCATCGATCAGCTTGTCGAGCGCCAGATTCGCCCCCACTGCCCCCACCAGCGTCCCCTGATGACGAACCGGCTCGGAGAGAGTCACCACCAGCTTCTGCATGGTGACGCTGACATAGGGGGCAGTGATGATGAGTTGGCCCGCCTTGAGCGCATCCTGATACCAGGGGCGCTCGCGAGGGTCATAGTTGCCGGTATTGAGCGAGGGATCCTGGCGGGTCATCACCCCCTGCTCCGAACCGAAATAGGTGAGCCCGAAGCCCCCCGAGGTGAAGGCCTGCTTCAGGTGAGGTACCAGTTCGGCCTGGGGATTGTCGGCGATCAGGCTGACCAGGGCGTGCACCACATTCTTGCGGTCCGCCATCCAGTCACCGATGGCCACCGAATAGGCGTGACCATAGTTGACCGCTTCGCTCTGGATGGCGTTCATGGTCCGGGATTTGAGGGTGTGAAATGCCACCACACCGAGCAGTGATGCCATCAGCAGCACCACGCCAAGGCTGGTTGCCAGCAATTTGCCGCGCAAAGAGAGTGTCATGACTACGAATCCTTGTTGTTGTATCGGGCAGGGAAAAGGCCCTACTCATTTGTGGTTATCGGCGGCGAGATGAACAGACTTTAGTGAATCTGTATATTTTCACATCCATCAACAACACAAGGCGCTATCGGTGAGAAAAGAGACAAAATTCCATGCTGACAAGCAGAGGTATGCCGCCAGATTGATGACAGCGACGCAGAGGGCAAATGGGGTCAAAGGAAGGTGCAGAAATGCGAAAGGCCAGCTCAATGAGCTGGCCTTTCTGAAAATGGCAGGGGCGGCAGGACTCGAACCCGCAACCATCGGTTTTGGAGACCGCTGTTCTACCAATTGGAACTACGCCCCTGCAACAAACGAGGCGTAGTATACAAAGTGGAGATCAAAGGTAAAGGCTTTTTTCACACTTTCGCTGCGATTGCACAAATCCCGAACAAGTCGCGGTGATTTGCGCAGCAATGCGGGATAACTTGCTGTATTTGCAGCCTCATCAGGGTAGGAATGGGCCATAAATGGGGGTAGGGTAAAGTGTGGAACAGGGAGGTTGTCCATGCTCAATTACCGATTGCTCCAGCAACTGGCGCCGCTTAACTTCAGGGATGAAAGCAAAACGGAGTCGCTGTCCGATTATCTCGCCCGGGTAGCCCCGCTGGTGCCCTTTATTCCGGAAAATGTGCTTTCTCAGTGGATTTATCGCCATTGGCGCGGTTTTGAGTCCAACTGGAGCTTTATCGATCTCGCCAACTACCGCTTCGAGTGTGAACGCTGGCCCACCGAGCGCCTGATCACCCAAGTCGATTCCCGTCATATGGAGGTGATCGAACGCTGGGGCGAGATGCTGCAAAACAATCGTTACGTGCGTCGCTCCTGGCTAGGTGACTACATGCTGGGCCATGGCACCTGGCCCGAACCCATCATAGTGCTGATCCCGGGGGAAGAGGATCACCACCCGAGTGGACAACCGCTGCCAGGTCCCTGTTGTCTGCTGGAGGGACACCACAGACTCGGTTATCTGCGCGCAATGGCCCGTGACAGCGAGCCATTGCAAAGCGAACACCAGGTGTGGGTTTGTCGGCAACTTCACGACACATAAACGTTTTTCAACACCAAAAAGGCATCTGAAATAAAATTTTGACAAATAAAAAACCAGCCCTATAATCTGTCCGGTTTTGAAAAAGGTCGGGACATAAGATGCCGTTTTTATTGCAAACAACAGCCTTGCAAACGGGTGGAACACACCAGTGCGGCCCCGTTGTTTCCGGTTTCCGACCCAAAGATCTCCCGTTATTTTTTGAAAAAAGCCCCTGTTTCAGGGGCTTTTTTTTGTGCCTGAAAAACCTTCATTGATGCCAAAGGGAATGCAGACGATGACCAATCCACTCTATAAGAAACATGTCATCTCCATCTCGGACCTGACCCGGCCCGAAATGGAACTGGTAGTCGAAACCGCACAACGGTTGAAGGCTGAACCCAACACCAGCCTGTTGCAAAACAAGCTGGTCGCCAGCTGCTTCTTCGAAGCGTCAACCCGTACCCGCCTCTCGTTCGAGACTGCGGTCCAGCGCCTGGGCGGCAACATCATCGGCTTTGCCGACGGTGGCAACACCAGCGCCAAGAAGGGCGAGACCCTGGCCGACTCCATCAAGATCATCGGCTCCTACAGCGATGCGGTAGTGATGCGCCACCCGAAGGAAGGCGCAGCTCGCCTCGCCTCCGAGTTCTCTCGCGTGCCGGTCATCAATGGCGGTGATGGTTCCAACCAGCATCCGACCCAGACCCTGCTCGACCTCTTCTCCATCCGCGAGACCCAGGGCAAGCTGGACGGCCTCAACGTCGCCTTCGTCGGTGACCTGAAATATGGCCGCACCGTGCACTCCCTGGCTCAGGCCTTAAGCCTGTTCAACTGCCGTTTCTTCTTCATCTCCCCGGAAGCGCTGGCGATGCCGGACTACATCTGCGAGGAGCTGGAAGAGAAAGGCATCCAGTTCAGCGTCCACGAGACCATGGAAGAGGTGATGCCCGAGCTGGACATCCTCTACATGACCCGCGTCCAGAAAGAGCGCTTCGACGAGACCGAATACAAGCACATGGCCGCCAAGTTCGTGCTGGAAGTGGCCACCCTGGAAGGGGCCAAGCCCACCATGAAGATCCTGCACCCCCTGCCCCGCGTCGACGAGATCGATGTGGCGGTCGACAAGACTCCCCACGCCTACTACTTCGAGCAGGCGGAAAACGGGGTCTATGCACGCCAGGCTCTGCTGGCACTGGTACTGAACGAAACTGTCTGAGGGGAACATCATGTCTGAGAAGAACCAACTGCAAGTCGAAGCCATCCGTCACGGCTCCGTCATCGACCACGTCCCCGCCGGCCAGGGCATCAAGATCCTCAAGCTGTTCCAGCTGGTGGAGACCCAGGAGCGGATCACCGTCGGCTTCAACCTGAAATCCGGCGCGCTGGGCAAGAAAGACCTCATCAAGATCGAGAACACCCGCCTGACCGAACAGCAGGCCAACCAGCTGGCGCTGTTCGCCCCCAAGGCGACCGTCAATATCATCGAAGACTTCAACGTGGTGAAGAAGCACCAGCTGGAACTGCCCGAGTTCATCGCCGGCGTGTTCCACTGCCCCAACTCCAACTGCATCTCCCACAACGAGCCGGTGGACAGCTACTTCCGGGTACGCGAGGTAAAAGGCGTGGTCCGGATGAAGTGCAAGTACTGCGAGAAATCCTTCACCCAGGATATCGTCAGCGAGCGTTATTGATATCTGAATGGGCCCTACGGGGCCCATTTTTGAACCCTGTCACATCACCAGATTCCCAGTCAGTTATAATTTGCCATCCAAAGATGGTTATCCCAGCTCATTCCCTGCCAGCATCATGATTGCCAGTATTTTTTGCTGCTAACCAGCGAATATGGCAGATATCGAGCACTTGTTTCCTGTCATCGTCAAAGGAAGTTGCCGTGGTCAAAACACTCAGCCGCCCCGTTGCCCAGGAGCCCGAACTGGCCCAGCTGGATGCCTGTCGCCAGATCATCGGCCAGCACTGTTACAGCACTCAGGAAGAGATCCGTCGCGAGCTGTCGGAGCGCGGCTTCGCCGATATCAGCCAGTCCACCATCTCCCGTCTGCTGCGCCGCCTCGGCGTCGCCAAGGCGCAAAATGCCAACGGCAAGAAGGTCTACACCCTGGTGGACGAACAGCTGGAACCGGCCGGCAGCACCCGCTCCATCCACGAGATGGTGCGCGCCGTGGTGCACAATCAGCAGATGGTGCTGATCCATACCACTCCGGGCGCCGCCACCGTGGTGGCCCGTCTGCTGGATCGCAACGCCAACCCGGAGATCATGGGCGCCGTCGCGGGCAACGACGTGGTACTGGTCGCCCCCCGCCACATCAGCCGCACCCGCCAGGCCCATGCCGCCGTGGTGCGTACCCTGGAGCAGGCGCGCTAGGCCCTCCCCCGCATGCAGCGAGGCGACCCCAGGGTCGCCTTTTTATTGCCCGCTTGTCACCGGGAGCGCTCTTCCGCTTCGCTTGCCCCTCCCCTTATGACCCAGGCGATAGAACCACAGCCGCCTGTTGCACATATAAAAAAACGGGAGCCTGCAGGCTCCCGTTTGAATATGGAAAGAGGGTGGTCAGATCAGGGTACCCACGCTCAGGCAGACCACGATCAGTATGGTCAGGATGCCGAGCAGCGGTGCCACCCACTTCAGCCAGCGCACATACGGCACCTTGGCGATAGCCAGGCCACCCATGACCACGGCGGAGGTCGGGGTTACCAGATTCACCAGACCGGAGGCGGACTGATAGGCAGTCACTACCAGGTCGCGGCCCACGTTGGCGAAGTCGGCCAGCGGCGCCATGATCGGCATGGTCAGCACAGCCAGACCGGAAGAGGACGGCACCAGGAAGGAGAGCACCACTTCCAGCGCGAACATCACGTTGATGAATACCACGGTGGAGAGGCCGGTCACGATCCCTTCTGCGCTGTTCAGGATGGTGTGGGTGATCATGCCGTTGTCCATCACCACCACGATACCGCGGGCGATACCGATGATGAGGGCCACACCGAGCAGGTCGCGGGCACCGTCAATAAAGTTGGAGGTCAGCTCTTCCTCGCTCATGCGGGAGATGAGGCCCACGATGATGGCGGAAGCCAGGAACACACCGGAAATCTCGGCCATCCACCAGCCCAGTACGGCCACACCGTAGATCATCACGGCGAAGGCTGCGACGAAGATACCCAGCACGATTTTGCGGGTAGTGGTGAACTCCAGCATCTCGTCGCTCTTGTTGCCGAGGAAGTGGGCACGGTTCTCTTCCCACTTGTCAGCCACCAGGGACTTGCTTGGATCGTTGCGCACCATCTTGGCGTAACGCATCACGTAGGCAACGCAGATCAGCCAGCCGGCGATCAGCATGGCCACGCGCAGCCAGATACCGTCGGTGAAGGAGATGCCGGCGGCGTTGGCGGCGATAACGGTAGCAAACGGGTTGATGGTGGAGCCCAGGGTACCGATACCGGCACCGAGCAGCACGGTGGCGGCGGCGACGACCGGGTCAAAACGGGCGGCCATCATCACCGGTACCAGCAGGGTGTAGAACGGCAGGGACTCTTCCGCCATGCCGTAGATGGTGCCCCCTGCGGCGAACAGCGCCATCAGGATGGGGATCATCCACTCTTCGCGGCCGCGCAGGCGAGCGGTGACACGCTCGATACCGGCGTCGATGGCGCCAGTCTTGGTCACGATGCCGAGAAAGCCACCGATGATCAGGATAAAGAGGGAGACGTCGATGGCGCCTGCCTCATAGGTATCGTGGTTGTAGAGACCATCGATAGGGGCCAGCAGCACGTCGACGATCCCCTGGGGATTGCTCTCAACCTGCTTGTAGGTACCCGCCACCGGCACTTCCTTGCCGAGGGCTTCGTTCATGGTCATCTCGTATTTGCCGGCAGGCACTACCCAGCTCAGGGCGGCTACCAGGGCGATCAGCACAAACAGTATCGTGTAGGCTGACGGGAACTTGAATTTGGTCATGGTCCAGCTTCCTTCTGTGGTGTGGTATCCATGCTGGCTGCGGGTTGTAGGGTTAGAGGTATTATTCCGCTGTCACATGGTCGAAAAGCCGGGGGTCACCCCCCGGCACCACTACTGCGACCTTAGTCGCCCAGCGTAGCAACCATCACTGCCTTGATGGTGTGCATCCGGTTTTCGGCCTCGTCGAACACGATGCTGTGCTCGGATTCGAACACGTCCTCGGTCACTTCCAAGCCTTTCATGCCATATTTGTCAGCCACTTCCTTGCCCATGGTGGTTTCATCGTTGTGGAACGCCGGCAGGCAGTGCATGAACTTCACATCCGGGTTCTTGGTGGCGTTGATGACGTCCATGTTGACCTGATACGGAGTCATCAGTTTGACGCGCTGATCCCAGGCTTCTTTCGCTTCACCCATGGATACCCAGACGTCGGTGTAAAGGAAGTCGGCACCCAGCACGCCCTCTTTCACATCTTCGGTCAGGTGGATACGGGCACCGGTCTCTTCGGCGATCTGGCGGCACTGGGCAACCAGCTCTTCTTCCGGCCAGAAGGCTTTCGGAGCAACCAGGCGGATGTCCATGCCCATCTTGGCAGCGCCGACCATCAGGGAGTTACCCATGTTGTTGCGGGCATCACCCAGGTAGGCGAACTTGATTTGATCCAGACGCTTGCCCTTGCCGTGCTCCAGCATGGTCATGAAGTCGGCCAGAATCTGGGTCGGGTGGAACTCGTTGGTCAGGCCGTTCCATACCGGTACACCGGCATAGGCACCCAGCTCTTCCACGATTTCCTGGCCGTAGCCACGGTATTCGATACCGTCATACATGCGGCCCAGTACACGGGCGGTGTCCTTCATGGACTCCTTGTGACCGATCTGGGAACCGCTCGGGCCAAGGTAGGAAACCTGGGCCCCCTGGTCGAAGGCCGCCACTTCAAAGGCACAACGGGTACGGGTAGAGGTTTTTTCGAAGATCAGGGCGATGTTTTTGCCGACCAGGTGCTTGCGCTCGTAGCCACCGTATTTGGCTTTTTTCAGGTCGATGGCCAGGTCGATCATGTATTGGATTTCGCGCGGGGTGAAGTCCAGCAGTTTCAGGAAGTTACGGTTACGCAGATTAAAAGCCATGATGAGTTCTCTCTATATTTATTCAGACCAAGTAGGGCAGTGTTATTGACTACGCATTCACGGTGCGAGTGGCGACGATGTTGGTACCGGCTTCACCCTTGAGGATGGCCAGGCCATCTTCCAGAGAACCGATCCCGACCATGCCACCGGTCGCTTTGACAAATTCACAGGACGCTTCGATCTTCGGCCCCATGGAACCGGCATCGAACTTGACCCCTGCCAGCTCGTCCGGGCTGGTCACCCGCAGCGGGTGCTGGGTCGGCTTGCCCCAATCCAGATAGACGGCATCGGCATCGGTCAGGATCAGCAGGGCGTCGGCCTTGATCTGCTTGGCCAGGTAGGCGGCAGACATATCCTTGTCGATGACGGCTTCGATACCGGTCAGGGTCTGACCGTTCCAGGTCACCGGAATACCACCACCACCGGTACAGATGATGAGGTGGCCCTGGGCGATCAGGGTTTCGATGGCATCGCCTTCCACGATCCGCTGGGGCAGCGGGGACGGCACCACGCGACGGAAGAACTTGCCGTCAGCCTTGACCACCCAGTGCTTCTCTTCGGCCAGGGTGCGGGCTTCGGCTTCTTCATAGACGGGGCCGATAAATTTGGTCGGATTGGCGAACGCCGGATCCTGCGGGTCTACCTGCACCTGGGTCAGCAGGGCGGTGACGTTGCGGCTCGGCATCAGGTTCTTCAGCTCCTGGATCAGCATGTAGCCGATCATGCCCTGGGACTCGGCGCCCAGCACATCCAGGGGATAGGGAGAAACCTTGGTATAGGCGCTATTTTGCAGGGCGAGCAGGCCGACTTGCGGGCCGTTGCCGTGCACCAGCACTACGTTGTACTCCTCGGCGATGCGAGCGATGGTCTTGGCGGCAGTTGCAATATTCTTGCGCTGGATGTCGGCTTCAAGCGGCTCACCACGACGGAGCAGTGCATTACCACCCAGAGCGACGACGACAGTTGGTTTTTTCATAGTGGTTGATCTCATGTGCTTGTCTGTGTGGCGCCAGCCTCTGCCGGCGCCACGCCGTATCATCAGATGCTGTCGCGTTCCATCGGGCAGCTCATGCAGCGGGCGCCGCCGCGGCCACGGCCCAGTTCTTCACCCGGGATGGGCAGAACTGTGATGCCAGCTTTGTCGTACTTCTCGTTGGTGTAGGTGTTGCGCTCGTAACCCACGACCACGCCAGGACGTACGGTCAGTACGTTGTTGGCATCGTTCCATTGCTCGCGCTCGGCCTCGAAGCTGTCGCCACCTGTGGTGATGAGCTTGAGCTGATCCACGCCCAGAGCCTTCTCGATGGCGGTAACGAAGTAACCCTCTTCCTTGATGTTCATGCCGGTAGCACCACCCGGAGTCAGGCTCCAGCAGTTCACATCTTTACGGATGACTTCCGGATAGACGGAGAAGGTGTCGATATCCATGTGGGTCATGACGGTATCCAGGTGCATGCAGCTGCGGTGTTTCGGCAGTTCCATGGCGATGACCTGTTTGGCCTGACCGTGTTTGAACAGGTTGCGGGCAAGGTGCTCAACCCCTTGCGGAGTGGTGCGCTCGGACATGCCGATGAGCACGGAGCCGCGGCCAATGACCAGTACGTCACCCCCTTCGATGGTGGAGTTGTCGTAGTCACGCTCCTCGTCACCGAAGTACTTGATGAAGTCCTGACCGGCGAACATGGGGTGCCAGCGGTAGATGGCCTTCACATGGTTGGTTTCGCGGCGACGAGCCGGTTTGGCCATCGGGTTGATGGAGACGCCACCATAGACCCAGCAGGAGGTGTCACGGGTAAAGAGGTGGTTGGGCAGTGGCTCGATGATGAAATCGGTCGGTGCGTGCATGCCGACTACCATGTTGACGCCACTGTAAGGCATCTCGGAGTAGGTCAGGCCACCGGAAAGAATGCGGGCCAGTTCGCGATGCGGCATGTCAGCCAGGAAGCAGCGCACATCGTTGGCAAAAGAAGTACCGAGGCGATAGTCGGAGACCTGGTTTTGCAGCAGCCAGGCTTTGGCTTCTGGCACATCCAGGGTTTCGGCCAGCAGATTGGTCAGCAGGAAAACTTCGACATTCTGATCGCGCAGCACCTGAGCGAATTTGTCATGCTCCTGACCGGCGCGTTCAACAGACAAGACGTCATCAAACAGCAGGTCCTGGCAGTTGGAGGGGGTCAGACGCTTCAGACTGAGGTTGGGGCGGTGCAACATGACACGGCGCAGTTGGCCAACTTCAGAACCTACATAAAATTTGCTCATGATTATATTCCGTTTAGCAGTGGTCCATGCGAGTGATTGAATAGATTCCTTCTATTCATGCTCGTGGCTAAGGCGGGATATTCTTTATGTAGGGTATTCGGCTTGTGTTCTATCCTGCCTTTGCCTTTCGAGAGCGAGGTTAGACCTGCCAATGAAGTTAAACTTAGACATTGATCACATTCACTCAGAACTGAATAAATTCACGAAGAGATCTTTGACTGGGGTAGCAGAAATGGCATTTCCCCATTCAGACAACTTGAATAGATAGCTAAAAAAACGCCTTTAAATTTCATAAATAAATCTATTTGATTCAATCGCCCCCTCTCTAAAGGGGTAATCCAAAACAATTAAATTGTTAAATTTCAATAAATTAACTTCATAATTAATTTTAATGTGAATTTTGCATTCACTTTTATGAATAATTCACTATTTTTATTCCGCTATCGAGAGAAATAAATAGTCATATTTCAAATTTTCACTGCATAAATCTTTTCTTGCTCCAGATCATGGCATTGTCGTCACGCCCCATGAGCCTTGCCTCATATCCTCCTCCTGATGCCTGTCTTGCTCCATGAATATGCACACAGCCAGCATCTTGCCAATCAACCATTCATCCTGCGACAGAGGGACCAGTTCGGCACTTTTTTCATTAATTGAATTTATTCATCCTCCTTGCGCCACTCCAAACCTCGGCTTAACTCAAAAAGTGATTTAGATCACATATAAACGGTGTTAACAAGGAGTCGTTATGAAGATGAAATCCTTACTGCTGCTCGCCAGCCTGTTGCTGCCCGTGGTACCGGGTATCAGTCTGGCGGAGGGAGCCCCAGCCATGCCCATGGTGGTCTGCCAGGTCGATCAGGCTCCCCAGATGCTGGTGCCCGAATATGTCTGCCGCTGGCAAGGTGGCATCCAGCGTTACTAGCCCGCTGCGCGAGAGGAGCCATCTCCTCTCGCCTTGTCTTGAAGAAAGCCCCTCCTATACTCAAAACAGCTGTGTCATCAGGGAAAGGGGCGCGACAATGATCCTGCTGGTTGGTGGAGAGAAGGGAGGCAGCGGCAAGAGTTGCCTGGCACAAAATCTGGCTGTCTATCTCAGGACCCAGTTTCAGGGGGAAGTGCTACTGGTGGACTGCGATCCGCAGCGCACCACCTCGGACTGGATCCAGGAACGCAACGACAATCCCGACCTACCCCAGATCAATTGCGTGCAGCTGTATGGCAATATCCGCAACGATCTCATCAGCCTGAAGAATCGCTACGACTACGTCATCGTCGATTGTGGCGGCCAGGATAACCGGGCATTGCGCTCCACCATGGCAGTCGCCACCCATGCCCTGATCCCCCTTCGCCCCAAACGCCGCGATCTCAAGACCCTGCCGCATATGGAAGATCTCATTACGACCTGCAAAATGGTCAATCCGACCCTCAATGCGGCCGTGGTGCTGACCCAGTGCCCCGCCCTACCCAACCAGGCAAAGCGTATTCTGGAGGCGAAGGAGGTCTGTGCATCGTTTGGCGTCGATGTACTCAATGCCATTACTTATGGCCGCAATGTCTACGACGACAGCGAGGAGAAGGGGCTCTCGGTAATGGAGATAGAACCGGATGGCAAATCCGCCGAGGAGATCCGGACCATCGCCAAAGAATTTCTGACATTGGGAGTGTGATATGGGCCTTGCCGATCTGAAGAAAAAGCACCAGTTGCATCACCAGAAGAAATTTACCGTCGACGAATTCATTGAGGACGCGGAGTTCTATGCCAAGGGCAAACCCAAGGTGGTCAGCCTGGAGCTAAGCCTGCACAGGGATGAGGCTCTCTCGGCGTTGGCATTCATCGAGCGCGGCGATCATCTGAAGCCCAGCTATAAAAAGGCTACCTTCTCCATGAGTACGGCGGCCATCAGCGAGCTGGGCAGCCTGACACAACAGGATGGCATGAACAAATCCCTGTTGCTGCGTCTTTTCACCCACTACTTCGCCTCCCTTAGCCCTGAGGAGCGCCAGACCATCTATGAGCGACTGAACCAGCAACTTTAATACCCTCTTTCACCTCGCCATTACCTATGGCATCCCTCCTGACTTCATTCCTGGCAAGCCCCCTATCCTGTTGCACCAGCAACCAACCAGCGCATGTAAGAGATCTGCCATACAAACCGTAAGCAAATGCCGTAAAAGCTCCTCGAAATAATCGGAAAAGGCGATCCTAAAAAATGACAACAACACACTTAATTAATTGTTTTCATACAAAAAATAAAAACATTAGCACTTTCTTAAATTAGCAAAATAAAAACGTTTTTCACCCTGGCGTTGTACGCAACCGGAAAATCCTTATAGTTACTCATGCACGGACGCGATGAAGTCGGTCAGGAAGACTGGCTGCTAGGGTTGGGCAAATGGACTCACCACAGGATGTGGTAAAGGACACCTCCCGGGATGGAGAAAGTGCGGCGAGAAAGGATGACTCGTCAGGCCAAGATGGCTAAAGGACACCCCAAAGGATTGGGAAGGGGAAACCTAAAGGAAGAGGTAAACAGTCAGGGATTGCAGGGAGCAACTTCGTTCAAGGATCTGAGCGATACGACTACCGGGGGCGACGCAAGTCGCCCCCATCTTTTTATCTGCGTTTTCCGCTCACCCCATATCGAGCGTGTTTCCCAGTCGCAAATACACAGCGGGCGCCAAATGGCGCCCGCTGTGTATTGTCAGATCACCCGCGAAAACTGCTGTTGGCGCGCCTTGTTACGCAAGTAGACATCGAAACACATGCAAATGTTGCGAATGAGTAGATGCCCCGTGGACGAAACTTCCAAGCCTTCATCGGTCATACGAACCAGGCCATCGTCGACAAAGGTCTGCAACAGCTTGAGGTCATCGGCGAAGTACTCTTTGAAAACCAGACCATGCTCTTGCTCTACCGCAGCAAAGTTCAGACGAAAATCGCAGATCAGCCGCTTGATTACCTCACGGCGGATTAGGTCATCCCGATTGAGCGAGCATCCCTTCCACTGGGCATGGCCCAGCTCGTTCACTTGGGCGTAATAAGCCTTGAGCTCTTTCTGGTTCTGGGAATAGGCATCGCCGATCATACTGATGGATGAAACCCCCAACCCCAACAGATCGCAGTCACCCTGAGTAGTATAGCCCTGGAAGTTGCGGTGCAGCTTGCCTTCACGCTGGGCTACGGCCAGCTCGTCATCAGGTTTGGCAAAGTGATCCATGCCGATAAACTGGTAACCCCGCCCGGTCAGGAAGGCGATGGTGTCCTGCAGCATGGCCAACTTCTCTTGTGGCGCAGGCATATCCTCTTCTTTCAGCTTGCGCTGGGCAGCAAAACGGCTTGGCAGATGCGCATAATTGAAGATGGAGAGACGCGCAGGATCCGTTTTGAGCACTTCTTTCAGGGTGTGATGGAAGCTGCTCTGATCCTGATGTGGCAGACCATAGATAAGGTCGAGGTTGGTAGAACGAAAACCGAGTTCACGCGCCCGCTCCAGCATGGCGCGAATAAAGTCGTTATCCTGTTCGCGATTGACGGCTAGCTGCACATCCTTGTTGAAGTCCTGCACACCCAGGCTGATGCGGTTGAAACCAACCTCCCGCAGTACATCCAGCATGGTGAGTTCGATCTCGCGGGGGTCGACCTCGATGCTGAACTCCCCCTGTTCGGCAAACCGGAAGTGTTCACGCAACATGCCCATCAAACGACGGGTTTGGGCTTCGTTTAGATAGGTTGGTGTACCACCTCCCCAATGCAGCTGGGTCACCAGACGATGTTTGAACAGGGGGGCCTGCGCCTTGATCTCTTGCTCAAGGTGATCAAGGTATTCATCGGCCTTGTGCTGGTGGCGAGTGATCACCTTGTTGCAACCGCAGTAATAGCAAAGCTTGTGGCAGAAAGGGATGTGCACGTAGAGCGACAGATTGCGTTCGGGATACTGACTGGCGGCCTGGACAAAATCGTCGTAACCGAAGCTCTCATTGAACTCCAGCGCGGTAGGATAGGAGGTATATCTCGGGCCACTGTAGTTGTATTTTTCGATCAGGGCCTGATCCCACACAATCTGTTCTGCTTGCACGCTCGCTTCCTCTCTTCTTGTTATTGACGGCTCACTGACTCAACTGCAGATCTTTCAACTGGGCGACATCCTTGAGGATCTGGGTCTCCAGCTCGGCTTCATAGCCACTGCGTTCAAGATCCAGCTTCATCACCTCGTTGCGTTTGAGCGCACGGCGTGCCTCGTGAGTCGGCATCTCTTTCACCTTCTCGTAGAGGCCATAAAGGCCCGGGAATTCAGCAGCAAAAGCGCGTCCTTCCTTGATCTGCAAGGCATCCAGCAGATTAGTCAGGCGAATAGCCCCTTCGGAATAATCACACTGTCCTTCCAACACGGCATGGGCGATCACTCGCACGCTATCCAGGATCCGCTCGTTACGCGCCTTGATCGCCTGTAACTGCATCTCTTGCTGCCGTTTCAACCGGGCCAGCAGCATGCCGGCATAAATCGCCAGACCTGACAAAATCAGGCCGCCCAACAGGGCGGCCAGCATCCATCCACTCATCACTTCTTCTTCGGTTCGGGTTGATAATCAACCTGGGTGAAACGATCCCACAGCTCCTCTTCAGAGGCCGGCTGTTGAGGTTCATCGTATTCAGCTTCCTCATCGGCGAAGGAGAACTCCTCTTCATCATCGTCGTTGTCGATGATGCCAAGTTCATCCATCAGCTCCTGATAACGATCAACACGCTGATCGACCCAGGCCTGCTCGGCGGCATCCAGCGTCTCACCGGCATCGAGACGATCCAGCAGGGCATTCAGACGATCATCATTCTCGATGGCCGCCAGTTCCTGCTCCGGAGTCATCGCCAGCTTCTTCTCTTTCACCGGCTTGGATGCTGCCGCCTTGATGCTCTTCTCTTCAACAATCAGAGCAATCGGCTTGCGAGAGCCGATACGGGGATCTTTTGCCTGTTTGGCGCCGGATTTTTTGCCTTGCTGTTCGACCTGCTGGCGAGAGCCCGCCTTCAGCCCCTTACGTTTGGCAGCCCGTTTACGCTCACGACCTTCCTGAGCACTGGCTTCTGATTCTTTGCGCTTGCCAGCAGGCTTGCGAGTGGGTTGTTTGGCAGACATGAATGGCTAACTCCGAAAATAACTTGGTTTGAACCCTATCCGGGGTGGTGTCACCCGGCGGGACACGATACGGGGAGCAGTGAGGCTGGAACAAGAGCAGGAACCCGCACCAATCCGGCCTTTTCAGGCCACTGAACACCGCAGGATCGGTATCCTCTGGGCATATTGCTGGTATTTTGACACAGAATGGCGGGCTGGGTTAATGACCCAACAGAAAAAAGGCAGCCGAAGCTGCCTTGATATGTGTATGCGAACACCTCCCGAAATGGCAAGACCGCGTATTTCATCCGTCCGTAACGGCAAATGATCACATCATATCCGGGTAGGGTCTTCCTGACCTTGTTATTGAGTCGTCCTGAATGTGCGTGTGCTTGCTTGACCCACGCCGACAACATCCTGTTATCGCGAAGGAGAATGCGCATCCCGCCCCCCCATCCCGCTCCGGAGATGGTCACCATCCTGATCCTTCAATCCCTTGCCGACTCCAAAGAGCCCATGGCGTCCACCATGCCTGACATCCTGTTGTCACTGCGTCCTGCAATGAGCCTTTCGGAGAAATCCTTTGCATTAATGGTATCAACACCATAAAGCGGCTCAATCACTCAGGGATCAATTCTATGCATCATAAAAGTGCATTTTCAATTTAACTACATGATTAATTGAGGCTATTTGAAAAGACACAGAGATATTTGAGCCTTGGCCGACCCGATAAATGGAAGATCTCTTACAAACAACAAGGACTATTACGAGAATGGAAAGGTGAAAGCAAAAACAACGGGGAGCAGAAGCTCCCCGTTATGCAACCCTACAATGCAATCGTCTAATCAGTGCAGTCCGGCAATATACTTGGACAACACATCGATATCTTGATCGGTCAGTTTCTTGGCCACATCGCGCATCATGCCATTCGGATCGTTATCCCGAGTGCCAGCACGGAACTTGGTCAACTGATCCTTGATGTAAGCCGGATGCTGCCCGGACAAATTCGGATACTTGGCCTGCTCAACTCCGGAACCGCGCGGACCATGACAGGCGGTACAGGCAGCCAAACCACGACTCAAGTCACCTCCCATATAGAGAGCCTTGCCTGCTTCGACGACATCGTCAGGGACGGCGATCGGCGTCACCTTCTGGCTGGAGAAATAAGCCGCCAGATCATCCATGTCCTGTTCAGACAAAGGCAATGCCATCGGCCCCATCACGGGCGCGACCCGACCAGTTTGGCCGGAAGCGGCTGCCTTGAGTTCAATCAACTGCTTTTTGATATATGATGCGTGCTGACCAGCAATTTTGGGGTACATATCAACCAGGCTGTTTCCGTCCGGTCCATGACAAGCCGCACAAACGGCAGCCTTGGTCTGTCCCGCAGCGGCATCGCCTGTGGCTTGTGCCATCCCCGTTACGCCAACCATCAGAGCAAGAGTAATGACTAGGTTCTTCATGGCGTTCCAACTTTTCGTTATTAGGCTTCCAGATCCCATGCCGCTGAAGGCATGTTAAAATAAACGCGTTTAAGCGACGCCATTTTACACTATTTTACAAAAAAGTAACTCCATAACCCTCTATCTCCATAGGGAATTTACGTTGGATACACAAATTCTGAATTTCAATAAGGTGCATTTTGTGACCAGCGCACCCGACATCCGCCACCTGCCAAATGATGGGGGTGTCGAGATCGCGTTTGCAGGCCGTTCCAATGCCGGCAAGTCATCTGCTTTGAACACCTTGACCAAACACAAGAACCTGGCTCGGACCAGTAAGACCCCAGGTCGTACCCAGCTCATCAATCTGTTCGAACTGGAACCGGGCAAACGCTTGGTCGACCTGCCAGGCTATGGTTATGCCCAGGTTCCGCTGGAAATGAAGCTCAAGTGGCAAAAGTCACTGGCAGAGTATCTGCAGCGTCGTGAGTCATTGAAAGGACTGGTGATCCTGATGGACATTCGCCACCCGCTCAAAGACACCGATATGAATATGCTGGAGTGGAGTACTCACCGCGAGTTGCCGGTAATGCTGCTGCTGACCAAGGCGGACAAATTGAGCCCGGGCCCCCGCAACAATCAGGTGATCAAGGTACGTCAAGCTGTTGCCAGCCTGGGTCCGCAGATCCAGGTGGAAGCCTTCTCGTCACTCAGCAATATCGGCGTAGAAAAGCTGGCGAAGACCCTGACCGACTGGTATCTGGCCGGTGCGGATGAAGGTCTCGTCGATGCCGACGAACAGGAGTCTAGCGAGGAGTAATCCGCTCCTCGTCTTTCCTTGCAATTGGCGGAGATCCCCCTCCGCTGATTGAAAGGGTTTCAGATTGATATTTTCTCTCCATTCTTTCTCCCTATCCCCACCCCTTAGTCGCATCAACAGAGTCATCCTTAATTATCAGATAGATAGAGATTTAATTCTCAAAGAGAATTAACATTTCAAAATTCTGATATCGTTTTCACACTGGTGCGTGCAAGAAGTAATAAAATCATCTAAAAAGACAATATTGTAATTTAATTACATTGCACGCACGAGACGGGATAAAAATGAGGCCGAATGACAGTGCTGTCACCCGGCCTGAAACAAGAAGTTCAAAAAATTGGGAAGAAGCTGATTCTTGAGAACCACGACGATAGGTATTTCCTCAAGAAGCACCTCATTCTAACAAATGCACTGACAAATTAAAGCATTTACTCTAAATGCTGCGCATAAAAAAACACCCCGACGAGAATCTCATCGGGGCTGCTATTCAGCCACATTCAATTACGTGAAATAAAAGGTCTGAAAGATAGAACATCTTACCTCTGTACCCTACGCCGAGAATCGTACAACAAAGCAGCAAAAAGTGAAAGGAATTTATGTAATTAAATTCCAAACACAAGATTGAACAAAAAATCTTTATTTTTCATTTAGATAAAAAAATCCCCAGTACGAATACCGGGGAGTTATAAAGGTGACTAGCTAGCACTTCCTCAACTATCTAGTTAGTCCACGGCGGGCCATGGAAGTTCCGACGCAAAGAAAAAAAACTTGAAAAAATCAAAGATAGATGGCGCCATCTTCGCCAAACTCTTGTTCTTCAATGAGTTTTTCCGCTATATCCTCAATGTCAAAGCGCACACTTTCGAATGCCCGCACTATGTCATCTTCCTTCGTCAGTACAAGCCCGGTCATTTTCTCCAGTCTGCGGCGGCTGATGTAGCAATTGATCAGCGCACCCATCTGCTGGGCCGGGAAGTGCACCCGCTGCTCTTGAGCTTGCCACTCCATCAAGTCGGGAAAAAAAATACCTTGGTTCATAGGATCCCCAGATTACGCTTCAGCTCTCTCAATACTTGTTTAGTACCTGGCCGGATGCCACGCCACACGGTGAACGCCTCTGCGGCTTGCTCCACCAGCATGCCCAGTCCGTCCATGGTATGACGGGCCCCCTGTTGCCTGGCCCAGGTGATGAAAGGCGTGTCCGTAGCACCATACATCATGTCATAGATGGCGATATCAGCATGGATCAGGGCAGGCGACAGCGGAGGCAACTCACCTTGCAAACTGGCAGAGGTTGAATTGATGACAAGATCGAAAGATCCGCTCAGCTGTTCATAAGTTTGCGCCGTTACCGTGCCCAAATCACTAAACTCGGCAGCCAGCTGTTCGGCTCTGGCGTGAGTACGGTTGGCAATCACCAGTTCGCGTGGTTGTTCTGCTAATAACGGCGCCAAGGCCCCACGAGCCGCGCCACCTGCACCCAGCAACAAGATCCGGCAACCAGCCAGAGACACCCCATGGGATTTCAGGTCGGCTACCAGGCCGGCGCCGTCGGTATTGTCTCCAAGCAACACACCATCGTCAGTCAGCTTGATGGTATTGACGGCCCCGGCCCGCTTGGCCCGAGGGCTCAGTTGATTCACCAATGCGAACGCCTGCTCTTTAAATGGCACCGTGACGTTGCACCCCTTGCCCCCCTGGACAAAAAAATCGTGCAAGGCCGCGGCAAATTGATCGACGGCAGGCTCGGCCAGCCCATATTCCAACTCTTGTTGAGTCTGTCTGGCAAACAGGGTGTGGATGAAGGGAGATTTGCTATGGCGCACCGGGTGGCCAAAAACCAGATAATGATCCATCAAAGCATTCCAGCAGAGGGCGATGTCCCGATTTAACGGGTTTTCCCTCTCAGGGACAAGCCGAATCTCGGCAACAGAAAGGGGCCGCAGGCGGCCCCTTTTGTCACAGCCACTCTCGAGGTGTGAGGTAATCGCTGTAGAGCAGGGCCTCCGGGCTACCTGCAGCAGGCTGCCAGTCATATTCCCAGCGCGCCAGAGGCGGCATCGACATCAGGATGGATTCGGTGCGCCCCCCTGTCTGCAACCCGAACAAGGTGCCACGGTCATAAACCAGGTTGAACTCTACATAGCGGCCACGTCGGTAGAGCTGGAATTCTCGCTCCCGCTCACCATAGGGCAAGGCCTTGCGTCGCTCGACAATCGGCAGATAAGCCTCGAGATAGCCTCGGCCCACCGCCTGCATGAAGGCGAAACAGTCGGCAAACGGCCAACGATTCAAGTCATCGAAGAAGAGGCCTCCTACCCCACGTGTCTCGTTGCGATGCTTGAGATAGAAATAGCGGTCACACCACGCCTTGAACTCGGGGTAAATCTCCTCGCCAAAGGGCTGGCAAAGATCATGGGATATCTGATGCCAGTGCCGCACATCCTCTTCGAACGGGTAAAACGGCGTCAGATCGAAACCGCCCCCGAACCACCAGATGGGTTCTTCACCCTCTTTCTCGGCAATGAAAAACCGGACATTGGCATGACTGGTCGGCACATAGGGGTTGTGCGGGTGGATCACCAGCGACACCCCCATGGCTTCGAACCGGCGCCCTGCCAACTCGGGACGATGGGCAGTCGCCGATGCCGGCATCGCATCACCATACACGTGGGAGAAGTTGACCCCACCCTGCTCAATGACGGCGCCATGGCGCAGCACCCGGGTACGGCCACCGCCGCCCCCCTCGCGCAGCCAGGCATCCTCAACAAAGTGTCCAGTGCCATCGGCCTGTTCCAGACCACGACAGATTTCGTCCTGTAGCTGCAACAGGAAGGCCTTGACCTTGACCACATCCGGTTTGCTCATCTTGTCTCCAGTGAGGCAGGATCTGTTCGCCCTGTCCTTGTTATTGTGCGATTGTGGCGCCCTCGACGCCCGTCATAGCCAAGCCAGGTTCACCACCCGGGTCAGGAAGCCCGGATGATGGCGCCGGTTCTGGCATCCTTGATTTCTGATGGATTCGCCTGACCACCAACCTCTCCGGGCAGAATATAGGCCAGCTGACTTGCCAGCAATTCTCCGATATCCGCCACTCGGCGGGCAGGCTCCTCACCGGTCAGGTTGGCACTGGTAGAGACCAGCGGCTTGCCAAAAGCACGGCACAGGGCCTGCACCTGAGGATGTGCCGTCACCCGAACAGCCAGAGTATTGAACTGGCCAGTCAACCATGAAGGGGTATTTGGTTTGGCGGGCATGATCCAGGTAAAGGGGCCAGGCCAGCTCTCTTCAACCCGTTGACGCTGTTCATCGCTCAGCTGATCCAGGTCGATATAATCCTGCAACTGCGCCAGCTCGGCTGCGATCAGGATAAGGCCCTTCTCCACCGGACGTTGCTTGATGGCCAGCAAGCGCTGGACCGCCGGCTCGGAATCAGGATCACAACCCAAACCAAATACGGCCTCGGTGGCATAGGCAATCACCCCTTCCTGGCGAAGGGCGGCAACGGCGAGTTCAAATTCATTGGACATAACACATGCGGCAGTCGGGCTGCCACCTCATCATTGGGTTGAACCTGTTACATGACAGCCACCGCTGTGATCTCCTTTCCAGAGAGGAAAATAGCGCTCAATCGGATAACAGTCACATCATTTAATCTACGTTGAGTCGTACTTGCAGTGCCGCATCCCTGGCTACCTTCTCCTCGACCTTGAGCTGGCGTTTGGCACACCCTTGGCTGCCCACGCATCATCCCTCACCACCAGCATCTGAGCAACCAGCTCTTTGAGTAAACCACTATCGATGGGACCCCCCATCATGGAGCGGGCGCGATGCCGGCAATGACCTGTCTGCTGAACCGCTCGGCCAATGGCACATATTGAGACCTGGCAGCCACGGGCCTCTAGGTCGGTCACCGACTGGGAGATGACTGGCAGAGTACGGAGATGACGCTGACTGCAGCCTTGATCTCAAACGAGTTGAGCTTATCGAAAGCAGTCTGCATTACGGGAAAGGTTGGATCAGAACCCATTGATACGTTAATGAAAGGCTATGTATGGCAGGTATTACACTAACCTAAGGAATTGAATTTACTAGCAATGCTGCAACTTGGTTGTGCAGCGGACTTATAATCGCTCACTTTGATGGCCACATTTCTTCTGCGGGCACACCCAGCGCAACGCCCCCCTCACTTTTTTCTCCACCATGATGCCCCAACCACACTCGGGACATGGCATGGGGATGGGTTTGTCGTTCACCACATATTTGCAATGGGGGTAAGCATCACAGGAGTAAAACTGCTTGCCATAGCGGGAGGTTCGGCTCACCAGATGCCCCTTGCCACAATCAGGACACAGGATCTGGGTGTCATCGCTTTCCTGCAGGGATTCGATATGCTGGCAGGCCGGATACTGGGTGCATCCCACAAACAAGCCATAACGCCCCTTTTTGATCGCCAGGGGATGACCACAATCTGGGCAGGCCGAACCTTCGAGCACTTTCTCTATGTCGCGACCGGATGGCGTCAGGGAGCGGATATAGTCGCAGGAAGGGTAGGCGGAGCAGCCAAGAAACAAGCCATGTTTGCCCTGACGGATCACCAGCTCGGCGCCACATTGCGGGCAGGGCTCGCGCTCGAACGCATGCTCATGGGCAGAGAAGAGGTGGTGATCGATTTTTGACATGTGCCGCGCCTTGAAATCCAGATGTTCCAGATTCTACCAGCGCGGCGGCGGACTGTCAGTGGATGACGCCGTCTGACTCGTCAAACACCAGCTCTTCCATCTGCTGATAAGCGTTTTCACTGCCGGGGACGTTGAACAGCACCATCATGACAACCCATTTCAGGTCATCCAGCTCGATATCCGGCTTGTCCAGCTCGAGCAGGCGCTCGATGCAGATTTCACGGGTTTCGGCATTCAGTACCTGAGCCTGCTCCAGGAAGAGCAGGAAGCCACGACATTCTGTGCTGAGGCGTGCTAGCTCTTGCGGGGCGTAGATACGCATCGAGCCTTGCGCGCTGGCGGTGACGTACACCTCCCGCTCGCTATCATGCAGATTGGCCAGCCGCTCCAGCCAGCTGAGCGCTTTTTCGATCTCGTCTTTGTCGAAACCGGCACGGCTCAACTCGTCGGTGAGCTCGTCCTGTTCCACCATCACATCTGCATCGCTGTGGATGTAGGTCTCGAAAAGGTACATCAATACATCAAACATGATTCGCCCTCCTCGTTCTGACGTATCCACCGGCTACCGCCATCACTGCCCCGGCCAGTTCCAGCTCCACCAACCTGCCCAGTACCACTTCGACAGGGAGCTGAGCCCGTTCGGCGACGGTATCCACGCTCGTGGTCTCATAACCTACGTTATCCAACAAATCGGCATAAGGCAATTCGCTATTAATCTGTGACGAAGGAGCCACTCGTTGCCTTTGCCAAGATCCCATCAACATGGGCAGCTCTTCCACTATATCGGCTGCATTCAGCACAAGTTTGGCACCTTGTTGAATTAATCTGTTGCAGCCCGTCGCTTGTTCATTTTGAGGGGCACCGGAAACCGCAAAAACCTCGCGCCCCTGCTCAAGCGCATAACGAGCGGTGATCAGCGAGCCACTCTGCTCGGTCGCCTCCACCACCAGAGTCCCCAAAGAGAGGCCGCTGATAATGCGATTACGGCGAGGAAAATGCTCGGCAAGCGGCCCCTTGTCCGGCGCAAACTCGGAGATAAGCAAACCACCACGCTCCAGGATACTAACCGCCAGCCCCTGATGACGCTTGGGATAGATGCAGTCAAGACCGGAGCCCAATACGGCAAGTGTGACACCGCCACTCGTCAAGGCCTGCTGATGACAGACGCCATCGATCCCCAGTGCCAATCCTGAGGTTATCGCCAGCCCGCACGTTACCAGCTCTGCACACAGACGCACTGCATTGTCTTTGCCGGCATAGGTAGGATGACGTGTGCCGACCATGGCCAGCTGCGGCAATGCCAAGGCTGACAAATCGCCACGACAATAGAGCAGCAAGGGTGCCGCCGGGATTTCCCCCAGCAAGACCGGGTAGGCAGGATGATCACAAGGAACAAGATGATTACCGGGATCACTGGCCCACCTCAGCCCCCCTTCAACAACCGGTGATGGCCATCTTAACTGTCTGATCTGCTCGGAGGAGAGTCCCATGCCATGCAGACTGGCTTCATCGCTCTCAAACAATGTCAGGATGTCGCCACCCACCCGTTCCAGCAAACGAGAAGCCGTCACGGGGCCAATACCCGTGACGGCTTCCAATGTCAGCCAGAGGGCCAGCCGCCCGTCGGGATAGTTCACCTCAGAAATGGGTAACCTGATAACCCGAACTCACCATGTCGTTGCTCTGCATGATGAGACCGTAACTCAGCTTGTCATACACCTTGAACAACATGACTCTGGCAATGGCTTCAGAAGGCAGAGCCGCTTTGCGGTTGTTGCTGTGAAACACCTTGTCATAGACAGATGACAGCTCTCTGTACTGCACCTTGCCATTCTTGGTCACCAATCCAGCCCCCGGGCGACGTATGTCCAGCACATCCCCCGCCGCCAGCAGATCCCGGCTTCCCTTGTTGATGAGCACCACATCAAATTTGCCACCACCGCGCGTTTTGTTTGGCAAGTCAACAATATAGCCAGGGGTAATGGTCGGCGCAGCCTTGGGCATAAATACCGCGGGCAGGCTCTCTTGCTCGGGCAATACCATCACCTTGTCACCCTGCATGACTTCACGCTGGTTATGGGTGAGGGTTGCCTCGGTCCGGTTGCCATCCAGGCGGGCCACGGCACGGATCGTGCCAGCAAAAATCGCTTCCTGGCCAAGCAATTCACCCGTTTCGCGATCCTTGTAGATGACGCCGGGATGATAGATGCCATAATTCTGGCCCGGAACCAGATCCCCTTGCACGTAGAGGGTATCCCCCTCCAGCATGCCAATATGTTTCTTGTCCGACCCCAGCACATAAGGCAAGCTCTTCTGCTGGCGAGTGTCCGCCAGAATATGATCGGTTTGCAGGAAGGGGCCTATCTCGCTGATGGGCAGCGTGGGAATCGGGTTGGCCTTGTTCTCGTAACGGCTCTTGGGGCTGAGACGGATGACCTGCTTGCCCCCCTGCGTCGCTTTGCCCAAGCGTGGTTCGCCATTGACCCAGCTCAGGTGCAGCACATCACCGGGGTAGATCCAGTGCGGATTGGCAATCTGCGGATTGATGTTCCAAAGACGGGGCCAGAGCCAGGGCTCGGCCAGATACTTGCCGGAGATATCCCACAGGGTGTCTCCTTTCTGCACCACATAGCTCTCGGGGTAGCCTGCTTTCAGCTTCAGCTGATCGGCCAGAATGCCCTGACTCACGGTGGCCAGCAGGCAGGCAAAGATGGTTTGCTTCAGATACATAACACTCCCTGTTACTTCTGCGCGCAAAGTGTTGCTGTTTTTTGTCGGCGTAAATGACTAGAATTACGCCAATATTGACTGCATTTATACGAAACTAAAGAAAAAACTATGGCCATTCTAGATGTATTGCGTTTCCCCGATGAGCGTCTGCGTACAATCGCAGCCCCTGTCGAGACCTTTACACCCGAGTTACAACAGATTGTAGATGATATGTTCGAAACCATGTACGCGGAGGAAGGCATTGGCTTGGCCGCGACTCAGGTCGACATTCATCAGCGCATCATAGTGATCGATGTCTCTGAAAACCGTGAACATCCTCTGGTATTGATCAACCCGGAGATAATTGCGCAGAGTGGCAGCACTGGTATCGAAGAAGGCTGCCTCTCCGTCCCGGGCAGCCGGGCTCTGGTTCCCCGTTTCGAACAGGTCAAGATCCGGGCTCTGGATCGTCACGGCAAGCCCTTTGAACTGGAGGCCGACGATCTGCTCGCCATCTGCATCCAGCATGAGATGGATCATCTGATGGGCAAACTCTTTGTGGATTACTTGTCGCCGCTCAAGCGCCAGCGCATCCGCCAGAAGCTGGAAAAAATGGCCCGAGAAGATCGCAAAGCCCTTTGAGGATCTGCTGCATTGAATAAGTTGAAACTGATTTTTGCCGGTACTCCCGACTTCGCCGCCCGTCACCTGGCGGCGTTGTTGTCTTCCGACCATGAGGTCGTCGCCGTTTACACCCAGCCGGACAAGCCGGCCGGCCGCGGCCAGAAACTCACCGCCAGCCCGGTCAAGGAACTGGCCCTCGCCCATAATCTGCCGGTCTACCAGCCCGCCTCCCTGCGCAACGAAGAGGCGCAAGCTGAACTGGCGTCACTGGGCGCCGATCTGATGGTCGTGGTGGCCTATGGCCTGATCCTGCCCAAGGCCGTGCTCGATACCCCCCGCCTCGGCTGCATCAATGTGCATGGCTCCCTGCTGCCGCGCTGGCGTGGTGCTGCTCCTATTCAGCGTGCTATCTGGGCTGGCGATGCCGAGACCGGCGTGACCATCATGCAGATGGATGTGGGGCTGGATACCGGCGCCATGATCCGCAAGGTGAGCTGCCCCATCGCAGCCGACGAGACCTCCACCAGCCTTTATGACAAGCTGGCCGAGCTGGGCCCACAAGCCTTGGTCGATACCGTCGATGCCATGGCAGCCGGCAACACGACCGCCGAGCCGCAGGACGATGCCCTGGCCAACTATGCCCAGAAGCTCTCCAAGGAGGAGGCCCGCATCGACTGGACGCTGGATGCCGTCGCCATCGAGCGCTGCATCCGCGCCTTCAATCCCTGGCCCATCAGCTGGTGCGAGGTCGCCGGCCAGACCATCAAGGTGTGGCAGGCCGAGGTCATCGAGCACGAACACGGCCAACCGGCCGGCACCCTGCTCAAGGCCGACAAGCAGGGAATCGACATCGCCACCGGCAAGGGTGTGCTGCGCCTGCTGACCCTGCAACCGCCCGGCAAGAAAGCCATGTCCGTCACGGATCTGCTCAACTCTCGCCGCGACTGGTTTGAACCCGGCACGCAATTAAATTGAAACAAGCGGGGCTCAGGCCCCGACTTGCGCATTTAAGGTAATCATATGAAAACACGTGCACAGGCCGCTCTCGTCATTCAACAGGTGCTGGATCAGGGCCAGTCCCTCTCAGCCGTACTGCCTGCTGCCCAAGAGAAGGTTGCGCCTCGCGATCGCGCCCTCCTGCAAGAACTCTGCTACGGCACCCTGCGCTGGCTGCCCCGCCTCGATGCGGCGGTCGGAGAGATGATGGACAAACCGCTCAAGAACAAGAGCCGCATCTTTCACTACCTGATCCTGGTCGGCCTCTACCAGCTCATTTACACCCGCATTCCGGCCCACGCCGCCGTGGCCGAGACCGTCAATGCCGTCAAGCTGCTCAAGGGATCTTCCTTGCGCGGCCTCATCAACGGCGTGCTGCGCAACTTCCAGCGCAGCGCCGAAGTCATTCTGCTGCGCATCGACCGCGTCCCCAGTATTCGCCTCGGTCATCCCGAGTGGCTCACCAAGCGCCTGCGTCAGGCCTATCCCGACGAGTGGGAATTCATCATGGAGGCCAACAACCAGCGCCCGCCCATGTGGATCCGCAACAATAACCAGCGCCAGAACCGCGACCAGATGCTGGCACGCATGGCCGAAGCCGGCATCAATGCGGTGGCTGGTGAAGAGGGTGAGGATTGCATCCTGCTGGAACGCCCCTGCGACGTGACCAAGCTACCCGGTTTCGAGGTGGGTGACTGCTCGGTACAGGATGGTGCGGCCCAGCAGGCCGCAGCCCTGCTCGACCCGCAGCCGGGTGAGTGGGTGCTGGATGCCTGCGCCGCCCCCGGCGGCAAGACAGCACACCTGCTGGAGCGCCAGCCCAAGCTGGCAGGCGTTGTCGCGGTCGATGCCGACGAACATCGCTTGACTCGAGTACGGGAAAACCTGGAGCGCATCGGCCTCACCGCCCAAGTGATCCACGGCGATGCCAGCGCGCCGGAACAGTGGTGGCCAGAGGGGCAGTTTGATCGAATCCTGCTGGATGCTCCCTGCTCCGCGACCGGCGTCATCCGCCGTCACCCCGACATCAAGTGGCTGCGCCGGGATCAGGACATCCGTGAACTGGCCGAGCTGCAGCGCCGCATCCTCAACGCACTCTGGGCAAAGCTGAAGAGCGGCGGTACCCTGCTCTACGCAACTTGCTCCGTACTGCCGGAGGAAAATCGCGAACAGATCCGCGCCTTCCTGGCGGCGACGCCGGATGCCACCCTGGTGCCGCTGCACGCCCAAGACACGCCGGAGTGCCCGGGGCGTCAGTTCCTGCCGGGCGAGGCCGAAATGGACGGCTTCTACTATGCCAAGCTGATCAAGCAGTGAGCCCGGCATGTCCGGCATCATTCTGGAGTCCCGCCTGGCCTGTGCTGGCGGCCCCTTTTACCGCACCAACGTGAGTAAACGGTCCGTATGAAGATCATCATTTTGGGCGCCGGCCAGGTCGGCGGCACCCTGGCCGAGAACCTGGCCGGGGAGAACAACGACATCACCATCGTCGACACCGACAGCGAGCGGCTGCGCGAGTTGCAGGACAAGTTCGATCTGCGGGTGGTCAATGGCCACGGCGCCCACCCCAAGGTGCTGCGCGAGGCTGGGGCCCAGGATGCCGACATGCTGGTAGCCGTCACCAACAGCGACGAAACCAACATGATCGCCTGCCAGGTGGCCTACTCCCTGTTCAACACGCCGAACAAGGTGGCGCGGATCCGCTCGCCGGCCTATCTGACCGAGCGGGATCGTCTGTTCTTGCCGGAATCCGTGCCGGTGGATCACCTGATCGCCCCCGAGCAACTGGTGACCGACTATGTGCGGCGCCTCATCGAATATCCGGGGGCTCTGCAGGTAGTGGATTTCGCCGGTGGCCGGGTCGGCCTGGTGGCGGTCAAGGCCTACTACGGCGGCCCGCTGGTGGGCAATGCCCTCTCCACCCTGCGTGAACACATGCCCAACATCGAGACCCGGGTGGCTGCCATCTTCCGTCAGGGACGCCCCATCCGCCCGCAAGGCACCACCATCATAGAAGCGGATGACGAGGTCTTCTTCGTCGCCGCCGCTGGCCATATCCGTGCCGTGATGTCGGAGCTGCAGCGACTCGAGAGCCCCTACCGGCGCATCATGATCGTCGGGGGCGGCAATATCGGCGCCGGCCTCGCTCGCCAGCTGGAGAAGCGCTATAGCGTCAAGCTCATCGAGCGCAACCTGAAGCGGGCCGAGCAGCTCTCCGAGTTGCTGGAAAACACCATCGTCTTCTGCGGCGATGCGGCGGATCAGGAACTGCTGGCCGAGGAGCACATCGACCAAATCGACGTCTTCATCGCGGTGACCAACGAGGACGAGGCCAACATCATGTCGGCCCTGCTCGCCAAGAAGATGGGCGCCAAGAAGACCATGGTGCTGATCCAGCGCGGCGCCTACGTGGATCTGGTGCAGGGTGGCTCCATCGACATCGCTATCTCGCCCCAGCAGGCCACCATTTCGGCCCTGCTGACCCATGTGCGACGGGCTGATATCGCCAACGTCTACAGCCTGCGCCGCGGTGCCGCCGAGGCCATCGAGGCCATCGCCCACGGCGACGAGAACACCTCCAAGGTGGTGGGCAAGACGGTGGGCGAGCTCAAGCTGCCGCCCGGCACCACTATCGGTGCCGTGGTTCGGGGAGATGAAGTACTGATCGCCCACGACCGCACGCAGATCCAGCAAGATGACCATGTGGTCATGTTCCTGGTGGACAAGAAGTACATTCCGGAAGTGGAGCGACTGTTCCAGCCAAGCCCCTTCTTCCTGTAACGTTCAAATGCGTACAAACAGCCAAATCCGACCCGGCCTGCTTCCTCCAAGGGAATGGTCCGGGTCTTTTTTTAATCAACGACCAGGTTATCCGGCATGATCAAGCTGCGACCTATCATCTTCACCCTCGGACTGGTGCTCTCCAAGCTGGCGCTCTTCATGTGGCTGCCCACCCTGCTGGCACTGCTGACCGGCTCCGAAGGCTTCGTCGAATTTCTCAAGTCGGTGCTCATCACCCATGGCGCCGCCCTGCTCTGCCTCCACTATGGCCGCAAGGCGGAGTTTCACCTCGGCGTACGGGAGATGTTTCTGCTCACCACCTCGGTCTGGGTGGTGGCCTGCGTCTTCGGCGCCTTGCCGTTCGTTTTCATCACTCACATCACGTTTGTTGACGCCTACTTCGAGACCATGTCGGGAGTGACGACGACCGGATCCACTGTGCTCTCCGGGCTCGACAACATGGCCCATAGCATCCTCTTGTGGCGATCCATACTGCAGTGGCTCGGCGGGGTCGGTTTCATCGTGATGGCGGTAGCGGTACTGCCCTACCTCAACGTCGGAGGCATGAAGCTGTTCCAGACCGAAAGCTCGGATTGGTCCGACAAGAGCGCCCCGCGCGCCAAAACGGTGGCCAACAATATCGTCGTGGTCTATCTGGTGCTCTCCATGCTCTGCTTCATGGCCTACTGGGCGAGCGGCATGACCATGTTTGAGGCGGTCAATCACGCCATGACTACCCTGAGTACCGGCGGCTACTCCACTTCTGACCAATCCATGTCCCACTTCTCCCCCTCTGCCCACTGGATCGGTACCGTCTTCATGTTCCTGGGCGGCCTGCCCTTCCTGCTTTATGTGCAGAGCCTCAATCACAGGGACTACAGCCTGTTCAAGGATGCCCAGGTACGGGGCTTCTTCTGGCTGGTGGTCTGGGTCACCCTCATCATGACCCTCTACCTGTGGCAGCGGGACGTATTCGATTTCTGGGATGCCCTGCGCATCAGCAGCTTCAATATCGTCTCTGTACTCACCACCACGGGTTACGGCCTCGGCGACTTCGGCACCTGGGGGCCGCTCACCAGCATTCTCTTCATCGTGCTGCTGGCGCTGGGGGCCTGCTCCGGCTCGACGGCAGGGGGGCTGAAGATATTCCGGATCCAGGTTGCCTTTGCCCTGTTCAAGAAGCAGATGCGCCAGCTGATGCACCCCTCCGCGGTGTTTCCACAAAAATACAACGGCCGCACCGTCAATGACGCCATCATCCGCTCCATGATCTCCTTCGTGCTGGCCTACTTCGCCATCATACTGGTGATCGCCGCCCTGCTCGGCGCCATCGGGCTGGACCCGCTCACCGCCATCTCCAGCGCCATCACGGCGGTGGCCAACGTGGGCCCCGGGATGGGACCTGTGGTCGGTCCCAGCACCAACTTCGCCAGCCTGCCCGATTCGGCCAAGTGGTTGATGTCGTTCGGCATGCTGTTGGGGCGCCTCGAGATCCTGACCGTCGCCGTGCTCTTCTTCCCCTCATTCTGGCGCCAGTAAACGCTACCAACGAGGCAATGAAAAAGCCGCGAGTCTCACGACCCGCGGCTTTTGTTTATCCACTGCCCTGCCGCGCCATCAGTAATGCATAGGTTGAACATAGCAGTGCCAGACAATAAAAACGGGCCCAAACCAGAGGTTTGGGCCCGCTTGCCTGCATGGAGTGGCCATGGCCACTCAACGCATCATATCAACCACGGCCGGCGCGCTTGCGATCCAGCTCGGTCAGCAACTTCTTGCGAATGCGGATGCTCTTCGGAGTGACTTCTACCAGTTCGTCGTTGTCGATGAACTCGAGGGCCTGTTCCAGAGACATGCGGATCGGCGGAGTCAGCACCTGGGCTTCGTCGGTACCGGAGGCACGCATGTTGGTCAGCTGTTTGCCCTTCAGGCAGTTGACGGTCAGATCGTTGGAGCGGGAGTGGATACCGATCACCTGGCCTTCGTACACTTCGGTCGCGTGACCGATGAACAGACGACCACGGTCTTGCAGACCGAACAGGGCGTAGGTCAGGGCCTTGCCGGTTGCGTTGGAGATCAGCACGCCGTTCTGACGCTCACCGATGTTGCCACCCTTGTGCGGACCGTAGTGATCGAAAGTGTGGTACAGCAGACCGGTACCTGAAGTCAGGGTCATGAACTCGGTCTGGAAGCCGATCAGGCCACGGCTCGGGATCATGAAGTCAAGGCGAACACGACCCTTGCCATCCGGGGTCATGTTGGTCATTTCGCCTTTACGCAGACCCAGTTGCTCCATGACGGAACCCTGGTGCGCTTCTTCCACGTCCACGGTAACGGTTTCGAACGGTTCTTGTAGTTCGCCGTCGACGGTGCGCAGGATAACTTCCGGACGGGATACCGCCAGCTCGTAGCCTTCGCGACGCATGTTTTCGATCAGGATGGAGAGGTGCAGTTCACCACGACCGGATACGCGGAACTTGTCCGGATCATCGGTCTCTTCCACGCGCAGGGCCACGTTGTGGACCAGCTCCTGGTTCAGACGCTCCAGGATGTTGCGGGAAGTCACGAACTTGCCTTCTTTACCGGCGAACGGCGAGGTGTTGACCTGGAAGGTCATGTTCACGGTCGGCTCGTCAACGGAGAGCGGCGGCAGCGCTTCAACGGCACCGGTGTCGCAGATGGTGTCGGAGATCTTCAGCTCGCCCAGACCTGTGATGGCGATGATGTCGCCCGCTTGCGCGTCGGTCACTTCGGTACGGGACAGACCCAGGTAACCCAGCACCTGGCCAACCTTGCCATTGCGAGTCTTGCCATCGGCGCCAACCACAGTCACCTGCTGGTTGGTCTTGACGCGACCACGGGTGATGCGGCCGATACCGATAACGCCCACGTAGGAGTTGTAGTCCAGCTGGGAGATTTGCATCTGGAATGCGCCGTTGGTGTCAGCTTTCGGAGCTTCCACGTTATCGACGATGGCCTGGAACAGGGGTTCCATGTTCTCGGACGGAGTGTCCAGATCCATGGTGGCCCAACCGTTCAGTGCAGAGGCGTAAACAACTTTGAAGTCCAGCTGCTCGTCGGTGGCACCCAGGTTGTCGAACAGGTCGAATACCTGATCCATTACCCAGTCAGGACGGGCACCCGGACGGTCAACCTTGTTGATCACCACGATCGGCTTCAGACCTTGGGCAAATGCCTTCTGGGTCACGAAACGGGTCTGCGGCATCGGGCCGTCTACCGCGTCAACCAGCAGCAGCACGGAGTCAACCATGGAGAGTACGCGCTCAACTTCACCACCGAAGTCGGCGTGACCTGGGGTATCCACGATGTTGATGCGGTAGTCGTTCCAGCGGATCGCAGTGTTCTTGGCGAGAATGGTGATGCCACGTTCCCGTTCCAGATCATTGGAGTCCATGATCCGTTCCTGACCTTCCGTGGAGCGGTCCAGGGTACCGGACTGCTGCAGCAGCTTGTCCACCAGCGTGGTTTTGCCGTGGTCAACGTGCGCAATAATCGCAATATTGCGTAAATTATCTAACATTCTCGCCTCAATACACCGGGTAAAATTGGGCGCTAATTGTACTCTCGCCTTTGTGATCTGCCTAGCAGAATTGCAGTACATTCGCGCACATCAACGGATCTGGATCATAGACCCGTCCCACAAAGCCTGCTTGGGCGCCTCGTGACTCCGTTATTGCGCACCATTTCAGTGCACCAAAACGATCCAGTGACGCACTAATTTGATGCATTCCGACGCGAAAGCGCCTACTTTTGGGGAGCCATCCTGCCGGGACTGCCCTGAAATCAAGCTGTCACAAACTTGGCACGATACTGGCTTATGTGAATACGACGACGCATTCACCCAAAAGAGTTTTAACACCGGAGGTTACTTAGCATGTCAGCCCAGAACGTTTTGGCCCTGATCCAGGAACACGAAGTCAAGTTTGTTGATCTGCGCTTTACCGACACCAAGGGTAAAGAGCAGCACGTATCCATCCCTGCTCATCAGGTTGATGAAGATTTCTTCGAAGACGGCAAGATGTTCGATGGTTCTTCCATCGGCGGCTGGAAGGGCATCAACGAGTCCGACATGGTACTGATGCCGGACCCGGCCTCCGCCAAACTGGATCCCTTCACCGAAGAGACCACTCTGAACATCGTCTGTGACGTGCTGGAACCTGCTACCATGCAAGGCTATGACCGCGATCCGCGCTCCATCGCCAAGCGTGCAGAAGATTTCCTGAAGTCCAGCGGCATCGCTGACACCGTGCTGTTCGGGCCGGAGCCGGAATTCTTCATGTTCGACAACATCACCTTCTCCAACACCATGGGTCACAGCTTCGTGAAGATCGAATCCGAAGAAGCTGCCTGGAACTCCGGTACCAACTACGAGCACGGCAACAAGGGTCACCGTCCCTTCGTCAAGGGTGGCTATTTCCCGGTTGCCCCGGTTGACTCCTCCCAGGACATCCGTGCCGCCATGTGTCTGGTGTTGGAAGAGATGGGCCAGGTTGTTGAAGCTCACCACCACGAAGTGGCCACTGCCGGTCAGAACGAGATCGCGACCCGCTTCAACACCCTTACCCTGAAGGCTGACGAAGTACAGGTGCTGAAGTACGTGATCCACAACGTGGCTCACGCCTACAACAAGACCGTCACCTTCATGCCGAAACCCATGTTCGGTGACAACGGCTCCGGCATGCATTGCCACCAATCCCTGGCCAAGAACGGCGTCAACCTGTTCGCCGGCGACCTGTACGGCGGTCTGTCCGAGATGGCCCTGCACTACATCGGCGGCATCATCAAGCACGCCAAGGCCATCAACGCCTTCGCCAACCCGACCACCAACTCTTACAAGCGTCTGGTGCCGGGCTATGAAGCCCCGGTCATGCTGGCCTACTCCGCCCGCAACCGCTCAGCTTCCATCCGTATCCCGGTGGTACCGAGCCCGAAAGCCCGTCGTATCGAAGTGCGCTTCCCGGACCCGGCTGCCAACCCGTATCTGGCGTTTGCAGCCCAGCTGATGGCCGGTCTGGACGGTATCATCAACAAGATCCATCCGGGCGATGCCATGGACAAGAACCTGTATGATCTGCCGCCGGAAGAAGCCGCAGAAGTGCCGACCGTGGCCGGTTCTCTGGACGAGGCCCTGGCAGCCCTGAACAGCGATCGCGAGTTCCTGACCCGTGGTGGCGTGTTCAGCGATGACTTCATCGACTCCTACCTGGAGCTGAAGCAGCAGGATGTTGACCGCGTGCGCATGACCCCGCACCCGCTGGAGTTCGAGCTGTACTACTCCGTCTAAACCCGGACAGTCTGCCCGTTTAAATCCGGCTAGCTTGCCTAATCGTGACAAAACCCGCCATCTGGCGGGTTTTTTCTCTGATAGGATTAAGCAAAATACCGTCAAGGAGAGATGGATGAACAGAAGCTACATCGCATGGACGCTCACCCTGTTGCTGATCACTGCCGGTGCCGAGGCCGCCAAGGTTTATTCCTGGGTTGATGGCAATGGTGTGACCCACTACACGGATGCCCCGCCCCCCGGCAAGAAGGCCCAGGAGGTCGATCTGCGCACGGCCCCCCTCATCGGCAGCTCACCCCGTTCGGTGCAGGTGGAGAACTTCAATGCCCTGACCGGCGCCGATGCCAAGAAAGAACAGGAGGCCGCCAAGCTGGTCATTGAGCTGCTCTCCCCCGAACAAGGCAGCACCCTGCGCGACAACACCGGCAACATAGTGTTTCAGGGACAGATCACCCCCCAGCCGCCGACGCAATATGACGTACGCCTGAAACTTGATGGCAAGGCCGCTCCCATCGTCAGCAACAGCCTGGCGATCCGGGTTGAAAACCTCGATCGCGGTGCCCACGAGGCGCAGCTCGAGCTGCTCGCCAAAGACGGTACGATCCTTGCTAAATCCACTCCAGTCACCTTTTACCTGCATAGAGCGAGTGTGGCTGCGGCTCCCAAACCCACCCCAAAGGCCAATCAGGGGTGATATAGCGCACCGATGCGGGTAAACTTAATGCACCATATCGGTGCATTACAGGTGCAAAGCACCGTTTTAGGGAGAAACCTGTGCCAACCCGCTCGGATAGTGCCAAGACACTCTTGGATAATCTGCTGACCGCCGTGATCCTCATGGATGAGCGGCTCTGCATTCAATTCGTCAACCCGGCGGCCGAACAGCTGCTCTCCCTCAGTGAACGGCGGCTGATCGGCATCGAACTGCCCCACCTGCTGGAGCACATCTCCCTCGATCTGCAGCGGCTCAAGCATTGCCTCATCTCGGGGCAGGGCTTCACCGATAGCGAAGTCACCCTGGTGGTGGAAGGGGAGCCCCGCCTGGTGGAACTCAGCGCCACCCCCATGGCCGATCACGAGCAGCGGCTCCTGGTGGTGGAGCTGCGCAAGATCGATCAGCAGAAGAAGATTAGCCAGGAACAGCAGCAACACGCCCAGCAGCAGGCGGCCAAGGAGCTGGTACGTGGCTTGGCCCACGAGATCAAGAACCCCCTCGGCGGTCTGCGCGGCGCAGCCCAACTACTGCAAAAGGAACTGCCAGATCCTTCCTTGCGCGAATACACCGGCATCATCATCGAGCAGGCCGACCGGCTGCGGGTACTGGTCGATCGCCTGCTCGGCCCCCAGCGCCCCGGTCGCCACCAGATGCACAATGTCCACTCGGTGCTGGAGCAGGTGCGCCGTCTGGTGGAGCTGGAGTTGCCCCCCTCGGTACGCATCGAGCGAGATTACGATCCCAGCATTCCCGAGTTCGAGATGGAGCCGGACCAACTACAGCAGGCGTTTCTCAACATGGTGCGCAACGCCGCCGAAGCCATCGGCGATCAGACCGGCCTTATTCGCATCAAGACCCGCACCGCCTTCCAGATCACTATCCACGGCCAGCGTTACCGGCTGGCGGCGGAGATCAAGATCATCGACAACGGCCCCGGCATTCCCGATGCCATCCGCGACACCCTGTTTTATCCCATGATCACCGGCAAGGAGGGGGGCACCGGGCTCGGTCTCTCCATCGCCCAGAACCTGATCGACCAGCACAAGGGGCGCATCGACTGCATCAGCTGGCCCGGCCATACCGAATTCACCATCTTTCTACCGCTTCGCAAATAAGGGAACGTCATGACAGCAAAAGTGTGGATCGTCGATGACGACAGTTCTATCCGCTGGGTGCTGGAGCGCACCCTCGGCAGCGAAGGCTTCACCTGCGAGAGTTTCGCCGATGGCGAAGCCCTGCTCCATGCCCTGGAGCTGCGCTCCCCCGACGTTATCCTCTCCGATATCCGGATGCCCGGGATCGACGGCCTGAGCCTGTTGGAGCAGATCCATCGCCGTCAGGCCGACCTGCCCATCATCATCATGACCGCCCACTCGGACCTCGACAGCGCGGTCAACGCCTACCAGCGCGGCGCCTTCGAATACCTGCCCAAGCCGTTTGACATCGACGAGGCCGTGGCCCTGGTTCGGCGCGCCGAGAATCACCTCAAGGAGCAGCGCACCAAGCGCAAGGCGCGCCAGCAGGAGGCCAGCAGCACCCCGGAGATCATCGGCGAGGCGCCAGCTATGCAGGAGGTGTTCCGCGCCATCGGCCGTCTGTCGCGCTCCAGCATCTCGGCGCTGATCAATGGCCAGAGCGGCACCGGCAAGGAGCTGGTCGCCCATGCCCTGCACAAGCACAGCCCGCGCGCCCACAAGAATTTCATCGCCCTCAACATGGCGGCCATCCCGAAAGATCTCATCGAATCCGAACTGTTCGGCCACGAGAAGGGAGCCTTCACCGGCGCCAACAACATCCGTCACGGCCGCTTCGAGCAGGCTGACGGCGGCACCCTGTTTCTCGACGAGATAGGCGACATGCCCCTTGATGTGCAGACCCGACTGCTGCGGGTGCTGGCGGATGGCCAGTTCTACCGGGTCGGTGGCCATCAGCCGGTGCAGGTAGATGTGCGGATCATCGCCGCCACCCACCAAAACCTGGAGAAGCGGGTCGCCGACGGCGAGTTTCGTGAAGACTTGTTCCACCGCCTCAACGTCATCCGTATCCATATTCCGGCCCTCAAGGAGCGCCGCGAGGATATCCCCCAGCTGGCCCGCCACTTCCTGCTGCGCGCAGCCAAGGAGCTGAACGTAGAAGCCAAGAGTCTGCATCCGGATACTCAGGCCTACATCAGCCGCCTGCCTTGGCCGGGTAACGTCCGTCAGCTGGAAAACGTCTGCCGCTGGCTCACCGTGATGGCCTCAGGGCAGGAGGTGCTGGTAAGCGACCTGCCCACCGAGCTGCTCACCCCCATCACCAATACCGCCGAGCCGGGCCAGCCAGCCCTGTCCGGCGGCTGGCAACAGCAGTTGCAGGAGTGGGTGGCCGCCAAGCTGGCGCTGGGGGAGATCGACATCCTGGCGGATGCCATGCCCCAGTTCGAACGGATCATGCTGGAGACAGCGCTGGAACATACCCACGGCCACAAGCAGGAGGCCGCCCGCCTGCTCGGCTGGGGTCGCAACACTCTGACCCGCAAGCTGAAAGAACTCGACCTCTCCTGAGTCCAGAGGAAAAACGATTCCCATCACGCCTTGGTAAATCATTGCGCAACAAGAGCCCCGTTTGATTTCAAACGGGGTATCTTTTTTGAAAGCCCCCCCTAGAATGGCAGGCTTTCAACCCCGACTCGAAGAAGGCGACATCATGATTGACAGATCTCTCCCCCTGACCGACCTGCACCGCCATCTGGACGGCAACATCCGCCCGCAGACCATCCTCGAGCTGGGACGTCAGCACAATATCCGGCTGCCTGCCGATGAGCTGGAGGCGCTGCGCCCCCACGTCCAGATCGTCGAGAACGAGCCGAGCCTGGTCGCCTTCCTGAAGAAGCTGGACTGGGGCGTGGCCGTGCTGGCTGACTATGACGCCTGTCGCCGGGTCGCCTACGAAAACGTGGAAGATCTGCTGCGCGCCGGCATCGATTATGCCGAGCTGCGCTTCAGCCCCGCCTACATGGCAATGGCCCACAAGCTGCACCCGCAAGGAGTGGTGGAAGCCGTCATCGACGGCGTGGCCGCCGGCAGCTGCGATTTCGGTATCAAGACCAACCTCATCGGCATCATGAGCCGCACCTTCGGCACCGAACAGTGCCGCAGCGAGCTGGAAGCCTGCCTGGCCCATCGCGACAAGCTGGTCGCCATCGATCTGGCCGGCGACGAGCTGGGTTTCCCGGGCGAGCTGTTTACCGATCACTTCCGCCAGGTGCGGGATGCCGGCATGCGCGTCACCGTGCACGCCGGTGAGGCCGCAGGCCCCGAGAGCATGTGGCAAGCCATTCGCGAGCTGGGTGCCGAGCGTATCGGTCACGGCGTCAAGGCAATTCAGGATCCGGCCCTGATGGCCTATCTGGCCGAGCACCGCATCGGCATCGAGTCCTGCCTCACCTCCAACCTGCAGACCACCACGGTGGCGAGCCTGGCCGAGCACCCGATCCGCCAATTCCTGGCCGCCGGCGTACTGGCCTGCCTCAACACCGACGATCCGGCGGTGGAAGGCATCGATCTGCCCTACGAATACGAGGTAGCCGCCCCGGCCGCCGGCATGACGGCGAGCGAGATCCGCACCGCCCAGCAAAATGGCCTGACCCTGGCCTTCCTGAGCGATGCCGAAAAAGCCGAGCTGAGCGCCCGCGCCGCCAATCGCTGATTAGCTTCCCATTTAAATAAAAACGGCCCACTTCGGTGGGCCGTTTTTATTTGGCTATGACGACTCATAGTTTCAAAAACATCGTGCTCTCCACAAATTCAATATCGACAACATGAGATATCTTGGCCGAGTTTGGCATGAGGGAGGACATAGCCATGGGAAAGAATCTGGATATATTCGGCAAGGCTCTACGAGATCACTACCTGAATCAAGGTAATGAGATGCTACAAATTAATATTGAGGGACAAGAATCATACCGTCTCCCATTATCGATATTTTTTCGACCGGCAGATTACTATGCCATTGATCGTTTAGCCTTGTCTCTGTGTTCCGGACGTATTTTAGATATAGGCGCGGGGGCAGGTGAACACTCGTTATTCCTGCAAAAGCATCGCCGTGATGTGACCGCGTTGGACATATCACCATTGGCTTGTGAAGTGATGCGTTGGAGAGGGGTCAACAGGGTCATCAACGCGGACATCTTTTCCGCCCGTTTCGATGCAGAATTCGATACATGGTTGCTTTTGGGCCGTAGCATAGGCGCGGTGGGGAGCCTTCCCATGCTCGCTTGCTTTCTCTCTCTTGCCCATCAATATCTGTCGGCAAATGGCCGTCTCATTCTGAATTCCACCAACGGCACAACCAACCTGACGACAATACGAAAACTCTCTTTTGAATATAAAGGTGAATGTGATGAAACTGTCAGCTGGCTGGATATCGATCAGGAGACATTGCGCCACCAGGGTGAAATATATGGCTTCTCAACTGAAATACTTCATAAGGAGGACGATGGTAATTACGTGGCTATTTTGAAAAAACAGCCATGACTATTTCCCCTGGTAATGAAGACGCTGGCAAGCCATCGCGTATGATTCCCCTCCCCTGGAGTGCATAGCGCTCATGGTTGGGCCTTGGCTGACGCCGAAGAAAGTGAGCGATTAATCCCGCGCCTGGTCACGCTCCAGCGCCCGCTCCACCAGCGGCTCGGGCAGAGTCTTGGTTACCTCCACCCCCAGCTCGCGAAAACGCTCGGCCTGGGCGATCAAGTTGCCACGGCCATTGACCAGCCGCCCCATCGCTTTGTCATAGCTCTCCTGCGCCTTGTGCAGGCTGCCGCCCATCTGCTGCATCTCTTCGACAAACAGCCGCAGCTTCTCGTAGAGGCGGCCGGCCCGCTCGGCGATCTGGCGGGCATTCTGGTTCTGCCGTTCGTAGCGCCACAGATTCTCTATGGTGCGCAGCGCCACCATCAGGTTGGTGGGGCTCACCAGCAGGATGTTGTTGTCGAGACCGTAGCGTACCAGCGAGGGGTCGGCCTCCACCGCGGTGAGGAAGGCGGGCTCCACCGCCACGAACATCAGCACGTAATCGAGGGTGCGCACCCCGGGCAGCTGCTGGTAATCCTTGCGGCCCAGCTCGCGGATGTGGTTGCGTACCGAGGCGACGTGCTCTTTCAGCGCTACCGCCTTCTCCAGCTCGTCAGCGGCGTTGTACCAGCGCTCATAAGCGGTCAGCGACACCTTGGCATCGATGATGATGTCCTTGTCCTGCGGCAGGTGGACGATGACGTCGGGCTGATAGCGCTTGCCCTTGTCCACCTCGATGTTGACCTGGGTGTGGTACTCGTGACCCTCGCGCAGACCGCATTCGCTGAGGATGCGCGCCAGCACCACCTCGCCCCAGTTGCCCTGCTGCTTGCTGTCGCCCTTGAGGGCGCGGGTCAGCGCCGCCGCCTCCTCGGTCATGCGGGCGTTGAGCTCGGCGAGGCGCTCCAATTCGAACTTGAGGCTGTGGCGCTGGGCCGTCTCCTGGGCGTGGGTTTCCCCTACCTGACGACGAAAACCCTCGAGCTGCTCTTTCAGCGGTGTCAGCAGCAGATCGAGACTGTTCTGATTCAGTTCGCGGAAGTTGCCCGAGTTTTGCTCGAAGATGCGGTTGGCGAGATTTTCGAACTGCTGGCTGAGGCGTTGCTCCGCTTCCTGCTGCAACTGCAGCTTCTCGGCGGCAGCCAGCCGCTCGCTGCGCAGGGTCGCCTCGGCATCCTTGAGACGGGCGGTGAGCTTGATCAGCAGGGTCTGCTGCTGATCCAGCTTCTGCTGACCCAGCATCCGCTCATCCTGCAGCTCGTCGAAACGATCCTGCAGCGCCTGATAACGCTCCTGAGCCAGCAACAGCTCCCTGGCCTGGGCGGCACTGGCGCGGCGCCCGGCCAGCCAGCCAATCCCCAGGGCCAGCACGGCGGCAGGCAGCAGGATCCCCCAGAGCCCGGGCTCGATCATTTGCGACTCCGTTGACGCAGAAAGAGTTCAAGATAGCGGTTGGCCAGCAACCAGATCACCACATAGAGGAGATAGGCGGCCAGCACCACCCACTTGTGCATGTTGACGCCGGTATCAAGCTCGACAAACTCGATACCCTTGATGCGACAGTAGATCCACATCAGCAGAGGAAACACATACAGCAGGGAGGCACGCCAGAGAAATAACCACATATGTTTTCATTCAGTCACGCAAAAAGACCCGCCTAGCTTACACAAGGGCAACCGCCCTTGCGATCCTGACGGCCGCGATTCTCTGGCCTACGTTCAGAAACTCCGATAAAATTAACCCCTAATAGGTATTAGGGGCGGGCATGACTCATTATTTCCTCCGTTGGCTGACACAAGGTTGGCAGGCTTCCCGCGCACCCGCCGTAGTGTGCCAGGAAGCACGCCCGCCATGGGCTATCGAGGAATCCCAGTATCTTTCCCTCTGTACCCGCTGCGGTGAGTGCTTCAAGGCATGCCCGCGCGGCCTGCTCAAACCCGCCTCTCGGGAAAAATATCAAGGCAGCCCGATCGCCGGCACCCCGGTGCTGGATCTCGAATGCGGCCAGTGCAGCTACTGTGGCAGTTGCGCCAGAGCCTGCCCCACCGGCGCCCTCGACCTGCAGCTGGGACGCCAGGTGCAAACCCGGGTCCAGATCGACGAGGCCAGCTGCCAGGCCCGTCAGGGGTTCTACTGCCTGCTGTGTGAAGATGCCTGCCCCCAGCAGGCGATCAAGGCCACCACCGATGGAGTCAGCGTCAATATGGAAGCGTGTGACGGCTGTGGCGCCTGCGGACTGGCCTGCCTGCACGGTGCCATCACCCTGATCCGCCAGCCGGGCAACCGCTGATACGAAAAAGGAGCCAGCAAGGGCCCCTCTTATGTCTTGTTCGTTCCCGTTTCGGATCACGCCATCGCCAGGATGGACTCCTGTTCTATGCCCAGCAGGTGGCACAGGCGGGTGGGATCGCGTACCGCATCGGCCAGGGTGTATTCACCCAGCACTTCCAGGAAGGCGTTCATGGCGCGACGCAGGATCCCCTGAATGCGGCAGCCGCCGGAGAGGCGACAGTTCTCGCGCTTGCAGTCGACCGGACAGAGCACATGCTCCATGTCCATCACCACGTCCCGCAGATTGATGGATACCGCCGCACGGCCAAGGCGGATACCGCCATGCTTGCCACGTACCGTCTCTATGTACCCCTTGATCCCGAGCTGGTGCACTATCTTGACCACGTGGTTGCGGGAGATACCGAAGGTGTCGGCAACTTCGGTGATGGTCGACAGGCGGTCGCTCGGCTGAACGGCCAGGAAGGTCAGGGTACGCAGGGCATAGTCGGTAAATCGTGTCAGTTGCATGGTCGCACTTGCCTCTTACTACAAGCCAGAAATCAGGACGACAACATTGAGCTAAGAGGCAGGAGACAACCGCGTCGCCTGTGCGGGCCTGTCTCTTAATCTGAGTTGCGGAATGACAGGTTAAGAGCAGCACCACCGGGTGTCGATGAAGATGCACATAAATCGACACTTTCTTTGATTGATCGCAAACTTGCCGGGTTATCCCGGCGTTTGGTGGCATTATGGCGGGGAAATTTCCAGAACTTGGCACACTGCCAGCTCCCGCGTTCACCCCTTGTCAGGGGAACCTCAATGGGGCTGTTTCAGCCATTTCTTGAGGGCAAGGGAGGGGATGGAGCTCTCGGAGGCGACCGCAAAAGCGCCCCAATCCACCGCGCACTGCAGAGCCTCCTCGATTGCCATGCCCCGCGCCAACCCGTGGATCAGGCCACCGGCAAAGGCATCCCCCGCCCCCGTGGTATCGACCACGGAGACAGGCCGCGCCGCCACCCGGATCTGCTCCTCGTCATGAATGGCCACGGCGCCGGCCTTGCCTTCCGTCAGCACCAGCCACTCCAGCTGCTCACCGGCCAGCTGGCGGGCATGTTGCCAGGGGTCCCCCACCTCCCCGAGATCGGAGCGAGAGGCGATCAGCACGTGACAGGGGCGGCGCACCTGCCCGCCCTTGGGGTACTGGGCTACCACGAAGCTCTTGCCGAGCATCTGGCGCATATAACCCACCATGGCGGTGCCCGGATAGTTCACATAGAGGCAGTCCACCCCCTCCAGCGGCATGTCGCCGGGCAGATCCGGGCGCCGAGGACGCCTGAGGATGGTGCGCTCGCCGGTGGCATCCACCAGGATCAGCAGTTCGCCGGTCTCGCCGCCGAAGCGCTCCACATGGCTGCAATCCAGCCCGTAACCGGCCGCCTGTTCCAGCAACCAGTCCCCCGTCTCGTCCAACCCGATGCGAGAGGCGATAGTCACCTCATGACCGGCCCAGACCAGCCCGATGCCGGTGTTGGCGGCGCCGCCACCCAGCCTGCGCCCCTGATCCACATATTGCAGACGGGCACCGGCCACCAGGGGTTCGGAGAGGGAGAGCACATGATCACAGTTGAGATTGGCAAGCAGCAGAATGCGGGACATAGCGACCTCTGACGACGAGTCTGAAAACGGCACTGGCAGCATCCGGAGTAGAACTCAGCCAGCCGAGCGCTGCAACCGGCAGAGGGGCATGAACCGATCCGGATCACCGAATCAATAGATGGGCAGCTCCACCCCGGCCATCAGCTCATCGATGCGCGCCTGGGTCGGCTGCTGCATCACATTCTGGATCACCTCCTTGGTGAGGTGGGGCGAGAAGGAGCTGATGAAGTCATACATGTAGTTCTGCAAGAGGATGCTCTTGCTGAAACAGATCTGCGCCGGGCAGGGTTTGAACAGGTGCTCCAGATTGATGGAGACCAGCCCGGGGCTGTCGGTATCGTTGGCCACCAGCGACGAGATGATGCCGATGCCAAAGCCCAGCTCCACGTAGCGCTTGATCACCCCCGCATCCATCACCGTCATGTAGTAGCTCGGCGAGAGGCCCGCGGCCTGAAACGCGTCGTCCTGCACCTGACGACCGGTTGCGCCACTCTCGTAGCTGAGGATGGGATACTGGCAGAGCTGCTCCAGGGTCGGCTTCTTCACCCTGGCCAGCGGATGATCCTGCGGCACCACCAGGGAGAGGGTCCAGAGGTAGGCCGGCAGGGCGATGAGCTCCTTGTCGAAGCCAATCTCGTGAGCCACGATGGAAAAATCCGAATACCCCTTGCTGATCTGCTCCTTGCTGGCCGACATCACGGGATGGAGGTGGAACGAGATTTTGGGGTACTTCTTGGTGAAATAGGTGACCGATTTTGGCAGCAGATAGCGGGCGATGGTGTGGGTGGTGTGAATATTGAGGGTGCCCACGGTCGGATCCAGATACTCGCGGGAGATCGCCTTGATCTTGCTCTCTATGTTGAGCATCGCCTCGGCACACTTGATGATCTCCTCCCCGACCGGGGTGATGCGGTGCAGGTGCTTGCCACGGCGCTCGAAGATCCGCACGCCCAGCTCGCTCTCCAGCAGGCCGATCTGCTTGCTGACACCGGGCTGGCTGGTATAGAGCGCATCCGACGCCACCGAGACATTGAGGTTATGGTCCCGGATCGCGATCAAGTACTTCAGTTGCTGTAGTTTCAAGGCTTCACCCTCTCAGGCTGGCGCGGCGTTCAAGCCAGACAAACTGGCCGCCACAAAGGGCGGCCAGTGTATCATTCATGGCCGACATCGCAGCGCTTGATCCTTCATTTTGCTACAAAATCTAGCACTCCAAGGGGGTGGCTGACAAACCGGCCTCAGGCTTCGCCAGGCTGCACCGGCAAGATCCCCAGAAACTGCAACAACCACTGCATCATGGTGGCGGAATCCACTTCCCCCTCCAGCGAGGAGAGACTGTGTTGATAGCGCTCATCGGGCAGCAAACCGCGCCGGCGCTCGATCAGCGCCCGGTTGTACTCCACCGAAAATTCCGGATGCCCCTGGATGGCGACGATATGATCACCCTGCAAAAACATGAAATTGGGACAAAAGTCATTGCCCGCCAGCCGGGTGGCTCCGGGAGGCAGCAGCGCGACCTGATCCTGGTGGCTAGCCAGGATGCGGATCTGCTCGCGCGCCGGCGCCATCCAGGGCGCATCGGCCAGCATGGGATGGACCGAGACCCCCAGCCCCCACCCCTTGGTAGACTTC
>NZ_CDCG01000007.1 GCF_000819845.1 Aeromonas enteropelogenes
AGCTGGCCGTTGACCCGGGTTACTCCGGTCACGAAGACGTTGTGACCGAGGGCGGCAGGCGGCGGGGCGATATCGCGCCAGTTGCACTCGGTGATCTTGTCGATGCCGCGCACCAGAAAGCCCACCAGGGTACGGCGACAATCGGTGATGATGATGAAACAGTGTTGCATCTCTTCCCGTTGGATGGGGCGATATCCCACCGCCATGGCCATGTCGATCACCGGAATGGTGGTGCCACGCATATTGGCTGCCCCCAGCACGGTCGGGTGGGACTGGGGCAGCGCGGTCAGCTGGGTATAGGGCACTATCTCCTTTACCTTGAGGGTGCCGATGGCGAAGGATTGGTTGGCTGAGAGATGAAACAGCAACATGCCCTGGGATTGATTGGCTTTGCTCGTCATGGCAGATGTCCTGTTGGTCGAAACGTTGGCCGTCACTTATGGTTCCAGCATAAAGGATAAGAGGGGGGATGATCCTCTCTTGTTAACGACCGGCGGCCAAAAAACTGGACTCGCCTGGCCGTTTTTCTTCGCTGGCGGGGGAGGGCGCTTATTGCCCCTCGCCCGGTGTCACGCCCCAGCGCTGACAAGCCTGTTGCAGCGCCGCTTCATCGGGATAACCCAGTTTGCCGGCAACCTGAGCTGCCTTGCTGCCTCCCTTGAGCAGTCTGAGGGCCTGCAGCAGTTGCCACTGCTGTTGCAGGGCATCGCCCGGGACTGGCGCATCGGCCCGCTCGGCCCACGTTTGCAGCGCATCGGGATGGCCGCTGGCGATGGCCTGCCAGTCCGCTTGCAGGGTTTCATTCCCCTGCTGACTGATGGGGCACTGTTGCACCTCATCGAGAATGACCTGCAGCCGGTGGCCATAGGCCCCCTGCCAATCCTGTGGCCGCTGCCATTGAGCCAGCGAATCGAGCAGGGCATCGAGCAGCGGCGAGGCTTGCAGCCAGCCGGCCTGCCCGGGTTGCGGCGCTCGCAGGGAGACGCTCAGCAGGTCGTAATCGCAATCTGCCAGCGGGCTGAAGGCGGCCAGAGCATCGGCACAGAGCCAGAAACAGCGGCCGGCCGGGAGCAACAGCTCATGCTGACCGAGTCTTAGCAGCGCGGCTCCTCTGGTCACCCGCAACAACTGCCCGACCGGGGTACGTTTGCGATGACCGGCTTGCAGGCCCTGGCTGGAAAAATGGTGGTACTCGATGGCGTGATGCATGTAAAAACCCTGATATGATGCTGCCTGGAGGTAACAAAAATGGAAACCAGACGTAAAAAGCGCTTCATTGCCGGTGCAGTCTGCCCGGCGTGCGGCAAGATGGACAACATGATGCTGTATCTGGAGCATGGAGTCGAGAAGGTGACCTGCGTCTCCTGCGGCGATACCCAGGTGCAGACGCCGGCCGAGGTCGATGAGATGACCCGGGAGACCGAAGAGGTGATCGGGGTATTCCGCCCCTGACGGGGTAACGGGATTGGGTGAGGGGTGTCACTTCGATCCCGCTGTCGCTTTTTTCAACACCCGCTGGCAGGGTCCGCCATAGGCGTGGCCCGCTTTTTAGGGTATTCTGAGCCCGTTTTTTTCTATCCGCAGGATCCTGACATGAAAGTAGCTCCTCTGAGCGTGGTTACGCTGGAATACACAGTCACCGACGAGCACGGTGAAGTCATCGACAGCACTGTCGGCAAAGAGCCGCTGGTATATCTGCACGGTACTCGCTATCTGGTTTCCGGCCTCGAAGCCGAGCTGGAAGGTCGCGCGGTAGGTGACGCCTTCGAAGTGACCCTGACCCCGAGCCAGGCCTACGGCGAATATGACGAGTCTC
>NZ_CDCG01000008.1 GCF_000819845.1 Aeromonas enteropelogenes
GCTAAAGTTATCGCTTAATCTTTGGCTTACATAAATAAAGCAAAGCCCCTATAATAGGGGCTTTCTTATGCAGGGGCGTAGTTCGAATTGGTAGAACAGCGGTCTCCAAAACCGATGGTTGCGGGTTCGAGTCCTGCCGCCCCTGCCATATACCTCGTCTCGTACGGGGCTTTTGTGTCTTTGGTTACGTCAGATACAGGTGGGTTGTATGAGTGTTAGTTCTGAGAGCCAGGGCGGAAGCAAGGATACCCTGCTTTGGGGCCTGGTTTTCATTATCCTGGCGGCCGCTGTAGTGGGTAATTATCTGCTGAGTGATGTCATGGTTGCCGTCCGCGCCCTGGGTGTGGTCGTTGTGATTGCTGCTGCTGGTGCAGTGGCCCTGCAAACCACCAAGGGAAAGGCAACACTGGCATTCGCCCGTGAGTCTCGCCTGGAAGTCCGCAAGGTCGTATGGCCGACCCGTCAGGAAGCCATTCAGACAACCCTGATTGTGCTGGCGGTGACTGCCGTGATGGGCCTGCTGCTGTTCGTTCTGGACGGTGCCTTGGTCTGGTTGGTCAACCTGATTACCGGTGTGTAAGGATAAGCCATGACTGAACAACGTGAACAACGTATGAGATGGTATGTCGTGCAGGCATTTTCCGGCTATGAAGGCCGTGTTGCCAAATCTCTGCGTGAACATATCAAGATGCATGGCATGGAAGACATGTTCGGTGAAGTACTGGTCCCGACCGAAGAAGTGGTCGAGATGCGTGCCGGCCAGAAGCGCAAGAGTGAGCGCAAATTTTTCCCGGGTTATGTCCTGGTCCAGATGATCATGGATGAAACCACGTGGCACCTGGTACGTAACGTACCGCGCGTCATGGGTTTCATCGGCGGTACTTCCGACCGCCCGGCGCCGATCTCCGACAAAGAGGCCGATGCCATCCTGAATCGTCTGCAGGATGCCCACGACAAGCCGCGTCCGAAAACCCTGTTTGAACCGGGTGAGATGGTACGGGTTGCCGATGGTCCGTTTGCCGACTTCAACGGCACCGTTGAAGAGGTGGATTACGAGAAGAGCCGCGTGAAGGTCTCCGTACTGATCTTCGGTCGTTCTACTCCGGTTGAACTGGATTTTGGTCAGGTCGAAAAAGGCTGATCGAATTCTGTACGTTTAACGGTTGTCAGGGGCAGCGAATATCTCTATAATTCGCTGCCCCTTTATTAGTTGGGGAGCCGTTTGCAGGAGCATGTCTCCGAGGCGCTAGAACCCATATTTGAGGTAATTTCCTAATGGCTAAGAAAGTCACAGCTTATATCAAGCTGCAGGTTGCTGCTGGTGCAGCCAACCCGTCTCCTCCCGTTGGTCCTGCACTGGGTCAACACGGTGTTAACATCATGGAATTCTGTAAGGCGTTCAACGCCCGTACAGAGAAGCTGGAAAAAGGTTCACCGACTCCGGTCGTGATCACCGTTTACAGCGACCGTTCCTTCACCTTCGAAACCAAGACTCCGCCCGCTTCCTTCCTGCTGAAGAAAGCTGCTGGCATCAAGTCTGGTTCTGCCAAGCCGAACAAAGACAAGGTTGGTAAGGTGACCGTAGCTCAGCTGCAAGAAATCGCCAAGACCAAAGAGCCGGATATGACCGGTGCCGATCTGGATGCAAAAGTACGTTGCATCGCCGGCTCCGCTCGTTCCATGGGTCTGGTAGTGGAGGATTAAGACAATGGCTAAACTTTCCAAGCGTATGCGCGTTATTCGCGAAAAAGTTGACGGTACCAAAGAGTACTCCATCAACGAAGCCATTGCCCTGCTGAAAGAACTGGCTACCGCCAAGTTCGTTGAAAGCGTTGACGTTGCTGTCAACCTGGGTATCGACGCTCGTAAATCCGATCAGAACGTACGTGGTGCAACTGTACTGCCGCACGGTACCGGTCGTGACGTTCGCGTTGCCGTATTCACCCAAGGTGCCAACGCCGAAGCTGCCAAAGCTGCCGGTGCTGACCTGGTAGGTATGGATGACCTGGCCGAGCTGGTCAAAAAAGGCGAGATGAACTTCGACGTCGTTATCGCATCCCCGGATGCTATGCGTGTTGTTGGTCAGCTGGGTCAAATCCTGGGCCCGCGCGGTCTGATGCCGAACCCGAAAGTTGGTACTGTAACTCCGAACGTTGCCGAAGCCGTCAAGAACGCCAAGGCTGGTCAGGTTCGTTACCGTAACGACAAGAATGGTATCATCCATACCACTCTGGGTAAGGTTTCTTTCAACGAAGTTCAGCTGAAAGAAAACTTGGAAGCTCTGCTGGTTGCCCTGAAAAAAGGCAAACCCTCTTCCGCTAAAGGTCAATTCATCAAGAAAGTCAGCATCTCCACCACCATGGGTGCCGGTGTTGCCGTAGACCAAGCTTCTCTGGAAGCTCAGGCCTAATTGATGGGTTTTACAAGGCGCAAAATTTAATCTATAATTTTGCGCCTTGATTGGTTGGGGGTTTCGACCTCCGTCCAAGACCGCAGGAGGCTGCAAAGCCTTAATGTTTCCTGCGTAGACGGTGCCGGAAACCCAGCGAGAAAGATTCTTTCTCTTCTGGAATCCTGCTACCGCATCGTTCCCCTCTGTTGTTAAAGGTAGGGGGGATGTGTCAGTACTGGGTCTACAGACCCGGATTCAATCCAGGAGTTAAGCCAATGGCATTGGGACTCGAAGACAAAAAGGCAATTGTTGCTGAAGTCAACGAAGCTGCCAAAGGCGCCCTGTCCGCAGTTGTAGCCGATTCTCGCGGTGTGACTGTAGACAAGATGACCGTCCTGCGTAAGACCGCTCGTGAAGCTGGTGTGTACATGCGCGTTGTGCGTAACACCCTGCTGCGTCGCGCGGTTGAAGGTACCGAATACGAGTGCCTGAACGACGCATTTACCGGTCCTACCTTGATTGCTTTCTCCAACGAACACCCGGGCGCTGCCGCTCGTCTGTTCAAAGAGTTTGCCAAAGCGAACCAAAAGTTCGAAATCAAGGCTGGCGCTTTTAACGGTGAGTTTATCGCCGCAGCACAAATTGATCGTCTGGCCACGCTGCCGACCTACGAAGAAGCAATTGCGAAGTTGATGGCTACCATGAAGGAAGCCTCTGCTGGCAAGCTGGTTCGTACTATCGCTGCTGTTCGCGACCAGAAACAAGCTGCTGCTTGATTCTCGCCTATCTAGGCTGTTTGAGTTTATTCAACATCAGGAATTTTTGTCATGTCTATCACTAAAGACCAAATCATTGAAGCCGTTGCTTCCATGTCCGTAATGGAAGTTGTTGAGCTGATCGAAGCTATGGAAGAGAAGTTCGGTGTTTCTGCCGCTGCTGCCGTAATGGCTGGCCCGGCTGCTGCTGAAGCAGTAGAAGAGAAGACCGAGTTCGACGTAGTTCTGACTGCTGCCGGTGCTAACAAAGTTGCCGTTATCAAAGCCGTTCGTGGCGCCACCGGTCTGGGCCTGAAAGAAGCCAAGGACCTGGTAGAAGCTGCTCCGGCTAACCTGAAAGAAGGCATCTCCAAAGACGAAGCTGAAGCTCTGAAGAAAGAGCTGGAAGCTGCCGGTGCTTCTGTTGAGATCAAATAATCTGCATTTATGTAGATTAGCCTGATAAAACAGGCTAGGGCTGGTGAATTTTTGTTCACCAGCCTTTTTGCGCTGTAGACTGAGAGCATTTCACACCGTTTACGACTCTCGGTGCACCAGCAATCCGGACTGTTTTCTTTCGTCCGGGCCAACACAAAACGGTGTTGAGACAGAGCTGTCCCGCGGGACAGAGTGGGTCACTTATCAGCGAGCTGAGGAACCCTATGGTTTACTCTTATACCGAAAAAAAACGCATTCGTAAGGACTTCGGTAAGCGAGACCAGGTACTGGACACGCCTTATCTGTTGTCCATTCAGCTGGACTCCTTCAAGCAGTTCATCGAGGCTGACCCGGAAGGTGAATATGGCCTAGAGGCCGCTTTCCGTAGCGTTTTCCCGATCACCAGTTACTCCGGTAGTGCTGAGCTTCAGTATGTCAGCTATCGCCTGGGTGAGCCGGTATTTGACGTAAAAGAATGCCAGATCCGTGGAGTGACCTACTCCGCGCCGCTGCGTGTCAAGCTTCGTATGGTTCTGTACGACCGTGAAGCAGCTGCCGGCACCGTCAAAGACATCAAGGAACAAGAAGTATACATGGGCGAAATTCCGCTCATGACCGAGAACGGCACCTTTGTTATCAACGGTACCGAGCGGGTAATCGTCTCCCAGCTGCATCGTAGCCCGGGCGTCTTCTTCGACCACGATAAAGGCAAAACACATTCATCCGGTAAGGTGCTCTATAACGCTCGCGTTATCCCCTACCGTGGCTCCTGGCTGGACTTCGAGTTCGATGCGAAAGACAACCTGTTTGTCCGTATCGACCGTCGTCGTAAATTGCCAGCATCCATTATTCTGCGCGCCCTGGACTTCAGTTCCGAAGAAATCCTGGCCACCTTCTTCGAGACCATCGGTTTTGAAGTGAAAGATGGCAAGTTGATGATGGATCTGGTGCCTGAGCGCCTGCGTGGTGAAACTGCGACCTTTGACATCGTGGCCAATGGCGCCGTGGTGGTTGAAACCGGTCGTCGTGTGACCGCGCGTCACATCCGCCAGTTGGAAAAAGATTCCGTCACCCAGATCGAAGTGCCGGTTGAGTATGTTGTTGGCAAAGTTGCTGCCAAGGACTACGCACATCCGCAGACTGGTGAGCTGGTCGTTGCTGCCAACCAGGCCCTGAGCCTGGAAGCCATCGCCAACCTCTCCCAGGCCGGCTTCAAGCATTTCGAGGTTCTGTTCACCAACGAACTGGACCACGGTGCCTACATGTCCGAGACCCTGCGCATCGACTCCAGCACCAACCGTCTGGAAGCGCTGGTAGAGATCTACCGCATGATGCGTCCGGGCGAGCCGCCCACCCGCGAGGCCGCTGAGCAGCTGTTCGAGAACCTGTTCTTCTCCGCCGAGCGTTACGACCTGTCCACCGTTGGTCGCATGAAGTTCAACCGTCGCCTGGGTCGTGAAGACGAAACCGGCGTGGGTGTGCTGACCAAGGACGACATCGTCGAGGTGATGAAGCGCCTGATCGACATCCGTAACGGCAACGATGAAGTGGACGATATCGACCACCTGGGTAACCGTCGTATCCGTTCCGTCGGCGAAATGGCTGAAAACCAGTTCCGTGTCGGTCTGGTGCGTGTCGAGCGTGCGGTCAAGGAGCGTCTCTCCCTGGGCGACCTGGACACCCTGATGCCGCAGGATCTGATCAACGCCAAGCCGATTTCCGCCGCAGTCAAAGAGTTCTTTGGTTCCAGCCAGCTGTCCCAGTTCATGGACCAGAACAACCCGCTGTCCGAAGTGACCCACAAGCGCCGTATCTCCGCGCTGGGCCCGGGCGGTTTGACTCGTGAGCGCGCCGGCTTTGAAGTCCGAGACGTACACCCGACCCACTACGGTCGTCTGTGCCCGATCGAGACTCCTGAAGGTCCGAACATCGGTCTGATCAACTCCCTGTCCGTGTACTCTCGTACCAACGAGTACGGTTTCCTCGAGACTCCGTACCGCAAGGTCATTGACGGTGTGATCACCGACGAAGTGGACTACCTGTCTGCTATTGAAGAAGGCAAGTACGTGATCGCACAGGCTAACGCCGCGACCACCGAAGATGGCCGTCTGAAAGATGAATTGATCCCGTGCCGTCACAAAGGTGAATCCACCTTTATGAACGCCGACCAGATCCAGTATATGGACGTGAGCCCGCAGCAGATCGTATCTGTGGCAGCGGCCCTGATCCCGTTCCTGGAACACGATGACGCGAACCGCGCATTGATGGGTTCAAACATGCAACGTCAGGCTGTACCGACCCTGCGTGCTGACAAGCCGCTGGTAGGTACCGGTATGGAACGCGCTGTGGCCGTTGACTCCGGTGTAACCGTAGTCGCCAAGCGTGGTGGCATGATCGACTATGTCGATGCCTCCCGTATCGTTATCAAGGTAAATGAAGATGAGCTGTTGCCAGGCGAAGCCGGCATCGACATCTACAACCTGACCAAATACACCCGTTCCAACCAGAACACCTGTATCAACCAGCGTCCTTGCGTGATGTTGGGTGAGCCTGTGATGGCTGGCGACGTACTGGCTGACGGCCCGTCCACCGACTTGGGTGAGCTGGCGCTCGGTCAGAATATGCGCGTCGCGTTCATGCCGTGGAACGGTTACAACTTCGAAGACTCGATCCTGGTGAACGAGCGTGTTGTTCAGGAAGATCGCCTGACCACCATCCACATCCAGGAACTGGCCTGTATCTCCCGTGACACCAAACTGGGTCCGGAAGAGATCACTGCCGACATCCCGAACGTGGGTGAAGCCGCGCTGTCCAAGCTGGATGAGTCAGGTATCGTCTACGTGGGTGCCGAAGTGAAGGGCGGCGACATCCTGGTTGGTAAGGTGACCCCGAAAGGTGAAACCCAGCTGACTCCGGAAGAGAAGCTGCTGCGCGCCATCTTCGGTGAGAAGGCCTCCGATGTGAAGGACTCCTCCCTGCGTGTACCGAACGGTGTGTACGGTACCGTGGTTGACGTGCAAGTCTTTACCCGCGATGGCGTGGAAAAAGACAAGCGCGCCAAAGAAATCGAAGAGATGCAGCTGAAGGAAGCGAAGAAGGACTTGACCGAAGAGTTCAAGATCCTGGAAGACGGCATTTTCGGCCGCTCCCGCAACCTGCTGCTGGCCGCCGGTTACAGCGAAGATCGTCTGAACAAGCTGGAGCGTTCCAAGTGGTTTGAACTGGCCATCGAAGATGAAGCCAAGCAGACCGAACTGGAGCAGATCGCTGAGCAGCACGTTGAGCTGAAAGCCGAGTTCGACAAGAAGTTCGAGAACAAGCGTCGCAAGATTATCCAGGGTGATGATCTGGCGCCGGGCGTACTGAAAATCGTCAAGGTTTATCTGGCAGTCAAGCGTCGCATCCAACCGGGTGACAAGATGGCGGGCCGTCACGGTAACAAGGGTGTTATCTCCAAGATCTGCCCGGTCGAGGATATGCCTCATGACGAATTCGGCCGTCCGGTCGACATCGTACTGAACCCGTTGGGTGTACCGTCTCGTATGAACATCGGTCAGATCCTCGAAGTTCACCTGGGCCTGGCGGCCAAGGGGATCGGTGAGAAGATCGACCGCATGGTCAAAGAGCAGCGTGAGCTGCACGAGATGCGCAACTTCCTGCAACAGGTCTATGACCTGGGCGAGAAGGACTCCCAGCAAGTGAACATCGCCGAGCTGTCCGACGACGACGTGCGTACCCTGGTGGGTAACCTGCGTAAGGGTCTGCCGGTTGCTACGCCGGTCTTTGATGGTGCCAAAGAGCGCGAAATCAAGGCCCTGCTGAAGCTGGCCGATCTGCCGGAATCCGGTCAGATTGATCTGTTCGATGGCCGCACTGGTAACCGCTTCGAGCGTAAGGTAACCGTAGGTTACATGTACATGCTGAAGCTGAACCACTTGGTCGACGACAAGATGCACGCGCGTTCTACCGGTTCTTACAGCCTGGTTACCCAGCAGCCGCTGGGTGGTAAGGCTCAGTTCGGTGGTCAGCGTTTCGGTGAGATGGAAGTGTGGGCCCTGGAGGCTTACGGTGCGGCATATACCCTGCAGGAGATGCTGACCGTCAAGTCTGACGATGTGAATGGCCGTACCAAGATGTACAAGAACATCGTGGATGGCGACCACCGTATGGAGCCGGGCATGCCCGAATCCTTCAACGTATTGCTGAAGGAAATCCGCTCTCTGGGTATCAACATCGAGCTGGACGAAGAGTAAGAGCTCGCTCTTATTGTTCGAGAATTGACGTGGGCGCCCCGCTGTTTTGGCAGCCGGGGCGCCGAGGTTAGACTCCTGACAGGGGAAACACGTGAAAGACTTACTCAAGTTTTTGAAGGCTCAGACCAAGACCGAAGAGTTTGACAGTATCAAGATCGGTCTGGCCTCTCCTGACATGATCCGCTCCTGGTCATTCGGTGAGGTCAAAAAGCCTGAGACCATCAACTACCGGACTTTCAAGCCGGAGCGTGATGGTCTGTTCTGCGCCCGTATCTTCGGACCGGTGAAGGACTACGAGTGTCTGTGCGGCAAGTACAAGCGCCTGAAACACCGTGGTGTGATCTGTGAGAAGTGCGGCGTTGAAGTGACCCAGACCAAGGTCCGTCGTGAGCGTATGGGCCACATCGAGCTGGCCAGCCCGACTGCCCACATCTGGTTCCTGAAGTCCCTGCCGTCCCGTATCGGTCTGCTGCTGGACATGACCCTGCGCGACATCGAGCGCGTGCTCTACTTCGAATCCTTCGTGGTAATCGAGCCGGGCATGACCAACCTCGAACGCAGCCAGATGCTCTCCGAAGAGCAGTACCTGGATGCGCTGGAAGAGTGGGGCGACGAATTTGACGCCAAGATGGGTGCCGAAGCAATCCTGGCATTGCTGCGTGCCATCGATCTGGAAGGTGAAGTCAAGACCATGCGCGAGGAGCTGGATCAGACCAACTCCGAGACCAAGCGCAAGAAGACCACCAAGCGTCTGAAGCTGATGGAAGCCTTCCTGCAGTCCGGCAACAAGCCGGAGTGGATGATCATGACAGTGCTGCCCGTGCTGCCGCCGGACCTGCGTCCGCTGGTACCGCTGGACGGCGGCCGTTTCGCGACCTCCGATCTGAACGATCTGTACCGTCGCGTGATCAACCGTAACAACCGCTTGAAGCGTCTGCTGGATCTGGCTGCGCCGGACATCATCGTGCGCAACGAAAAGCGCATGCTGCAAGAGTCCGTCGATGCCCTGCTGGACAACGGCCGTCGTGGCCGCGCCATCACTGGCTCCAACAAGCGCCCGCTGAAATCCTTGGCCGACATGATCAAGGGTAAGCAAGGTCGTTTCCGTCAGAACCTGCTCGGTAAGCGTGTCGACTACTCCGGTCGTTCCGTTATCACCGTAGGTCCGACCCTGCGCCTGCATCAGTGCGGTCTGCCGAAGAAGATGGCGCTGGAACTGTTCAAGCCGTTCATCTATGGCAAGCTGGAAACCCGCGGCCTGGCGACCACCATCAAGGCTGCCAAGAAGATGGTTGAACGCGAAGAAGCTGTCGTTTGGGATATCCTGGACGAAGTGATCCGCGAACACCCGGTCCTGCTGAACCGTGCACCGACCCTGCACCGTCTGGGTATCCAGGCATTCGAACCGACTCTGGTCGAAGGCAAGGCAATCCAGCTGCACCCGCTCGTTTGTGCTGCGTATAACGCGGACTTCGACGGTGACCAGATGGCTGTTCACGTACCGCTGACCCTGGAAGCCCAGCTGGAAGCGCGTGCGCTGATGATGTCTACCAACAACATCCTGTCGCCTGCCTCCGGTGAACCGATCATCGTTCCTTCTCAGGACGTGGTCTTGGGTCTGTACTACATGACCCGTGCCCGTATCAACGCCAAGGGCGAAGGTATGGTGCTGTCCGGTCCGAAAGAGGCCGAGAAGGTTTACCGTGCCGGCCTGGCTGACCTGCATGCGCGCGTCAAGTGCCGCATCACCGAGTACGTGAAGAACGAAGCCGGTGAACTGGTTGCCAAGACCGAAATGAAGAACACCACCGTTGGTCGTGCGATCCTGAGCCTGATCCTGCCGAAAGGCATGGAATACGCCCTGATTGACGAGCCGAAGGTGCTGAGCGCTGCCGAGCAAGCCGATCTGGACGCCAATCCGCAAAACTGGATCAAGTGCGTATCCAACAAGGCGCTGGGCAAGAAGCTGATCTCTCGTCTGCTGAACACCTGCTATCGCAAGCAGGGCCTGAAGGACACCGTTATCTTCGCTGACCAGCTGATGTATACCGGTTTCCACTATGCGGCCCTGTCCGGTGCGTCCGTTGGTATCGATGACATGGTCATCCCGGATGCCAAGAAAGACATCATCGCCGCAGCCGAAGCCGAAGTTGCCGAGATCCAGGATCAGTTCCTGTCCGGTCTGGTGACTGCGGGCGAACGCTACAACAAGGTTATCGATATCTGGGCCAGCGCCAACGAGCGCGTCTCCAAGGCCATGATGGAGAACTTGTCCAAAGAGCGTAACGTCAACTCGCTGGGTGACGAAGAAGAGCAGGCCTCGTTCAACAGCATCTTTATGATGGCCGACTCTGGTGCGCGGGGTTCCGCAGCCCAGATCCGTCAGCTGGCCGGTATGCGTGGCCTGATGGCCAAGCCGGATGGCTCCATCATCGAGACCCCGATCATCGCGAACTTCCGTGAAGGTCTGAACGTACTGCAGTACTTTATCTCCACTCACGGTGCTCGTAAGGGTCTGGCGGATACCGCACTGAAGACCGCGAACTCCGGTTACCTGACTCGTCGTCTGGTAGACGTGGCGCAGGACATGGTGATCACCGAGGACGATTGCGGCACTACCGACGGTCTGTGGATGACTCCGCTGATCGAGGGTGGCGACGTAGTCGAGCCGCTGCGTGAGCGCGTGCTGGGTCGTGTGGTGGCGGAAGACGTCATCAAGCCGGGTACCGAGGACGAGATCCTGGTGGCTCGCAACACCCTGCTCGACGAGCAGCTGTGTGACCTGCTGGAGCGTAACTCCGTTGACCGTGTGAAGGTACGTTCTGCCATCACTTGTGAGACCGACTTCGGTAACTGTGCCCACTGCTATGGTCGCGACCTGGCCCGTGGTCACCTGGTTAACAAGGGTGAGGCTGTCGGTGTTATCGCCGCCCAGTCCATCGGTGAACCGGGTACCCAGCTGACCATGCGTACCTTCCACATCGGTGGTGCCGCATCTCGTGCCGCAGCAGAAAGCAGCATCCAGGTGAAGAACACCGGTAGCATCAAGCTGCAGAACGCCAAGTTCGTTCACAACAGCGAAGACAAACTGGTTATCACCTCTCGTTCAACCGAACTGACCATCATGGATGACATGGGCCGTACCAAGGAAAGCCACAAGCTGCCTTACGGTGCCGTGCTGGAAGTGAAGGACGGTCAGGCCGTGAACGCTGGCGATACCGTTGCCAACTGGGATCCGCACACTCACCCGATCATCACCGAAGTGGCAGGTCGTCTGCACTTCGAACACATGATCGACGGCGTGACCATCACTCGTCAGACCGACGAGCTGACCGGTCTCTCCTCTATCGTCGTGCTGGACGTCAACGAGCGTCCGAGCGCCGGTAAAGAGATGCGTCCGACCGTGAAACTGGTCGACCTGAACGGCAATGATGTGATGATCCCGGGTACCGATGTAGCCGCCCAGTACTTCCTGCCGGGCAAGGCGATCGTGAACCTGGAAGATGGTGCCAACGTGGGTGTGGGTGACGCGGTTGCGCGTATCCCGCAGGAATCCGGCGGTACCAAGGACATCACCGGTGGTCTGCCGCGCGTTGCGGATCTGTTCGAAGCACGTCAACCGAAAGAGCCGGCTATCCTGGCCGAGATCTCCGGTACCATCTCCTTCGGTAAAGAGACCAAGGGCAAGCGCCGTCTGGTCATCACTCCGACCGATGGTGGCAACGTCTACGAGGAGATGATTCCGAAGTGGCGTAACCTGAACGTGTTCGAAGGTGAAAAAGTTGAGAAGGGTGAAGTACTGGCGGACGGTCCCGAGTCTGCTCACGACATCCTGCGTCTGCGCGGTATCAGCCCGGTCGCCAACTACATCGCCAACGAAGTGCAGGACGTTTACCGTCTGCAGGGCGTTAAGATCAACGACAAGCACATCGAAGTCATCGTTCGTCAGATGCTGCGCAAGTGCGAGATCCTGACTGCTGGCGACACCGACCTGATCGAAGGCGAACAGGTTGAAGTGGCTCGCGTGAAGATTGCCAACCGTAAGCTGGTTGCCGAGGGCAAGACCCCTGCGACCTACCGTCACGTGCTGATGGGTATTACCAAGGCGTCTCTGAGCACCGAGTCCTTCATCTCCGCAGCTTCCTTCCAGGAAACCACTCGCGTTCTGACCGAAGCCGCCGTAGGTGGCAAGCGTGACGAACTGCGTGGTCTGAAAGAGAACGTCATCGTGGGTCGTCTGATCCCGGCCGGTACCGGTTTTGCGTACCACCATGGCCGGATCAACCAGCGTGCTGCCGCAGCTCGTGCTGTTGGCACCCCGCAGGTGACCGCTGATGAGGCTCAACAGAACCTGGCGGATCTGCTGAACGCAGCCGGTAGCTTCGACGAAGAGTAATCTCTTCTCCATGATTAAAAAGGGCTCCTTCAGGGAGCCCTTTTTGTTGGTGTTTTCATCGTCAAAGTCAGGTCTGGCACGGTTTTCAGGATGATCCAGAGCAAAGTTGTAGAGTAAAAAATCAAAAAAAAGTTGACTTTAATGCCCTGCAATTTAAAACTCGGAAAAGTTGAACGGTTATTACAGGGGTAGAACATGACTGTCGGTATCGAGGAGGCCATGCTTCCCGAAGAACAGCTGATCAGCCGCACTTTTACAGATGAAGACAGGGAATTGTTGCGCTCATATGACGGGCTCATCGATGGCTTGGCCGAGTTGTTCGGCAAGCATTGTGAAGTGGTGCTTCACTCCCTGGAGAATCTGCATGAGTCGGTGATCAAGATCGCCAACGGATTCAATACCGGACGCTCCCTGGGGGCGCCCATCACCGATCTGGCCTTGCGTATGCTCAAGGATATCGAGAGCACGGGGCAAGATTACACGCATAGCTATTTTGCCCGCAGCCGCACCGGTGCCCTGATGAAGTCGAGCACCATCGCCATCCGGAATAGCGAGCGGCAGGTGATCGGCCTTATCTGCATCAATCTGCACATCAATGCCCCCTTCCACGAGTTCGTGGCCGAATTTTTCCCGACGCCACAGCAGGTTGCGCGTCAGTCTCCCGAGACATTTGCCAACAGCGTCGAGGAGCTGGTTGCCCAGACGGTGGACAATACCATCGACGAAATCAACCGCGATCCGACCGTAGCCAACAATGCTAAGAACCGGTTTATCGTGACCCAGTTGTTCGAGAAAGGAATTTTCGACATCAAGGATTCGATCAACCTGGTGGCGGACAAACTGAATATTTCCAAACATACCGTTTATCTCTACATCCGGCAGCGCAAGCAGGGTGAAGACGAAAACGAATAATCATTCCAGAAGGGGATACATGAATGGCTAAAGAAGTTATTGCAACCGACAAGGCACCCGCTGCGATTGGTCCGTATGTTCAGGCGACCAAGGTGGGTGAGATGATCTTTACTTCAGGACAGATCCCGCTTGATCCGGCTACCATGGAGATTGTCGAAGGCGGTATCGAAGCCCAGGCTGAGCAGGTAATGAAGAATCTGGTTGCCGTGCTGAAAGCGGCTGGTGCTGATGCCGGCAAGGTGGTGAAGACCACCTGCTTCCTGAGCGACATGAATAACTTCGTGGCCTTCAACCAGGTTTATGCCCGTTACTTTGGCGACGCAGCCCCGGCCCGCTCCTGTGTGGAAGTGGCCCGTTTGCCGAAAGATGTGCTGGTTGAAGTGGAAGCCATTGCCCACCTCTGATCGCTCTGGTTGAACAAGCCCCTCCTGGCAGGGGCTTTTTTGTTTTTGGCGTACAATGGACAGGCATCAGCACAGGAGCCTGATATGAGTTTGAGTTTTGCCCTCCTGGTGACCGGACCTGCCTATGGTACCCAGTCTGCCAGTACCGCCTATCGTTTTGCCCGTAGCCTGTTGGCGCAGGGGCATACCCTTTCCCATCTGTTTTTCTATCAGGACGGTGTCTACAACGGCAACGGCCTCCATGCGCCCGCTTCCGATGAAACGGATCTGGTGCGTCTGTGGCGAGAGTTGGCGATAGAGCAGGGGATCCGGATCGATGTCTGTGTCGCCGCCGCCATGCGCCGTGGCGTACTCGATGAACAGGAGGCCAAGGGGGTTGGACATGATCACTTCAATCTGCAGGCCCCCTTCTGCCTGAGTGGTCTGGGGCAGCTGGCCGAGGCGACCTTGATGGCCGATCGGCTGGTCCAGTTCTAGGAGAGGGTCATGATCAAAAAAATTGCATTTATTTGCCGCCGTGGACCTCATGGCCATGCGGCCGGGCGAGAGGGACTGGATGCCCTGCTGGCCACGTCGGCGCTTACCGAATTAGTGGCACTCTTTCTGATCGGTGACGGCGTGCTGCAACTGGTCAAGGAGCAGCAACCTGCCGGTATCCTGCAGCGTCACTATGCACCGACCTTCAAGATGCTGGAACTCTACGATATCGAGGAGGTCTATGTCTGTGCTGACTCACTGGCCGAGCGCGGGCTGACCCTCGATGATCTGCTCATTCAGGTCGAGAGCATGCCACGGGAGGCATTGGCTCGCTGCTGGGCACAATGTTCGGCTCACATCAGTTTCTGAGGTCTTCATGTTGCATCTGATTATGAACTCCCCCTTCCAGAGCCAGGCGTTGGCGCAAGCGTTGGCATACTGTCAGCCGGAAGACGAGCTGGTATTGATGCAGGATGCGGTGATCGCCGCATCGGCGCCACACTGGTGTGAACAGCTGGCAGGCATACCGCTCTATGTCATGCAGGAAGACCTGCAGGCTCGCGGATTGTCCCATCGCGTGGGGGCAGAGATCGATATGGCGGGTCTGGTCGCCTTGATTGCACAAAAAGGGTCCCCACTGACCTGGGGGGAGTGACAGGATTATTTTCAATATAATTCAGATGGTTATTATGGCTTTCGGTGGTTTGCGCTGCGCCGTCCATGCCGCGAATTGTATAAATCTTGACTCCCTAGACAACAGGGCATAAAATTTCGCGTCCCCGTATCTGCGGGGAGGATTTTTCACATGTTTATGAAGTCATTATCAGGAGCCTTTTGATGGCAACTATTAACCAGTTGGTTCGCAAGCCACGCACTAAGCTCGTTGTTAAGAGCAACGTGCCTGCGCTGGAAGCGTGCCCTCAGAAGCGTGGCGTGTGCACCCGTGTATACACCACCACCCCGAAGAAGCCTAACTCTGCACTGCGTAAAGTATGCCGTGTACGTCTGACCAACGGCTTCGAAGTCACCTCCTACATCGGCGGTGAAGGTCACAACCTGCAAGAGCACTCTGTTGTTCTGATCCGTGGCGGTCGTGTAAAAGACTTGCCTGGTGTTCGTTACCACACCGTTCGTGGTGCGCTGGACTGTGCCGGTGTTAAAGACCGTAAGCAGGCTCGCTCCAAGTACGGCGTGAAGCGTCCGAAAGCTTAATGGTTCTCCGTTAAGTAAGGCCAAACGTTAATTCGTTTCTAGTTAGATAACTTTCTAGTTTTGGGTAACCCCTGAAGTTCACGGAGAATTGAAATGCCAAGACGTCGTGTTGTTGGTCAGCGTAAAATCCTGCCGGATCCCAAGTTCGGATCAGAGCTGCTGGCTAAATTCGTCAACGTAGTAATGGTTGACGGTAAGAAATCTGTTTCCGAAGCCATCGTATACGGTGCTCTGGATATCATTGCCGCTAAATCCGGCAAAGAGCACCTGGCTGTATTTGAAGAAGCTCTGGATAACATTCGTCCGGCGGTCGAGGTTAAATCTCGTCGCGTCGGTGGTGCAACCTATCAGGTACCGGTAGAAGTTCGTCCGGTTCGTCGCAATGCTCTGGCAATGCGCTGGTTGGTTGATGCCGCTCGTAAACGTGGTGAAAAATCAATGGCTCAGCGTTTGGCTGGCGAGCTGCTGGATGCCGCTGAGAACAAGGGTTCGTCTGTCAAGAAACGTGAAGACGTTCACCGTATGGCTGAAGCGAACAAGGCCTTCGCTCACTTCCGCTGGTAATCCGCTTGCGCAGGGTCTTCTGGCTCTGCGCACCTTTAATTATCTAGGGACAAGCGCCTTAGTAAGAGGATGACAATGGCTCGTACAACCCCCATTGAGCGTTATCGTAACATCGGTATCTCCGCTCACATTGACGCCGGTAAGACTACTACTACCGAGCGTGTACTGTTTTACACCGGTGTAAGCCACAAGATCGGTGAAGTTCACGATGGCGCTGCCACCATGGACTGGATGGAACAGGAACAAGAGCGTGGTATTACCATCACCTCCGCCGCGACCACCGCTTTCTGGTCCGGTATGGGTAAACAGTTCCAACCGCACCGTATCAACATCATCGATACCCCGGGCCACGTTGACTTTACTATCGAAGTAGAGCGCTCCATGCGTGTTCTGGACGGTGCCGTAATGGTGTACTGTGCCGTAGGTGGCGTACAGCCACAGTCTGAAACCGTATGGCGTCAGGCTAACAAGTACAAGGTTCCCCGTATCGCGTTCGTCAACAAGATGGACCGTACCGGTGCCAACTTCCTGCGTTGCGTTGAGCACATCAAGACCCGTCTGAAAGGCACTCCGGTTCCTCTGCAGCTGAACATCGGCTCCGAAGAGAACTTCAAGGGTGTTATCGACCTGGTCAAGATGAAGGCCATCAACTGGAACGAAGCTGACCAAGGCGTTTCCTTCGACTACGAAGACGTCCCGGCCGAGCTGCTGGAACAAGCGCAAGAAATGCGCATGAACCTGGTTGAAGCTGCTGCAGAAGCCTCTGAAGACTTGATGGAAAAATACTTGGGCGGTGAAGAGCTGACCGAGGAAGAGATCAAGCAAGCTCTGCGTCAGCGCGTGCTGAACAACGAAATCATCCTGGTAACCTGTGGCTCCGCGTTCAAGAACAAGGGCGTACAGGCAATGCTGGATGCGGTTGTTGAGTACCTGCCTGCTCCGACCGACGTTGCTGCTATCGACGGCCTGAAAATGGACGGCGAAACCAAAGACGTGCGTCACGCTTCTGACGACGAGCCGTTCTCTGCTCTGGCGTTCAAGATCGCTACCGACCCGTTCGTTGGTAACCTGACCTTCTTCCGCGTGTACTCCGGTGTGGTTAACTCCGGTGACTCCGTGCTGAACTCCGTCAAGGACAAGCGCGAGCGTTTCGGCCGTATCGTTCAGATGCACGCCAACAAGCGTGAAGAGATCAAAGAAGTTCGCGCAGGCGATATCGCTGCTGCCATCGGTCTGAAAGACGTGACCACTGGTGACACCCTGTGTGACGAAAAAGCGCCGATCATCCTCGAGCGTATGGAATTCCCGGAGCCGGTAATCTCCATCGCGGTTGAGCCGAAAACCAAGGCTGACCAAGAGAAGATGGGCTTGGCACTGGGCCGTCTGGCTCAGGAAGACCCGTCCTTCCGCGTATGGACCGACGAAGAGTCTGGCCAAACCATCATCGCCGGTATGGGTGAGCTGCACTTGGACATCATCGTTGACCGTATGCGTCGCGAGTTCAAGGTTGAAGCCAACGTAGGTAAGCCGCAGGTGGCCTACCGTGAAACCATCCGCAACACCGTTAAAGACGTTGAAGGCAAGCATGCCAAGCAGTCTGGTGGTCGTGGTCAGTACGGTCACGTTGTGATCGACATGTACCCGCTGGAAGAAGGCAAAGGCTACGAGTTCGTCAACGACATCAAAGGCGGTGTCATTCCTGGTGAATTCGTCCCGGGTGTCGACAAAGGCATCCAGGAGCAGCTCAAGTCTGGTCCTCTGGCTGGTTACCCGGTTATGGATCTGGGCGTGCGTCTGCACTTCGGTTCCTACCACGATGTTGACTCTTCCGAACTGGCGTTCAAGATCGCTGCTTCCATGGCCTTCAAGGCTGGCTTCATGAAAGCCAACCCGGTTCTGCTGGAACCGATCATGAAAGTAGAAGTCGAAACTCCGGAAGATTACATGGGCGACGTTATCGGTGACCTGAACCGTCGTCGTGGTCTGATCGAAGGTATGGAAGATGGCCCGTCCGGCAAGATCGTACGTGCCCTGGTGCCGCTGGCTGAAATGTTCGGCTACGCGACTGACCTGCGTTCCGCCACTCAAGGTCGTGCCTCCTACGCAATGGAATTCGGTAAGTATGCAGATGCCCCGAACAACATTGCCCAGGCTGTGATCGAAGAGCGCAAATCCAAGTAATTTAAGATTCCCCGCCTACGACGGTAGGCGGGTTTAACCTAGAAGGACTACGTCGTGTCTAAAGAAAAATTTGAGCGTTCCAAACCGCACGTAAACGTCGGCACCATCGGCCACGTTGACCACGGTAAAACCACCCTGACCGCTGCTATCACCAACGTGCTGGCCAAGCACTTCGGTGGTAAAGCTTTCGCCTTCGACCAGATCGACAAGGCACCGGAAGAGCGTGAGCGTGGTATCACCATCAACACCTCCCACGTAGAATACGACACTGCTACCCGTCACTACGCTCACGTAGACTGCCCGGGTCACGCCGACTACGTTAAAAACATGATCACCGGTGCTGCCCAGATGGACGGCGCTATCCTGGTAGTAGCTGCGACTGACGGCCCGATGCCGCAGACCCGTGAGCACATCCTGCTGGGTCGTCAGGTAGGCGTTCCGTACAT
>NZ_CDCG01000009.1 GCF_000819845.1 Aeromonas enteropelogenes
TCGATTTGAGCAACAACGCCGTTCCCCTTGTATGACATGGGGGCTGCATGCCAAATTGTACTTGGAGAGCCCGGTAACCCTTGACACAGTATTGACTACCCCGGTCTGTATGGTGGATGAGCTTGGTTGGCGGTCTCTTCTGCTGCACTGCGCGGAACAAGGCCTGGCTGACCAACCCGGTGGTCATTTTTCTCTCCCATCGCATAACCCACTATTTCACAGGTAAATACATCCTTGAGACCAGCCAGATAGAGCTGCCAGCCCTCGACGATGGCTATATAGGTGATATCCCCCGTCTAGACTTCACTGGGTATAGTGGGCAAAAAGACCTGACCAAGGAGATTCTCTGCGATTGGCAGGGAATGGGAAGAATTGGTTGTCGTCTTGAATTTGCACTTTTGCTTGCAAGATAATCCCATGTCACGGCGCAACCGCCCAATCCGGTCCCACTCAGCGTAAAATCCTTCTACGGCCAATTCAGCCTGTCAACGCATTGCACCATAGGTCTGGCGCGTCTTGTTGTGAGCTACCCGAATAGCTACGATGAGCCGCTCATCCTCAATGCCTGCGTGGTGAGAGTGGGCGCTGGCGTCAGTGATAGAAGTCCACGCGAGAGACCTCCAGCGCACAACAGCTAACGGAAACGGGATAGACGTTCTGCTGTTTGGCTATCCACGCGAACTTGGCAGTGACACCTGAGCAAAGTACGCCGCGGCCTTTCTTATAATGATCTGAGGGGGATTTGCGAGCAGAAGGGGAAGCTGTCAAACTACTGCTCTGGTAATGAAAAGTCAGCAAGTGCTCACCTAGTTTTTTCCGCATGGATTTGTCAATGCAATATCGAACAACATCGTTGGCGGGGGTGATGATCCTGACGCCTACCACCTTTTCTGATCATCGGGGCCAATTTCGTGAGTGTTTTCGTCAAGATGAGTTTGAGCAGCACTGTGGCCATTACCCGCTGGTGCAGGACAATCTGAGTCGTTCGGTCGGGGGCACGTTGCGTGGTTTGCATTACCAATCCAACCGACCACAGGGCAAATTGGTGCAGGTTATCAGCGGTACCATTTTTGATGTAGCGGTTGATATTCGGCCTGCATCGCCCACGTACGGGCAATGGTTGGGTTGTCTATTAAATGCAGAACTCGGCGAGCTTATCTGGATTCCGCCTGGTTTTGCACACGGTTTTTATGTGCTAAGTGACAGCGCGGATGTTTTTTATAGATGCAGCAATTATTATCATCCTGATGATGAAGCAACTATTAGATGGGATAGCCCTAACTTAGCTATAAATTGGCCGTTATCTGAATTATGGCCATTATTATTGTCTGATAAAGATCGTTTTGCGCCTTGCTTTGTAGGTGACACTTAGTGTCGTTCTTCATGATAGTAGAGTGCTGCCGTTGCTTGTACAGATCTAGTTATCGCCTGACACCGGCCTCAAACTGTAGTGGGCGTTGTTGCCCAAATC
>NZ_CDCG01000010.1:0-37057 GCF_000819845.1 Aeromonas enteropelogenes
TTCAATTTAAGTTTGGTTGCCTATAAAGGCGGCTCAATGAATTGCTGAATTAACTGCTGCAACTAAAAGTTGCTTTGGTCACTTCATCAGACATTGAAAATCAAAAATTGTTTTTTGATGCTCGATGCTGTGAGTGCCCACACAGATTGCTTGATTCAAATTGTTAAAGAGCGTGGCGCTTGTCGCGCTGAGGTGGCGTATAATACCTTCCTCACTTCGAAAGTCAAGCGCTTGCTTTCGCTTTTCTTTCGGCGCTAGCTTCACGAGGAAGCGAGCTCATCAGGTTGGCGTGTTCCGCCGTGCTGGTGAGGGCGCATTATAGGGAGGCGCGTCGCGATGACAAGGGCTTTTTGCAAAAATGCGTTCGTTTGCTGAAAAAGCAGACTAAAGCCCGCTAATCACAGGTTTCCACCCGGTTTCACGCCGCTTTTTTGCTCAACTCTTCGCTTTGAGCCTGGATATAGTTGACCCAGCTGGTAGCCCGCTGCTGCCAGTTGCCCTGCTGCTGCAGTTCACGGGCCAACACCAGCGCCTCGGCATACTGCTCCTTATTAAGGTGTGCTTGCACCAGCAGTGCCTTGGCCCTGTTGCCTTGCTCCCCTTTCACCGACTTGATGGCCACGAGCTGGGTCATGGCGGCATCTGTTTTGCCTTGTTGCAACAGCAGCTCGGCGGCGCGCATGGCCGCCTTGGGATGAGCATGCTCACGGGCGAGCAGTTGCCAGCTGTCGACAGCCTTCGGCCACTCGCGCGCCCCTTCCCACAACTGGGCCAGCAGCTGACGGTTCTCAGCGCTTTGCTTCATCTGTCCCTTCACCATGGCAGCTTCCAGCAGGCGGGCGCCGCGATAGGGCAGCCCCTGCCAGGCATAGAGACGGATCAGCTGGTTACGGGCGGCGGCATCATCCATCAGCTGACGGTCGATGGCGGTTTGCAGCAGAGCCAGCGCCTGATCGCCGCGCTTGGCGGAGAGGTTGAGCGACACCGCCTGTTGCCACCACTTGCTCTCTTTCGGCTCGTGACGGATCAGCTCTTCGGCCTGATCGGCGGCCACAGTGTAGCGCTGCAGCGCGGTGAGAGCGGAGAGGCGGATGATGGCTGCCTGCTTCTGCCAGCTCTTCTTCAACAGCTGTTCACTCTGGCTGGCCGCCTCACCGTACTGCTTGTTGTGGTAATAGAGGCCGGCCAGACGCAGGCGCAAGGCATCGTCAGCCTTGATGGCCAGCGCCGCCTTGTAGCTGGCGATGGCTCCGGACCAGTTGGATTGCTGGGCCTGGATATCACCGCGCAGTCGCAACAGCTCGAGCTGTTGCTGCACCGGCCACTCTTTATAGGCCAGCGCCTCTTCCACATAGCGGCTCGCCTGCGCGGTCTGCTGCAGGTTTGCTGCGAGCGATGCCTGCAGCTGGGCCAGCCAGGCACGTTCTACATCTGTGCCAGGCTTGAGTCCGGCCGCCTTGCCCTGGGCCTGTTGCCACTGGCCGGATTGATAGAGCTTCATCACAGGTTCAAGCTGGCGAGAGAAGTGCGGGCTCACCTCCATCGCCAAACAAGCTTGGCTGACCAGGGCCAGCAGACAGATCCAGATCCGCAACATGGTTATGACTCCAGTTTGAATTTGAGCGTGATGACTTGCACCAGCTTGTCGCTGGCGCCGGGCCTTGGCTGATAGCGCCACTTGTTGATCGCCTGAATGGCCGCCCGTTCGAACTGCCGCTTTGGCTTGGCCTCGACCACTTCCACATCCTGCACCCGTCCCTCGGCATCGACGCTGAAGCGCAAGGTGACGGAGCCTTCGATCCCCGCCTGCTGGGCACGGTAGGGATAAACAGGTTCGACTCGTTGCAGCGGCATCAGCATGTCACCGGCACCGATCCCGGCGCCCTGTTGCTGGCCATGGAAGTTGCCGCTCGCGACCGGTGTGGGGCTGGTCGCCACGCCAGGGGCTGAGACCTGTACCGCACTGAGGCTGGAGACCAGATCCAGGCTGGGTTGCACCGCAGGCAGAGGGGCTGCTGCAGGAAGAGGCAATGGGGTGGATGCCAGAGCAGCGGGAGGCTCCGGCAAGGGTTCTGGTTCCTGGGGAACGGGACGCTCGCGCACCTGCACCTCGGTCACCTCATTTTGCATGTTGATGACGATGGGCTTTTGTTCGCGCGCCATCTTCTCCCCCTTGGGGGGCTCCACCAGGGTGGCCATGAACAGCAGGATCGCCAGACTGAGGGCAACCCCCAGTCCCAGGCTCATCAGCTTGTATCTCATTTCGGCGCCACCGCTACGGCGATGTTGGCGATGCCCGCCGCCTTGGCTTCATCCATTACCCGCACCACCTTGCCATGGGGCACCCGTTCGTCGGCCTGGATCACCAGGCTGGCATCGGGCTGCTCCGCCAATAGGCGGGCGATGCTGACCTGCACCCGCTCCACGTCGATCTGCTTGCGGTCGAGGAAAATCTGCCCCTGGGCGCCGATCGCCAACATGATGCTGGAGGATTTCTGTGCCTTGGCCTGGCTGGCCTGGGGTCTGTGCACCTCCAGCCCGGCTTCGCGCACGAAGGAGGTGGTGACAATAAAGAAGATCAGCATGATGAACACGATATCCAGCATGGGGGTCATGTCGATCTGCACTTCATCGCTCTGGCGTTTGGATTGCCGTCTCATTGTATTTTCTCTTCTCGCAGGCCGTCCCGGGTTTTGGCCAGCGCTCGCTTGGCCTGGCTCTCGAGCCGACTGAGTAACAACACGCCGGAGAGGGCCACCACCATGCCGGCCATGGTGGGAATGGTGGCGCGGGAGATCCCGCCCGCCATGCTCTCGGGGTTAAAGCGGTTGGCCGCTGCCAACGCATCGAATACGCCTATCATGCCGGTCACTGTGCCGAGCAGACCCAGCATGGGGCAGAGCACTACCAGGGTGCGGATGAAGATCAGATGTTGGTTGAGTGCAAGCTCCGCCTGGGCCAGCCAGCGGCCGCGAATGGCCCTGGCATGCCAGCTATGGCGCTCGCTGCGCGCCTGCCAGCGAGTGAACAGCTGGTGCTGCAGTGGGCCAAAACCCAGACTGAGGTAGAGCAGCCGCTCGATCATCAGAATCCACATCAGCACCAGCAGGGCCAGAATGACCCAGAGCACGGGGCCACCACGGCCCATGAAACTCTGCAGCTGCTGCCAGATGTCGAACATCATGCCGCTCGCTCCATCCCTTGCAGGTTGCTCTCGGCACGTTCTGCCAGAATGCCGGCCACCTGCTGCTCCAGCACATTGGATAGTTCGCTGAAACGGGATTGCAGCAGACTATGGGCCAGGATCAGCGGAATGGCAGCCACCAGCCCCTGCACCGTGGTGACCAGGGCCATGGAGATGCCACCGGCCATGATCTTGGGATCACCGGTACCGAACTGGGTGATGGCCTGGAAGGTACCGATCATCCCGGTCACGGTGCCGAGCAGCCCCAGCATGGGGGCGATGGCCGCGATTACCTTGACCATGCCGATGCCGCGCTCCATGCGAGGGGTCTCCTGCAGGATCGCCTCATCGAGACGCAGCTCCAGCGTTTCCATGCTCAGTTCGGGATGCTGATCCGCCACCGTCAGTACCCGGCCAAGGGCATTGTCGGCATGATATTCACCCTGCTTGAGCTGGCGACGCACCAGGGTCAGCTCGCGGGTCAGTGTCCACAGCCGTACCGCAGCGATGCCAAGGCCGGTGAGGGCCAGTAGCACGATAATGGCGCCAACCTGTCCCCCCTGCAGAACCTTCTGCCAGAAGGTAGGAGTCTGGGCCAGCATTTCGAGCAAGGTGCCATGGGAAGGATCCAACGGCAGCGCTTCTCCCTCCTGACCCTGATAAGACGCCAGCTCGGAGTGTACGCTGCCGGGCAGACCCAGCACCGGGCTCAGTCCCTCTGCGGTCGGTTGCAGGAAGCCCGTATCGCCAAACAGGGCAAAGCTGCCTAGCCGGGTCAGCGACTGCGCGCTGGCATTTCCCTGAGCGTCGAGCACCTTGCCGTTGAACTGGGCTACCCGACCCGATTCACGGATCTCCTGTAGCAAGGTCGCTGGCAACAAGGCGAGGGCGGCGCGATCCGGTACATCCTTGTCTTGTGCCATGGCTTTCAGAGGAGCAAGGCGATCCGGATATTGTCCCTGCACTGCCGATTCGGAGAGCAGCTTGACCGCCTCGCCAGCTCCCTGGCGGACAACCGCGAAGATCTCGTTCATGTCACCGGAGGCCTGCTCCCACTGGCCGTTGAGTTCGACCAGCTGTTTTTCATTGCTGGCAAACTGGCTGGCCAGCTGCTTGCTGAGGTTCTGGGCTTCTGCCAACCTGGCACGGGCGCGATTCAATTCGCCGGAAACTGCCGCCAGATCCTGTTGTGCCTGCTGCTCGCGCACCTGTTCCTGCTGTTGCCACTCATCATTGGCAATGGCGGCATTGGTCCCGAGGGAGAGGGCGATAACAAGGGGAAACCACTTCATGGCGACTCTCATGATTGGGCCTCCTGACTACGGCTGACAGACAGGGGGACATTCAACAATTGCGGTACCTTCTTGTCGGCCGCGATATCCAGGGCATCGGCAATGGGGGAGAGCCATTGACCATCGAGGGCTTGCCACTGTTTGTTTTCGACAGACCAGCGCCAGGCCTGGCTGCGATCCGCAGTCATGGCCAGCAGGGCCACGCGGCCTACCGCCAGAACATCGATTCGGCGCGAGGCACCGTCCAGGGCGATTTCGGTGGAGTAGCTGTCCATCCGGCTGCCATATTCGGCTTCGATCTGGTAGGCCTGCAGCAGCTGGCGAAACTTCTCGGCCTCGCTCACATCGGCTCTGGCCATGGTGGCTTTCAACTGTTCGACTCGCGCCACACGCTCTTCCTTGCGCAGCGGAATATCCTCTTGCACCAGTTGTTCCAGATCGGCCTGCATCTGCAGCATCAGTGGAATCAGACCCTGACGGGTCTCTTGTACCGCATCCAGCTGGCGGGTGAGCTTGTCCAGCTCATTTTGCTGATCGGCCACCAGAGACTGCATGTAGCGGTTGTAGGCTTCCAGATCCCGCTGTTGCAGTTGTGCATTTTGCAGTTCCAGTCGGGCGGCGACGGCCGCATCGGCGGCTTTTTCCACCCGCTGCTGGGAGGCTTTTCCGGCAGCAATGCTGTTTTTCAGGGAGGGCGCAACCAGATCATCGGCACTGGCGGCGAAGTGAACTGTTAATGGCAACAGGGCCAAACCCCAATACTTGTGCATGATATAATTCTTAACAATGATAACTATTCTCATTGTCTCAGAGAGTGGGGGCAGTATCAATCAGAGGATTTCTTTGGCCTTCGACGGCAAAAAACAGGATAATTTTTAAACACGCACGGAATAATGGCATTGGATGCCATCTCAAAAATTATAAATAACTAGAAAAATCTTTTCGGTCAGACGGATAGCTGGTCGAGAGAGGAGAAAGTCATGCTCAACGATGCGATCTGGGAACACATAGACCAGTTCACCAAGGCCACCAAAACCAGCGACATCCAGCAACTGCTGGAGCGTTTTAGTCATCAGATGGGCTTTGATTACTTCCGGCTGCTGATTATTTTCCCCATCAGCATGCAAAAATCCCACGTGGCACTTTTCAACAACTGCCCGACCAGCTGGTTCGATGCCTACAGCGAGAATCAGTATCTGACCCAGGATCCGGTCGTCTATCTGGGATTGAAGCAGACCCAGCCGATCTTCTGGAACAAGCTGGATTGCGACTCTCCCTGGTTACCCAGTGCCAGCCGGGATGTGATGAACCTGGCGGCGGACTTCGGGGTGCGCAACGGCGTCTCCTTCCCGCTGCACACCCCGCAGGGGGAACATGGCATCCTCTCATTCATCACCAAGGACAAATCCAATTCCGACCTGATGTTTGAAAACGTTCCCCTGCTCTCTTTCTGTGCCAGTTACATCTTCAATTCGGCACTGCAATTGATCAAAAGCCGGCCGGACCTGATGAGATATCTGACCGAGCTCTCCGATCGGGAGAAGGAGTGCCTGTTCTGGGCCAGCGAGGGCAAGACCTCCTGGGAGATCGCCACCATCCTTGGTATCAGCGAGCGGACGGTCAACTTCCACCTCACCCAGGTCACCAACAAGACCGACTCGAAGAACCGCAGCCAGGCCATCGCCAAGGGGATCACCAGCGGCATCATAGTGCCCTCACTGGATGAGGTGACCATCACCAACCTGCGGCTGTCATGACGCCAGCCTGGCAACACAGCCAATAAAAAAGAGCCGCATTGCGGCTCTTTTTTCATTCGTGGCAATGGCTTATTCCACAGTCACGGATTTGGCCAAGTTACGCGGCTGATCCACGTCGGTGCCCTTGATCAGGGCCACGTAGTAGGAGAGCAGCTGCAACGGCACGGTATAGACGATGGGCGCGATCACCTCTTCCATATGGTTGAGGTTCATCACCCGCATGGTCTCGTCGCTCTTGAAGCCGGTCTCGGCATCGGCGAAGACGTAGAGGATACCGCCGCGGGCGCGCACCTCTTCCACGTTGGACTTGAGTTTCTCCAGCAGGTCGTTGTTCGGCGCCACCACTATGATGGGCATCTCGGCATCGATCAGGGCCAGCGGACCGTGCTTGAGCTCACCGGCAGCATAGGCCTCGGCGTGGATGTAGGAGATCTCCTTGAGCTTGAGCGCCCCTTCCATGGCGATGGGGTACTGATCGCCACGGCCCAGGAACAGGCTGTGGTGCTTGTCGGCGAACTCCTCGGCCAGGGTCTCGATCTGCTTGGCGAGCGACAGGCTCTCCTTGATGCGCTGGGGCAGCGCCTGCAGGGACTTGACCAGGGCGGCCTCGGCGGCGGCGTCCAGGTTGCCGCGGCAGCGGCCGATGGCGGCCACCAGCATCAGCAGGCCGGCCAGCTGGGTGGTGAAGGCCTTGGTGGAGGCCACCCCAATTTCTGCCCCCGCGCGGGTCATAAAGGCCAGATCCGACTCGCGCACCAGGGAGGATCCCGGCACGTTGCAGATGGCCAGCGAGCTCATGTAGCCGGAGGCCTTGGCTAGACGCAGGGCAGCCAGGGTGTCGGCGGTCTCACCGCTCTGGGAGAGGGTGATGAGCAGGCTGTTGGGACGCACCACCGACTTGCGATAGCGGAACTCGGAGGCAATCTCCACGTCGCAGGAGACGCCGGCGATAGACTCGAACCAGTAGCGGGCCACCATGCCGGAGTGGTAGGAGGTACCGCAGGCGACGATCTGGATGTGCTCGACCTTGTCGAAGATGGCACGCGCGCCGTTGCCGAAGGACTCGACCACCACGTGATCGATGCCCAGTCGCCCGTCCAGGGTCTGGTTGATGGCGGCCGGCTGCTCGTGGATCTCCTTGAGCATGTAGTGACGGTACTCGCCCTTGTCACCGGCATCGTGGGAGATGTCGGACTCTTTCTCCTCGCGCACCACCGGCTGGCCGTCGATATCGAACACCTGCACGTCGCGGCGAGTCACCTCGGCAACATCCCCCTCTTCCAAGAAGATGAAGCGGCGGGTCACCGGCAGCAGGGCCAGCTGGTCGGAGGCGATGAAGTTCTCGCCGATGCCGCGGCCGATCACCAGAGGGGAGCCGGAGCGGGCCACCACCAGACGGCTGTCGTCACGGGTATCCATCACCACGGTACCGTAGGCACCACGCAGCTGCTTGACCGCCTTTTGCATGGCGGTGATCAGGTTCGGCGCCTCTTTCAGCTCATGGTGCACCAGGTGGGCGATCACCTCGGTATCGGTGTCGGAGGTGAAGACGTAGCCTAGCTCCTTCAGGCGATCGCGCAGGGGCTCGTGGTTTTCGATGATGCCGTTGTGCACCACCACTATGTGTTCGGAGACGTGGGGGTGGGCGTTGCGCTCGGAGGGCTCGCCGTGGGTCGCCCAGCGGGTATGGGCGATACCGGTGCCGCCGTGCACGGACTGTTCTTCCAGGGCCTTGGCCAGCTCGGCTACCTTGCCGAGGCGGCGTACCCGCTGCAGGGGGTGCTGGGCGCTGAACACGGCCACCCCGGCCGAGTCGTAGCCGCGGTACTCGAGGCGGCGCAGCCCCTCGACCAGGATTTCAGCCACATCACGCTGGGCAACAGCCCCGACGATGCCACACATAGACTTCTCCTTGAGACGTAAAAACGAAAGTTCGTTTGGATAATTCAGACTTCAATATCAGCCTGCAACAGGGGCACAGATCAGTGTCACCCCTTTGGCTTGAATCAATTCACGGGCCTCGGCAGCCAGCCCGTCATCGGTCACCAGGGTCTGGATGTTTGACCAGGGCAGCTCGAGATTGGGGATCTTGCGGCCAATCTTCTCGGACTCGACCATGACGATCACCTCCCGCGATACCTCGGCCATCACTCGCGACAGCCCCACCAGCTCGTTGAAGGTGGTAGTGCCGCGTTCCGGGTCTATGCCATCGGCGCCGATAAACAGCTGGTCGAAGTCGTAGGATCGCAGCACCTGCTCCGCCACCTGACCCTGGAAGGACTCGGAATGAGGGTCCCAAGTGCCTCCAGTCATTAACAGGGTAGGCTCATTTTCCAGCTCGCGCAGGGCGCCGGCCACATTGAGAGAGTTGGTCATCACGATGAGGCCACGCTTGTTGCCGAGCAGCGGGATCATGGCGCTGGTGGTGCTGCCGCTGTCGATGATGACGCGGTTGTGATCGCGGATCCGCTCCGCGGCGGCACGGGCGATTGACATCTTTCGGTTCGAAACTTGATCCGGATTGGACTCCACCACCATCTCGCTCGGCAGGGGCACAGCGCCGCCATAGCGGCGCAGCAGCAGGCCGCCGGTTTCCAGCACCGCCAGATCTTTGCGAATAGTCACTTCAGAGGTGGAAAAGTGTTTGGCAAGGGCATCGACACTGACCTCACCCTGTTCGTTAACCAGCGTCACTATGGTGTGACGACGCTGCTGGGTATTACGTTTAGTCATCTTTAAGTTTCGATTCGAAAGAATGTCGAAATATTAGTGCCTTTTTGGCAAAAATCAAACCGCAAATAGGATCCAATTTGGTTAGGTGCCAGAATGGGGTGCCGACTTGCGACGAGGATGCCATGCAAAAACGACTCATCTGGCTGGTGGAAGATGAAGCCAGCATTGCCGATACCCTGATCTATGCCCTGCAAACCGACGGGTTCGAGGTGGAGTGGTTCATGCTGGGCCAGCAGCTGCTGACCAGTCTGGCACAGGCGCAGCCCGATTTTCTGATCCTGGATGTGGGACTGCCCGACATCAGCGGGTTCGAGCTGTGCAAGCAGGTACGGGCCCGCAGCAATGTGCCCCTGATGTTTCTGACTGCCCGCAGCGAGGAGATAGACAGGCTGATTGGGCTGGAGATCGGCGCCGACGACTATGTGGCCAAACCCTTCTCGCCACGGGAGGTATGCGCCCGGGTGCGAGTCATTCTGCGCCGCAGCCAGCCGACGGCCCCCAAGCAGAGTGCAGCTCTGACTCTGGATGAGGAGCGGGCCCGCATCCACTTTCACGGCCAGCCTCTGGTACTTACCCGCTACGAATACCTGCTGCTCAAGACGCTCATGCAGTCACCAGGCAGGGTCTACTCGCGCCAGCAGCTGATGGATCTGGTGTGGCAGGATGCGGAGGAGAGCCTGGATCGCACCGTCGATACCCACATCAAGACCATCCGCGCCAAGCTGCGAGAGCAGGACCCGGATGCCAACCTGATCCTGACCCATCGCGGACTGGGCTACAGCCTGGAGCTGGCATGAGAACAAGAGTGCAACGGCGGCAAGACAGGGAGCGGATATGAGACTGGGGCTGCAACTGCTGTGCGGACTGCTGCTGATCTTCGCACTGGCCGCCTGGTTCGTGATGGAGATCTTCGTCGAGGAGATCAAACCCGGTGTGCGCAGCGCCACCGAAGATACCCTGGTGGATATGACCCAACTGCTGGCGCCACTGGCACTCGACGATTTGCAGGAGGGCAATATGATGAACGGGCGGCTGGCCAGCGCCTTCGCCCGACTCAACCAGACGCCCATCAATGCCCTGATCGACGGTCACCTCAAGCAACAGGCCGAGTACCGCATCTATGTGACCGATGCACACGGCGTAGTGATTTACGACTCCGACGGAACGGATCTGGGCAAAGACTACTCCCGCTGGAACGACGTCTACCTGACCCTGCGTGGCGAATATGGCGCCCGCAGCACCCGCACCGATCCCGATGATCCCGCCAGCTCGACCATGCATGTGGCGGCTCCCCTGCGGGATGGGGATAACATTATCGGCTCCCTCACCGTCGCCAAACCCAACCGCACCCTGATGCCAGCCATCAAACGGGGGGAGCAGGAATTGTTGCGCGCCGGGGGTCAGATGCTGCTTGTCTCCCTGCTGATCGGCAGCCTGCTGGTGTGGTGGCTCAACCGCTCCATCGGCAAACTGGTGCACTACGCCGATTCGGTCAGCAAGGGGGAGGTGGCGCCCTTGCCACGGCTGCATACGGTCGAACTGGATCGCCTCGGTCATTCCCTGGAAACCATGCGCCATCAGCTCGATGGCAAACGCTATATCGAACGTTACGTACATGCCCTGACCCACGAGCTGAAGAGCCCGCTGGCCGCCATTCGCGGGGCTGGGGAGATCCTGGCCGAAACACCGCCCCCCGAGGTGGCCAGCCGTTTCATCGGCAACATCAACCAGGAGACGGCCCGCATGCAGCAATTGATCGAACGCATGCTGCAACTGGCCAGACTGGAGTCGGGGCAGGGGCTGGATCGCCAGCCGGTGGAGCCGGCAAGCCTAGGCAAACGCGCCCTCGACGCCCGCCAGATCATCGCCCAGCGCCGCCAGGTCAGGCTGGTGAGCGAACTGGCCAGCGTTCCCAGACAGAAGTGGGATCCCCTGCTGGTGGAGCAGGCGATTGGTAACCTCTTGGACAATGCCATCGACTTTTCCCCCGCCGAGGGGGTGGTGACCCTGAGCGGTACCCGCCTGGATGGCGGCTATTGCTTTCGGGTTTGCGACCAGGGGCCGGGCATTCCTGACTATGCCCTGCCCAGGATCTTCGAGCGTTTCTACTCCCTGCCTCGTCCCGACAGGGGCAAGAGCAGCGGCCTTGGCCTCAGCTTCGCCCATGAGGTGGCCCACCAGCATGGTGGCCGCCTGACACTGGTCAATCGTCAGCAGGGAGGCGCCAGCGCCGAGCTCTGGTTGCCACTCGCCTGACCGCGCTCCCGCCGCTTTGTATTTCGCATGCAAAGCGGCGCCCGATACCGGTTTTTTGTCTTCCTTCACAGTAGCTTCACACAGCCCCATCTCCCCTTCACCCGTGCACGGCACACTCGCCCCATTCAACAAGGAGAGGTGTCATGGTCAAACAGATATTCAGCCACAAGATCGTCCTGCTGCTGTTGCTCAGTCTGCTGCTGATGGTGCCGGTACACTCCATCATGGAGCTGAACCGGGAGCGCCAGGCCTACCGCAGTCAGGCTATTCACAGCATCATGGCCAGCAGCAGCGGCCCGCAACGCCTGCTCGGCCCCGTCCTGGTGCAGCCTTATACCCGCACCGTCACGGTGGAGCAGGATGGTAAGCGCTTCGAACGCACCGAACAGCTTTACCGTTATCGGCTGCCCGAACAGCTGAACGTGCAGGCTGGCATGGCGGTCACCCCGCGCAAGCTCGGCATCTATCAGGCTCAGGTCTATCAAACCCGGCTCTCCCTCTCCGGACGTCTGCCAACCGGGAAGGAGGGCAAACCACAGGATCTCGATGACACGGATCCCACCCTGGTGGCTGGCAACCCTTATCTGAGCCTGGTGCTATCCGATGCCCGCGGCATCAGCAGCGTACCAGCGCTGCAACTGGGCAAACAGCGGATCCCGTTTGCCCCCGGCGCCAGGCTCGGGAACAAGCTGGCCGGCATCCATGCACCGCTGCCAGCTCTGGCAGATGACGAGGGTCTCTTTCATATCGAGCTGGATTTGCAGGGGATGAATGCGCTGGAAGTGGTGCCCCTCGGCCAGGACAGCAAGCTGAATCTGAACGGTAACTGGCCCCATCCCAACTTCATCGGCGACTTTCTGCCGGCCAGTCGCACCCTCACCGAAAAGGGGTTCGACGCCAGTTGGCAGAGCAGCTGGTTTGCCACCGACATGGAAAGCCGTTTCAACCGCATGATGAAGGGGGAAGGGGATCCGCTGCCCGCCTTCAGCGTCAGCCTGGTACAACCGGTGGATCACTATCAGCTGAACGAACGGGCAGCCAAGTATGCCCTGCTGTTTATCGGTCTCACCTTCATCAGCTTCTTCATGTTCGAACTGCTAAAGGGATTGCGGGTACACCCGATCCAGTACGCCCTGGTGGGCATGGGCTTGGTCATCTTCTATCTGGTACTGCTGGCACTGACCGAACATCTGGGTTTTGTCCTGGCCTATCTGATCGCCGGCCTCGCCAGCGTAGCCCTCAATGGTTTTTACCTCAGCCATGTGCTGGGTGGGCCCAGACAGGGGAGCGGCTTCGCGGCCCTGCTGGGGCTGGTCTACGCCATCCTGTTCGGGCTGCTGCAGGCCGAAGAGATAGCCCTGCTGCTCGGCGCCCTGCTGTTGTTCGCCATCCTGGCGCTGATCATGGTACTGACCCGCAAGCTGGACTGGTATCAGGTGATGGACTATGACTCCCCCACCACCGTCTGGGCAGCTCCCCTCCCATCGACGAGTGACACCAGCCATAAGTCATAAGTCAAAAAAACCGGCGCCCAAGGGCGCCGGTTGCATTTTATTGATCGGGCATCACTTCTTCTTGACCGGGCGAGCCCAGTTCTTGATGTGACGCTGGGGTACCCGGGTGATCACCAGCTCGTTCTCCGCCACATCCTTGGTGATGGTGGAACCGGCCCCCAAGGTGGCCCCCTTGCCGATGCGCACCGGCGCCACCAGCTGGGTATCGGAACCGACGAAGACGTCATCCTCGATAATGGTCTGGAACTTGTTCACCCCGTCGTAGTTGCAGGTGATGGTGCCGGCACCGATATTCACCTTGGCACCGATCTCGGCATCCCCCAGGTAGGTCAAATGACCACACTTGGAACCAACACCCAGCCGGGCCTTCTTCATCTCGACGAAGTTGCCGACGTGGGCGTCCTGCTCCAGCACCGCGCCCGGGCGCAGGCGGGCAAACGGACCGACCGAGCATTGATCAGCCACCTGGGCGCCCTCGATGACGGAGTAAGGCTTCACCTCGGTGTGATCGCCGATCACGCAATCCTTCAGCACGGCTCCCGCACCGATGCGCACATGGTTGCCCAGGGTCACCTTGCCTTCGATGATGACGTTGACGTCGATCACCACCTCTTCACCGATTTCCAGTTCGCCGCGCAGATCGAAACGGGCGGGGTCGATCAGGGTGGCGCCGGCAATCATCAGCTTCTCGGCCTGCATCTGCTGATAGCTGCGCTCGAGCGCCGCCAGCTGGACCCGGTTGTTGGCCCCTTCCACCTCAGCGGCACGCTCGGGGTGCACGGCGGAGATGGGGCAACCATCGGCATGAGCCATGGCGATGACATCGGTCAAGTAGAACTCACCCTGGGCATTCTTGTTATCCAGACGGGACAGCCAGCCGCGCAGCTGGGCGCCATTAGCCACCAGTACGCCGGTGTTCACTTCGCGGATGGCGAGTTGCTCGGCATTGGCATCCTTCTGCTCGACGATACCGACCACTTGGCCGTTGTCACGCACGATGCGACCGTAGCCGGTCGGGTTGTCCAGCACCACGGTCAGCAGTGCCATGCCATCCGCCGCCTTGGCGGCCAGCAGCCGCTGTAGGGTTTCCGGCTGGATCAGCGGGGTGTCGCCATACAGCACCAGTACGTCATCTTCGTCGTTCCAGAACGGGATGGCCTGAGCCACCGCATGGCCGGTCCCCAGCTGCTGAGCCTGCTGCACCCAGTTCACATCGGCGGCCTGGATCCGCTCCTTCAGCAGCTCGGCACCGTGGCCATAGACCAGATGCAGCTGCTCGGCGCCGACCTGACGGGCAGTATCGATCACGTGGGAAACCATGGGTTTGTTGGCCACCGGGTGCAGCACCTTGGGCAGGGAAGAACGCATGCGGGTACCTTTACCCGCCGCCAGGATCACGACGTTGAGAGACATGGCTTCAACCTTGAACTTGTGTGGAAATACCCGGCGGAGTCTATCCAACGGGCAAAAAAAAAGCGACCCGCAGGTCGCTTTTTGCATCACCGTTATCAGCGGTAATTCTTTTTGACGATATCGATGACCCGCAGTTGGGCCATCGCCTTGGCCAGCTCGGTAGCGGCCTGGGCGTAGTCGATATCACCATGGGAGCTGTGGATCCGCTCTTCGGCCGCACGTTTGGCTTCCTGGGCTTTCGCCTCATCCAAATCGTCGGCACGAATCGCGGTGTCCGCCAGCACGGTCACGGATTCAGGTTGTACTTCCAGCATGCCGCCGGAGATGTACAGCACCTCTTCAGTTCCGTTCTGCTTCACCAAGCGGACCAGGCCCGGCTTGATGGCAGTCAGCAACGGAGCATGACCGTGGCGGAGACCCAACTCACCTTCGGAGCCTGTTACCTGAGCGGATTGCACGCGACCGGAAAACAGTTTTCCTTCGGCGCTCACCACGTCCAGGTGAAAGGAGATCATCTCTGCCATGGGCCCTCCAGTCGAGGCTTACAGTTTCTTGGATTTCTCGACGACTTCGTCGATACCGCCAACCATGTAGAACGCCTGCTCGGGCAGATCGTCATACTCGCCTTTCAGGATGCCCTGGAAACCACGGATGGTCTCTTTCAGCGGCACGTATTTGCCCGGAGAACCGGTAAACACTTCTGCCACGAAGAACGGCTGGGACAGGAAACGCTCGATCTTACGGGCACGGGCTACGGTCAGTTTGTCTTCTTCTGACAGTTCATCCATACCCAGGATGGCGATGATGTCCTTCAGCTCCTTGTAGCGCTGCAGTACGGTCTGAACGCCACGAGCGGTCTCGTAGTGCTCCTTGCCAACCACCAGCGGATCCAGCTGACGGGAGGTGGAGTCCAGCGGGTCAACGGCCGGGTAGATACCCAGAGCCGCGATCTGACGGGACAGTACGACGGTCGCATCCAGGTGAGCGAAGGTGGTCGCCGGAGACGGGTCGGTCAAGTCATCCGCAGGCACGTAAACGGCCTGTACGGAGGTGATGGAACCAGTCTTGGTGGAGGTGATGCGCTCTTGCAGAACACCCATCTCCTCGGCCAGGGTCGGCTGGTAACCTACTGCGGAGGGCATACGGCCCAGCAGTGCGGATACTTCGGTACCGGCCAGGGTGTAACGGTAGATGTTGTCCACGAAGAACAGCACGTCACGACCTTCGTCACGGAACTTCTCGGCCATGGTCAGGCCGGTCAGCGCCACGCGCAGACGGTTTCCGGGCGGCTCGTTCATCTGACCGTAAACCAGAGATACTTTGTCCAGTACGTTGGACTCCATCATCTCGTGGTAGAAGTCGTTACCCTCACGGGTACGCTCACCCACACCGGCGAACACGGAGTAACCGCTGTGCTCGATCGCGATGTTACGGATCAGTTCCATCATGTTTACGGTTTTGCCTACACCGGCACCACCGAACAGACCGACCTTACCACCCTTGGCGAACGGACATACCAGGTCGATAACCTTGATGCCGGTCTCCAGCAGCTCGGTACTGTTGGACTGATCTTCGTAGCTGGGGGCCTCACGGTGGATGGACCAGCTCTCTTCTTCACCGATCGGGCCTTTCTCGTCGATTGGCTCGCCCAGTACGTTCATGATCCGACCCAGGGTCGCAGTACCGACCGGAACCTGGATGGATTTACCGCTATTCATTACTTCCAACCCACGACGCAGACCGTCGGAGGAACCCATGGTGATGCAACGAACGACGCCGCCACCGATCTGCTGCTGAACTTCCAGCACCAGACCCTGGCCTTGACCTTCGCTGACGACCTTCAGAGCATCGTACACCTGGGGCACGGCATTCTGCGGGAACTCGATGTCCACCACAGCGCCGATGATTTGGACGATGAAACCGTTACTCATGTCAAATCCTCTAAACCTTTGATAACCCTTGCCTTACACCGCAGCAGCACCGGAAACGATCTCTGTGAGCTCCTGGGTAATACTGGCCTGACGGGCCTTGTTGTATACCAGTTGCAGATCGTTAATCAGGTTGCCGGCGTTGTCAGTCGCGGCTTGCATGGCAACCATTCGGGCTGCCTGTTCACTGGCCAAGTTTTCCACTACGCCCTGGTACACCTGGGATTCGACATAACGAACCAGCAGGGTATCCAGCAACTTCTTGGGATCCGGCTCATAGAGGTAATCCCAGTGGTGTTTCTTGACCAGCTTGCTGTCTTCAGTTACGGGCAAAGGCAGCAGTTGATCGACCCGTGGTTGCTGCACCATGGTGTTGATGAACTTGTTGTACACCAGATACAGCCTGTCAATCTCACCGTTGTCGTAAGCCTTCAGCATGACCTTGACTGAACCAATCAGGTCATTGACGCTCGGGTTATCGCCCAGTCCTGCGACGTGAGCTTTCACCTTGGCGCCGTGCCGTTCAAAGAAGTTGGAGGCTTTGTTGCCGATCAGGGCCAGGTCAACCTTGGCTCCTTTCGCGCTCCATTGCTTCATATCATTGAGGGCAGCCTTGAACAGGTTGATGTTCAAACCGCCACACAGGCCACGGTCGGTGGAGACGACGATGTAACCCACTCGCTTGACCTCACGTTCGATGAGGTAGGGGTGCTTGTATTCCAGGTTCCCCTGAGCGATATGGCCGATCACCTTGCGCATGGTTTCAGCGTACGGACGGCTGGCAGACATGCGATCCTGCGCACGGCGCATCTTGCTCGCTGCCACCATTTCCATAGCGCTGGTGATCTTCTGAGTGTTTTTCACACTCCCGATCTTGTTACGTATCTCTTTTGCGCCGGCCATCTCTTCTCTCCATCAGGTGGCAGCTCGCGCTGCCACACACGCTTACCAGGTCTGGGTTGCCTTGAAGTTATCCAGCAACGCAGTCAGCTTGCCAACGATCGCGTCGTTGTAGTCGGCTTTGGCATTGATTTCAGCCATCAGCTCGGCATGCTGGGTATTGGCGTAAGAGAGCAGAGCGGCTTCGAAGTCGAGGATCTTGTTCAGTTCGACATCGGAGAGATAGCCTTTTTCCGCAGCGAACAGCACCAGAGACTGGTGAGCCACGCTCATCGGAGAGTACTGCTTCTGCTTCATCAGCTCGGTCACTTTCTGACCGTGGTCCAGCTGCTTGCGAGTCGCGTCATCCAGGTCGGAAGAGAACTGGGCGAATGCGGCCAGTTCGCGGTACTGTGCCAGCGCGGTACGGATACCACCGGACAGCTTCTTGACGATCTTGGTCTGGGCAGCGCCACCCACACGGGACACGGAGATACCCGGGTCAACCGCAGGACGAATACCGGCGTTGAAAGACTGGGAAGTCAGGAAGATCTGGCCATCGGTGATGGAGATCACGTTGGTCGGTACGAACGCGGAAACGTCGCCGGCCTGGGTTTCGATGATCGGCAGGGCGGTCAGAGAACCGGTCTGGCCTTTCACTTCACCCTTGGTGAACTTCTCAACGTACTCTTCGTTGACGCGAGCAGCACGCTCGAGCAGACGGGAGTGCAGATAGAAAACGTCACCCGGGAATGCTTCACGTCCTGGCGGACGACGCAGCAGCAGGGAGATCTGACGATATGCAACGGCCTGCTTGGACAGGTCATCGTAAATGATCAGGGCATCTTCACCGCGGTCACGGAAGTATTCACCCATGGAGCAACCGGAGTACGGAGCCAGGTATTGCAGGGCAGCCGCTTCGGACGCAGAAGCCACCACCACGATGGTGTTGGCCAGGGCGCCGTGCTCTTCCAGCTTGCGCACCACGTTGGCGATGGTGGAGGCCTTCTGGCCGATCGCAACGTAGACACACTTAATGCCGGAGTCTTTCTGGTTGATGATGGTGTCGATCGCGATGGCAGTTTTACCTACCTGGCGGTCACCGATGATCAGCTCACGCTGGCCACGACCGATGGGGATCATGGCGTCGATCGCTTTCAGACCGGTCTGGACAGGCTGGTCAACAGACTTACGCTCGATAACGCCCGGGGCGATCACTTCTACCGGAGAGAAGCCATCGTGCTCGACCGGACCTTTACCGTCGATAGGCTGACCCAGGGTGTTGACCACCCGGCCCAACAGACCACGACCAACCGGCACTTCCAGGATGCGGCCAGTACCTTGTACTTTCATCCCTTCGGCCAGATCGGCGTAGGGACCCATTACTACGGCACCAACGGAGTCACGCTCCAGGTTCAATGCCAGAGCGAAGCGGTTACCCGGCAGCTCGATCATCTCACCCTGCATGGCATCGGCCAGGCCGTGGATACGAATGATACCGTCGCTCACGGAGACGATAGTACCTTCGTTACGCGCTTCGCTCTTTACATCAAACTGCGCAATGCGCTGCTTGATCAGCTCGGCGATTTCAGTGGAATTCAGTTGCATGCTCTAATACCCCAATCAAGATTGCAGCGCGTCAGCCATGCGATCCAGCTTGCCGCGGACAGTACCGTCGATAACCAGATCACCGGCCTTGATGAGCACTCCGGCCATCAAGGACGCATCAATGCTGCAATTCAGCTTCACTTTGCGCGCGAGACGTTGTTCCAGAGAAGCCTGAATATTGGCTTTCTGCTGGTCGGTCAGTTCGATCGCCGAAATCACGTCAGCCTGAACTTCTTTATCCAGTTCAGCCTTGAGCACCACAAATTCGGCAACGACCGCCGGCAGCACACCCAAGCGACCATTCTCGGCCATCACCCGGATCAGGTTCTGGCCATGCTCGTCGAGTTGCTCACCGCAGATGCTGACAAACAGTTTTGCCAGTTCTTCGGCAGCCACAGAGCCGTTTACCAGGGAGTGGATGGTCTCGTTCTTCACGACTTCCGCCGCGAAGCTGAGCATCCCCAGCCACTGATCAACCGCCTTGTGCTCAACGGCAAACTCGAAAGCAGCCTTGGCGTAGGGGCGAGCGATTGTAGTCAGTTCAGACATAGCCCCGTTCCCGTTACAGTTCTGCTACCAGTTTGTCGACGATGTCGCTGTTGGCAGCCTGGTCGATTTGGCGCGCCAGGATCTTCTCTGCACCAGCGATGGCAAGAGTTGCAACCTGCTTGCGCAGTTCTTCTTTGGCACGATGACGTTCAGCTTCAATCTCGGCACGGCCTTGAGCCAGGATTTTTTCCCGCTCGGCCTGGGCCCCGACAGTTGCCTCATCAATGATCTGGGCCTTGCGTTTGTTGGCCTGTTCAATGATTTCAGCAGCCTGGAGCTTGGCTTCTTTCAGCTGATCGACGGCGTTGGCCTTGGCCAAATCCAGATCTTTCTTGGCTCGTTCGGCAGAAGAGAGACCGTCAGCAATGGCTTTCTGACGGGCTTCGATGGCAGCCATCAGCGGCGGCCATACGTACTTCATGCAAAACACTACGAAGAAGAAAAAAGCAATTGCTTGGCCGAGGAGGGTGGCGTTGATATTCACAGCCGATGTCCTCTTTAGTTAGTTAATGGGTTATGCCTGGAGATGTCGTATCGACTTAGCCAGCAACCGCAAACATCACGTACAGACCCAGACCAACGGCGATCATCGGAATCGCATCCACCAGACCCATTACGATGAAGAACTGGGTACGCAGAACAGGGATCAGATCAGGTTGACGAGCAGCACCTTCCAGGAACTTACCACCCAGAATACCGATACCGATGGATGCACCGATAGCAGCCAGACCCATCATCATTGCAGCAGCGATGTACAGCAGGTCCATGTTCAAGTTTTCCATGAGGATCTCCATTTATTAAGATGTAATTGATTGTATAAAAAGGATTATTTGAGTTGCATCAACCATGATCTTCCTGCGCCATCGACAGATAGACGATGGTCAGAACCATGAAGATAAACGCCTGCAAAGTGATGATCAGGATGTGGAAGATTGCCCAAGGCACGGACAGAATCCACTGTGACCACCAGGGTAACAAACCCGCAATCAGGATAAAGATCAGTTCGCCAGCATACATGTTGCCGAACAGTCGAAGACCCAGAGAAACAGGTTTGGAAATCAGCGTAACAGTTTCCAGGATGAGGTTAACCGGGATGGCCGCCGGGTGGTTGAAAGGCTGAAGCGTCAGCTCCTTCACAAACCCGCCGATTCCCTTGACCTTGATGCTGTAATACAGAATCAAGAAGAACACGCCCAAAGCCATGGACATGGTGATGTTAACGTCAGCAGAGGGAACCACACGCAGATAGGGAATACCCATCAATTGTGCAGCGTGGGGGATAAAGTCAACGGGGATCAGATCCATCAGGTTCATCAGGAAGATCCACACAAACACCGTCAGGGCCAAAGGTGCGATGACCTTGTTTCGACCATGAAAGATGTCCTTGACGTTACCACTCACAAACTCGACCAGCATCTCCACAAAGCACTGCAGCTTACCCGGTACCCCGCTGGTAGCCTTGACGGCGACACGGCGGAACAACCAGATAAACAGGGCGCCCAACAGAACAGAAAATACCATTGAGTCGATATTGACTGTCCAGAACCCAGACCCGACTTGCAGGTGGGTCAAGTGGTGGGAGATATATCCCTGAGGAGTCAGGACTTCTCCGGTTGCAGACATGAGTTTTCCTAATAGTGGTTGTTAAGTGTGAATGAGACCATCCACTGTACAACGAGGGCGAGGATATAAGTGGTGAAGAACGAAGCGGCATGCACTTCAACACCTGCACCAAACAGCAGGCCAAAGAGTCCTGTTGTAGTTATGAGCTTAATCCCTGCCCCACCATAAAAGTCCCGCAAGACCAAGCCCACACTCTCGGCATCCACCTTGCGGCGCAATACCCAGACCGTAAACAGGGCTTGAGGAACCCAGTACATCCCCCCTCCATAGAGGGAGGAGTAACCAGCGCTGGCGCCAGTCAGGTAATACCAGACGGCACTCATCGCCAGGATCAGGACCAGCTGACAAACGAGCATAACCAAGGCCAGTGTCAAACCTTCCAAGGCTATTTTCTGCTTCACCAACGTACCCCTGAACATTACAGAACTGTAAAAAATCGGGATCCGAAGACCCCATGTTAACAGCTCTTAAAGCCGGTCAAATTATACCCTTGAGGGCAGCTATTGCAATATGACAAAAATCCTTATTTTTTGCGGCTTTCAGCGCTAAATTCAGGTTATGTACATATCAAAAGGAATGGATGTTTTATTACTACAAAAAGCGTAAAAATCACGATTCCGACACGCCAAAATAGCCCAATATACGGTCCAAATCGGACAAGTTCTCGTAACTAATTACTAACTTTCCGCTATCCCGCTTGCCAGGCTGAAGTTGTACCTGATTACCAATTTTTTCCGCCAGCTGGCGTTCCAGGTAGCCAAACTGGGGATCGCGTGCCGTTTCCACCCTGGCTTTTTCCGGCTCCAGCGCCTTTTGCACCAGTTTCTCGGTATCCCGCACGGTCAACCCTTTCTGGGCAACCAGCTTGGCCAGCTCGGACTGGGCCTGGCCGCTCAGGGCCAGCAGGGCACGGGCATGACCCATGTCGAGATCGCCGTGTTCGACGAAGCGCTTCACGTCATCGTTGAGCTGGTTGAGGCGCAGCAGGTTGGTCACAGTAGTGCGAGACTTGCCCACCGCCTCGGCCACCTGCTGGTGGGTGAGTTCAAACTCGGTCAGCAGCCGCTGCAGGGCGACCGCCTCTTCGATGGCGTTGAGATCTTCGCGCTGGATGTTCTCGATGAGGGCGATGGCCACTGCCGACTCGTCGGGCACATCCTTGACGATACAGGGAACTACTTCGAGACGGGCCAGTTGGGAGGCACGCCAGCGTCGTTCACCGGCGATGATTTCGAAAGACTTTTCGGCGACAGGGCGCACCACGATGGGTTGGATCACCCCCTGGGCGCGGATGGAATTGGCCAGCTCTTCCAGAGCATCCTGCGACATATCCTTACGCGGCTGGTACTTGCCGGAGTGCAGCCACTCCACCGGCAGCTTGCGCAGCTCCCCCTGGTTGGCGGGGGCCATGGCCTGCTCGGTGCGCTGATCGCTCATCACCTGTTTCTGGCGGGCAGCCGTGCTGGTACTGAGCAGGGCATCCAGCCCCTTGCCCAGACCACGTTTTTTCAGAGTCATATGCTCTCTCGGTCTGCGATGGTCGCCTGACGCTCCTGTTCCTGGCGGCGCAGTATCTCGCCGGCCAGCGCCAGGTAGGCCTTGGCGCCCACCGATGATTTGTCATAGTGCATGGCCGGGGCACCGAAGCTCGGCGCCTCTGCCAGTCTTACGTTGCGGGGGATGATGGTGCGGTAGACCCGGTCACCGAAATGCTGTTTTAGCTGATCGGACACATCATTGGCCAGCCGGTTGCGGTGATCGAACATGGTGCGCAGCACCCCTTCGATCTTGAGATCCGGATTGACCACGGCCGCCAGCTTGCTGATGGTATCGACCAGGGCGGTAAGCCCTTCCAGCGCGTAATATTCGCACTGCATGGGCACCAGCACCGAGTCGGCGGCCGCCATGGCGTTCACCGTCAGCATGTTGAGAGAGGGCGGACAGTCGATGAAGACGTAGTCGTACTTGTCCCGTACCGAGGCCAGCGCGTTGCGCAGGCGGATCTCGCGGGCGAAGAACTCCATCAGACGGATTTCGGCCGCCGTGACGTCGGCGTTGGCGGCGATCAGGTGATAGCCCCCGGTGGTTTCGGGGATGATCACCTCGCCGATGGGGGCATCTTCGATCAGCAGCTCATAGGCGGTGCGCTCGACATCGTACTTGTCGACGCCACTGCCCATGGTGGCATTGCCCTGCGGATCCAGATCGATCACCAGCACCTTGCGCCGGGTGGCAGCCATGGAGGCGGCCAGGTTCACACAAGTGGTGGTTTTACCCACCCCACCCTTCTGGTTGGCTATGGCGATGACTTTTCCCACACGATCCCCTAATTGATACTGCGACCCTATTCGGGCTGGATATGTTTGAATTCCAGCAGGTGACGTTCCCCTTCCAGTTCCGGCACCCGCAACTCGTGACAGGCTACCAGACGGATATTGGCAGGCAACTGGGCCAGCTCCTGTTCGGGATATTGTCCCTTGAGGGCCAGGAAGCGGCCCTGTGCTGACGGCAGATGGTGACACCAGCTCAGCATGTCTTCCAGCGAGGCGAAGGCCCGGCTGAGCACACCGTCAAATCCCTGTTCGGGTTGATACTCTTCCACCCGGGATTTGACTGGCGTGACGTTGGTCAACCCCAGCTCCAGAATGACCTGGCGGATGAAGTTGATCCGCTTGCCCAGACTGTCGAGCAGCACGAACTGCTTGTCCGGATTGATGATCGCCAGCGGCAGGCCAGGCAAGCCGGGGCCAGTGCCCACGTCGATGAAGCGTTCCCCGTGCAAGTGGGGACTCACCACCAGGCTGTCGAGAATATGCTTGACCAGCATGGCGTCCGGATCACGCACCGAGGTGAGATTGTAAGCCTTGTTCCACTTGTGCAGCAACTCGACCAGCTGCACCAATTGGCTCTTTTGGGTATCGGTGATAACAATTCCGGCCTGCATGAGCAGGCCGTTCAATCTTTCCAACATGGGATTCCTCAGGCGGTTTTACGCAGCAGGCCGTGTTTTTTCAGGTGAACCAGCAGGATGGAGATGGCTGCCGGGGTAATCCCCGAGATGCGGGAGGCCTGACCAATGGTCTGCGGCTTGGCATCGTTCAGCTTGGTTTTCACCTCGTTGGAGAGGCCGTTCACATCGCGGTAGTCGAGATCCAGCGGCAGCAGGGTGTTCTCGTTGCGCAGCTGCTTCTCCACCTCGTCGTTCTGGCGCTCGATGTAACCGGCGTACTTGATCTGGATCTCCACCTGCTCGGCGGCGGCCGGATCGGCGATGGCCGGACCGACCCCGTCGATGGCCATCAGGGCATCGTAGGTTACTTCGGGACGACGCAGCAGCTCTTCCAGGCTCTGCTCGCGGGTCAGCGGAGTGTTGACTAGGGCGTTGACCGCTTCCAGAGACGGATGTTGCGGGTGGATCCAGGTCGAGCGCATGCGCTGACGCTCCAGTTCCACCTGTTCCATCTTGGCGTTGAACTTGCCCCAGCGCTCGTCGTCGATCAGACCCAGTTCACGACCGATGGTGGTCAGACGGATGTCGGCGTTGTCTTCCCGCAGCAGCAGGCGATATTCGGCGCGGCTGGTGAACATGCGATAGGGTTCGCGGGTGCCCAGGGTGGAGAGATCGTCCATCATCACGCCCATGTAGGCCTGATCCCGGCGCGGATGCCAGGGATCCTTGTCCTGGGCACGCAGGGCGGCGTTCAGACCGGCCATCAGGCCCTGGGCTGCCGCCTCTTCGTAACCGGTCGTCCCGTTGATCTGGCCGGCGAAGAACAGGTTGGGGATGCATTTGCTCTCCATGTTCGCCTTGAGATCCCGCGGATCGAAGAAATCGTACTCGATGGCGTAGCCGGGGCGAGTGATGTGGGCGTTCTCGAAGCCCCGGATCGAACGGACGATCTGCACCTGCACGTCAAATGGCAGGCTGGTGGAGATCCCGTTCGGATAGAGTTCGTGGGTAGTCAGGCCTTCCGGCTCGACGAAAATCTGGTGCGCGGTCTTGTCGGCGAACCGGGTGATCTTGTCCTCGATGGAGGGGCAGTAACGGGGGCCTATCCCTTCGATCACCCCAGCGTACATGGGACTGCGATCCAGATTGTTGCGGATTACGTCGTGGGTACGCTCGTTGGTGTGGGTGACGTAGCAGGGGACCTGGCGCGGATGCTGGCTGGCATCTCCGATGAAGGAGAACACAGGACGCGGATCGTCACCGTGCTGCGCCTGCATCACGGAAAAATCGACGCTGCGGGCATCGATGCGAGGCGGCGTGCCGGTCTTGAGGCGATCGATGCGCAGCGGCATTTCACGCAGGCGCTGGGCCAATGCGATCGAGGGAGGATCCCCTGCGCGACCACCCTTGTAGTTTTCCATCCCGATGTGGATCAAACCGTTCAGGAAGGTGCCGACGGTCAGTACCACCGTCTTGCCACTGATGCGGATCCCGCTCTGGGTCACCACGCCGGCGACGCGATCCCCGTCCATGATCAGATCGTCACAGGCCTGCTGGAAGATCTTCAGGTTGGGGTAGTTCTCCAGCATCTGGCGCACGACTGCCTTGTAGAGCAGACGATCCGCCTGGGCGCGCGTGGCGCGTACCGCCGGGCCCTTGGAAGAGTTGAGGGTGCGGAACTGGATCCCGCCAAGATCGATGGCACGAGCCATAATCCCGCCGAGTGCGTCAACTTCCTTGACCAGGTGTCCCTTGCCGATCCCGCCGATCGCCGGATTGCAGGACATGTGCCCCAGCGTATCGATATTGTGGGTGAGCAGCAGGGTATTCATGCCCATGCGGGCCGCCGCAGTTGCTGCTTCTGTTCCGGCATGACCGCCACCGACGACGATCACATCAAATTGTTCATGGTATTGCATTGGGATCACCTTGATCTGCACGCCTGAAGATCTTTCTCTGCCTGGGCTAAAAGGGCGGATCATTCTATCTGTTTAGCGTCCTGAGGGGAACGTCTACTTAACGTTCAGTATGAAGGGAGGATCTGCTTATTAGATCTTAAGGATCTTTAGATCGATCTTTTACTGGATCTTTTATTAGGATCCGCCACTTCTGTTGATAAGCACTTTTTGATCATAAAGATCATTCAGTTAAGAGCGATCCATGACTGTGGAAAAGCTTGGATCCTACCCCTTTTAACCCGGGGACAACCCTTGTATTTATACACAACACCAGGTGGGTCTGGATCTAATTCATAGGATAACTATAGGTTTTACAGAGGTTAAACCTGTAGTTATTCACAAAACTGACGGTTGTTGTGAGTAACCTTGTAGAACAACTTATCTGGATCCGGCTGTTAATAACCTGGTGGATAGCCGATCTGGGGATAAGTCGGGAGATCGCATTTTTTTGCGGATCTCCCGTTCCTGATCAGGCGATCATCGCCATCCACTCCCGGATCCACATTTCCGCCGCATCTTCCGGGATCTCGTGCTGGGTCACATCGATGTCGAGCCGCTCGCCGATCCGGCTGGCACCGCACTCGCTCAGCAGATGATCCAGCGTCTTGCCGCCTTGGCAGAAGGTGTCATAACTGCTGTCACCCAGAGCGATCACGCCATACCTGAGGTTATCGAGATCCGGACGCTGCTCGGCAAGATCCCTGGCGAAAGGCTGCAGGTTGTCAGGCACATCACCGGCGCCGTGGGTTGAGGTGACCACCAGCAGGATCTCCTCTGGTTCGCCCAGCACCTCGGCCAGTCGGGCCGGGTTGTGGATCCTGGTCTGATGGCCCGCCTGTTCCAGCAGGCTGGCGACGTGGTCTGCGACATATTCGGCGGCGCCCAGCATGGAGCCGACGACGATATTGAGTTTGGCCATGGAATGGATCCTGATTTCAGACAAGAAAGGAAGAAACGGATTCTACCGCCAAAGGGTGTGGATAAATATGGATAAAGCTTGGGGATAATGGATCCACCCAGAACGGCGGTCTGGATCCGGGGGCTGTGGGCCCTTTTCTGCTTTCTTATATGTCTCTCTTTACGGGGCGTTCCTGATGACTCCTTCTGTCGGCGAGATCGGCTGGCAAGGCACCCACAAGAAGCTAATACGGATGGTAATGATTGCTAATAACTATATCGATTGAGCTGTTTCCTGTAGTAGGATTGCGCTGCTTTATTCACCCACGGAACAGGGTGATGTCGCTAAAAACGACCAAAAATAACAATTAAAACAACATAACTCATTGATATACGAGACTTAATATGATTGCGCAAAAAAACACTACAGGACTCTGCAGAAAGAGAGGGTTGGGTATGCTCTCGCTGTCCGGCCTGCTGGCCTCTCTGCCTGTGATGGCCGAACAGACTCCCGCCAAGCTGCCCAAGGCCAGTGAAACCATGGTGGTCACAGGGACCGCCATGAAGGTGGAAGTGCCCATGGCCGAGACGCCTCGCGCCGTCTCAGTGGTTAATCGTGAAGAGCTGGACCAGCACGCCGTGCTGAAGCTGGACGAGGCGCTGCGCTATCGCTCCGGCGTGCTCTCCCAGTCTTATGGTGCCGATACCGATGCCGACTGGTTCAAGGTGCGCGGCTTCGATGCAGCCTCTTATCTCGATGGCAACCGTCTGTTCAGCACCGGCTACTATGTCTGGACGCCGGAGCCGTTCGGTCTGGAGAGTGTGGAAGTGCTGAAAGGCCCGGCCTCGATCCTCTACGGCGAGGCGCCTCCCGGCGGGGTGATCAATGCCGTCAGCAAGCGACCGACCGCTACTCCCCAGGGGCAGGTGGATCTTCAGCTGGGCAACCGGGATCACCGTCAAATCGGGGTGGATGTCTCCGATGCGCTGACCGACAACAGCCGCTATCGCATGGTCGCCCTCTATAGCGAACGGGACGGCGTGCTGAATGGCAGTTACAACGATCGCGTCTATCTGGCGCCGAGCGTCACCCTGGATATCTCGGATCGCACCAGCCTGACCCTGCTGGCCAGCTTCAAGCACGACGAAGGGGTACCCACCAACGGCTTCTTCCCGGTCTACGGTACCCTCAATACCTCGGGTGGCCAGATCGATCCCGCCACCAACCTGAGTCAGCCGGATTACGATCGCAACCGCAACACCCAGATCTCCGCCGGCTACGAGCTGGCCCACCAGCTCAACCAGACCTGGGAGTTCAAGCAGAACGTCCGCTTCAACTACAACGATCTGCTGCTGCGCCAGACCTATATCTTCCCGACCTATGAAGGTACCACTGCCTACCGTGGCCTGGTTTACCGCGATGGCGATACCAAGAGCGCCACCATGGACAACCAGATGGTGGGCTACTGGAACACGGATCGTACCGAGCAGACGCTGCTGCTGGGGGTGGATCTGCAGCGCCATGTCAACGAAGGGGTCGAGGCCGACGACTACGGCATGGGATCCATCAATACCTTCCACCCTGATTACAGTGGCTTCCCCGGGTTTGACGAGTCTACCGCCACCCACCAGAAGAGCACCAAGGGCCAGAGTGGCCTCTATGCCCAGCACCAGATCCGCTGGGATGATCGCTGGTTGCTGACCGCCGGTGGCCGTTTCGACTATGTGGAGACCCACAACACCAACGCGACCAAGAACGAGAAGCAGTATGACCACGAGCTCTCCCTCTCCGGCAGCCTGATGTATCTGGCCGACAACGGCCTCTCTCCCTACTTTGCCTATGCCGAGTCGTTCGAGGTGTTGCCGGGGATTGATCCCAATACCAGAAGCTCCTACAAGCCGCTCGAGGGCAAGCTCTACGAAACCGGCATCAAGTATGCGCCTGCCTTCCTCGACGGTTACATCAACCTGGCCCTGTTCGATCTGGCGCAGACCAACTCGCTCGTCTCTACAGGATCCGGCCAGCAAACCCAGGCGGGTGAAGTCACCTCCCGTGGCGTCGAGCTGGAGGGAAGCGTGCAGGCCACCGACGCGTTGCGCCTGACCGCCGCCTACACCTATACCGATGCCAAGACCAACGACACCGGCAACGGCGATCGTCGTGCCAGCCTGATCCCGCGCCATATGGCCTCCTTCTGGGGCAACTACAAGGTGCAACAGGGCGTGGTATCGGGTCTCGAGCTGGGTACTGGCGTGCGTTACGTCGGTTCCAGCGTCGGTATCGGTGCCGTGGATGCCGGCTACAACCCCATCTATGGCTCTGCCGAGGTGCCGGCCCATACCGTGTGGGATGCGATGATCGGGTATGACTTTGCCAAGAACTGGCGAGCCCAGATCAACGTCAACAACCTGCTGGGTGAAACCTATGTGGCCAGCTGTGACTACTACTGCTACTACGGCGAACCGCGCAGCGTAGTGGGCAGCATCAACTACCGCTGGTAATGAAGGCAGGGCGGGGGCCGAGGCTCCCGCCCTATTTTTCCCGGCATCTTGTTTTGAGCATTCCCCTGAAATAGCGGTCCTTTATGGAACTCTTGTCTCTGGTTTACCGCCAATACCGTTGGCCCTTTCTCGCCATTGTTCTGCTCAGCTTGCTCAGTGCCGTCAGCGGAATTGGCGTGATAGCCTTTATCAATCAATCTCTTATCGAATCAGTTGGCGAGCCGCTACCGGTACTCGGCCAGCTGATCGGCCTTATTCTGTTGCTGCTGGTGATCACCCTCGGCTCCCAGCTGGCCCTGACCACCCTTGGTCATCATTTTGTCTACCGGCTGCGCGGCCGTCTGCTCAAGCAGCTGCTGGATACCGATGTCGGCCGCATCCGCCAGATAGGGCAGGGGCCATTACTCGCCTCTCTCTCCAGCGACATCGGCCAGATCACCATCGCCTTCGTGCGCCTGCCGGAGCTGGTGCAGGGGCTGGTGCTCACCTTGGGATCGGCCATTTACCTGGGCTGGCTGTCGCCGGCCCTGCTCGGCGTCACCACCCTCTGGGTCACCGTCACCATGGTGGTGGGTTGGCTGCTGGTCAACCGGGTCTATCGCCACCTCTCCCGCATGCGTCAGGCTGAGGATCGGCTCTATCAGAACTACCAGGCGATCATCGCCGGCAGCAAGGAGCTGGCGCTCAACCGTGAACGGGCCCATTTCGTCTACCACCAGCTTTATCTGCAGAATGCGCAGGATTACCGCCAGCAGATCATCCGTGCCGACACCTATCACCTGAGCGCGGTGAACTGGTCGAATATCATGATGCTGGGAGCCATCGGTCTGGTCTTCTTCCTGGCCAATGGCCTGGGCTGGGCCAACACCAATGTGGCCGCCACCTTTGCCCTGACTCTGTTGTTCCTGCGCACCCCCTTGTTGCAGGGGATTGGTGCGCTGCCGACCCTGCTTGCCGCCCAGGTGGCATTCGACAAGATTGGCGCTCTGGCGCTGGCCGAGCCGGAACCCGATTTCCCGCTGCCGCCTGCCCCCCGCGCCTGGCGGCGCATCGAGCTGGAGCAGGTGAGCTTTCACTATCAGGGGGAGGGCGGCTTTGCCGTGGGCCCCATCGATCTCACCATCGAGAAGGGGGAGCAGATCTTCATCATCGGTGGCAACGGTTCCGGCAAATCGACTCTGGCCATGTTGCTGACTGGCCTCTATCAGCCTGTTTCTGGCCGGATCCTGCTGGATGGCGAGCCGGTTACCGATCGCAACGCCTATCTGGCGCTCTTCTCCGCCATCTTTACCGACTACCACCTGTTCCAGCACCTGCTGGGGCCGGAACCGAAGGACGCGCTGATCGCCGAGTGGCTGGAGCGGCTGCAGATGGACAGCAAGCTTGCCATCAAGGAGGACTTCATCACCGATATCGACCTCTCCCAGGGTCAACGCAAGCGGGTTGCCCTGTTGCTGGCACTGGCGGAGCAGCGCGAGGTGATGCTGTTTGACGAGTGGGCAGCGGATCAGGATCCCCAGTTCCGCCGCATCTTCTATCAGGTGCTGTTGCCACGACTGAAGGAGATGGGCAAGACGGTGATCGCCATCAGTCACGACGATCACTACTTCTCCCTGGCGGATCGCCTGCTGGAGATGCGTCAGGGCCGGCTCAGCGAACTGACCGGTGAGCGGCGCGAGCAGGTGAGCCGGGATGCGGTTGCCCATCTGGATTGCGAGGTGCCGGCCTGATGCCGGCAGCGATGAGACTGGCCTTTGGCCAGCACAGGTAAAGCTTATGTTTGAGATGAAATCAGCCAGCTTTGCGGTCAATGACCGCACGCTGCTGCACCCCACCGATCTGCGCTTCAAGCAGGGGCAGGTCTATGGCCTCATCGGTCACAATGGTTCAGGCAAATCCACCCTGCTCAAGCTGCTGGCCCGCCAGCAGCTGCTCAGTGGTGGCGAGATCCGGTTCGATGACAAGCCGTTGCAGGCATGGGGCAATCGGGATTTTGCCCGCCAGGTGGCCTATCTACCCCAGCATCTGCCGAGCGCCGAGAACCTGCTCGGCCGGGAGTTGGTGGAGATGGGGCGCTATCCCTGGCGCGGCCTGCTGGGCCGCATGGGAGAGGAAGATCGTCGCCAGGTGGACAAGGCCATCGCTCTCACCCATACCGAACGCTTTGCCGACAGACTGGTGGACACCCTCTCCGGTGGCGAACGGGGGCGGGTCTGGCTGGCCATGCTGCTGGCCCAGGAGAGTCGCTTCATCCTGCTGGACGAGCCGCTGGCAGCGCTGGATGTCGCTCACCAGGTGGAGGTACTCACGCTCGTCAAGCAGTTGAGCCGTCAGCTCAATATCGGGGTCATCATCGTCATTCACGACATCAACATGGCCTCCCGTTTCTGTGATCGGCTGGTGGCGCTGCACTCCGGCCGCCTGCTGACCCACGGCGAGCCCGGGCAGATCATGACCCGCGAGACCCTGCACGCCATCTATGGCATCCCGATGGAGGTCATTCGCCACCCGGCCCATGACCACGCCATTGCCATCGTCTAACAGGGGGTCTCTCTTGAATCGTTTTTTGAAGATGGCTCCCTGCCTCGTCAGCCTGCTGCTGCCGTTTGCGACGCTGGCCGAACCGCAAGCCGTTGCCACAGAGGTCGGCAGCGGGACGCCCCGTATCGCTACCGTCGACTGGACCATAGCCGAAACCCTGCTGGCGCTGGAGGTGACACCGCTGGCAGTGGGGGATGTCGGTTCCTACCATGCCTGGGTCGGCGAACCCAGGCTGCCAGCTGAAGTGGTAGACATAGGCCTGCGGGCCGAACCCAACCGCGAACTGCTGGCCGAGCTGAAACCCGATCGCATCCTGATATCTCCGCTGGCGGAGCCTTTGACCGCCACCTTGTCCCGCATCGCCCCCGTGCAGTCCATCGCCCTCTATGAACCAGGCAGCGATCTGTGGCAGCGGCTGCACGAGGCGACCCTGATCGTGGCCGGGCTGGTAAACAAAACCGCCGAGGCCAGGGAGCAGCTGACCAGGCTGGATTCGGATCTGGCGCAGATGAAAGCCACTCTGCCCGCTGATATTTCCCCTCTGCTGGTGGTGCAGTTCATCGACGAGCGTCATGTGCGGGTATTTGGTCGCGACAGCCTGTTCGAGGCTGTGATGCAACGGCTCGGGCTGCGCAATGCCTGGACCGGGCAGACCAATGCCTGGGGCTTTTCGGTGGCCAGCATAGAGCAGTTTTTAGCCTTCCCCGAGGCGCGGCTGGTGGTGGTCGACCCCATTCCCGTCGGGGTTAACGAGCGACTGCAGGAGCCCGGGTTGTGGCAGCATCTGCCTCTGGTCAAGCAGGCGCCCGTGCTGCATCTGCCCGCCGTCTGGAGTTTCGGTGGCGTCATCGCCGCCCGTCGCTTCGCCACCCTGCTCAGCGAGGCATTGCTGCAGGACGCCAAGGTTGGAGGGGAGCCCAAATGACGCGCCTCTTCCCATTGCCGCTGCGGCGGCCCTCCCTGATCCTGCTGGGATTGACCCTCTCGCTGATTTGCTGGGAGTTGTCACGCCAGTTGCCTGCGTCACTCTGGTGGCAGAGCTTCTTCTCGCCCGAACTGGAGGATGCCCGTCAGGCGGTGGTCTATTTCAGTTGGTTGCCGCGCCTTGCCATCTGCCTGCTGGCCGGGGCCGCCCTTGGGTTGGCGGGCACTCTGATGCAGCAGGTGCTGCGCAATCCTCTTGCCTCGCCGACCACCCTGGGGGTCGCCTCTGGCGCCCAGCTGGCACTGATGATGGTGACCCTGTTCGCCCCCTCCTGGTTGCTGCTGGGGCGGGAGTGGATAGCCATGGCTGGTGGCAGCCTCGCCATGGCGCTGGTGTTCGCCCTGGCCTGGCGCCGTCAGCTCAATCCCGTGGTCATCGTGTTTGCCGGTCTGGTGATCAACCTCTATCTGGCGGCCATCAGCATGGGGCTGCTGCTGTTCTTTCAGGAGGAGCTGAAAGGGCTGCTGGTGTGGGGCAGCGGCTCCTTGGTCCAGAACAGCTGGAGCGGGGTCAGCTATCTGCTGCCGCGGCTGCTGGTAGCCGGTGTGCTGGCCGCTGTGCTGGTGCGCCCGCTGGCGGTGCTGGAGCTGGATGATGCCAGTGCCCGCAGCCTGGGGGTCTCCCTTCAGCATCTGCGCTTCGCCGGACTGGGGTTGGCTGTCTTCATCACCGCCTGCGTGGTGAGCGTGGTGGGGCTGATCGGTTTTATCGGGCTGGCGGCTCCCGCCCTGGTGCGACAGCTGGGCATTCGGCGACTTGCCCAGCGGCTGGTGTGGGCGCCTGTCCTGGGAGCCCTGCTGCTGACGGCCACCGATCTGCTGCTGCAAACCCTGAGCCGCTTCTGGCCCGTGCTGATCCCGACCGGCGCCATGACGGCGCTGCTGGGCGCACCACTGTTGCTCTGGCTGATCCCGCGCCTTGGCATCAAGTCTGGCACGCCGAAGGCAAATGCCACTCTGCTGGTGGCCCGTCACCCGACACCGGCTCGTCTCATCAGTCTGCTGCTACTCGGGTTGCTGGCAGCCATCCTGATCTCCCTGCTGTTTGGGCAGGGGATGCATGGCTGGAGCTGGCCAAGCTGGCTCAGATGGCAGGCCCAGCTGGAATGGCGGCTGCCGCGTACTCTGGCGGCCGCTGCGGCTGGCGTGCTGCTGGCGCTGGCGGGCACCCTGCTGCAACGGGTCAGCAACAACCCCATGGCGAGCCCGGAGCTGCTGGGGGTGAGTGGTGGCACCTTTATGGGAGTGATAGGGACGGCGCTGCTGCTGCCCGCCTTGCCGCTGCCCATGATGCTGCTGGGAGGGCTGGTCGGTGCCTTCGGTTGCCTGTTGCTGCTGGTGGCAATCAACCGCAGACACGGCTTTCAGCCGGAGCGGATCCTGCTCTCCGGTATCGCCATCACGGCGCTGTTCGAGCCGCTGCAGGCCATCGCGCTCGCCAACGGCGACCTGCGGGTACAGCAGCTGCTCTCCTGGATGTCCGGTTCCACCTACTATGTCACCCTGCCGGTGGCATCCGCGCTGGTGGGCTTGGCGCTCCTGATGCTGGCGGCCTGCCTGCTGATCAGCCGCTGGCTCGATCTGATGCCGATGGGGGCGGCGGTAGCCACCGCGCTCGGCATTCGCCTGAGCTTGGCCCAGCTTGTCATCCTGCTGCTGGTGGCCGTGCTTACTGCCAGTGCCACTCTGGTGGTGGGGCCACTCTCCTTCGTCGGTTTGCTGGCACCGCACATGGCCAAGCTGATGGGACTGGTGCGGGCGCGCTGGCACCTGCTCGGCGCCGCCGGATCCGGCGCCCTCCTGATGGTATCGGCCGACTGGATCGGCCAGCAGATCCTGTTTCCGCAGGATGTGCCGGTGGGACTGGTCTCCACCCTGTTAGGAGGTGCTTACTTCATGTGGTGCCTGCGCAGGATCTAGCCTGTTGTTTGAAAAATGAGTACAAATCGAGCGTTGAGCGAGGGATAAAAATCACGGGGCTGAGTGATCGGCAAAGCGGAGAGGGAGGCATCATGCCTCCCTCTTCTTATTGGTTATCGTCCGGATGTCCGGATTGTGTTTTCCCTAGCGCATCTATGACGTAGTCGAGGAAGTGGCCGACCAGGGCCGACTCGGCCCGGCGCTGGGTATAGAGGGCGTAGAAGTTGGCCCCCTTGGGACGGTAGTCGGGCAGCACTTCGCGCACCACCCCCTCGGCCAGCTCGGTCGCCACCAGGTAGCGCGGCAAGCGGGCGATCCCCAGCCCCTGGCGCATCGCCTGGTGAATCGCTTTCTTGCTATTGAAGGCCAGCTCACCCGCCACTTCCAGCGGGATCTCGCGCCCCTGGGCAAGCAGGGTCCAGCGCTCGTGGCGGCTGTACTCCTGGCAGCGGGTGATGAGGGGGTGCTGCTGCAGATCCTGCGGCTCGCTCAAGGGCGGGTGGCGGTCCAGGTAGTCGGCGCTGGCGCAGAGCACCAGATCGTCCACCGCGATGGGGCGCGCCAGATAGGGCTGAGTGCCGAGCTCGGTGCTGCGAAACGCCACATGCAAATTGTCGCGCAGCAGGTCGGCCGGGGTATTGCTGAAGTCGGCGATGATCCGCACCTCGGGGTGGTCGGCGCGAAAGCGCAACAGCACAGGGGTCAGCACCACCTCGCCCCACAGATCCGGCGCCGTGATCCGCAGCTCCCCGCACAGGGCCGAGCGGCGGCGCTGCAGGCCGTCCAGCAGCTGCTCGTGCAGGGCGATCATCTGGTCGGCCTGGTGGTAGGCGAGCTCCCCCGCGTCGGTCAACTGCACCCGGCGGGTGGTGCGGCTCAGGAGCGTGTTGCCGAGGCTCTGCTCCAGGTGGCGCAGATCCTTTGACGCCTTGCTCGGGGTGATGCCGAGGTGGGCCGCCGCCGCGGCGAAGGATCCGCAGCGGACGATGGCGACCAGCAGGCGCATCAGGTAGAGGGTGTCGAGCTTGTGGTGACTCATGTGTGACGGCCTATTGTGTCTTGCTGGGAATTAATGCCTTGCTTGTGCACCTGATTATATCCTGAATGCCCGGGATTATAGTGGCGGCATTCCATTGCGATCCCGGGAGAGGGCGATGAACAAGGCACTTGGCGACAGCTTCCACTTCGAACGGGCCGGATTGCGGCTCAAGAACCGGGCCGTGCTGGCCCCTTTGACTCACAACATGAGCAGCGCCGACGGCGCTCCCGGTCAGGCCGAGCTAGACTGGCTGGCGCGCTGCGCCCGGGGCGGTTTCGGCCTGCTCATCGCCGCCGCTACCCAGGTACAGCCCGGCGGACGCTGCTGGGCGGGGCAGCCGGCCCTGATGACTGACACCCAGCAGCAGGCCTTCACGGCCCTGGCCGACAGTGCGCGGCAGACCGGGGCGCTGGCGGTGGTGCAGCTGCATCACGGCGGGATGCGGGCCCTGCCCGAACTGAACGACGGGGCGCCGGTCGGCCCGTGCGAGCTGGCACCGGGTGGGCGCTACCCCCTCGGGGTCAAGGGGCTGACGGAGGAGGGGATTCTTACGCTCATTGAAGCCTTCGTGCGCGCCGCCGAGCGGGCCCATGGTGCCGGCCTGCACGGGGTCGAGCTGCACGCCGCCCACAACTTCCTGCTCTGCAACTTCCTTAACCCCCTGCACAACCGGCGTACCGACCGCTGGGGTGGCAGCATCGCCAACCGGGCGCGGATCCTGGTGGAGATAGTGCACGGCATTCGCGCCCGCCTGCCCCAGGACTTTCTGGTCGGGGTGCGCCTCTCCCCCGAGAGCTATGCCCATATCCAGGGCATCGAACTGCCCCATCAGCTGGCGGTGGCGCGCCTGCTGGCGGACGAGGGGATCGACTACCTGCACTTCTCCATGGGGGACAGCTTCAAGGCGGTGGCGGGGGATCCCGACGGCGGCGCCCTGCTGGAGGCGGTGCGGGTCGGGTTGGCCGGGCGGGTGCCGCTCATGGTGGCGGGCAAGATCCACGACGCCGCCTCGGCCGAGCTGGCCCTGGCCGGCGGCGCCGATCTGGTGGCAGTGGGCACGGCGGCTATCGGCAATCCGGACTGGATGGAACGGGTGAGCCGCGACCTGCCCCTGCACCGCGCCCCATTCACGGCGGCGCACCTTGCAGAGCTTGGCTTCACACCGAGCGCCCTCGACTACCTGGCCGGCATGGGGGTTCTGGCTCCCCGCGATGCGGCATGAGGAGGTCATCATGAGCGAGTGGACCCTGTTGCTGATGTTTATCCCGACCTTCTTTCTCATCTCGGTCTCCCCCGGCCTTTGCATGATGCTGGCCATGAGCTTTGGCGCCAGCCTGGGGCTGCGCCGCACCCTGTGGGTCATCGGCGGCGAGCTGGCCGGGGTGGGGCTGATCGCCCTCACCGCCTTGCTCGGCTACACCCGGGTGCTGGCCGAGCAGCCGGCCCTGATGCAGGGGTTCAAATACCTCGGCGCCCTCTATCTGCTGTGGATGGGGGTGGCAAGCTGGCGTGGCGGCGGGCAGGCGGGGG
>NZ_CDCG01000010.1:37395-37723 GCF_000819845.1 Aeromonas enteropelogenes
GACCCGCCAGGAGGACAGCGGGCGCCTGGAGCTGGTGCTGCGCGGCTTTACCGTCGCCATCTCCAACCCCAAGTCCTGGCTCTTCATGATGACCCTGCTGCCGCCCTTCATCAGCCCGGCCCTCTCAACCGAGTTGCAGACCCTGCTGTTCGTCGCCCTGGTCATCCTGATCGAGTGCGTCAACCTGCTGCTCTACGCCTACGGCGGGCAGCGGGCAAACCAGCTGTTGCAAGGGCAGGGGCGCGGGGATCTGCTGGGGCGGGTCTCCTCCCTGCTGATGATGGGGGTCGCTTTCTACTGGCTAGTCGGGGGTTGATATCAATCGAGG
>NZ_CDCG01000011.1 GCF_000819845.1 Aeromonas enteropelogenes
GAGCGGGAGCATCCGGGCCCAGCAACTGGGCGAGATCCACCACCGCCACCCCGTAGACGGCGACCGCATAGAGTGGCAGGCGCAGGGCGGGCCAGAGGGCGGGCAGCAGCAGGCGCCACCAGATCTGGGGGGCGCTGAAGCCCAGGCTTGCCCCGAGCCACTGCTGGCGCGCCAGTTTAGCGGGCTCCAGGGCCGCCAGCGCCATCAACAGCAGAAACGGCGTCTCCTTCATGATGAGGGCCAGGATCAGGCCAAGCCCCCAGGGATCCCGGATGGTCTGCCAATCGGGGGGAAACTCGAACCCGGTCAGGGAGGGAGAGACGAGGCGCAGCAGCCAGCCTGAGGGGGCGAGCAGAAAGGCAAAGCCGATGGCGAAGGCGACGTGGGGCAGAGCCAGCAGGGGGGAGAGCAGGCGGCGTAGCCAGCGAAAACAGGGGCGTTCGTCACCCTGCTGACCGCTTTGTGCCAGCAGCAGGGCGGTCAGAAGCAGGCTGCCGAGAGTCGAGGCCGTGCCAATCCACAGGCTCAGGGCCGCCGAGTGCCAGAGTCCGGGCTGGGCCAGCAGGCGATGGAGGTTTAACTGGCTTAGCCCGCTGCCCAGCAGTTGCCACAACCCCACCAGCACGGGCGCCGCCAACAGGAGGGCGCAAACGCAGGTGAAGAGGGGACGCCAGCCTGGCAGCCGGTTGTCGGTGGTTGATGGCATCAGTGGCCGTAACGTTCGGCCCAGGCTTCTTCAAGCCTGAGCTGCCAGCTGGGGTGGGGTTCTGCCACCGCCTTGAAGCGAAGAGCCGGCGTCTGGCTGGCCGAGGCGGGCAGGGCGTCGGCCCGCAGCACGCTGGGATCGCCCCAGAAGGCTGGATCGGCCTTGCGTGCCTGGGCCGCCGGGCTTAGCAGGAAATTGGCCACCACTTTGGCCCCGGCACGGGCGCTGGCGTTGAACGGGATGGCGAGAAAGTGGCTGTTGGTCAGGGCCCCCTTTGCCATGGCCACCGCAACCACGCCAGGTGGCAGGGCACCATTTTGCACCGCGCTCTGGGCTTCTCCCGGGTTGAAGCTGATGGCCATGGCCAGCTCACCGTCATCCAGCAGCTGGCGGGTTTCGGCGGCGCTGGCGGGGAACAGCTTGCCCTTGCGCCAGAGCGTCGGATGCAGCGCATCGAGCCAGACCCAGAGGGGCGCCGTCAGACGCTCAAACTCGGCATCGGTCGCTTCCCGATAGAGGGGGGCGGGATCCGGGGTGAGCTCCAGCAAAATTTGCTTGAGAAAGCTCGAGCCGTGGAACTGGGGCGGCTTGGGATAGGTGAAGCGGCCAGGGTTGGCCTTGGCCCAGGCGAGCAGGGCGGAGGCCGAGGTGGGGGGCGTGGCGACCTCCTCTCCGTTGACCATCAGGTTGAGCTGGCCTATGCCCCAGGGGGCCTCGAGTCCCTCCACCGGCACGGTGAAGTCCTCACTTACCGGCAGATTCATATCCACCAAGGCCATGTTGGGCAGCTCCCCGGTGAACGGCACCCCCAGCAGCCCCTGTACCTTCATCGCCTTGAAATTCTCGCCATTGACCCAGAGCAGATCGATGGGACCACCGGTGTTCTTGCCCGCCTGTTTATTGGCAAGCAGCTGGCTGACGCTCGGGGCGATATCATCCACCTTGACCTGTACCAGCTTGACCCCGTACTGGCGCTCGAGCTCCTGCCCGGCCCACACCAGATAGCCGTTGATCTCCGGGCTGCCGCCCCAGGCGTTGAAGTAAACAGTCTGGCCTTTGGCCTCGCCCAGCGTCTGCTGCCAGCGGGCATCGGGGGCCGGGTTCTCGCCGGCAAGCAGGGAGCCGCTTGCCAGCAGGGGCAGGGCGCAGGCCAGGGTTTTGAGCAGGGGCAGGGTCTTGAACATGAGTGTCACCTAAGGGATCAGGCGCCGCGGCGCCAGTTGTGATAACGGGCCAGCAGGGCCAGGGTGCGGGTGGGCTGGTGGGCCCGTTTCCACTCGCCAGCCACGTATTTGTTCCCCTCCATCAGGGTGGGATAGGCGTGGATGGTGGCGAGGATCTTGCCAAGCCCCAGCTTGTGACGCATGGCGAGGACGAACTCGGCAATCCGCTCGCCGGCGTGAGTGCCCACTATGGTGGCACCCAGGATCTTGTCCTTGCCCGGCACGGTCAGCACCTCGACAAAGCCCTCACGCTCACCGTCGGCGATGGCGCGATCGAGCTCGGCCAAATCGAAGCGGGTCGCCTCGAATGCAATGCCCTGCGCCTCGGCCTCCTTGCGATTGAGGCCAACACGGGCAATCTCGGGGCTGGTGTAGGTAGCCGCCGGGATCACCCGGTAGTCGGCGCGAAAGCGCTTGAACTGGCCGAACAGGGCGTTGACGGCGGCATACCAGGCCTGATGGGCGGCAAAGTGGGTGAACTGATAGGGGCCGGCCACGTCCCCTACCGCCAGAATGCTGGGGTAGTTGGTGGCCAGAAAGCCATCGACCGCGACTGTGCCGCGCGGCGCCAGCGTCACTCCCAGATCTTCCAGCCCGAAGCCGCTCACGTTGGCGACCCGGCCCAGCGCCAGCAGCAGCTGATCTCCTTCGATCACTTGGGTCTCGTCACCCCGGCGCAGGTGCAGCCGGATGGGCAGCCCATCCTCTATGGCTTGGTATTGCGCCCGCTCGGCGCGCCAGCCGGTGAGAAGGGTGACGCCGTCCCGTTCCATCTGGAGGCGCAGCGCCTCGGCCACTTCCCGCTCCTCTCGTGGCAGCAGCTGATCGGCCAGCTCCACCAAAGTGACGGGAATGCCGAGCAGAGCAAAGCTCTGGGCCAGCTCGCAGCCGATGGGGCCGCCGCCGAGCACCAGCAGGCGGCGCGGCGGGGTGCGCAGTTGCCACAGGGTGTCCGAGGTGAGGTAGGGGACGTCGCCAAGGCCAGGCAAATCGGGCACCAGCGGCCTGGCACCAGTGGCGATGACCACATGGCGGGTGGTGAGGCGCCGGCCGTTGACGTCGACCTCCCAGGGGGAGACCAGTCGCGCCGCCCCCTCGATGCACTCCACCCCCAGTCCCTGGTAACGCTCGACGGAGTCGTGGGGCTCGACATCCCTGATCACCTGGGCGACCCGCTCCATCACGGCGGCAAAATCGGCCTCGCTCTGGCTCGGACTAAAGCCGAGCTCGCCCGCCTTGCGCTGCTCGGCAGCAAAGCGGGCGGCGCGGATCAGCGCCTTGGAGGGGACGCAGCCGGTGTTGAGGCAATCTCCCCCCATCCTGTGCTTTTCAATCAGGGCCACTTTGGCCTTCACCGCCGCGGCGATATAGCTGGTGACCAGGCCGCCGGCGCCGGCGCCGATCACCACCAGGTTGTAGTCGTAGCGGATCGGTTTTTGAAAAGGGGCGTGCAGGCGGCGCAGGGCCAGAGTCTGCGCCAGTTTTTTCATCAGCCAGGGCATCAGCCCCAAGAGGGTCAGCGCCACCATCAGGCTGGGGGAGAGAATATTGCCGGTGCTGGTGAGGGTCGCCAGCTCGCTGCCCGCCAGCACGAAGACGAAGGTGCCGGGCAGCATGCCAAGCTGGCTCACCCAGTAGTAGGTACTGACTCTGATAGGGGTCAGCCCCATCAGCAGGTTGACCAGAAAGAAGGGGAAGATGGGGATGAGGCGCAGGCTCAGCAGATAGAAGGCGCCATCTTTTGCCATCCCCGCCTGGAAGGTGGCCAGCTTGTCGCCAAAGCGGGCGCTCACCCAGTCGCGCAGCAGGAAGCGGGCGCTGAGAAACGCCAGGGTGGCTCCGAGCGAGCTGGCAAACGAGACCAGTAGCAGCCCCCACGCCACGCCAAAGACCGCGCTGCCTGCCAGGGTGAGCAGGCTGGCGCCCGGCAGGGAGAGGGCGGTGCTGAGCACATAGATCACCAGAAACAGCAGGCTGGCCGTGACAAAATGGCGGTCGACCCACAGCGCCAGGCTCGCCTGGCGAGCCTGTAACTCGGAGAGGCTAAGATAGTGGCCGAGATCGAACGCGAAAAAGGCGCCGATGAGGCACCCCATCACCAGCAGAAGCAGCAAACGGGCTCGCGTCATTTTACGTCCTTGTCGGCGTTGGCATCGGTCGGACGCGCTGGCTGCACCGGCAGCTGGCAGAAGCCCTGGGGAGCGATGTCTAGGGCCGCATTGAATTTGGCCGACATGTTCTGGAAGGCGATGAGGCCGGTCAGCTCCACCATGGCGTCGTCATCGAACCATGGCTTGAGACGGGCAGCCTGTTCATCGCTCACTCCATCCAGCCCTGTCATCGCCTCTGTGTAGTCGAGCACGGCCCGCTCCCGCTCGTCGAACAGCGGGCTTTCGCGCCACTCGGCCAGGGCTTCCACCTTCTCGCTGGAGCCGGCCCGCTTGATGAGGGTCATGGCATTGATGTCGACGCAGAAACGGCACCAGTTGAGCTGGGAGACCCGCACCGTCACCAGGGAGCGCAGCACGGGATCGATGGGAGAGCGTTTGCGGTTGATGACGCCATAGAGAGTTGCCACGGCGGCAAACAGCCTGGGGGAGCGGCCCCAGCACTTGCCCGGGATCAGCACCTGGCCGTAGTTGCGTTTTTGCAGCCAGAAAAAGGGGCGGATAAACCAGGCATACTCCTGATCCGGTTTGACCTCGACGCGCATTGCTACTCCTCTTCTTTGTTCTTCTTCATCATCTTGGGTTTGTAGGCCCCACCCAACCGTTCATTGAGCCGCTCCAGAAAGCAGTTGATCCGTGCCCGGTTGGTGCCAAGGTCACTGCGCCCCTGACGGGAGGCGGAGCGCATGTCGATGCGTGTCTCTCTGGGGCCGGTAAAGACCCGCAGCGCCACATCATCCTGAAAGCCGAACCAGGGGGTGGTGACGACGGCATCGAGCCCGTGGGGGCTCGGACGTACCTGCCAGCCCAGCTCTGCCATCAGTGCGTTGGCCTCGGCGATCACCTCGGCCCCGGAGGCTCGGGTATAGAGAGGACCGGGGTTGCCGGCAAAAACTTTCAGGGGAGGCGCATTGACGGGCAGATCCGCCGGGGTTCTGAGCTCGCTGGCCCAACTCAGGGCGGGGGGATGATAGGGATCCGTGCTGACATCGTTGGTCAGCGGCGAGCGCCACGCCTGCACCAGGAACAGCAGGGGCAACAGCAGCGGGATGGCCCCCCACAGGTTGGATACCTTGTTTCGGCTCCACGGCAGGCGTACCAGCAGGAAGAGAGAGAGCAACGCCCCGGCCAGACAGAGGGCAAAACCCAGCCACCAGGGCCAGAGATGGATACGGCTACCGAGGGCCCCTACCAGAGGAACGAACCAGGCCAGCAGTGGCCACAAGATGGTGCTGGGCATAGCGCGGGATCCATGGATTGAGTGGGCAATGCCGAGAAGGATAAACCTAATAGCCTGATAACGTTAGCAAATTGAAGCCTGTTCGGCGATTTTTTGGTCGAGGTGACAAGTGCAGGAACGCGGTTTGGGCGTCATCACCAGGCTGGCGACCAAACGGGGCGCCATGTGCCAGCATGATGAGCCAGTTATCAGTTAATGAGAGAGGGGCGAGGGTGGAGTGGAGCAAAAGGATAAAGAGAATTTCAGGAGAGTGATGACCCACCGATGTCGCGCTCACTGGGCGACATCGGTGGGAGAGGCGATTTACGTCGTTACTGTTTGTCGACGGCAACCGGTAGCGGCAGCTTGTAGTCGCCATTGATGACATCAGCCTTGGGCCGATAGACACGCAGACCCAGATACCAGTTGTCGGTTGGCGTCTCCAGGAGGTTGTCGACCTTGCCACACGTGGCTTCTGAGCCGTAGTAGAGGGTGAAGGAGCCATCCTTGTTGCGCTTGATGGTGCGATCGTTCAGCGTCGATTTATCGGTATGCAGATACTTGTCCGAGCCATACATGGTGAATGAGAAGAATCCCGGCGCATTAAATCCCGGCGCATCATAGGTGGCCGAATAACAGGTGTCTTTGGAGAGGCCATAGTCACGGTACTGGTATACGGCGTCTTGTGGCGGCAGCAGCCCCAGGGCAACGGCGACCCCCATCTTCTGCAGCTCGGGATCTATGGTGCCGTGGCGACCCGAAGTGCCATTAAAGTTGGGCAGCTTTTTCGCCTTGATCTGGTACTCGCTTCTGATGGTATCCAGGCTGGCGCTGTCCCAGTTTCTCGGCTCATATTGTTTCGGCGTTACCCCCTTGGGGAAGGTGACCTTGATCTGATCCTGCAGCTGGTTGACATACTTGACGTCGTCCGGGTTGTTGGCATCGACCTGGGTACGGATCACGATGGCGACGAAATCGGTTTTGGAATCGATCTCGTGGGTACCCGCGCCGTAGAACACCTGATCGATGTAGTGATCGCTTTGCAGGATCATGGCCGACTGATAGCGATTGTCTTTCGAGGTCGGCAGCGTGATGGTGGTCCCTTTTGGTGCATAGAAAATGCCGAATGAATAGACGGTATCGCGATTCATGGTTACGGCTGGTTGCTGATCGAGGGCGATCAGGTTGCGATCATGCCGGAATTGATTGGCTCCGGCGCTCTTGTAGATATTGGCAAATGAAAGGTCCACTTCGGCTTCGACATAATTGTTGGTCGTGACCGGAATGGGCGCCGAGCTGGCGGCATAAGCCGTGGCACTGCCAAGGGTTGCTGAGGCGATGAGTAAGCACAGTGCCGTTTTCTTCAAAGACATAGATAATTCTCCACAAACCATGAGGGTGTTGATATCCGAAATATCCTGCCGTGATGCCTTGACAAGAAGTATTAATGTATCGACCGGATGCATACTATGGTAGCGTCACGCTCAGGAAAGTGAGTCAATATCTTCTTGAATTAAATTCAATTAACGCGAGAGTCGGGATGCGCAGTGATTTTGATTTGAATCTGCTGAAAACGCTGGTGATCCTGGCGGAAAAGAAAAATCTGAAAAAAACGGGCATCTCTCTCGGCTTGACGGAAAGTGCCGTGAGCAAACAACTCGCCCGGCTGCGGGAGCATCTCGATGATGAACTGTTTGTCAGAGTGGCCGGCGTGCTTGAGCCGACCGACTATACCCTGTCTATCTTGCCGCGCGTCAATATCGCGCTGACCGATATAGAAGACGCGTTGATCCCCATCTCCTTCAACCCACAAAACTATTCCGGTTCCATCAATCTGGCGCTGCCTGATCTGGTGATGGAGGTCTTTGGTCTGACGCTGTATGAAACCTTGCAGCGTGAATTCCCCAATGCCCTGATTGCACTTCATAACTGGGGAGAGGAGACCGAAAATAAAATACTGTCTGGCGAAATCAATCTGGGTATTCACCTGCTGCATCCCGATCGCTTGAACGGGTTATATCAGCAGCGAGTGTGCGGCGATCAGTTGGTGATCGCGATAGCGGGCAATCACGGCGTGCATGACTGGCAGACAGTAAAACATTGGCCATTCATCAAGCAGAAAAATATTGGCTGGAATGCACAGCGCTTTCATTTTATTAAAAGCCTGAAAGAGTTGGCGGTAGAGATTGATTATTTGCATGATATTGACACCGCTTCCCTCGCACTCAAATTGATGAGAAGCCAGCGTGTCGGCAATGTACTGCCCAGTTTGATCCTGGGAGAGGAATTAATCAGGGTACCGGGTGCTGAATTTCTCGACTATGAGGTTGTCTGGACGACCTGCGTTCGTCTTACCGACCGCCGCTCCGGCCTGTATCAATATCTCTATAAAATCATCCTGACCCTGTTTATTGGTCAACGCCGGGAAGACATCTCGGCAAAACCGGCAAATTAGCGGGGAATTTATGCTCATCCGCCCGGCCAGATAAGGCCGGTTATGACCTGATCATGGTATGCAGGGCGGAGGACAGGTGCTCGCAGGAGCAAGGAGATAAGCAGTTACGCCGCACTGGGCGATGAGGCCTAGTTGCGGTAGAGCACCTTGATCAGGTGAAAACCGAACTTGGTGCGCACCGGCCCCAATACCTTGAGCAACTCCCCCTTGAAGACGGCATCGTCGAAAGATTTGACCATGTCCCCCTTGGAAAACTCCCCCAGATCGCCGAAGCGCTTGCCGGAGGGGCAGGTGGAGAAGCGCTTGGCCATCTGGCCGAAGTCGGCGCCCTTTTCGATCTTCTCCTTGATCTCCAGGCACTGTTTCTCTGTCTTGACCAGGATGTGCTGGGCACAGGCTTTTTTCATGGGGCGCTCCTCGGGTTAACGGGTGGATGGCAAATCGGGGGCGCAAGGGTACCCCAAATTGCGCCCGGCGTCAGCCGTCCGGGTAACGTTTGACAGAGCCTTGTCGCCATCAGGGGTGGCTGCTGGTGGCCAGTTGCGTTCTGGGGCGAGCCTGCCAGAGGATTTCCAGTCCCAGCAGGGCATAGAGGCTCCAGATGGCCAGCGGGTTGAGCCATTCGCCACCAAGCTGCATCGTCAGCAAGGCAGCTGCCGCCAGCAACAGTGTGATGCCGGGCAGGCGCCAGTAAGCGGGCAGGGGCGCCAGCAACGCCATGGTCAGCAGGATGGCGAGACCAAATGGCAGGTTGAGTGCGGTAAAGGCCAGCGCCTGCTGGCCGTTCATGCCGGTCAGCAGCGCCAGCAGGGCGCTGCAACAGGCGAGAAAGGTGATGAATTCGAGCCGGTCGGCAATGTAGTCAGCCATCTGTTCGCTACGAGCATGCATGATGGGATCTCCTTCGGTTGATGGCTTGAGTGTGCGCGAGGGTGTCAGACAAGGGCAGCGGGATAATTCGATTGCACTGAACGAGCCAGTCTCAATCCCGTGTGGCGCGGGCCTTGTCGCGGGATAGCGAGGTTTGAGAGGCAGGCTGTTCAATCGACCGGCAGGTTCCGACAAGCCTTGTCGTGGCACACCCAGGGAAGCGCTGTTCGACGTGGGCCGGGAGTGATGGATATTTATCCGGTTTCAGATGGCTAGCGGTATCCTGGGTCGGCGAGCGAGGCCAAAGGGGGCACCTGGCTGCGCAATTTGTGGCCAACATCTTAAAATCTATGGCGAATTTGCCAGGCCGGCGGCTCTGTCGTTGGCGAAAGCCTATGTTAGGATAGGGTTCGCCATATGTTGGTGCGCTCTTGGTCCGACCCCGTGCATGACTGCGTTCCCCGCTTGGCGGGCGAGCGGCTGCAGCGGGCTGTGCCTGTGTGCGTCTTTATATTCGTTACCCAACTTTCAGGAATATCGACCTTTGACCGGATGCAATCCATCCCTGCCGGCAGGGCGTTTACTCTCCGGCTCCGCCTGTCGCCGCGGCCTGCTGATCCTGGCGCTGGGCCTGTTTCTGTCGCTCCTGGCGGCGCCAGCGCTGGCGGCCAAGCTCACCTATCAGGTCAAGGGAGTGAAAGGGGACAACAAGGACAACGTTGAAGCTTATCTCAACGCCCTGCCCGTCTATCAGGAGCGCCAGTATCGTCCTGCCCGCCCCAAGATCATCGAGAGCGTGCAAAAGGCGCTGCAGGTGTATGGCTACTATGAGCCCAAGATCACCCTCAGCCGCGACGAGAAGAAGCCATCCCGGGTCATCGTCACCATCGACAAGGGGGAGCCGGTTATCGTCTCCCGTCTCGACGTCTTGCTGGAAGGGGATGCCAGCAGTGACGAGCGCTACAGCGAGCTGCTGGATCAGCTGCCCCTGAAAGAGGGGGAGCCCCTCAACCATGCCAAATATGAATCCATCAAGGCCGATCTCGGCAGCCTGGGGCTGGCGCGCGGCTATTTCGACGCCAAGCTGAGCAAGAGCCAGGTCAAGGTGTTCCCCGACAAGGGCACGGCGGAGATCTTCATCCTGTTCCAGTCCGGTCATCGCTACCGTTTTGGCGATATCCGCTATGACGCTACCCCCGAAGCGCTCAAGCTGATCAAGCCGCTCATCACCATCAAGGATGACGAACCCTATCTGGCCATCCGCCTGGCCGAGATGTCCCAGGATATCTCCTCCACCAAGCTGTTCCGTCAGGTGGATATCAAGCCCCAAATCAGCGAGGCGACCGATTACCGGGTGCCCATCTCGGTGACCCTGGCCAATCGAGTTGATCACGAAATAGAGGCGGGTCTGGGCTATGCCACCGACGTGGGGCCGCGGATGAGCGCAACCTGGGAGAAGCCCTGGGTCAACCGTTACGGCCACCGCCTGTTTGCCACCGCCAAGGTGTCGGCGCCGGAGGCGGAGCTCAGCTTCGACTACCAGATCCCGGTGGGCAACCCGCTGCGGGATTACTACTCCATCCAGAGTGGCTATCAGTACAAGGACAACAACGACACCCGCTCCGATCTCACCACCATAGGGGTGCACCGCTGGACCCGGCGGCCGGAGAGCTGGGATCGCGACGTCTTCATCCGTCTGGAGAACGAGGTCTATACCCAGGGCATGGACGAGGGGAACAGCTTGCTGGTGATCCCCGGCGTCTCCTGGTCGCGGCTGCGGGTGCGGGGCGGCCTGGTGCCGGACTGGGGGGATCGCCAGCAGCTCACCCTGGAGTTTTCCGATCCCACCTGGGGATCCGACATCAGCTTCGTGCGGATATGGGGTCGCAGCAAGTGGCTGCGCACCCTGGGCGAGGATCATCGCTTCCTGATGCGAGCCGAGCAGGGGGCCATCATAGGGGACAGCTTTTCCCTGGTGCCGCCATCCCTGCGCTTCTTCACCGGTGGCGATCAGACGGTGCGTGGGTTTGACTATGAAACCATCTCCCCGACCGGGCCGGATGGCAAGCTGACCGGGGGCCGTTATACCAGCGTGGCCAGCCTGGAGTACAACTACCGCTTCAGCGAGAAGTGGCTGGGGGCTCTGTTCGTGGATGGCGGTACCGCCACCGTTGATTACAGCGAGCCGTGGAAAATCGGCACCGGGATCGGGGTGCGCTGGGTCACCCCCATCGGTCAGGTCAGACTCGATCTGGCAGTCGGAGTATCGGAAGAGGATAAGCCCGTGCGGCTGCATTTCGCCTTGGGGCCTGAATTATGATCTGGGTAAAGCGTCTTTTTCTCTGGCTGATGGGCCTTGTTTTTCTGCTGCTCATCGGCGTCAGCCTGCTGGGCTTCACCCATCAGGGCAACAAGTGGCTGTGGCAACAGGCCAAGGGCGCTCTCCCTTCCCTCAAGGGGGAGCTGGTGGCGGGCCAGCTCGGTTATGGCTGGACCCTGGAAGGGGTCGGCTGGCAGGATGAGCTGGTGGATGTTTCGGTCGATCGCGCCGTGCTGGACTGGGATCTGGGCAAGCTCCTGCAGGGCAAGCTCTGGATCAAATCCCTGGTGGTCACCCATCCGGTGGTGAAGGTCGCCGACTCCGAACCCACGCCGCCAGAGCCCTCCGAACCCTTTGTCTGGCAACCACTGCCCCTCAAAATCCAGGTAGACACCCTGCAGGTGGCTGATCTCGATCTGGCCGTGCCCGGTGTGGCCGTGACCCTGGGCTCGCTGGATATAGGCGCGACCCTCGATCGCAAGGGGCTGATAGTGCGCGGCCCCGTGCTGGATGGTCTGAGCGTCACCCTGGTTGACACGCCGCCGGCCAAAGAGGCGGCCGAAGAGAGTGCCAAGGCCGGGAAAACGGCTCAGGGCAAGGCTCAGGATAACGCGAGCGGGACAACCAACAGCGAGTCAACTCAGGCTGATAAAGCTGCACCCATCGAGCTGCCCGCCATTTCCCTGCCATTCCCCGTCCAGCTGGAAGGGGTGAGTCTGACCCGTTTTCGTTATCAGCAGGGCGATCTGATCGAAGCCGTCGACAAGCTGCACCTCTCGGCCGGCGCCGAGGAGGATCGCATCGAACTGCGCGAGCTTTCGCTGCGCCACGCCATGGCCGATCTGGCCCTCAAGGGGAATATTCGCCTGGGCGATGATTATCCGCTGGATCTGACCCTGGATGCCAAGGCGCGCAAGGGCTTGCTCGATGGCGAGCTCAAGGGGGAGCAGGCCACTCTGGCCCTGAGCGGGTCGGTCGGCAAGCTGGATCTGGCGTTGCAGGCCAAGGGGCCGGTAGCCGCCAGCCTCAAGGGGTCGCTGGCAGCCCTCGACCCGGATCTGCCGTTTGATCTGGCGCTCGACTGGAAGAGCCTCGGCTGGCCCTTGCACAAGCCGGCCAAGGATGAGCCGAATTACCGGCTGGACAAGGGGAGCCTGACCGCCAAGGGCAAGCTCTCCGGCTATCAGTTTGCCCTCAAGACGTCGGGCAAGGGGACGGATGTGCCCCCGTTCAAGATTGCCCTCGATGGCAAGGGTGATCTCGAACAACTGAGCAAACTGGCCCTGCGGCTAGAGGCTCTCAAGGGGGAGTTGACCCTGGATGGCAAGCTGGCCTGGCAAAAGGGAGTCCACTGGCAAGGGAGCACCCGCTTCAAGGGGATCAATCCGGCCGAGCTGGTGCCGGATCTCAAGGGCACTCTGGCCGGGGAAATAGAGAGCCGTTTCGTGATGGACGAGGCGGGCAGCTGGGAGCTGAACCTGCCCACCCTCAGGGTGGATGGCAAGCTCAACCAGTATCCGCTGGCCATCAAGGGGGAGGCGAGCGGCAATGACAAGATGGAGTGGCGCATTCCCGGGCTGTCGCTGCAAAGCGGCCCCAACCGGTTGCAGGCCAAGGGGCAGATCAGCCAGCAGGTGTGGCAACTGGTGGCCGATCTCGATGCTCCCAATCTGGCGGGGCTCTACCCCGGTCTGAAGGGGGACATCAAGGGACAGGTGCGCCTGGGGGGCAATCAGCAGGCGCCTCGGGTGACCACAGAGCTCCTGGCCAATCGCCTCTATTATGCGGGCACCAACATCAAGGGGATCGCCATCAAGGGCAATGCCCTGGTGGGTGACAAGCCTGCGGGTGAGCTGGCGCTCACCGTGGCCAGCCTGACCCAGGGAGAGACCAAGCTGAACCAGCTGGCGCTGGCCCTCGACGGGGATCTGGCGCGCCATCAGCTCACCCTGACGATGAAGGGCGATCCGGTGGCCGCCAATCTCAAGCTGGGTGGCGGCGTGCGCGGGGATCACTGGCGCGGGACCCTCTCCGAGCTCAAGCTCAAGACTCCCTTGCGGCGCTGGAGTCTGACCAACCCCTGGGCGCTGGATCTCGATCTGCCGCGCCAGCGCCTGGCGATGGGGGATCTCTGTCTTGACTCCCAAGGGGCCAACCTCTGCATCAAGGGCAGTCAGGTATCGGCCGAGCAGGGGGCGCTGGAGTTTGCCCTCAACGGGTTTGATCTCAAGCGGCTGCGCCCCTGGCTGCCGGACAACTTCCGCTGGCAGGCGGTGCTCTCCGCCGATGGCCGTGCCAGCTGGCGGGGCAGCCAACCGACCCTGCATGCGGTGGTGCGCACCACGCCGGGCAGCTTCGTGGCCGACGACATCAAGACCGATTATCAGCAGTTGGCGCTTGCCGTGGAGTTCGAGCGCCAGCAGGCGGCGATCCGCCTCGACTTCGTCTCGCAGCAGATTGGCAATATCGATACCGATCTGCTGATCAGGGAGCCCGCCGGTCGCGGCCAGCTCGGGGGGCAGCTCAAGTTTGACGATCTCAAGCTCGACACCTTTGCCCCCCTCATTCCCGAGGTGCGCTCCCTGCAAGGGGTGATCTCCGCCAATGCCCGCTTCGAGGGAACCCTGGCATCCCCCCTGCTGTTCGGTCAGCTCAATCTGCTGGATGGCGAAGTGCAGACTCACTCCGATATGGTGACCCTCTCCAAACTGGTGACCCGCCTCAAGATCGAGGGCAACCGCGCCGAGCTGGATGGCTCCATGCTGGTGGGCAAGGGGCCGCTGGCCCTCGGCGGCTGGCTCAGCTGGGCCAAGATGCCGGTGAGTGGCAGCCTGACCATCCAGGGGGATGAGCTGGAGGCGCAATACCCGGGCATGGGCCGGGTGCGGGTCTCACCGGACATCGCCATCTCGTTGGGGGAGGAGACCCGCATCACCGGGAAGGTGGATATTCCCTGGGCGCGGATCCTGGTCAAGAGTCTGCCGGACTCGGCGGTCGCCGTCTCCGATGACGTGACCGTGGTGTACGACGATCTGCCGCCACCGCCTCCCCAGGCCAGCCTGCCACTGCTGATGAAGGTGGCGATCCGGCTCGGGGACGACGTGAAACTGGAGGCGATGGGGCTCAAGACCAATGTCTCCGGCGGGCTCAATATCAATCAGGATCCGGGCAAGCCACTGGCGGGCAATGGCCAGCTGGTGCTGACCGACGGCCGCTTCAAGGCCTATGGCCAGAACCTCATCATCAAGGAGGGACGGATCATCTTCTCCGGTCCCCTCGATCGCCCCTTCCTCAATATCGAGGCCTATCGTGACCCGGATACCATAGAGGATCAGGTGACGGTCGGGGTACGGGTGACGGGGCCGGCCACCAAGCCGGAGATCAAGGTCTATTCCGAACCCCAGATGGCCCAGTCCGAACAGCTCTCCTATCTGCTGCGCGGCAAGGGGCTGCAGACGGGCGGCGAGGATGGCGGCTTCAACGGCTTGCTGGTAGCCGGCGCGGTCAGCCAGGCCAACGGCGTGGTGTCGAGCATCGGCGAGGCGCTGGGGATGAGCGATGTTTCCCTCGATACCGCCGGCAGTGGCGACGATACCCAGGTGACCCTCTCCGCCTATCTGTTGCCCGGTTTGCAGTTTCAGTACGGGGTGGGGGTATTCAGCCCGATCGCCGAGTTCAAGCTGCGCTACGAGGTGCTGCCGCGACTCTATCTGCAGGCCATGAGCGGGGTCGCCCAGGCGGTGGATGTCTTCTATCGTTTCACCCTCTAACGGGGGCGACCGTGACTGACGAGACGGGAGGCGCTGGTCTCCCGTTTTTTATCCTGATTGCGAGGTGTAAGGGAAAGAATTGGGCGGGCCGGAAAAGCGAAAACCCGGCGCAAGGCCGGGTCTTCTGAATGATGGTGGAGGGAGAAGGATTCGAACCTTCGAAGGCAGAGCCGTCAGATTTACAGTCTGATCCCTTTGGCCGCTCGGGAACCCCTCCACGGGGTATTGCAAACAGATTGTGGCACTTGAAATGGTGGAGGGAGAAGGATTCGAACCTTCGAAGGCAGAGCCGTCAGATTTACAGTCTGATCCCTTTGGCCACTCGGGAACCCCTCCACAAGTGCGAGGCGCATACTAACAGATCTTCCGCTTTTGTGAACCCCCAAGCGGGATTTTTCCATTAAAAGAATCGGATTGATGGCCGATAAGAAGTGAAATCGCCATTTTCAAGAGTTATGCCATGCTACCCCGCTCAATCCGTGATCACCTGCTCGTCGATGAGGGCCAGTTGGGGCAACGCCTCAACCTGGATCTGCAGCATGGCGATCGGGCGGATTTTCGGCTGCACCTGGCGTTGCTCACCGATTCGGTGGAGGAGCAGCCCTGGTTTGATGCCAAGCCGGCCGCTGCGCCGGATGAGCGGGACTGGCGTGCCCATTTCGGGTTGCGCCCGGCAGAAGCCTTGATGGCAGAAGAGGCGACCAGCGACAGCAGTGCCCTCAACGAGCGGTTGCAGCAGGGGGGCAGCATGGTGGATGTGCGGCTGTGGCTGGCATTGCAGCCACCGCCACTGGTGGCAAAGCAACCGCTGCTGGATGAGGCGGTCTACGACAACCTGACGCCACTCGGGCGCGAGCGGCTGCGGGGAGCACTTGTGGATGAGCCTCGTCAGGAAGATCCGCTGGTGCTGTTGCCTGTGCTGGATCGCCTGCAGCAGGGAATCGATACCCGGCTCCACTGGCTCAGTTGAGCGAGACGGGTTGCATGAAGGGCGGTTCGGATCGCCCATGTCGGTAAGCGAATGCGGGCATGCAAGCGGACATACAAAAGGCGGGATATCCCGCCTTTGTGTTGAATGACTGAGTTAACCTTGCCGGGAGTTATGCGTCGGCTTCATCCGGTTGTGGCATCTCCTTGCGTGTGCCATTGGCGCGACGGGCGATCGGCTTTTCGGTGTGGCGGTTGATTTGACGCTCCAGTTTTTGTCCCAGTTCATTGATGGCGGCGTAGAGATCCTCATGCTCTGCCTGGGCAAACAGCTTGCCGTTGGGGATGCCAGCAGTGGCTTCGACGATAAACATCAGACGCTCTTTGGACACAATCACATGGGGTGTGATGAGAGGCACCTGAAGACGCTCGAGCTTGTCAAAACGGGATTCGATGCGCTCGCGGATAGCCGGGGTGATGTCGATGATTTTGCTGGTAATTTCGATTTTCATATTGGCCCCCTTCGGGTCGTCTTGCTTGTGTCTTCACCTTCAGATTACTCATCGGTGGCATTGAAAATGTGATGTTGGTCACAAAATCTCCCGCCATGTATTTAGCGATTTGTAAATTGTGAGCTTTTCCGGTTTCGTGCCAAAAATAGCTTGAGCTCCTTGAAACTGGCAGGCAGTATGACGGGAATAGGATCGTTTCTGTCCCTTCTTGGCAGCACCTTGTGTCGACTTCTTGTCCGGTTCGCCCGGTTTTCCCCGCTCGATACTGCATGTTAGCCCCCTCTCTGTATTGTCTTTGAACTCATGAGTCGATGTGGGGAGTGGTTGTGCCCGTTCTGCCTGGACATCAAACGTGAGCGATTGTTGTGTTGGAGTTGTAGATGAAGCAGCAAGCCACTCAAATCATGTGGTTTTATGATCGGCAGCATGATCAGTGGAGCCTCTCCGATCAGGGCGCCTACCAGCAGTGGCAGGGGGAGGGGAAACACCCCTGGGCAGGTTGCCTGCAGCCGGAAGATGAAGCGGGCTTTGCCGATTTTTTGGCGCGTCTGCATCAATCCACCTTGCCGGAACAGTTCATCGGCCATCTCAAGGATGAACGGGGCCTGTTCAGTCACGTGATCTGGAGTGGGCAATACGTTCCCAGCCAGCAGTTGTGCTGCGGTTGGCTGGCACCCCTTGACGGGATGAGCGCGGCGGCCGAATCACTCAATCTCTCCCAGCCATTGCAGACCTCATTGCTGACCCGCCTGGCCCAGGCGCTTTCTGCCTGTACCGGTACCGAGTTTTTCAACACCCTGGTCAACCAGCTGACTCACATCCTCAAGGTGGATGCCGTCTGGGTGGGTGAGCTGAGCGGGGTGGACAGGATCAAGGTGCTGGCTGCCGACGGGCTGGATATCCGGGATTACCCTCTGGCGGGCACCCCGTGCCAGCAACTCTATCGGCAGGGAACCAGCTGTCAGGTGAACCTGGATGAGCTGAGCGAATGCCAGACCCCCTCCCGACCCGGACAGCGCTATTATGGCCAGCCGCTGTGCGATAGCCGGGGCCAGCTGCTGGGTCATCTGGCCCTGCTCTACTCCGCTCCCGCCGACATTGCCAATCTCGACTCCGTGCTCAACACCTTCTCGGTACGCATGGTGGCCGAGTTGGAGCGGCTGCAATCCGATGCCCAGATGCGCCTCTCCGCCGTGGCCTTTGAAACCCACGAGGGGATCATCATCACGGATCCCGGTTTCAAGGTGCTGAGGGTCAATCACGCCTTCAGCCAGATCACCGGTTTTGACAGCCAGGCCGTGCTGGGCCTGCATCTGGAAGAAGATCTCTGGCCCACCATGGGAAAACCGGGCTACGAGCTCAATACCCTGAGCCGCTGGCAGGGGGAGACCCAGCGGCGCCATGCCGATGGCCACGTCTATCCCCAGTGGGAAATCGTCACGCCGGTGCAGGATGAGAAGGGGGAGATCAGCCACTTCGTCATCTGCTTCGAGGATATCTCGGAGCGCAAGGCGGCCGAGCTGCGGATCCAGGATCTGGCCTATTACGACGAGCTGACCGGTCTGCCGAACCGGCGCCAGTTGCACGAAACCCTGGTGCAGACCTTCAACGAGGCCAGTCGCAACGGATTGATCGGGGCTCTGCTGTTTATCGATCTCGATCACTTCAAGACCATCAACGACTCCCTCGGCCACGCCACCGGTGACTGGCTGCTCAAGGAGGTGGCGACCCGTCTCAAGCGGCTGGTGCGTCAGGGGGACTGTCTCGCTCGCCTCGGTGGTGACGAATTCGTGCTGCTGCTGCCCTCTCTCTCCGCCAGCCCGCCTCAGGCAGAAATGCAGGCCGACATCATCGCCGAGCGCCTCATCACCGAGATTGCCTCCCCCTACAGCCATGGCGGGCAGGTATTGCATATCGGCGCCAGCGTCGGCATCACCCTGTTTCCGGATCGGGAACAGGGGGTCGACGATCTGCTCAAACAGGCGGATACCGCCATGTACCAGGCCAAGTCTGCCGGCCGCAAGACGCGGCGTTTCTTCGATGCCTCCATGCAGCATCAGGCGGATCGGCGCCTGCTCATCCACAACGAGCTGCGCAACGCCCTGAACAAGAACGAGCTGACCCTCTACTATCAGCCGCAGCATCTGGTGGATGGCGGCGATCTCATCGGCATTGAAGCCCTGATCCGCTGGCAGCCGCCGGGCCGGGCCCTGGTCTCGCCCGCCGAGTTCATCCCCATTGCCGAGGAGACGGATCTCATCGTCGACATCGGCAACTGGGTGTTGCATGAGGCGTGTGTCCAGTACGTGTTGTGGGAGGAGAGTGGCATCCACATTCCCCAGATCTCGGTCAATGTGAGCGCCAAGCAGTTTCACGCCACCGATTTCGTCGAGCGGATCCACGATGTGCTGGCACAAACCGGCATGGATCCGGCCTGCCTCAACCTGGAGATCACCGAGTCGGTAGTGCTGGGCCATGCCGAGGACACCATCAGCAAGATGGCGGAGCTCAAGGCCCTTGGCATCAGCTTTGCCATCGACGATTTTGGTGCCGGCTACTCGTCCCTCAGCTATCTCAAGCGGCTGCCCGCTGACGAGCTCAAGATCGACCGCTCCTTCATCCAGGACATTCCGCGGGATGGGGACAACATGGCCATTGTCGAGGCGGTGATCGCCATGGCGCGTCACATGGGGTTCAACGTGACGGCGGAAGGGGTGGAGTCGCGCCAGCAACTTGAGTTTCTCAAGGCGCAGGGGTGCAGCTTCTATCAGGGCTACCTCGCCTCCAAGCCGTTGCCTGTGCCTTATCTGGAGAAATATGTGCAGCGGCTGGCCAAACCCGAGTACCAGCGCGACGTCCACCTGGCCTGCGCGGAAAAATAGTCGTCATCCCCGCTTTCGCACCGCCCGGCTGCGGGTAGAATGGGCATTTCCGGATCCACCGCCTGCGGGCGGTGGCGTGCTTCCCAATGGAGATGTTCAGTGAAAGCTGTGTGGGGAATTCTCTTAACGACACTGTTTGCGCCAGGGATCATGGCCCAGACCCAGGATCAGAGTCTGTACCGTCAGGCCTATGATGCCGTGCGGGCCAACGATCAGGCCCGTTTTCAGCAGCTTCGCGCTCGCTTGACCCATTATCCTCTGCTGCCCTATCTCGATTACTTCCAGCTCGCCTTTCGGCCCGGGGCGGCCGATTATCAGGATGTGACCCGTTTCATCCGCCAGCATGGGGATACCCCCCAGTCCAACCGGCTGGAGCGTACCTATCTGACCTATCTGGCCCAGAGCCAACAGTGGTCGCAGTTCCTGCGCTTCTACCCGGCCAAGCCCAAATCGACCGACCTGCTCTGCATGCACTATCAGGCGCTCTATTACACCGGCAAGACCAGGGAGGCGTTGCAGGGGGCGGGCAAGATGTGGATGAGCGGGCAATCCCGTCCCGATGCCTGTGATCCGCTGTTCACCCTCTGGCAGGGGGCCGGTCTGCGCACCCAGGACAAGATCTGGCAGCGGATGACGATGGCCTTCGAGGCGGAAAATCCCAACCTGATCCGCCATTTGGGGGCCTCCCTCGGTACCGGCCTGCAGGGGTATGGCAACCAGATGGTGACCCTGTTCGAGCAGCCAGCCAAGGCGATGAATCCCACCTACTTCAGCAACAACCCTTACTCCAGGAAGTTGTTGTCGCTGGGGCTGACCCGTTATGCCAACCAGCAGCCGGAGGCTGTACTGCGCCAGCTTGACCTGTTTCGCAGCCGCTTTGGCCTGAACCAAGACGAGATCAAGCCGGTGGAGCGGGCAATCGCCCGCCGCCTGCTGCTGGATCGTTCGAGGAGCGAGCGCCAGTGGCTGGACAACACGGTCAGGTTGCTGGCCGATCCGGATATCACCGAATTGCGGGCCAGGCTCGCCATCTGGGAAGAGGATTGGCGCGGTCTCTCCGGTTGGGTGAAGATGATGCCGATGGCACGCCAGAAGGAGGATCGCTGGCGCTACTGGATGGCCCGCTCGCTGGAGGTGCAGGGACAGCAGAAGCAGGCCCGTGATCTCTATCTGGAGACCGCCAATCTGCGTGGTTTCTACGGGTTTATGGCCGCCCAACGCACCGGCGCCCCCTACCGGATGAAGAACCAGACGGTGCCGCATGTACCTGACTGGCGCAGCGCGAGCCGGCGTTGGCCCTTCCTGCTTCGGGTGCAGGAGCTCCTGACCATGAACGAGGTGGCGGCTGCCCGCTCGGAGTGGATCCACAACATGGATCGCAACCCGGTGGCCCAGCGCATCGAATTTGGCCACATCGCCCTCAATCGGGGCTGGCATGATCTGGCGATCCTCGCCAGCATCCGTGCCGAGGCCTGGGATGCCCTCGAGTTGCGTTTCCCCAAACCCTACAAGCAGACCTTCAGTCAGGTGGCCCGCGAGCGGGCGGTCAACATGAGCCTGCTCTACGCCATCTCCCGCCAGGAGAGCGCCCTCTACCCGCGGGCACAATCGCCGGTGGGGGCGAGGGGCCTGATGCAGCTGATGCCGGCGACCGCGAAAGAGACTGCCGGCAAGATTGGGGTACCCTATCGCAGTGAGCAGCAACTGTTTGATCCTGCCATGAATATCCGTTTGGGCAGCGCCTATCTCAAACGCCTGCTGGATGTCTATGACGGCAACCGGATCCTGGCGGCGGCGGCTTACAACGCAGGCCCCGGCCGGGTGAAGCGCTGGCGTGAGCAGAGTGCCGACAAGCCGATGGATGTCTGGGTCGAAAGCATCCCCTACCGGGAGACGCGCAACTATGTGCAGAACGTGTTGTCGTTCGATCTCATCTATCAGCACAAGTTTCAGCAGCCGCTGCGGTTCATGTCCGATCGCGAACTCAAGCACGGCTATTGAATGCGGGGGCCGCTGGCCCCTGCCTGTTACCCGGCGCCGGGTATCACGGCGCAAGAATTTGTTACCAAAGGAAACCTGTCAGGTGACCTGGCTCCGGGAATCGGATCCGCGAGCAGGATATACTGGGCCGTCGGTACCGACAGGTTCCCCACAATAAAGGAATGGATAGTGGCAACGATTAAAGACGTTTCTCAGCTGGCAAATGTGTCCATCTCAACCGTCTCCCGGGTGATCAACAACACGGCACAGGTCGCGCCGGAAAAGCGCGAGGCCGTGCTGGCTGCGATGAAGGAACTCAATTTTCGTCCCAACAGCTTTGCCCAGGCCCTGGTCAGCAAGCGCTCCAACTGCATCGGCGTGCTGGTCGGCGATCTCTGTGGCGGCCCCTTCTTCGCCCAGATGATGCGAGGCATCGAAGCCATGGTCGATCGGGCCAACAAGTTCACCATAGTGATGTCAGGCAACCATGACATCACTCGCGAGCGTCATGCCATCCAGGCACTGCTGCAGCGCCAGTGTGACGCCCTGATCCTGCACAGCAAGGCGCTCCCCGATGAGGAGCTGAGCGAGCTGGCGGCAGGATCCACCCCTGTGGTCTTTATCAACCGCCAGGTGCCGGGAGCCGAAGATCGCTGCGTCTGGCTCGACAACCAGGCCGGTATCACCACGGCGTGCCAGCATCTGCTGGAGGCCGGCCACCGCAAGATCGCCTTTATCACCTCGGACGATGAAGAGTTCGTCGACGGTCAACAGCGCATGGCGGGCTACACCCAGACCCTGGCCCAGGCCGGTATCGCACTGGAACCGGCCTTGATCGGCCGTGGCTTTGCCGATGAGAACGGCGGTTATGTGGCGATGAACGAGCTGCTCTCCCGCGGGGTTGAATTTACCGCCGTGCTTGGCTTCAACGATGCCATGGTGGCGGGAGCCATCTCCTGTCTGCTGGAGCGGGGTTACAAGATCCCGCAGCAGATCTCGGTGGTGGGGTTCGACGATATCCCTTACGCCCGCTACATCTATCCCAAGCTCACCACGGTGCGTTATCCCATCGAGGAGATGGGGAGCCGTGCCGCCGAGCTTGCTCTTCGCCTGCTCGATCACAAGCCGGCCGACGGCCTGTCACTCAAGTTTGAAGCCAGGCTGGTGGAGCGCGAGTCCGTCGCCTGACGCCCGCCAAAGAGAGTAAAAATGTGGCCCCGTCGGGGCCATATTGCGCTCTGGCGCTGTACCAGGAATGCCGCCGTTTTATCTCAACCTGCCAGCGCAATCCGCCGCTGGCGCCTTGCCTCCACCCCTTCGGCCAGCATATCGAGCAGTACCAGGGTCTGTTCCCAGCCGATGCAGGCGTCGGTGATCGACTGGCCGTAGCAAAGTGGCTGACCCCCCTTGATCTCCTGACGCCCTTCACACAGGAAACTCTCCACCATCACGGCAACGATCCCCTGGTTACCAGCTGTCAGCTGATTGGCCAGATCCTGTGCCACCCGCAGTTGACGAAGATGCTGCTTCTGGCTGTTGCCGTGGCTGCAATCGACCATCAGCCGGGGAGCTAGGTGGTGTCGTTGCAACAGTAAACAGGCTTGTTTCACGGCATCATGTTGATAGTTGGGTTGGCGGCCGCCACGCAGGATCAGGTGGCAATCCTTGTTGCCGTGGCTACGAACCAGTGTCATGCGCCCCTCATCATCCGGTTGGGTATAGAGGTGGGCAGCCCGACTGGCAAGGATCGCCTCCACGGCGACCTGGACATTGCCATCGGTACCATTCTTGAAACCGATGGGGCAGGGGAGCGCAGATGCCAGCTGGCGATGGAACTGGGATTCGGTGGTGCGTGCTCCGATGGCTCCCCAGCTGATAAGGTCCCCCAGATAGAGCATGCTGGTGAGATCGAGAAACTCGGTAGCGCAAGCAAGACCCGCTTCTCCAAGCTCCAGCAGCAGAGCGCGCGCCTGGTGCAATCCCTCCGCCAGTCGGTCACTACCATCGAGGCGGGGATCGAAGATGAATCCCTTCCAGCCGAGGGTGGTACGTGGTTTTTCGAAATAGGTGCGCATCACCAGCAGCAGTTGATCGCCGTAGCGTGTCTGCAGCTCGACCAGCCGAGCGCCATAGTCGCGGGCGGCGATCGGATCGTGAATGGAGCAGGGGCCAATCACCAGCAGCAGGCGATCATCCATGCCTTGCAGGATCTGGCTGGCATGGTGGCGGTAGTAGCCGATTCGGTGGGCAAGCCGGGTGGGGCAGGGGTGCGTCGCCAGCAACTCGCCCGGAGTGGGGAGAGTGGCAAGTGGCGATGCGTTCAGTAGTGAGGGGAACATGGAAGATCCTCGAACAGAGTGAAAATCTGCATGCTCATTGCTATCCAGTGGGACTTGTCCCTTGTTGTCGTAAATTGCGGCACGGGAAGGTTCCCGTGCCGCGTGGAGGGCCGGATCAGAAACGGGCCGAGCCGCTGATGTAATAGCTGCGGCCCGGTTCCACGTTTTGGAAGAGGGCATCTTTCTCTTGCAGACGGACATCGGTCAGGTTGGTGATGCCGACTCGCAGATCAAAGTTGTTGGTTACCTTGAAGCCGGTGCCAAGATCGAACGTCTGGTAGCTGGGTAACTTATGCAACACAGTGGCCTTGTTGACGGTCTGCTCCGCAAACTGGGTGCCCGTGTAGGTCGTGCCGACGAAGGCATTCACCCGCTCGGTGGCTTGCCAGGTGAGCCTGGCGTTGGCCTTGTGCTCCGGGCGCTCGGGCAGGGGCTGACCTTGTTCCCCTTCCGCCTTGAGGTAGGTGTAGTTGGCATTGAGGCTGAGATCCTCGAACAGATCGAGGCGACCGGTCAGCTCCAGTCCCTTGGTCGTGGCCTTATCCAGGTTGTACCAGGTACGGTCTTTGGAGTTGGGTATCTGCTTGAAGGTCAGCATGTCTTCTATGTCGGAGTAGAAGAGGGTGGCGCTGGTTTCCCAGATGCCTTCTCCTGCGATGATCCCCAGCTCGTAGTTGGTGCTGGTCTCGGGTTTGACCTTGTCGCTGCCGTAGATGAGGCAGCTGCCACCGCAGCTCTCGATGCTGTAACCCTTGGAGTATTGATGCGGAGCCGGCGCTTTGAAGGCCTGGCTGACGCCGCCCTTGACGGTCACCAGGTCGCTCAGCTCATAGACCAGATAACCGCGTGGCGTGAAGTGGCCGCCATAGATCTCGTGGTGATCGTAACGCCCCCCCAGGGTCAAGGTCAGGCTATCGGTCAGACCGATCTCGTCCTGGGCAAACAGCGCCTCCTGGGCGTGACTCTCCCTGCCGCCGATATCCTTGTAGCTCACCGTATCCACCAGCTCCCGGTCGAGATATTCGCCGCCGAAGGTCAGATAGTGATTGGCCAGCATCAGATTGGTGTAACCCTTGAGAGTCAGGGTGTTCTCCTCCAGCTCGCGCTGCTGGGGGGCTGAGTAGCTGGTGTTGAAGTCGTCGATCCGGGAGCTTTCGTAATTGGCCATGACGGTGGTGTCACCCCAGCTCCAGTTTCCCTTGTGAGTCAGGCCAAACAGATTGCGGTCGTTCTGCTGCTGGCGACTGTGCACCTTGTTGCCTGTTTTGCGGAAGATGTCGAGGGGCCGTTCGTCCTGGTTGTAGAGATAATCGAGTTCGAAGCGTTGTTGCTCATCCACCAGCCAGCTCAGGGTGGAGGCGAAGTTGCGCGTCTGTTTGGCTTCGATGAGGGGAATGCCGTCGGTTGCCTCTGTGGGTGTCCAGGCCTGGCGATCATAGACTTCGCCGTTCATCCGGATCAGCAGGTTGTCGGTGAGCGGGCCGGTAAAGCCCAGGTTGGTTCTGTGCTGCTCGCCGCCATCCTTGCCTTCTATGGCCTTGAAGTCGGCATCCGCCGCCCCCTGCCACTGCGTGCCCGGCTGCTTGGTGATGATGTTGATGACACCGCCGATGGCGTCGGAACCGTAGAGCGCTGACATGGGGCCGCGGATCACCTCGACCCGCTCGATCATGCCAAGGGGAACCGGAGTGTTGTCAAAGTTGCCGCCGCGCCACAGGGCATTGGAGGAGGAGAGGCGTTTGCCATCCACCAGTACGAGCGTGTATTTGCCCGACATGCCGCGAATGCCGATATCGCTGCGACCATTGGTATCGGTTTCGGCCTGGATACCCACCTCGTGACGCAGCAGATCCGAGAGATCGTTGATCGGTGCCGCCTTAATCTGTTCGGCGGTGATGACAGAGATGGAAGCTGGTGCCGAGCGGGTGTTGTGTGCCGTGGTGGTGACGGTGATCACCTCGTCGGCTTGGGGCGTGCTATTGGCGGCTGTGGCTTGCTGGGTCAGCAAGGCCACTATGGTGGTGGCCAGTAGCGTGGGGGTGACAAAACGGGAGGCTGAGGATTTCATTATTTATATTTTCCATAATATTCAAATGATAAGCATTATCATTATCAAATTGCTTTTGCCTCGTTCGCAACTCTTTTTTTAGCTTTCTTTCAAAGATTCATACGCTCCCCTTTTTGACAGAAAAGAAGTTAATGATATTGATTATCATTTGTATTGATCCAGATTTTGCTCCTTGCTAGGATGCCGCTCACCTTGTTGCCAAGCGAGTCGAATGACGGGCTTGTCAGCATCAGGCAGAGATTCATTCCAAGGAGTAGCACCCTCATGTGTGACTATGTACAGGAAGAAGAGTGGCCCGCCACTGCGGCTGATCTGGACAGGGCCTGCTGTTTTGCCAGTGGTGAGCGGGTACTGCTCACCTCGGGCATTCACGACAGCTTCACTGGCATCGCACCGGGTCAGTTGCTGAGCCATTTGCGTCAGCTGCGCCGACAGGGCATGACCAATCCCGTCGCGATTGGCGCCATCCCCTTCGACACCCGAGCCCCCTGGCATCTGGTGATCCCGAAACAGTGGCAATGGATTGCACGGGAGCGCCTGCTGCCCGCCTGCCACTGCCAGCTGCACGGCAAGGTGTGTGAGGTGACCGATGCGGCTCACTATCAGGGGGCAGTGCGAGAGGCCCTGCAGCAGTTCAGCGAAGGCCAGCTTGAGAAGATAGTGCTTTCGCGAGCCATTGATGTGCAGAGCGCGCAGTGTACTGCCCCTTCGCAAGCCTATGGCAGCCTGCTGGCCCAGAATCCCGGGGCCTATGTGTTTCAGGTTCCGCTTCCCGAGGGGGAGACACTGCTGGGCGCCAGCCCGGAGTTGCTGATCTCGCGCAATGACATGACAGTGGTGAGTAACCCGTTGGCAGGCTCTCGTCCCTGCCACGCCTTTTGCGAACAACAGGCAGCCTGCGCCGATCTGCTGCAGGCACGCAAGGATCGCTATGAGCATGCGCTGGTGGCCGATGCGGTCGCAGCCGCGCTCTCTCCCTTCTGTCGCGAACTCGAGGTGCCGGTCGAGCCGCAGGTGATCGCCACGCCCACCATGTGGCACCTCTCGACCCGGATCGAGGGGCGGTTGCACGAGCCATCTACCGCGCTGGAGTTGGCACTGGCGCTCCATCCCACTCCGGCAGTATGTGGTACTCCCCAGGAGGAAGCCCGCCAGGCCATCGCCCGGCTGGAAGGATATGATCGTCACTTCTACAGTGGCGCAGTGGGGTGGATGGATGCCGATGGCAATGGCGAGTGGGTGGTCACTATTCGCTGCGGCATGCTGACCGAGAAGACGTTGCGTCTCTATGCCGGCGCCGGGGTGGTGGTGGGTTCCTCGCCCGAGGCGGAGTGGCAGGAGACGGCTGCCAAACTCGGCACCATGCTGCGTGCTTTTGGCCTCGAGAGCCGTGAACCGGAGGTGGCTGCATGAAGCCGCTGGTCCCCTTTACCCCCTGGCCCGCAGAACGCGCAGCCTACTATCGGGCGCAAGGGTGGTGGCGCGGTCAGCCGCTTACCGCCCTACTGGATGAGTCTGCAGAACGTTATCCCGATCGCACTGCCCTCATCTGTGGCGAGCGTATCCTGAATTATGGCCAGCTGCGTCGTGAGGTCGATGCATTGGCGGCGCGGCTGGTTGCCCGCGGGCTCGGTCACGGCGATACCGCGCTGGTGCAGTTGCCCAACTGCGCCGAATTCTATATCTGCTGGTTTGCCTTGATCCGCTGTGGCGTAGTGGCGGTACATGCCCTCTTCAGCCATCAGCGGCGCGAGCTGGTCGCCTTTGCTCGCCAGATTGAACCCTCGCTGCTGGTATTGAGCCCTGCTCATCCGGGTTTTGCGGGAGAGGCGGGCAGCCTGGCGGCCCTCGAAGCGCTGGCGCAGCCATCCTGCCAGATGCTGCTCTTCGAGCCTGTAGACGGGGAGGCGTCAGCACAAGGGTTTGCATGGCGTGAGCCGGACCCCGTTTCTCTTGCAGATCATCCTGCTCCTGTTGCAGTGGCGCACCCTGTGCCGACCCCGGCCGATCAGGTTGCCTTTTTCCAGCTCTCCGGTGGCAGCACGGGCACTCCCAAGCTGATCCCCCGTACTCACGACGACTACGGCTACAGCGTGCGCCAGAGCGTGGCGGTCTGCGGCTGGGACGAGCGGGTCATTTATCTCTGTGCCCTGCCTGCCCCTCATAACTTTGCCCTGAGCTCTCCCGGAGCGCTCGGCGTTTTTCATGCCGGCGGCTGTGTGGTGATGGCGCCGGATCCTTCACCGGCAACCTGTCTGCCACTGGTACAGCGTTACCGGGTCAACTGGGCCGCACTGGTACCCCCCGCCCTTGCGCTCTGGCTGGAGGCGGCAGGCCATTATCCGCAAACGTCCCTTGAGTGGGTGCAGGTGGGGGGCGCGCGCCTGAGTCCTGCGCATGCCGAGGCGGTGGAAAACCGTCTGGGTTGTCGCTTGCAGCAGGTATTCGGCATGGCGGAGGGGCTGGTCAACTACACCCGCGCCGAGGATGGCCACTGGCATCTCGTCAACACCCAGGGACGTCCGATGAGCCCGGGAGACGAGGTGGAGGTGCGTGACAGCAACGGGCGCACCTTGCCCGATGGCGAGTGCGGTGAGCTGTGGACGCGCGGACCCTACACCTTCCGTGGTTACTACAAGGCCGAGGCCCACAATCTGCGGGCCTTCGATCGGGATGGCTTCTACTGCACCGGCGATCTGGTCTGCCGCTTGCCCGGCGGCTATTTGATGGTGGTCGGCCGCAACAAGGATCAGATCAACCGGGGTGGGGAGAAGATCGACGCCCTTGAGATAGAGGAGCTACTGCTCACTCATCCCGACGTGCGGCAATCGGCGCTGGTGGCCATGCCCGATCCGCTGCTGGGGGAGCGCAGTTGTGCCTTTCTGATGAGCCGTGAGTCCCTCGATTTGCCCCGTTTGCGTCGTTTCCTGCGAGAGCAGGGGGTGGCGGACTACAAGTTGCCTGATCGCCTGGTACTGGTGGATGAACTGCCCCAGACCCCGGTCGGCAAGATAGACAAACAGAGGCTGCGCGAGCAGCTTGCCAAGGAGTGTGCATGACCATTCAAGCCCTTGATGCCTACCCGCTGCCCACCGCAGAAGAGCTGCCCGCCGCACGGGTCAACTGGCCCTTCGAACCGGGCCGCGCCGTGCTGCTGATCCACGACATGCAGCGTTACTTTGTCGACTTCTACGGGCCGGACAACCCGCTTATCAACCAGGTCGTCGCTAATATCGTGCTCCTGAGCCGCCAGGCCCGGGCCCTCGGCATGCCGGTGGTCTATACCGCCCAGCCCGCCGAGCAGAGTCCGGCTGATCGCGCCCTGCTAAACGACATGTGGGGGCCGGGTTTGACTCGCTCGCCGGAACGCCAGCCCATTGTCGCGGCGCTGACGCCACAGCCGCAGGATACTGTGCTGACCAAGTGGCGCTACAGTGCTTTTTGCCGTTCCCCCCTTGCTGATCTGATGGCTGGATGGGGGCGGGATCAGCTGGTGATCTGCGGTATCTACGGCCACATCGGGGTGATGCAGACGGCGGTCGATGCTTTTATGCGCGACATACGCCCCTTCCTTGTGGCCGACGCCATCGCCGACTTCTCTCGCGAGGATCATCTGCTGGCTCTCTCTTATGTCAGCCGCAATGCCGGTCGGGTGATCACGGTGGCAGAGGTGCTGGCGGCAGCAAACCCCGTTCCGCTTAGCCGTGCGCTGTTGCAGGCGCAGGTGTTGGCCCGTTTGCCAGCAGAGATGCAGCAGACGCTGCCGGCAGAGGATGAGAACCTGCTCGACTACGGCCTCGATTCTTTGGCGGTGATGGGGTTGGTGGAGGAGTGGCGCCAGCGTGGCCTGGAGGTTGAACTCGCCGAACTTGCCCGTCAACCGACGCTGGCCCACTGGTGGTCGCTGCTCTCCCGTCACGCCGAACAGCCGGAGTGCACCCCATGAACGAATGGCAAGGCAAAATCGTCTGGGTGACCGGCGCGGCGCAGGGAATAGGCCATGCCGTGGCGCGCACCTTTGCCGAGGCGGGGGCGAGCGTGGTGGTGCTCGATCTTCAGTTGGTCGAGGCGCTGCCCGGCAATGTGAAGGGGGTGGTGATCGATGTGAGCGACAGCGAGGCCATCGTCCGCTGCTGCGAGCAGTTGCTCGAAGAGGGGCTGGGGCCCGATGTGCTGGTCAATGTCGCCGGCGTGCTGGCCACCGGCAGACTGGACGAGGTGGGTGACGTCCTGCTGGCGCGCACCTTTGCCGTCAACACCTTCGCCCCCTTCTACCTGATGCGGGCTCTGGCCCCCTGGTTTCGCGCGCGGCGAGGCGGTGCCATCGTCAATGTCTCCTCCAATGCAGCCAAGGTGCCGCGAGCGGGGATGGGAGTCTATGGTGCTTCCAAGGCTGCACTGACCAGCCTCACTTTGACGGCGGGGCTTGAGCTCGCTCCCTACGGAGTGCGTTGCAATCTGGTGTCACCGGGCTCGACCCAGACGCCGATGTTGTGGGGCATGTGGCAGGACGGGGAGGGGGAGCGGAGAACCATCGCCGGGCTCCCCGAACAGTTCAAGCTGGGGATCCCCCTTGGCAAGCTGGCCACACCGGCCGACGTGGCGGCCTGCGTTCTCTTTCTCGCCTCCGATGCTGCCAGCCATGTCACCCTGCAGGATCTGGTGGTCGATGGCGGTGCCACTCTGGGCGTCTAGCCCCGCATCTTCAGATGTCGCTGGCATCGCCCTTTTCTTATATTGAGGAGGCTCTGCTTCCTCGCTTTTCAAGCGTTCGGGGAGGCGAAAACGCTACCCGGTCGATGTTGCGCAAGGATATTCCCATGGAACAGACAATGGCGATGCGTGCCCCGTACCAGGGCGGGGACAAGCCGCGCTGGCCACTCACCACGGCGCAGGCGGGCATCTGGTTTGCCCAGCAAAAGTACCCGGAGAGTCCGGCTTGCAACACGGGAGAGTACTGGCTGCTGGAGGGGACGCTCGCCCCTCACCACTTCATCCGGGCGGTGCGTCAGACGCTCGATGAGATCCCCGGTCTGCACTGCGCCTTTGTGGCAACGGGGGAGGGCCCCTTCATGGAGGCCAACCCCGCCTGCTGGCAGATGGCAGAGCGGGATCTGCGCCGTGAGGCCGATCCGCTCGCAGCTGCGCAGGTAGAGATGGAAACCCTGTTGGCGACCCCCTTCAATCTGGCCGAGGGCCCGCTCTTTGCCACTACCCTCTACCGCCTTGCCGACCGGCAGTGGGCCTGGTTTATCGCGGTGCACCATATCGCTATCGACGGTTTTGGCCTGCGCCTGATCTGCCAACGCGTGGCGCTCTGGTACGAAGAGCTCTGCTGCGGGGGTCTGCCAGCCCCATGCCGTTATGCCACCCAGACCGAGCTGCTGGCTGAAGAGGTTGATTATCAGGCATCCCCCCGTGCCGCGCGGGATCTCGACTTCTTCGTGCAGCAGTTGGCTGGCGTGGAGAGCCCGGCGTCGCTCTCCCGTCGTCCGGTGCAGGGACCGGGAGACATCCATCGCCTCGAGCAGCGTTTGGCTGGCCGACTGTGGCAGGCTCTGGTGGCACGGGCTGGCTGCTCTTCCTGCCATCCATACAGCCTCTTGCTGGCGGCGGTAGCCAGCTATATACACCGGATGAGCGGCGCTGGCGAGGTAGTGCTGGGGATCCCCCTGATGGGGCGGCTGGGCTCACAGGCTGCCGATACCCCCTGCATGAAGGTCAATGTGCTGCCCCTTCACATCGAGGTGACAGGGGCAAGCCGGGTTGGCGAGCTGCTGGCGCAGGTAGAGCGGCAATTTGCCGCCCTGCGTCGCCATCAGGGTTGTCGTCAGGAGCATTTGCAGCAGCGTCAGCCCGGGCTGCCTCTCTTTGGCCCTCAGGTCAACCTGATGCCCTTTACCCGCACCCTGACTTTTGGCGAGGTACGCGGCGAGGTGCGGGTACTGGCGGCGGGGCCGGTGGAAGAGTGTGCCTTTTACTTTGCCGAGGAGGCAGGCGACGTCACCCTGACCCTTGAGACCCATCAGGGGCGCTTCAGCCGTCAGGAGAGTGAGCGCCATCTGGCCCGTCTGGTGGTCTATCTGGAGGCCTGGAGTGATGCCGGTGACGACATTGAGGCCGTGCGTCTGCCGCTGCTGCTGGCTTGTGAGCAGGCCGAATTGGCACGCTGGAACGAGACCAGCCATCCGTTACCATCCACCACGCTGAGCACCCTGCTAGGCGAGGGGTTGGCCGCGGCCAACCCCGCCGCCATCGCCCTTGAATGTAGTGAGGAGCGCTGGTCAGTGGCCGAGCTGCGCCAGGGCACTCGCCAGCTGGCCAGCTATCTGGTGGGGAGGGGGATAGGTCCCGGTTGCCGGGTGGCGGTGGTGATCCCCCGCTCGCCCGAGCTCATCTTGGCCCAGCAGGCCATCATGGCGGTGGGGGCCGTCTATGTGCCGGTCGATCCAGACTATCCGGCAGAGCGGATCGGCTACATTCTGGCGAGTAGCGCACCTGCGCTGTTATTGACTTGCCGAGCCCTGGCCATGTCGGTGGCGCCCGATATACCTGCCGTCTGCCTTGATGCACCGGAGGTGGCGAAGACGCTGGCGGCGGTGGCTCCCTGCACCTTGCCGGCCCCCAAACCGGAAGATGCCGCCTACATCATCTACACCTCGGGTTCGACCGGCCGCCCCAAGGGGGTGGTGGTGAGCCACGCCGCCATCGTCAACCGACTGCTCTGGATGCAACATATGTATCCCATCGGCCCAGCGGATCGAGTGCTGCAAAAGACGCCGGCCGGTTTTGATGTCTCCATCTGGGAGTTCTTCTGGCCTGTTATGACGGGGGCGCGATTGGTGCTCGCCAAACCGGGCGGCCACAAGGATCCCGCTTATCTTGCCGCGCTTATCGAACAGGCGGGGATCACCACCTTGCACTTCGTTCCCTCCATGTTGCAGATCTTCGTCGGTCAGGCCGAGCCCAAGCGTTGCCGCACCTTGCGCCAGGTCTTCTGCTCCGGCGAGGCGCTGCCGGCCGATCTGGTGCAGCGCTGGTATGGCGCTTTTGCCGCGCCCCTGCACAACCTCTATGGCCCGACCGAGGCGGCAGTGGATGTCACCTGGTACCCTTGCCGTGCGGATGAGGCGGTGACCAGCGTGCCCATCGGCTATCCGGTCTGGAATACCTGTATCCATATTCTCGATCCCTGGCTGCAGCCAGTGCCACCCGGTGTAGCGGGAGAGCTCTGGATAGGGGGCGTACAGGTGGCAGAAGGCTATTTCGGACAGCCTGAGCTTACCGCCGAGCGCTTTATTGCCAACCCCTTCGGGGCGGGGCGTCTCTATCGAAGCGGCGATCTGGCCTCCTGGCGCGAGGATGGCGCCATCGAGTATCTGGGGCGCCTCGATTTTCAGGTGAAGATCCGCGGTCAGCGCATCGAGCTGGAGGAGATTGAGCAGGTGTTGCTGCAACATCCCAGCGTGGCGCAGGCAGTGGTGCTGGCCCCCGAGTTTGCCCAAGGCGATCGCCGCCTGGTGGCCTATGTGGTGGCCGCCGATGAGGGGGAGTTGACGCTGGCAGAGCTGACGCCTGCGCTCAGTGCCGCGCTACCCGACTACATGGTGCCGGGGCTGCTGGTGACTCTGGCCGAGCTGCCGCTCACTCCCAACGGCAAGCTGGATCGCAAGGCATTGCCGCTGCCAGATCTTGCTACCGCAGTTGGCCAGCAGTTGCCGCGAACCCTGCTGGAGGAGCGGCTCTGCCGTCTCTTTGCCGAGGTGCTGGGGCTGGTGCGGGTCGGCGCCGGGGATAACTTCTTTGCTCTCGGCGGCCACTCTCTGCTGGCAGCGCAACTGGTGGTACGCATTGAAGAGGCGCTCGGCCAGACGCTTTCCCTGGCCAGCCTGTTCGAAACACCTAGCCCTGCTCAGTTGGCACGGCATCTTGGCGGCGAGCGAGAAGGGATGCCAATGCTGTTGCCACTCAGGGGGCGCAGGGAGGAGGCGGTGCTATCCGGTCCAACCCTTTTCTGTGTCCATCCCGCCGGTGGCCTTGGCTGGTGTTATGCCTCGCTGGTGGCCCATCTACCTACCAGCATGGCGGTCTATGCCCTGCAGGCCCGGGCCCTCTGCCAGCCGGATGCCCCTTTGCCTGCCACATTCGATGAGCTGGCGCTTGACTATGTGACCGAGCTGCGTCGCCATCAGAGCGAGGGGCCTTACTGGCTGCTTGGCTGGTCGATAGGTGGCATGCTGGTTCACAGGATGGCGGCCATGCTGCAAGAGCAGGGGCAGGAGGTGGCCATGGTGTTGCTGCTCGATGCCTATCCCTGTCACCAGTGGCACACCCGGCCGCTGCCCGACGAGCAGCACATGCTCGATGCTCTGCTGCGGATGGGAGGCATTGCCGTGTCGGACGCGGCGCTGGGTTCCCTCACTCGTGAAGAGGTGGTTGCCCGGTTGGGGGAAGAAGGAAGTGCGCTGGCCATGCTCGATGGGCAAGTGGTGAGCGCCATGATCGGGCTGATTGACCACAATAACCGGCTGATCCGCCAGCCTGTCGACTATTGCTATCACGGAGAGGTGATCTTTATCGAGGCGGTGGGCTCCCGTCAGCCCTGGCTGGATGGCCGTGGCTGGGAGACCCTGACGCGAGGGACGATCCACTATCAGCACTTCCCGTGTCTGCATCAGGAGATGGTGCATCCTGACTGGCTGGCGAAGATAGGTGAGCTTGTCTGCAAGCGCCTTCAGGCAGCAGAGCGGGAGGTGCAGTCGTGACCCCGGTCGCGGCCATCAGGGAAGCGCTGCTGGCAGGCAAGCTGGTGGGGCTTGGGGAGCCGCACTGGCACCCCGCATTTATCAGGCGCCAGCACGCCTGGCTTTGCGATCCGATGCTCTGGGGGGTGATGACGGATCTGGTGCTTGAGTGCGGCAACCGCCGCCATCAGGGTCTGCTAGACGCCTGGCTGGCGGGAGCAGATTGCTGGCAGGGAGCACCGCTCACGCTGGAGAGCCTCTATCCGGTCTGGCTGGACTCCAGCGCTTTCACCGCCTGGATGCCCCCCGAGTTTCCAGCCCTCTTTGCTGCCTTGCGCCAGAGCAATCTGGCGCGTCCTGCGCAACTGCGGTTGCGGGTTCATCTGTGCGAGCTGCCATTTGAGTGGCAGGAGCTGACTCCCGAGGCGTGGCAATATCACAACAGGGGGCGGGATCAGGCGATGGCCGACTGTATCGCCGGGTTGCCCGAGCGCGGTGTGGTGGTGCTGGCGGGAGCGCGCCATCTGCTCAAAGCGGCGGGCGATCCCCATTTCTCGCTGCCAAGCCTTGGTCAGTTGCTGGAGATGGTCAATCCGGGGCGATTGCATGTGCTTTATCCCTGGCTCACTTCAGCTCCGCTGGGGGAGGGAGTCAGCGGGGTGGACGGGCTTACTACGGCCGAGATCTTTCCTCACTGGCCGGTCCAGCTCCCCCTCGACTCACTTATCGATCAACGGGTCTGGGTCGCAGGCGCCGAACGGCAGATACAGACTTGTCCGATCCTGCAGACAGAACCCTGGCGAAGCAGGTTGCGTGCCCGGGTTCCCTTGTTGCCTCCGAGAATAGCCAGCCAGCTGACACGCTGGCTGGATTGATACCAGGGAGTTCGACTCCCTTTTGGGTGTATTGGCGTTCTGTATCAGCCCCTGAAAACCTGCACCATTTACGGCATCACGCCACCTCTCTCGACGAAAATTCAATTTATTTACTATTTCAAAGAAGTTTACACTGGTCTTACCTGGCTGATTCCCTTTGCTTTTTCATTAACATGATATTTACATTTGAGGTGTCACCACTCCCGGTGGCGTTCTCAACGGCAAGGAGCCAGTTATGACCCATGTCGACATCCCTTTCCTTCGTTACCTCGATGCGGAAGGGGGCCAGGTTGCTAACCTGCCGACCTGGCTGGACAAGGCGATACTGCACACCTTCTACCGCAACATGGTGATGGTGCGCAGCTATGACAAGAAAGCGATCGCGCTGCAGCGAACCGGCAAGCTCGGTACATTCCCCTCCCATCTCGGGGCGGAGGCGGTCGGCGTCGGCATTGGTCTTGCCATGCAGCCGCAGGATGTCTATGTGCCCTACTACCGGGATATGCCCACCCTCTACGTGCGGGGCGTGCCCATGGAGAAGAACCTGCAGTATTGGGGAGGGGATGAGAGGGGCAGCTATTTTCTCAAGGCTGACGGCACTCCCTCGGAGGATCTTCCCATCTGCGTACCTATCGCCACCCAGATCACCCATGCCTGCGGCATTGCCGCCGCGTTCAAGCTGCGCAACCAGCCCAGGGTTGCCGTGGTCACCATCGGCGATGGTGGCACCTCCAAGGGGGACTTTCTGGAGGGGCTCAACTGCGCCGGCGTCTGGCATCTGCCCATGGTCATCATCATCAACAACAATCAGTGGGCCATCTCGGTGCCCCGCAAGTTGCAGTCGAGCGCCCCGACCCTGGCCCAGAAAGGAATCGGGGCCGGAGTGCGCAGCCTGCAGGTCGATGGCAACGATGTGGTCGCTGTCTACGATGCCGCTCGCAGCGCCATCGAGCGGGCTCGCACCGGCAAGGGGCCGACCCTGATCGAGGCGGTGAGCTATCGCCTCGGGGATCACACCACCGCCGACGATGCCACTCGCTATCGTGACGGGGCTGAAGTTGAGGCCGCCTGGGCCCGCGAGCCGGTCAAACGGCTGCGGCAGTTCATGCACAGCCAAGGGTGGTGGGATGAACAGCAGGAGCAGGCGCTGTTGGCCGAGGCGAGCCAGGAGGTGGAGCAGGCAGTGGCACGTTACGAGGCGATGCAACCCCAACCACCGGAGGCACTGCTTGATTATCACTACGCCGAACTGCCCGCCGAGCTGCTGCCCCAGCGCGAGCGGATCATAGCCAAGGGGATGAAGTGGGAGGCTGGCCATGAGTGAGATGAGTCTGCTGGAAGCGGTCAATATGGCTCTGCACTACGAGATGGAACATGACCCCGACGTGGTGGTGCTGGGGGAGGATGTGGGGGTCAATGGCGGGGTGTTTCGCGCTACTGTGGGCCTTCGCGACAAGTTCGGTTTCAAGCGGGTGATAGATACGCCACTGGCCGAGGGGCTGATCGCCGGGGTGGCGGTCGGCATGGCGACCCAGGGACTCAAGCCGGTGGCCGAGTTCCAGTTTCAGGGGTTTATCTTCCCCGGCATGGAGCAGATCATCTGCCAGGCGGCCCGAATGCGCAACCGTACGCGCGGCCGACTCTCCTGTCCCATCGTTTATCGTTCACCCTATGGTGCCGGCATCCACTCACCCGAGCACCACAGCGAGAGCGTCGAGGCGCTGTTTGCCCATATTCCGGGGCTGCGGGTGGTTATCCCCTCCAGCCCGCGGCGCGCCTACGGCCTGCTGCTCTCGGCCATCCGCGATCCGGATCCCGTGATGTTCTTCGAGCCAGATCGCATCTATCGCTCCATGAAGTCCGACGTGGTGGATGACGGTATCGGCCTGCCCCTGGATGTCTGTTTTACTCTAAGGCCCGGGCGGGACATCACGGTTGTTGCCTGGGGGGCCTGCGTGCAGGAGGTGATGCGGGCGGCGAACCTGCTGGCCGAGCAGGATATCCAGTGCGAGGTACTGGATCTGGCTACCATCAAGCCGCTGGACATGGAGACTATCCTGGCTTCGGTGCGCAAGACCGGCCGCCTGCTGGTGGTGCACGAGGCGTGTGGCAGTTTTGGCGTGGGCGCCGAGATTGTGGCGCGAGCGACCGAGCAGGCATTGACCTCCCTCAAGGCACCGCCAAAGCGCCTGACCGGGGTGGATGCGGCCGTGCCCTATTATCGCAACGAAGAGTATTACCTCATCACCGAGCAGGATATCGCGGATGCGGCTCACCAGCTGATGGAGAACTGGTCATGAAATTTTTCAAATTACCGGATCTGGGCGAAGGACTGGCCGAGGCCGAGATTGTTGAGTGGAAGGTGAAGGTCGGCGATACCGTGGCGGTCGATCAGGTGTTGCTCTCGGTCGAAACGGCCAAGGCGCTGGTGGACGTGCCTTCACCGGTGGCGGGGGTGATCGCCCGCCTGTGCGGCGAGGAGGGGGATATCCTCCATATCGGCGCCCCGCTGGTGGAATTTGAAGGGGGCGAGGATGACGGCACAGTAGTGGGCAAGGTGAGCGCCCATCAGCATCATATCGAGGATCACTTCGTGGTGGGGGCCATTGCGCCCGGCGGCACTCTGGTGCGGGCCATGCCTGCGGTGCGCCTGCTGGCCCAGAAATTGGGGCTGGATATCGAGCGACTCAAGGGGAGCGGCAATGCCGGCATGGTGACCGAGCAGGATGTGCAGGCGGCCTTCGAAGCGATGCAGGGTAGTGGCAACGAATTTCTCAAGGGATCGCGCCGGGCCATGGCCAAGGCGATGGAGATCTCCCATCAGACGGTGGTGCCGGTCAGCATCACCGACGAGGTGGATTTGCGTCACTGGCGAGCCGATGAAGACGTGACGGTACGTCTCATCAAGGCCATCGGCGTGGCCTGTCGTGCCGAGCCCTCCATGAACGCCTGGTTCGATGGTGAGACCCTGTCAAGGCGGCTGTTCAACGAGGTCAATGTGGCCATTGCGGTGGATTCCAGACATGGGCTCTATGTGCCCGTGATGGAGAACGTAGCCGAGCGGGAAGGGGCCGACATCCGCCAAGGGCTGGATCGGATGATAGCCGACGTGAAGGCCCGTGCTGTGCCGCGCGAGATGCTGCAGGGGGCGACCATCACGCTGACCAACTTTGGCGCCATCGCGGGTCGCTACGCCAGCCCCATAGTGACGCCCCCCCAGGTGGCCATCATAGGGGCCGGGAAATTGTTCGAAAAAGTGGTCTTCATTCACGGGGAGGCCAGACCGGTTCGGGCACTGCCTTTGTCGATGACGTTTGACCACAGAGCCTGCACCGGTGGTGAGGCGGCACGCTTCCTAAAAACCCTGGTACAAGCACTGGAAGCGCCGAGTCTGTAAACGATTGTGCCCTGCTCCCGCAGGGCACAAATTTGTTTGCGTAATCTACAAAGCCACGTATAATCCTATCCAGCTTGAAAGGGCGATAGTTATGTCAATGAATTTGATGTTTTACATCTTTTCCTGTTGTTCATAAGTTAATCCCGTTTTTTGAGCTTTACCCGCTGAAAAGCATAAGTAATTATTTTGAATACAGGTTTAAAGATATGTCTAACATGATCACCGGTACCGTTAAGTTTTTCAACGAAACCAAAGGTTTTGGCTTCATCCAGCAAGAAAACGGCCCGGACGTTTTCGTTCACTTCAGCGCCATTCAAGGTAACGGTTTCCGTACCCTGGCTGAAGGTCAGCGCGTACAGTTCTCTGTGACCCAAGGTCAGAAAGGCCCGCAGGCTGAGAACGTAACTGCTCTGTAATCTTACAGAATTTAAGAAAGCCGTGGTGCCTCAGGTACCACGGCTTTTTGTTTATCTGGAGCTCGTCAGGGCTCAGGACGCGGGTTGAATCATGCTGTTGCCACTGCTGATCCTTGCTACCTCCATGTCGACACCGGAAGTGCCGGTGCAAACTGCCATGCAGGCACAAAGTGTCTGCCGGCAATTCGTGGCGGTGCGCCTGGGCAGTGATCGCCAGCCTGACGAGATACAGGCCCGGCCTCTGCCTGGCAAGGAAGGGGAGTGGCTGGTGGACGGCAAAGTAAAAGGACCCGAAGGTCCTTTGCTGTTTGCCTGTCACCTGCATCAGGGACGGCATTGGAAATTGCTGAATTTTTCGCTCTGGGCACCGCAACCCGTCAAACAGGCTTGAGTGCGACCAGCAGGTGCTGCAGATGCTCCACCATGGTCATGCCAAACGGGGTGAGATAGCCGCCATCTTCCGCGCTGATGAGTCCCTGTTGATGCAGGCGAGCCGCCGCCTGGCACAGCTCCTCGGACATATCGCTGCGCAACTTGATCCCCAGGCTCATGTTGGCTGGATCAAAGCAAGCCAGTATCTTCAACTGGTTTATCACGTCATCCGAAATCTGATCGATACCAATCATGGATCCACTCCTTACGCTAAAGATGTAAGCAAACTAGCATCCCTGTCGCCACTTTAGTGGGCGCTGGCTCAAATTATTGCGCTTTGCAGGGGGCGTATGGGGTGAATGATGTTTTTTTGGTCGTTATCAAGTACTTGGCGTTCGGTTTATCGAAAGGTTTGGGTCGTACAAACATGATAGGATAGGTCACTCCTTTTATATCGGACGGTCCGTCGGCGACTGTTCGCTCGGTTCAAGGTATCGTCCATGGTCAAGATCACTCTGGTATCCCTGCTGCATTCGCTCTCTGCCCGTTTTCCCGTCTATCAGACGTCATTGCTGACATCCTTCCTGGACTCCTGCCAGGGGGAGGTATGGCTGCCCGCTCGCAAGGGGAGCGATGTCGCCCAGCTGCGCAAGCACGCCAAAGGGGCGTCGGCCGGTGAGCTGGCCTCCCTCGATGCGGGCTGGTGCGACTTTGCCACCGGCGCTAGTGGGGCCACGGCAGAGCTCGATGCCCTGGCCAACTATGATGCCGAGATGATGGACAACCTCCTGATGTATTGGCACAGCGCCGCCAAGATCAACAGTCCCATCACCGACAACCTGTTCGAACTGCGCCGCGAGGTGGTGGATGAAGCCCATGGCACCAAGCTGGCGCAGGCCTGGCAACAGCAGCAGCAACAGCGTTTCGAGCAGCTGATGGCCGCGGCGGCCAGTGGCCGTGATCAGCTTTGCTTTGTTGAGGTCGAATCCGCCTACTGGCTGCGCCAGAAGCTGAGCGAAGTGGCGGAGATCGAGCTGGTTACCCCCGAACTTTGACGAAATATCCTGGTAGGAGCCGCTATGTGGCGTGCTTCTGCCCTATTCTTGTGGGCGCCCCAACCCCTCATTCGGTGCCGGGGGCGGCGAGCTGGACAAGCTGACCACAAGATGTGAACATGGCGCCCTTTTATCGAGAGAGAGACTTGGCCGATGAGTTATGAACTGAGCGACACCGAGCGCAATGCCGCGCTGCAACTGAATGCCGACTACCGATACGATCACTTCATCAGCAAGCTGGTCGAGCATGAAGAGCTCTACGTGCTGACCGATGAGCACGGCGTCATGATGCTGACCACCGACGATGAAGACTGCATCCCGGTATGGCCGCATCCCGAGTACGCCAAGGCGTGGGCCGAAGGCGAGTGGGCCGACTGCAAGCCACAGTCCATCACCCTGAAGGTGTGGCTGGAGCGCTGGATCGACGGCATGGAGCAGGACGAGCTGTGTGTCGCCGTGTTCCCGACTCCGGATCAGGAAGGTATCGTGCTGGAGCCGGCCGACGTGGCCGACGCCATCGCCCAGAAGCAGGCCAAGCGCGGCTAAGCGACGGCGACCTGTTCCCGCAACCGGTCAGTTGCAATAACAAGACCCCGCCAATGAGCGGGGTCTTTTGTTGGGGGATAGGGGCGTTCAAGGCTGCAGGTAGGTTTTGTCTATTCGCACGACCGGGGGGAAAGTCTGGCCACGCTTGATGGCCGCCTTCGTCTCGGTTTTCAGGGCCTCGTCAATCCACAGCAGACCGCCGTAACTGTAGCCACTGTTGCCTCCATCGAGGGGCCAGTAGAGCAGTTCGCTCTTGGGCGTGGCGGGCACCTTGGGCAGCTTTATCCAGCGCCAGGCCCCTTCCCGGGTATAGGGCACCTGATAGGCTGGCACGAAGCTGGCCAGCTCATAGAGCCGCTGCTGGATCTGCCGTGACAGTGCCGCTTTTTTGGCGAAGTCGAACTCCTTGTCGTACTGTTCCACCAGGGTCGAGATTGCGTCATCATCTATGTTCATGATGTTGTTGGTCTGGGGCTTGTTGGCGTTGACCTTGTGGAAAAACTCCCAATACGCAGGATAACGGCCACCGCTCCAGGCCATCCAGGCACTCTGGTGTTTCTTCTCCAGCATGGATTTGAAGCCGGCCGAGGCATCCATCAGGTTGAGCTCGAGATTGAGTCCCGCCTTTTTCGCCTCTTCGCGCAGCAGGGTCAGGCGCTGGGCATGTTCCGCCGTAGTGTAGGTGATGGTCAGGGTCAGCGGTTGTCCCTTGTCATCCTGCAAGATCCCGTTTGGCCCCGCCTTGCTGAAGCCAGCCTTGGCAAAGTATTCCCGGGCGAGTTTGGGGTCGAAGGGGCGCGCCTTGATCTCGGTATTGGTAAAATCCCCCTGGCCCGAGCCGTAACTGTTGAGACGCTGATAATCTCCCCGCAGCAGGGTGGTGAGCATCTTGTCGAGGTTGAGGGCGTACTGGATGCCGAGCCGCACGTTGAGATCTCGCAGCAAGGGATCCGCCGTGTTGAGGTAGAGCCCCATGGGAGATTGCGGGGTCTGGTTATAGAACCAGGTCCGCTCGATATAGCCCTTCTCGAACTCGGGAACCTTGGTCTTGTCGTGCCACCAGTTGGGCATGGTCAGGCCAAAGGTGTCGAGATCGCCGCGCAGAAAGTGCTGCCAGGCGATGTTCTGATCCCGCAGTACCTTGATCTCGATCCTGTCCGGGTTGAAGCGATACTGAAAGTAGCGCTCCTCATCTCCCCACCAATCCTTGACCCGCTCCAGGGTGATGGACTTGCCCTTTTTCACCTCGCCGATCCGGTAGGCGCCGGTGACCGGCAAGACCTTCCAGTTGTACTCCTTGACCCAGTTGGCGGTGAGCTTGATGGCGTGGCTCGGTACCGGGGTGAAGGGCAGGGAGTCCAGCAAATCTTGCCGGCTCTTCTCGCTGCCGCTGGTGATGGCCAGGGTATGATCATCAAATTTGGTGACGTCGGTTATCTGGGTGCTGTAGTAGTTGTTGTACCAGGGGTCGTTGATCTCCTTGCTGCGCAGCATCTTGAGGGCGAACAGCCAGTCATCGGCGGTGACCGGCTTGCCGTCCGACCAGCGCGCCTTGGGGTTGATGCGAAAATAGAGGGTCTTGTTGTCGGGTCCGAAGGCCCACTCATTGGCCAGCAGCGGCATGGGATTGCCGGTCAGCGGATGGGTACCGAGCAGAGGCAGGTTGGTCTCCCTGACATAGCCGGCAAAGCCGCCATTGGAGTCGGGCCCGTAGACGCGCAGGGTGAGCGGGAAACTGGTCATGAAAGTGTGGAAGGTGCCGCCCCGTTTGGCCGCCGGATCCCCATAGACGGGATCCGTGTTGTTGCTCTCCCACGTGAGATCGGCCGGCAGGGCGGCGCTCCAGCCAATCTGGCTCCAGCACAGGGTCAGGGTGATGGCGGTGGCGCGGATCAGATAGGGGAAGGCTCGCCCCCCGGCGGCGATGGTCGATGGCATATCCTTGCTCTCCTGTTGGCTGCATCCTGCAGATCACTCATGGGTGACACCACTCCCGATGGGGATTGGGCCATCATGGAAATTTTCCCCGAGCGGGTCAATGGTCAGAGGCAAATAACGCGAAGCAATCAAGGGGTTGGCTGTGGCCTCAACCAGCGCAGCCGTCCCCCCAGCAGGTGCACCACGAAGCCGAGCAGCACCAGGGCCGAGCCCAGCCACTGCAAGGGGGTGGGGTGTTCGTCCAGCAACAGGGCCGCCGCCACCATGCCGACGCAGGGCACCAGCAGGGAGAGGGGAGCCACCTGCGCCACCGGGTAGCGCATCAGCAGCCGCCCCCACAGGCCGTAGCCGAGCCAGGTGGCGATCAGCGAGAGGTAAAGCACGCAGAGTACTCCCTGCCAGCTGATGTGTTGCAGGCTGCTCGTGATGCGTTCGGGCCCCTCGAACAACCAGGAGAGGGCGAGAAACGGCACAATGGGCACCAGGCCACCCCAGGCGATGAGGCTCGGCAGGGCGGCTTGATAGCGCAGACCAATCTGGCGATTGATCACGTTGCCAAGGCCCCAGCAGGCTGCGGCGCAGAGGGTCAGGGCAAAGCCGAGCAGGGTCAGGTTACCCGCCCCCTGGGTCGCGATAAGGTAGAGCCCGGCACCTGCCAGCGGCAGGGCAACCCAGTGGTGGGGTTGCCAGCGCTCCCCCAGCCAGAACATGGCAAACAACAGGGTGAAGAGCACCTGGGATTGCAGCACCAGGGAGGCCATGCCCGCCGGCATGCCGAATTTCATGGCGCAAAACAGGAAGGCAAACTGGCCCAGGCTGATGGTGCCGCCATAGGCGAGCAACCAGCGCCAGGGGAGAGCGGGTCTTGGTACCAGCAAGATGGCGGGGAAGACGACGCCGATAAAGCGCAGCGCCCCCAGCAGCAGTGGCGGGATCCCCTCCAGCCCCCACTTGATCACTACGAAGTTGAGCCCCCAGCAGAGGATGACCAGGGCGGCTAGACATTTATCCTTGATGTGCATCTTGGGTCCTTGTGCGAGAGACGCCGCCCACAGGTGGTCTGTCTGCGGGCGGCGCAAGGGGTTGAGCATACTCCGGGCAGGGTGGCGGGCGTCAAGTCATCCGGCTGCGCGGGACGCCGGGGTTGGCCTGATTAGCGGCTTCAGGCCGTGACGCAGTGCAGGGTGAGGCCGCGCGCCGCGAGCGCCGCCCGCATGGGGGCAGGCAGGGCATCGTCGGTGACCAGCACGCCGATCTCGCCGGGTTTGCCGAGGGGGCTCGGGTGAATGGCGCCAAACTTGCTGCTGTCGGTGATGACCACATTGGTTACTCCCTTGGCCAGCACGCTGTTGACCACATCGGCCCGCATCATGTCCCGGCTGGTGAATCCCACCTCAGGGTGAAAGCCATCGACCCCGATAAAGGCTTTGGAGAAGTGCACCTGCTCGATGCAAAGGCGGGTCAAAGGGCCCACCACGCTCTCGCTCTGGTGCTGGAACAGGCCGCCGAGCAGCACTACCTGGGCCTGGGTGTCTTTGAGCAGATGGGCGATATAGCTGCTGATGGTGATGATGGTGACCCGCTTGTGCAGGGCCAGGTGGCGGGCCAGCAGGGCGTTGGCGCTGCCCCCCTCGATAAAGACCGTCTCGCCATCTTCCACCAGCTGGGCCGCCCGCTCGGCGAGGCGCTCTTTGAGCAGGTAGTTGATGTTCATCCGGGCGTCCGGGTCATCGCTTTCCAGCGCCATGGCCGAGCCATGCACCCGTTTGAGCAGACCCTGTTTTTCCAAGGCGGTGAGATCGTTGCGCACCGTGACTTCCGATACGCCGGTATGTTGCGCCAGCTCGGCGACGCTCATCTTGCGGGCCTGATGGACCAGGGTGAGGATCTGTTGGTGGCGTGGGTTCATGGGGGCTCGCATACAAGAGTCGGTGATGGCAGGAGCGCTTGGCGCCTGCCGCTAACATGGGTCCGGCCTCATCGATGTGCCTTGAAGCAGCGACATATGAGCCAGGCGGGCAATCATAACATCTTGCCCTCTGTCCGTGGAGCCGGGATGGCCAGGACAGGGGTATGGTACAGGTGGCGTGCTCCTCTGCCAAAAAAGGCGGGAGGGCATGGACCCTCCCGTCCATTGTCAGAGGCTGTGTTCGGTGCGGGCGATGATGTCGTCTTGGGCATCCGGAGAGAGGGCCGTAAAGAAGGCCGAGTAACCGGCCACTCGCACCACCAGATCCCGGTATTGATCCGGGTTGGCCTTGGCCGCCAGCAGAGTCTCCCGCGAGACGATGTTGTACTGCACGTGCCACCCCTTGTGCACCTCGAAGAAGGTGCGCAGCAGGCTCATCAGCTTGGCCTTGTCCCGTTCGTTCTCAAGGCTCGCCGGGCTCAGCTTCTGGTTGAGCAGCACGCCGCCGAGGATGGCCTGGGTGGGCAGCTTGCCGATGGAGTTGAACACCGCCGTTGGCCCCAGGCGATCCGAACCCGACGCGGGGCTTGCCCCCTCCGCCAGCGGGGTGCGGGCATGACGGCCATCTGGGGTAGCCATGGTGGCCGCGCCAAAGGGGACGTTGGCCGAGATGGAAGAGGTGCCGGCATAGTAGGTGCCGCCGATGGGACCGCGGCCGAAGCGGGTGTTGTGCAACCCCTTGAGCTCGTCGATGTAGCTCTGGTAGGCCGCAACCAGCAGCAGATCCACCTCGTCCAGATCGTTGCCGTATTTGGGGGCCGCGTTGGTGAGGCGCTGGCGCAGCTGCTCGCCGGCGAGCCCCGCAAAGTCCTGTTCCAGCGCATCGGCCAGCTCGCGTTGATCCACCATGCCCTGTTCGAACACCAGTTTCTTCAGCGCCGCCAGGCTGTTGCCCAGATTCGCGATCCCCACTTGCAGGCCGGAGACCCAGTCATAGATGGCGCCTCCCTCCTTGATGGTTTTGCCGCGCTCGATGCAGTCGTCCACCAGGGTGCTGCAGAGGATGTCGTGAGCTTGCGCTTCCAGCACGCTGTCGACCACGCAGTCGATCTCGATGGACTTGCGGGTGAAATAGCGTACCTGCTCGTCCCAGCGGGCCATCACCTCGTCAAAGTTGCTGAATGATCCTTCCCGCAGCGACTGCGACTGGGGCAGGAAGATCTTGCCCGTGGTGGCATCGCGGCCGCCATCCAGCGCCGCCAGCAGGATGCGGGCGAAGTTGATGAAGCTCATGCCGGTGCAGCGATAGCCCCATTTGCCGGGCACTGCGGTCTCGATGCAGCCGATGGCGGCGTAGTTGTGGGCATCCTCCACGCTCACGCCGAGCTTGATGAATTCGGGGATCACCACCTCGTCGTTGTTGAAGGCGGGCATGCCAAAGCCGCAGCGGATCACCTGGATGCAGGCATCGAGGAAATCTTCGCTCATGCCGGCATGGTAGCGCACCGAGAGGTTGGGCTGGGTGGAACGCAGCTGGCCGCAGGATTCGAGGATGGCGTAGGAGAGGCCGTTGACCGCGTCATGAGCCTGACCATCCTGCCAGACCTGGCCGCCAATCGTCACGTTTTGATAGAGCGGGCTGCCGGCGGAAGCTTTGGAGTGGGTGCCGGAGCGGATCTTGTTCACCTCCAGCAGTTTCAGCCAGCAGCCCTGCAGCAGCTCGATGGCGTGCTCGCGCGGCAGGGATTCTGACAGCTCCACTTCGCGGCGATACCAGGGGTAGAGGTACTGGTCCATCCGGCCAAAGGAGACCGAGTGGCCGTTGGATTCAATCTGCAGGATGAGCTGGATGAAGTAACACAGCTGCAGCGCCTGCCAGAAGGTCTCGGGAGGCTGGTGGGCGATATGGGCGCAGTTGAGCGATATGCTCTGCAGCTCGTCACGGCGCTCGGCGCACAATTCCTGCTCCGCCATGCCGCGAGCTAGGGTCGCGTAGCGCTCGATGTGGTTGCTCACTGCATCGAGGGTGATGGCAACGGCCTGCAAAAACTGCTCGCGCTGCAGATCCGCCCAGTCAGCCAGATCCAGCCGGCCGCGTCGCTCGGCCACCTTGACCTTGAACCCATCAAGCCCCAGGGTGAGCAGCTCCTCGTAGTTGACCGCGAGGTGGGCATCTCCCGAAGTCATGTTGCCCTCGGCCTTGATGATGCCGCTCTCCAGCAGCGCTTTTTGCTCGTCAGTAAAGAGGCCGTAGCAGCGATCCTGTACCGTCTGGCCGCGCCAGAAGGGAGTGAGGGCGTGGATAGCCTCCTTGTCCTCTTCGCTCACCGCAAAGCCGGCACCTGGCCTGTCTGCCAGCTCGTCGATCTCCTTCTCAATCCAGCTGACCGTGTACTCGGGAAAGAGCGGCGCGGCGCGCACCTGGCTTGCCTGGTTGCCGACGATGAGCTCGTCGTGCCTGATCCAGATGGTGCGCTCCTTGAGGTGGTGGGCCAACGCCAGGGCGCGGCGCACCGGTAGCGGGCGGGCGAGATGGGCCTGGTAGGCTTGTGTGTAGTGGCGGGCCCGCTCGGTGCAGACCGGCGGCTGGACTATGTGGATCAGGCTCTCCTTGTGGGCGCGGATCCGCGGGGTGAGGGTGGTGAGGTCGAGCTGGGTCATGATCTTATCCTCTGGTGGGTCTGTGTCTGCGTCATGGTGGTGTGCCTATCCCCGGGTGATGGGGGTCAGCCCCCGTTGCCGGGCGCAATCATGGGCAAAGGCGAGCAACTCGGGGGCATCAAGGGGTTGGCTGGGGGCCTGATAGGGCTGATCCAGCAGGGCATATTTGCCCATTCCCAAGGTGTGGTAGGGGAGAAAGTGGATCTCCTGCACGTTGCCAAGGCTCGCGGCGGTGGCGACGATGGCCGCGATGCTGGCCTCGTCGGCGTTGAAACCTGGAACAAGCGGTACCCGGATCTGCATGGGAATACCAGTCTTGGCGAGGCGTTTGAGGTTGTCTTGGACCCGCGCCACCTTGCCGCGGGTCCACTCGAAGAAACGCGCCTGGTCGACGTGTTTGAGGTCGGCCAGCACCAGATCCAGGTGGGGGAGGCTCGGCTCAATCTGGTGCCAGGGTACGTGCAGGCAGGTTTCCACCGCGGTATGCAATCCCTCCTGTTTGCAGCGGGCCAGCAGGGTGGCTGCGAAGTCGGGCTGCATAAAGGGCTCGCCACCGGAGAGGGTGACGCCACCGCCGCTGCGCTCGAAGAAGGGGCGATCCCGCAAGATGGTAGCCATGAGGCTCTCCAGGCTCTCTTCCCGGCCGCACACCTGCAGCGCCTCGCTCGGGCAGAGATCGCGCAGTCGTTCTACGTCCTGCTTAGCGAGGGCGGCACGATCCAGCTGAATGCCCCGGGTGTCACGCAAGATTGCCGGACAGGCCTGGCTGCAGAGCTGGCATCCCTCGATGCATTGGCGCCGGTCGAGTAGGATGTCCGGTCTGGGAGAGCGGCTTTCCGGGTTTTGACACCAGCGACAGGCCAGGGAACACCCCTTGAGAAACACCAGGGTGCGAATGCCGGGGCCATCGTGAGTCGAGTAACGTTGCAGGTCGAAAATCATACCGCCTCCTTTTGTTTTTATTTTATTTGCTTTCGTTCGAAAGTTGATTTGATTTTGATCAAGAGTTTTGTGGATGTTTTATCGCTAAAATGACGGCAGATTGAACACCCCAACCTAAAGGAGTCAGAGATGGAGTTGTATCTCGATACTGCCGATGTGGCCGCGGTGCGCCGCTGGTCACGGATCCTGCCGCTGGCTGGCGTCACCACCAATCCTTCCATCACCGCTGCTGGTGGTATGCCGCTGCCCGAGTTGCTGCCCGCTCTGCGCGAGGTGCTGGGGCCCAAGGGGCGACTGTTTGCCCAGGTGATGGCCAAGAGCGAGACCGAGATGGTGCGCGAGGCGTTTGCGCTGCGGGAGCTGGATCGGGATCTGGTGGTCAAGATCCCGGTTTGCGAAGAGGGGGTGGCAGCCATCAAGACCCTGACAGCCAATGGGGTACCGACCCTGGGGACTGCCGTCTATACCCCGCTGCAGGGTTGGCTGGCGGCGGTGGCCGGGGCCGAGTACGTGGCGCCCTATGTCAACCGGCTGGATGCCCAGGGGGGCGATGGCATCGCCACCGTGCAGGAGCTGCAGCAACTGCTGGCGCTGCACGCACCCAAGAGCAAGGTGCTGGCGGCTTCCTTCCGCACCCCGCGCCAGGCCCTCGACTGCCTGCTGGCGGGTTGCCAGTCCATCACTCTGCCGCTCGATGTGGCGGAACAACTGCTGAGAGTGCCAGCGGTGGATGCGGCGCTGGTCAAATTTGATCAGGATTGGCAGCGCGCCTTCGGCCGCTGAATCGAAAAGGAGTGACGGGGGAGGGTACGTGTCGCCGGCCGACTAGACTGGAAGAAGGTGGCCAATCTGGATGGCCACCATCGGGTTTGTCGGAGGTATACCATGAGCGATCATCTGCTTCTCCCCCATGGCGAGGATTTGCGCCGGGCGGTACGCTGGCTCAGCGAGCATCACGAATACGATATCGCCGCGATTGAAGAGGTCAGCTTGCGCTTTGATCTCTCGCCGCTGGATGAGGAGTTTCTGGTCCAGCACTGGCTCGGCAGCCAGCGCCAGTCCTGACAAGCCGGGGGAACGTCAGAAGAAGTTGGCGAGGTTGATGCCGTACTCTTTCGGATCGACTGTGCTTTCGATGCTCTCCTGCACGTTGCTTTTGGCCAGATCCAGCCACTGTACCTCGAGGTAGTGACGCTGGGTGGCATGATAGATCACCTTGACCACCGGCTTGAGCGGCTGCTGTTCGTTGCGCTGCATCACGATGGCCAGCCGCTGGTTCGAGAGCATGACCAGGGTACCCACCGGATAGACCCCCATGCATTTGATGAACTTGGTGACCAGCTCGGCATCAAAGTGCTGGTTGATCCCCTTGAGCAGGATGCGAAACGCCTGGGTCGGCTGCATGCCGGTTTTATAAACCCGATCAGCGGTAATGGCATCGTACACATCGACGATGCAGCTCATGCGGGTATGGAGGGAGAGTTGATCTCCCTTCAGCTTGCGGGGATAGCCGCTGCCATCGAGCCGCTCATGGTGATTGGCGGCCACCTCCAGCATGGTGGCCGTGATGCCCTTGGTATTTTTCAGGATGCCGTAGCTGTGCACCACGTGCTGGCGCATGATGGCGAACTCTTCGTCGGTCAATTTCCCCGGTTTGTGCAGCACCTCGTCCGGGGTCATGATCTTGCCCACGTCGTGCAGCAGCCCCCCCAGGGTCAACTCCTTCAAAACGCTGCGCTCCAGCCCCAGATAGCGGCCGAAGTTGGCCAGCAGGATGGCCACGTTCATGGAGTGTTCCATCAGGTAGGCATCCTTGGCCCGGATGCGAGCCAGGCAGAGCATGGCATCACCGTGAGTGAACATGGTGTCTACCATCTCCTCGGCCACTTCGGCGAGGGGGGTGATGTCGATGGGTTCGCCTGCCTTGAGATGGCGGATGAACTTGCCCTGCAGTTCGCGGGCCTCCTGATAGAGGCGACGGATCTTCAGCTCCCGTCCTTCACCGCTGCCGCGAAGATGGCGCTCGCCGTGGGCGGTACTGGTGCCGGGATCCGGTGCAGCAAGAGCGTCGCTGTCGGCACTGCCCAGTTTGCTGCGGGCCAGATCGATACGCACCGTCAGTACCCCCAGCCGGATCAGATGGTCGATTTGGGCCTGGTTGCTCACCAGTCCCATCTGGGCAATCTCCATCCCGCCTGTCTGACTGGCGATGGCGATGACATACATGCCGGGTTTGAGTTTGTTGACGGGGATGACGGGATAGGATGCTTGAGACTTCATGGTGCTTCCTGACTTTTATTATTATGGGGTCGTGCCAATGAACCGCACCGTTGCAGTGTACCATCGGATAATGGCTTCGTCACAATTGCGCGCGCCTTAACTGTGGCGTTGTCGCCCCTGCCCGATATAATGACGCCCCTTTCGTTGTTGGACTCCGAGGTTGTGAATGCGGCTTGATAAATTTATTTGCGATTGTTCCGATTTGACCCGCTCGCTCGCGGGCAAACTGATCCGCCAGGGAGAGGTGATGGTGGACGGGATTGTGGTCAAGCAGCCTGCCTTCCACATCAATGAAGAGAGCCAGATTGAGTTCGACGGTGTCACCCTGACCCTGGATCGGCGCAACCGCTACTTCATGCTGCACAAGCCGGAAGGCTATGTCTGCTCCAACGACGATCCGGATCACCCGACCGTGTTCTTCCTGATGGATGAACCCGCCATGGGCAAGCTGCACGTGGTGGGTCGCCTTGACCTCGATACTACAGGCCTGGTGCTGGTGACCGACGATGGTCAATGGTCCCATCGCATCACCTCGCCGCGCCACGAGTGTGCCAAGACCTATCACGTCTGGTTGGCCGATCCGGTGAGCCCGGATGCCATCGCGCTGTTTGCCGAAGGGGTGTTGCTGCGCAGCGAGACCGAGAAAACCCGCCCTGCCCAGCTGGAAATTCTGGGTGAGTGCGAGGCACGTCTGACCATCCACGAAGGCAAGTACCATCAGGTGAAGCGGATGTTTGCCGCCATCGGCAACAAGGTGGTCGGCTTGCACCGGGAGCGAGTTGGCGGCCTGCAACTGGATGACGACCTGGCTCCCGGTGAATACCGTGAATTGACCGCCGACGAGATCGCCCTGTTCTGATCTCGCCGCGTCAAGTCTCGGGCGTCAGAGCGTACTGACGCCCAGCACCAGCGCCGTGCCCAAGGTGGCCAGCAGGGCGCCGCCCCAGGCAGCCGCAGAGGGGCGTTCCCCCGAGTGCCACCAGAGCAGCGGCAACAGGATGACAGGGGTGGTGGAGGAGAGAATGGCGACCATGCCGACCTCTCCTTCACGCAATGCCACCAGGATCAAGGTCATCCCGAGGGCCATCGCCAGAAAGCCGTTGACGGCGATCATGCCGAGGATCCGCGGCGTGACGGGTTTGAGGGGCATGGCCAGGGGCAGGCGCACCAGCCGCAGGGCGCAGTGGGCCAGCAGAGCGCTGCCCATCCTGATCCCGGAGGCACTCACGGCGTCCACCTCGCCACTCATCATCACCGGCTTGGCAATGATGGCCCCCACGCTCTGGCAGAGGGCGGCAGTCAGGCCAAGGCCAATGCCCACGGCCAGGCTGCCGCGGATCTGCTCCCATGCGCTGCTCGAACGTCGCCCGAACAGAATCGCCAGCATCACCCCGCTAAATACCAGCAAGGCCCCCAGCAGTCGCCAGCCGGTGAGCTGCTCGTTGAACAGCCACAGGCCAAGCAGGGCGGAGAAGAGCGCATGGCAGGAGAACAGCAGACCGCTGCGTCTGGGGCCCAGCCGGTTCATGCAGGCGAACAGGGCGGTATCCCCGATGAAGATGCCGACCAGCCCGGAGAGCGCCAGCAAGGGGAGGGTGGAGGTCGACAGCGTCTGCCAGCCACCGGTGAACAGACTCATGGTGCCGAGCATCAAGGTGACCAGGAACATGCGCCAGCGGCTGTAGGCAAATGCCCCCAGATGGCGGGCCGGTGTGACCGAAATCAGGGCGGCCACGGCCCACAAACTGGCCGAAGCGAGAGCCAGCCATTCATACCCCATAAAAAACTCCTGAAAAAATTAACCCGAAAGACTCCATCTCTCGGGCAAGCCCGATACAATACGGGGCGTTTTCGGGGATAACAAGGGCGGCATCAGGCATTCATCAGGCGCGCCGTCGGCCTTCCCCCCTGCAGGTGGTTTATTCGAGGTTGTTGTAATGCGGTATGGTCTTTCCCCCGGGCTGGCACGACGCTGGCTCTCTCCCTTCCTGATTGGTGTGTTGAGCGGACCGCTGGCACACGCTACCCCGGTTGAGCAGCAGCCTCAGCTTTCCGACAGGCAGACCCTGGTCAAGGGCAATGGCGCCGAACCCGAATCACTCGACCCTGCCCAGGTGCGCTCCGGCTTTCCCGGCGAAGTGGTGCTGGTGGATTTGTTCGAGGGGCTGGTCAATGAAGATGGCCAGGGCAGGATAGTGCCCGCCCAGGCCCAGCGCTGGGAGACCAGTGACGATGGTCTGGTGTGGCGCTTCTTCCTGCGCCCTCAGCTCAAGTGGTCCAACGGCGAGCCGCTGGTCGCCCGGGATTTTGTCTACGCCTGGCGGCGGTTGCTGGATCCGGCACAAGGTTCCCCTTCCGCGGGCCTTCTGCTGGCAACCGGCATCAACAATGCCCAGTCCATTTACGCCGGGGCGCTTGAGCCCGACATGCTGGGGGTGGAGGCCGAGAGCGATCAGATCCTCAAGGTGACGCTGGAACGTCCCGTACCCTACTTCCTGCAGCTCATCAGCCAGCGCCCCTTCGTGCCGGTCAACGAGAAGGCCATCGCCAGCTTTGGCAAGCAGTGGACCCAGCCCGGCAAGCTGGTCAGTAACGGCGCCTACAAGCTCGAGAGCTGGGTACCCAACGAACGGCTCGAGGCGCAGCGCAATCCCCACTATTGGGATGATGCCCATACCCGCATCCAGCGGGTGACCTATTTGCCGCTCGCCTCCCAGCATGCGGAGCGGCTGCGCTACGAAGCGGGGGAGATCCAGCTCACCAACAAGGTGGCGCTGGAGTATTACCAGAAGATCAAGCAGGCTACCCCCGAGCGGATCTGGGGTCTGCCGCTGCTGGGTACTTATCTCTATACCTTCAACCTGCGTCGCCCTGAGCTGCAGGATGTACGGGTGCGCCAGGCGCTCTCGATGGCCATCGACCGCACTCTGTTGACCGACAAGGTGAGCGGCCAGGGCGAGCCGCCTGCCTGGTCTCTGCTACCCCAGATGCCGGGGTATGACGCCCTGCATCCGGCGCAGGCGTCACAGGATCTGCCGAGCCGGCTGGCCAAAGCCGCCGAGCTGCTGGCCGAGGCCGGTTACAGCCGCGCCCGTCCCCTCAAACTGACCCTGACCTATAACACCTCGGAAAACCACAAGAAGCTGGCCCTGGCGGTCGCCGCCATGTGGAAGCCGCTGGGGGTGGAAGTGACGCTCAACAACATGGAGTGGGCGGCCTATCAGGTGGCAAAGGACAGCGGCGACTTCATGGTGGCGCGCTCCTTCCTGTTCGGTGATTACGTGGAGCCTTCCGCCATGCTCAACAGCTTCCGCTGCCAGGACGTGCGCAACGAGAGCGGTTACTGCAATCCCGACTTTGACCTCTTGCTGGAGCAGGCGGCCAACACCCTGGATGCGTCGAGCCGGCGCGCGCTCTATCAGCATGCCGAACAGTTGCTGGTCGACGAGGTGCCCGTCATTCCCGTCTACCACTACAATCAGATGCGTCTGGTCGATCCCGCCTTGCGCGGATTGCCGAGCCAGAATCTGAAGGGGGCGATTGCCACCAAGGATCTCTATTTCAGCCCGCAGTGAGGAGCATTTCATGAAACTTGCCATTATTTCCGACATCCACGGCAGTATCATCGCCCTGGAGCGGGTGCTGACCCAGCTCGAGCCCTGGCAGCCGGATCACTATCTGCTGCTGGGTGATCTGCTCAACCATGGGCCGCGCAATCCGGTACCGGAAGGGTATAACCCGGCCGCAGTCGCCGATCGACTCAACGGCCTGGCACCGCAGATCCTGGCCGTCAGAGGTAACTGTGATTCGGAAGTGGATCAGATGCTGCTGCGTTTTCCCATTACCGCCCCCTACAACCAGTTGCTGGTCGATGAGCGGCGCTGGTTTGTCAGCCACGGTCATCTCTATCATCCCGATGACATCGCCTTGCCGGCGGGCAGTCTGTTTCTGAGCGGCCATACCCATGTGCCCGTGCTGGAGTGGCAGGGGGAGCGCATCTTGATGAATCCGGGGTCTATCTGTTTTCCGCGCGGCGACTTGCCGGCCAGCTATGGCCGTTATGACGCTGGCGTACTGACGGTCAACGCCTGTACGGACGGAAGGGAATTGCTGAGACTGGTGCTCTAGCCGAGCGGGAGAAATGCAAAAGGCCTGATGGGGAGATCAGGCCTTGATGCCGTAGGAGCGGGTCCCGGAGCGGGTATTGCCCTTGGCGTCATAGGTGAGGCTGTTGCGATCACGCAGCTGGCTCAAGAAGCCGGCGAGGCGGCGATTCGATACGATGCTGAGTTCGAGCAGGCGACCATTGATGTCATTCTGGCTCTGGCAGGCATCCAGTTTTTCCCGCAGCTGTACCATCTGGTCTGGATAGGCAGCCAGCTGCTGCGCCAGATCAGGCAACGCTGCCAGGGTCTTGTCCAGCGCCTCGATGGCGCTCAACAGCTGCTGTTTGCGCTCGCTCAGCTCAGGCAGGGCCAGTGCCTGGTGCTGTTTGAGCAGGTTGAACTCCTCTTCCAGAATGCCTTGCATCCGGGTGAGGTAGTCATCCTGAGTGTGCAGTAACGAAGGCAGGTCCATCATCCCAGCATTTTATCCAGGTTGGTTTCGAAGCTGAACATCTTGCGGGCAACCGCTTCGTTGTTGATTTGGTATTCGCCACTGGCAACGGCCTTTTTCAGGCGTTCGACTTTGCTCTCATTGCCGGTCGAGGCGGCATTGAGGTTTTGTTGCATCTTTTGCAATTGCTGGGCCTCGTTGGTCAGGGAGACAGAATCCTGTCTGACCGCCGTGGACTTGCTGTCGGGGGAAGAGGCAACCGATTTGCTGCCTGTTCCCTGGCTGTTACCGGTATTTTGCAACCGATTGTTCGCCAAGTTGTTGATATTGTTGATGGCCATTTTGATTACCTTCGTCTGCTTTAAGGTTCGCTTACCTGTTTATCGGTACGCTAGGTCAGAACTTTAGAAAAAAGTTGTCGACGATCCGGATATTAGAAAGTGACCGTGACGGCACCCACTGCGCTGACCTTTCCCTGCACGGTTTTACCGGAGCGAATGTTGACGAGCCTGATGATCTCTCCGAAGCTGCCATCTTGCAAGGCTCGGGCCATTGTTTTGATTTCAAAGTGGTTATTTTCTGCGGTCAGGGTGACCTGATCCCCTTTGCACACCACGCAGACCTGGCTTAACCGGACGGGTTGCCCCGGCTTGAGTTCCCGCTTGCTTCGCACCCCTATGAGGGCCGTGGTGTCACTGAGGTAGTCGCCCCGGATCAGGGTCTGATCCAGATAGGCCAGTACCAGCTGGCTTTCGGTCAGCAGATCCCCCTTTGCGACCGGGTTGGTGACGGTGACATAGGGTTTCTGGATGCTCACCCGCACAGGCAAATAGACATCCCAGGGTTTGTCTTCCTCGCACTTCATGTAAACTGTTGTATTACGGCGAATTTCCATTTTTGCCGGGAGGGTGATGGTCAGGCTGTCTTCACAACGGGTCAGCGGTAGACGCTCATCCAGAGTCGCTGCAGTGACCTCCGCCCTGGCATCAAGCGGCACAGCCAGTTGCTCGTAGACGAATTCTTGCGCTCTTTCTTGCAGGTAGTCCGTGACGTCCGATGCGTAGCTGGAGGAGATGCTGCCGAAAAAAAGGCTGATGAGTAAAAGTCGATTAATCATTTTCGCTCGTTGGTCGATAAGTTATCCACGCATATCACCAAATTAACTATGATTGCTTCAGGATTTGTTCGTTTCTACATCGATAGTCTGACGCAATCCATTACGCATGCATGAACAGTGCCAAGCGTTTTTAGGGAGTGTTTATGGCCAGTATTCTGGACTCGGTCAACCAACGCACCCAGCTAGTGGGGCAAAACCGGCTGGAGTTGTTGTTGTTTCGTCTCAATGGTCGTCAAAGATTTGGCATCAACGTATTCAAAGTACGTGAAGTGCTGCAGTGTCCCCCTCTGACCGTGATGCCCAAATTGAATTCCTGCATTCGCGGGGTCGCCCATATTCGTGGCCAGACCATTTCGGTCATCGACCTGAGCATGGCGATGGGCAAACGTCCCATCGAAGATCTGAGCAAGTGTTTCATCATCATTTCCGAATACAACCGCTCCATTCAGGGGTTTCTGGTGCACTCGGTCGAGCGCATCATCAACATGAACTGGGAGTCCATTCTGCCGCCCCCCAAAGGTGCGGGTCGTATCAACTACATGACGGCCGTCACCGAGGTGGATGGGGAGCTGGTCGAGATACTGGATGTAGAGCGCATCCTGAACGAGATCTCCCCTGTCTCAACTGAAGTGAGCCAAGAGTTGGTGGAAGCGAGCGTTGAACACCCGACACTGGGTCGTCCCGTGCTGGTAGCCGATGATTCCTCTGTTGCTCGCAAGCAGGTGCAGCGTGCGCTGCAGGCTATCGGAGTGGAGTGCGTGCTGGCCAAAGATGGTCGGGATGCACTGAACATGTTGCTGGAGATGGCCAAAAATGGCCCGATCAAGGATCAGATTGCACTGGTCATTTCGGATATAGAGATGCCGGAAATGGATGGTTATACCTTCACGGCTGAAATCCGGAATAATCCCAACCTCAAGGATTTGCATGTTATTCTGCATACATCCCTCAGCGGAGTATTCAACCAGGCAATGGTGCAGAAAGTCGGTGCGAACAATTTTATTGCCAAGTTCCAGCCCGATGAATTGGCCAAGGCCGTACAAAATGCACTCTGATAAAAGAAGAACAGCTGCATGAAGACACTTTCGGACGACTTATACAAACAGTTCAGCAATTTTCTGGCGATACAGAGCGGGATTGTGCTGGGCGATAACAAACAGTATCTGGTGAAGAGCCGTCTTTCACCCTTGATGGCTCAGTTTGGCATTGAGAGTCTGTCTGATCTGGTTACCCGTGCAATGAGTGTGCGAGAGCGTGACCTGAAAATGGCGGTAGTGGATGCCATGACCACCAACGAAACCCTCTGGTTTCGCGATACCTACCCCTTTCAGCTGTTGACCGACAAGATCTTTCCCGAACTGGGCAAGAGTGGCCGCCCTGTTAAAATCTGGTCTGCGGCCTCTTCATCCGGACAGGAACCCTACTCGATAGCCATGACGGCGCTGGAGCAGCAGATGAAAAAGCCGGGCACCCTGCCGGGTGGCGTCCAGATCGTGGGAACGGATATTTCGACCACTATGCTTAACCAGTGCAAGGAAGGGGTGTATGACAGCCTGGCGCTGGCACGCGGCCTCTCTCCCGAGCGCAAGAAGATGTTTTTCGAGCCTTGTGGCGACAACAAGATGCGGGTGGTCGAGCGAGTCAGAAAATTGACCACCTTCAGACCGCTCAACCTGCTGGAGAGCTACAGCCTGCTCGGCAAATTTGACATTATTTTCTGCCGCAACGTACTCATCTACTTTGCGCCGGAAGTGAAGTCGAAGATCCTTAACCAGTTTGCCACCAGCCTTAACCCGGGTGGTTACCTGATGCTGGGGGCTTCTGAGTCGCTGGCAGGGCTGACCGACCGGTTCGAGATGATCCGCTGCAATCCGGGGATTGTCTACAAGGTCAAATAAGCCTTGGGGCCACGCCATCCAAGGGTTTGCGGGATCCTCTCGCACCATATGAATCATCAATGAGGGAAGCGACAGCTTCCCTCATTTTTTTATCTGACTGTACCTGTCTGCGTTTGATCGTGACTGACAGTATGCCAGCCTCTTTGAGCGACCCACCGCCAAGTCGGGGATTGCCTGTCTGGGTATTCTATTGATATGAAGCTTTTCTGGCATAGCTCTTGCTAAGAAATACTCCAAGCAGGAGGTGTGCTATGGCTATTTCATTCGACAAGGCATTCGGGGTTCACCAATACACCCTGAGCGTGCGTGCCAAACGGGCAGAAGTGCTGTCCAGCAACATTGCCAACGCGGATACCCCGGGTTTCAAGGCCAGGGATCTCAATTTCGCTCAAGCGTTGCAGGAAGCCCAGCATCAACAGGGGTTTGGATTGGCGACCACCAGTGAAAAGCACTTTGCTCTGAATATGGATGCGCCGGGAACCGTGCAGTACCGCAACCCGCTGCAACCTGATACCGGTGATGGCAACACGGTGGATGTCCAGCAGGAGCGCAGCGAGTTTTTGCGAAATAGCCTTGAGTATCAAACTTCCCTCGAATTCATGAATGGCAAGATCAGTGGCCTGCTCAAGGCCCTGAAAGGAGATCAGTGATGAGTTTGTTCAAGGTCTTTGACATAGCAGGCTCGGCCATGAGTGCCCAGTCGGTACGACTCAACACTGTGGCCAGCAATATGGCCAACGCAGACAGCGTCAGTTCGAGTGTGGAGGCAACTTACCATGCCAGGCGGCCAATTTTTGCCGCCCAGCTTGACCAGGCCATGTCGGATAAACAAGGGTCAGTCGGCGTTGAGGTGAAGGGGATAGTTGAGAGCAAGGCTCCCCTGCTCAAAGAGTACAACCCCAACCATCCCATGGCGGACAAAGACGGCTTCATCTTCAAGCCCAACGTCAACATGGTGGAAGAGATGGCTGACATGATCAACGCCTCGCGCAGTTACCAGACCAACGTTCAGGTTGCAGACTCGGCCAAGAAGATGCTGCAGCAGACCCTGAACCTGGGCAAATCTTGATAGGAGTGCTGCCACATGGTTGATATCACCAATACGCTGGGCGGGGTTAGTAAGACAAGCCAGACTGCGAGCTCCACCTCGACCCCGAAAAAAGAGCTGGATCAGGCGTCATTCCTGAAATTGCTCACCATGCAGCTCTCTTACCAGGACCCGTTCAAGCCGGTGGATAACGCCCAGACGCTGTCGCAGATGACCTCCATGTCGACGTCGGATGCCATCAACCAGTTGTCGACCCAGATGGGGAGCCTCAACGACCTGATGACCTCCAGCCAGGCATTGCAGGCGTCGTCACTGGTGGGGCAGAGCGTCCTTATTCCCTCGGATACCGGTTATCTCGATACAGATGGCCAGGTTTCCGGTGTGGCGGCAGTCGGCGGGCAAAAGCTTTCCAACCTCAAGATCACGGTCGAGGATGAAAAGGGTCAGGTCATCAAGGACTTCGTCATCAATGGTGAGCAGCAGGGCAACGTGCCGTTCACCTGGGATGGTACCGACAAGGATGGCAAGCCTGCTCCAGCCGGCAAATACAAGTTCAAAGTCAGTGGTACCGATGCCAGTGGCAAATCAGAGAGCATACCTGCACTGACTTACGGCCAGGTAGAGAGTGTGACCCTGGGGAGCTCGGCTTCTCCCACCCGGGTTCAGCTCCAAGGGCTTGGGTCCATCCTGCTGACGGATATCCTGGAGATCTCCGGCACCAAGAGCAAACCTGAAACAACCCCCACGCAACCAACTACACCTAATTCCTCAGCAGTGATTTAAGGAGCTGAACATGTCATTTAACAACGCTTTAAGTGGTGTCAACGCGGCACAGAAAGACCTTAACGTCACCGCTAACAACATCGCCAACGTCAACACTACCGGCTTCAAGGAATCACGTGCCGAGTTTGCTGACGTCTATGCCAACTCCATCTTCGTCAACGCCAAGACCCAGGTCGGCAACGGTGTGGCAACAGGTGCGGTGGCGCAGCAGTTCCACCAGGGGGCGCTGCAGTTCACCAACAACTCGCTGGACCTGGCCATCCAGGGCAACGGTTTCTTCGTGACCTCTGACGGGCTGACCAACCTGGATCGCACCTACACTCGTGCCGGGGCTTTCAAGCTCAACGAAAACAGCTACATGGTCAATAACCAGGGCCACTATCTGCAAGGCTACGAGATCAATGATGACGGCACCCCCAAGGCGGTGAGCATCAATGCGACCAAGCCGATCCAGATCCCGGATCGGGCCGGTGAGCCGGTTCAGACCAGCAAGATAGAAGCGAGCTTCAACCTGCCTTCAACCGCGACCCCGCTGCCGGCGGGTAATGCTGCCGCGGATGCCTCGACCTTTGATCCGAAAGATTCGAAAACCTACTCCTCTTCGACTTCAGTCGTGGTTTACGACTCGCTGGGTGAACCCCATACCATCACCCAGTACTTCATCAAGGAGGCCGATCCGGCCGATCTGACCAAACCGGCCGATCCCACCTCCTGGCGCATGTATCTGTATGAAGGGGACAAGCCCATCGATATCGTGGGGGGGACTGCCCCGACCATGGCCACCGGCCTGAACCAGGCGCCACAGGGGGCCAAGATCCAGTTTGGGGCCGATGGCAAGATGATCACCCCGACCAGCCCTGCCGTCATCACGACCGAAGCGCTGGGGGCCGGTGGTGCCGGCATCATTACCAACGGCGCCGATCCGACCCAGCAGGTGGAGATCAAGCTGGGCACCGTCACTCAGTATGCCTCTCCGTTCGAAGTCAACAAGTTGACACAGGATGGTTCCACCGTCGGTCGCTTGACCAAGGTCGAAATCACCCCGGATGGCATCGTTTCCGCCACCTACAGCAACGCAACTACGGTCAAGGTCGCCATGGTGGCCATGGCCAAGTTTGCCAACTCCCAGGGGCTGACCCAGGTGGGGGACACCTCCTGGCGCGAATCCCTGCTCTCTGGCGCCGCTCTGCCCGGTACGCCCAACTCGGGTACTTTCGGTAGCATCAAGTCGTCGGCACTGGAGCAGTCCAACGTCGACCTGACCAACGAGCTGGTGGACCTCATCACGGCGCAGCGCAACTTCCAGGCCAACTCCCGTTCGCTGGAAGTCAACAGCTCACTGCAGCAGACCATATTGCAGATCCGCTGATCTCTCTGATAGCGAGGCGCCTTTAGGCGCCTCGCGCTTTTCTGTCCCGCCTTCGACTATCCGCAAATCACCCCGTCACCGAGCCAAATTTACGCTGTTGGCATCCAAATTGCAGTTATCCCCTCAGAGTCATCTGTTTGACGGAGGATCCCATGGATCACCTGCTTTACATCGCCATGTCCGGGGCCAAGGAGAACATGAACAGTTTGGCTGTTCGTGGCAACAACCTGGCCAACGCCAACACCATCGGCTTCAAGTCTGATTTTGAGCAGGCCAGAAGCATGCAGGCGTTTGGCGAAGGCTTGCCGTCACGGGTATTTGCCATGACGGAGCGGCCGGGTCAGAACCTGCAACACGGCATGCTGATGACGACCGGGCGGGATCTGGACGTGGCCGTGGATGGCCCGGGCTGGATTGCGGTACAGGACCCCAAGGGGGGAGAGGCTTTTACCCGCATGGGTAACCTCCAGGTGAGTGCCACGGGCAATCTGCAGACTTCGACCGGGCTCAACGTCGTGGATGACGGTGGCCGCCCCATCGTGCTGCCGATGCCAATGGAAAAGATCGAAATCAACCGGGATGGCACCATCAGTGGCCGTCCCGAAGGGGCCGCAGCCAACCTGCCGGAGGATTTCCAGCGGATCAAGCTGGTCAACCCGGCCGCCGATGCGGTGGAGAAAGGGCAGGATGGCCTGTTTCGCCGCAAGGATGGCCAGAACGAGGCGGCCTCCGCCAATGTCGGCCTGATTGCCGGCTCCCTCGAGGGGAGCAACGTCAATGTGGTTGACGAGATGACCAACCTGATCCGGCTGCAACGTCAGTTCGAAACCCAGGTCAAAATCATGAAGACGGCCGAGGAAAATGACGAGGCCCAAACCCAGCTGCTGCGTATCAGCTAATCAAGGAGTTTTACATGAATCCTGCACTCTGGATCAGCAAGACCGGGTTGGATGCCCAGCAGACCAACATCTCGGTCACCTCGAACAACCTGGCGAACGCCAGCACCGTCGGCTTCAAGAAGTCGCGGGCCATCTTCGAGGATTTGCTCTATCAAAACATCAACCAGCCAGGTGGCCGCTCCTCGGCGGATACCGAGCTGCCCTCCGGCTTGATGCTGGGGGCCGGTGCCAAGGTGGTGGCGACCCAGAAGAACCACAGCCAGGGCAACGTCCAGACCACCGACAACTCGCTGGACCTGATGATCAGCGGCCGCGGCTATTTCGAAATCCAGCTGCCGGATGGTAGCGCCGCCTATACCCGCAATGGCCAGTTCACCCTGAACGATGAGGGGACCATAGTGACCCCGGGCAACGGTTATCCCCTGCAGCCCGAAATCCAGATCCCGCAGGATGCCCAGAGCGTCACCGTGGGGGAGGATGGCCAGGTCTCGGTCCAGCTCAAGGGCGATGGTGCTTCCCAGGTGGTGGGCCAGATCAATATCTCGGATTTCGTCAACCCCACCGGCTTGCAGCCGATGGGGGAGAACATGTTTGTCGAGACCCAGTCCAGCGGCGCGGCCATTCAGGGCACTGCCGGGGCTGACGGGATCGGGGTGATCAAACAGGGCATGCTGGAGACCTCCAACGTCAACGTGACCGAGGAGCTGGTCAATCTCATCCAGGCACAGCGTGTCTACGAGATGAACTCCAAGGTGCTCTCCGCCGTCGATTCCATGACGTCCTTCCTGATCCAGCGAACCTAATTAGGAGGTCCAGAATGAAAGCAGTATGGATGCTGGGATTACTGGTGCTGGGGGGCTGCTCGTCCACGCCCTATACACCCAGACCGGATGACCCCGAGTTTTCTCCCGTCTACGGGGAGTCGGAGCCGGTATCGGTCAAACCCACCGGAGCCATTTTTCAACCGGATCAGGTCAATGGCATCTATTCGGACATCAAGGCGCACAAGGTGGGTGACATCATCACCATCGAGCTCGCCGAATCGACCTCGGCGTCCAAGAAGGCCAACACCCAGAGTGGCAAGGACAACAAGTTCAACCTGGATACCGTCACCCTGGGTGGCGTGCCGGTGACGGCCAGCCCCTACGATCTCTCCGCCAACATCGGCCAGAACAGCGCCTTCAAGGGGCAGGCCAAGGCGGATCAGAGCAACAGTCTGCAAGGCAACATCTCGGTCAGCGTGGCCAAGGTACTGCCCAATGGCAACCTGCTGGTGCGCGGTGAGAAGTGGATCATGCTCAACAACGGCAACGAATATATCCGCATCACGGGTCTCATTCGTCCCGAGGATGTCTCCTCGGAGAACAGCGTCTCCTCCCAGAAGGTGGCGAATGCCCGCATCTATTACGGCGGCACCGGTGATCTGGCCAATAGCCAGGAGCAGGGATGGCTCACCAGCTTTTTCAATGGTCCCTGGTGGCCGCTCTAGGAGATGTTATGAAGTCACTGCGTCTTGTGGCCCTGCTCTGCTGCCTGTTGCCCCTGGGGGCGGCCCACGCCGCCCGCATCAAGGACATCAGCTCGGTGGAAGGGGTGCGTAGCAACCAGCTGATCGGCTATGGCCTGGTGGTGGGCCTGCCCGGTACCGGCGAGAAGAACAACGCCTTCACCGAGCAGACCTTCCGTACCATGCTGAACAACTTCGGCATCAAGGTACCGGACAACATCAAGCCCAAGATCAAGGACGTGGCGCCGGTGGCCATCCATGCCGATCTGCCCCCCTTCTCCAAGCCGGGGCAGACCATAGACGTGACCGTTTCCGCCATCGGCGAGGCCAAGAGTCTGCGTGGTGGCACCCTGCTGCAGAGCTTCCTCAAGGGGCTGGATGGCCGGGTTTATGCGGTCGCCCAGGGCAGCCTGGTGGTTGGCGGTCTGGGGGCCGAGGGGGCCGATGGTTCCAAGGTGGTGATCAACACCCCGACCGTGGGACGTATCGCCAATGGCGCCACTGTGGAGCGGGAGGTACCGAACTCCTTCAGCCAGGGGGATACCATCACCTTCAACCTCAATCGCCCGGACTTCACTACCGCCCGCCGTCTGGCGGACGTGGTCAACGATCTGGTCGGCCCCAACACGGCCCAGGCCCTCGATGCGACCTCAGTGCAGGTCTATGCGCCGCGGGATCCGGGCCAGCGCGTCTCCTATCTCGCCACCATCGAGAACCTGGAGGTGGATCCGGCCAACGAGGCGGCCAAGATCATCGTCAACTCCCGCACCGGTACCATCGTCATCGGCAGCGAGGTACGCCTCAAGCCGGCCGCCGTCAGCCATGGCGGCCTGACGGTCACCATCGCGGAAAACCAGCAGGTGTCCCAGCCCAATCCGCTCTCCGGCGGCCAGACGGCGGTCACCAACAACTCCACCATCAATGTGCAGCAGGCCGAGGGACGCATGTTCAAGCTGGATACCGGCGCGACCCTCGACGATCTGGTGCGGGCCGTGAATCAGGTCGGGGTGGCCCCCGGCGATTTGATGGCGATCCTCGAGGCGCTGCAGCAGGCGGGTGCCATCGAGGGCCAACTGGTCATATTGTAACAAGCGGCAAGGGGTTGCCGTGGGCGGCAATGAGGTATGAGAAATGGCAGAATTTGACAGCAACAGCGGCATGAATCTCGGGGTCGTACAGGATATCCAGAACCTGGATCGCCTGCGCCAGATGAGCCAGAGCGAGAGCAAGGAGGGGAAAGCAGAAGCGCTGCAGGCCGCCTCCCGTCAGTTCGAGTCCATCTTTACCCAGATGCTGTTCAAGGGGATGCGCCAGGCCAACCAGGTGCTGACCCAGGACAACCCGATGAGCAGCAGCTATACCCAGTTTTATGAGGGGATGCTCGACGAGCAGCGGGTTGCCGACATGTCCAGCAAGGGGGGCCTGGGGTTGGCCAACATGGTGGCCAAACAGCTTTCGCCCGAGACCTTCACCCACAGCGATGGCCGCATCCTCAAGATGCCCCAGCGCACCGAGCGGGTCTACAAGCCCTATCAGCCGCCTACCGCTGCCGCCAACGATTTGATTGAAGCCTCAAAAGTTGGCAAAGATTTTGCTGAAAAGGAGATGGCGCAAGAGAAACGTGACCTTGCCGCGCCGCGCCGGACTCACCGCACCGTGCCCCCGATGGGCCCTAGACACAGTGCTGGCGCGACTGCGCAGGATGGCAGCCAGGGTTTTGACACGCCGCAGGAGTTCGTCAACCGCCTGATGCCGCTGGCCAAGAAGGCGGCCGACAAGCTGGGCCTGAGCCCGGCGGTGCTGGTGGCCCAGGCCGCCCTCGAGAGTGGCTGGGGCAAGCGGGTGATCCGGGATGGCGAAGGCCAGATAACCCACAACCTGTTCGGCATCAAGGCCGATCCGCGCTGGCAGGGGCCGAAAACCGTGGTCAGCACGCTGGAGTATGAACAGGGAGTGGCCTCGCGCCAGAAGGCCGCCTTCCGTTCTTACGAATCGTTTGAAGAGAGCTTCAACGACTACGTGGATTTCCTCACCTCGGGCACCCGCTACAAGGGGGCGCTGGCCAAGGTGGACAGTCCGGACCGCTACTTTGAAGCCTTGCAGCAGGCGGGATATGCCACGGATCCCCACTATGCCAGGAAACTGAAACAGGTATTGCGCAGCGATGCCATTGCCCAATACAACGAAAGGGAGCTGTAACGTATGGCAAGCGATCTGCTTGGAATTGGTACCTCGGGCGTGCTGGCACAGCAACGCCTGCTGCAGACCACCAGCAACAACATAGTCAACCTCAACAGCCAGGGCTATGTGCGCGAACGGACGCTGGTTTATACCAATTCCATCGGATTGGGCACGGGGGACATGGTGACCGAGCGGGTCATCAACAGTTACGCCCAGGGGGAAATGCGCCGTGACACCTCGGCCTATCACGCCTCCGCCACCCGCTTTGAACAGCTCTCCACCGTCGACGGCCTGCTCGGGGATACCAGCAACAGCGTCGGTACGGCCATTACCTCCTATTTCAAGGCGTTTCACACCGCCAACGAATCCCCAGCCGAGATTGGCGGGCGCAAGACCACCATGACCGAACTCGGCAATCTGGTGAACCGCTTCCACACCCTCTCCGGTCAGTTCGACACCCAGATGGATACCATCAACAAGCGTATCGAGGACGAGACCAAGCAGGTCAACAGCCTGCTCAACAGCATCAATGACCTCAACCAGGCCATCTTGCGCACCCAGGGCTCCCCCGAAGAGAACCTGATGCTGTTCGATCAGCGGGACGAGGCCATTCGTAAGCTCTCCGAGAAGATGGACATCCGTACCGTGCCCCAGGCCAATGGCAGCATGCTGGTCAACCTCAGCACCGGTCATTCGCTGGTGCTCGACGGCGGCGTGGCCCAGTTCCAGACGGTGGCCGGCGATCCGGACTCCCGCTCCCTGGAGCTCAAGCTGACCATGGGCAAGAATGAGGCCGATATCGACCACACCATCTTTGGCGGCGCCCTGGGCGGTCTGTTTGCCGCCCGCGACGATCTGGAACCGACCCAGCGTGAGTTGGGCCAGTTGGCCATTGCCATGGCCGATGCCATGAACCGCCAGAACCACCTCGGCATGGATCTGGACAACGAGATCGGCGGCGACATCTTCTCCCTGCCCAGCAGCAAGGGGTTGCCCTACAGCGACAACGCCGGTACGGCGGGGGCCACGGTCAACTTCGTGCCCGGCAAGGGGGGAGAGGTGACCACCTTCGATTACGAGATCCAGTTCAGCAGTGCGACCGGATACGAGGTTTTCTCCCTGGACAAGGACGGCAACCGTACCTCCATCACCACGGGCACAACACCGCCGACGACTTTCGAGATCCCGGGCCATGGTCTCTCGGTGGATCTCACCGGGGCGCCTGCCGCCGGCGACAAGCTGCTGCTGCAACCCACCAAACATGCCGCGGCCGGGGTGGAGCAACTGATCACCCGGCCCGAAGATCTGGCCCTGGCGTCGCCCCTCAAGGGGGACAAGGACAGCAACAACTTTGGCAGTGCCGAGATCAAGCTGAACGGCATTTTCAACACCGGTACCGGTTCGAGCTTCGGCGCCAACAGCCTGGATCCGGCCGCGCCCCAGGTCATCAAGATCGACAGTGCCGGCAACTACGAAGTCTACGCAAAAGACGGTACCACCCTGATCGGGGTAGCCCCCGCCTCCAGCAAGGGGCAGAACCTGATGGGGGCCATCGTCAACCCCTTCCCGGCGGGCACGCCTGTCTACAGCGATCCCAAGCAGACGCCGGGCTATGAGTTCAGCATCACTGGAACGGTCGAGCCTAAGGACAGCTTCACCATCAGCTACAACGAGGATGGCTTTGCCGACAACAGCAACGGCTTGGCGCTGGCGGAGCTGCAGAACAAGGATTTGGTGCGCAAGAGCAGCAGCGGCAATACCAGCAACGACAAGATGACTTTCAACGAAGCCTATTCCGGCTTGGTGATGGGGGTGGGGAACAACACCAGCCAGGCGCGCACCCAGCTCAAGGCCAACGAGGCCAAGCTTATCCAGAGTTCCGGCATCTACGAAAGCGTGTCAGGGGTCAACCTGGAGGAGGAGGCGGCCAACCTGATCCGCTTCCAGCAATCCTATGCCGCCTCGGCCCAGGTGGTCAGCACGGCCAAGACCATCTTCGACACCCTGCTCTCTTCCGTGAGGTAAGTTCATGCGTATCACCACCAACATGATTTACAACCGCAGCCTCAGCTCACTGAACAACGCCAACGAGCGGATCGCCAACGCCTATGAGCAGTTGCAGACCGGCAACAAGTTCAAGACGGCGGGGGAGGATCCCTCCGGCATGAGCCAGAAGATGGCCCTCACCAAGGAGATCGACCTGTTCAAGCAGTACGGCATCAACGGCAGTCTGCTGGAGAACAGCCTGGGTCACGAGGAGACGGTGCTGAGCTCCATCAACACCGCCATGATGAGCGCCCAGACCCTGATCCAGAAGGCCAACAACTCGGCGGTCAGCTTCGATGACCGCAAGGCCATCGCCAGCGAGCTGGAAGGGCTGCAACAGCAGATCTTCGACCTGATGAACAGCAAGAACTCCCAGGGGGAGTACATCTTCGGGGGCAACCAGAGCAAGAACCAGCCCTTCATCAAGGATGCGAGCGGCAACTATGTGTTTCAGGGGGATACGGGCCAGCGCAACATCCAGGTCTCGCCCACCGTCGAGATCGCGGCCAACGACTCGGGCCAGGGGCTGTTCCAGATCGTGGCCACCCGCCGGACCGCCAGCGCCACTACCGGCAACCTCAAGGTGGAGATCGCCGATCAGGGCAACTTCGACAGCTTCTACCGCAACAACTACGACTCTTCCCTGGCCAGCAACAAGTACACCATCACTACCACGGCGGGTACCCCGGATACCTACGAGATCCTGGATGCTGGAGGCAACCCGGTGCAGTCGGGGGATTATGTGGCGGGCAACAAGATCCCCTTCAACGGGATGGAGCTGACCCTGGATCTGCCGGCTGGCGGTGCCGCCCAGGAGCTGGTGCTGGATCCGCCGCAAAACGACAATATCCTGAACGGCATGTCGAACTTCATCAACGACCTGCGCGATCCTTCCATCACCCCGGAGAACTTCCAGCTGTCGGTGGCCGATGCGAGCGTGCACATGAACAACGCCCGCTTCAACATGGATCGCGGGCTGGGGGATCTCGGCAGCCGGATGAACAGCCTGGAGCAGGTGATGAACTCCAACGAGGGGCTCAGCACCCTCAATACCGAGGCGCGAGCCAAGGTCTCGGAAGCGGATCTCTACGATGTGATCTCGACTCTGGCCAAGGAGGACGCCGCCCTGAGCGCCTCCCAGCTCTCGTTCAGCAAGATAAGCCGCTTGACCCTGTTCGACTACATCCGCTGATGCATTCGATGATAAAAGGCCCTTCGGGGCCTTTTATCATCCCGCCTCACACCCAATCCGCCGGTAATTGTAACAAGCTGTTGCGTATGGCTATTTTTGCCGCGCCCTGGGTTGACCCCTCTGGCCGATTGCCTGATGATGCCGCCCGCACAACAGGGGTTGTGCGTATTATTTGCAGCATCTCGTTAGGCGAGGCTCCTGTATAAACACAGGCCACTGATCTCACGACGTCCAGAGACGCCCAAGATCAGGACAGTTTTCATCGGATTAAGGTGTCAACCCAAGTGGCTTCCGGCATGCCGGATACGTTATGCAGTGCTAAAGCTGGTACGTGGGGATGATGGCACGCCGAACGGCGTCATTTCCTGCCTATTACTCGTCAATCAAATTGCTGTTTTCTTGTCGTCGCATCCGGCGCCCTGCCGGATGTGTTCAGGCTTGCCTGAAATCACATGAGGATATCTGTGATGAAGAAAACACACACCCTTCTCAATCGTCATCAACTGCTCGATCTGGCGGCCCTGCAGGGCTGGCTGGCGCACAATCTGGATCCGGTCCAGCGCGCCGATCAACTGCTGACCCTGAAGGCCGAAGAGCTCAACTGTGTCTTTGACACCCTGCCGGTCACGCAAGGGGGCGCCCTGCTGGGGGCGCTGCCGGCGGAGAGTGCCGGCAACCTGCTGCTGAGGTTGCATGGCAGCATCGTCAGCGTGCTGCAGGAGGCTATTCCCCGCCGGGAGATGGTGACCATATTGCGCAAACTGGGTCGCAAGGATCGCCCCCGCCTGCTCGAGCGTTTTCCGGCGCAGGCCAGGGAGATGTACGAGGCCCTGCTGGATTGGCCCACCGAATCGGTAGGGGCCAACATGCGCCAGGAGTATCTGGCGGTGCGGGAAGCCGACTCTGCAGGCCGGGCCCGGCAACTGCTCCACGATGCCTGGGACAACGCCAGGCTGTTTCGCCAAATCTACGTCGTCAACGGGGAGGGCAAACTCCTGGGGAGCATCTCCCTCAAGGCGCTGTTGATCGCCGATCCCCAGGCGAGCGTGGCGACCCTGATGGACAGGGAAGCGGTGCGGATCAATGCCCGCGCGGATCAGGAGCTGGCGGCGCGCCTGCTGATCGACCGTGACCTCCAGGTATTGCCGGTGGAGGATAGAGGGCGCCTGGTGGGGATCTTTCACCTCGACGATGCCGCCGACATTCTGGAGCGCGAATCCACCGAGGATGCCGAGATGCAGGGGGGATCATCGCCCCTCGATACCTCCTATCTGCAGGCGACCCCCTGGCAGCTGTGGCGCAAGCGAGTAGGTTGGCTGCTGGTCCTGTTCGTAGCCGAAGCTTACACCGGCACTGTGTTGCGGGCGTTTGAAGAGCAGTTGGAGGCGGTCATCGCCCTGGCTTTCTTCATTCCGCTGCTCATCGGCACCGGTGGCAACAGTGGCACCCAGATCACCACCACGATCGTGCGTGCCATGGCGGTGGGGGAGGTGAGCCTGCGCAATCTGGGCTCGGTGCTGAGAAAGGAGCTATCTACCGGCGTGCTGATTTCCCTGGCCATCGCGCTGGCCGCCTGGGTGCGGGCCTGGAGCCTGGGGGTTGGGCCCGAGATTGGACTGGTAGTGACCCTGACCATCATCGCCATCGTGCTGTGGAGCGCCACCGTCGCTTCGGTGATCCCCATGGTGCTGCGTCGCTTTAGGATTGATCCGGCCGTGGTGTCGGCGCCCTTCATCGCCACCCTGGTCGATGGTACCGGTCTCATCATCTACTTCGAAATTGCCAAGCTCTTGTTGCCGCAACTGCAGGGGGTGTAAGCAAGAAGCCCGTCAGCAAAAAGGCAGCCAGTGGCTGCCTTTTTGCTTTGCTGTGAGTGACCGGTTTGTCAGGTGAGGTGAAACAGCAGGGGCCAACCCTGCTCCTGGCAGTAGCGCTGCTCTTTCTCGAGGTTCTGCATCAGGAGCCGGTTCTCCTCGCACCAGCTGGCGGGCAGGTTGACCACCAGTTGATCGCCGGCCGCCTGCACGTGCAGCTCGGGCAGCAGGTCATCCTGGCGCTTGTGATGGGCCGCCACGGCGAGGCGCAGGATGCGGATGCAGCGCAGCACCGTCTGCTCGTCGTGGTTGGGCAGGGCGGGTAGCTCGGCGAGCTTGAGCCCCTTGCGCTGGAAGCGTACCAGGGCCGCCAGCAGGGCCTGATCGTCCTGGTTGAAGCCGGGCAGGTCGGTATGCTGCAGGATATAGGCGGAGTGGCGGTGAATGCCGCTGTAGTTGATGGCAAGGCCAATCTCGTGCAGCCGCGCCGCCCAGCCGAGGATGGCGCGATAGGGTTCGGTCGGCATCAGCCAGGGCACTTGCAAGGCATCGAACAGGGCCAAGACACTCTGCTCGACCCGGGCCGCCTGCCTCTTGTCCATCTTGTAATGCAGCCCGAGAGCCTGGGCGGTGCGCTCGCGAATGTCGTGGTGCTGCAGCCGTTCCTCGAATTCATAGAGCAAGCCTTCGCGCAGGGCGCCGTCGGAGTACTCCATCCGCTCGATGGGCAGGGAGGTAAAGAGCCCGAGCAGGATGGCCACCGCGGCGGCGAACACCTCCTGGCGCTCCTCCGAAAGACCGGTCAGTTTGAGATTGTCCACCCGCTTGCGTTCAATCATCTCGGCCTTGAGTCGCTCCAGCCCCGCCAGGGTGATACCGCCGTCGGTCCAGCCTTCCCCCTGCAGCACGTCCCGCACGGTGCGGATCGACCCCGAGCTGCCGAGGCAGCTCTGCCAGCCGAGCTTGCGGTACTGGTTGATGATGGGGGCGAGCTGGTGCTGGGCCTCCAGCACGGCGCTGGTGAAGGCCTTCTCGGTGAGCTTGCCGCCGGCAAAGAAGCTCTGGGTAAAGCTGACGCAACCCATCTTGCGGCTGGTGAGCGCCTTGTGTTCGAACCCCTCGCCAACGATGAGCTCGGTGCTGCCGCCACCGATGTCCACCACCAGCACCTGACCCCCGATGTGTTGGGTATGGGCGACTCCCTGATAGATGAGGCGCGCCTCCTCCTGACCGCTGATGATCTCGATGGGGTGGTTGAGCACCTTGGCCGCCTCGCTAACAAATTCGCGGGCGTTGCTGGCGCGGCGCAGGGTATAGGTGCCGGCGATGCGGATATGCTCCGGCCTGATGTTGGTGAGCCGCTCGGCAAACAGCGCCAGGCAGGCGAGGCCGCGGGCCATCGCCTCCGGGCTCATCCGCTTTTGTTCATCCATCCCTTCCGCCAGCCTCACCCGCTCCTTGATGCGATCGACGATGCGAAAGCGCCCCTCCGAGAGGTGGGCGATCACCATGTGAAAACTGTTGGAGCCGAGATCCACGGCGGCATACAGACTATTGTCCATTGTTGGCCTCGATACGTTTGAGGTAGTCGTAAATCGCGACCTGGGAGCGGATCTTGCGGCGGTTGCCCCGCTTCACGTATTCGTTCTTCTGGTCGGCATCGATGACCCGCGCCTTGCAGGTATCACTCAGTTGCAGCTCGAGAATGTCGAGGATGCGCTGCTTGAGCCGCTCGTCATAGATGGGGGTGCCCACCTCGATCCGCCCGTCGATGTTGCGGCTCATCCAGTCGGCGCTGGAGATGTAGAGCTGGGGATTGCCCTTGTTGTGAAACACCATCACCCTCGGGTGTTCGAGGAAGCGGTCGATGATGCTGATGACCCGGATGTTGTCGCTAAGACCCGGCACACCCGGGCGCAGGGCGCACATGCCGCGGATGATCATCTGGATGGGCACCCCGGCCTGGCTGGCGGCATAGAGCCGGTTGATGAGGTCTCTGTCCACCAGGTTGTTGATCTTGAGAGTGATGCCGCTGGGCTGGCCCGCCTTGGCATTGGCCAGCTCGTTGTCGATCATCCGGTAGAGCTGGCGGCGGCTGTTGATGGGGGAGACCAGCAGGTGGTTGAACTTGTAGCGCCGATAGGGGTATTCGATGTACTCGAACACGCTCTCCACCTCGGCGGTGATGTCCGGGTGGCGGGTCAGCAGGGAGAAGTCGGTGTAGATCTTGGCGGTCTTCTCGTTGAAGTTGCCGGTGCCGATGTGGGCATAGCGCACCGCTTCGCCATTTTCGTGGCGAGTGATGAGGCAGAGCTTGGAGTGGATCTTGAGGCTCGGTACCCCGAACACCACCTTGACTCCCGCATTGGTCAGGATATTGGCCCAGTCGATGTTGGCCGCCTCATCGAAACGGGCGCGCAGCTCCACCACTACCGTCACCTTCTTGCCGTTGTTGGCGGCATCGATAAGGGAGTGGATGATCCGTGACTTCTTGGCGACCCGGTAGATGTTGATGCGAATGGCACTGACCGCCGGATCGAACGCCGCCTGGCGCACCAGCTCGGTGAAGTGGTGGAACTTGTGGTACGGGTAGTAGAGCAGTATGTCCTGCCTGGTGATGGCGTCGAAGGCATTGACGAAACCGTCGAAGTCGCGGCACTCCAGGGCCGGCAGCTTGGGGTTTTCCAGATAGTCCCGCCCCACGTTGGGGAAGCCGATGAAATCCTTGAAGTTGTGATAGCGCCCGCCGGGCATGATGGCGTCGTAGGAGCTGATCTGCAGCTTGAGCTTCAGGAAACTGATCATGGCGGCCGGCATCTCACGCTCGTAGACGAAGCGTACCGGCATGGCGGTGAGGCGCTGCTTCAGGCCATCGCTCATCTTGTCCACCAGGCTCAAGTCCAGCTGATCCGAGAGGTCATACTCGGCATCTCGGGTCAGCTTGACCGCATAGGCGGCAATCTCGTCGTAATCGAAGAAGCCCTTGAAGATCTCGTCCAGACAGAAGCGGATGACGTTGTCCAGGATGATGATCTGCTTCTTGCGCCGGGTGCCCTCCGGCGGCAGCTGGAAGAAGCGGGGCAGATCGTCGGTGGGTACCTCCACCAGGGCGTACTGGATCACCTGGCCATTCTTCTTCATCTCGATGGCCAGATAGGTGTACTCGTCTTTCAGGAACTTGACCGGGTTGACCTCCTTGTTGAGCAGGATCGGGATGATGTGGCGCAACACCTTCTCCCGGAAAAAGACCCGCAGCCATTTCTGGATGTTCTCGGAGAGCTGGTTCTCGTTGACCAGGAAGATGTTGTGGCGGGCCAGGGCGATCAGCAGCTCCTTGTAGGTGTTGTCGAACGCCTCGCCAAGGGCCATCACCTTCTGCTGGATGGCCCGCAGCAACACCTTGGCTTCGTCATCGCCGCCGTGTACCTCGTTGATCAGGATGCGGCGCTTGACGTCAGATACCCGCACCTTGAAGAACTCGTCCTGGTTGGACGAGAAGATCCCGAGGAAGCGGACCCGCTCGATGAGGGGCACCGTCTTGTCCATCGCCTCTTGCAACACCCGTTCATTGAATGAGAGCCAGCTCAGCTCTTTCTCTTCATACAGCTTGTCGGTGCTCATCTTGTGCCTCTGTGTCGATCCGTTTTAGGGGCTGGTATGGCGTGAATATATGACAGTTCAATGACAAAAATATTACTCGCCAAACCCCTCGTCGATATCGACCACCAGATCGTCGGAGAGGGACTCCAGTGCGCCGATCAGGGTCTCCATTTCGAGCTCGTCTGGCAGGGCGACCAGCGCGTGGGCATAGAAGAGCGGGGCGCCGGAATGGGGTGCCGGTTCACAGCCGGTGGTGAGATCGGCCACGTTGATGTTGAGCTGGCGCAAGATGCTGGCCACCTCGTGGACAATACCAGGGCGATCGTTGCCGGTGACCGTCATCATCATCTGGTTGACTGGCTCTGCCGAGGGGGTTCCTTCGGCGAAGCTGATGGTGAGGCCTGGCAGCATGGCCAGCGCCTCGCACAGGCTGCGATAGTGCTCTTCGGGAACCGATACATGGAGGATGCCGGCAAACTGGCCCGCTAATTCACTCATGGCACTGCCCAGCCAGTTGCCCTGCTCGCGGCTGATGACGGCCGCCAGGCTTTCGACGATCCCGGGTTTGTCTGCACCGATCACGGTGACCACCAATTGCTTTTGCATCCTGCTCTCCTTGGAATGGTTTTTGGTCCGGACGGGATGTCGTCGCGAGTGCAACGTCATCTCAACCGACCCTAGCATTGTGCCTGCTGTGGCAGGCCATATGAAGCCCCGTCCGCAGGCAAAAGGACAAAAAGCGGGGCGTTTTGCTTATCCACCTCAATTGCCGGCTGCCTTGTGCCACGACGGCTGTGGTAGAGTGAGCGCCCTGTCGTGTCGTGAACTGGATCGCGTTTTCATGAATATCCTCATCCTTTCGGGTTTGCTGTTGCTGGCGCTGCTCGTGCTGGCGATCGTCTGGCGTCGGGGCCGGCGCCCGCAGCGTCTGCCCTATGAGCTGCAGGAGACCCTGCTAAACCCCGCCGAACGGGCCTTTCTCACCGTGTTGGAACAGGCGGCAGGGGAACAGGCCAGGGTCTTTGCCAAGGTGCCGGTGGCCGATGTGCTGGCGCCACAGGCCGCTCTTGGCAAGGGCAAATGGCAGCAGTACGCGGGCAAGATAGGGGGCAAGCATTTTGATTACCTGCTGTGCCATCCCGCCGATCTCTCTTTTGTCTGTGCCATCGAGCTAGATGACAGCGGCCCCCGTCACCAGAAGCGCAAGGTGCGTGACAGCTTCCTGAAGGCGGCCTGTGACGGCGCCGGTTTTCCCCTGCTGCAGATCCCCGCAGGCAGCCACTATCTGGTGGAAGATCTGCGCGAGCAGCTTCAGCCGCTGTTGACCAAGAGGCGTGAACCGCAGGCCGATGAGCTGCTGCCCGGGGAGCGGCGAGAACCTACCTTCAACCCGTTGTTGCTCGATGGGGTCGATGTGGAAGGCAAAGAGCACAAGCGGGCCGTCCCCCTGGCCGGGCTGCCGTCAACCGAACCCGAGTTGGCTGTCACCAGGACAACCGTCGTGTCCGAGCCAGCAGAAGAGGAGCTGGCCGCTCTGCTGTTCGAAGATCCGGAGGATGATGAGGAGCAAGACGCCCCCCACTGTCCTCGCTGCGATGCCCCGCTGGTGGAGCGGGAAGCCAAAAAAGGCCCTCATGCCGGCCGGCTATTTCTCGCCTGCAGTCGTTTTCCCGAGTGCCGTTACGCAGCTCCTCACCATTCCCGTCACTGAGCTTGTCGGGAGTGCCGACACGGCCCGCCTGGCGGGCCGTTTTCCCCGTTTCTGCTTGCGCAAAAAAATCGTTGGCAAAATTTATCTTCTCCCCTCTTTGTGTCGATACACTTACCCTGACTACGACAATTTTTGACAATGTGTCGGATTTTTGGCACTTTGTGTGCCGCAAAGGAACCGTCAACGAGCGTTTTATAATCAAATAAAACAATAAGTTAGCTATGTAATCGCGAGAGGTGGATATGGTGGAGATGGGCGTGTTGATTGTTGATGCCGATGAAGCACGGCGTCAGCAATTGGAAACAGTGCTCTCGTTCATGGGGATCCCGTGGCAGGATGTGGCCGAAGGGGACCTCGACGTTGCCATCGAATCCGCCGGCCCGCTGCAGGGGGTATTGGTGGGTGAGCTGACGGAGCGCCCCTTGCCCGAGCTGCTGGCGGCCTTTCCCCGCACACCGTTTCTCTCCCTGAACGATGCCGATCTCGACAACAGCAATTTCATCGGTGTGGCGCAGGCCCCCATCACTTACGAATCCCTCACTCGCCATCTGCATTTCTGTCAGGCGTTTGTCTCCCTGCATCCTCGCCAGCAGACCCACGACAAGGGTCAGGCTCTGCTGCGCCTGCTGGTGGGCAAGGGCAAGGGGATCCAGGAGGTGCGCCGCCTCATCGGTCAGGTGGCCGAGACCGATGCCAACGTGCTGATCCTGGGGGAATCCGGGACCGGTAAAGAGGTGGTGGCACGGGCCATCCACGAACTATCAACCCGCAGTGCCGGTCCCTTCGTGCCCATCAACTGTGGCGCCATTCCCGCCGAACTGCTCGAGAGCGAGCTGTTTGGCCACGAGAAGGGGGCCTTCACCGGTGCCATCGCCGCTCGCCGTGGTCGCTTCGAGCTGGCCCAGGGGGGCACCCTGTTTCTCGACGAGATCGGCGACATGCCGATGCCGATGCAGGTCAAGTTGCTGCGGGTATTGCAGGAGCGGATGTTCGACAGAGTCGGTGGCGGCAAGCCCATCCAGGCCGATGTGCGTGTCATCGCCGCGACTCACCGGGATCTGGAGGCGATGATCCGCACCCAGGATTTTCGCGAGGATCTCTATTACCGCCTCAACGTCTTCCCCATCGAGACGCCGCCGCTGCGGGATCGCTGTGATGACATTCCCCTGTTGCTGCAGGAGCTGCTCAACCGCCATGCGGAGCAGCACCAGGGCTTCATTCGCCTGACCCAGCGCGCCATGGAGTCCCTGATGCAGTACCCCTGGCCCGGCAATGTGCGCGAGCTCTCCAACCTGCTGGAGCGGCTGCTCATCCTCTATCCGCACCAGATCGTCGATGTGGCGGATTTGCCGAGCCGTTACCGCCTGCTGCCCTGCGAGCCACGGGACGAGCGGCTGACCGAGATGGACGAGCGCGATGCGCTGGCCGCCGTATTCCAGGATCCGCCGGAGCTGGATCACGCCTTCAGCTCGGCCCGCTCCATGCAATTGCCGGAGGAGGGAGTCAATCTCAAGGAGATGCTGGCCGACCTCGAGGTGGAGCTGATCCGCCAGGCCCTGGAGTCCCAGGAGGGGGTAGTGGCCCGCGCCGCCGACCTGCTCGGCATGCGTCGCACCACCCTGGTCGAGAAGATGAAAAAGTACGGGATGAGCAAGGAGGGCTGAGGGTCAATGCCTTGACGCCTGTCTTTAATTCTTTGTTTTAATTAATTTAATTTAGTGGCATGAAAATTGAATGAGCTGACCAAATTGCCAGTTTGAGGTCAGCTTTATGACAATCTTGCAGCAGGACATGCCACTCCAGTCCCACGAAGTGAGCCAGCTCTACGCCATCTTCACGGCACTCCCCACCGGGGTGTTGCTGCTCGATGGCGCCGGGGTGATCACCCGGGCCAATCCGGCCGCGCTCTCCCTGCTGGGGGAGCCACTGGAAGGGGAACTCTGGCGTCAGGTCATTGCCCGCTGCTTCGAGCCCCGGGAAGATGACGGCCACGAGATCTCCCTGCGTGATGGTCGCCGGGTCCAGCTCTCGACCCAGCCCCTGCCGGATCAGCCAGGCCAGCTGGTGTTCATCAACGATCTCACCGAGACCCGCAAGCTGCAGGATCGCGTCAACCACATGAAGCGGTTGTCGGCCCTTGGCAACATGGCGGCCTCACTGGCCCACCAGATCCGCACGCCGCTCTCCGCCGCCATGCTCTATGGCGCCAACCTGGCCAACCGTACCCTCAAGCCCGAGTCCCGCAGCCAGTTCCAGCAAAAGCTGATGGACAGGCTCAAGGATCTGGAAAAGCAGATCAACGACATCCTGCTGTTTGCCCGCAACGGCGACAATCAGGTGGTTACCCCCATCTCGGTGCAGGGGTTGATGGCCGAGGTGCAGGCGGGGGCCGAGGCCTTCTGCCTGCAGCAAGGATGCGAGCTGCACATACAGGCGCCGGAGCCCGATCTCTGCCTGCTGGCCAACAGCAACGCGCTGTCGGGAGCCATCAACAACCTGATCGCCAACGCCCAGCAGGCGGGGGCCGATTCGCTGCTGGTGAGTGCGGTGCGCAGTGGCTCCCGGGTTGAGATGCGCGTCATCGACAATGGCAAGGGGATCCCGAGTCATCAGCTCGGCCAGGTGTTCGAACCTTTCTTTACCACCCGCTCCCAGGGCACAGGCCTTGGACTGGCGGTGGTGCAATCCGTCGTACGTGCCCACCAGGGGGAGGTCAGCGTGGCCTCCGTGCCTGGTGAAGGCACCTGTTTTACTCTGTCGTTCCCCCTGCATCAGCAGTCGGTGCAGCTTGGAGGTGTAGCATGACACAGGCCAGGATCCTGGTAGTTGAAGATGACAATGGCCTGCGCGAGGCGCTGGTGGATACCCTGCTGCTCGGCGGCTACGAGTGCCGCGAGGTGGACAGCGGCGAGCGGGCCCTGCTTGCCCTCTCGCGCCAGAACTTTGACATGGTGATCTCCGATATCCAGATGGGGGGCATGGATGGCCTGACCCTGCTGGCCACCATTCGCCAGCAATATCCGCAGTTGCCGGTGCTCCTGATGACCGCCTACGCCAACATCGACGGCGCGGTGCGCGCCATGCGCGAGGGGGCCATCGACTACCTGGCCAAGCCCTTCTCGCCCGAGGTGCTGCTCAATCAGGTCAGCCGTTACGTGCCGGCCCAGAAAGTGGAAAAACGCGCAGTGGTCTACGGCGATCCCAAGACCGCCGAGTTGTTCCAGCTGGCGACCCGGGTGGCCAGAAGCGAGGCGACCGTGATGGTGACCGGCCCGAGCGGCACCGGCAAGGAGGTGCTGGCCCGCTACATTCACGACAACTCCAGCCGCGCCGAGCAGCCCTTCATCGCCATCAACTGTGCCGCCATTCCGGAAAACATGCTGGAGGCGACCCTGTTCGGTTACGAGAAGGGGGCCTTCACCGGCGCGGTGCAGGGGTGCCCGGGCAAGTTCGAGCAGGCCCAGGGAGGCACTTTGCTCCTTGACGAGATCACCGAGATGGATCTCGGGTTGCAGGCCAAGCTGCTGCGGGTACTGCAGGAGAAAGAGGTGGAGCGGCTCGGCAGCCGCAAGATGATCCCCCTCGATGTGCGGGTCATCGCCACCAGCAACCGGGATCTGAAAAAAGCGGTGCAGGATGGCCTGTTCCGTGAAGACCTTTACTACCGCCTCAACGTTTTTCCGCTGCGCTGGTTATCCCTGTGCGAGCGCCCCGGCGACATACTGCCGCTGGCGGAACACCTGCTGGCGCTGCATGCCAGCCAGCAGGGCTTGCCAACGCCACAACTGGAGGCCGACGCATGCGAGTGTCTGCTGGCCCACCCCTGGCCCGGCAATGTGCGCGAGCTCGACAACGTGGTGCAGCGTGCCCTCATCCTGAGCCCGGACGGCGTCATCGGTGAGGCGCATCTCATCCTGGAAGAGGTGGACGAGCAGGAGATGGGCGCCATGCCCGATCGCAGTTATGGCGGGGATCGCCTAGGCAGCGAGCTCAAACAGCAGGAGCACCAGATCATTCTCGACACTCTGCAGGACTGCAACGGCAGTCGCAAGGAGGTGGCCGACCGGCTCGGCATCAGCCCGCGTACCCTGCGCTACAAGCTGGCGCAGATGCGGGAGGCGGGGATCGACCTGCCTGCCTGAATGTAAGGGCTGTCATGGTCTTGCCGGCCCGGCTCGATTATCATGGGGCCCTTGGCGCTTTGAGCCTGGGCCCTGTTTTTATTGGTAAAACAGGGGCTCGAGCCTTAATAAGGGACCCTTATGATCTCTCATCGAAAACTCGAAACCGTACTCAATCATCTGCTCGAACCGCACGCCATCAAGGATTACTGTCCCAATGGCCTGCAGGTGGAGGGGCGTGAGCGCATTCGCAAGGTGGTAACCGGCGTCACCGCCAGCCAGGCCCTGATCGATGCGGCGGTGGCCGCCAACGCCGATGCCATCCTGGTCCATCACGGCTACTTCTGGAGCGGCGAGCCGGCCCAGATCACCGGCATGAAGCAGCGCCGCATCAAGACCCTGCTGACCCACGACATCAACCTGTTCGCCTATCACCTGCCGCTGGACGTGCATCCCGAGGTGGGCAACAACGCCCAGTTGGCCCAGTTGCTGGGCATCAAGGTGCGCCGCGGGCTGGAGCCCTGGAACAGCAAGAGCGTCGCCATGGTGGGCAAGCTGGAAGAGCCCATGAGCGGAGCCGATTTTGCCAGGCTCATCGCCGAGCGCCTTGGCCGCGAGCCACTCCATTGCGGTGACAGCGGCCCCGAGCTTATTCGCTCCGTGGCCTGGTGCACCGGCGGCGGCCAGAGCTACATCAATCTGGCGGCGGAGCAGGGCATTGATGCCTTCATCTCCGGCGAAGCGTCCGAGCAGACCATCCATACCGCCCGCGAGATGGGGATGCACTTCTACGCCGCCGGTCATCACGCCACCGAGCGTTACGGCGTCAAGGCGCTGGGGGAGTGGCTGGCCACCGTGCACGGGCTGGACGTGACCTTTATCGATATCGATAATCCGGTGTAAACCAGTCCACGATCTTGCTGCGAAGCCGTGATCAAGGCTCATGTGCTGCTCGCTTATGTGCAGCAAAGAGTGCTCACGTATGTCCATACGCTCCGGTTCCTGAGCGGCTTGTGACCTTGCTGACGGTTTCTCGCGACAGGTCGTGAACAGCTTTGAATTAATGCAGCCATTGTTCGGGTATGCAGAAATGACAAGGGAGGCCAAAGCCTCCCTTGTTGCGTTTTACTGCTGCAGTTAGCGGTTACTCGCAGGCATGTCCCGCCGGGCCGAGCCGTGTGCCATCCAGGAAGGCGGCGCCCTCCTGCATCCGCAACCTGCCCTGACAGAACCACTGCACCACCAGCGGGTAGATGCTGTGCTCCTGGGCCTGTACCCTTGCTGCCACTTCATCAGCCTCATCCCCCTCAAAGATGGGGACGTGGGCCTGCAGGATCACCGGGCCGCCGTCGAGTTCTTCGGTGACGAAGTGGACGCTGGCGCCGTGTTCGTTGTCACCGGCGTCGATGGCGCGCTGATGGGTATGCAGCCCCTGATACTTGGGCAGCAGGGAGGGATGGATGTTGATCATCTTCCCGGCGAAGTGACGCACCAGATCGGCACTCAGGATCCGCATAAACCCGGCCAGCACCACCAGATCGGGCTGATAGTCCTCCATCAGTGCCAGCAGGGCGGCGTCATACTCCGCCCGGTCGGCAAACTGCTGCTGGGCGAGGATGCTGGTGGCCACACCGGCTTCCCTGGCGCGCACCAGACCATAGGCATCGGCCTTGTTGCTAATGACGCCAACCACTTCCCCGGCAATCTTGCCAGCGGCGCAACTGTCGAGAATCGCCTGCAGGTTGCTGCCGCTGCCGGAGATAAGGACCAGGATCCGCATCATTGGATGATGACCTGCTCCTCGCCATCGGCCGCCTTGGCGATATGGCCGATGTGCCAGGCGTTCTCGCCTTCGGCCTTGAGCAGGGTCAGCGCTTTTTCAAGCTGATCTGCCGGCAGGGCGATGATCATGCCGACGCCGCAGTTGAAGGTGCGATACATCTCGTGACGGGTCACGTTGCCGGCCTCTTGCAGCCAGCTGAACACCGCCGGCCACTGCCAGCTCTGCTCGTCAATGACCGCCTTGGTGTTGGCTGGCAGAACGCGCGGGATGTTTTCCCAGAAGCCGCCGCCGGTGATGTGGGACAGAGCGTGGATCTCGCACTCCTTGATGAGCTTGAGCACCGATTTCACATAGATACGGGTCGGCTCCAGCAGGGCATTGGCCAGAGTGGTGTCACCCAGCGGCTGATGCACGTCGGCCTGGGAGACTTCCAGGATCTTGCGAATGAGGGAGAAGCCGTTGGAGTGGGGGCCGCTGGCGGCCAGGGCGATCAGGGCATCCCCTTCGCCGACCTTGCTGCCGTCGATGATTTCACTCTTCTCGACCACGCCGACGCAGAAACCGGCGATGTCGTAGTCATCCCCCTCATACATGCCCGGCATCTCGGCGGTTTCGCCGCCCACCAGGGCGCAGCCTGACTGCTCGCAACCTTCACCGATGCCGGTGACCACGGCGGCGGCGGTGTCCACATCCAGCTTGCCGGTGGCGTAGTAGTCGAGGAAGAACAGGGGCTCGGCACCCTGCACGATGAGATCGTTGACGCACATGGCCACCAGATCGATGCCCACGGTGTCGTGTTTTTTCAGATCGATGGCCAGGCGCAGCTTGGTGCCCACCCCATCAGTGCCGGAGACCAGCACCGGCTCCTTGTAGCCCGCAGGGATTTGACACAAGGCCCCAAAGCCGCCAAGACCACCAAGGACTTCAGGACGACGAGTGCGTTTGGACACGCCCTTGATACGTTCAACCAGTGCATTGCCGGCATCGATATCCACGCCAGCATCCTTGTAGCTCAGTGAGGTTTTGTCTGTCACGAGTATTCCCCGTCATGTGAAGAAGTGGAGGGTAAAATTCGGGGCGTATTCTAGCAGTGCGGGGGAAAAACCAGAAAGGAAATCGTTTGCGCATTTTTGCGCGGAAAAACTCTACAAGCGGCGGCTTTTGTTGTATGATTCCGCGATTTTTTTGCGGCAGTTAGAGGAGATAATAATGAAAGTCGTTGAAGTCAAACATCCCCTGGTCAAACACAAGATCGGTCTGATGCGTGAAGGCGATATCAGCACCAAGCGTTTCCGTGAACTGGCCAAAGAAGTGGGCAGTTTGCTGACCTACGAAGCGACCTCTGACTTCGAAACGGAGAAGGTTACCATCGATGGCTGGAATGGGCCAGTAGAAGTTGACCAGATCAAGGGCAAGAAGGTCACAGTCGTGCCCATCCTGCGTGCCGGTCTGGGCATGATGGACGGCGTGCTGGAGCACATGCCGAGCGCTCGCGTCAGCGTGGTCGGCATCTACCGCGATGAAGAGACCCTGCAGCCGGTGCCTTACTTCGAGAAGATCGTCAGCAACATCGACGAGCGTCTGGCCCTGGTTATCGACCCCATGCTGGCCACCGGCGGCTCCATGATCGCCACCATCGACCTGCTGAAAAAGAAAGGCTGCCACTCCATCAAGGTGCTGGTGCTGGTTGCCGCCCCGGAAGGGATCAAGGCGCTGGAAGCCGCTCACCCGGACGTGGAGCTGTTCTGTGCCTCCATCGACAAGGGGCTGAACGAGAAGGGCTATATCGTCCCGGGCCTGGGCGATGCCGGTGACAAGATCTTCGGCACCAAGTAAGCCGATGCAATCAGCCGCCCCTGTTCGGGTGAGCGGCATTCCGAGCCGGCGTTCTGCCGGCTCTGTTGTTTCTGGCAGCCTTGCTGCATGGCGCGCCTTGCCGCTACCATAGCCACAGGCTCCCAGTTCGAGATGATATTCATGTTCAAACGCGCAATCACCGCTCTTTGTTGCGGTCTCTCCTTCATGGCCTCTGCCGCCCAGGTGACCGATCTCTATCAGGGCAAGGCGCCCACCAGCGGCGATATGACGGCGGCCCAGTCCCAGGCGTTGGGAGAAGTTCTGGTCAAGGTGACCGGCAAGCGGGACATCCTCAGCCAGCCAGCGGTAGCCAAGGCGTTGGCGGCTCCCGGCGACTATGTAAAGAGCTACGGCTATCAGGATCTGGATTCGGTCAAGTATCTGAAGGCCGAATTCAAGAGCGACAAGGTCAACCGGCTGGTGGCCGACAGCCAGTATGCCCTGCTGGGCCCGGTTCGCCCCCAGGTGGCGATCTGGCTGGTAGTGGATCAGGGGGAGCGCCGCCTGCTTGCGGATCAATCCGCCGATGGTTGGGCCAGGGCCCTGCGTGAACAGGCCCAGACACTGGGGCTGCCAGTCAGTATTCCGCTGATGGATCTGGACGACAACATGGCAGTCAGTGCGACCGATGTGTGGGGCCGTTTCGCCGATCCCATCCTCAAGGCGAGTCAGCGCTATGGCGCCGAGATGGTGGTGTTGGGCAAGCTGACGCCGGAAGGGGAGAAGTGGAACATCGACTGGGGTCTCTACGGACCCAAGGCCGGTGGTGAGGTGGCCGAGCTGACCCGGGGCAATGGTGCTGGCTCCCAGGCCGAGGTGGCACAGGGCTTTGCCGATACCCTGGCAGGCTGGTTGGTGAAAAACTATGGTGCTCGCGTCTCGGGGCCGGCCTCCAGCCAGAGTCTGGTGGTGAGTGGGCTCTCCGACGTGGACAGCATGATCGCCGTGCAGAAGATGCTGCAGGGGATGGCCAACGTGAGCAAGGTAGAGATTGGCAAACTGGAAGGGGACCAGGTCACCTTCAATTTCACCCTGCAGGGTGATCAGGCCGAGTTGGCCCGCATGCTTCAGCTCGAGAGCCGCCTGCATCGGGTTGACGATAATGGCAGCGCATTGCGTTACCAATGGTCGCAGCCCTGATTTTATAAGGCTTTTGTATACCGCCCGGCTTGTCCGGGCGGTTCTCTATCCGGCCCGGCGATGATACACTTGGTAGCAAATGTCACAGTCAAAGCCTAACGAGTGAAGCAACCGGCCCAACTGTCTTTAGCCGTACAACTACCGGACGATGAAACCTTCGTCAGTTTTTATCCCGGCAACAATGCTCATCTGATCACCGCCCTCAAAAATGCGGCCATTGGTCAGGGGGCACCTTTCCTCTATTTCTGGGGAGCCAAGGGGTCGGGGCGTTCCCACCTGCTCCATGCGACCTGTGCCGAGGTCAACGCCCGCGACGCAGCCGCTGCCTATCTCTCCCTCGATCAGTTCGAACAGCTGGATCCCAGCATGCTGGATGCCCTCGAGAGCCTGCCGCTGGTCTGTCTCGACAGCCTGGAAGCCATCGCCGGCAATGCCTTGTGGGAGCGCGCCCTGTTCGATTTTTACAATCGTTGGAAGGAGAAGGGCGAGGGAACCCTCATCGTGACCGGCTGCAGTGCGCCGCGCAAACTGGGGCTGCAACTGCCGGATCTCGCCTCCCGCCTCGACTGGGGGGTAAGTTTCCATCTCGATGAGCTGGATGATGAAGGCAAGCTCAGTGCCCTGCAGCTGCGTGCCGAGCTGCGGGGCTTCAAACTGCCCATCGACGTGGGTCGTTTCCTGCTAAACCGCCTCTCCCGCGACATGCGCACCCTGCTCACTACCCTCAATCAGCTCGACAACGCCTCATTTCGCGCCAAGCGAAAGCTCACCATCCCCTTCGTCAAAGAGATCCTCGAGCTCTGATACCCCCGTCACGTTTGGTGACTCTCTTTGGTGTGAGCTGGCAAGCGGACAAAAAGAAACCCCGGCATCAGGCCGGGGTTTTTGATTGCTGCCGTCAGATGATCAGTGGAACTGATCCTCTTCGGTGGAACCCGTTAAAGCGGTCACCGAGGATTGGCCACCCTGGATGACGGTGGTCACCTTGTCAAAGTAACCGGTCCCCACTTCCTGCTGGTGCGCCACGAAGGTGTAGCCACGCTCGGCAGCGGCAAACTCGGGCTGCTGCACCATCTCGACATAGTGCTTCATCCCTTCGCCACGGGCGTATTGGTAGGCCAGCTCGTACATGTGGAACCACATGTTGTGGATGCCTGCCAGGGTGATGAACTGGTACTTGTAACCCATGTCGGACAGCTCCTGCTGGAAGCGGGCGATGGTGGCATCGTCCAGGTTCTTCTTCCAGTTAAAGCTCGGGGAGCAGTTGTAGGCCAGGATGCGATCCGGGAACTTGGCCTTGATCGCTTCGGCAAACTTGCGTGCCTCGTCCAGATCCGGTTTGGCGGTTTCACACCACACCATGTCGGCGTAGGGGGCGTAGGCCAGACCACGGGCAATCGCCTGATCGATGCCGGCACGTACCTTGTAGAAGCCTTCGGCAGTGCGCTCACCGGTCAGGAAGTCGGCATCATAAGGATCCGCATCCGTGGTCAGCAGGTCGGCCGCGTTGGCGTCGGTACGAGCGATCACCAGAGTAGTGGTGCCGCAGACGTCGGCTGCCAGACGGGCTGCCACCAGTTTCTGCACCGCTTCCTGGGTCGGGACCAGCACCTTGCCACCCATGTGGCCGCATTTTTTCACGGAAGCCAGCTGATCTTCGAAGTGAACGCCGGCGGCGCCTGCCTCGATCATTCCCTTCATCAGTTCGAAGGCGTTCAGCACTCCACCAAAACCGGCTTCGGCATCTGCCACTATGGGCAGGAAGTAGTCGATGAAGCCCTCATCCTGCGGCCCTACCTTGTTGGCCCACTGGATCTGGTCGGCACGGGCGAAGGAGTTGTTGATGCGCTCCACCACCGACGGCACCGAGTTGGCCGGATAGAGGGACTGATCCGGATACATGGTGGAGGAGAGGTTATTGTCCGCCGCGACCTGCCAGCCGGAGAGGTAGATGGCCTCGATGCCGGCTTTGGCCTGCTGCACCGCCTGGCCGCCGGTCAGGGCGCCGAGGCAGTTCACGTAACCTTTTTTGGCCTCGCCGTGGATCAGTTCCCACAGTTTGTCGGCGCCGCGTTGGGCCAGGGTGTGCTGCGGCTGCAAGCTGCCGCGCAGGTTCACCACGTCCTCGGCGCTGTAGCCGCGCTTGATCCCTTTCCAGCGGGGGTTTTGGGCCCAGTCTTTCTCGATAGCCTGGATCTGTTGCTCACGGGTCAGTGCCATATCAGTTCCCTCTTTCATTGATTTCACGTTTCCATTGACTTGTTATTGGCGAGCCCCCTCCGGGGCCCGTGATTCAGAGCCGCTCGTAACCGGGCAGCGTCAGAAAATCGATCAGGGTATCAGCGCAGGTGATCTGCTCCATCAGCTCGCTCGCCTCGGCAAAGCGACCAGCCTGCCAGCGGGCCTCACCCACTTCGCGTTTGACCACCTCCTGCTCTTCGGCCAGCATCTGGCGGAACAGATCCTTGGTCACCACCTGGCCGTTGGAGAGGCTCTTGCCGTGGCGGATCCATTGCCAGATGGAGGTGCGGGAGATCTCGGCGGTGGCGGCATCTTCCATCAGGCCGTAGATGGGTACGCAGCCGTTACCGTTGATCCAGGCCTCCAGATACTGCAGGGCAACCCGGATGTTGGTGCGCATGCCAGCTTCGGTGCGCTCGCCCTCGCAGGGGGCCAGCAGGTCGGCGGCAGTAATGGGGGCATCCTCTTCACGCAGCACGCCGATCTGGTTCTGTGCACCGGCCGGGATGGCGGCGTTGAACACCGCCATAGCGGTATCGGCCAGCCCCGGGTGGGCGACCCAGGTGCCGTCGTGGCCGTTATCGGCTTCACGCTGCTTGTCGGCATGCACCTTGGCAAAGACTTGTTCGTTGACCGCCGGATCCTTGGCCGGAATAAAGGCCGCCATGCCGCCCATGGCGAGGGCGCCGCGCTTGTGACAGGTCTTGATGAGCAGACGCGAGTAGGCGGAGAGGAACGGCTTGTCCATGGTCACTACCTGGCGATCCGGCAGGACGCGATCCGGGTGATTCTTGAGCGTCTTGATGTAGCTGAAGATGTAGTCCCAGCGGCCGCAGTTGAGGGCGACGATGTGATCCTTCATCTGATAGAGCAGTTCGTCCATCTCGAACACCGCCGGCAGGGTCTCGATCAGCACGGTGGCCTTGATGGTGCCGCGGGGCAGGCCGAACTTGTCTTCGGTCCAGGCGAACACCTCGCTCCACCAGCGCCCTTCGAGGTGGCTCTGCAGCTTGGGCACGTAGAAATAGGGGCCGGAGCCTTTAGCCAGCAGCGCCTGATAGTTGTGCAGGAAATAGAGGGCGAAGTCGAACAGGCCGCCGGGGATGGGGGCTCCATCGAAGGTGACATGTTTCTCCGGCAGGTGCAGACCGCGCACCCGGCAGATGAGCACGGCCGGATCGGCATTGAGGGTATAAGCCTTGCCCTCGGGGCTGGTATAGGCAATGGTGCCATTCACCGCATCGCGCAGGTTGATTTGACCCTCGATCACCTTGTTCCAGGCCGGCGCCAGGGAGTCTTCGAAGTCAGCCATGAAGACCTTGACGTTGGCGTTGAGGGCGTTGATCACCATCTTGCGCTCGACCGGGCCGGTGATCTCCACGCGGCGATCCTGCAGGTCAGCGGGGGTGCCACGAATGGTCCAGTTTCCCTCGCGGATGTGGGCAGTCTCCGGCAGGAAGTCCGGCAGCTCACCGCCATCGATGCGAGCCTGACGGGCCACACGTTGTTTCAGCAATTCGTCCCGCTGGGGGGCAAAACGTTCCACCAGTTCGGATACCAGGGCCACTGCGTCCGGCGTCAGGATTTGCGCGTAATCGGGAAGCATGGCGCCCTGGATGCGAAGGCGTGCGCTGCAGTGGGTCTGGGCTGGTGCCGACATAAGATTCACTCCTTTGAGAATTACATTTTGAACTTATTAACTACGACTAAAGTCGATCCCTGTTCCTGTAATCTTCCCGTAACAACGGGATAACACGTTTCATACGGTGCGAAATATTGCCGATTGCGTCAACAACTTTTTTTAAACGCCCGTTTTTGGGTGATGATTAACTTTATGTTTTTTAATGATTTATGTGGTTGGTATAAAAGCTCTACGCAGATGGTTATGCTTCTGCTTTTCATCGCGGGGTGATGGGTAATTCGGTCTGGTGAAAACAGGCATGCCATGTAATTTATTACGTAATAAAATTACAAATGCAAAAACAAATCCCGACCTTACTCCAAGCTTTTGAAAAACAGTTGTATTAATTTAGTTTGAAAGCCTCTATGCAGCCTCAGGCCTTTCTGGCTATTGCTGATGAACGTCTGTTTTAAACTAAATGACCATTAATGGGTATGAATGGCGCAGGTTGCCATCCTGGTGGAAAGTGAAGGGCAATAACGTAGGTTTGTATCAGGTGATGAGAAAAATGTCAGGAGAGCAGGGGGGCGACATATTGGTGGATAATCCTGCGATTATATACCGATGTAGTGATTTGTCGTTTTTTGTGTGCACACTCTCAAATCGGGGGAAAAAAGGCCATAAAGGCCTGTCGTGAAGTGCATGGCGATGTCCCCGGAAGGGATTAGTACTCCTCTTCCGGCTCTGCCAGATCGATCACATCCAGTTGAATGACCTGCACATCTTCATGTGCAGCGGGGCAGGTGGTGTCTTGGGGGACGGTAAAAAGCGCGATGGTGGGGCTGGTCTCTGTGGTCTGTTTCATGCTTGGTCCTTGGTTGAACGCAAGCCGGTGTGTGATCCCTTCACCGATTTTCCACCTCCTTGTCTCGCTACCGGCGGAAAGTCGCGCATATTAATGAGTTCACATGAAAGATTCAAGCGGTTCTGTATGTTTTTTGTTCCTGCGAAGTGAGGATGGCAGTCGATAGAAACTGCGGGCAAAAAAATAGCCCAGTCGTTTGACTGGGCTATTTCGGGGAATGATGGTCGGCGTGAGAGGATTTGAACCTCCGACCCCTGACACCCCATGACAGTGCGCTACCTGGCTGCGCTACACGCCGACAAGGTCAGTCTGAGCTGACGGGGAGGAAGTCTAATGTTCTGGCGCTATGGGTGCAACTCCTTTTTTATCATAGAGATGCCGACTGCTTCTTTCTTGTGCAACCAAGATGCAACTTGGGCCTTGCGGCCGGATTTGGCATAATCGCCGTCCCGTCATGGGCGTCTATTGTGAAAGGTGCTTCGAGCCGGGGCAGAGACATAGCAATCAATCAAGAGAGGCATGGGTGGAACCATCAGCAGTCGCCGCAGTGCAAACACCGACAGAGCTGGCACAGGCAGAGCAGGACGAACACTGGATGCGTCACGCCATGGCATTGGCGGCCAGAGCCGAAGGGATCGGCGAGATCCCGGTCGGGGCCGTGCTGGTGTTGGGTAATGAGGTGATCGGGGAGGGCTGGAACCACTCCATCAGCGAGCACGATGCCTGCGCTCATGCCGAAGTGATGGCCATCCGCGCCGCCGGACAGCGCCTTGAGAACTACCGCCTGCTGGATACCACCCTCTATGTGACTCTGGAGCCTTGCTGCATGTGCGCCGGCGCCCTCATTCATAGCCGGGTCAAGCGGGTGGTGTACGGAGCGCGGGATCTGAAGACGGGGGCGGCTGGCTCTGTGTTCGAGATCCTGCAGGACCCGCGTCATAACCACAGGGTGGAATTGACAGGGGAGGTGCTGGCAGAGGCCTGCTCGGCTCAGTTGTCGGCCTTTTTCAAGCGCCGCCGCGCCGAGAAGAAAGCCGCCAAGCAGGCATTGCAACAATCCATCGGCTCATCCAGCTGACCCGTAGGGGGGAGGTTGCCTCCAGCCTCCCACGCGACGCTTGTCAATTATACCTTTTCAAACAGCCTGTTAGCCTTGCCAATGTGGGTAAAACCTGACCCACCTTCGATGCTGTAAAATCCCCTCCTACTGCCGTTGTAAAAGCGGTTTCCATGTAACAAAACTGTCATGCAACCGCCATATAATGCCGCCAAGCCTAGCTCACATTGAGGTCTTGCATGTCATCGGAATCGATAAACTTAGGTATGGCGGGCAGCAGAAAGCGCCGTATCAAGGATAAGTTGGCCAAATACGGGGTCACCACGGGGGGAGCCCTGGTACTGGTGGCCCTGCTGCTTATTTTCTTCTATCTGCTCTATGTGGTGAAGCCCATCTTCAATGGCGCTTCCATGGAACCGACCGCCTCATTTTCGCTGCCTGTCGAGGGCAAGACCGCCTGGCTCGGCGTCGAAGAGCAGAACGAGATCGGCTACCGCTTCAGCGACAAGGGGCAGGTCGACTTCTTCGCCCTCCAGGCTGAAGGAGAGGTCAAGGTTGGCCAGATACTGGGCCAGGATCGGGTCGCAGGAGAGGTCACGACCGTGGCCGCACCGGCGCCGGGCCAGAAGTTCATCGCCTATGGCTTTGCCGATGGTAAGGCCCAGGTGGTGCAGCCCTACTTCAAGGTCTCCTATCCCAAGGACGTACGCGTCATCGAGCCCAGCCTGCAATATCCGTTTGGCAAGGAACCCATGGTGATCGATCCCGAGGGCAAGGCGCTCTCGCGTATGGTGTTCGAGGCCACCAAGGACAAGATGGCAGCTGCCGCCGTGACCGAAGATGGCCGCGGCGTGCTGATGGTGATGAGTGGTGAGGAGAACTTCCTTTCCGGCGAGGTGGAGTGGAGCACCCAGAACTACAGCATTCCCTCCCTGCCGCGCCATGTGGATCAGATGTTGCTGACTCCCAACCTGCGCATCCTGTTCGTGCGCGAGGGCAACCGTCTCTCCGTCTATGACATCCACAACCTGAGCGAGATCTCCCTGCGCGATGTCATGGAGGTCAATGCCCCCAATGCCAACGTGACCCGAATTGATCTGCTCTCCGGCGCTTCTTCATTGCTGGTGGGCAACGACAACGGCGTCATCTCCCAGTGGTTCGAAGTGGCCAAAGATGGCAAACGTGAATTCACCCAGATCCGTGATTTCAAGAGTGACGGCGCCGTCGACCTGCTGACGCCGGAACATTTTCGCAAGGGCTTCATCAGTGCCGACAAGAAGGGCGACATCAATTTCTTCCACGCTACCGGCGAGAGCAAGCTGCTGAGCGAGAAGGTGGAAGGGGGCGAGCTCTCTGCCCTGGCCATTTCGCCGCGTCACAATCTGTTGCTGATGCAGCAGGGCGAGACGCTCAAGCTGTTTGCCGTCGAGAACGATCACCCCGAGGTAACCTGGTCCGCCCTGTGGCAACAGGTGTGGTATGAAGGCTACCCCGAGCCCCAGTATGTGTGGCAGTCCACCTCCGCCAGCAACGACTTCGAAGCCAAGCTGAGCCTGGTGCCGCTGGTGTTCGGTACCCTCAAGGCCTCCTTCTACGCCATGGTGTTTGCGGTACCGCTCGGCGTTGCTGGCGCCATCTACACCGCCTACTTCATGTCGGCGGGGCTGCGCAAATACGTCAAGCCGACAGTCGAGATCATGGCGGCGCTGCCGACCGTTATCCTGGGCTTCCTGGCTGGTCTGTGGCTAGCGCCCATCATAGAAGGGGCCCTGCCCGGCGTGGTACTGCTGCTCATCCTGCTACCCATGGGGATGCTGCTCACTGCGTTGGTATGGAACTATCTGCCGGAGCGCGGCAAGTCCTGGTTGCCGGAGGGGTGGCACGCCATCCTGCTGATCCCTGTGCTGCTTTTCATCGGCTGGGGGGCCTTCGCGGTGAGCCCGCTCATCGAGAACGCCTTCATGCACGGCGATTCCCGGATCTGGCTGACCCATGACATGGGTATCAAGTTTGATCAGCGCAACTCCCTGGTGGTCGGTATTGCCATGGGCTTTGCGGTTATCCCCACCATCTTCTCCATCGCCGAAGACGCCGTCTTCTCGGTGCCCAAGCATCTGACCCAGGGATCCCTGGCCCTCGGTGCCACGCCGTGGCAGACCCTGAGCCGGGTGGTGATCCTGACCGCGAGCCCGGGCATCTTCTCGGCGGTGATGATGGGCCTTGGCCGCGCCGTGGGCGAGACCATGATAGTGCTGATGGCCACCGGCAATACTCCCATCATGGACTTCTCCATGTTCCAGGGGCTGCGCACCCTGGCCGCCAACATCGCGGTGGAGATGCCGGAGTCGGAAGTGGGCAGCTCCCACTATCGGGTGCTGTTCCTCGCGGCCTTCGTCCTGTTCGTGTTCACCTTCTTGTTCAACACCCTGGCCGAGTTCATCCGTCAGCGGTTGCGTGAAAAATACAGCTCTCTGTAAGGACCAAGGAATGACAATGGGTAAGTGGTTTAAATCAGGGGCCCCCTGGATCTGGATGACCGGCGGTGCCGTCAGTCTGAGTCTGGTCGCGGTACTGGGTCTGTTGCTGCTCATCGGCTGGCGCGGTCTGGTCTACTTCTGGCCTCACCCCATCTATGAGTGGCAGCTGATCGATGCCAATGGCAACAAGAGCGTGCTGATCGGCGAGATCAACGATCGCGAGCTGGTGCCGGTGGAGCGGCTGCGGGCCGCCGGCCTGCCGCTGGAAGGAGAAGAGCGCGAGCTGCTGACCCGCTATCTGGTCAAGACCGGCAACCGCGAGTTCGTTGACCTCGATTTTCGCTGGGTGCTGGAGACCGACATCAAGTCCCAGACCCAACCTGCCGAACTCGCCATGGTGGAGCGCGCCACCAACGGCAACTTCTACGGCTACATCGTCGGGGTGAAGGAGGATGGTCGCGAGCTGACTGCAGATCTGCACCCGGCCCTGCAGCGTGTGCTGGCCCGCGCCAACGGGCTCTCTGAACAGGCCAATGACCTGCAAAAAGGGGACATCGGCAGCATCAACTATCAGCTGGAGCGGCTGCGTCTGAAAGAGCGCAAGGCCGAGCTGGATGATCAGCTGACCGACGAGCTCAAGGCCCAGCTGGCGAGCGAGCGCCAGGCGCTGAACGATCGCTATCAGGTGCTGGAGAAGGAGCTCTTCTCCCTGCGTGCCCAGGCGGACAGAGATAGCATCACCGTCAAGGACATGCGTGGCGAGCTGGTGACCATGCCCATGTCCAAGGTGCTGGACGTGGTGTGGCCCAACGACATGAGCCTGCTCGCCAAGACCGGTTACTGGTTCCATCAAATCGGCAAGTTCATCTCCGACGATCCCCGTGAGGCGAACACCGAGGGCGGCGTCTTCCCGGCCATCTTCGGCACCGTCTTCATGGTGTTCCTGATGGCGATCATCGTGACCCCGCTCGGCGTGGTGGCGGCGGTCTACCTGCACGAGTACGCGGGCAAGAACAGCCTGACCAAGATCATCCGCATCGCGGTGATCAACCTGGCGGGCGTGCCCTCCATCGTTTACGGCGTGTTTGGTCTGGGCTTCTTCGTCTACACCCTGGGCGGTTCCATCGATGCGCTCTTCTATCCGGAAGCGCTGCCGAGCCCGACCTTTGGCTCTCCCGGTGTCATCTGGTCGGCGCTGACCCTGGCCATCCTGACCCTGCCGGTAGTGATCGTTTCCACTGAAGAGGGGCTGGCCCGGATCCCCAGCACTATTCGCCAGGGCTCTCTGGCGCTGGGGGCCACCCAGGCCGAGACTCTGTGGCGCATCGTGCTGCCGATGGCGAGCCCGGCCATCATGACCGGCCTCATTCTGGCGATTGCCCGTGCAGCCGGTGAAGTGGCCCCCTTGATGCTGGTGGGGGTGGTGAAACTGGCGCCGACCCTGCCGATGGATGGCAACTTCCCGTACCTGCACGTGGAGCGCAAGTTCATGCACCTGGGCTTCCACATCTACGACGTCGGCTTCCAGAGCCCCAACGTCGAGGCGGCGCGACCGCTGGTGTATGCCACCTCGTTCCTGCTGGTGACGGTGATCGTCGGCCTCAACCTGACGGCCATCGGTATTCGCAACCACTTGCGGGAGAAGTTCCGTTCTTTGGAGCATTGATGATGAACCTGACGGACATCACAGGCATTCGCAACCACCTGCATGAGAAATTCCGGTCGCTGGAACATTAATCCGGCCACCCAGAACAGACCAGGCGGTCGATGGCACTCTGACAAAAGAGGCCATGGCCGCCACCCGAGGATCCCGGTCGCTGGCACAACGGAGGCCAGCCACCCCAGAGCGTTTTTGAGGTAACAGATGATCAACGTAACGACACCGTCGAGCCAGCACACCACGCTGGATCTGCTCAACCTGAGCCCGGCCCAGACTGCGCTGGAAGTGAAGGATCTCAACCTGTACTACGGCAGCAAGCAGGCGCTGTTCAACGTCAACATGAAGATCCCGAAAGGGCAGGTGACCGCCTTTATCGGCCCGTCCGGCTGTGGCAAGTCCACCTTGCTGCGCTGCATCAACCGGATGAACGATCTGGTCGAAAGCTGCCGCATCGATGGCGAGATCCAGCTGCACGGCCACAACATTTACGACAAGAGCGTCGATGTCTCCGCCCTGCGTCGTCAGGTGGGCATGGTGTTCCAGCGTCCGAACCCCTTCCCCAAGTCCATCTACGAGAACGTGGTCTACGGCCTGCGCCTGCAGGGCATCAACGATCGGCGTACCCTGGATGACGCGGCCGAGCGCTCCCTGCGCGGCGCGGCCCTGTGGGAGGAGGTGAAGGATCGTCTGCACGACAACGCCTTCGGCCTTTCCGGTGGTCAGCAGCAGCGTCTGGTGATTGCCCGGGCCATCGCCATCGAGCCGGAAGTACTGCTGCTCGATGAACCCACCTCGGCGCTCGATCCCATCTCCACCCTCACCATCGAGGAGCTGATCAACGAGCTCAAGAGCCAGTTCACCGTGGTGATCGTCACCCACAACATGCAACAGGCGGCGCGGGTGTCGGATCAGACCGCCTTCATGTACATGGGCGAGCTCATCGAGTACTCGGACACCAACACCATCTTCACCACCCCGGCCAAGAAGAAGACCGAAGACTACATCACCGGCCGTTACGGCTAAGGCCTGACCGGAGCCATGAGGATGAGCAAGATGAGCATCAACAAACAGATTACCGGTCAGTGCAACGGCTAGGGCATAATCGGAGCAACAAGGATTATTTGTATGGACAATATGAACCTCAACAAACATATCTCCGGTCAGTTCAATGCCGAGCTGGAGGGAGTGCGCAACCAGGTGCTGGTGATGGGCGGCATGGTGGAGCAGCAGCTCACCGACGCCATCGCGGCCATCCACGATCAGGATCTGGAAGCGGCGCGCAAGATCGTCGCCAACGACCACAAGGTGAACGCGATGGAAGTGGCCATCGACGAGGAGTGCACCCGCATCATCGCCAAGCGTCAGCCCACCGCCTCCGACTTGCGGCTGGTGATGGCCATCATCAAGACCATCACGGATCTGGAGCGTATTGGCGATGTGGCGGACAAGATCGCCCGCATGCTGACCGACAACGCCAACAAGCCCCAGCCGCCGCTGGTGTCGCTCGAAAATATGGGCCGCCGTACCATCAAGATGCTGCACGACGTGCTCGACGCCTTCGCCCGCATGGATCTGGATGCGGCGCTGGCGGTTTACAAGGAAGATGACAAGGTGGATCGGGAGTACGAGTCCATCATTCGTGAACTGATGACCTACATGATGGAAGATCCCCGTACCATCCCCCAGGTGCTGAACGTGCTGTGGGCGGCGCGGGCCATCGAGCGGGTGGGTGATCGCTGCCAGCACATCTGCGAATACATCGTCTATTACGTCAAGGGCAAGGACGTGCGTCACACCAAGACGGACGATCTGGGCACCCTGTTGGGGAAAAGCTGACCCGATATGAATAAAAAGGCGCGAAAGCGCCTTTTTTTATTGCATCGAAGGACAGAGTAAGATAAAGCGCATCGCTGGTCGTTTTCTGATAGAATAGCCCCCTTGTGAGTCCCGGATGGACTCACGGTCCGGCCTCCCGGGCCCAGTTTGCCGTCTTGTGCTAAGGCGGCTGTTGCAATAGGTTAATCATGAGTTTTGCCGATAGTTTGTTCTTTCTGATGCTGCTGGTCGCCGGCAGCGTGTTCTTCTCCCTTTCCGAGATCTCTCTCGCCGCGTCCCGCAAGATCAAGTTGCAGGTGATGGCGGACGAAGGCAATCGCCAGGCCGAAAAGGTGCTGGCACTGCAGGCTCAGCCGGGCAACTTTTTCACCGTGGTGCAGATTGGTCTCAATACCGTCGCCATCCTGGGCGGTATTTTGGGGGAATCCTCACTCAACCCCGCCATCAAGGAGATCGTCTCCGGCTTCTATCAGGGCCCCTGGCTTGGCGAGATCAGCTCGGGCATCTCCTTCGTGTTTGTCACCGGCATGTTCATCCTGCTGGCCGACCTGATGCCCAAGCGCCTGGCCATGACCATGCCCGAGCGGATCGCCGTGGTGGTGGTGCGCCCCATGATGTTCTTCGTCGCCGTACTGTTGCCACTGGTGTGGGTGTTCAACGGGCTGGCCAATACCCTGTTTCGCATGCTGCGCATCTCGACGGTGCGCCGTGACGAGATCACCTCTGACGACATCTATGCGGTGATGGATGCAGGCGCCGAGGCCGGCGTCATCCAGCGCGAGGAGCACCAGCTCATCGAGAACGTGTTTGAGCTGCAGTCTCTGTGCGTGACCTCCGCCATGACCGCGCGCGAGAGCCTTATCTACTTCACCCTGCAAGAGGGGGAGGAGAGCATCAAGGCCAAGATCGCCGAGCATCCCCACAACAAGTTTCTGGTATGTGACCACAACCTCGACAGCGTCAAGGGCTTCGTTGATTCCAAGGAGCTGCTGATCCGCGTCATCGGTGGCCAGAACATCGATCTCAACAGCGGCTCCCTGGTGCAGAGTGTCATCATTCTGCCCGACACCCTGAACCTCTACGAGGCGATGGAGTACTTCAAGAACCATCGTGGCGACTTCGCCGTGGTGATGAACGAGTATGCCCTGGTGGTGGGGATCGTCACCATGAACGATCTGATGAGCACCGTCATGGGTGAGTGGGCGACCCACGTGGTGGAGGAGCAGATCGTCCAGCGCGACGAAAACTCCTGGCTGGTGGACGGGGTGACCCCCATCTCCGACGTGATGCGCGCCTTCGATATCGAAGAGTTCCCGGAAAACCAGAACTACGAGACCATCGCCGGTTTCATCATGTACATGCTGCGCAAGATCCCCAAGCGGACTGATTCGGTCAAATATGCCGGCTACAAGTTCGAAGTGGTGGATATCGACAGCTACAAGATTGACCAGCTGCTGGTCACCCGGCTGGATCCGGTGGTGGCAGCCGAGAAGCCCGCGCAGGAATCGTAAAAGGATCGACACAAGGAGTCATGAAGATGCAGTCTCATTCCCGTGCGCTGGCCTGTGTGGCGCTCGCCCTGACACTGGGTGCCTGTAGCCAGAGCGCGCCGCAAAAGGCGGCTGTGGCCACCAGGCCCACCGCCCCCAAGGCTGCCGTGGTGGTGCCGCAGCCGGATCCCGATGCCGTGGTGCAAAGCGCCATGGCCGAGCCGAGCCCCATCTTTGATGAGGAGTATCACGGCCCGGATCAGGGCTCTCTGGAGTCGGTGACCGCCCTGTTTGCCCGCGGCTATATCGAGTCGGCCATGCGCGAGACCATGCTGGCGGCGGTGCACAACGACTACCCGCTGCTCGGCATGCGGGACGTGCGTCTGACCGATCCGGTTTCCAAGTTCCTCACCTCGGCCCAGGCCCGTACTACGGCCCACGACTACCTCTACGCCGGGGTGCAGCGTCGCCTGGGTCGTCCCCTGAGCCCGGCCCAGTGGGAGCAGATCTGGCAAGGGTTGCCCCAGCAGGGAAGGGTCTCCGACTGGGTCAAACAGACCAAGCGGATACTGGCAGGGCGTTGAGTCGTCCGAACGTCATGTTGCAACAAGGCCACCTTAGGGTGGCCTTGTTTTTTGTCGTCAACGGTCGGAAGAGGCCGGCCCCGCCGGCTTGCCAAACAGCACCTTGAGTCTGACGCGCCAGGGCAGGCCACGGGCGTCCCGCAGCATGTCGCGCCACTCGTGAAAGGTGAGGGTGAGCGGGTTGAAACTGTGGATGGGCTTGGTGATGCCAAAGCGACACGGCTCGGCGGGGTCTTCCTCGACGAAGGTGCCAAACAGCCTGTCCCAGATGATGAGCACACCGGCGAAGTTGCGGTCTATGTATTTGGCGTTGCTGGCGTGGTGCACCCTGTGGTGGGAGGGCGTATTGAAGACCCACTCAAGGCGGCCGAGTTTGCCCACCACCTGGGTGTGGACGAAGAACTGAAAACCCAGGCTCAAGAGTACGGTGGCGACCACGGCTTCGGGTGGAAAGCCGATGAGGATCATGGGGATCCAGAACAGCCACATGCCGGAGACCGGATACATCAGGCTCTGGCGAAAGGCGGTGGAGAGGTTGAGCCGCTCCGAGCTGTGGTGCACCACGTGGGAGGCCCACAACCAGCGCACATGGTGGCTGGCGAAGTGGAACAGCCAGTAGCAGAGATCCTGCAGCAAAAACAGCAGCAAGAGGCTCCAGGCGTTGAGCTCGATGTCCAGCAGACGCCATCCCCACAGGGCGTCATACAGGTAAGCGATGGCGATGGCTGCCAGGGCGTCGCTCCCCTGGTGCATCAGGGCCAGGGTGGCGTTGGCGAGGAGATCCCGCCACTGGTAGGTCGCGGTGGGAAAAGCGGCGCCATGGCGTCGCAGATAGAGCATCTCCCAGCCGATAAAGGCCACAAAGACAGGGGAGAGGTAGAGCAAGAGCAGTTGCACATCCATGTCGGGTATCCATCCAGAGCAATTGCTCTCCAGCATAAAGGATGGATGTCATCTTTCATTAACAATTTGTCCCGTTATCCGCACGGCCAGGTTGGCAAGCGGCGCCAACTCGCCAGCAATGAGGGATGGCGTCCCTGACGGTCCGGCGCAGTGACTATGCTTGGTGGAGCTTTCTACCTCTGGAGTAGCAGACGATGCGGCTGTGGTGCTGTTTGTTGATGGGGGTCTGCCTGCTGGCGCAGGCCAAGACCCGGGTCGAGATCCTGGCCGATGCCAGTTATCCGCCCTACTCCTGGCAGGAGGGAGAGGAAGTCAGGGGCATCTATGCCGACATAGTGCGCCAGGTGACCGCCTCCATGGAGGAGTACGAGGTGGTGATCAAGCCAGTCCCCTGGCGACGGGGTCTCAGCATGATAGAGCAGGGGGCGGCCTTCGCCATTTTCCCGCCCTACTATATGCCGGACAGCCGGCCCTGGATCTGGCCCTATTCGCAACCCATGCTCGATGAGGAGCTGGTGGTGATGTGTGGTGAGGGCGTGGCGGTCAATACCCCGCAGGCCCGTTTTCCCGGCGATTACCAGGGCCTTCGTTTTGGCATCAACGCAGGGTTTGCCATCGGTAGCCCCCCCTTCTGGCAATTGGTGAAAGAGCGCAAGATAGAGGTGGAAGAGGTGAAGGGCAACCGGGAAAACCTGCTCAAGATAGTCCGGGGGCGGGTGGATTGTACTGTCAATGATCGCCTCTCTTTGCTCTTTGAGCTGCTCGACATGATCCAGAACAACCAGCTGGCGGTGGCCGATATGTCGCGGCTCAAGCAGGGGCCCGTGATCAGTCGGGAGCAGGGGTTTCTCGGCTACAGTCGCAAGGGGGCGTTTCCCTTCAGGGAGGATTTTGCCGGGCAATTTGACAAGGGGCTCTACCAGTTGAAGAAACAGGACGGGATCAGGGCCATCGTCGAGAAATATCTGGGAAAGTCTCCACGCTGAACTGGTAACCGGCGCAAATAGGTTCAGCGGGAAAATGGCCGGGATCCGGACGGCAAAGAGGGGCAGTTTGGCCCCTCTTTCTGTTTTTCTTCTCCGGTTGTCCGGTTTGCTAGAGCACCTGGCTCAGGAACTGGCGCAGCCGCGGGGAGGAAGGGTTGTCGAAGAAATCCCCCGGTTTTTCGTCCACCAGCAGTTCGCCGCTCTCCATGAAGAGCACTCGGTCGGCTACCTCGCGGGCAAAGCCCATCTCGTGGGTCACCACCACCATGGTCATCCCTTCCCGGGCCAGCCCCTTCATCACGTCCAGCACCTCGCCGACCATTTCGGGGTCCAGCGCACTGGTGGGCTCGTCAAACAGCATAATGCGCGGCTGCATGGCGAGCGCCCGGGCGATGGCCACCCGCTGCTGCTGGCCGCCCGAGAGCTGGGAGGGGTAACTCCGGGCCTTGTTCGAGAGCCCTACTTTCAGCAGCAGGTTTTTGGCTCTGTCCTCGGCATCCTTGCGCGACAGACCCCGCACCTTTTGCGGGGCGAGGCAGATGTTGTCCAGCACGCTCAGATGGGGAAAGAGGTTGAAGGACTGAAACACCATGCCCACCTCTTCCCGCAACTTGTTGACGTCGCCAGGCTCGGTCAGGCTGATGCCGTCGACCACGATCTGGCCATCGTTGATGGTCTCCAGCTGGTTGAGGGTGCGCAGGAAGGTGGATTTGCCAGAGCCGCTGGGGCCCACGATCACCACCACTTCCCCTTCGGCCACCTGGGTACTGACGTTCTTCAGGGCATGCACCTCGCTGCCATAGAACTTCTCCACGCTGGCCGCTTTGATAATGGGATCAGTTGCTGCGCGCATGTTGTACCTCCAGACGACGCACCAGGAAAGAGAGGGTGCCGGTGAGCACCAGATAGAGCAGGGCCACGGTGAACCACACTTCGAACGGGCTGAAAGTGGAGCTCACCACTTCGCGACCCGCCTTGGTGAGATCCGTGATGGAGATGACCGAGACCAGCGACGAGTCCTTGATGAGGTTGATGAACTGGCCGGCCAGGGGCGGCAGCACCCGCTTGAAGGCCTGGGGCAGGATCACGTAACGCATGGTCTGGGCCGAAGTCATCCCGAGGCTGCGGCCAGCCTCCATCTGCCCTTTATGGATGGAGCTGATGCCGGCACGCACGATTTCCGCCACATAGGCACCGGTAAAGACGGCAAGCGCCGCCACCCCGGCGGTGAAGCGGTCGAGGTTCAGCACAGTGCCGATGAAAAAATAGACGATGAAGATCTGCACCAGCAGCGGGGTGCCACGGATGAGTTCCACATAGGTAACCGCCAGGTTGCGCAGGGCCGGATTGGGGGAGAGCCGCGCCAAGCCGGCCAGGGTGCCGAGCAGGATGGCGAACACCCCGGCCACCAGGGAGAGCTTGACCGTGACCCAGACGCCCCAGGCGATGGGGCCAGCGGTCCAGCTCAGTTGAATGTCGAGGGCGTCGCCGCGAAAGACGGTATCCCCTTCGGCGACCTGGGCGCCACGGGTGGCGATGGGTTGGCGCTGGTTGGGGTCGAGATCATCTTGCAGGAACAGTTTGCCCTTGTCGGCCTCGGTGGTACCGGCAATCACGGTGCCGTCGAACTCGGCATAGTTTTTCTGCTCCGCCTGATAGGCGATGTATTGGGGAATACGCTCCCAGCGCCAGGTGTAGTCAATGGACTGGACCGCTTTATAGATGCCGAATATGGCTGCCAGCACGATCAGCAGAAACACGCCGTGCCAGAGCAGCTGGTTGGGCTGCTTTTCCATCTGTCTTGTCGGTTTGGGGATGTGCACAGTCACAACCTCTTCTCGTTATTGTTGGGGGAGGAGCGGGGTGCGGGGGCGGCATGCCGCCCCCCGGGAGGTTATTTCAGCTGGTTCAGCCAGGTAGTGGATTCGAACCACTTCTTGTAGAGGCGGTCGTAGCTGCCGTCGCCCTTGATCTGGCGCAGGTAGTTGTTGAACCAGTTGAGGGTGTCCTGATCCCCCTTGCGGATGGCCCAGGCCAGCGGTTCGAAGGTGAACGGCTTGTCCAGGTGCACCACGGCTCCCTGATTCTGGGAGGCGAAGATGGCGTTGTAGGGCAGGTCGTAGACAAACGCGTCGACCTTGCCGTTGATCACTTCCAGCTTGGCGTCATCCTGGGTTTCAAACTGCAGCAGGGTGGCTTTGGGGATCAGGCGCTTGACCGCCTGCTCGCCAGTGGTGCCCAGCTTGACCGCGATCTTGTACTTGGGATCGTTCAGATCCTGGAACGACTTGATCTCGCCCGCTTTATCCTTGCGCAGGACGATGGTCTGGCCAACGACTATGTAGGGATCGGCGAAGTTGACGCGCAGGTTGCGCTGGGGGGTGACGGTCATGCCGCCCATGATGACGTCGAACTTGTTGGTCAGCAGTGCCGGGATGATGCCATCCCAGGCGGTGTTGACGAACTCGACCTTGACGCCCATCTCCTTGGCAACCATCTTGGCCAGATCCACGTCAAAGCCGATGTACTGGCCCTGCTTGTTGGTCATCTCGAACGGCTGATAGCCGGCGTCGAAGCCGACTCGCAGCACACCGCGCTCCAGCACGGCATCCAGGGTAGAAGTGGGGGCTGGGGTCGGGGCCGCACTGGCCAGCCCGCAAAACAGCAGGGTAGAAAGAAGCAGTTTTTTGATCATAGTGACGTCTCTGTCGATGTTGTGTTCGGCCTTGAACCTGATCCCGTGCGACTCCGTGGCACAAGAGACTGCTGCATCCGGCAACAGGCAAGACAGGATGAATGTCTTGAGCGGAGCAAAAGCCCCATATGAGATGCTATGAATAACGAAGTGAGTGAAAAATGTACCAAAACCGAATTGTGTCAGAAGACTCAAGAGGTTAGAGGCATTTTTTGCTCATGGCTTCACTCATAAAATCACACGAAAACAACATATCTATCTAATAGAGTGGGTTCAAGCGCAAAATGTGTTCGAGGGCCATTGAGGCCAAAAGAGGAGACAATTGAACCGCCCCATCATCATGGAGAGCCTCGATTGAATTCATGCATGGGAGGGCGGGCACGGTGCGAGATTCAGGGGAGGTCGACTTGCGCCACTCTGGGGGCCTGGGCCTTGAGGAAGGGAAGGAGCAGCAAGGCCGAGACCCCGGCGGCCACCGAGATCACCACGAAGAAGCCGTTCCAGTGCCAGATCTCCATCACCTTGGCCAGGGGATAGCCGGAGAGCGCCGCCCCCATGTAGGCGAACAGGCCGACGAAACCGGTGGCCGCTCCCGCCGAATTCTTGTGGGAACACTCCGCCGCCGCCATGCCGATCAGCATCTGGGGGCCGAACACGAAAAAGCCGATGGTGAAGAAGCAGGCCGCCTGCATCACATAGCTGAAGAAGGGCATCAGCCACAGCGACCCCACCGAGAGCAGTATCCCCACCGCGAAGATGAGGTTCATGGGGCCGCGATTGCCGTTGAACAGCTTGTCCGACCCCCAACCCGCTACCAGAGCGCCGATAAAGCCCCCCACCTCGAACATGGAGATGGCCGAGTTGGCGCTCATCAGATCGAAGCCGCGTTGCTCCGTCATATAGAGGTTACCCCAGTCATTGATGGCGGTGCGCACCACATAGACCAGCACGTAGCAGCAGGCGAGCAGCCAGATGTAAGGGTTGCCCAGCACATACTTGCGCAGGATCTGGCGATGGGAGAGACCCGCATCCTGGGTCTGCTGGGCCAGCTCCATGACATCGTTGCGCCACACGCCCACCGTGGGCAGCCCCATGGCGCTCGGGGTATCCCGCAGCCGCCAGCAGAGGAACAGCCCCGCGACGATGGCGATGAGGCCGGGCACTATCATGCCGTAGCGCCAGCCATGCTGCAGGGCCAGGGTGCTGACGATGAGCGGGATCAGGGCCCCGCCCACGTTGTGGGCCGTGTTCCAGGCCGACCACCAGACCCCGCGTTCGCTGCGCGAATACCAGCTGGTGAGCAGCTTGGAGCAGGGGGGCCAGCCCCAGCCCTGGAAGAAGGCGTTGGCGACCCAGAGGGCGGCAAACAACAAGAGGGACGACGAGAGGCCGAACAGGATATTGATGACCCCGGTCGCCATCAGGCCGAGGCCCATGAAGTAGCGCGGGTTGGCCCGGTCGCTGATGATGCCGGAGAAGAACTTGGAGCAGCCGTAGGTGATGTAGAACAGGGTCCACATCATGCCGATGTCGGCCTTGTCCAGCATGCCGTTTGTCAGCATGTCCGGCATGGCGAAGTTGAAGCTCTTGCGGGTGAAGTAGAAGACCGCATAGCCCAGATACATGGTCAGCAGCAGGTGCAGCCGCCAGTGGCGATAGGTGGCGTCAATCTCGGCCTGATCGCGCAGAGGCGGCCGGGGCGGCGCGCTTCTCATAAAGCTCAGCATGGGACGGCGCTCCGGTGACCGCGGGGGGTTAATCATGGGCCTCCTCCCGCCTGCGGCTGGGCAGATTGACGGTGAGCTGGGTACCGTGGGTGCAGGAGAGTTGCAGGCTGCCCCCCAGTGCCTGCACCCGCTCGCGAATGCCGAGCAGACCGTAACCCTGCGCGGGGCTAGGCTGGGGCAGGCCGCGGCCGTCGTCCTCCAGCACCAGTTTCAGCTGCTCGCCGCCTTGGCTGGCGCGGATGGTGACCGAGTGGGCGTTGGCGTGTTTCACCACGTTGTTGAGCCCCTCCTGACAGACCCGAAACAGGGTGACCCGCTGGGCGTCGGAGAGATCTGCGTCGGGCAGCTGCCACTCCAGTCGGGTGACGATGCCGTGGCGATCCAGCTCCAGTTCTCTTAGCAGGGCGCGCACCGCCTGCTCCAGACTCATATCGTCGAGCTGGCGGGGGCGCAGCCGGCCGAGCAGGGCGCGTACCGCGTCATAGATGCCGAGGGACAAGGTCTCGATGAGGGCGCTGCTCTGGCCCACGCCGGCGTTGTCCGGTGCCAGTCGTCGCACTATGCCCGCCTGGGTGCGGATGGCGGTGATGGTCTGGCCGATGTCATCGTGCAGCTCGCGGGCCACTTCTTTACGGATGCTCTCCTCGGTTTCCAGCAGCCGCTCGGTGAGCTGGCGATTGTGGGCAAGCTGGCGGGTCAGCGCCTGGTTGAGCTCCCGCTGGCGCTGGATGCCGGCGCCGAGCAGCAGGCCGGTGAGGCTCTGGGCCAGCAGGGAGAGCAGCAAGTCCAGCGGATGATCGTGCCAGGCCTGGCTCGCCAGCAGGGCGATGGTGTTCATCAGGGTGGCGAGCAGAGCCCCCTGCCAGCCGTAGCGCCAGGCCATGGCGATGATGGGAATGGCCAGACAAAACGGGGTGAAGCGCACCAGGGAGTTGGGTAGCCCCAGCTGCAACCAGAGGCTCAGCACGAACAGCAGCAGATACCAGATCAGGTGGTGAAAGCGCCAGTCCACCGGCTGATCCACCAGGGCAGGGCCCAGCGGCACCCAGGTGGCACGGGTCAGGTAGTGCCAGATCAGCATGCAGGTGGAGGTGAGGGTCAGGCCGCCAGTCAGGGTGAGCAGCAGGGCGGAGAGGCCATCCTCCCCGGCCAGATGCCAGAGTAGGGATTGCAGCAGGGCTGCGGCGGTGACCGTCGCCAGCAGTAGTAGCAGTTGCTGCCAGTCGTTGCGTACCTGCTGACGGCGGGCGATGAGCAGCGGCAGCAGGGTGAGCAGGCTGCCTGCCATCAGCCAGGGCCAGTGGGGCAGCCCCACCTCGAGGTTGAGCCAGTAGAGCAGCCCCCCTTCGCACAGCAGGATCGGCGGCCAGTAGGCAGTGGGGCTTTGCAGCAACAAACCGAGGCGCAGGCCAAAGGGGAACAGCAGTACCGCCAGGGCCGGGCCTCCCGCCAGGTGCAGGCTGATGCTCCACAGGCAAAACCAGCCGGCGGCAAAGATGAAGCAGGCCGCCAGGATGATGGCGACGTAGCTGGCCAGACGCGGGATCACCAGCTGTCCAGCATGCGGTGGGCCAGCTCCACGTTATTGCTGACCTTGAGTTTGTCCATCAGGTTGGCGCGATGCACGTGCACCGTCTTGGGGGAGAGGCCGAGGCGCTCGGCGATGCTCTTCACCTCCAGTCCCTGGGCCAGCAGCTGGGCTATCTCCCGCTCCCGGTTGGTGAGAGGATCCCGGCTGCTGCTGGCGAGCTTCTGGGCGATGTCCGGGGTGAGGTAGCAGCCACCCAGGGCGGCGGTGCGCACCGCGGCGATCAGCTCGTCCGGGCTGCAGCGTTTGGAGAGAAACCCTTTGGCCCCGCTCTGCAGCGCCTGCTCGATGAGGGCCGGACTGTCGTGCACCGACAGCATCACCACGGCAAGGCCGGAGGGCAGTTGCTTGAGCAGCTCCAGCCCGGATTGATCCGGCATGGAGATGTCGCAGACGCAGACCCGGGCGCCGCTGCCGGGCAGACCGGCCAAGGCGTCGCTGGCGGAGCCGAATTCGGCGACCACCTGCAGATCGGGCTCCAGATTGAGCAGTTGGGCAAAACCGGATCGGACGATCTGGTGATCGTCGATGAGGGCAATCTTAATCATGATGTCAGCCTGAAATTCGGGGCGTCATGACCATGACGCGGCCAACAAGATACCTGCCCGGCGGGTCAGGCTCAAGCCGCAGTGGGAGTGAAAGGAGGAAAGCGCCTCTCTGTCGGCGCAAAGCTTGATCGGGATCAGTTGGTGCGGGTGGGTCGTGCTGCCCGGACCCGCACCGAGGGATCAGCGGTGCAGCTCGCCTGCGCGCTCCGGCTGATAGACCACTTCGAGGATCTCCACCTGAATGGTGCGACCGGCAGGGCCGGGCCAGGCGATGCTGTCACCGACTTTCAGCCCCAGCAGGGCGCTGCCGACCGGCGCCAGCACCGAGATGTTGCTCTCGTCCCCTTTGGCATCGCGGGGATAGACCAGATTGAGGCAAAACTCGTTGCCGCTGCTCTGCATCTTGAAGCGCACCGTGCTGTTCATGGTGACCACGTCCGGCGGCATGTCGGCCGGCTCGCGGATCTCGGCGCGATCCAGCTCCTCTTGCAGGGCCAGGTGCTGGGGGTGGTTGCCGAGCAGCTGTTCGATACGATCCAGGTCCAGGCTGGAGATGACGAGATGAGGTTGTTTCATAGGATATTCCTTATCAATGGGTTAAATGACCAGGATGGCAGGCAAGCTGGTCGAAATTCGGATGTCAGTGCTGAAAAAAAACAGACGGGAAACACCATGCCCCCTGGCGACTCGCGGCCGAAGGAGCGAGGCGGGGGCTTAACAGGGTGTGAGCAAACAGGGAGAAATAACGAATATTTTCATGTGGATACCATAACCATTCTGATCACCCTTGGCAACCGGATTGGATTATCTGACGGGGGCCTGATAGTGGTACTGCTTGATGATCCGCGCCAGGCTACCGTCTGCGCGCATCCGGGCCAGGGTAGCCTGCCAGCGCCGCTTCTGTTCGGCAGGAAACGCCTTGTTGGCAGCGACGAACAGGGAGGTGCTCATCAGGGTCTCCCCTCGTACCAGCCGGGCCTCGTCATATCCACCAAGCTGCTGGTTGTAGAGGATGGTGTTCCAGGCTGCGACCCAGGCATTGATGCGGCCACGATGGAGCTTGTGGGCGTTGAGTACCTCGGTGGCGACCGTCTGGCTCGCGAGATTGAGTCGCTGCCTGAGCAACGTCTCGCCAAAGGAGTAGCGCAGGGTGCCCACCCGAAGGGCTGGCAGTTCCCGAACCTTGAGGGGGACGGGGTGATGACGGCGATCCGTAACGATGACGAAATCCTCCTCCAGCAGGGGGGCTATCCAGTCATAGAGGTGTTCGCGCCGGGCGCTGCGCACCGGGGGCACGAACAAGACATCCTGGCGATGGTTGGTCTCGGTGAGGGCGCGGGCCAGTGGCATCAGCTCCACGGTCAGCGGCTCCCCCAGGCGACGGGCCGCCTCTTCCATGATTTCGATGACCATGCCGCTGGGGTTGCCCTGCTTGGCACGGATCACATAAGGAGGAAGTTCTGCCGCCACCAGCACGATGGCCTGAGCAGCTAACGGGATCAACATCAGCAGCAGGGCGGTAAAGAACAGGCAGGATGTACGCATTCATCGAGTGAACCAGGGGGGAATTAATCGAGTGTAACACTCCTGCCTTTGAAAACGTTCCCTCGGCAAGGAGGGATGGGATCTCAGTCGAAGAAATCCCGTAGATCGCGCACCTCGTGGTCCGCCAGTTGCAGCCAGGGATACTGGCTCGGCAGTTTGCGCAAGGTCACCTCCATCCGGTAGCTGCGGTAGCCGTCGAGACTGGCGGACTCCACCACCAGGGGGATCTGCCACTGACTCGACCAGAGGATGCGGGTGCGCTGCTTGCCCTCGCGCTTTTCATACCAGCGCGCCTGCTCGGGGGCGGCCTCATCGAGGGGGGTCATCTCCTGCAGCAGGGCCGGGTTGATGAGGTGGCGGATCCTGGGCCAGTCGGGCTTGAAGGCTACCTGGCCATACTCCTCCTTCGGTACCTCCACCAGCTGGTTGTGCCAGTTGTCGGCGTAGCGCAGTTGCAACTCATCCTGCTGGTTGCGGGTCACCCAGCGCGCCGCCATCTGGTGGGTAAAGTGCTTGTGGCCCGGGGTGGCATCGTGGGCGGCGTGGTAGGCACGGGCCAGGGGGAGGGGAATGAGCCGCTGGCTCCACACCTGGTCGCCGACCCGCAACCACTTCTCCTGCCACTGGCTCTCCTTGCTGATGCCGTCGCTGCTGGTCACTCTGTCCTGATAGCGGATGCGGGCGGCCAGATCGGGGACTTCATCGGCAAGGAGGGAAAAAGAGAGGCTGCTGGTGAGCAGCCACAAGGGTAATAAATATCGCATCATGCCGTCTCGCTCGAGCGAGCAAGGCCCGGCACCTGGCCGGGCCCTGCCGTTTACAGACCGAGCGCCTCCTTGAGCTTGCCGAACACCTTGGTGTTGTCGAGGGTGCCCTTGAAGCGGCTGCTGCCGGCGCCGTCGGCAAACAGCATCACATCGCCGCCGCCGTGGGTCTCGGAGCCGAGCTTGACCCCGGTCTCCTGCAGGTAGTCGTCCGCCATCACCTGATCGCTGGTGAGGGTGGGGCGCACGTCGGCGCGGTTGGGGCCGTTGCCGAACACCAGGGTGGTGAACGGCTTGCCATCCACGTCGTTCTGGGTCGAGCCGTCGCCATTTTTCACCAGGTCCAGCACCTTGTTGCCCTTGGCGGAGTAGCCGTTGATGGTCATGGTGTGGTCATGGTCGGCGGTGACCACGATCAGGGTATCTTTCAGGTCCACCTTGCCGAGCGCCGTCTTGACCGCCTCGTCCAGCGCCACCGCGTCGGTGAGCGAGCGCTTGGCATTGGTGCCGTGCAGGGCGTGATCGATGCGACCCCCTTCCACCATCAGGAAGTAACCCTGACTGTTCTGACTGAGCAGATCGATCGCCTTGGCGGTCATCTCAGAGAGGGAGGGCTGGGTGCTTGCCGCCCCCTTGGCGACCCGATCCAGCTCGTAGTCGAGGTGGGACTTGGCGCTGAACAGCCCAAGCACCTTGCCCGAGTTGACGCCAGCCAGATCATCTTTGGTGGTGACGTAGTGGTAGCCCTGGGCAGTCAGCTCGGCGGTGAGATCCCGCCCGTCGGCGCGGCCACCCTTGTTGCTGGTGCTGTTGTAGGGCGTCCAGTGGTTGGCGCCGCCCCCCATCAGCACGTCGACTCCATCCCCCAGCGCGGTGTTGAAGCCGGCGCCGCCCGGTACCGCCTGCTCGGCGATGGCGTAGGCGGCATCCCGGTGGCAGATGTGGGAGTAAGTGGCGGCCGGGGTGGCATGGGTCAGCTCGGTGGTGGTGACGGCTCCCACCGACTTGCCGGCCGCCTTGGCCAGTTCGAGAATGGTGGGCACCGGCTTGCCGTTGTCGCTGGTGCAGTTGTTGATGCCCTTGTTGCCGTTGACGTCCTTGCCGGGCGCGACGGCCTTGGTGTCGCTGCTCATGGCGATCACCTCGTTGTTCATCTTGACCCCGGTGGTGTAGGCCGCCATGGAGGGGGCCGAGTCGGTGGTCTGGGCATCGTTGGAGAAGGTCTTGATGCGAGCGCTGCGGGCCAGCTTCATCATCTCCAGATTGCCCTCTTCCCCCACCTTGTAGAGACGGGTGGCGGTGAGCACGGTGGGGCCCATGCCGTCACCGATAAACAGGATGACGTTTTTGGCGTCGCTGGCCTGTGCCTGGGCCGCGCCGCCGAGGGCGGCCAGCAGGGCCGTGCTGACGAGGGTTTTATGCAGTTTTTGTTTCATGGCGCTTTTCATGGGAATGCTCCTTACAGCCCGGCCGCAGCCTTGACCTTGCCGAACACGGCGGTGTTGTCGAGTGAGCCGTGGAAGCTCTCCGCTCCCTGGCCGATGGCGCCGAGGAAGACGTCGGTGCCGCCGTGGGTCTCGTTGCCTATCTCGCCTACCTTGACCACCACCTCCTGGTGATAGTCGTTGGCAGAGACGGTGGCGTCGTCCAGCGGTGCCACGCTGCTGCGCGGACCATCCACCCGGTTGTAGCCGTTGCCAAAGCCGATGATGGTGTAGGGCATGCCGTCGGCATCCTTGCTCGGTTCGCCGGTTTCATAGTTCTTCACCAGTCCGAGTACGCCGGGGTTGTCGGCGGTGGTCTTGCCGGTTCGCTTGGCGTAGCCGTTGAGCACCAAGGTGTGGTCATGGTCGGCGGTGACCACGATCAGGGTGTTTTTCAGCTCGGGATCGGTTTTCTTCACCTCGTCGATGGTCGCCTTGATGGCGTTGTCGAAGGCGAGGGTGTCCTGCAGGGCACGCTTGGCGTTGGTATCGTGCAGGGCGTGGTCGATGCGCCCCCCTTCCACCATCAGGAAGTAGCCCTGTTTCTTGTCCTTGAGCTGCTTGATGGCGGCCAGGGTCATCTGGGTCAGGGAGGGCTCGCTGGCGGGTCGGTCCAGGTCATATTTCATGTGGCTTGAGCCAAACAGCCCCAACAGCGGCTTGCTCGCATCGGCTTGGTTCAGCTCGTCCAGGGTTGCGGCAAATTGGTAGCCCTTGGCCTTCATCTCGTCGATGAGGTTGCGGCCATCCTCGCGCTTGCCCTTGTCGGCCTTGGGCAAGAAGAAGCTGCTGCCGCCGCCGAGTACCACGTCCACACCCTCTTTGAGGGCGCTGTTGTAACCGGCGCCGCCGGGTACCAGCTGGGCGGCGATGTCCGCCTCCAGATCCCGGTTGCAGAGGTGGGCATAGGTGGCGGCCGGGGTAGCGTGGGTCACCCGGGTGGTGGTGACCACGCCGGTGCCGCGGCCGGCGGCCTTGGCCAGCTCCAGCAAGGTGGTGACCGGCTTGCCGGCGCTCTTGCTGCAGTCGTTCTCCTGGGTGGCATCGCCGTCCATGCTGATGACACCGTTGTTGCTCTTGACCCCGGTCATGTAGGCGGACATGGAGGGGGCCGAGTCGGTCACCTGGGCGTCGTGGGAGAAGGTCTTGATGAAGGCCGTCTCCGGCAGGGTATCGATGGTGAGGCTGCCCTCTTCACCGACGCCGTAGATGCGGGCAGCGGTCAGGGTGTTGAGACCCATGCCGTCGCCGAGGAAGAAGATCACGTTCTTGGCACCGGGCTCGGGCGCACTGCTGTCGTTGTTGGAGTTGCAGCCGGCGGCCAGGGCGGCGCCGATCATCAATGCAAGTCCTGCCATCTTTCTCATTGGGGTTCGCTCCTTGTAAAACCTGAGCGCAGCCTAGAGGTCGCAGATGACACTTTTAGTGAAACTGGATGACAATCCGATGAAGGTGTTGCGTGAATGTTATGTTGTATCAATCACTTATCTATCAATAACCGAGACTGGCCACATCGGCTGACGAGGGGAGGGGGCGGGCGAAAATCTGGCCGGTTTGCCGGCTGGCGGCTAGAATGGCCTGTCAAATCGGGGCGGGTACAGGTAAAATGCGCCCCCTTGCGACGCCCTGCGTCCGCCATCGCCCGCCGCTCGCGCCACCGCAAGCCCGCGCCCGCAGTCCCTAGATGAGAGTAACGGATATGTCCATCAACTGGTTTCCCGGCCACATGCACAAGGCCCGCAAAGAGATTGCCGAGGTCATGCCCCAGGTCGATGTCATCATAGAGATGCTCGACGCCCGCATCCCCTTCTCCAGCGAAAACCCGCTGGTGCCCGAGCTGCGCGGCGATACTCCGGTGATCAAGGTGCTCAACAAGGCGGACCTCGCCGACCCCGAGATCACCGCGCTGTGGGTGGCCCACATGGAACAGGAGAAGGGGATAAAGGCGCTGCCCCTGACCCAGCAGGAGCCGGAGAAGATCAAGCAGCTGCTGACCCTCTGCCACGAGATGCTGCCGGAGCGCAATCTGGAGCTGCGCGGCGTACGCGCCATGATCATGGGTATTCCCAACGTGGGTAAATCCACCCTGATCAACACCCTGGCGGGGCGCATCATCGCCCGTACCGGCAACGAGGCGGGGGTGACCAAGTCCCAGCAGCGGATCAAGCTCGACAACAACGTCATCCTGACCGACACCCCGGGCTTCTTGTGGCCCAAACTCAACCCGCCCTCCTGCGGTTATCGGCTGGCCATCACGGCCGCCATCAAGGATACCGTCTATGACTACGCGGACATCGCCATGTTCGCCGCTGACTACTTCCTCAAGGCCTATCCGGAGCGGATCCAGGCGCGCTATCAGATTGACGCGCTGCCCGAGACCGAGATCGAACTGCTGGATCTCATCGCCCGTCAGCGCGGCTTCATGCGCAAGGGGGGGCTGTCGGATCTGCACAAGGCGTCCGAGATCCTGGTCAACGAGTTCCGCTCTGGCCTGCTGGGCCGCATCTCCCTGGAGACCCCGCAGATGGTGAGCAGCGAAATCGTGGAGGCCGATGCCGAGGCCGAACAGAAGGCCAAGGAGAAGGCGGAGCGGGAAGAGGAGCGTCAGGCGCGGGCCCGCCGCAAGTACGCCAAGAAGCGTCAGCGCTGACCGGCCTTGTGCCAGGTATATAAAGAAGAGGCGGCCCGGGGTCGCCTCTTCTCGTTATGGCCCCCAGGATTGAGAAGAGGCCGACAGGCAACCGGCATCTGCCCGTCATCATGGCCAAAGAGTCGGTGAATCAAGGGGATAAGCTAGGCGCCGAACGGTGCCGTGCTGCACCGCACCAGCAGCATTCGATAAAACCTTGCGATCCTGCTTTCAGTGCCGATTGACAATGGCATTGGCGGTGGCATGATGCGCTCGCATTTTTGACTCTCCTCACGGTTTTACCCATGACCATATACACCCGGCCAGTGCTGTTATTGCTCTGTGGCCTGTTGCTGCTGACCCTCTCCATCGCGGTGCTCAATACCCTGGTACCGCTCTGGCTTGCCCATGAACAGCTGCCGACCTGGCAGGTGGGCATGGTCGGCTCCTCCTATTTCAGCGGCAACCTGCTGGGCACCCTGCTGGCGGGCACCTTGATCAGGCGTTGCGGCTTCAACCGCAGCTATTACCTGGCCTCCGCCCTCTTTGCCGCCGGTTGTGTCGGGCTCGGCATTACCCTTGATTTCTGGAGCTGGCTCGGCTGGCGATTCATTGCCGGTATCGGCTGCGCCATGATCTGGGTGGTGGTGGAGAGCGCGCTGATGTGCAGCGGCAACGCGCACAATCGGGGCCGTCTGCTGGCCGCCTACATGATGGTCTACTACCTGGGCACTGTGCTCGGCCAGCTCTTGGTCAGCAAGTTGCCGACCGGCCTGATGGTGGTACTGCCCTGGGCGAGTGGGCTGATCCTGGCGGCTATCCTGCCACTGTTGTTCACCCGTATCGTCAGTGAGCGCAGCGAAGCGCAGGGCTCAACCCGGGTCTGGTCCATGTTGCGGCTGCGTCAGGCACGGCTCGGGGTCGATGGCTGCATCATCTCCGGCATCGTGCTGGGGTCGCTCTACGGCCTGATGCCGCTCTACCTGAATCATCAGGGGGTGAGCGATGCCGGCATTGGTTACTGGATGGCGGTGATGGTGAGTGCCGGCATCCTGGGGCAGTGGCCGGTGGGTCGGCTGGCGGACAGGTTCGGTCGCCTGCCGGTGCTGCGGGTGCAGGTGCTGGTGGTGATCCTGGGGTGCGGGGCCATGCTCGGCGGCGTGGCGATGGGGCCGGCGCTGTTCATTCTGGGCGCCGCCGGTTTCACCCTCTATCCGGTGGCCATGGCGTGGGCCTGCGAGAAGGTCGAGCACCATCAGCTGGTGGCCATGAACCAGGCGCTGCTGCTGAGCTACACCATCGGCAGCCTGCTCGGCCCGGCCTATACCGCGCTCCTGATGCAGCACCTTTCGGACAACCTGCTGTTCATCATGATCGCCGGCGTGGCCTTGCTCTATCTGCTGATGCTGCTGCGCCCTTTGGGGAAACACTCGACACCGGTGGCCCACGCCTGAACTGTGGTCGGCGGCAGAGGGCTCCATCCTCGCTTCCCGATAGGGGGCTGGATGGCACGCATATAGAGCAGAGGCGGCCAAGGGGCCGCCTTGTTGTTGTCTGCAACGGTGGCCAGGCAGAGCTCAACGGCTAGCCGTAGCGTTTGTTCGCCTCTTCAAACAAGGACATATGCAGCGGGATTAGCTGTTGCCAGTCACGGCGGTAGCCGCCGCCCGGTACGGCGGCAATGGGCAGCCCGTGCCGTTGTGCGCAGTCAAAGACCATGGCATCGCGCTGGCGCACCCCCTCATCACTTAATGCGAGATAGCCGAGTTCGTCGGCATGATGCACGTCTACGCCGGCCTGATAGAGGATGAGATCGGGGGCATAAAGCCGCAACGCCAGATTGAGCGCCTCTGCCAGCGTGGTGAGGTAGGCATCGTCCTCCATGCCGCTTGGCAGGGGGAAATCCATGTGGGAGGCGGGTTTGTGGCGGGGAAAGTTGTGCTCCCCGTGCAGGGAGAGGGTGATGATGTCGCGCCGACCCGTACAGAGTGCCGCGCTGCCATCCCCCTGATGCACGTCAAGATCGATGATCAGCACCTGTTCACAGCGCCCCTCGTCCAGGCAGGATTGTGCGGCGATCACCAGATCGTTGAACAGGCAAAAGCCGCTGCCATGGTCATGGTGGGCGTGATGATAGCCACCGGAGATCTGCAGCCCGCAGCCTTGTGCCAGCGCATGGTGACTGGCGGCTATGGTGGCGCCGACCGAATGCCGGGTGCGTTCAATCAGCATGGGTGACCAGGGGAAACCGAGCTGGCGGATGGCGCGAGCATCCAGTTGGCCGGCCAGGGCGGCCGCCACATAATCCTTGTCATGGATGCGACAGATCTGCGCGGTGCTTGCCGCAGGTGCCCGGACAAGAGGATAACCCTCCGAGGTGAGTCGCTCGAACAGACCCTGGTATTTGGCCAGGGGGAAGCGGTGTCGCTCGGGCAGCGCCAGGGCGGAGTAGAAAGGGTGGTAGAAGATCTGCAGTGACATAAGGTCGATGGGGTGGATGCAGTTATCTGAAATTGTGCCATGAAAAAGGGGAGCCAGGCTCCCCTTGTCGCTGCTCCATCATAGAGATCGACAGATTGATTATTGCTGCTGGATAACCCAGATCTGGAAGGCTTTGCGGGTCTCCGCATCGGCCTTGTTGTACCAGTTTTGCAGCTGGGTCAGGGCTTCCGGGTTGCTCATGGCCTTGCTCGGTGCCACCTGTAGCGGTGCGCTGTTGGCGGCCATCACGGCGGCAGTGGAGACAGCTACCGTTTTGGGTTGGTTGAATGCCTTGCCCATGTTGATCAGCTCTTGCTGATAGTCGCGGGTCAGCTGGAAGCCTTCCACTTTCGGCATCACAAACTGCTCGCTGGCAACGACTTGACCACTGGCCTTGTCTTTCAGCACCACCTTCTGATCCTTGGTGAACTGCTTGGCTTCGGTTTCGTTGCGGGGCTTCTTGTAATCCAGCACCAGCTGCTGGTTGTCGGCGGCGGTAAAGTTGATCACCAGCGGCTCGGCGGTGACCAGTTTGATATCACTACGGCTGGAGTAGTTGCCTTCAAAGGCGATCACCAGTTGGTGCTTGCCAGCAGAGAGCGGGAAGCTGTTGGTCTTGTCGAGCAGCTTGGGATTGATGGACTGGCCATCGATCAGTTGAACCACGTAGGGGTTGGTGACTTCCAATTGGGCATCGGCCAGGGCACTACCTGCCCATAACAGACCAGCCAGCGCTGGCACCAGAACAGTCAGTTTCATCTCATCTCCTTGAACAGTCAGGCGTTTGCCCACTGAAAACAGGGGCTCATTCTTGCAGGTTTGACCCATGGCGGCAATTGCTCTTTCAACTGCACGTTATAGTGAGGGGCATTCGTCCCGTTACCCGCTTTTTTGTCAACAATCGAGGCTTGGTCTACTCGATGCGTCGCTTGAACGGAGGGAGGGCATCCAGCAGCCCCTTGCCATAACGCTTGGTCAGCAGGCGACGATCAAGGATGGTGACCCGCCCCCGATCCGCCTCCTTGCGGATCAGACGACCACAGGCCTGGATCAGTTTGCGAGAGGCTTCAGGCACCGTCAGCTGCAGGAAGGGGTTGCCTCCCCGCTGTTCGACCCACTCGGCCGTGGCCTCTTCCACAGGTGAATTTGGGACCGCGAAGGGGAGCTTGGTGATCACCAGGTTGGTGAGGTAGTGGCCCGGCAGATCCAGCCCTTCCGAGAAGCTGCCGGTGCCAAATAGTATGCTGGCTTGTCCCCCGTCGCACTTTTGCCTGTGCAGGGTGAGCAGGGCGTGGCGGGAGGCTTCTCCTTGTACCAGCAGTGACAGCCCCTTGGCCCGCAGACCCTGCGCCACTTCATTCATTTGTCGGTAGGAAGAGAAGAGCACCAGGCTTGCCTCCTTGCCTGCCAGCAAGCGTGGCAAGGTATCGATCAACTCCTGGGTAAAGGCCGGGGAGTTGGGCTCGTGGGCCATCTTTGGCAAATAGAGCTCGGCTTTCTGGTAATCAAACGGGGAGCGCAGGCGCAGATAGCGGGTACCGTCATGCTCCTTGAGCCCCACCTGATGGCGAAAATAGCTGAAGGAGGAGAGGGCGGTGAGGGTAGCAGAGACCAGCACGGCTCCCAGGCATTTGGACCAGAGCCACTCCTCCAGCAGGTAGCCTACCTCGATGGGGGAGGCATGCAGCCAGATATCGCCATCCTCGCTCCTGGCCATCCAGCGGGCGAGGGGAGTCTTGCCTGTTGGCGTATGGCGGCTAAGCATCTCCCACAGGGCGCAAAAGTTTTCCAGCCGCTGCAGGTGAAAACCACTCTCGGCCAACAGAGGTTCGGCCTCCTTGCGGCGGATCTCGCCATCCTTCAGAGCCTCGCCAATGGCGCCCTGCAGCCGATCCAGTGCCCGCAGCGCCTTCTTGCTCGACTCCTTCAGATTCTCCGCCAGCATGGGCAGAGGATCCGGCAAGATGCCGTCACTGAAGCGGTAATGGGGCTCGCTGCCAAATAACCGATCGTTGGCAGCCAGCCACTGCTCGACGGCTTTCAAGTCGGGCTGGATGGAGGCGAGGGCATCCTGCAACTTCAGTTGCGGGTCGAGCAGACTCTCCTTGTTCAGGGTTCGCCCCAGCTTGCCGGCGCTTTGCACCAGTTTTTCCAGCCAGCGGCGTGAACCCTTCACGCTGGCACTGGCGGCGCCGTGATCCCGGGCGATGGTGGGCAAATGATGGGCCTCATCCAGCACATAGATACACTCGTCTGGGGGCGGCAATATGATGCCGCCCCCCATGGTGAGGTCGGAAAGCAGCAAGGCGTGGTTGACCACCAGCACGTCAGCCGCATCCATGTCGTTGCGGGCACGATGAAAGGGGCAGTGTTGATGGTGACTGAGCGCCTTGTTGCAGGTATGGCGGTCGGCGGCAATGCGATCCCAGCAGGGATCCGGGATAGGATCGGGCCAGTTGTCCCTGTCTCCGTCCCATTTGCCATGGGTATAGGCCTGCCACAGGGCCTGGTAGCGATCCTTGTCTGCATCCGACGGTTTGTGCTTGCTGAGCGCGGTGAAGTCGAATTCGAAGTTGGCCATCTCGCTGCCACTCGCCGCCTGCTCCAGCAGATGTTCGCAGCAGTAGCGCTGGCGTCCCTTGACCAACATGAAACGAAACGGCAGTTCGCTATGTTGATGGTAAAAAGGGAGGTCCTTGTGGATCAACTGTTCCTGCAAGGCCACGGTGGCGGTAGAGATCACCAGTTTTTTCTGGGTCAGACGGGCCACCGGGATAGCACCCTGGGCATAGGAAAGAGATTTGCCGATACCGGTACCCGCCTCGGCCACCAGAATACGGCGTTGCTTGTCATACTCTCCGGTCAGGGTCTTGGCGATTTCCGCCACCAGGAAATTCTGCTCCTTGCGGGGCATGAAACCGGGTAATCCATCGGCAATCTGGCGATAGGTATGGCGAATGGTCGCTTTGAGGCGAGTTGACAACATAAGGAAGAGGCCAGTCAGGAAATCAATCGAAGAGGTAGGATACCTGTAACGCACTGTCGGGGTCGAGATAGAGGCCATGATCACGGCTTTTTCGTGCAGATCAGACCACGTTGGTGGTTTATCAGGCAGTTAAACGACATAGCCTGTGAAACAAGCTATTCGAGGCCAAAAATACAGCAAAATGGGTTGCAAACGTTTTCTTTTCGTAGGCGGGCAATATGGGACTTGGCTCACATTTTTCCCTCGGTGACCATGATTTCCATAAAAAGTTCCAAGTTTTTTCATTGCGGTTCAGAAATCTGGGTGCTAGTCTCGGCGCCATAGTGATGCAAAGTACATCGCTAACACAGGGAATAACAACGACTTAGTGTTTAATTACAGTAGGCATTGGAAACTATGAAAAAGACAATTCTGGCTATTGCCATTCCGGCTCTGTTTGCGTCTGCAGCTAACGCTGCCGTTGTGTATGACAAAGATGGCGTAACTTTTGATGTGTATGGTCGTGTTCAGGCCAACTACTACGGCGATCATAACAAGTCTGTAGCTGCAACTGACGGCTCCTGGGGTTTCAACAAGGACACTGGTGCTGCTGAGTATACCCCTGGTGCTGATGCTCATTATGCAGATGTAGATGGTGAGCTGGTTGGTTCTTCCCGTCTGGGTTGGTCCGGTAAGATTGCTCTGAACGACACCTGGTCTGGTATTGCCAAGACCGAGTGGCAAGTCTCTGCTGAAAACTCTGACAACAAGTTCAACTCCCGCCACATTTATGTCGGCTTCGACGGTACTCAGTACGGTAAGATCATCTTCGGTCAGACCGATACCGCGTTCTACGATGTACTGGAACCGACCGATATCTTCAACGAGTGGGGCGATGCCGGTAACTTCTATGACGGTCGTCAAGAAGGCCAGATCATCTACTCCAACAGCTTCGGTGGCTTCAAAGGCAAGCTGTCTTATCAGACCAACGATGATAAAGCTGTTCAGGTTACCGACGTAGGTCAAGGTATCAAAGAGAAAGCTGTATACGGTGACAACGTTAAGCGTAACTATGGTTATGCTGCTGCTGCCAGCTACGACTTCGACTTCGGCCTGGGCTTCAACGCCGGTTATGCCTACTCCGATCTGGAAAACTCCGTGACCAGCACCACTGGTGACAAGAAAGAGTGGGCTCTGGGTGCACACTACGCCATCAATGGCTTCTACTTCGCTGGTGTTTATACCCAAGGCGACCTGAGCTATGACACCACCACCGGTGGTGACAAAGACAAGGGCCGTGGCTACGAGCTGGCTGCTTCTTACAACGTAGATGCCTGGACCTTCCTGGCTGGTTACAACTTCAAAGAAGGCAAAGCTAACTCCGGCGCTGCTGACTCTCGCTACGAGGATATGGTTGACGAAACCCTGCTGGGTGTTCAGTACGCCTTCACTCCGAAGCTGAAAGCTTACACCGAGTACAAGATCCAGGGTATCAACGACCTGGACGACGAGTGGACTGTTGCTCTGCAGTACAACTTCTAAGTTGTATTTGCATGAAGTCCTAGCTTGAGTCTCTGACTTGACGCTTAAATGGCCAGACTGATCAGTCTGGCCATTTTCATTTCTACTATCCCGATACGGTCCAGAGCCCTTCTGATTCCTGTCCCTGATTACCTCACCACTTATTCCGATATGCCCCTGGATGTTTTCTAAGGTGGCTTCCGTTACTCTGTCAGCTACAGCTTCTGTTTACACCAGCATGGGTAACTCTCACAGCCAATAACGAGACTCTTTAGTGGTCAACTAAATCCTGACAAGCTGAAGGCCTCTTTCGCGTGATGGAACAGGATAAGGAGACAACGGGCTAGGTTACAGATATTGGGGTCAGGCAGCAGGAGGAGAGGCCTGGTAAACAGGATTGGGAATACGGACAAGTTCTTACCAGGAAGAGGGGCTGCTGGGATTACTGGGCGGGAGCAATAAAAGAGGGAAGGCTCTGCCTTCCCTCTTTTTATGTATGCAAGATGACAAACCGGGCTTAGCCGTGGTGACGACGGTCGTTGGCCTGGGCCAGCAGGGTGCGGCTTTCCCTCAGGAACTGCTGCGCATGTTCGCCGAAGAAGCCGGATACCTGGCTGAAGGCATCGATAAAGCCGGCCCTGTCCCCTTGCTCCAGCAACCCCAGCACCTCGCCGAAGTTCTGGTAGTAGCGGCGGATCATCGCGAGGTTCTGCGGTGACGACAAAATGATGTCGGCATAGAGGTGCGGATCCTGGGCAAACAGCCGTCCCACCATGGCCAGCTCCAGCCGGTATATGGGGGAGCTTAAATGCAGCAAACGGTCGATGTTGGCCTGCTCGCGGGAGAGGTGCCAGCCATAGGCGAAGGTGGCAAAGTGGCGCAGCGCCTGGATGAGGGTCATGGCCTCGTCGTGGGCTTTGGCCTCTACCTGCTGCAACCGAGCTCCCCAGATGGTCATCTGATCCAGCAGCCACTGGCTGGCGGCAGCGTCGCGCCCCTGACAGCAGACGATCACCTGCTTGGCGAGGCTCGCCACATCCGGCCCGAACATGGGGTGTAGTCCCAGCACAGGCCCCTTGTGCACCGCCAGCATGTGTTCAAGCGGCTCCTCCTTCACGCTGGTGACATCCACCAGCAGGCAGCGGGCGGGCAGGTTGCCGAGCCGGTCGATGATCTGGCAGGTGATGTCGATGGGCACCGCCACCATCACCAGCCCCGTATCGGCGAGGATTTCGTCAGCCCGTGGCCAGTCTTCCTGCTCGAGGGTCTCGACCCGATAGCCAGAGAGGCTGAACAGATTGCCGAACAGACGGCCAAGCTGGCCTTGACCGCCGATGATGACCACCTTGCCAAGGTCCGGCTTCATGCACTTGAAGTGGTGCTCTTTGTCGCTGGCGGATTCCAGAATATAGGATTCGCGCATCACCCGGCGCAGCACGTCTTCGATGAGATCGCCGGGCACCCCCAGTGCCTCGGCCTCGGCGCGGCGGCGAGCCAGCATGCTCGCCTCCCGATCCGGCGCGTAGATGGGCAGGCCGTGGCGGCTCTTCACCTCACCCACTTCTCCCACCAGGGCGAGACGGGCAGCCAGCAGATCGATCAGCTGTTTGTCCACCGCATCTATCTTGTCCCTGAGGGCATTCAACTCTTCAGCCATATCCGGTCCCTGTCGGCGCCGCTGGCTGCGACGCCCTGTGATTCAAGAGGTTACAACAAGATACCACGACTCAAGAGGCGGTTCTGCCTTTGAGTGGCGCCGCCAGCTGGCTGTGGCAACGGGCCAGCAGATCGGCCGTGGTGTCCCAGTCGATGCAGGCATCGGTGATGGAGACGCCGTAACGCATCTCGCACTTGGGCTGTTCGCTCGACTGGTTGCCTTCGAACAGGTTGGATTCGAGCATGATGCCGATGATGGAGCGGTTGCCCTCCTGGATCTGGTGGATGACGTTGTCGGCCACCTTGGGCTGCAGACGATGATCCTTGCTGGAGTTGCCGTGGCTGCAATCCACCACCAGGCCGGGCAGCAGGCCCGCTTTTTCCAGCGCCTCTTCCGCCAGCGACACATTGACCGAATCGTAGTTGGGGTGCTTGCCGCCGCGCAGGATCACGTGGCCATCCGGGTTGCCCTGGGTCTGCAGCAGCGCGACCTGGCCCTGCTGGTTGATCCCCATGAAGGCGTGGGGGCTGGAGGCCGCCTGCAGGGCATTGATGGCGGTGCCCAGGTTGCCGTCGGTGCCGTTCTTGAAGCCGACCGGCATGGAGAGGCCGGAGGCCATCTCCCTGTGGGTCTGGGATTCTGTGGTGCGGGCACCGATAGCCGACCAGGAGAAGAGCTCCGCCAGGTATTGCGGGCTGATGGGGTCGAGGGCCTCGGTCGCGAGCGGCAGCTCCAGCTCGGCGAGCCAGCAGAGCAGCTCGCGGGCCCGGTGCAGCCCCAGCTCCACGTCGAAGGTGCCGTCCAGATTCGGGTCGTTGATAAAGCCCTTCCAGCCCACCGTAGTGCGCGGCTTCTCAAAGTAGACCCGCATGACAATGTAGAGAGAGTCCTGATAGGCATCATGGAGCGCCTTGAGCCGGGTGGCGTACTCCTTGGCGGCGTCCATGTCGTGGATGGAGCAGGGGCCGCAGATCACCAGCAGACGGTGATCGCGACGGTGGATGATGTCGGCGATGGTGTTGCGGGCACCTTGCACGAAGGCCAGCGCACGCTCGGAGATGGGCAGTTTCTCCTTGAGCTGGGCCGGGGTGATCATCACTTGCTCGGACTGGATATGGATGTTGTTCAGGGGATCTCGATGCATGGCGGCTTCTCTCTACTGGGTGTCGCATATTGATTCTGGATCCGGGTTGCCACTGGGTGATGCGTCATCGCATCGTCAGCAAACCAAGAGAGAGGTGTGAATATTTAATTACACTGTCCACTTCTTGTTACGGATTGCTGCCCACCATAGCAAGGAATGGCAAACAAGCAAGTGAAAAGCGCGCTTTTACGCTACAAAAGTATCTAAGTAAAAATCAGATAGCGTTAAATGGAATGAAAAAGAGAGAGAAAGGGTAGGATGAATATAGTTTTGTAAACTTATGATTACGACTGATGTTCTGACCTGATTGTCAGGCAGAGAAACGGGGGGCAAAGGCCCCCCGTCACAAGCCAGATCTGTTAACCCCTGCTTATACCGTCACGGTCACCTTGGTGGCGCCAGCGACCCGCTGGCTGCGCGCCAGCGCGTCCAGCATCTCCTTGGTCACCAGCACAATCCCTTGCGGCGAGCGATAGAAGCGGCGGGCGTCTTCATCGGCATTCTCACCGATCACCATGCCTTGCGGCAGCTTGCACCCCTTGTCGACCACCACCCGGCGCAGACGGCAACCCGAGCCAATCTCGACGCCTGGGAAGATCACCGTCTGATCCAGGGTGCAGAAGGAGTCGATCCGCACATTGGTGAACAGCACCGAACTCACGATAAAGGAGCCACTGACGATGGTGCCGCCGGCAAACATGGAGTTGATGGCCATGCCGTGCTGGCCGTTTCTGTCCTGCACGAACTTGGCGGGGGGCGTCATGTTTTGGCTGGTCCAGATGGGCCACTCCTGATCGTAGATATCCAGCTCCGGGGTGACGGAGGCGAGATCCATGTTGGCTTCCCAGAAGGAATCCAGGGTGCCCACGTCGCGCCAGTAGGGGCGCTTTTGCGGGCAGCAGCCGACGCAGGACATGCCAAACGGGTGGGCATAGGCGGTGCCCTCCTCAACGACCCGCGGGATCACGTCCATGCCGAAGTCGTGGTGGGAGTGTTCGTTGGCGATGTCCTCTTCCAGCAGTTGGTAGAGATAGTCGGCGTCGAAGATATAGATCCCCATGGACGCCAGCGCCGTGTCGGGCTTGCCCGGCATGGCTGGCGGGTTGAGGGGTTTTTCCACGAAGGCGTTGATCTTGCGATCTTCATCGATGGCCATTACCCCGAAGGCGCTGGCCTCGCTGCGGGGTACCTCGATGCAGGCCACCGTGACCTTGGCGCCCTGATTGACGTGATCGAGCAGCATGGCGGCGTAATCCATCTTGTAGATGTGATCCCCGGCCAGCACCACCACATATTTGGGGGCGTGATCACGGATGATGTCCAGATTCTGGTAGACCGCATCCGCGGTGCCGCGATACCAGTGCACCTCGTCTACCCGTTGCTGGGCGGGCAGCAGATCGATGAATTCATTCATCTGGTAGCGTAAAAAGGACCAGCCGGATTGCAGGTGGCGCAACAGGCTGTGGGACTTGTACTGGGTCACCACGCCAACCCGGCGAATGCCGGAGTTGATGCAGTTGGACAACACGAAATCGATGATGCGGAATTTGCCGCCAAAATGGACTGCCGGTTTTGCCCGGTTATCGGTCAACTGCTTGAGGCGACTGCCCCGCCCTCCTGCGAGCACCAACGCCATGGTCTCGTTCAGCAACTGTCTGGATCTTGCAGTATTGGCAGGTTGTAACAACATCTTCTATCCCTTTGTGGCTAACTTATCCTGATAATGCCTCTTTTGAGGCCCAATGAAAGTGCTTTCAATCACAGAACATTCGTCGTGACGATTATTAAGTGACTTTGTTGTCAGTAATGTGATGTGCCGAGGGGGTAATCAGACTTTCAAGAGTCAGACGGGATGGCAAAGGGAAGGGGGAAAGAAGGATGGCCCCTGCCAGCGGTGGCAGGGGCGCTGGGGTTATGCCTCCTGAGGCAGAGGCTCCGCCTGTTTCTGATACGCCTGGGGTGTCAGTCCCAGCAGCTCCTGCACCGTCGATGCGACCGTGATGGAGGAGATGGTTCCTACTAGGATGCCGATAAACAAGATGAAGGAGAAGCCGTAGAGGGCATCCCCCCCGAACAGCAGCAGGGCGCCCACGGTGAAGAGGGTGGTGCCCGAGGTGATCATGGTGCGGCTGAAGGTGGCCTTGATGGCGACATCGGAACACTCATGAATGTTCATCCTGGTGCGGGAGCTCAGCAGATCCCGCAGCCGATCCGAGATGACGATGCTGTCGTTCAGCGAATAACCGATCACCGCCATCAAGCCCGCGATCACATTGAGATCAAACTCGATGTTGCACAGCGCCAGCAGCCCAAGCGCGACGATGGCATCGTGCACCACCGAGAGCAGGATGCCGATGGCTTGACGCCACTCGAAGCGAAACGCCAGATAGGCCGACATGGCCACCGAGGCTACCAGCACCGCCAGCATCCCTTGCTGGAATAGCTCGGCCCCCACCTGCGGGCCAACGATGGTGGTGCGCAAGAGCTCGACCGGCATGCCGAGTTGTTCCCCCAGCAGGGCGGCGAGCTCGGGGGCGGCCCAGGGCAGCTCGTGGGGCGGCAGCTTGATGAGCCATTCCCCCGGCACGCCCGCTGAGCTCAGTTCCAGCGCGCCGGCCAGCGGGGAGGTCAGCATGGCGTTGAGCTCATGGGCCTCTTTCAGGGTCTGGATGTGAAACTCCAGCAAGATCCCGCCGGTAAAATCGAGCCCGAGGGTGAGGCCGTTCACCAGCAGGATGGCGATGCTGGCCAGGGTCAGCAGGATGGAAGACCACAGACCGATGTAGCGCCAACGGGTCAGGCCCATGGCAACAATCATTCTCAACATGTTGTTTCTCCTGGCCACCGAAGTGGCCTTGCTCGCGCAGGCGGACCTGCGCGAGATAAAAAGGGTGGCCGGCCTTGGTGCCGGCTGGTTGCGAAACTACTTGAGAGGGCGCTGGCCCATCAGACCCTGAGGGTGTGCTCGCGGCTGCGTCCCCACAGGGGATTGATGATGGCGCGGGTGCCCCAGATCCCGGTGATCATGCTGGAGACGAGCCCCAGGATGAGGGTGATGGAGAAGCCCTGCAGCGGTCCGGAGCCGATGGAGTAGAGCACCACGGCGCAGATCAGGGTGGTGATGTTGGCGTCGAAGATGGTGCGAAATGCCGAGCGATAGCCGAAATCGATGGCATTGGCGAGGCTGCCACCTTCACGCAGCCTATCCCTGATCCGCTCGAAGATGAGCACATGGGTATCCACCGCCATGCCCACGGTCAGCACCAGGCCGGCGATCCCCGGCAACGTCAGTACGGCGCCCGGCAGTACCGCCAGCATGCCGACCTGCATCAACAGGTTGCCGATCAGCGCCGTGATGGCCACCCAGCCGAACTTGCGATACCAGGCCATCATGAACAGCATCATGCCCGCCATGCCAAAAGCCAGGGCGGTGAAGCCCGCCTCGATGTTCTGCATGCCGAGGGTCGGGCCTATGCTGCGCTCTTCCAGGATCTTGAGCGGCGCGGTGAGGGCACCGGCGCGCAGCAGCATGGCCAGCTCTTGTGCCTCGGGCATGCTGGCAAGGCCTGTGATGCGGAACTGGTTGCCAAGGGCCGTCTGGATGGTGGCGACGTTGATCACTTCGCTGTGGGCTCTCAGGTGCCCCTGGGCATTGGTCTTGTACTCGGTGAAGACGGTGGCCATCGCCTTGCCCACGTGCTGGCGGCTGAACTGGTTCATCTTGCTGCCCCCCAGGGTGTCGAGCACGATATTGACCTGGGGCTGACCCATCTCTCCCATGCTGGCGCGGGCGTCGACGATATGCTCGCCGGTCAGCACCGGCTTGCGTGCCATGGGGATGGCCTGCCCGTGGCGATCGGACATATAGAAGTGGCTGTCAGCCTTGGTCTCGTAGAAAGCCAGGGAGGCGGTGGCCCCGATCACCTCTTTGGCCTGCTTGGGATTGTGCACCCCGGGCAGCTCGATGCGGATGCCCTCCTGCCCCTGGCGCTGGACCGTGGCCTCGACGATGCCGAGCTCGTTGATCCGTTTTTTCAGGATCGACAGGTTCTGGGTCACGGCGTTGTTGACCAGCAGGGTGCGCTCGGCCTCGCTCAACACCAGGCGCAGCTCGTTGTCGCTGCGGGTGAGTTGCCACTGCCCCTGCAGGGTACCGGCACTCTCCTTGACGATGGTGAGCCAGGGGGCCTGCTCGGCCGCCTCCGGCAGGGTCACGATCACGGTGCCCTGCTCGCTTCGCATCACGTTGGCGCCGCGCAGATGGGCATCACGAAAGCGGCTGCGCAGGGAGTCCACCAGATTGTTGGTCTGGGCGTCGATGACGAAATTGACGTCGACCCCGATCAGCAGCTGGGAGCCACCGCGCAAGTCCAGTCCGAGCTTGATGGGGGTGGCGCCGAGCCGGCTGATCCAGCCGGGAGCGTTGGAGTGAAACTCCAGGGTCAGGGCGGCGCTGTCGACTCCCTGCTGCTCCAGCAACTGCTTGGCTCTTTGCTGTTCTTGCTGGGTGGCAAACACCAGCTCGACCTTGTCTTGCTGCTGCACCGTCTTGACCGGCGCGATCCGGTTTTCAGCCAGCAGCTGATGTTGACTGACGGTCAAGGCCGCTTGTCCGTGCAGGCCGAGGGAGGGTTGCTCACCGAAGAAGGTGGGCAGGGAGTAAAAGGTAAAGGTGAACAGCATCAGCAGCAGCAGTGCGTACTGCCACCTGCTCATGCGGTTGAGAATGGCGCTGTGATGTTTTCTCATGGCAAATCGCCTCTGTCAGGAGAAGGCGCGCGGGCCGGCCCTTGGGGCAGGCAAGGCGCTAAAAAATAGAGATGCGAACAGGGCTGGATGACACCTGGGTGCAACCCGTCAAAGGGGAGGAGAAGCGCGAAAAAGAGATGTGCCAACCCCTCGGGGTCAGGCGGTCAGATAGCTCTGGCTGAAGCGGTATTGTAGATGCTGACGCTGCAGGCGGTGCCGGTGAATGGCACCGAAAAAGTCCCGAAAACTCTGTCTGTGATAGAGCAGGATGACAGGCGTCAGCCAGCCGAGCAGCAACAGCAGGATGGCCTCGGCAGACCAGCTGTGCACCAGCTCATAGACAAGGGTTCTGGGTTGAGTGTCATTGCGCTGGGATTGCTCGAGGCGCAGCAGATGATTCTGATGGGACGCGACAAACTTGATGATGCCGTCGTCGCTGTCGCTTGCCTGGGAGAGGGTATGGGTTTGCGTCGCCGCAGGCAGGCGTAGCCCTTCCACCTGGACGATGGAACAAAGCAGGGTGAAGGAGATGACCAGGGTCATCAGCACCAGTTTGACTTTGTCGATGGGACGCAAACGATCAATTCCAGAGAAACGAGAGGGGCAAGCTATCACAGGAGGCGGGATCGGACAAGCCGGCACAGACCTGCCGTGCCGGCTTGGGAGTGAATCAACTGCCGGTCATCTGCGAAAAATCGCGGGCATATCCCTTGAGCAGGCTGTAGAGGTGGGCCCGTTGCGAGATGTCCAGTGACTGGCTCATGGCGCTCAGCCACTTGATGGTGCGTTGGCGCGATTGCTCGGTGTAGCCGGTGAAGCGGCCATCCATCAGGCCATCCCCCTGAGCCAGCAGATCGGTCAGCTCCCGGGTAAAATCCGGGCTCTGGCGCTGTTTCATCAACCGATCCAGCTCCAGGGTCCAGGAGGTCTGAAACTCGATCCAGGGGGGCATCAGCTCGTACTGCCACTCGGCCCACTGGGCCACCAGTGGTGCCTGGGCCGGTTTTACCTCGCCAATCCAGAACTCGAGCCGCTTGTTCATCTTGTCGCGAAACTCCGCCAGCATCTGCTCCTTCGGCTTATCGGAAAATTCCTGTTGCCGCTCCTGCTGGCGCTTGACCCTGTCTTGCATGAAGCGGGTCACCTGCTCGTCGGTCAGGGTGCGCGCAAGCCGCACCGCCCGAGGGATGGTGTCCTCGAGGGTGCGGGTCAGGCTCCCCTGCACCGCATCGAGATTGGTCTCGATTTGTGCCGGGGTCATGGGGCTGGCCACCGCTTTTGCCAGCACATCGAGATCCCGGGCATAGCGGGGCAGCTCGTGTTGCCGGTGCCAGGCCATCAGCCCCTTCACCTCGCGGCTGAGCAGGCTCTTTTGCGAGGAGGAGAGGGCAAAATAGTCATCCAGTTGCCAGATGATGGCGGTGTCGAGCCAGTAGTAGATGATCCGGGTGGAGCAGCCCACCAGCATCAGCGTCAGCAGCAACAGACCCCAGGTTTTCGGTTGGTACCAGCGCACCTTGTTTGTCATCGGTTACTCCAGTCGTTGCCGATTGAGATCAATCAGCCCGTGATAATCGGGATGGTCTTGCTGTTCGGCCATCAGCAGTGCCCACAGGAGGGCGATGTAATCAGCCCAGGGCAGGAACGCTTCGCCGTGAAAGGAAAACCGCTGCTCCCGGGGCTGGTCGCGCAGATAGTGCTCCTCCAGCGCCTCCCGCTCCTGTGGCAGCCAGCCGTGGGTGCGCTGGATGCTGGCGACCTCGAAGCCCGGATGGCCCGCGGCCCCATACTCCCAGTCGATGACCCAGGGCCTTGCTCCCAACAAGTTAGCCGGATTGAGATCATGGTGGCAAGGCAGCCAGCAATCATCCGGCTCGCGGCTGGCGAGCAGGGCGCGCTCCAGCGCCGGCAGCCAGGACGGGATCCGCGCCAGTCTGGCGCGATAGCCGGCCGCATGGGCCCGTACCGCCATCACCACGGAGGGCAGGGGAAGGCGGTGCAGGGTGCGCAGGGTATCGGCCAGGCGCTTCGGCTGCTCGGCCCGCGGCGGCGGGGCGTCGGCCCAGTTCGGCTCGTCACACCAGTCGAGCAGCATCAGGCCGGTGGCGGGATCGCTGTGATGGCAGGGCAGGGCGATCCCCTCGGCCATGGCCCCCCGATAGAGCTGCCACTCGGTGGCCCGGTCGATGCCAAGCCGTACCGGATCCGGGTGCCCCAGGCGCAGAAAGTAACTGCGCCCCGAGGGGAGGCGCAGTCGATAGTTGCAGTTAGTCAGGCCTGCCCCGAGCGGCGTCAGCTCCGCCTCTGCCCAGGGGGCGGGCAGGCGGCGTCGCAGGGCTGCCAGGTGCGGATCACCAGCCAAAGGTGGACTTCTTCGCCTGTTTGCGGATCTCCTTCTGATCGGCCCACAGCAGCTCGCCGCTTTGCAGATCCAGCAGGTTCATGGTCATCTGGTAGTAGACGTCCTTCACCTTGCCGTTGTCCTTGACGATGCTGGCGAGGTTGCCATAGACCATGTAGCGGGCACCGGTCTGCTGGCCGATACGCACCATGGTGGCGGGATCCACCATGCCGCTACTCTGCTGATATTCGAGCTGCTGTTTGATGGCGGCCACCTTGCTCATGTCGACGAAGCGGAACTTTCCGGCACGCAGCAGCTTGGTGCGGATGGTGTCGGTGATGGCCTCGGTATCGATATGCTCGGAGGTCTTGTTGCGGATGGAATCCATGTACATCACCGGGCGTCCCCCCGCGGTGATCTCGCTGGTGGCGGGCGAGGCCAGCAGGGAATCCGCCATCTTGTCGGCGATGGCCTGCAGATCGGTGGAGCCGTAATCGACGGTGACCGTCTCGGTTTCGGTCGGATCTCCATAGCTGACGGTGGTGCTGGAGCAGCCGCCCAGGAGCAGGGCGCCGGTCAATATCAGCAGGGCATGATTCATTTTCATTAGTAGGATTCCTCAATCACTTCGCGTACATAGAGTCGGTAGCCTCGGGCGGCCGGACTCGGCGCCAGGGCGGACAGGGTGCGGCTCTGATAGCCGTGCAGCTTGAGTGGGGTCCAGCCGCGGCCATCGCTGGCCACCTCCTGACCCGCCTCGTCATACCAATAGAAGAGGTATTGCAGACGGTTGTCGCTGCGCTGGGTGCTGGTGGCCGCCACATTGACCTGCAGCAGGCCGTTTTGCTCGCGCCGGCTCAGCTCGGTCAGGGTGACGTTGACGTTTTGATGCTGCTCCGCCACCGCTGCGGCGCCCGCCGCACCATAGAGCGCAATGCCGGAGGTATTGGTGGCACAGCCCGTCAGCAGTAGCGCGAGCCCCAGGGCCAGTGTGCATCTTTTCATCTTGCTCTCCTTGCCGGCAGGCCGGGGGCCGCGCCGGTGGTTGTTCATGATTTGTCGGCCGAACCTGCTCACAGGGGCATCACCCGGGTGGTCAGTCCCGCGCCGAGGCGCTGCACCCATACCAGGGTGGTGCGTCCGCCGTGAATGGTGAGGGGCAGCTGGCGCGTGGCGCTGCCGGCCCCCAGGACAAGCTGTACCTCACCGGCGGGCAACATGCCCTGCCAGCTGGAGGCCTGGGCGGGCAGAGTGAGCCAGCTGCGGGTATCGGCCCGCTCCGAAAGGGTGTTGAAGATCCCCACCAGCAGGTTGCCCACATCGCCCCCCTCCTTGGCGGCGGTGCGCCGCAGCTGCTCCTTGGTTACCAGACGCAGGGCCTGGCGGGTCAGCATGCCAGGCAATCGTTCCTGCAGATCCTTGGCCGCCAGCGCTTCGAGCCGCACCAGCTCACTGGTCTGCTCGACCCGCTTGCCGATGGTGACGGTCAGCGGCCCGGTGTCGCTCGTCCGGTTGTCGTAATAGGGTACCGCCACGGTGAAGGTGCGAAAATCACCGCCGGAGGTGGAGATGGGCAGCGGCAGAAACAACTCGCGCCGCGCCGGGATCAGCCCATCTTCAAACAGCACCACCAGCTGGCCCTGTTTTTTGGCAATGGAGGGGGTTAACGGCGGGGCCTTGCGACCGATCTTCTTCTCGGTCTCGCGGATCTCGTCCGCGGCCCCCCGCAGGCGAGCGAGGCGCAGCAGGGCATCCTGCAGGCTGCGGTTGTCAGGCGCAATCTGGTAGCCGCGCTGATAGTCGACCCAGGCGTCGTTGAGATCCCCAGCCGCCTCGTAGAGCACCCCGGAGAAATAGAAGGTGTAGGCGTTCTGAAAGCCGTTTTTCACCCGGCCGATGAGTCGGTCGAGATCCGGTGCCCGCGATACCAGCTGGCGCATCTCTCCTTCAGTGGCGGTATCAGCCTCGGCCTCTTCGCTCTTTTGCTTTGCCTTGCGAACCTCGTCAGCCCGCCGTTTGAGGGCACGCTCCTGTACCTGATTGGCGCGGCGCACCTCCACCAGAGCCCCCTCGGCATCCCCCCGTTGCAGGTAACCGAGCGCCAGATAGTGGTGCAGCATGGTGCGCTCGTAATCGGGGGCGCGATAGGCCATCGACTGATCGTTGGTGAGCAGGCTGCCTACCTGAGCCAGACCGTGGCTCAGCCGGTACTCGGCCTGGTTGTCTTCCCAGACGAGCTGGCTGTCGGCGGCGGCAAAGGCCTGCTTGCTGCCGGCATCCTGGCCGGCCAGCCAGGCGATGCGCCCCTGCTCGAGCCTGTCCAGCACATAGGTGTCGTCTCCCACCGTGGAGTCGCGCACCTCGGGCAGGGCCTCGGCGGCGTGCCCCAGCAGCAGCTGGTTGCGCAGCGGTACCATCTGATCGGAGTAGGAGACGAACATGTCCTGCCAGTGGGAGGCACAGCCTCCCAGCAGGGAGCTGGCCAGCAACAGGCCAGCCAGTTGAAGGCGAGGTATCACAGGCTGAGCAGGGGTCCCAGCGGCTGGCCACCGACCAGATGCATGTGGATGTGATAGACCTCCTGCCCACCGTGGCGGTTGCAGTTCATGATGAGGCGGTAGCCATCCTCGGCGATCCCGGCCTCGCTGGCCAGCTTGCGGGCCACGGTGAACATCCGGCCCAGCGCCAGTTCGTGTTCGGCTTCCACATCGTTGACGGTGGGGATCAGCACGTTGGGGATGATCAGGATATGGGTCTTGGCCTTGGGCTGGATGTCGCGAAACGCGGTCACCAGTTCGTCCTGATAGAGGATGTCAGCGGGGATCTCTTTGCGAATGATTTTGCTGAAAATGGTTTCTTGCGCCATTGCTAACTCCCTTATATGAAAAAGAAAATTGAAATTGAGCCCTGATTGACCCCTGGATGGGGCAGCGTCGCACGCCAAGTGTGACACAAGCCGACATTTGACACAGCTGATGTCCCATTCCCTTCAGTTATTGTTAAAAATACCGATAGCCAGAGGGACGTCATGGCACTACCCGGGCGGGTGGCTGCAGGGTATCAAAGGGACGGGGTACTCAGGCAAGGGACTTTTGCATATACAGCGGGACAATAATGAAACAAACCATGTCAGATCTCTCCATCTTGCAGCGAGTCTATCTTGGATTCGCCATTCTGGTGGCCGTGATGGTGGCCAGCTCACTGCTTACTTTTCGCAGCCAGGGGGCCCTTGGGGATGCCTTGGATCAGGTGACCCAGCAGTCGATGCCGCTGGTGATCGCCAGCTCCCAGACCCAGATCAGCTTGCTCAGTGCCAACAAGTGGCTCACCGACGTGCTGACCGAGCAGGATAGCAAGCTGATCCCGGCCGAAGTGACCGAGTTGCAGCAGGCCAAGGCCCAGGTCGACAAGACCCTGGCCACCCTCAAGCAGCAGGCGGCCAGCCATCCCGAGTTGCAGGAACAGATGGCCGCGCTGGAGCAGCTGGCCGGCGACTATCTGAAACTGACCGACACCCTGCCCGCCGAGCATGAGGCGCTGCTGGCCCGGTTGCACAAGGTCAATCTGGCCAAGGGGCAATTTCAGGTCAGTCTGCCCCAGTTCAAGAAGAACCTGGGGGACATGATGGTCAGCATCGATGACAGCTTCATCAAGATGCTCTCCGAGACCCTGACCACCAAGCTCTCCGCCATCGAGCTCTCCACCATGGATGCCCTCAACCAGAGCATCCCGGCCCCCATCGAGGGGGCGCTCAAGCGCAACAAGATGCAGATCGAGGGGTTCAACAGCACCATCAAGGATCTGCAAAATGAGTTGGCGAATTTCGACAATGACATGGGCCACTATGTCCACGGTTTCGTGCGCGACACCACCGGCAGCGATGGGGTGCTCGCCCAGTACCTGACCCTGATGCGCGAGCAGGAGCGGATGCGCAGCCAGAGCAGGCAGGCCAGCGCCCTCATCGTCGAGATCCAGGGCAAGCTGGAGCAGATCACCGCCCAGAGCCAGCAACTGATGAACCGCAGCATCCTGGCCTCCGAGCAGGTGCAGCGTCAGAGCTCCCTCACCCAGGGGGCCAGCATAGGGGTCGCCATCCTGATCGCCATCCTGGTGGCCTACACCCTGGGCAAGGCCATTCGCCGTCCCCTCAAGGAGTTGCTGCGGGTGCTCAATGAGGTGACCGGGGGCGACATGACCCAGCGCATCGGCTTTCGCAGCAACAACGAATTCGGCCAGCTCGGCAAGCAGGTCAACCTGCTGATCGAACAGATGGGGGAGGTGCTGACCCAGCTCTCCCAGGCCTCGGCCCAGCTCAATGACGCCGCTCACGGCAACCGTCACACCACAGAGTCAGTGCGGGCGGATCTGGAAAAACAGCGCCAGGAGACCGCCTCGGTCGCCGCCGCCATGACCCAGATGGAGGCCTCGGTGCGGGAGGTGGCCCAGGCTGCCAACCAGACCCTGGAGCGGGTGATGGACGTGGAGAAAGCCTCCGAAACCGGTCGCAAGGTGATGGCTGGCAACATCACCACCACCCATCAGCTGGCGGGCAAGTTGCAGCAGACCGGCAAGGTGATCGGCGATGTGAACGCCATGAGCGGCCAGATTGGCAACATCCTCGACGTCATCCGCGGCATTGCCGAGCAGACCAACCTGCTGGCCCTCAACGCCGCTATCGAGGCGGCCCGGGCCGGCGAGCAGGGGCGCGGTTTTGCGGTGGTGGCCGACGAGGTGCGCAGCCTGGCCGGGCGCACCGCCCAGTCCACCAGCGAGATCCAGACCATGATCGAGAACCTGCAGCAGGGGGTCGCCAAGGCGGTGGCCGTGATGCAGGAGTGCTCCCGCGAGATGGACAGCTGCATGGATCAGAGTTCCCACGCCAACAACGCGATGGAGGAGGTGCAGGGCATTGTGGTGCTGATCAGCGACATGTCGAGCCAAATAGCCTCCGCCGCCGAGCAGCAGCAGGCCACCAGTGCCGATATCGCCACCAACCTCAACCGCATCTCGGATATCTCGGATCTCAACTATCAGGGCATAGAGCGGGTCGCCGAGACCAGCCAGCAGCTCGATGCGCTGGCCGAGCAACAGGAGGAGCTGGTCAAGCGCTTCCGGCTCAGTGCCTGAATCTGGATGTTTTACATGGGGGCCTGCGGGCCCCTTTTTTATCCGGCAGTGCCAAAGGCCGATCCCGGTCACGGAAAGCCGGGTCACCGTGCGCCAGCATAGCCGGATCTGCCGCCTTTAGAGCCACTTGAACGTCAGGACGTAACCATGATCTCCCTAAGCCAGTTGCTGCTGTTTGCCGGTGCCTCCCTCCTGATGGCCCTGACGCCCGGCCCCAACATGCTCTACCTGCTGTCACGCTCCCTCTGTCAGGGGCGCGTGGCGGCCATCATGTCCTGGGGCGGCGTGGTGCTGGGATTTACCGTGCACATGCTGTGCGCCGCCATCGGCCTCACGGCGCTCTTCATGGCGATCCCCATGGGTTACGAGCTGCTCAAGGTGGCCGGTGCCCTCTATCTGCTCTGGATCGCCTGGCAGGGGATCAAGCCTGGCTCCCGCTCCCCGTTCGAACCGGCGCCGCTGGTGGCGCACTCCCCGGGGCGACTGTTTCTGATGGGGCTGCTGACCAGCGTGCTCAACCCCAAGGTCGCGATCTTCTATCTGTCGGTGTTGCCCCAGTTCATCTCGCCGGATGCGGGCACGGTACTGGGCCAGAGCCTGCAGCTCGGCACAGTGCAAATTCTTATCAGCGCGGCCGTCAACCTCTCGGTGGCCTTGTCCGCCGCCCGTCTTAGCGGCTGGTTTGCCCGCCATCGCCTCTGGCTGGCGGTGCAGCGCTATTTGATGGCCACAGTACTGGGGCTGCTGGCGGTTCGCCTGCTGGCTCAGGGGCGTAGCTAGGCTGACGGGCAGAAACAGCAAGGCTCCCCGCAGGGAGCCTTTTTTATCAGGTTGAGTAGCGCCGGGATCAGGCGTAGGCGATGGCGCCCTTGCCAACCCCTTCATAGGCGACAATCTTCACGAACTTGTCACCCACCGCTTTTTTCACTTCCCGGGCGATGTAGTGGGCCAGCAGCTCGACCGTGGTGTCGGTGTCGATCATCTCCACCTCGGCGGACGGGATGGCCAGTTGGAACAGCCCCTGGGGCGCCACATATTTGAAACCGGCGTGGTGATCCCCCAGCAACACGTTGGCGCGAGCGCTCAGGGTCAGCTCGGTGAGGGCGACCCTGTCCTCTTCGGTGCCCAGATAAATATCGGCCCAGCGCTCGGCCCAGTTCTGCTCGAGCTCTTCATCCCGCTCGCCATCCACGTGGATCTCGATGGGGGAGCGGTGGCCGTGGGCGATGCGCTGACAGTTACCGTCGTGTTTCTTCAGGCCATGGCTGTAGTGGTAGAAGGCCCCCTCGATCTGCTCCTGGCGCAGGGTCAGGGAGAGATCCTTGATGTTGCCGGGCAGCCGCTTGGCCAGCACCGCCAGCAGGTAGCGGGTGACGGACTCCTTGTCCACCTGGGGCGCCGGGATGAAGGCAAAGCCCTGGGTAGGGCAGCGCAGGTGGATGGAGCGCCCCTGGCGCAGCAGGTCGACGGTACTCTCGTCCCCCTCCAGATGTTCGACATGGATCAGGGCGCATTCGGTCGGCACCAGCAGCTTGTGATCCACCTCTTCGTCGATGATCGACTTGATGAGCTTTTTCACCCGGCCAAAGTCCAGCAGCATGCTCATTTCGTTGAGCTCGCCACTCATCTCGATATCCACCAGCCAGCTTTCCCCTACCATGCCGCGGCGTTCGCACAGGTAGCTGGAGTCGATCACGGTCAAATCTCTTACAAATAACTTCATCAGTCAGGCCTTGCTATAGCGAAAGGGCAGTTTGCGATATTATGACCCGCGATTATCGGCAAAGGAACTGGAACCCCCCATGAACAAACTGCTTATCAAGAATGCCACCCTGGTCAACGAAGGCCGCATCTATGCATCCGACGTGTTGATCGAGGGGGAAAGGATTGCCCGCATCGCCCCGCAGATCGAGGCTCCCGACGCGCTGGTCATCGATGCCGCGGGCCGTCACCTCATCCCGGGAATGATCGATGATCAGGTCCACTTCCGGGAGCCGGGGCTGACCCACAAGGGGACCATCGCCAGCGAATCCCGGGCAGCCGTCGCCGGTGGCACCACCAGTTTCATGGAAATGCCCAACGTCAATCCCCAGACCACCACCCTCGAAGCCCTCGAAGCCAAATACCAGATAGCCGCCAACGCCTCCGTTGCCAACTACAGCTTCTACCTCGGCGCCACCAATGACAACCTGAGCGAAATCAAGCGCCTCGATCCCAGGCAGTCCTGCGGGGTCAAGGTGTTTATGGGTTCCTCCACCGGCAACATGCTGGTGGACAACCAGGAGACCCTGGCGGCGATTTTCCGCGAGAGTCCGGTGATGATCGTCACCCACTGCGAAGACACCCCGACCATCGCCCAGGCCGAAGAGGCGGCGCGGGCCAAGTGGGGCGAAAATGTGCCGATGGGTGAGCATGGTCGCATTCGCAGCGACGAGGCGTGCTACAAGTCCTCCAGCATGGCGGTGGCGCTGGCGAAAAAATATGGCGCCAAACTGCACGTGCTGCACCTCACCACCGCCAAGGAGCTGTCGCTCTTTACCGCCAGCCACGACCTGAGCGAGCTGAAAGACAAGAACATCACCGCCGAGGTGTGTGTTCACCACCTCTTCTTCAACGACGCCGATTACGAGACCCTGGGCAGCCAGATCAAGTGCAACCCGGCGGTGAAGAGCGCCGCGGATCAGCGGGCCCTGCTCGATGCGGTGCGCAACGACGTGCTGGACATCATCGCCACCGACCATGCTCCCCACACCTGGGAAGAGAAGCAGAACAGCTACTTCAAGGCGCCGTCCGGTATTCCCCTGGTGCAGCACTCCCTGCTGGCGCTGCTGGAGCTCTACCACAACGGTGTCTTCACCCTGGAAACCATCGTCAAGAAGACTTCCCACGCAGTGGCCGAGCGCTTCCAGGTGCAGGATCGCGGCTATATCCGCGAGGGTTACTTCGCCGATCTGGTGCTGCTGGATCTGGGCAAGCCCTACGTGGTCAACGATGACAACATCCTCTACCACTGCGGCTGGTCACCGTTCAACGGCTATCGCTTCCACAGCACGGTGGAGATGACCTTGGTGAATGGCCAAATAGCTTGGCAAAACGGCCAGGTCAGCGATCAGGTGCTGGGCAAGCGGCTGACCTTCAACCGCTGAGCTGGTTGATGAGGGGACGCGAGCAAGGCAATGGTAGGATCTATTGGCCTTTGAGCCCTGCAAGCGGGCAGATAATGGGCTGATGGCGGCGCTTTGAGCGCAGATTGCTCGCAAAGCAGGCGAACGCATCGTTGTGGCGGTTTCTTTGTTGACAGGGGGGGAGCATCTCCATAAACTCAGCCCCCGTCAGCTCAGACTGACTTCGTCGGCGTGTAGCGCAGCCAGGTAGCGCACTGTCATGGGGTGTCAGGGGTCGGAGGTTCAAATCCTCTCACGCCGACCATCATTCCCCGAATAAAGGCCTTGTCTTGTGACAAGGCCTTTTTCTTTTTCCGGTATTCCCCTTGCTGGCCTCGCGCTCGGTGATTGTCTCGCTCGCCGGCCTGTGCTCTAGTAACGGCGTCTTTCCATCAGCCTTGTGCCGGAGGCCTCTCTTGTCTGCATCCATCCTCGCCCCTGTCCGGTGGCTGTTGCTGGCGACGCTGCTGCTCGGCGGCTGCGCCACCTCCTATCACAGTGAAAAATCCTTCTGGAACGGACAGACCGGTTTTTCCCAGACCCGGCTTGGCCCCACCACCTGGCAGTTGGAGTTTGTCGGCAACGATCTGGTGGACAGGGAGACGGCTCGCAAGTACGTGCTCAAGCGGGCAGGGGAGATGGCGCTGGCCGAAGGCTATCGGTGGTTGCGGGTGGATGAGCTGACGATCAGCCGGGACGCCATCCGGGTGACCCCCTCGCGCCCCGTCTTCGGCTTCGACGAGGATGAGCCGGATCCCTTTCTCGATGAGATGCATGTCCAGCACACCACCTCGGCCCTGCTGGTGTTTACCCTCGACAATGAGGCGACGGGCAAAAACAGTCTATCGGCTAAATATCTCGCAAACATAGAAATAAACAGCGATTAATATGATGGTTCGGCAAGATGTAGATAATATACACCTGGCAGTAGCATAAAATTCCGGAGCCAGACTCTGGATTTACCCCTCGCTTTTAGGCATGCTCCCAGCATACCGACTATCCGGAGTCAACGGGTCGGATCACAAAAACGGACTTTAGTGGCACCCACTGCCACTGATGAAGGCTTGTATCACTCTCTATCGAGAAACCCCCATGAAAATGAATAAGCTGACGGTCGCCATCCTCATTTCGATGATGTTTGGCATCCTCACCGGTCAGGGTTATCGTCTGTTTGCCGCCGATCAGGCGGCGGATTTCGCCAGCAACATCACGATTCTTACCGATATCTTCCTGCGACTGATCAAGATGATCATCGCCCCCCTGGTCTTCAGCACCCTGGTGGTCGGCATCGCCAAGATGGGCGATACCCGCACCGTGGGCCGCATCGGTGCCAAGACCCTGGGCTGGTTCATGCTGGCCTCCCTGATGTCCCTGAGCCTGGGGCTGGTGATGGTGACTCTGTTGCAACCGGGCGTCGGCCTCTCCCTCTCCCTGCCCGATGACACCGCCAGCTCCGGCATTGCGGTGGGCGCCATCACCCTGAAAGACTTTGTCACCCACGCCATTCCCAAGAGCGTGGTGGAAGCCATGGCCACCAACGAGATCCTGCAGATCGTGGTGTTCTCCCTCTTCTTCGGGCTGGCCGCTGCCGCCCTCGGGGATCTGGCCAAGCCGGTGGTCGTGCTGATGGCCAGCGCGGCGGAGATCATGCTGAAGGTCACCGGCTACGTGATGAACTTCGCGCCGTTTGCCGTGTTCGGTGCCATCTCCGCCATGGTGGCCAAGGAGGGGCTCGGCATCCTGCTGACCTACGGCAGCTTCATGGCCCAGTTCTATCTGGCCCTGGGCTGTCTCTGGTTGCTGCTGGTCGCCATGGGCAGCCTGTTCCTGCGCGAGCGGGTGCTCAAGCTGCTGGCCATGATCCGCGAACCCATCCTGCTGGCATTTTCCACCGCGAGCTCCGAGGCGGCCTATCCCAAGACTCTGGATCGGCTGGAAAAATTCGGATGTGACAAGCGCATCGCCAGCTTCGTGCTGCCCATGGGTTACTCCTTCAACCTGGATGGCTCCATGATGTACTGCACCTTCGCGGTGATGTTCATCGCCCAGGCCTATGGCATCGAGCTCTCCATGGCCCAGCAGATCACCATGCTGCTGCTGCTGATGGTCACCTCCAAGGGGATGGCCGGGGTGCCGCGCGCCTCCCTGGTGGTGATTGCCGCCACCCTGAACCAGTTCCATATTCCCGAAGCCGGCGTCTTGCTGCTGCTGGGGATCGACCACTTCCTCGACATGGGGCGCTCTGCCACCAACGTGTTGGGCAACGCCATCGCCGCGAGCGTGGTAGCCAAGACCGAGGACAGTCTGGGCGAGACAGTGGTGCAAGGGGAAAGCGAACCCGTCAAGGTGTGAGTCTGCTCCAGGCAGATCGCTGGCGTTGGCCCCTGGCCCAATAAAAAATCCCCGTCATGACGGGGATTTTTTATTGGCGCCTGGCCGACCGTCAGTCGCCGTTCTTGTTATTCCCGGGATTGGCGGGTTTGTTGAGCGGGGAGAGGAAGCGCAGGGGCGGCCGGGCGCGCTCCTCTTCCTCGGCTGCCTGGGTTTCGTCGAAACGCAGCTGGGCCGCCAGCAGGGTTTCGACATGCTGCTGGGCCCACTGGGAGACCTGCTCTATGGTGTCGGCGTAAGAGCGACCGAGCTCGGTGAGGCGGTACTCGACTCGCACCGGCATCGAGGGGTAAACCTCCCGCGCCACCAGGCCGTCTCGCTCGAGCAGCTTGAGCTTTTGCGACAGCACCTTCTGGGAGATGCCATCAACCTCCCGCTTGATCTCGTTGAAGCGCAGGGTCGGTTGCTGGCGCAGCAGGCCGATGATGAGCAGTACCCAGCGCTCGGCCAGCCGGTCGAAGAAGAGGCGGGCAGGGCAGTGGCGGGAGTAGACGTTGTAATCGGACATGGTTTCCTCCGGGTAACCAGGGCACCTTGGCGCCACTCATTGGCGACCAGGTTTCTTAAAGATACCATCTTCCTTGATGACGGCTCCATCCCGGGGCCGCCTTTTTCTGCAGCATGCAGTTCGCACTCGCAAGGAGAGAGCAGATGGCCAAGACAGTCGTGGTCTATTTTTCCGGTTATGGGCACACCCGCCGTGTGGCCGAAGAGGTGGCGCTGGGCGCCGGCGCCGAGTCAGTCGTCATCGATGAGCAGGGGGAGATCTCTGCTGAAGCGTTCGCCGCGCTGGACGCTGCCGATGCCATCATCTTCGGCGCCCCAACCTACATGGGCGGCGTGCCCTGGCAGTTCAAGAAGTTCGCCGACGCCAGTTCCAAGGCCTGGTTTACCCACGCCTGGCAGGACAAGGTATTTGGTGGCTTTACCGTCAGCGCCAGCCTCAACGGTGACAAGCAGGTGACCCTCATCTACCTGCAGACCCTGGCCTCCCAGCATGGCGGTATCTGGGTCAGTCTGGGGCAGTTGCCCTCCAACACTCAGGCGGCCACCCGGGCCGATCTCAACAGCCTGGGAGGTTCGGTGGGGTTGCTGGCTCAGGGCCCGTCGGACGCTGGAGCCGACGCGATCCCGAGCGGGGATCTGGAGAGCGCCCGGCTCTACGGCGCCCGGGTGGCGTCGGTGGCGGCGCGCCTGCGCGGCTAGAGCATCGGAACATGACAACGCCAGGGGATTCCCTGGCGTTTTTTATGAAGTGAGGGTTAGAAACCGGAACCGGGTTGTTGCAGGAAGGCGGCTTCGTCTTCGCTATCGGGGCGGCCCAGGATGGCATTGCGGTGAGGGAAGCGGCCGAAGCGCTCGATGATCAGCTGATGGCGGCGGGCAAAGTCGGCAAAGCCGGCGAAGGTGGTGAGGGCGGACCCTGCCGCCTGCTCCGTTGCCAGGGCATCGAACAGTGCCACGCTGCGGGCCTGCAGCTCACGGGATTCCGCATGCTCGAGCGGCAGATAGAAAAAGACCCGGGCCAGCGGCGAGAGGGCCCGATCCGCCCCCTGTGCCAATCCCTGCAAACAGAACTCTCGGGCCTTGGCATCCTGGGCGAAGGCAGCCGGAGTGCCGCGATGGATATTGCGCGGCAACTGGTCGAGCAGCAGGATCAGCGCCAGCCGCCCGGCGGGAACTTCGGCCCAGTCGCCGAGTCGGCCGTTGGCTGCGGCCTCAGCCAGTTCGCCGAAGCGGCTGGCCAGCATGCTATCCGTCGCCGTGTCTTTGCCCCACCAGAGCGGGGCTTGCCGTTTGGCCCGGGCCGCATCGTCGGCATCATCGCCAAACCAGAGATCGAGCAGGGGCTGCCAGGGTTGCATAAAGACTCCTTGTATCAGGGGGATAAGGCTCAAAAGGGGCGACGTGCTTGCTGCCGACGGCGCCGCTTATCGTTACACTGTGACATCTTTTGCCCGAAATGAGGAATTCCTGATGGCCGGAACCAGTTTGTTGGCCCTGCTCGATGATATTGCCAGCGTGCTCGATGATGTTGCCCTGATGACCAAGGTGGCAGCCAAGAAGACCGCCGGGGTGCTGGGGGACGATCTCGCCCTCAATGCCGAGCAGGTCTCCGGGGTGCGGGCCGAGCGGGAGCTGCCGGTGGTGTGGGCGGTGGCCAAGGGATCGCTTCGCAACAAGCTTATCCTGGTGCCTGCCGCCATCGCCATCAGTGCCCTGGTGCCCTGGCTTATCACCCCCTTGTTGATGCTGGGGGGCGCCTATCTCTGTTTCGAGGGGGCCGAGAAGCTGGTCCACAAGTTTCTGCCCCACGAAGAGGCACATGCCACGCAGGACGAGCCCATCCCCGATGATCTGGCCGCCTTCGAGCAGCAGAAGGTGAAGGGGGCCATTCGCACCGACTTCATTCTGTCGGCCGAGATCATCGTCATCGCCCTCGGCACCGTACAGGGGGCGAGTCTGGCCCTGCAGCTCTCGGTGGTGGCGGGGATCGCCCTGTTGATGACGGTGGGGGTCTACGGCCTGGTGGGGCTTATCGTCAAGCTCGACGACATCGGTCTGCATCTGCTGCAAAAGCCCGATGGCAGCGCCCTGCGCCGTAGCGTGGGGCAGGGGCTGCTGGTAACGGCCCCCCGCCTGATGCACCTGCTGGCGCTGGTCGGTACCATCGCCATGTTTATGGTGGGGGGCGGCATCCTGATGCACGGCCTGCCCTTTGCCCATCATCTGACCGAAGGCACGGCCGCGGCCGTCGCCACCCTGCCTGCCTTGGGCGCCGTGCTCTCTGCCCTGATCCCGACCCTGCTCAATGCCCTTGCCGGCGTGGTGGTGGGCCTGGTGCTGGTGGTGGTGATGACCCAGGTGGGCAAGCTCAAGCCGGCCAAATAAGGACGCTGTTGTTGCGCGTCACGTTTCACGGGCGGCCCCTGCGCCGCCCTCTTGTTTCGCGGGCCTGGCCCGCCAGATTTTGATGGCATCTTCTTTATGCAGCAAACACCTTACCCCCAGCAGTGGGACAACCGACACATCTATCCCGCCCTCGACTGCCCCGAGCTTGAGGCGGACATGGCGCAGGCCCGCACCAGCCTTGACCAGCTGACCACCTTTATCGGCACCCTGGAGCAGGTGAAAGGGCAGCCCGATGCCCAGCAGGATTTCTTGCGGGAGGTGCGCCTGCGCGCCCGGCGCATCCGCAATATCGGCTGGAACGTCGCCATTCTGGCGGCCTGTCGGGGCAGCCAGGATGCCCGGGATGTGCTCGCCAAGCAGCTGGCCTCCCGCGCCCGCGCCCTCAACGCCGACTTGTTCAAGACCCTGGCACCAGTGGAAGACCTGATGCTGGCGCTGCCGGAGGCGCAGTTTACCCTGCTGATGCAGGATCCCCTGCTCGGGGAGGAGGCGTACCGGTTGCGCCACGAGCGCCTTTTGCAGGATCAGCGCCTGCCGGTGGCGGCGGAGCAGCTGGTGATCGGCTTGGGCACCGACGGCTTGCACGCCTGGGGCAACCTCTACAACGATCTGGTGGGCAAGATCCGGCTGGTGATCGACGGCCGCGAGATGGGGCTGGCCGAGGCGAGCAACCTGCTCTCGAGCCCGGTGCGAGCCCTGCGCCGGGAGGCCTTCGATGCCATCAGCGCTGGTTGGAAAGGGGAGGAGGAGACGGTGGCCGCCATCCTCAACGCCCTCAATGGCTGGCGCCTGGAGCTCTCGCGCCAGCGTGGCAATGCGCGCCGGCTCGATGCGCTGGATCTCTCCTGTCACCAGAGCCATATCGAGCGCGCCACCCTGGATACGCTTATGGCGCAGACCTATCTCGCCCGCGGGCTGGGGCAGCGGGCGCTGGGGCTGATGGCCCGTCGTCTTGGCATTGAGGATATGGGGGCCGAGGATCTGTTCGCCCCACCGCCGGCCGCCAGCAGCCGCGAGATCCCGTTCGAGGAGGCGATCGCCATCATCGCCGAGGCGTTCGCCCGCTTCGACCCCGAGATGGGAGACTTTGCCCGTATGATGGCGGAGAAGGGGTGGATTGATGCCGCCCCAACCCCAAACCGGCGCACCGGGGCCTACTGCACCAAGTTTGCCGATCCGGTGGAGCCGCGGGTTTTCGTCACCTACGCCGGCACCATGGACAACGTCATCACCCTCGCCCACGAGCTCGGCCACGCCTGGCACAACTGGCTCATCCGCGATCTGCCCATGAGCCAGCGCGGCTACCCCATGACGCTCGCCGAAACTGCCTCCATCTTCGCCGAGACCCTGGTGCGTCGCGCTCTGCTTGAGCAGGCACAGAGCCCGGAGGAGCAGCTGGCTATCGCCTGGGCCGAGGCCGATGGTGCCGCCACCTTCCTGGTCAATATCCCGGCCCGCTTTGACTTCGAGCGCGCCCTGGTGGCCGCGCGCGAGCAGGGTTATGTGCCGGCCGGGCAGCTCAAGGCGATGACAGACGAGGCCTGGGGCCGCTGGTATGAGGGGAGCCTGTGCCGCTATCACCCCATGTTCTGGGCGGCCAAGGCGCACTTCTCCATCGCGGGCCTGGGTTTTTACAATTACCCCTATCTGTTTGGCTATCTGTTCAGCCTCGGGGTTTATCAGCAGCTGATGAGCCGCCAGGGGGCGGGAGAAACGAATGTGGCCGAGGCGTACCGCGCCCTGCTGCGGGACACCGGCCGCATGAGTGCCGAAGAGCTGGTGGCCAAGCACCTGGGGCAGGATATTCGCGAGCCCGCCTTCTGGCAGGGGAGCCTGGCCCTGGTGGCGGCGGCGGTGGATCGCTTCGAGCAGCTGGCGGTGTAACCGCCAGGCATAAGAGGTAAAAAGCCCCGGACAGCATGGCTGTCCGGGGCTTTTTTGTCAGGAGTGCTCTTGTCGGGGCTTGATGGGCCCCACCAGCAGGGGGCGGGTCTGGTGGCTGGTATCGGGCTGATAGCCGTTGAAGAAGAGGTTGAGCAGCACAGAGCTGATGGTGGCCAAGAGGATGCCGCTATGAAACAGCGGCTGCAGGACGGCGGGGAAGTGCTGGAAGAAGTGGCCCGAGACGGTGGGGATCATGCCGACCCCTAAACTGATGGCGACGATGTAGAGGTTGTGGCGGTTGCTGTTGTAGTCGGCCCGCGCCAGGATGCGGATGCCGGTGGCCAGCACCATGCCGAACATGACGATGCCGGCACCCCCCAGCACGAAGGGGGGAATGGAGGCGACCAGCACCGACATCTTGGGAATGAGGCCGAAGGCGAGCAGGATCCCCCCCGACATGACGCAGACCCAGCGGCTCGATACCCCGGTCACGCTCACCAGCCCGATGTTCTGGGAAAACGAGGTGTGGGGGAAGCTGTTGAAGATGCCGCCTATGATGGTGCCTATGCCATCCACCCTCAACCCGCGCACTATGTCGCCGCGACTGGCCGAGTGACCGACGATGTCGCCGAGAGCCAGAAACATCCCCATCGACTCGATGAAGGTAATGAGCATGATCACCGTCAGGGTAGCGATAGAGATGGGGTCGAAGGTGGGCCAGCCGAAGGCGAACGGCACTATGGGGGCAAACCAGGCCGCGTCATTGAGACCGTCCAGGCTCACCTCGCCCATGGCGATGGCCACCCCGAAGCCAAACAGGATGCCGAGCAGTACCGAGATGTTGCTGAAAAATCCCTTGGTGAAGCGGGTCACCAGCAAGATGAAGGCGAGCACCAGAAAGCTGGTGCCGATGTAGCGCAGGCTGCCGTACTCGGGATTGCCCTTGCCCCCGGCCATCCAGTCGATCCCCACCTGCATGATGCTGATCCCGATGGAGGTGATGACCACCCCGGTCACAACGGTGGGAAAAAGCGGCATCAGACGGCCGATGAGGGGCACCAATAAGGTTGAAAGGATCCCCGCGGCTATGGTGGCGCCGAAGATGCCGGTCAGCCCCAGATCCGGGTTGGCGCCGATGGCCAGCATGGGCATCACGGCGGCAAAGGTGACCGACATGATGACCGGCAGGCGGATCCCGGCAAAACGCCCGATGCCGAGGCACTGGAGCAGGGTGACGATGCCGCAGCAGAAGAGATCCGAACTGATGAGATAGGAGATCTGCTCCTTGGGCAGCCCCAGACTACCACCGATGACCAGCGGCACCGCCACGGCGCCGGCATACATCACCAGCACGTGTTGCAGGCCCAGGGTGAAGAGCTGACCCGGCGGTAGCATGCGCTCTACCTCATCGACCGGGCGCTGGCGTTGCCCCGCTTGGGGGGAGGGGGGATTGGTCTCGTTCATGAACACATCACTCCTTGCAACCCGGGCGACAGGCACGGGCAAGATAGTGAAAGCCGAAGCTTCCGGTCATTGCGATCGTCTCTGGACAGGGCCCTTTTTCATCGACACAGGGGATGAGGGGGCCGCGCAGTCGTGGCCAGAGGGAGTGCACAAAGCGTGCTCGCTTGGTTATCAAGAGGCGCAGGGCAGGGGGAAAGAGGGCCGTTTTGCGGAGCGGGTCACATCCTGGCGACCAGGATGCCGGGTTGGCGCTGTTTCCAGGTCGGGCGGCGATCTCAGATTGGTAGCCGGGTTATCATTATTCGGCCGCGCCCTCTCAGTTTGATAGAGAATGTGTGCCAGCCGCGCCATCACTGGGGTCGTGACCCCTGCCAGCGGGGGCATCTGGCGTGATCCAAAGCAAGAAAGCAGGATGTTTTGGTGGCGCATGAGGCTAGCGCGGGGTAGTTTCGATAGAACTGACACAGATCTTGAGGTCTTATCCATGATCATCTATCTGCATGGCTTTGATGCCACCAGCCCCGGCAATCATGAGAAAGTGCTGCAGTTGCAGTTTATTGATGATGATGTGCGTTTCGTCCACTACAGCACGGTTCACCCCCGTCACGACATGAGCCATCTGCTCAAGGAAGTGAAGAAGCAGCTCGACATGAGCTCGGACCCAAAGCCCCTCATCTGCGGGGTAGGGCTCGGTGGCTACTGGAGCGAGCGTATCGGCTTTTTGTGCGGCATTCGTCAGGTGATCTTCAACCCCAATCTGCACCCGGAAGAGAACATGCAGGGCAAGATCGACCGGCCGGAGGAGTACGAGGACATAGGCACTAAATGTGTAACTGAATTTCGTAAGAAAAATTCAGGAAACTGCCTGTGCATCCTTTCCGTTGCGGATGAAGTGCGAGATAATCGGGACACTGAGCGTGAATTGAAGAACTATTACGACATCGTATGGGATGAGCGCGAGACCCATAAATTCAAGAACATCTCGCACCATCTGCAACGGATGAAGGCTTTCAAAGAAGCCTGATCCGGTACGTCGACCGATTTCGTTTTAGGGAGCCGAAGGCTCCCTTTCGTTTTGAGGAACCGAGGAAAACCATCATGATGAATATTGTCGTTGTAGGCGGCGGCGCTGGGGGCCTGGAGCTGGCCACCAGTCTGGGCCGCAAGCTGGGCAAGAAGAACAAGGCCAGGATCACCCTGGTGGATCGCAACCGTACCCACCTGTGGAAACCCCTGCTGCACGAAGTGGCCACCGGCTCCATGGACGCGGGCATCGATGCCCTGAGCTACCAGTCCCACGCCAAGAACCACGGTTTCGACTTCCAGCTTGGCACCCTGACCGATATCAAGCGTGAAGAAAAGCGCATCGTACTGGCGCCCATCCACGACGAAAATGGCGAAGTGGTAGTCCATGAGCGCGAGCTGCCCTACGACTACCTGGTGATGGCCATCGGCTCCGTCTCCAACGATTTCAATACCAAGGGCATCAAGGATCACTGTATCTTCCTGGACAGCCCCTCCCAGGCGCACCGTTTCCACAACAGCATGATGAACCGCTTCCTGCAGTTCGCCACCGAATACCAGCCGGGCGACAAGGTGAAGATCGCCATCGTGGGTGGCGGCGCTACTGGCGTCGAGCTCTCTGCCGAGCTCTACAACGCGGTGGAGCAGCTCTACGCCTACGGCTTCAAGAACCTCACCACCGACAGCCTCAAGGTCACTCTGGTGGAAGCGGGCCCCCGCATCCTGCCGGCCCTGCCGGAGCGCATCAGTGGTGCCGCCCATCAGGAGCTGGTCAAGCTGGGCGTGGACGTGCGCACCGCCACCATGATCACCGAGGCGACCAGCGATGGTCTGCACACCAAGGATGGCGAGCTCATTGAAGCAGACCTCATGGTGTGGGCGGCCGGCATCAAGGCGCCGGATTTCATGAAGGATATCGCTGGTCTTGAGACCAACCGCATCAACCAGCTGGTGGTGAAAGAGACCCTGCAGACCACCCGTGACGAGAATATCTTTGTCATCGGTGACTGCGCCGCCTGTCCGCAGCCGGATGGCAAGTTCGTGCCGCCGCGCGCCCAGTCTGCCCACCAGATGGCGACCCAGGCGTTCAAGAACATCCTGGCCAAGATGAATGGCGGCGAGCTCAAGCCCTACCTCTACCACGACCACGGCTCTCTGGTGTCGCTGAGCCGCTTCTCCACCGTGGGCAGCCTGATGGGCAACCTGATGCGTGGCTCCATGATGGTGGAGGGCTACATCGCCCGTCTGGTTTACATCTCCCTCTACCGGATGCACCAGATTGCCCTGCACGGCTACATCAAAACCGGTCTCATCATGCTGGTGGGCCGCATCAACCGGGTACTGCGCCCGACCCTGAAGCTGCACTGACAGCGACCAGGACCCGGCGTCTGCCGGGTCCTACCCATCTTGTAACCATCGACGAGGCACGATCATGAATACGACCTCTTGCCAAAACATCCCTTTTCTCGGCCTGACCGGCCCCCTGAGCATCCTGCTGCGCGCCGCCTGCGACGTGTTGTTTCTCCTGGTTCTGACCCTGGTGCCGGCCGTGACGGTTGTGCTCGATCTGCACTGGTTGCACAACGGGGTCGGGGAGGACTCCATCACCGAGCTGCTGCAGGAGGGAGTGCTCTTCTCCATCGTCATCGGCCTGTACTGGAAAGGGCGGTCCATACCGGCGGTACGCGCCTTTCTCTGGTTGCTCGCCGGTTTCTTTGGTTGCCTGCTGATCCGCGAACTTGACGTCTACTTCGACAGGGTGTGGCACGGCTTCTGGCTATATCCGGCCCTGCTGTTGGCCAGCCTGACCCTGGTGCATACCTGGCGTCACGGGCGTGACACCCTACTAAGCGGTGGTGTTCAGTTTGTCCGGCACAGAAGCGCGCTGTTCACGCTCTTTGGGCTGCTGCTGGTCGCCGTCTTCAGCCGCGTGTTTGGCAGCGGCTCCCTCATCTGGAACGATCTGCTGGGCATGGACAGTGGCTTCGATTTCAAAACCGCGCTGCAGGAGGGGATCGAGCTGCTGGGATATAACTATGTCGCCTACGGGATCCTCACCCAGGGTGGTTACATGCGCTGAGGCGCACTCCCTGCCAATCTGCGGTCAGCCTTATCTTCTGGCCGCATGCTTCTCTACTCCTTTCTTGACGCCCGGTTTGGTCGATAACGCCGGGCAATGCCTCTTCGACCGCACCGCTCTGCCATCTTGTTCATGTTGATTGGAACGATGAGCCGGGCTTGTGGCGGGGCCAGCGAAAGAAGCCGGCCCCGGCGTACATGGCGGGTGACAAGAGAAAGGGGCTTCTTGCCCCTCGATCGTGCCTCTTGTCAGAACTGCTTGCTGTAGTTGACTGCGAAGAAATAGAAGCTGGGGTTGTCGTAGCTGCCTGATAGGTAGTCCGCCTGGACGTTGGCGCTCTCCTGATCGATGTACTCCATGGCGGCCCCTATGCTCTCCCTGGGATTGAGGGCATATCTGGCCCCGAACCCGATCCGGACGGCGGCGCCGCTCGGAATGGTCAGGGAGGTCTTGTCCTGATCCTTGTAAACGCTGCTGTCATAGGCCAGCCCGCCATTAAGCACCCACTGGGGTGTCAGGGTGTGCTGCAGCCCCACGGCCACGTGATAGGTATCCTGGAAGAGCCCCTTGTTCCCCTTGCTGACGCCGACGATGCTCACGTCGTTGCCGTTGTAGCGGCTCCAGTCCTGCCAGCCCAGATTGCCCATCAGGGCCCAGTCGGGAGCGAGTTCGTGGTAGCCGCTCAGCATCAGCTGCTGCGGGCTGTTGACCATGCCGGAGATGGGCAGCTGGGCCGAGATCCCGGGCATGTTGGGCCTTTGCAGGGTGATCTGGGTCTGGACGTCAAAGTGATACTTGATTTCGCTGCTGTAGCCGAGGCCAAAGCGGGTCGCCGGGGTGAGCTCATAGAGCACGCCAACCTTGCCATTGATGGCCCAGTCGCTGTCGTCGAGCTTGCTCTCGCCGTGGTCTGTCTCGCGCTTGAGGGCGAACAGTCCGTAGTTGAGACCCACTGCCGCTCCGAGGGACCAGTGCTCGTCGATCCGGTAGGCGACGGAGGGTTGCATCGTCAGCGCCATCAGTGTGGCCTCCTTCACCAGCTGTTGCCCGGCCCAACCGCCAAAGTCGAGCCCCAGGCCGAAGTTACCGTAGGTGGCGAAGCCCAGGGTCCAGCGGTCGTCGATCTGCTGGCTGTAGTAGAGGGAGGCAGAGGGAAACCAGCCCACCACGGTATCGACATCTTGCTGGGAAGCGTCCGCCAGATCGTAGGGCACGTCCCCGTAGAGCGCCTGGCCACCCATGGTGAGATGGCGCCCCTGCAGGCGGCTGAGGCCAGCCGGATTCATGAACTGCACCGTGGCATCCTGTGCCCGCGCGGCCATGCCTGCCGAGGCGAGGCCGACATCATCCGTGCCCGTTTCATAGAGGTAGAGGCCGCCAGCCTGGCTGGTGGCGGTGAACAGCAGACACAGGGACCACAGCGAGTCGAGTCGTTTCATACAAGTTCCTTTTTCATGCAACGTTGAGCCGGGTAGTGAGCACGGGTGATCCGGACAGGCATCGATGGCGCTGTCTCCATTTATATAGGGTTCTGTTTGGGCTGGCGAGAGTAGACTCAGCGCCCCAGATAGGTACGGTCGAAAAAGGTGTTGACCCAGTGGGGGCGATAGATGGCCAGCACCGTCATCGCCATGCCGTTGAGCAGGGCCTCCGGAAACAGCAGGAGTGGCCAGATGGAAAGATAGTCGGCACTGATGGTATGCCAGGGATAGGTGCCGCTCACTCCCATCAACAAAGCGCTGGCTACCACCTTGACCGAGATGGTGACGGCGCCGCCGAGAAAGGCCGCGACGAAGAGATAGACGAACAGATGGCGGGGCAGCCAGGCCCAGCTCGCCAGAAACAGCAGCCAGCTGGTGGCCACCGGCAAGCCGATGCCGATGAGGGCCTGCCAGCCAAAATCCGCCAGGTTGGTGACGCCGAAATAACCGAGCACCAGCAGGGTCAGACAAGGTGCGAGCAGGGCCAACCGCCAGCCCAGCAGCAGGGTGAGGGTGGTGAGGCCGAGAAAGTGGACCTCCAGCCCCTCGTGCAGGCCGGCGCGCAAATACCAGAGCGGGATCAGGGCGATGGCGCTGCCCAGCAGCAGATGCTGGTAAAGGGGATTGTCATGGAGGGTTTGCCACAGAGGGCGGCGCAGGCTGAACACCAATAGCAACAGCCAGATCAGCAGGGCGGCGAGTTGTCCTTCACTCATGGGGGCGTCCATTGCCTGGAGAAGTTGCCGGGCAGCGCACTCCCTGCCGCCCGGGCCTGAAGCAGGCTGATGATCCAGCCTGCCGTTGGCATCAATATTTCACGTTGGGGTGATACTTGCCGATGATGGCCTTGACCCTGTCCATGGTCTCCTTGCTGGGGGGCTTGATACCGCTCAGCTCGTAAGGATCTCCCAGCACGTCCCACTTGTGTTTGCCGAGTTCGTGGTAGGGCAGCAGCTCCACCTTCTCGACGCTCTCGCCCAGCTCGGCAATGAACTTGCCCAGCTCATCGGCGCTCTCGTCGTCGTCGCTCCAGGTGGGGACGACGACGTAGCGGATCCACATGGTCTTGCCCCTGGCGGCCAGGTGACGGGCAAACTCCAGGGTGTATTTATTGCTGACGTGGGTCAGGGGAATGTGTTTCTCGTCATTGATCTGCTTGATATCGAGCAGCACCAGATCGGTCTGGTCGAGCAGGGCATCGACCTGGTCGTCGAGATGGCGGACGAAGCCGTTGGTGTCGAGGCAGGTGTGAATGCCCTTCTCCTTGCAGGCGGTGAAGAGCTCGGTGATGAAGGCCGGTTGCAGCATGGCCTCGCCGCCCGATGCGGTCACACCGCCGCCGGAGGCATTCATGAAGTGGCGGTAGCTGGTGATGTCCTGCATCAACTCCGGCACTGTCACCTCACGGCCACCCTGGGTATCCCAGGTGTCCCGGTTGTGGCAGTACTTGCAGCGCATCAGGCACCCTTGCATGAATACGATAAAGCGGATTCCCGGACCATCGACAGTGCCGCAGGTTTCAACGGAATGGATCCGGCCAATGACCCCCTGGGGCTTGGCTTGTTCGCTGATTTCGACGGCAGGGATCCGGTTAGTGACAGACATAGGCAACTCCAACGATTCGCGCAGGCCGTTATTTTATTACATAAATCCTTATTGTTCCTACACCTTTAGTCTGCCGGATGGCCGCCGAGCAGTTGTTCGAGTGCCCTGACGGGGAGCGGACGACAAGTGAGGAAGCCCTGGTAGTGCTGGCAACCAAGCTCCTTGAGAATGGCCAGCTGGGCCTCATCCTCGACCCCTTCCGCCGTCACGGTGAAACGGAACACCTGGGCCAGATCCAGGATCGCCTTGACGATGGCCTTGTCCTGCTCGCTGTGCACCAGGGTCTGGATGAAGCTTCTGTCGAGCTTCACCTCGTCGGCGGGCAGGTCGCGCAGATAGGCCAGGGACGAGTAGCCGGTGCCAAAGTCGTCGATGGAGAGCAGGATACCGAGCTCCTTCAACTGGTGCATCCGGGCAATGCTCTCGCGGCGGTTTTCCAGCACCACGGATTCGGTCACCTCCAGCAACAGGCGGGAGGGGGGGACGCCGGTATCGCGCAGTATGTACTCCACCTGCTGCACGAAGCCCTGGGTGTGGAACTGGCGGGCGCTGACGTTGACCGAGAGGTGAGGGATCTGGAGCCCCTGGTTGAGCCAGAAGCTGTATTGGGCGCAGGCGGTTTTCATCACCCAGTAGCCGATCTCCAGGATGAGGCTGGTCTCCTCGGCGATGGGGATGAACTCCCCCGGCGGCACCATGGTGCCATCGCTGCGCTGCCAGCGCAGCAGGGCCTCGATGCCGGAGAGGCTGCCGTTGTCGACCCGGTACTGGGGCTGGTAGTGCAGCAGCAGCTCATGGTGGCGCAGGGCATCGCGCAGCTGGTTGGTCAGGGTCAGGCGGTTTTTCTCCTGCTGGGCCATCGCCTCGCTGAAGAAAACGTAGCTGCCCTGGCCGGTACGCTTGGCCATGTGGGTGGCGGTATCGGCCTGCTGCATCAGGGTCAGGTGATCCATGCCGTTGCTGGTAAAGAGGCTGATCCCCACAGAGGCGCTGCAGTGCAGCTTGTGATCGCCGATGTCGAACGGGGTACGAAACAGCCCCATCAACTCGCGGGCGAAGTGTTCCGCCAGGATCTTGGCGGTGACCTCTCCTTGCCCCAGCTGGGTAAACAGCAGGGCGAATTCGTCTCCGGAGATGCGGGCCTGGATCAGGTTGTCCTGGGGCAACTCCCGAAAACGGCGCACCACCGCCTGCAGTAGCTGATCGCCGCAGGCGTGGCCGAGGGAGTCGTTGATCGACTTGAAGTTATCGAGATCCACCAGCAAGAGGGCACCCCACTGGCCGCTGGATTCACCCAGGGTGCGCTGCAGCGCATCGTTGAGACTGCGGCGATTGTAGAGACCACTCAGATCGTCGTAGTAGGCGAGCTGCTCGATATGTCTGGCAGCCTCCTTCTCCTGGGTGATGTCGTAGAAGCTGCAGATGAAGTGGCTGATCTCCCCCTGTCCATCCTTGACGCCGCTCACCATCAGGCGCACCGGAAAGAGGTGGCCATCCTTGTGCAGGCACTGCTCTTCGCCGAGCCAAAACTCCTGTTCGGTGACCGCACGCCGCACCACCTCTTTGAGATCGTCCCCATAGTAGGTGGGGCGCAGCTGGCGAATGGAGTGACCAATCACCTCCACCTCGCTAAAGCCGGTGATCCGGCTGAAGGAGAGATTGACCTTGAGCACGATGCCATGGTGATCCATCACCACCAGGCCGTCATGGGTATTGAAGGCCACTTCGGCCAGGCGCAGCGCATCGTCGGCGGCGAGTCGGCGCAGCTCGATGGCGGCCCGCTCGTGCTGGCTGCTCAGCTGATCGAGCAGGGGCTCGGGATCGACCAGCGGCGCATCGAGCAGCAGGGAGAGGTGACCCATGATGGTGCCGTCGGCCCCGTGCAGGGGGATGCCGACATAGGCGTTGGCATTGGTGGCCAGCAGCTTGGTGGCATTGGGATAGCGCAGGGGAAGATCTTCCACATAAAGGGCCTGACCGTGCTCAAAGAGCTCCCTGCCCGGCCCCGGATCCATCTGGATGGGCTTGAGGGTGGAGAAGGTTTGCTCATGAAAGACGCAGCGGGGGATGATCCAGAGCTCCTGGCCGCGGGGCTGGTACTCACCGATGAGGCCGATACGGGCCCCGCTGATGGTCATGGCCCACTGCACCAGGGTCTTGCAATAGTCGATGCCGGTCAGCCGGTGCAGCTCGGCGGGCAAGGTTGGCTCGTCGTCATGGGATTCGTCTCCTGGCTGCCAGTGGCCAAGCAGCTGGGCGCTGTGGCGCACCAGTTGCAGCATCTCGTCGCTGATGGGGGTCGGCTCCAGGTATTCGAGGCTGAGGACACCAAACAGCTTGTCCTGCTCAAGCAGGGCGCAATCGAGGCGTGAGCGGACGCCGGCGCTGGTCAGATAGAGGTGCTGGCTCAGCATCGGCTGGTGGGCTGCTTCGGAAAAACTCAAGGATTTGCGGGTGCGCAGGGCGCGAATGTAGCGACTGTCACCCCGGATCGGATAGAGGCTCTCTACCCCCAGGGTAAACACCGGGCTGAGCTGTTCACCCCCCAGCTCGCCATTGGCCTGGTAGTGCCAGAGAATGAGTCGATCGGCCCCCAATGTCTCTTTCAGCGTCTCCAGCAGCGGCGCATACTGTTGCTGGCTTGCCATCTGGCTCAGCCGCGGCAGTTGCAGGGCAAGATCGGCCACCGGAAGCTGGCGCTGATGCTGCAGGCAGATCAGCCAGAAGTCATTTTGTTCATGGGCGATGGCGATGTGCCACTGCTGCTCGGCAAAGCGCAGGGAGATCTTGCCCCCCTGGCCATTGGCCAGCAGCTGTTCGATGGGGTGGCGCAGGGCGTCGGGAAGCTGGGCTGGCCAGGGGGCTCTGGGCTCATCGAGCCAATAGAGCGGTGTCTGCATCACGTCGGTCAGTGCGACCAGCCGTTGGCTGTGCATATCCAGACGAAAAAAGAGCGGCGTCTGGCGGGGAGAAGAGATCTGACTGAGTGCGGTAGACGACATGAACAAACAACATCCTGTTAAGCAACCGTCGGGCTTGCAAGAATACTGCAAAATCGAGGGAAACAAAATTTCATTGAACTCTAAATTAGAAAAAGCTAATTTATTGGCCATTAACGTCCATGAGGAGTCATGCTGATGAAAAGGATCCTGATTATTGGTGGTGTAGCGGGGGGCGCATCGGCGGCCGCCAGGGCCCGTCGCCTGAGCGAGGATGCGGAGATCGTGATGTTCGAGCGAGGCGAATTCGTCAGCTTCGCCAACTGCGGTCTGCCCTATCACATCGGGGGGGATATCCCTCATCGGGATGCCCTGTTGCTGCAGACTCCCCAGAGTTTCAAGCGCCGTTTCAACGTAGATGTGCGTGTCTTCCACGACGTTATCGAGATAGACAAGGCCGGCAAGACCCTGCTGGTGCGCAATCTGCAAACCGGTGAAGAGCAGCGCGAACCCTATGACGTGCTGCTGCTAAGCCCGGGGGCTGCCCCCATTCGTCCGCCTTTCCCGGGCATCGACAGCCCCCACGTCCACACCCTGCGCAATATTCCGGACATGGATCGTATCCTGGCCGCCCTTGAGCACGATCAGCCACGCCACGTCACCGTGGTGGGGGGCGGTTTCATCGGCCTGGAGATGATGGAAGCCTTGCACCAGCGCAAGCTGGAGGTCACCCTGCTGGAGCTCTCCGATCAGGTGATGGCGCCGGTCGATAAAGAGATGGCCAATATGCTCCACGCCCGCATTCGCGAGGAGGGGATCGATCTGCGTCTGCGCACCGGCCTCTCCGCCATCGAGAGCCTGGATGTACTGGCGGAAAAAACCGCCGCCGTGGCCACCGAACAACGGGGTGGATTGCGCCTGACCCTGAGCGATGGCACCCATCTCGATACCGGTCTGCTGATCCTGGCCATCGGCGTCAAACCCGAGACCCTGCTCGCCGCCAAGGCGGGGCTGGAGCTGGGCCCGCGCGGCGGCATCAAGGTGGATGCCGGCATGCGCACCTCGGATCCCTTCATCTACGCGGTGGGGGATGCGGTGGAGGAGACCGACTTCGTGACCGGTGAGTCCGTGCTGATCCCGCTGGCAGGCCCTGCCAACCGTCAGGGCCGGATTGCCGCCGACAACATGCTGGGGCGCAGCGAGACCTACAAGAAGACCCAGGGGACCGCCATCTGCAAGCTGTTCGATCTGGCGGTGGCGAGCACAGGTCTCAACGAGAAGCGGCTGGTGCAGCTGGGTCTGCCGTTCGAGAAGGCCTATGTCCATCCGGGCAGTCACGCCGGCTACTACCCGGGAGCCCATCCGGTCAGCCTCAAGCTGCTGTTTGCCCCGGATGGCAAGATCTACGGCGCCCAGGCTATCGGCAAGGATGGCGTCGACAAACGCATCGATGTGCTGGCGGTCGCCCAGCGTGCCGGGCTCACCGTGTTCGACCTGCAGGATCTGGAGCTCACCTATGCGCCGCCGTTTGGCTCGGCCAAGGATGTGATCAACATGGCGGGGTTCGTGGCGAGCAACCATCTGAAAGGGGATACCACCCTCTGCCACGTGGCCGAGGTGCAGGCCCGTCAGCCACACCAGCTGGTGTTGGATGTGCGCAATACCCCCGAGCTCGACAAGCTGGGCCGCATCCCGGGGGCGATGCATATCCCCCTCGACGAGTTGCGCGGCCGCCTCGCGGAGCTGCCCAAGGACAAGGAACTGCTGATCAGTTGTCAGGTGGGGCTGCGCGGCCATGTGGCCTGCCGCCTGCTGAGCCAGCACGGCTTCAAGGTGAAGAACCTTTCCGGCGGCTTCAAGACCTGGCAGATGGCCACCGCCGACTGATTACTTTCTGTGCCTGTTTGCCCCTCTCCCTTGTGCGCGCAAGATGAGGGGCTTTTTATACCCGTCATTCAGTCCCCTCATCCGGCCTGCAACAGATAGACACACTTTTTTTGCTGACATTGTGAAAAATTAACGTGTTGTTCAGGGGCGTGCGGCTATAACGCGAGCCTTGTACACGAGAAACAGTGTGGTAGGGAGTGTGACATGCTGGATATGCTGATCGCCATTTGGCATCAGGACTTTGATGCACTGATTCAGATGCAGGCCGTGCCTATGCTGATCGGCTGCCTGATGCTGGTGCTGCTGCTGGAATCCGCCTTCGTCTTTCTGCCCCTGCCGGGAGACAGCCTGGTGCTGCTGGCCGGTGGCCTGGTCGGGATGGGAGTCTTTGGCCCCGAAGTCACCCTCGGTTATCTGCCGCTGGCGGCGGGGATTGGCTCCGTGCTCGCCTATCTGCAAGGACGGGCGCTGCAGCGCACTCGCTTCATGGACCATATCGAACGAATGCTGCCCGCCGAGAGTTTGCCAAGGGCAACCAACCTGTTGAAACGATATGGTTTTCTGGCCATGTTCTCGTCCCGCTTCATCCCGTTCGTGCGGGTGCTGACTCCCATGCTGATGGGGATTGGCCGCCTGAGCGTGCTGCGCATGTGCATCGCCAGCTTCGCCAGCGCCTTTCTGTGGGCGCTTTGCCTGAGCCTGGTGGGCAAGCTGGCGATGAAAACCTCCTTCTTCGCCCATCACAGCGAGCTGCTGACTCGCCTGCTGCTGATCGCCTCCCTGGTGCTCTTCCTCGCTGCCGTCATGGCCATTCTCTTTCGCTGGTTCAAGGGGGGAGCGAAGAGGGAGACGACCCACGAGTAACGGATAATCTTGACTCCCGCTGGTGGCGTGCGGCGGTTGTCTGCCAAGGGATCGCCGCGTCGGTAATGGGCTTTGTGTCGAGGGGGCGGGATGCCTTATCCTGTTCCCTGTCACGCTGCCATGGCAGCGCTTTACCCCGGGATGGATCCTATGCGCCTCTTTACCCTTCGCCCTGTTTTCCACCACGCCGTCCGTTCACCCTCTTTCCCCTTTATGCGCCGCGCAGCGGCCCTGCTGTTGGCGGGGATCACCGGTCTGCTGTTGGCCGGCTGCGGTCCGGACAAGCCCGCGACTACGGCAGAGGCTCCCGCAGCGCAACAAGAGATTGGGGCGCCGGACGCCGTGGTGCAAGCCAATGCCCGTCAATATCGGGATGCACCGGCGCTGGCGCTGGTTTTCTCCGGTCCGCTCACCCCCAGCGCAAGCTGGCAGCGCTGGCTTGCGGTGAGCGAGGGGGGCAAGCAAGTGCAGGGGGAGTGGATCCTGGCCGATGATGGCCGCACCCTCTATTTCCCGAACGTGCAGCCCGACAAGCGTTACGAGGTGACCCTCAAGGCTGGGCTGGGCCCGTCTCCCCAGAGCTGGATCCTCAAGACCCGGCCACTGGAAGCGGGGGCCTCCTTTACCGCCAGCGGTATGGTGTTGCCGCTGCGCGACGAGCTGCGCCTGCCCATCAGCGCGGTCAACGTAGACGAGGTCAATATCGACTTCTTTCGGGTCGATGCCGCCTATCTGCCGCGCTTTCTGGTCGAGTACAGACCCGGTTCCGGCATGGGCAACTGGGAGCTCGAACAGATCACCAAGCGGGCCAAACGGGTGTTCAGCGGTCGCTATGCGCTGGAGCTGGATCCCAACCGTCGCGAAACCCGCCTCATCAATGTGAAAGAGCCCCAGCTGGCCGAGGCCGGCGTCTATTTTGCGGTGATGTCCCCCCTTGGCAACTACGACTGGCGCAAGGAGACCACCTATTTCGCGGTGAGCGACATGGGGCTCAGTGCCCGTCGCTATCGGGATCGGCTGGAGGTGTTTGTCAGTTCGCTGGCAACGGCCGACCCACTCAAGGATGTGCAACTCTCTCTGCTCGACGAGAAGGGCAACCGGCTGCAGGTGCACGCCACCGACAATCGCGGTCATCGCCGGTTCGATCAGGTGCAGGGAGCCCGCTTGCTGCTGGCGGAGCAGGGCAAGCATCTGGCAGTGCTGCGTCTCGATGGTGCGGCGCTTGACCTCTCCACCTTCGATCTTGGAACCCAACCCTGGCAGGCCCAGCAGTTGTATCTGTTCAGCGGGCGCGATCTCTATCGTCCCGGTGAGCGGCTTGACAGCGAGATCCTGCTCAAAGGGCAGGATGGCCAGCTGCTGCCGGGGATGGCGGTGGAGCTGGAAGTGAAACAGCCGGACGGCCAGCTGCTCGAACAAAAACGGCTGCTGCCGGACAACCTGGGCGCCGCCCACTACGGCCTGCGTCTGCCGATGGATGCGCCGCTCGGGCGCTGGACCATCAACCTCAAGACCGCCGCTGGCAGTCGCTTCGAGTGGCCTTTTCTGGTGGAGGAATTTCTGCCTGAACGGTTGAAACTGCAGCTTGGCAAGGGGCCGGATGGTGAAGTCACGGATCTGGACGCCGCCCTCACCCTGCCGCTCAGGGGGGATTACCTCTACGGCGCGCCAGCGAGTGCCACCAGGGCGAAGGCGGAGGTGAAGATAAGCCGCGCCACCATGCCCTTTACCCGGTGGCAGGAGTTCACCCTGGGAGACGTGCTGCTCGGCGAGCAGGCCAAGGCGCTCGATCCCGTCAATCTCACTCTCAATGAGCAGGGACAGGGGACCGTTTCGCTGGCAGATGAACTCGACGGCGTGCGTGCCCTTGGCCCGCTGGAGGTGGCCTATCGGGTGTCGCTCTCCGAGCCTGGCGGCCGCGCCGTCAATCGCAGCCGCACCCAGTATGGCTGGCCCGAGGGGAGCCAGTGGCCGGCGCTCAAGGCCGATTTTGTGGCTGATCGGGTGGAGGGAGGCAGGCCGCTGCCGTTCCAGATCCTCAACCTCGATAAACAAGGGCAACCGGTGGCGGGTGAGGTGAAGGTGCGTCTCATCAACGAATACCGCGACTACTACTGGCACTATGCCGATGGGGAGGGGTGGAAGTACGAGTTCAACAGCCAGCCCTATCTGGAACAGGAGCAGACCCTGCAGCTTGACGGCAAGGGGCCGACGTCTCTCAGTCTGACGTTGGCGGCGGGCTGGTATCGCCTCGAGGTGGAAAATAGCCAGGGCCATCAATCCAGTCTGCGGCTGGAGATCGGCAGCTACGCCTGGGGCGGTGGTGGCGAGCAGGCGCGGCCCGACAAGATCGCCATCACCCTCGACAAGCGCGCCTATCAGGCCGGTGACAAGGCAAAAGTGACTCTGGTGGCGCCGCGCCCGGGCAAGGGGTTGCTGCTGGTGGAGGATGGTGACGGTCTGCGCTGGTGGCAGCGTATCGAGCTAAAAGCCGAAGGTAGTGAAAAAGAGGGGCGTGGCGAGTTCGAGATCCCCGTCAGTCCCGAGTGGCAGCGTCATGATTTGCATATCTCGGCCCAGATCGCCGCACCGGATAGCGACTCCAAACCGGCCAGCAGCCAGCAAGGGCAGAGCCTGCGCTCGGTCGGGCTGGTGCCGCTGACCCTGGACAGGGAGTCCCGCCGCCTGCCGCTCACCCTGAGTGCGCCGGACAAGGCGGTACCGCTAACCCGTCTTGAGGTGACCGCTACCTCGACCCCGAATAGCCAGGGGCGGGTGGTGCTGGCGGCGGTGGATCGGGGCGTGCTCAACATCAGCGACTATCGCCCCCTCGATCCGTTCGAGCTCTTCTTCGGTCGCAAGCGCTTCGCCCAAGATTTGTTCGACAACTACGGGCAAGTGATCCCGCCGCAGGATGGCAAGCTGGCCCGCCTCAACTATGGGGGCGACCGGGCGCCGCTGAAAAAGGGCGGCGCGCTGGAGAGCCGGGTCGAGATCGCCGCGCTCTGGAGCGGCGAGGTGAGTTTTGACGAGCAGGGCATGGCGCTGATCCCGCTCGAACTGCCCAATTTCAACGGCGAGCTGGCGCTGATGGCGCTGGCCTGGAACGAGCAGCAGGTGGGGCAGGCAGAGCGCGCCGTCAAGGTGGTGGCGCCGCTGGTGGCCGAGATAGGCTGGCCGCGCTTTGGCGCGAGAGGCGATGAGACCCGCGCCTTGGTGCAACTGCGCAACATGAGCGGCGAGGATCAGACCCTCTCCCTTGATTGGACCCTGAATGGTGGGCTTAAGGCGAACGGCAATCTGCCCAGCACCCTTTCCCTTAAAAATGGCGAGGAGCAGTGGCTGACCCTGCCGCTCACGGTGACCGGAGCGAGCGGGGTAGCGCGTTTGCAACTCGCCGCCAGCGGCAAGGATATCGCGATAAGCCGCGATTGGTCGCTGCCACTGCGCTCTCCCTGGCCGGCCCAGACTCGCCAGCGCTACCAGATGCTGGCCCCCGGCCAGCAGATGAGTTTTGCGCCAGACGAGCTGGCCGGGCTGGATGGCGCCAATTTGCAGGGGCTGCTCAGCCTCTCCGGTACGCCCCCCTGGGATCCGGCCGCCCAGTGGCAGGCGCTGGCCGATTATCCTTACGCCTGTCTGGAGCAGACCCTGTCGCGCGCCTGGCCCTATCTGCTCACTACGGCAGAGGAGCGCAAGAGCTGGTCTAAAGGTTTGCCCAAGGCCGACAAACCGCTGAGCGAGGCGGAGCTGCAGCGCGCCTTGCTCCAGCGTTTGCAGCGGTTGCAACTGCCAAGCGGCGGCTTTGGCCTCTGGGACGGCCGCTCCGACGAGGAGCAGTGGCTCACCACCTATGCCGCCGACTACCTGCTGGCTCGCCAGGAGGTCGGCGATGCTGTGCCGGAGGCCATGTTGAGCCAGGCCCTCAAGCGCCTGCAGAGCTACCTCACCGACAGCCAGTACTGGGAGCGCTGGAGCAGTGCCCCCGAGCACAGCCGCTTGGCCTATCAGGCTTATAGCGCCTATGTGCTGGCGCGGGTGGGCAAGGCGCCGCTCGCTACCCTGCGGCTTATCTGGGAGCAGCAGGCGGATCACGCCCGCTCCGGTCTGCCGCTGTTGCACCTCTCGCTGGCCTTCTCGGCCATGGGGGATGAACAGAATGCTGCCAGAGCCCTCGACCGGGCACTGACCACCGAGCGTGCTGACGGCTATCTGGGGGATTATGGCTCTGCGCTGCGCGACCAGGCCCTTGAGCTCTCCCTGCTGCGCCGGCACAAGCTGGCGGAAGATCGCTGGTCAGCCCTCAGTGCCCAGGTGGCCGATACCCTGGCCCATCGTCAGTGGCTCAGCACTCAGGAGCGGCTCGCCCTGCTACGACTCGCCCGCTTCGACCCGGCCGTCGACTGGCAGGCTAGGGTAACTTCCTCGCTTGGCAGTGGATCCCTGAGCGGTTCGGCTCCGCTGCAGCGGGGTGCCCCAGAGGCGCTGGCGGCGAGTACCGTCACCAACGAGGGCAAGGGATCTCTCTATGTGCAGCGCACCCTGATTGGCTACCCCGAGCAGGCTCCTGCCCGGTTGAGTCAGGGGATAAGCGTGACCCGCAGCTGGTTCAATGCCGATGGCCAGCGTTTCGATCCGGCCAAGGTGAAGGTGGGCGATCTGGTGGTGGTGCGACTCAACGTCAGCAGTGAATCGGCGGTGCCCGATGCCCTGCTGGTGGAGATGGTGCCCGCTGGCTTCGAGCTGGAGAACCCGGCCCTTGGCAACAGCATCAAGCTGGAAGAGCTCTCCATCGAGGGGAAACCGGCGTGGCAGAGCGAGTGGAACGACTACCTCAAGCATCAGGAGTTTCGCGACGACCGCTACACGGCAGCGCTGGATCTGAGCGAGGGGAGCAACCAGCAGCTGGTCTACCTGATGCGGGCGGTGACGCCGGGTCGCTATCAGGTGCCGCCGACCCAGGTGGAGGATATGTACCGCCCCGAGCTCAGGGCCGTGGGTGAGGATATCCACGAGGTAACTATCTCTGAGTAGCTGGCGCTTGATGGGTCGCAGACGCTCTCTGGGCAACGACCCCTCCCTTGAGCGGGTTCGCCCGCTCACTTTCTGGCAGCGTGGCTGGCTGAAATTGGGTCGCAGTGGTCGCGCCTGTCGGCGCTGGCTTGGCTGTCTGCCGCGCTGGCTGCGCTACTCGGGGCTGGGGGCTATTGTCCTGCTCCTGTCGCTGCTGGCGCTGGATCGGATCTTCCCGCCGCCGCCACTCGACCCTGCCTATGCACGAGTGGTGCTCGACATGAAGGGGAGGCCGCTGCGCGCCTTTGCCGATACCAGCGGGGTATGGCGCTATCCGGTGACTTTGGATCAGGTCTCCCCCCGTTATATCGAGGCGCTGCTGGGCTACGAGGATCGCTATTTCTGGCGCCATCCCGGGGTCAATCCGGTGGCCATGGTGCGCGGGGTCTGGTTGTGGCTGCGCCACGGGCGGGCGGTATCGGGAGGCTCGACCCTCACCATGCAGGTGGCCCGCTTGCTCGAACCCTATCACAGGAGCGTGCCCGGCAAGCTGCGCCAGATGGCGCGGGCGCTGCAGCTGGAGTGGCACTACGACAAGCGCACCCTGCTCACCGTCTACCTCAACCGGGCGCCCTTTGGTGGCAATCTGGAAGGCGTCCAGGCGGCGAGCTTTGCCTATCTTGGCAAGAGCGCCGCCAAGCTCACCCATGCCGAGGCGGCCCTGCTGGCTGTGCTGCCCCAGGCCCCCAGCCGTTATCGGCCGGACAGGCATCCCGAGCGGGCCCGCGCCGCCCGTGACAAGGTGATGCTACGGCTGGTCAGGCAGGGCGCCTGGCCCGAGGCCGTGTGGCGGGAGGGACGCATCGAACCTGTGCTGGCCCGCGCCCGTTTCACCCCGATGGAGGCGCCGCTGTTTGCCCGCCTCGCCGCCGCCAGTCAGCCGGGGGCCTTGGTGCACACCACCATAGATGGCGATCTGCAGCGTTGGCTGGAGGGGCGGGTAGAGAGCTATATCCGCCGCTTCCCCGAGCAGACTTCCGCCGCGCTGCTGCTCGTCGACAACCGGACCATGGCGGTGCGTGCCTATGTAGGCAGCGCCGAGTATGGCAATTTGCGCCGCCACGGTTATCTGGACATGGTGCAGGCGATCCGCTCCCCCGGCTCCACCCTCAAGCCCTTCATCTATGGCCTGGCGCTGGATGAGGGACTGGTTCATTCGGCCTCTCTGCTCTCCGATGCGCCAAGGCTTGGGGCTGACTATCGCCCCGCCAACTTCACCGGCGCCTTTCAGGGGCCGGTGACCCTGACTCGGGCCCTGCAGCAATCCCTCAACGTACCGGCGGTGCAGGTGCTGGAGGCACTTGGGGCCGACAAGCTGGTCAGTCGGCTCGACAATGCCGGGGTGAGGCTGGCGCTCTCGGACAAACCCAACCCGGCCATTGCGCTCGGGGCGGCGGGGATCCGGCTCGAGCAGCTGGTGGCGCTCTACAGCGCGCTGACCCGGCAGGGGCAGGTGGCGATGCCGGTCTGGCTGGCAGATCAGCAGGCAGTGTCGCGCCCCTTGCTGAGCCCGGGGGCCGCCTGGATCATCTGGCAGATCCTGAGCGCTCAGGGGCGGGCGGATCAGCCCTTTGCCAGCGAGGCGACCGGTCGGGTCAACCGGCTGGCCTGGAAGACCGGTACCAGCTATGGCTATCGCGACAGCTGGGCGCTGGGGGTCTCCGGTCGCTGGACCCTGGGGGTCTGGCTCGGGCGCCCTGACGGCACCCCCATGCCCGGTTTCTACGGCCAGAGCGCGGCGGTGCCGCTGCTGCTCTCGGTTTACTCGCGGCTCGGTGACGACAGTCCCTTGCCGGTGCAGCCCAACACGGTGAGCGAGGCCGAGATTTGCTGGCCGCTGGGGCGGCGGGCGAGCACTACCCTGCCGGAGACCTGCCTGCAACGACAGAGTGCCTGGCTGCTGGAGGAGCGGGATCCCCCCACCTTGCCCGATCCGCTGGACTGGCCTTCGCCGCTGCGTCAGGTTGCGCTGACCGATCAGGGGAAACCCACCATGCCCCGTTGCCGCGAGGCCGCAGGCTCAGGCTGGCGGGCGCTCTGGCCGCTCTCGCTGGAGCCCTGGCGGGCTTTTGGCGAGCGGCGGCAAGCAGTGTTGGCAGGCGGCTGTGCGGGAGAGGCGGCGCGAACCGAGTTGCAGGCGCCCATCCGCATCCTGGCACTGGGGGAGGGGAACCTTATCCGCAGCGAACGTTACCGCTTGCAGCCCAGGGTGCTGGGTGGGGTGGGTAAACCGTTCTGGTTTCTCAACGGTCAGCGGCTGCGCTGGGACGGGGATCAGGTGCTGAGCAAGGCGGGCCGTTACCAGCTGGTGGTGGTGGACGAGGCGGGCAACAGCGATCGCATCGAATTTCGCCTGGAAAATCCCTCCTGATCGGGAGGGAGTACGCTCAGGATTTGACCTGCCCCAGGCGGGTGAAGAAGTGCTGGCTCTTGCGCTGGTGGAAGTGGCTCTTCTTGATGGAGTGAAACACCAGATTGCTGCCTGGGTGGCTCGCCTTGAGGCGGTGGATCATCGCCATGGCGGGTAGACTGGTGCTGATCATGGTGGTGAGGGGCAGGCTTCGGGTTTGTGGCCCCAGCAGTTGGTTGAGTGCCTGCTGGGCCTGCTCGAATCGCGTCAGTGCTGCGGGTTCCGGGTATCCGCTGCCGAGCATGGCGAGCAAGCCGTCGAGGGCCTGATGAAACTCGGCCAGCTGCTGGCGAAAACCGCTGCGCCCACGCAGGGCGATGAGCTCCGCAAACGGGATCTCGTTCAAGTGAGTGGGCACTTGCAACGGGATCTCCAGATGGAAGCAATCCTGGCCGCCCCGGTTGTGGTAGCGGGATTCGAGCAGGTGGAGCAGCCGGTCCAGATAGTCGTGATCGGTGATGAGGACCCCCTCATTGGCGAGTGCCCACTCACGGGCGAGCCGCATGGAGAGCAGGTTGGCAAAGCGTCGCGCCATCCTGATCCCTCCCTCGTCCCGGCTGGCAAAGCCTTTGTCGAGGCAAAAACCGTGCAAGCGCTCCAGGCCTGCCTGGGCCGGGCAGAAGCAGTCGTGATTGGCGCTTTGACGCCAGCGTGCGATGAGCTCCTTGTTGCCAAACACCTTGTGGCGGACAAAATCGGGGGTGATAAGGCCGCCGAGCTGACTCTCCAGCTGGGGGGTGATGGCGGCAAAGAAGGCGGGTTCCGGCCGCTCTGCCAGCAGATCCGTCTCTGTTTCGAGGGTCTCCAGCAGGGCGGTCAGGCCACTTTTCTCGCTGACGGTGAAGACGAAGGCGAGCCGCTCCAGATAGAGCAGGGCAAACTTGAGCCAGAGCTCGTCACGTACCTCCATGCCGGGGTAGTAGATATAGGTCTTCATCGGATCAATCTGTTGTCGGGATCTTGCCAGGGCGCAGGGTCGGGAATATACGCAAAATCGCCGCCGTGCGGCAAACATTGCGTGGTGGTCTGTGAGCAAACGCTCATCCAGTAGGCGCTGGACACAAAGTTCTGATATAATTCGCGCCCTTAAATCAAGGTCACCCGAGTCATTACCATGAAGTTCATTATCAAGCTGTTCCCGGAAATCACCATCAAGAGCAAGTCGGTTCGCCAGCGTTTCATCAAGATCCTGCAGGGCAACATCCGCAACGTCCTGCGACGCTTCGACGACGACGCCCGGGTGCGCATGGACTGGGACAAGCTGATCGTGAGCTCGCGCAATGACCAGTTCCGCGACCAGGCCATAGAGGCACTCGCCTGCATTCCCGGCATCCAGTCCTTCCTCGAGGTGCAGGCCAGCAAGTTCACCGATTTGCACGACATCTTCGAGCAGGTCAAGGCGGTATGGGGCGACCAGCTCAAGGGCAAGACCTTCTGCGTGCGTGCCAAGCGCCACGGCAAGCACGAGTTCTCCTCTCTTGAAATTGAACGCTATGTAGGTGGTGGCCTGAACCAGCACTGCGAGAGCAACGGCGTGCGCCTGAAGAACCCGGATGTGAAGATCAACCTCGAGATCGATGGTGAGGAGCTGTTCATCGTCAGCGCCATCCATCAGGGCTTGAGTGGCATGCCCATCGCCACCCAGGAGGACGTGTTGAGCCTCATCTCCGGCGGTTTTGACTCGGGCGTCGCCTCCTTCCAGTTCATCAAGCGCGGCTGCCGCGTGCACTACTGCTTCTTCAATCTGGGCGGCGCGGCCCACGAGATCGGTGTCAAGCAGGTGGCTTATCACTTGTGGAACCGCTTCGGCTCCTCCCACCGGGTGCGCTTCACCGCGGTGGACTTCGAGCCGGTGGTGGCCGAGATCCTCGAGAAGATCGACAACGGCCAGATGGGCGTAGTGCTTAAGCGGATGATGATGCGTGCCGCCGCCAAGGTGGCCGACGAGTTCCAGATCCCGGCGTTGGTGACCGGCGAGTGTGTGGGCCAGGTCTCCAGCCAGACCCTCACCAACCTGAACGTGATCGACCGGGTGACCGACAAGGTGATCCTGCGCCCGCTGATCACCTGGGACAAGCCGGACATCATCAGCGAAGCGCGCCGCATCGGTACCCTGGAGTTTGCCGAGACCATGCCCGAGTACTGCGGCGTCATCTCCAAGAAGCCGACCGTGAAGGCGGATCTTGCCCGCATCGAAGCGGAAGAGGCCAACTTCGACTTCGCCATCCTGGACAAGGTGGTAAGCGAGGCTCGCTACCTCGACATCCGTCGCATCGGTGAGGAGACCGCCGCCGAGGTGCAGGAAGTGGAGACCACCGCCTCGACCGGTGACAACGAGGTGATCCTAGATATCCGCTCCATGGATGAACACGAAGAGAAGCCGCTGCTGGTGGAAGGGCGCGAGGTGCAGCATATTCCCTTCTTCAAGCTGGCTACCGCCTTTGGCGACTTGCCGAAAGAGAAGACCTACCTGCTTTACTGCGATCGCGGCGTGATGAGCAAGCTGCAGGCGCTCTACCTGAAAGAGAAGGGCTTTGACAACGTCAAGGTGTACCGTCCGTAACGGTTAAGTGACTCTTAATAAAAAAATCCGGCCAATGAGCCGGATTTTTTTATTGCACATCGTGACGGCCGCCCTCAGGGACAGGGAACCGGGGTGAAGGTGGTTTGACCTTGACAGCGCCAGCCCATTTCGGCCTGACGCATCTGCCACAGGTTGTTGCTGCGATAGAGGGTCAGGATGTAGAGCATGTCGCTCTTGTTGCCATCAAGGGCAACGGAGAGCACCAGATCGTTGTCCAGCTGTCTGGCCTGGATACGGCTGGGTATGTCGTTGTGGCCGACGAAACGCAATGCTACTTCACGATAATCATTGACCCAGCTCTGGCGTGCACTGCTTGCCTGGCGGATCTGCTGGTTGAACTGCTGTACCGGGGTTGACGCAAGACGGCCGAACAGCACCTGCGCATCGGCTTGCGCCGTTGTCGCATAGATCAGTAACAGTGAAGTGATGAGTCCAAGTTTTTGCATAAGGGATTCCGGCTTACAACACTGGATCCTATGACAACAGAAAAGCCTGCTTGGTTCAACGAACAAGGCCGGGGGGCAAGCCCCCCGCACTTGTCATTGGCTGCGCTGCAACGAGAAGGTGGGCAGTGACAGGTGCCAGTAGATGGCGGCGACCCGCAAGCCAAAGACAGTTGTCATGCAGATGAGCATGGCTGTCACCCGATCCACGTTGGCCTCCAGCGCCAGGGTATAGAGAATGCCCCCCAGGATGCAGGCGGTGGCATAGATCTCCTTTTGCAACACCATCGGAACTTCCCGGGCCAGCACGTCCCGGATCATGCCGCCAGCGACCCCTGTCATGGTACCCATGATCACCGAGATGAGCCCGGGGGTACCGAAGTTGAGGGCCTTCTGGGCGCCGATCACGGTAAACAGGGCAAGCCCGAAGGCATCGGCTACCGGCAATACGTACCAGGGCATGCGTCTGGGTAACTTGACCATCCACATGCCTACAAGTGCCGTGACGATCACCACCCAGATATAGAGGGGATCGCGTACCCAGAATACAGGGGTGGCCCCCAGGATCATGTCGCGGATGGTGCCACCGCCGATGGCGGTGACGGCGGCCAGCACCATGACGCCGAAGCCGTCCATCCTTAGCCTCCCTGCAACCAACACTCCCGAAAACGCGAATACCGCAGTACCAAACATGTCGCTGATATAAACAATCTGCTCAACCAGTGTCTGCATGGAGAACAACTTACGTCCAGTTATTGATGGGGTCGCGATTTTAGGGGGCGCGCCGCCTCTGACCAATGGGCGTCTGCAAGAAGTGGGAGCCAGACCAAGTTTTTGTCAGCAGCGACATGGATTGTGAAGCTTGTGCGGCGGGGGAGCTGGTGTGTAAAGGGATATGATGATGCCCGTGTGAAACCAGTCCTTCTTTGTTTCATGCATTCGTTGAAGGATGGATAGCATTTTTTTCCTCAAGTAAAGAGAGAACATGCCGATAAATAGGGTAGGCGGCGCTAATGCGATGAAGCGTTAAAAAAACTGCTAAAGACATCGAAAAAGCAGCCGTTAAATAAGACGCATCAGGCAGGAAAAACAATAAAGCCTGAGTAAATAAAAGAGCAAATTTAATAGCTTAGGAGAATAGTCATGAGTATGTATGTAAATACCAACGTTTCGAGCATCAATGCTCAGCGTAACCTGCGTAATAGCAATATCAATCTGGATACCGCCTATCAGCGTCTGTCATCCGGCCTGCGTATCAACAGCGCCAAGGACGATGCCGCCGGTCTGCAGATCTCCAACCGTCTGACCTCCCAAATCAACGGTTTGAATCAGGGTAACCGTAACGCAAATGACGGCATCTCCCTGGCGCAAACCGCAGAAGGGGCGATGGAAGAGATCACCGGCATGCTGCAGCGGATGCGTACCCTGTCTCAACAATCCGCCAACGGTTCCAACAACACCGATGACCGGGTTGCCTTGCAGCAAGAGGTGAACCAGCTCTCTACCGAGATTGACCGTATCGCTGGTGATACCACCTTCGGTGGTACCAAGTTGCTCGACGGTTCATTCAACGGCACCTTCCAGGTGGGGGCAGATGCCAACCAGACCATCTCCTTCAGTCTGACCGGCTTTTCCTTCAGCATCGCCGGACTGGCCGGAGCCAATGCGGCAAACACCACTGTATTCGTGGCGGGTGCTAACGGGATTAATATCCAGACCGCATCGGCATCACAGAAAGTACTTGCGGATGTGGACAAACTCATCAAGCAGGTCGATGCCAAGCGTGCCGAGTTGGGTGCGGTACAAAACCGGATGGAATCAACCATTCGCAACCAGTCCAACATTGCGGAAAACGTCAGTGCAGCGCGAGCTCGGGTACGTGATGCAGACTTTGCGGTAGAAACTGCGAATCTGACGCAGTTCAACATCCTGCAACAAGCGGCATCAACCGTACTGGGCCAGGCGAACCAGCGACCCAATGGCGCACTGCAACTGCTGCGTGGTTAAGAATAAAAAATGAAAGGCGGTTGTTCAGGCCGCCTTTCCGGAGGACGCATCAGAGGGTGTTCGGGAAATCATGTCTCTGATAAGTCACAACACTGTAGTACACTACTAAGCTCAGCGGGGCAGTTTATAGTCTATAAACCTTCCCGCCCAATTCTCCTGAGCTAAAGCTCGTTGGCCGACCTTGATGTCGGCCTTTTTTATTTTCAACGTAACAAAGCATAACCCATGCCAGTTCTGAAATGCTTTCACCAGCGAGAAAAAGGAGTCGTACGCTTCTGCTTTATCGTGAACCGTCAAGGTTTTGAGGTGGTAGACAGATCCAGTCATCTTTTCAGGCTGTCAAATTGTTGGCTCAATGGGCGCTTGTTGCCATTGGCCCGAGTCAAAACAATGACCCTATCTTGAGTCTTTGCTTCCCTTTTCTCTGATATACATCTGTGAACATTCAGTTATTTATCTGTTTTGAACCAAAGGTAGCCGATGTGTTTGAGCTGCTCTTTGGGGGCGGATTGATCTGAGGGGGGCAATTATTTGCCGCAGGCGGCAAAAAAAAGACTAAAGCTTCGTTCTGCGTGGCCGTTAACCAAGGTAAGCAAAAGATTGGGTGTTCGGGACTCCTGGATTTTGCGGTGTGGTGGGTGATTGTCCGTTCAAACAATCCCCACTGGTCGAGAGTAGACGGGCTCGTTCAACCCTCTACTCCCGGATTGCAACAAGGCTGATGTAAGCGAGGCCTGCAGTCTGTATCGATTGGGAGATTAAATCATGGCTATGTTTATTAACACCAACGTGTCCTCGCTGAACGCTCAGCGTAACTTGATGAATACCAACAAGACACTGGACACGTCATATCAACGTTTGTCGTCCGGTCTGCGCATCAACAGCGCCAAGGATGACTCCGCCGGTCTGCAAATTTCCAACCGTCTGACCTCCCAGGTCAATGGTCTGAACCAGGGTAACCGTAACGCAAACGACGGCATCTCTCTGGCGCAAACCGCAGAAGGTGCGATGGAAGAGATCACCGGCATGCTGCAACGCATGCGGACTCTGGCACAACAGTCTGCTAACGGTTCCAACAACACCTCTGACCGTACCGCACTCCAGCAAGAAGTCGACCAACTCTCTACCGAGATCGACCGTATTGCCAGCGACACTACCTTTGGTGGTAAGAAGCTGCTGGATAGCTCCTTCAAGGGTGAATTCCAGGTGGGTGCCGATGCCAAGCAGACCATCTCCTTCAGTCTGACCGGTTTTGCATTCAACGTGGCGGGGATTGCCGGTAATGCTTCAGTCACAACCGCTTTTGCTGCCGGCGCTTCTGGGATCAACATCAGCGCTGCCTCCTCAGCGCAATCCGTGCTCGGTGCCGTCGACAAGATGATCAAGTCTGTTGACTCCAAGCGTGCAGAGCTGGGTGCGGTGCAAAACCGGATGGAATCGACCATTCGCAACCAATCCAACATCGCCGAGAACCTCTCTGCTGCTCGTGCGCGTGTACGTGATGCGGACTTCGCGGTTGAAACTGCGAACCTGACTCAGTACAACATCTTGCAGCAAGCCGCGTCGACCGTGCTGGCGCAAGCCAACCAGCGTCCGAACGGTGCATTGTCGCTGCTGCGTTGATAAGCTGATACAGGTATGGAAAGTAGTTGGAGGACATCATGGCAAATGAAGTAAACCTTGGCTCGGCCTCCTCCTATGCTTTTCCAAAAACTGAAAGCAGTAGCCGTGAGGCTACTGCTTTTGTTTTGGCGCAGCAGAAAGAGGATGTGGCGAAGAAGCGTCAACAAGAGTTGGATGAAGCTGCAAAGCAGGAAGCCGCCACCAAAGATGAAACAAAATCAGCATCTTTGGAAGAACAGGTACAAGAATTGCAGTCGATAGTATCGATCAAAGGATGGTATCTGAATATTTCCAAGGATAATGAGCTTGGCAAGACCATCGTCAAGCTGCTGGACAAGGATTCGGGAGAGGTGATCCGCCAGATCCCGAGCGAAGAGTTGCTGTCCATATCCAAGCGGTTTCGTGAACTTGAGCAGTCGGGGCTCGATGAGAGTCATCGCAAAGGGCTGCTGTTTGATAAATCTGTGTAGAGGGAGGTTTGTATGGGCTCGATAACATCTGCTGGCGTGGGATCCGGCTTGCCACTGGAAGATCTCATCAAAGCATCTTTAGATGCAAAGAAAGCCCAGTTTGAAAAACAGGTTGTGACCCGTGAGGCCAACCTGAAAACCTCGCTTTCTGGTGTCGGCAAGTTGAAATCAGCCATCGACACCTTCAATACAGCCCTTCAGAAGTTGGCAAAGCCGACCGACTTTGCGGGGCGCAAGGTCACCATAAGCCAGGATACGACCAATCCGGTGCTGAACATGACGGCGACGGATACAGCCAGTCAGGGCAAGTATGATATCCAGGTAGATCAGCTGGCCAAGGGGACCAAGCTCACGTCTCAGGCAGGGACATTCAGCTCGCCCAAAGACGTGATTGCCACTGCCGATGGCAAGTTGACCTTTACCGATGGTGACAAGTCCTTCGAGGTTGATGTCAAGGCGGGGGATACCCTCGAGCAACTGCGCAAACGGATCAATGCCAAGAGTGACAGCAATTTTGGCGTATCGGCCAACATCATCACCAGCAATGGTCAGTCCCAGCTCGTGCTGGAATCGTCCGTCACTGGCAGTAGCGGCAATCTGCAGATCACGGCCAGTACGCCAGAGCTGCAGAAATTCGATACAAGCAGTCCCTCTTCATCCTTTGATCGGGAAAATGGTGTCGATGCCAAGGTGACCATCGACGGCGTGGAGGTGACCAACTCCTCCAATACCTTTGACAACGTTATCCAGGACTTGAAGTTCACTGTACTGCGAGTCAGTGACAAGGAGTCTGACGGGGTCACCTCCAAGAAAACCAAGGTCACTGTCGAAGACAACATCGATAAAGCCAAAGAAAACATCAATAATTTCGTCAAGGCTTACAATGATTTGCAAACAACCATGGATGACTTGGGCAAAAGGCCCGTGATCGTCGGTGGTAATCGGACCGGGGACCCGGGTGAACTCGCCGGTGATCCGACGCTGTTTGCAATCCGGAATACCCTCTTTAAAGAGCTGTCCAGTGAGACAGGCAGTGGGGCCATCAAGTCGCTGTTTGATATCGGCATCAAGATGGACAAGGATGGAAAACTCTCCGTTGACTCCACAAAACTCGATGACAAATTGAAGTCGGATTTTAATGGCGTATCTGCACTGTTTTCCGGCAGTGATGGTCTGGCCAAGCGCATTGACCCGCAGATGAAGGAATATACCAAGTCTGCCGGATTGCTGGCTCAGCGTCAGGACGGGATTAATACCCAATTAAAAGACATTGCGCAGAAACGAACCGACTTCAATTCCTATATGGTGACTTATGAAGAAGGCTTGCGCAAAAAATATGCTTCACTCGATGTGATGATCGCCAAGATGAACTCTTCTTCCAATGCCTTGGCTGGCATGTTGATGTAAATTTAATTGAGACGGTGTTATGTATCAGCGAAACATTAAAGCATATAAAGCTACGTCACTTGAGGCCGAATTGTCGGTGGCCGATCCCCATCGTGTCATTCAATTGCTCATGCAGGGTTTTCTGGAGCGTTTGGCCAAGGCCAAGGGAGCCATTGAGCGCAAGGATTACGAACAAAAATCGATGCTGATTTCGTCGGCTACCGCCATATTGAATGGCCTGCAAGACTCCCTTGATATGGAACTGGGTGGCATTACCAATGATCTCTATGGCTTGTATGCCTATATGAAGGATCGTTTGCTTGATGCATCCGTGAATATGGATATCGCTGCGATTGATGAGGTCATCGGGCTGATGCTTCCCATCAAGAGTGCCTGGGATCAGGTGCCGGAAGAGGAGAAGCAAAAAGCGTATGCGATGCGCCGTGAAAGGGGAGAGCTCTCCTGATGCCTGATCTTCGCAATGAAATCATCAGGCTGACGCAACGCATCATGGTATCGCTGGGTGGTGAGGATGAAAACCTCACTACCGCTCTGATAGACGAACGACGGGCGGTGATCGACAAGTTGATTGCCCATCGTGACCCTCAAGTCGACTATAGCGAATTTGTTAAGCAGGTGTCTGAACTGGATGCTCAGATTGTCGACACGCTTTCCCAACATAAAAATGAAGTGGCTGAATCAATTTCATTGCTCAGCAGAAGCAGCAAAGCGTTGGCGTCATATAATAAAAACCGTGGAGAGTTCTAATGCCATCGTTAAATGATATCATTAATCGCTCGGAAGATGAGCTGCAACGTTTGACATTGCAACATCAGCAAGAAATTGCATTGGCACAACTAATTCCGGTTCGTTTTTCACAGAATATCGACGCCTTCCAGAAATATATTCCCTCGATAGCTGAGCAGTTTTCATCCTACAAGCCAAGCGCCGATTTTGAGATTTTTTGTATCGAGAATGGTATTGCCAATCTGCGTTGGCAGGAGAGCGGCCATATTTTATATGGCGAAGATCCATTCGATGAATGCCTGCAACAGATCGAAGCCGCATTGGCATCCGGTGGATTGATAAAATTTGGCATCGAGCGGCAATGGGATCCTTTCCAGCAGCAGCACTTTCTCTATACCAATGCATTGCAGAATGTGATTGCTGAATTTAGCAAACAGAATACCGCCAACACTGAGACTCTTCCTCACGATATTCCACTGATGCTTATGTTTGGTCTGGGCCTTGGCTATCAGTTGGGATATCTCTACGAACGCAAGAACATCGCCAATCTGTTTGTTTTTGAACCGAACCTGGATCTTTTCTACGCATCCTTGTTCTGTTTTGATTGGGCGCCATTGCTGGATTACATTGCTGAAAACAAACTGGGTATTCACATTTTTCTGGGGCAGGATGAACATGTCATCATGCAGGACCTCAAGGATGCGGTGAATAAAAAAGGTGCATTTTTATCTTCCCAAGTGTTTGGCATGTCCCACTACCAATCAGCAGTGCTCTCATCGCTACAAGCTCAAATTGCCAAAGAGTTCTATTCGCTGGCGATGGGGTGGGGATTTTTTGATGACAGCCTGTTTGGCCTCGCAAATGGCGTTGACAATATCCTTGCCGGCGCCCGTTTTCTGAGTCTGAAAAACCGACTGCCCACATCCCTCAAAAAAACGCCAGTCTTTGTCATCGCCAATGGCCCGTCGCTGGATGCGGATATCGAATTTATCAGGGCACATCAGCATCAGGCCATATTGATCGCATGCGGTACGGCAATCTCCTCGCTCTATAGGGCGGGCATTACGCCGGACATATATATTGCGGTCGAGCGGGTTAACATGGTTGCGGCACATCTTGCCCAGATGAATGCCAGCGAGTATTTGCAGGATATCCTGATGATTGCCCCGGATGTCATTCATGCCGATACCAAGCGTATGTTCAAACGATATGTGCTCGGTATTAAGGCTGACGAGCCGCTTTACGTCCTGTTGTGCAATCATTTTGACTGGGCGGCAGAACTGCAGTGCTTGAGTTGCATCAATCCGCTGGTGGGCAACCTGGGGATCAGTTTGCCGCTGCACCTTGGTTTTGAACGCGTTTATCTATTCGGGCTTGATAATGGATTCAAATCTGCCGAGCACCATCACTCCCGCTTGAGCGGTTATTATGATGACAAGGGCAATCCTATCGCCGCTTATAAAGATATGGCGCTGGCGTTGGCTGACAATATCAGGCCTGCCAACTTTGGCGGTGAAGTGCAAACCAATCAGCTATTTTCTGCCTCTGTGATGATGGCTGAATTTCTGGTTCAGCATTGCCCGGATGCAAACATATACAACTGCTCCGATGGCGCTTTGATCAAGGGGTGTGAACCGCTGAAGAGCCGGGATATTGTGGATTTGCCACCCATGCTCGATAAGAAGGTGCTGGTTGATTATATCTACAACGACATGGCCATCTCGGTGGATACTTCCCGTGATGCGATCGAGCCGCTGCTTGACGTTGATCTGTTTGCACGGGTGATGGAGTTGATGAAACAGGATTGGGCTGCCGATTTTGCCTCACGAGCCATGCTGGTGGAGGCAATGCAACGCAGCATGGAATATATCAACGTGATCCGTGAAAGCAGGCAGTCTCATATCCACAACATACTGTTTGGCTCTCTCAACGGCATGTTTACCCTGTATCTGGCGATAGCCTATTTCAACGATGATGAAACCCTGTGCATGGCATGTGTCAATGAGCACAGGTATCTCTTTGTGGAATTTCTTGACCGTATGGGAATGATTTATCCCCATGCCCTCGATTATATCCAGGGAAGACACATCGCGGCTGTGCCAGGTTTGGCTTATCAGTTGTCATAATATTTTGACATCTTGAGCTGTCAGAACAATCAAAGCCCTCCCGTCAGAGAAGATGGAGGGCTTTTTTGTATGAGGTGTAGAACGTGAAGCCGGGGAGGGCGTCACCCCTTGTCGGTCATTTCGAAGAGGGCGACGAGTTCATATTCGAGTTCGTCAGCCAGAGCCAGCCAATCTTCACGTTCTTGTTGCTCCAGTATGCGCTTGATGAGCACGGGCAGCAGTTGCTGTTGTTGTGCCGGCCAGCCCAGGCTCTCGGATGCGGCTTGCTCCAGCAAGGCAGGAAGTGTCTGGATTGCCTCCAGAGACAAGCCAAGGCGAAAACGCTGCGCCAATGCAGTGAGTTGGGCTGTCAGAGAGGCACTCATTGGGTTATCTCCGGGTGATAGTGGCAGCCCTGGATATGCGCACCATCCTTGCTGGTGTTCCAGAAACGAACCTCGGGGTGACGATCTATGTAGCGCTCCAGCTCACACAGGTAACCGGCAAAGTTCAGGGTCGTGGTCACCCGATTGCCATGGCCATCGTGCACCCAATGACGCGCTGTATGGGCACTCGGGCCAAGTGAACCATCTTGCCAACCGGTATGGGTTTGATTGCCCGGGAATGCGAAGTCGACGCCCATCAAGATGACATTGTTGGCCCCCATCTTGACGGCCAGATCCACGGCCGGGTGGATCACGCTCCCTCCTGAATGCAACACGCCTCTGGGCAAGCTGGTACGCAGGGCCTCATAGGTCTGGCTCATCGAGTAGGCGCCATAGCGCGGCCCCTGCCAGGCGGCCAGCGTCTCATGGGGCAGCATGGGGAAGTAGACCAGCTTGACCTCTTCGGAGCCGTGAGCTGGCAGCCTGTCCTGACCTATCAGGTGATCGATCGTGACGACCAGATCCGGCTTGATGTGGTGCGCGAGCAGCGTCTTGTAGGCCGTATCGACACATATGATGAGTGGTCGTGTGGGTAGTTTCGCAAGTCCGCCCAGATAGGGCAGGTGACGTGCCAGTGTCGGGCCGGTGGCGATGATCAGCGCCGTGCAGCCTGGCCGGGAGCCAAACAGCTTGGTCACGTCGGCATCGTGCGCCAGTAGCTCGCGATTGCTTTCTAGTCGCGCCAGGCGTTCGGGGTCATCGGCTTTGAAGCGCCGATTGACGAATGGCAGGTTGATCTCGCTGATCAGTCGATCCCGGATGCGGACGGCAGCATCGTCGACCAGCAGCAGCTCGGCCGGCAAGGCGAAGAAGGGTAATCGGATCTCCTGGTCATCTCCCGCGATGGTGAGCACGACCCTGGGATCAGCGAGCCAGTCATCCTGCTCCAGCAGGCGCAGCACCAGCGCAAACAGGGCGCCGTTCATGATCTTCACTTCCAGACGGCGCAAGCTGCTGCGTTGCAACAGCACGCGGGGCAGATCGCCAAGTCCGGTGCCATAGATATGCAGTACGGGCTCTTCGGACAGGCTGGCGGCCTGCAGCTCGGCTTCTTTCCCCCTGTCGTGACGGCTGGTGAGCTGGATCCCGTCGACGCTGAGGGTGGAACCCAGTCCCTCGGTCAGTTCAACCTGGAGGTGCGTTACATCTTGCGCCAACAGGCGGGGCCAGAGGGTGGGCCAGCGCTCGCTGATAAGCTGGCCATGGCGAGCAAGCAGTTCCTCATTCATCCTGTGCTATCCACTCCCAATCCAGCGGTTGGTTGGCGCTCATGTCCCGGATAACTCGCTTGCCGAGGAGGCGATCGTAATCGGCCGGGGGCAGGCCAAGGGCGGGCCGAACCGACTTGATGTGGGCTTCGGTCAGGCGCTCTCCGGCTGCAATCTCCTTGACCAGATAGAGGGAGCGGCGAAATGCGCGGTTGCCCTGCTCGCTCGGGGTGAGCTGATAGTCGGCCACGCCGAGCGCTGCCTGGGCGGTATTGACCGAGGCAACCAGTTCGGCAAGCTCGGTGGGCTCCATGGAGAAGGCGCAATCCGGTCCGCCATCCGCCCGGGCAAGAGTGAAGTGCTTCTCGATGAGGGTGGCGCCGAGCGCGGTCGCCGCGATGGCAGTGGCGCTGCCCAGCGTATGGTCAGAAAGCCCCACCTCGACGCCAAAGCGCTGGCGCAGCATGGGGATGGCGCGCAGGTTGTATTCGGCCGCGGGCGCCGGATAGCCACTGACGCAGTGCAGCAGCGCCAGCTGGCAGTTGCCGTGTTTGAGCGCCATTTCGACCGCGGCGGCGATCTCGGCCTCATTCGCCATGCCGGTGGACATGATGAGGGGCTTGCCAGTCTGGGCGGCGTAGCGAATGAGGGGCAGGTCTACCAGCTCGAAGGAAGCAATCTTGTAAGCCGGGCAATCAAGGGATTCCAGCAAATCGACTGCGCTGAAATCGAACGGGCTGCTAAATACCGTGAGCCCCAGCTCGCGCCCCTTGGCAAACAGCGCCTGATGCCACTCCCAGGGGGTATGGGCCCACTCGTAGAGGTCATAAAGGCTGTGGCCATCCCACAGGCCGCCGTGGATCTGGAATTCGGGTCGTTCGCTTTTGAGGGTGATGGTATCGGGGCGATAGGTTTGCAGTTTGACTGCACTGGCTCCCGCCTCCTTGGCGGCAGTCATGATGGCCAGGGCGCGCTCCAGGTTGCCGTTGTGGTTGGCCGACAGTTCGGCGATCACATAGGGGCTCTGTATTGGGCCGATGGATTGATGGGCAATCTGCATCTGTGTTCAGGTTCCTGTACCAAGTTGCCAGCCTTGTGGCGCCGACTGCCAGGGGGCGGGGGGCGCATCTTGCGGCGGTTTGGCAAGATAAAGTGGGAATTGGGAAAAAATCTTTAGCAAGCGATATGCCAGCTCTTGCCAGTCTTGTGGTTTGAGTGGCTGGTGTGCCTGCCAGGCCAGCTGCTGGCCGCTTAGGTCAAGGGTGAGCAGGCGTGTCTCTGCCTGCCCGCCATCTTGTTGTAAAAATTGCCAGCGTTGGCCGTCGGGCCGCAGCTGATAGCCGGTCTGCGGCAGCAGCCAAGCGGTGAGGCGATCGAGCCCGAGGCCATCCACTTGCTGCTGACCGCGTTGGCGATAAGCCTCAGCCTCTTGTTCCAGTGAGTGCAAGGCCTGCGCGAGCCGTGAGGGGTCAGCGAGCTCGCTTAGCGTCAGGCGTTCGGCCAACTGGAAACGGGCGATCACCTCATCATTGAACTGCTGGTTGTCGACGATGGGCACCACCAGGGTTGGCAGGCCGAGGCAGACACGCTCCCAGGTCATGCCGCCGGCGGCACCGATGGCAAAATCGTGGCGCGCCATCAACAGCGCCATCTGATCGCTCTGGCGCAACAAGTCGATGCGAAGTTCGGGCAGTTCGGCAACCCTCTGCTGCAATTCGTGCCAGAAAGGGTTGGCGCCGCCCGCCACCAGAGTCCACTGGATGGTGCGGGCCCAGGGTAGACGAGCCAAGCTGTTGAGGGTGGTGAGACAAGCGCCGGCCGGATCGGCGCCGCCAAAGCAGATGAGTCCCCGTTGCCACTGAGCGATGTCTCGGCGTGCAAGCTGTCGGAAGGCCGGGCGCAGCAGCGCATAGTCCGTTCCCAGCAGCAGGCGACAGTTGTCTGGTATCAGGGCTTGATAGTCGGCTGTGCTGCGCAAAGGCCCTTGGTCCAGCAGTAGCTGACAGTGATGCGGTCGATCCGCCAGATCGTCGATCACCAGCAACTGACTACAGTGGCACGCCAGCAAGGCTTCAAGGGGCTGGTCGATGGCGTAGTGATCGACGATAAGCCATGCAGGCCGCAGTCGGGGCAGGGGCCCCGCATCATCCAGCGCAGCCAGAGGGTGGTAGTGGTGCAGCTTAAGCAGGGGCAGTAGGTGAGTCGGCAACCCATAACAGAGAAAGTGGCACTCGGTCCCCGCCACCAGCAACCGATCGGCGATGGCCAGGCAGCGCATCAGATGGCCCAGCCCTATCTCGGGGCCTGCGTCGAGTCGAAATGCGATATCAAACGTCATGCTGGTGTAATACCCGATAGAGCAGTTCGGCCAGGTGCCAATCTTCCGGCGTATCGATGTCGACCACCCTGTGCCTTGGCAATATGTGTCCTATTCCTTCTCCGCCCACCGGGTTGATGCCGCCCAACCAGGCGGCGCGGCTGCCCCAGTAGAATTGTCCCGCATCCTGATAGGCGGGTTCCAGATCCTGAGAGCGCTTGGTCATCTGCCCTGGCCAGAAGGGGGTGACGCGTCCCTGCTCATCCATGCGTACTGCCCGTTGAATGGGAAAGCCGAATTCCGCCACCGAATAGACGAATGGGGCCTGGCTTGCGAGCAAGCGCTGATGGGCTGCCTTCAGGTCATCGGCCTGGATGAGCGGCACGGTGGCGTAAATGCAGCAGTAGTGATCGCTGGTGACACCGAGCTCGTCGAGCCGCCGGATAGCATCGATCACCACCGGGGTGGTGCCGGTGTGGTCGTCGGCGAGGCTGGCGGCGCGCAAAAAGGGTACGTCGGCACCGAGCTGGCGTGCCACGCAGGCGACCTCCTCATCATCGGTAGAGACCACAATCTGGCTGAAACACCCTGCCGCTTTGGCGGCGTTGATGGCATAGGCGAGCATGGGCTGGCCGCAGAAGGGACGGATATTCTTGCGCGGGATGCGCTTGCTGCCGCCTCGGGCCGGGATGATGGCGATGGCCATGAAGTTTCTCCATGAAAAGCCGATATGACAGTAATAAACAGAATTGTAACCCTGAATCCGTGAATGATGACAGTTGGCATGACCCAGGATCTTCGATTGAACTCATTGATGGCAAAAGAGATAATTGAAAATCACCGTGAAATGGACAGTGATATGACAGGTTTGAAAGAGTTTGCCCGCTACGGGGTCAAGCTGGTGGCGCTGGCACAGGATGATATCGAGATGGTGCGCCAGTGGCGCAACGATCCCAAGATTGCCGACCTGATGCTGGACAAGACCCATATCACGAGGGAGATGCAGCAGCAGTGGTTTGTCAGGCTGCAGCACGCGCAGGATCAGTTTTATTATCTGGTCTGGTTTAAAGATCAGCCCATCGGGGTCGCTTCTCTTATCAAAGTCAATCGTGACGCCGGGCATTGTGAACCGGGCATGTATATCTATGTCGATGAGTATCGCAACAACATAGTGCCCTTCTGCGTTGCCTTCGCCCTCAATGATCTGGCCTTTGAAGGGCTGGGGCTGTCACAGCTGTTTGGCAAGATATTTGCCAGCAATCAGGCTTCTGTCCGCTTTCACGAGGCGTGTGGCTACCGTCTTTACGAGACGCAGGAGGATGGCCTCGGTTTGTATGTGCTCGAACGGGAGGCCTATTTCGCCGCTCGCGCCAAAATCGCTCGTTTTATAAGGTATTGATGATGCAACTAGAACAGATTTTCTCCGATGCACTGGGCATCGAGCTTGAACAGGTTTCCGATGCGCTCAGCTATCAGGGGATCCCCCAGTGGGACTCCGTCGCCCATATGGGCCTGATTGCCCAGCTGGAGGATCACTACGGTGTGCTGCTCGATACCGATGACATCATCGACATGAGCTCGGTCGCCAAGGCGCGGGAGATCCTGGCTAAATATGGCGTCGCCCTCTGATGACCGGCCTGTTGCAGGGTAAACGGGTACTGATCACCGGCGCTGGGCGCGGCATCGGTCTCGCCATCGCCCGGCAGTTTGCCGCCCAGGGCGCCGAGTTGTGGCTCAATGGTCGCGATGAGGAGGCCATCACCCGGATGGTAGAGGCGCTCGGCGTCGAGTTTGGCGTGCCTTGTATACCGCTTTGCTTCGATGTGGCCGATCCGCAGGCGGTCAAGCAGGCCTTCCAGCAACTCTTTGGCCAGACCCGCCAGCTGGACGTGCTGGTCAACAATGCTGGGGTGCTGGACGATGCGCTGCTCGGCATGGTCCAGCAGCAGCAGATAGAGCGCACCTTCGCGACCAACAGTTACAGCACCCTCTATTGCAGCCAGTATGCGGCTCGCCTGATGCAACGCTCCGGCGGGGGCAGCATCATCAACATGGCGTCCATCATTGGCCGGGTAGGCAATGCCGGCCAAGCCGTCTATGCCGGCAGCAAGGCGGCGGTGATCGGGATTACCCAGTCACTGGCCAAAGAGCTGGCCGCGAGCCAGATCCGGGTCAATGCCATCGCCCCCGGCTTCATCGATACCGACATGGCGCGCTCTCTGCCGCCAGCCAAGTTTGACGAACGGGTAGCCAGCATCGCCATGGGGCGCATCGGCACGCCGGACGAGGTCGCCAGCGTGGCACTGTTCCTGGCCTCGGATCTCTCCCGTTATGTCACCGGTCAGGTGATCGGGGTCGATGGAGGCATGCTGATTTGAGCGCACCCGACTTGCTAACCCATCTGGTGGTGGGCAATAGCGCCCCTGCCTGGCGGGATCCCGATGAAGGCTGGCTTAGCTACGGCGAGCTGGCGCAGCGGGTAGCACGGCTCGCCAAAGCCTACCCGAGCGGGCGTCAGCTGATCTATCTGCCCTTTGTGACCTCAACTCGTCACCTGCTTCACTACCTGCTGGCCTTGCGTGATGGTCATGCAGTCATGCTGGCCGATCCGGCCCAGGACGAGGAGACGCGCCGTGCCCTGTGCGAGCGGTTTGGCGCGAGCCTGGTCGTGACTGCGGAAGGTTGCCTCGTGCACCTTGGCGAGGCACCCGCTTTGCATCCAGAGCTTGCCTTGCTGCTGCCAACCTCCGGCAGCACGGGATCCAGCAAGTGGGTGCGGATCTCTCGGAACAGCCTCAATGCCAACGCCGCCGCCATCGCCGAGTATCTGGCGCTGGATAGTGCGGAGCGAGCGATCACCAGCCTGCCGATCTTCTACTCCTTTGGCATGTCGGTGCTCAACAGCCATCTGCTGGTGGGCGCCTCGCTGGTGCAGAGCGCGGCCAGCCCTCTCGAACGCCAGTTTTGGGAGGAGGTCAATGCCCATCGGGTCACCAGCGTGGCCGGGGTGCCTTTCACTTTCCAGATGCTGAGTCGTTTGCGCTTTGACTGGCGCCGTTACCCCAGTCTCATGACCCTGACCCAGGCCGGTGGGCGCCTCGAACCGACCTTGGCGAGCCAGTTCGCCCATCAGGCCGAGTCACTGGGGCGTCGTTTTTTTGTCATGTATGGCCAGACCGAGGCGGCGCCGCGCATCGCCTGGTTGGGGCATGACGAAGTGCTGGTAGCCCCGGATGCCATCGGTCGCGCCGTACCGGGAGGGCATCTCTCTTTGCGTCCCGAGCCGGGACTGCCCGAAGGGGAGGGAGAGCTGGTCTATGAAGGCCCCAACGTCATGCTGGGTTATGCCGAAGGCATGGCTGAGCTGGCGCGCGGGCGCGAGGTGGAGGCTCTCTTTACCGGTGATCTGGCCCGCTGCGACGAGGCCGGACGGTTCTACCTGACCGGGCGTCTCAATCGCTTCCTGAAGCTCTTTGGCAAACGGGTGAGTCTGGCCGAGGTGGAGAGCTGGTTGCAGGCTCGGGGCCACTCCTGCGCCGCGACCGGTCGCGACGATCGCCTGCTGGTAGCCATCGAAGGGGAAGAGGTTGCATGCGATGTGCTGCAGATCGAGGTTGCCCGCTGGTTGATGGTACCCCCCTCCTGCGTTCGCATTCGCATGCAGCCGCTGCCACGACGCAGCAATATGAAGATTGATTACCCGGCCCTGCTGACCCTGTTGGAGGCATCATGAACAGGTTGCTGGAGTCCCCCGTTTTCGACCTTGTCCAGCAGGAGAAGTCGGCTCTGTTGCTGGCGCGCCTCAACGAGCTGACTGCCCGGCATCAGCAAGCTTGTCCCCCTTACGCCAATATCTTGTCGGCCTTTGGCTGGGGGCAAGCTACGTCTTGCGCTGAGCTACCCTATCTCGCCGCGCGCCTGTTCAAACTGGCCAAATGGCAGAGCGTGCCAGAGGAGGAGGTGTTCAAGGTACTGACCTCATCGGGCACCACGGGGGCGCCGTCGCGGATAGTGCTGGATCGGGAGACCGCCGCCCTGCAGAGCAAGGTGCTGGTGAAGATCCTGCAGGAGTTTGTCGGCAAGCAGCGTCTGCCCATGTTGCTGGTGGAGCAACCCGCGCTTATTCAGAATCGCAGCGGTTTTTCGGCTCGCGGGGCGGGGGCCCTGGGGCTCTCCTTCCTCGGGCGTGATCATACCTATGCCCTTGATGAGCAGATGCGGCCCAACTGGCCGGTCATCGAGGCATTTTGTGACAAATACGCCGGTCAGCCCGTGTTACTGTTTGGCTTTACCTTCATGGTGTGGCAGTGCCTGCTGGAGCCGCTACGCGAGCGTGGTATACAGCTGCCCTTTGCCGAGGGCATCCTGTTTCACAGTGGGGGCTGGAAGAAATTGCAGCATCTGGCGGTGGACAATCCGGCCTTCAAGCTGCGCTGTCACGAGCAACTGGGTTTGCGTCGGGTGCACAATTTTTACGGCATGGTGGAGCAGGTGGGCTCGGTCTTCGTCGAGTGTGAACAGGGTCATCTCCATGCCCCCGTGTTTGCCGATCTGCTGGTGCGTGATCCGCTGACCCATCAACCGCTGGGGATGGGCCGGCTGGGCCTGTTGCAGGTGCTCTCGGCCATTCCCGGCAGTTATCCGGGTCACAGCCTGTTGACCGAAGATCTTGGCGTCTTGCTGGGAGAGGATGACTGCCCTTGTGGCCGCCGTGGCCGTTATTTTCATGTATCAGGGCGCCAGCCGGGCGCCGAGGTGAGAGGATGCAGCGACACCTTCCAGTAACCCCTTCGCAGGCTTTGCAGTGGCAGGGAGGTCCCAAGGTTAGTTTCGTGGCCCCTCTGGCGGATTGGTATGGTTTTATTGCCGACCCCTTGCCCTGCTTTGCCCCCGTCATCTGCGATTTCTTGGCGGCGCTGTCGACCCGTTTGCAGCAGGAGGGGCGGCGTTATCCCGATCTGGCCGCGCTGGGTTTCTGGCTTCGCCCGAGGAATATTGATGAGCAGCGCAAGCGCATGGCGGGGCGCATGCCGCTTGGTATGGTTTTTCATCTGGTGCCCTCCAACGTCCCGACAGTGGCCTTCTACTCCTGGTTGATGGCGCTCTTGACGGGCAACAGCTCGGTGGTGCGTCTCTCATCACGGATTGATCCGATGCAGGAGGCCATGCTGGCCATCCTGAACGAGCTGTTTCAACAACCTGGGTGGCGCCCTGTTACCGAGCGTACCCGCTTCGTGCGTTACGGCCATGACGAGGGGATCACCGCCTGGCTGTCGGATCGCTGTCGCCTGCGCATCGTCTGGGGGGGCGATGAAACCATCCGCCGGGTGCGAGCCATTCCGCTCTCCCCGAATGCCCAGGAAGTGGTGTTTCCGGATCGCCGTTCCATGGCGGTGCTCGACAGTCGTTGGCTGGCAGGACTGCCGCCAGAACGATTGCAGCAAGTGCTGTCGGCCCTGCAGCAGGACTGTACCCGCTTCAATCAGCGGGCGTGCGCCTCGCCGACTACCCTCTGCTGGTTGGGAGAGCCAGATAATGACCTGCGCCGGCATGTGCTGGAGGCGGTGTTTGCTCCCTTCGCCCAGGATCCCGCGTTGGCCATGGAGCGCCTCATCAACAGTCAACAAAATGCCGCCATGGCGGGTGAGATGCAGTTGAGCACACTCCCAGGCGTCACCTTATTGACTCCTGCCACTTCGCTGCGGCTCCCTCATATCGGGGGAGGTACAGTTGCCGAATTTGTGGCCGATAACCTGATTGAGTTGCTGAAACAGCCTTGGGACATGCAAACCTGTGTCTGGGTGGGCGAACAAAAAGCGCAGTGCGAAGCCGCATTGGTAGAAGCAACAGCCTGTCGCATCGACAGGGTCGTAGCCCCTGGCCAGGCACTGGCATTCGAATGGCACTGGGATGGGCTCGACATGCTGCGAGTGTGCAGCCGTGGGCACACAAACGCGCAATAATGGTTGCGATCTCACAAAAAACCAGATATTTCAATGAATTAACTTTTTTTGGCACAGGCTTTGCAGTAAAAATTCCCATCAAGGGGGAGAAAGGTTGACACAGACCGTGCGGTAGCCTTGCCGATTTTCCCCCGTTCGCTTCTTTTCTACTCATTTTCCTGGATCTCGTCATGAAACTCAGCGTATTGGTGCCGGTCTACAACCTGGAGCGCTTTATCGAACCCTGCCTGCTCAGCCTGCTCGAGCAGACAACCAATTTCGATTTTGAAGTGATCGCCATCGATGACGGCTCGAGCGATGGTTCCTGGTCCATCATGCAGCGCTTGGCTGCCCGGTGGCCGCGGCTGAGGGCATTGCAGAATCCGCAGAATATGGGGCTGGCCAAGACCCAGAAACGCCTGCTTGCCGAGGCGAGAGGTGAATATATTGCCTACGTCGATGGTGATGATCTTGCTCTGCCTGGCAAGTTGCAGGTACTGGCCGACTATCTGGATGTCCATCCCGGCTGTGCGCTCTGTTACCACGAGGCAGAGGTATTTGACAGCGAAACAGAAGAGGTTACGGCCCATTACAGCCGCGATTATTACAATGCTGCTTATATTCCCCGCAAGGCCAGTGCAGAACACTTGATCCGCTATGGCTGTTTCCCCAATGCCAGTTCGATCGCCTTTCGGCGCCATCCTCACTTGCAGGAGGCGGTGGATGCCGATTGCAAGATCATCCTCGACCATCCGTGGCACATCCTCAACGCCTTGTATGGCAAGGGGAGCGTCGATGGCATTCCGGAGGTTTATGGACGTTACCGGATCCACACTCATAGCTTTGGGGGACAAACCAAGCGTTCGCCAGAGCGGCGGGAACAGGTACTGGCTGATCAACTCAAAGCCTGTGACAACGCGCGTCCATTCGGGATCGCCGATTCTGTTATCGCGGCAGGCAAGGCGCACTACCGTTTCGCGACGGCACTCTATTTTCTCAAGCAAGGCGATGTGGCGCGTTTCGAGCGCTTCATCAATGAATCCGTGGTGGATGGCTGGTTCTTCGATGAGCGACATCAATTGGCCTGGGAGAATCGTGCTCAACCCACAATCGTGGCGCAACAGCTTTTCGGGGCTTCTCAATGAATTATCAGGCGATTGTCATCGGCGCCGGCCTATCCGGCGCCGTGATGGCCGAGCGGATGGCCAGCCAGCTCGGCTGGAAGGTGTTGGTGCTGGAGCAGCGTAACCACATTGGTGGTAACTGCTTCGATGAGTATGACGAGTATGGTGTGCTGGTACACCGCTACGGGCCCCATCTCTTTCATACCGATAACCATGAGGTGTGGGGGTATCTGTCGGCCTTCACCGAGTGGTTGCCTTACGAGCATCGTGTGCTGTCACGCATCGATGGGCAATTGGTGCCGATCCCGTTCAACCTGACCAGCATCGAACGCTGTTTCCCCGCCGACAAGGCCGGCGCCATGATTGAGGCACTGCGCACTCGGTTCGGGGACGGCGCCAGAGTGCCGATTCTCGAACTGCGGAAGGAACAGGATCCCCTGCTGGGTGAACTGGCGGATTTCATCTATCAGAAGGCTTTTGTCAACTACACCAGCAAACAGTGGGGGGTACCGCCCGAGCAGATCTCCCCCGAGGTGACGGCGCGGGTACCCGTGGTGGTCAGTCGGGATGATCGCTATTTCACCGATCCCTGGCAGGCGGTGCCGGCCGCAGGCTATACCGCCATGTTTGAGCGCATGCTCGCGCACCAGCTGATTGACGTGAGGCTGTCGACCCCCATGGCACAGCATGTCAAGCTGGACTGGCAGCATAAGCAGGTGCTGCTGGATGGAGCGCCGTTTGACGGCCCCTTGATCTATACCGGGATGCTGGATCATCTGCTGCCGGCAGAGGGGAATTGCCTGCCATATCGCTCACTGCGTTTTGAGCATCGGCATCTGGCGCAGGAACAATTTCAACCTGTCACCACCGTCAACTATCCGAATGAAGAAGCCTTCACGCGGATCACCGAGTTCAAGCATTTCAGCGGGCAAGTGCATCCCGGTACCAGCATCGTTTACGAATATCCCTGTGACTATCAGCCAGAACAAGGGCTCGAGCCTTACTACCCGCTGTTTACCGACGCAGCCCAACAGCATTATCAGACTTGTCGTGATGAGTTAACCAAGTTCCCACAGGTGATCGCCTTGGGGCGCCTTGCCGAATATCGCTATTTCGATATGGATAATGCGGTGGACAATGCGCTGCAACACTATCAGCTCCTGGCTCAGCCGATGATAGGGAGATAAGCGTGATGAATTATCTATCTGAATTAGATGGCGTTCTGAAAGTGCAGCCGATCCGTGCAGTTTCATGTGATGTATTCGATACCTTGATCTTCCGTCACGCAGGAACCGTCGAGCAATTCTGGCGGCAGTTGGCCGAGCAGGCCTATCACTCTGGGCTGCTATGCAACGATGATCCGGACGCTTTTGTCGAATACCGGAAAGAGGCTGAGGCGATGGCGCGGCGTCAGATGATGGAGCGAGAAGGTCACAGAGAAGTACGATTGGAGCACATCTATGCTTGCTGGCCCAGCATGCAGGGGAAGCCGTTGGCTCAGTTGGAACAGCAGCTGGAATACGATAACTGGCGGCTTAATTCTGTACTGGTCGATTGGCTAGTCAACCAGCAACAGAGCGGCTTACCGATCGTGTTACTCTCCGATATGTATTTACCTGCCAGCCTGTTACAGCGCTTCTTCAGTGCCAAGGCTCCGCAGCTGTTGTTACATAGGATCTATGTTTCTGGCGAATATCGGGCCAGCAAACAGGATGGTGGCTTGTATCAGCGTCTGTTGGCTGAGCAGCACTGGCAGCCCGCATCAGTTTTGCACATCGGGGACGACAAGATCACCGACCTGCAGATGGCAAAAGCCTCTGGGCTGAGTGCCTTTCATGTTGGCTTAGGGGATGATTACCTGGCGCAATTGAAATACGAGCAGCGCCTGTTCCCTCTTGCCATCCCTGGCTTGGAGCGGTTGCGGCGGCAATGGCGCTGGCTGAGTGATGGCACGGCCAATTCTGGATTAGCTAGTCGTGTTTATGCGCCGGTTCTCTACGCTTTTGTCCGCTGGCTCATCGTGCGCTGTCAGCAACAGGGGATCACCACTCTGTTCTGCCTGTTGCGCGAAGGCGATGTCATCGCGCGTCTCGTGGCGCAAATTCCCGGACACAAGCTGGCTGTCAAGACGCTGGCAGTCTCCCGTCGTTCCAGCTTTTTACCCAGTCGAGAGTGGTCGCTGGAGCTTGTGCATCAGCTCTGTCAGCGCCGTGGATATACGCTGACTGAGTTGCTTGAGGATCTGGGGTTGGCATGCCCTGAGAGCTGGGTAGCGCAGCAGCATTGCACCCTGTCGGAGCTGGTACAAACGCCGCTCTGGTGTGAGGTGCTGAGCTGGTTGGAAACTGTCCAGCCGCAGATTGTTGCCCACTTGCAGCAACAGCGGCAGTGGCTGCTGCAATACCTGGTGCAACAGGGGGTAACAAACGCCCCTGAGATCGCCATACTCGATTGGGGATGTGGTGGCAGCCTGTTGCAAAATCTCCATCAGCTGGCAGGGCTGGATGATGTCACCTATTTCATGTTCTATGCCAGTCAGCGTGCGAGCCGAGTGGCACTGCGCCAAAAACTGCAAGTTTTTCAGCCTGCGGAGTGCAAAGCATGGGCATCTCAACTGGCCGCCTATCCGGAAGTGAGCGAGATTCTGATTAATGGTCCGCTCAGCTCGACCCGAGGCTACCAGTTGGCGGCGGATGGCCAGATCTCGCCCATGCTGGTGGCTCAATCCGAGGCGGCGATCCGCGATCAGCAATCGCGCGAGGTGTTTATTTGTACTCTGTTGGCATGGGGGGCTCGGGCATCCGAAGCTGGCTGGATGGCTGCGGGGCCGTCACGCGCCGAACGCCACTACCTAGTAGCGATTCTCTATCGCCTGATTCTCTACCCGATGTGGCAAGAAGCTCGTCTGCTGGCCGATTTACCGCTACCGATGGCGCCGGGGCGTAGTCAACCGCTGTTGCCGTACTGTCAGATGCTTGCGCTTAAAGAACGAGTTCATTCAGGTGAGCAGGCATATCAGCTGTCATTGGACGGCACGGATCCAATTTTGCGCTGCGTGGCCTGGTATCCGGGACTAGTGGCATTGGCTTTCCCTGATCAATTACAACTGTGTGGTGAATTGGCTGCCTATCAGGATGATGAGAAAGTCGCTCCGTTGTTGCTGCAGAAATTACAACAGTTAGGTATTACCCAAACTGCATTATATGGCGCTGGTGAATTGGGATTGAAAGTATACGAGTATTTAAAATCACATGGCATCAATATTGAGCATGTCATAGATCAGAGAGCAGAATTCAATAGTTTTTGTTTAGGTGATAACTTGGTTATTTCATTAGATGTAGCAAAAGGAATGGGTGTTGCAACATTTGTGGTTGCATCAAGGGCATTTCGCTCTGAAATAATCGAGAAAATTAATGAAAGCTATGGTGTTACACCGGTTTTGGTTTTGGCTGTTTAATATAACAACTTAAGGTTTTGAGGTATGACTTACACGCTTCAAAGTTACTTGGCTCCTATTCCAAATATCATTAGTTCGAACATTGCCGAACAGTTGGATTCACATCGTTTCCAAAGTAAAACCATCATTCTTGCACCTCATTGTGAATTAGTTTTTAATGCATTATATCGAGGGATGTTCTATGGATTCGATGTGATCGGTGCATTAGATCGAGATCCATTAAAAATAGGTGGTGTTGGGAATGGCTTATATGTTTATCACTATGAAGAATTACCGTCGATAAATCCTGATTTTGTCGTTGTTATGAATGTAAAGTATCATGATGAAATAATGGGTTATTTATCTGGAATTTGTAATAAGCACCAAATAAAACTTATTGACTTATGTGCCTGCTACAATGACAGAACATTTCGGTCTCAATTAGCTAGCGAACTAGACTGCAGGAATGTAAAATATTTGAGACCTGGGTGTATTGGTGTTCCAGATTATATTTCACATGATATTTCTATGCGTGTTGAGGTTGTTGTAGAAACGGGGTGGGGGTTAGGTGATAAGATTTGCGCCATGAGCGCTGCAAGGGAGTTTGCTAGAAGAAATAAAAATTTAACTGTTTGCTTTAATGGTTTATATAAAATAGTTTCATTATACGATGATGATATTATTCACGTTGGGTGTGGTGCTTTTCCATTGCCTGAAAATTATTTTTTATTTCATAGGGAAAAAGAATCCTCGCCAGCAGGAAATTACTTAGGTACTTATTATCTTGGTTTGGGTATGGACTTTGATGAGTTACCAAGAATTGAACTGCCAGACGTACCTGTCCTAGACGGGTTAATACCTGGTGGATATATTGCGTTACAACCAACGTCAAATTGGGCGAAGCCAAATCTCGCAATTGAATCTCTCGTTGAGATAATAAATAGTGCGCCATTACCTGTTATCCTGACCGGATGGTATGTTCCCGTTAATTCTCGCGATTCCGCTCTCATTGCTGAGAGTGAGTTGATGAATAAACAATTGCTTGATGCAGGTGCTAATGGTGATTTTATCAACGATGAGTTATCTATGTTAAGTATTATTAGGCATGCACGATGTGCTGTAACGCCCAGATCGGCAACAGCACACATCGCCTCAGCATACAATGTTAACTCGATTATTCTTGTCCCTGATGATGGTGAAAATTGGCACTTGGACTATCCCGGTTGGGATCATCATAGATTAAGAATTCAAGATGAACATGTTGCTATAAAAGTAGTAGACAGACTTGTTTCAATTATTTTATGAGCATTGTGTGGCATGAAGAAACTTCTGGCTGTTGTTAAAGTTTATTATTTTAACAGTTTTTTAATGAATGCATATTTATCAACATGGCCATCTGATTGGCACTATTGCATAGTTCCTGCAAATGATCACAAATCAAATAAAAATCACTTTTTGATTCGTGATATCACAATGGCGAATGCTGATATTGTGAGCGAGGATGATTTATATGATTACATTTCCAGAAGAAAGACTGAGTTTGAACTGTTTTTGGCTGTTTCTGATGATAGCTTAATGGCTATTCCCAAATTGAATGATATTGAACAGTTAATGTCATTAGGGAATGCAATTGCCACATTTCATTTTTCCTGCGGTGAAATAAAGTCTGATGAGGTGTTTAGCCCCAAAAAATACGTTACACCAGATAATTTCTTGGCAGGAGTAATATTAAAACAAGATTTTTTGTTTGACTATATTGATGATGTGATGCGCTCAAATAACCGTTGGCTTGGGCATGCAGTTGCATTAAAAGCGTACCAAAAAAGACACAAACTGATTGCATTTAGAGATGGGGATAATATTTTACCCTGTTTAAGTCAGATATCAGGTGTTCATGTTAAACATAATCGATCATTAATATATCCAATATTATTGGCTTATCAGCCTGAAATTAATGAGCTTGGTCTTGGTAATGAGAGAGTTTTGCAGCGGATATCTGATTTAGTCGCTTGCGTCGATATTGATGAATATGAAAAAGGAATAATTGACGAACATCTTTCCAATCTGACTAGGTGGGCAATCTCATTCTCACAGTTTTCTCATGCAAAGTTCAAAAATGATAAGATCAATCTGGATGGTAAGAAAGTTGTTATATTTAAGGTTGAATGTATTGGTGATGTGGTTACTACAACCCCCTTTTTTGATGCCGTGTTGAATAGTAATGCGAAAGAGATCGTTCTAGTCACAACAGAGGCCATGCGAAGTATTTTTGAGTGTGACAGCAGGTATTCAAAAATAATATATCTCCCAATAAATAGAAAAAAATCGCGCTTTTCAAAAGAGTTGTATAACTATCTAGAAGCGGACATAAGATCTCTTAAGGAAGAGTTATCTGAATTTGAAGTCGCACTATTTCCTCGCTATTGTGTGGATACAAACTTGTATCGGTTTGTTTCTGTTATGTTGGGCATAAAGGAAAGGCTTGGTTTGTCTATTGATCCGGTGGCCTTAGAGTTTAATATTCTTTATGACCGAATGATGACAAAAAACTATAATCCACCGTATGAGCTACATGAATCTGAACGGATGTTATGGTTTGCTAACCAACTTGGTTTGGATACCGAAAACATTAATAGACTCAATATTGGTATTGCTGCAAATAATTCATCATCAAATTACTTGGTTGTCGGACTTGGTGCCGCAGGCCAAGACAGAAGATGGCCTAAGGAAAATTATGTTTCCTTTATTAATCTGCTCAGCAGAGAATACTCTAATATTGAGGTGAAGCTACTGGGGGGAGAAGATGTCGTTGATGATGCAGATTATATTTCAAACCATACAAATGCGATTAATTCTGTTGGTAAGATTTCATTAATGGATAGTGCTCTTATTGTCTGTGGATCAAAAATGTATATTGGTCATGATAGTGGTTTAATGCATATTTCTGCCGCAGTCGGCGTACCAATATTAGAGATATCAAAACATCCCATGACTGGATATTTATGGCACGCGAACTCAAGTAAACGATTTGGTCCATGGGGTGTAAAATATACTTGTGTGCAACCAGTGATTGGTTTAGAGAATTGTGTGCGTTCGTGTAAAGAAACACAAGCGCATTGCATTTGTGAAATAACACCTGAACAGGTGTATAAACACTTTGTTTCTTTATTTAATGACTGATGTAGAGAGGATTTTCTATGAACCATTTAAACAATAACTGCCCAGGTGGCGAGCCTAGTAAATCTCATGCGAGACGTGTAACGCAGGGGTTTTATGATAAATACCTTTCTGGCTCAAATATTCTTGATGTTGGTGGCGGGATGGGGCCCGCAATTACACCTTGTGCCAAGATAATTGATATCGGCTATCCGGGTTATGATGGTTTATCTCTTCCATTCGAAAATGCTAGTCAGGATGCTGTTTTTTCTAGTCACTGTCTTGAGCACGTAGATAATCCTGTTGTAATACTGAAAGAGTGGTTCCGCGTGATTCGTGTTGGTGGATTCATTGTTTTGACTGTTCCTCACCACTATTTATATGAAAGGAAAAAAAGTCTTCCTTCGCGCTGGAATGCAGACCACAAGCGATTTTATACACCAGCATCACTGCTCGCAGATGTAGAAATTGCTCTCGAACAAAACACATACAGAGTGCGCTCATTATTGGATAATGATTCTGGATTTGATTATACTGTTAATAATTTAGAGCATGCTGTTGGGTGTTATGAAATAGAATTGGTTATTGAGAAGATTGCAGAAAAACCACTTATAGATATCAATTTTACGAGTTTGATTGAGAGAATAAAATCCAACAACACAGACGGTGGGCTGGCTATGTGTGGAGCGGGTGATATAGGGGTTGAGGTTTTAATCTCACTAAAGAATGCAGGCGTAAATGTAGATGTCATATGCGATAAAAGCAAGAGGTGCTTGCAATACCAGAATATATCACTAGACGTAAAAAGTATCGAGGATGCGATTAGCTTGGGTTGTAATAAATTCATTGTCGCTTCGCAGGCATTTAAATTTGATATACAAGCTGATATTGAACGGTTACACGGTGATCTGGATGGTCTTTATTTATACTTTATTGATTAAAATTTAGGTCGATACTATGGAGTGCAAGCCGAAGGTTTCCATTGGGATTCCGGTGTATAATGGTGAAAAAACTTTATCAAAGTGCATCGAATCTATTCTTTGTCAGTCATATAGTGATTTTGAGTTGATAATTGCTGATAACAGTTCTACTGACAAAACACAAGAAATTTGCCAAGCGTATAGTGCTAGTGATAAAAGAGTTAAATATGTGAGGCATGTAAAGAATCATGGCGCTGAATATAATTTTCGATTTGTGCTTGAAAACTCAGTTGGTGAGTATTTTATGTGGGCTGCAGTCGATGATACGAGGTCTCCTGATTTTTTAGAAGAGCATGTCGATTTCTTAGATAGAAATCCATCATATGTATCGTCGACATCGTCAACAACATTTGATGGTAAAACAGCGCCAGAAGATATGATGGGGGACTGGGGATTAGCGCAAGATAAAATTACTTTAAGAATGTTGAAGTTTTTTTCTTGTTGGCATGCCAATGGACATTTCTATGGTCTTCATAGAAGAGCATGTGTTATAACATGGCCTGAAATATATGGTGATGGTTTCCATGGCGCTGATTGGACACTCGTCATGCATTTAGCATCTCTAGGGAAAATTCATCGTTCTAATCGTGGATGGGTTAAATTGGGGGCTTTTGGTGTCAGTGCCAAGCGAAATTTGTTTGCGAGTTATAGAAAAACAAAGTTGGATTATTTAATTCCATTTAACCAAACATCACTTAAAGCGCTAAAAATAACTAGTGATGCGTCGGGTATTGAGTTTTTGGCCTTGGTGTGGAAACTGTTTAAGTTTAATATTAATGGGTTTAAGGCACAACTTGAGCATGACTTATGGGATCGGCGTGTTAGTAACGTCATACATCAGCTTAATTTGAATAATCAGTACAGTGTCCCTTTTGCAATTTGTGGTGCGGGGGTCATTGGTCAGCGTCTGTATGGTAGTTTGAATGATAAGAGTATCGAACCGCTATTATTTACCGACAAGGGTATGTCTGGGAGGTCACTTGCATTTGATGGCAAAGAGGTCCCAGTTGTTACCATAGCATTAGCAATGGAGAATGGTTTGAAAAACTTTATCATTGCATCTAAAGAATACGCGAGCGATATTGAGTCTGAGCTTGAATACGAAGCAGGACTGCGCAATCTTCAACTTAATATAATAAGACTTTTTGGGTGAATTATTAATGACAAGGTGGGTGCTGTTATGAAAGCCATTATCCTTGCTGGTGGTTTAGGAACTCGGATCAGTGAAGAGTCGCATCTTCGACCTAAACCGATGATTGAAATTGGTGGTAAACCGATCCTTTGGCATATTATGAAAACATATTCACACTATGGTGTTAATGATTTTATCATATGTCTTGGTTATAAGGGGTATGTGATAAAAGAATACTTCGCGAATTATTTTTTACATATGTCAGATGTCACATTTGATATGCCGAATAATCGCATGGAGGTACATCATAACCATGTGGAACCCTGGCGGGTGACGTTGGTTGATACCGGTGAAGATACGCTTACCGGTGGACGATTGCGACGCGTCGAAGAGTATGTGAAAGGTGAATCAGCTTTTTGCTTTACCTATGGCGATGGTCTCAGTGATGTTGATATCGGAAAATTGATTGAGTTTCACCATAGTCACGGCAAGCTAGCGACCGTCACCGCTGTTTCACCGCCTGGACGTTATGGAGCTCTGACTCGGCTCGGAAATATGGTGACAGGTTTTTCTGAAAAACCCCGCGGTGATGGGGGGGTGATTAATGGCGGTTTTTTTGTGCTTTCTCCAGATGTGTTCAAGTTGCTGGATAGCGACCACTGTAGTTGGGAAGGAGAACCTTTGGTTGCGTTAGCCGATATGTCGCAATTGATGTCATTTGAGCATCAAGGTTTTTGGCAGCCGATGGATACGTTGCGCGAAAAAAATCAGCTGGAGGAGTTATGGACCAGTCACAAGGCTCCTTGGAAGGTTTGGGAATGAGGCGGGGTCTCGATGCATCCTTTTGGTCGGGAAAGAGAGTCCTTGTTACCGGACATACGGGGTTTAAGGGTAGTTGGTTGACGATGTGGTTGCATCGCCTCGGGGCTGATGTAACAGGCATTAGCTTGCTGCCCCATTCAACGCCGAATCTGTTTGATGCTGCTGAGGTCGCGAAGATCTGTCGACACCATGTCTGTGATGTCTGTGCACCGGAACATTTTGTGCCACTGGTTCAGGAATCGCAACCTGAAGTGGTATTCCATCTGGCGGCGCAATCATTGGTGCGCAAAGGATATCGTGAGCCTGCGCGGACTTTTGAAACCAATCTGATGGGCTCCGTGTATCTATTAGAGGCGCTCCGTACGTTGGACTCGGTTAAGAGCGTTGTCATGGTGACCACGGATAAAGTCTATTACAACTTAGAGTCCATCTGGCCATATCGCGAAACTGACCGCTTGGGAGGGCATGATCCTTATAGTGCGAGCAAGGCAGCTAGCGAACTGGTTATCACCAGCTATCGTGATGCGTTTCTGGCTGCTCAAGGCGTTGCGGTTGCAACCGCTCGAGCAGGCAATGTTATCGGTGGGGGGGATTGGTCTGCAGATCGTTTGATTCCTGATGCGGTACGGGCCTGGCAAGCCGGTCAGTCATTAGCCATCCGACGCCCCGAGGCGGTCCGTCCATGGCAACATGTCTTGGAACCTGTAGCGGCCTATATAGTTTTGGCACAACGTCTGTATCAAGAGCCTCGATTGGCTGGTGCTTATAACTTTGGTCCTGATAGCCGGGATGCAGCGAGCGTGGAGCAGGTGCTGAATCTAGCGGCTCTCAGCTATGAGCTCAGTCATAAGGCTTGGAGTTTGGTGGGTGAACTTGGCCCTCATGAAACCAGTTGGTTGGCGCTGGAAACAGCCAAAGCGCGACACACACTGAACATATCGCCACGGTGGTCATTGTCGCAGGCCGTTGAGCAGACCATGTGTTGGTATCGCGATTGGTATCAGGGAGCGTGTGCTCGAGATTTGTGTGAGCAACAAATTAAAGCCTACGAGGCTCAGCTATGAGTCGTTTTACCCTATTGTCCGAACCATTGCTTGGCGCCAGATTGTTGCAGCGCGAAGAGCATGCTGACTCACGCGGTGCCTTGAGCCGACTCTTCTGTGTCGAAGAGCTGTCTGTTCTGGGGTGGGGGCCGTGTGTGGCACAGATCAATCTGACATGCACGTCCCGCTGCGGCACTATTCGGGGACTTCATTTTCAGCATCCACCGTATGCCGAGAAAAAGTTGGTCACTTGTCTCCGGGGGCGAGTTTGGGACGTGATTGTCGACATTCGGGCTGGTTCGCCGACGTTTCTGATGTGGCACGCGGAGGAGCTTTCGGATGAGAACCACCGTTCTTTGCTGATTCCAGAAGGTTTTGCGCACGGCTTTCAGACCCTAAGTGATGAAGTCGAAATGCTCTATTGTCATTCGACGGCCTATGTTGCAGCCGCAGAAGGAGGACTCTATCCACTGGATCCGTATCTTCAGATTTCGTGGCCGCTGCCGATAACGGAATTCTCTGCACGTGATCGCCAGCATCCTGCGTTAAACGACAGTTTTCAGGGGATAATAATTCGATGAAATGCCGACACTGCGGTACTCCGTTGCTTCATAGTTTTCTCGAACTGGGCTTTGCCCCGCCATCTAATGCGTATCTGTCTGTCAGCGATCTATCCCGACCAGAAGTAACGTTCCCGTTACGCTTGCTAGTGTGTGACCAGTGCTGGTTGGTTCAAACTGAGGATTTTGCTTCAGCAGATCAGCTTTTTTGTGCAGATTATGCATATTTTTCAAGCACATCGACCAGCTGGCTAGCTCATGCCGCCCATTATTGTGCGCGCATGATTGACGAATTATCTCTGACGCCCAAGAACCATGTGGTTGAGATTGCAGCCAACGATGGTTATCTACTCAAAAACTTTGTCGCGGCTGGTATTCCTTGTCTCGGGGTTGAACCTACCGCTGCTACGGCGACTGCGGCTGAATTGCTGGGTATCCCGATCATCCGGGAGTTTTTCTCTGCCAAATTGGCAGAACAGATGCGTCAATGTGATCAAGGTGCAGATCTATTGATTGGCAACAATGTCCTAGCCCATGTTCCCGATATTAATGACTTTTGCGGTGGTTTGAAGCACCTGCTTAATCCTGGTGGAACCTTGACTCTGGAGTTTCCTCATCTGCTGCAGCTATTGCTTCAGGTGCAGTTCGATACGGTTTATCATGAGCATTTTTCATATCTGTCACTGCAGACGGTGCAGCGGATTTTGGTTTCAGTTGGTCTGAGAGTGTTCCACGTCGAATCATTAGCGACCCATGGTGGTAGTTTACGGGTATTTGCCTGCCATGCCGATGAACAACGACCGGTTAGTGCGTCAGTCGCTGAGTGCTTGCATCAAGAGGTGGTGGCTGGATTACATCAGTTGAACATCTATAAAGGGTTTCAATCGCAGGCGGACAGAGTCAAAAATTCACTACTTTCTTTTTTATTAGCACAGCAGCAAGCGGGAACAATGGTGGCTGCCTATGGTGCTGCCGCTAAAGGTAATACCTTGTTGAACTATGCTGGTGTTCGTCCCGATCTGTTGCCCTATGTTTGTGATGCGGCCTGTTCAAAACAGGGGCGATTTATGCCTGGGAGCCATATTCCAATTTTGCCGCCGGAAGTTCTGATGGCTAACCCACCAGATTTTGTACTGATTTTACCTTGGAATTTGGCTGATGAAATCGGTCTCCAACTGGAGCCCCTGAGGGCCGCAGGAACTCGTTTCGTCGTCGCGGTTCCGCGTTTGGAGATCCTATGAGTGAGCGTATCTTATATACCAAACCTTCTATCACCGAGCTAGAAATTGGCTACGCCACCGATGCTGCGACTAATGGTTGGGGAGAACGCTGTTACGAGTATATTGACCGTTTTGAACGGCTGTTCCGTGAACATCTGGGGGTTAAATATGCTATTGCCACGTCAAGTTGTACCGGGGCCTTGCATATGGGGATGGCCGCGCTGGGTATTGGTGCTGGCGATGAGGTGATATTGGCGGATAGTAACTGGATTGCCAGTGTCGCTCCAGTGGTTCATTTGGGTGCGACACCAGTATTCGTCGACATATTGCCTGATTCTTGGTGTCTGGATCCTGAGTTAGTTGAGGCGGCGATCACGCCACGTACCAAAGCCATTCTTGCTGTGCATCTGTATGGCAATCTTTGCCACATGGCGCAATTGTTAGCCATTGGTGAGCGTTATGGTATTCCGGTGATTGAAGATGCCGCGGAGGCGATAGGTTCTGTGTACCATGGACAGCGCGCTGGCTCTATGGGGTTGTTCGGTGCCTTCTCGTTTCATGGGACCAAAACCCTGACTACAGGGGAAGGTGGCATGTTTGTTACCAATGATGCGGAACTCTACGAGCGTGTTTTGACTCTCAGTAACCATGGCCGTGCTCGTGGACAATTTCGTCAATTTTGGCCTGAAACTGTAGGTTATAAATATAAAATGTCGAACATCCAGGCTGCGATAGGCTGCGGACAGGTAGAACGGATTGAAGAACTAATCGCTCGTAAGCGAGAGATATTGAATTGTTATCGGGAAGCATTACTACCTTATTCTGGTCTGAGTATGAATCCTGAACCCGATGAGGGAATTAATGGTGCTTGGATGCCGACTGTTGTATGGCCATCAACGATTGGAATTAATTGCGAGCAAGTTCAATCGGCATTTCGTGCTGCTAACATTGATGCTCGTGTATTTTTTTGGCCTTTGTCATCATTGCCAATGTTTGAAAAGAAAAAAGACCATACTATTGCCTATGGCATGGCTGCAAGATCTATTAATTTACCGAGTTATCACGACATGTCTCTATTCGAAGTTACGAAAGTGATAAATGTAATTAAGGATGGGTTTAGACAGCATGGAAAAATATGATTTCTTAAAGTGCAAAGAAAATTCTGAAGCCGGCCAGCATTTTTCTTTACCTGTTTTTGACTGCTCTGGCTTGAAAATGGCAGATCTGATCTGTGTTGATAAGTATCTAGCTTCTTCTGGAGAAATTGTTTCCCTTTTAACTCAATGGCGAGCGAATACGCAAGAGAACTTTTTTACTCAATTTCATGTTACAGAAGAAAGAACCGCATCGTGGCTTAAAGAAATTGTAATCCCATCAAAAGACCGGATCTTGTTCTTGATTAGATTGGAGTCGGGGGAGTGGGTTGGCAATTATGGTGTGTGTAATATGGGAGATCATGGTGGAGAGTTAGATAATGCCATTCGAGGTCGGCTGGGGGGCGCTCCAGATTTAATGTTCTACTGCGAAATATCTTTATTGTCGTGGTTGTTTGGCGTGTTAAATTACCATGATGTCTGGTTGCATGTTTTTTCAAACAATGTGCCCGCCATCCTGTTGCATAGAATGACGGGCTTTTCCGTTTTAGATAGAATGGCTCTGGTTAAGTATTGTGTCGATGGGAATGTTACTTATAGTGCGCATGTTATGCGTACGGACGGAGTGATTTATGAGAAATTTGATTATATGAAAATGGCTATGACTCGGGATTTTTTCTATGAAAATCATCCTTGGGTATTAAGGAGATATTCTGTTTGAAATGTTTGATGTATTCAGGGGGGGGTAATGATGGAATTCAATTGTGAAAGAAAAAAATTTATTCAATTAATGAGCAAAGATTCTCAGTGTCAAAAGCTTGCAATGGATTTTCATCGATTAACGGCACCATTTAAATACAGTTATAATTTTTCATATATGGGCCGTCCAATTATCCAATATCCGCAAGATGTTATGGCCATGCAGGAATTAATCTGGAGAATCAAACCTGACTTAATTATTGAAACAGGTATTGCTCACGGTGGCTCGTTAGTATTTAGTGCATCTATGCTTGCACAACTAGATCTGTGCGATGCAATTGAACAAGGCAATGTATTTGACCCTTCTAGGAGTCAACGTAAAGTACTTGGAATTGACATTGATATTAGAAGCCACAATCGAACCGCAATTGACGCACATCCCATGCGCTCATGGATCGAGATGATTGAAGGCTCCAGTATTGAAAGGAAAGTCATAGATAGGGTTTATGAGTTTGCAAAAAAATTCAAAAAAATATTGGTATGTTTAGACAGTAACCACACACATGAACATGTCCTTGCTGAGCTGAAGGCTTATGCATCACTGGTCAGTGTTGATAGTTATTGCGTAGTATTTGATACTATTGTTGAAGATATGCCTGAAGATGCATTTCCCGATCGCCCGTGGGGAAAGGGTAATAATCCCAAAACTGCAGTTAAAGAATACTTGGTCACAGATAGTTGCTTCGAAATCGATGAGGAGTTGCAAAATAAACTATTAATTTCAGTCGCTCCAAATGGTTTTCTTCGGCGAGTCTGTTAGGGCAACAGTTATTATGCTTGTAACTATTATGACGATTATATGTTGGCAAGCATTGTTGTTGCTTGCCTAAATATGATTTAGTTCTCAATTCACATCCTACAAGGTATATCTATGTCCTCCGTCGAATCCGTTAAAATTGAGGTGTTCAGTCAAATTTCCCAACAGCTTGAGAATTCGTCACTGATAGTGACTGATGATATGCCGTTAATAGGCGGCGGAAGTGTGTTGGATTCTATGAAGTTAGTCGGACTTTGCCTTGCGCTTGAAGACAAAGCAACAGAAATAGGATTTGATTTCGACTGGACTTCTGATGCTGCAATGTCACGTTCTCGTAGCATGTTTAGGACTGCTGGTTCGTTGGCAGCTGAATTTATTAGTCAAATGGAATCGAAGATATGATTGTCGTCACAGGGGCTAGCAAAGGATTAGGTAGAGCTATTTGTGATCGTTTGATTGAAAAGAATATTGATATATTTGGGCTGGCAAGGCATGTCGATGAAGTACCTTTTCCATCTATGAGCTGCGATGTTTCATCTTATGAGAATGTAAAGGCGGTCGTACAGCGGCTGAAAAAGGATGGAGCTAAGGTTACTGGTCTTGTAAATGCGGCGGGTATTGCATCAATGAACTTAGCTGTAACAACACCGCCAAATGTTGCTCAAAACATTATAAATACGAACTTGTTAGGTACCATTTATTGTTGCCAACTCATTGCGCCACTAATGCTAAGAAATAAAATGGGTTCGATAATCAACTTTTCAACTATTGCTGTCGCTTTGGGTTTAAAAGGCGAGTCAATTTATGCTGCATCCAAGGCTGGGGTAGAAGGCTTTTCACGATCGTTTGCGAGAGAGATGGCGGACTTCAATGTAAAAGTAAATTGTATTGCGCCTGGGCCCATTGATACGAGTTTACTCAAGGGTATTACGACTGAACAAATCAACAAAATCGTATTGCAACAAATTATTCCTAAACAATTTAATTCAGAATCGGTTGCTGATTTAGTTGAACTATTAATAGATGGACGTAGTGATTCTTTGTCTGGTCAAGTCTTACATGTCGGTGGTGTATAATGGAATTATTAGAAAAGCTTGGTGGAATATGGCACGGCATCGATTATCCGTTCCTCATTCATAAGGGAGACGAATTACGATTCTCAGAGATAGCCAATCAAAGTCCAATTGACTTAAGTGATGTCCGTAAAGGTGATGTCGTTGCCCTAATCGGAGATTTTAACCCGTCTTCGATTCTTGCGCTATTAAGACTGATTGATATTGGTGTTATTCTTGTTCCGCTAACCATTGAAACAAAACATGAACATGAATACTTTTTTGAATCTGCTCTCGTAGATGTGGTTATAGAGGGTGATCAAGTTCAACGTCGCTTACACAATCAAAAACATGACTTCATTGAGAAACTAAGAACATTGGGACATGCTGGACTTGTTCTGTTTTCTACTGGAACTACTGGGCGTCCTAAGGCAATTCTTCACAATTTAACACTATTTCTTAAACGTTTTGAAACTCCCCGGCCTACGCTTAGAACAATTAATTTCCTGCTCTTTGATCACATCGGCGGGATCAATACGCTATTACATACCCTATTTAATAAAGGGGTTGTTATTGCCCCAGAGTATCGAACCGTAGAGTCCATACTTGAAACATGTCGTAAGTTTGATGTTGAAGCACTACCAACAACACCAACGTTTTTAAGAATGATGTTGATGAGTGGCGCTGTTCCTGGCAATGTTCCTGATTGTCTCAAAGTTATTACTTATGGCACGGAACGAATGGATCAGGCAACGCTGGATGAACTTTGTAAGTTACTTCCTAACGTTGATTTTAGGCAAACCTTTGGTATGTCTGAGCTTGGCATTCTTCGTGTTAAATCTGAGGCCAGAGATAGCATATATATGAAAATAGGTGGTGAAGGTGTAGAAACTAGAGTTGTCGATGGTGTTCTTCATATACGCTCGAGTTCACGGATGCTTGGGTATCTGAATGCTCCTTCGCCATTTGACGCGGATGGTTGGTATGATACTAAGGATGTTGTAGATGTCAGAGACCAATACTATAAAGTAATTGGACGTGTAAGTGATGTGATTAATGTCGGTGGTCTTAAATTCATGGCGAGCGAAGTTGAACGTGTTGCGCTTGAGTTTCCAAATGTTTCACTAGTCAAAGCAATGCCTAAACAGAATCCAATAACCGGACAGCACGTTGAACTACTTGTTCAACCCACGACAGAAGGTGCTGTTGATAAAGTGGCATTGATGGAGTTTTTTAAGGAAAGATTACAGCAGCATATGGTGCCAAAGCGTATCTGTATTGGTAGTGTTGTAGTTGGTCATAGATTTAAAAAGGCTTAGTGTGTATCTAAACCTGATTCATGTACAAGCTCTTAAGAAAATACATAAATTAAAATACCTTCTAAGATACTGTTTTGTCTATATTTTCTCTGCTTGGTTCGGTGAGCATTTTTTGACAGAAAATCTACAGCCTATTACAGCCACGCCCTTATTTCACTTTCATGTTGGCTCGGAAATGGTGTTCACGTTGAATCAAAATCGGTATTCATGAGCGGTCGGAATATGTAATGAAATCTACAACAATATTTTCCTTTCCAATTCTGACTATCTGAAGGCAGAATTCAGCCCAGGATATAGAATTGTTCTTGAACATGCCGAAGTTATTCGGACTGTTGGGGAAAAGCATCTTGATTATGGCTGTGGAATTGGATTCATTATTGGCCTATTAGGATCTAAGTTTTTTTGGAAAAGATTTTTATGGGGTTGATGTGAGTTCAGTTGTTTTAGACATAGCTAAGGGCAGAGGAATTTGTTCCAAAAAGTTATTTTTATTGCAGAATCAAACTATTCCTTCCCCGGATGATTGTTTTGATCTAATCACTTGTTGTGATGTCGTGGAGCATCTTGATCTGGATGATATCTTTCATTCGTCATCTGAACTGATAAACAGAGTCTTATCTCTAAATGGAGTTATTCTATTAAATTTTTCAACTCGATCTGCAGGTTAGCTGGATTTAAATAGTGAAAATCTATATAGAACCGTAAAAGATGCTGGATTCTATTCATCGTTGTTTAATCTTGAACTGCGTTGTTGCCCAAATCGGTACAGCTTGAATGGAACTAACTGAGGACTTGGTGATCTGATCACCACCATCCTCTTCAAGTCTGCATCATGGGCACGTCGCTTCACCCCATCACCAACTGGCCTAAATACAACAAGTCGTTGATTAATCGTGGTTCACTCACCTTCTGGGTTGATGCCGAGGCCATGAGCAACTGGTTTCACCACGACCATCATGGGCGGCGGGGCCGCTGCCAGCTTTACACCGACCAAACCATCGCCACTTTCCTGATGCTCAAGGGGATTTTCAACCTCACTTTGCGAGCAACCCAGGGACTACTAGACTCCCTGTTCGAGTTGATGGATGTGCCGTTGTGCGCCCCGGACTATAGCTGTGTCAG
>NZ_CDCG01000012.1:0-17542 GCF_000819845.1 Aeromonas enteropelogenes
CTCATCAACCTGGATTGCGGCACCCGCACCCCGGCCGGGGTGGCCAGGGTCGCCGACATCATGACCGAGAAATTCGAGTCCATCGGCTGGCAGGTGCGCCGTCACCAGTTCGCCGCCGAATGCGGCCCCTGTCTCGAGATCACCAATGCGCCGGGCGCCGATCACTACGATGTGATGCTGATTGGCCACATGGATACCGTCTTCCCCGAGGGGACGGCGGCCAAGCGGCCGCTGAAAATCGAGGGCAATCAGGCCTTTGGCCCCGGGGTATCGGACATGAAGAGCGGCTTGCTCTCCCTCTGGTATGCCCTCAAGGGGATGGACCCGGCGGTGTTGGCCAAGCTCAGGGTGCTGGTCTGCTGCAACTGCGATGAGGAGATTGGTTCCCCCTGGTCGAAAGCGTGGCTGGTGGAGAAGGCCCGCCAGAGCGCCTGCGTGCTGGTGGCCGAGGCGGCCCGCCCGAACGGGGATCTCATCAGCGCCCGCAAGGGCAATGCCAAGTACCGGATCACCTTCCATGGCAAGGCCTCCCACGCGGGTTCTGCATTGGCGGAAGGGATCTCGGCCATCACCGAGCTCGCCAACTGGGTGCTCGCCATCAACCAGCAGGTCAACATGGAGACGGGCACCACCATGAACGTCGGGGTGGTACAGGGGGGCACCGGGGTCAATGTGGTGCCGGATTATGCCGAGGCCATCGTCGACCTGCGTTTCTGGAGCAATGAAGAGGCGGCCGCCGTGCACGACAGGCTCGGCTTTATGGCCAAGAACCCCTTCCTGCCGGGTTGCCGGGTCGAGGTGGATCGCCAGACCTTCAAGCCGGCAATGCGCCCAAGTGGCGACACCCAGGCGCTAATGGCACTGGTGGAGGCGGCGGCCAAAGAGGAGGGGATCCCCTTCAACTGGCTGGAGGCGGGCGGCGGATCGGATGCCAACTTTACCGCCGCGGCCGGAGTGCCGTCTCTTGATGGCTTTGGCCCCATGGGCGGCGGTTTTCACTCCGAGGCCGAGTTTTTGCTGCTCGATAGCATAGCGCCGCGCATTCGCCTGCTGCAGCGGGTGCTGGGCAAGCTGGCCAAATAGTCCTGTGCAAGGACCATGAAAACGGGAGGCGGATGCCTCCCGTTTTTTATCCCTGCGATTGGCCAGAAGGGCGTGGCTCATGCCTCCTCTTCGGCCAGGTAGGCGAGGTTTCCCTCCTGCTCCACCTGCCAGCGAGCGAGTTGCACGGGGGCGCTGAACCCGGGGCCATCGGTCACCATGGTGTGAAACTCCCCCTGCTCGCCGCAGGCATCGAAGCCTTGGCTTGCCGCCAGCTGCTGCAACTCGGCGATGGTTTCGCCATCGAGCACCCGGCCGACCCAGTCGGGTGTCAGGAAGCGGGTATCGACGCAGGAGAGGTGGGCGACGATGCCGCATGCCCGCAGATCCGCCAGCAAATCGTCGCGGGATTGCTGCCAGAGCGGGGTATGAACCGTTATCCCGAGCGGGCGGCAGCGCTCGCGGATCCAGTTGCTGGCGCCCCCCACGCTGTCGATATCGCCGGTGACCACCCCATCGATGGCCCACTCCTGCCGTAGCTGGGCCAGCGCATCTTCATAGCCTAGCTCGAACGGTGCCTCGATGGTGACCAGCCGGTGGGGGAGCGCGAGGGCGGCCGCCTGGCGGCGAATCTGATGCAGTGGATGGGCGAGAAAGCGGGGCGAGGGCGGGGCAAAGGTCACCAGTGCCACCACCTGATGGCCCTGTTCACGGGCATGGCAGAGGGCCTGCATGGCATCTTTGCCGCCGCTCCAGAGCAGGATGACGCGAGACATGGGGTTCCATTTTTGTGAAAAAAGAGAGGAAGCATGCTACTAGGGCGTCGACTGCTTGGCAAAGCAGTACGGGCCCAAAATGACAAGCCCCCGATGACGGGGGCTTGCGGGATGGGAGTGTTCGGTTACAGCAGTATGCTGGTCAGGATATAGCCCAGGGTACAGGAGGTGATCACTCCGATAAGACCCGGAATGATGAAGCTGTGGTTGATGATGAACTTGCCGATGCGGGTGGTGCCGGAGCGGTCGAAACCGATACAGGCCAGATCGCTCGGATAGGTCGGTAGCACGAAGTAGCCGTAGCTCGCCGGCAGGAAGGCGATCAGCAGCTTGGGTTCGACACCCAGCGCCAGACCCATGGGGGCGATGGCGGTGAGGGCCGCGGCCTGGCTATTCACCAGCTTGGAGATGAGGAACAGCACCAGGGCGTAGGTCCAGGGCTGGGCCTGAACCACGTGGGCCAGGGTCTCCTTGAGCAGCGGCATGTGGGCCTGGAAGAAGGTTTCGCTCATCCAGGCAACCCCGAATACGGAGAAGATGGCGACCATGCCGGCTTTGAACACGGCACCGTTGGAGATCTCGCCCGGCTTGACCTTGCAGACCATCAGGATGAAGGCGCCGGCGATCAGCATCATCATCTGGATCACCAGGTTCATGGAGAGGGGACCAGTCTTCTCCTTGATGGTGAAGACGGGACGCAGACCCTCATAGGCACCCAGCATCACCACGGCGGCGATGGCGGCGAAGAAGATCCAGGTCGACCAGTAGGCCTGTTTCGGGAACTTGGTATTGAGCAGGGTTTCACCGCCGCCATAGATGAAGGCGCGCTGTTCCGGATCCTGGATCTTGGCCTGGAACTCCTCGTCCTTGTCCAGATCCTTGCCGCGACGCAGGCTCCAGAGGGCGGCGACGATGACGCCGGTCAGGGAGGAGGGAATGGCGACCATCAGGATGTCCAGCAGACCGTAGGCCTGGCCGATGCCGTGGGCCGCCGCCAGGATGGAGACCATGGAGACCACGGCCACCGAGACAGGCGAGGCGCAGATGGCCATCTGGGAGGCAACGGAAGCCACCGCCATCGGACGCTCGGGGCGGATGTTCTTCTGCAGTGCGATGTCGGCGATGATGGGGAACATGGTGTAGACCACGTGGCCGGTACCGCACAGGAAGGTGAGGGTCCAGGTGGTGAGCGGAGCCAGTATGGTGATGTATTGCGGGTGACGGCGCAGCAGGCGCTCTGCCACCTGCATCATCAGGTTGAGACCGCCGGCGGTCTGCAGGGTGGCGGCACAACCGATCACCGCCAGAATGGTCAGCATCACCTGTACCGGCGGCTCGCCCGGCACCAGACCGAACACGAAGGTCAGCAGGAACAGACCGATACCACTGATGAGACCGAGTCCCATGCCCCCAAAGCGGGTACCCAGCAGCAAACAGCCGAGTACTACCAAAAATTCCATCAAGATCATTCCATTACCTCGTGTAATTGAATCCATGCCTGAGTTGTGTCGGGCTCATGGATCTGAATAGCCCGTTTTTTATTTAGCCCTAAAGGGTTAGTCGGTATTTTGCCCGCCGGAAAAGGGCAAAAAATTGAGATACTTCAATAAGTCGACGTTTTCTGATTTAACGCCTTAAAAACCACGTATTAACTTAATTGTCATTTTGCCGTACCGGAGCAGGTACGTATGACACTTGTGGTCTGGCGGAAAGTGGATACATACCGTGCGGCCTTGCAAAACCCAAGAGCAGGATGGGGTCAGCGGTCGGGTAGGGGAGAAGCAGATAGCAAAAAGCCGACCCTGGGGTCGGCTTTGTCGGCAAAGGCCTGTAATCAGAACTCTGCGGTGCGCGGGGTACGCGGGAAGGGGATCACGTCGCGCACGTTGCCCATGCCGGTCACGTAGACCACCAGACGCTCGAAGCCCAGACCAAAGCCGGAGTGCGGCACGGTACCGTAGCGGCGCAGGTCGCGATACCACCAGTAGTCTTCCTTGTTCAGACCCATCTCGGCCAAGCGGGCATCCAGCACGTCCAGACGCTCTTCACGCTGGGAGCCACCGATGATCTCGCCGATGCCCGGGGCCAGTACGTCCATGGCGGCAACTGTCTTGCCGTCGTCGTTGAGACGCATGTAGAAGGCCTTGATGTCTTTCGGGTAGTTCTTCACCACCACCGGAGACTTGAAGTGCTCCTCGGCTAGATAGCGCTCGTGCTCGGAGGAGAGATCGATACCCCAGGAGACCGGGAACTCGAACTTCTTGCCGCAGTTTTTCAGCACTTCGATGGCGTCGGTGTAGTCAATCTGGGCGAAGTCGGAGGCAACGAAGCGCTCCAGACGGCCGATGGCGTCCTTGTCAACGTGCTGGGCGAAGAACTCCAGATCGTCGCGGCGCTCGGTCAGCACGGCGTTGAAGACATACTTCAGCATGGCTTCGGCCAGGGCGGCGTTATCTTCCAGATCGTTGAACGCCACTTCCGGCTCGACCATCCAGAACTCGGCCAGGTGACGGCTGGTGTTGGAGTTTTCGGCGCGGAAAGTCGGCCCGAAGGTGTACACCTTGGAGAGGGCGCAGGCATAGGTTTCGGCGTTCAGCTGGCCGGATACGGTCAGGAAGGCCTCTTTGCCGAAGAAATCTTCGTTGTAGTCAACCTTGCCGGCGTCGGTACGCGGCAGGTTTTCCAGATCCAGGGTGGAGACGCGGAACATCTCGCCGGCACCTTCGGTGTCGGAGGCGGTGATGAGTGGCGTGGCAACCCAGATGAAGCCTTGCTCGTGGAAAAAGCGGTGGATGGCCTGTGCCAGGCTGTTGCGCACCCGGGTCACGGCGCCAACGATGTTGGTGCGCGGACGCAGGTGGGCCTGCTCGCGCAGGTACTCGATGCTGTGGCGCTTGGCGGCCATCGGGTAGGTGTCCGGGTCTTCGACCCAGCCGACCACCTTGACGTCGGTGGCCTGCAGCTCGAACGCCTGGCCGCTGCCCTGGGATTCGGCAACGACGCCGGTCACTTCCACGGAGCAGGCGGTGGTCAGACGCAGCACTTCATTCTCGTAATTGGCCAGGGTATTGGGGACGACGGCCTGTACCGGATGGAAACAGGAGCCATCGGAAATGGCCAAAAATGAGATCCCCGCCTTGGAATCACGGCGAGTCCGGATCCACCCTCGTACAGTCAGGGTGGTGCCAACCGCATGTTTACCGGTCAGCACATCTACTACGGATGCGTGCGTCATCGAAATATTGTCTCCAGCTTGTTCTTGCAGCGCTATGGGTCTGGCCCGGGCATTCAAGGGCCCATCATGGCAGACTAAGCCGTTAATCTTACCCGTGCAGGTTTGATAAACAAGCAAAAATGTCGGACTCTGCTGGGGTTTGCGGCATGTTTTGCGCGAGACGAGAGTCATCAACGCAGGAGAGGCGGGTGAAAGAGCGACGACGTGGACCGGATTGGCTGACCAGGGTATTGCGAGGGCTGGTGCTGCTCTGCTGGGGCGGCTTTATCGTGCTGCTCTCCCTCTATCACTATGCTCGCCCCGAGATAGCCTACGGCTTTTTGGTCTATGGCGGCATTGAAGTGCGAAACTACTGGGAGCCGGCGTTGACCCCCTGGCTGGTGTACGGATTGTGGGGATGTTGCGCCCTCACCCTGGGGGTCTTGCTGCTGGAGCGCAAGCGCAGCCGGCGCCGGGACGATGCCCGCCATATCAATCTGGCCATCCTGCTGCTGATTTTGCTGGCCAGCCTGCTTTTTTATTACGTCGGTTAGCCCGCAGCCCGCTCGTTCTCTTCGTCCGGCTTCTTGGGACGCTTGCCCAGCTGGCGCTCCACGCTGTCGAGCATCTGGTTGTAGGCGAGCGCTACCCGGCCAATCTCGTCGCCGTCGTCCCCCTCCAGGCGGTGGCCGAAGTCGTGCAGATCGGTGGCCTCCTCCATGGAGCGGGTCAGCTGGTTGAGGGGGCGAACGATCCAGGTGCGAATGACCCAGAGGGTGAGCAAGAGCCCCAGGCCGAAGATGACGGTGAGGCTCAGCGCCGAGGTGAGGATGTTCTGCTCGACCCGGGTAAAGAGGGAGTCGAGGGAGTAGTCAAAGCGCACCGCTCCCAGCACGCTGTTTTCCGCCACCTGGTGGCAACTGGTGCAGTCGGTGCCGCGAAAATCCTTTCTGGCCAGCAGCGGCTGGGTCACCACCAGCCGGCTGTGCATGCCGTCGTGCACCACCTCCAGACTGCCTTTCCCCGCCAGTGCCAGCTCATCGAACCTGTCTTTGGGCTGCTCGCTCTCGAAGCCGGGACCATACTGCTTGCTCACTCCCTCACCGCGCACGATGCGGGCATCTTCCACATGGGCGTGCTCCAGAAACTTGGTGCGCAGGGTATCGCGGGCATCCATCTTGCCGGTCAGCATCAGCATGTTGAGGCCGTCGAAATAGGCTTCGGTTTGCTCGCGGCTCTGCTCCTTGATCAGGGTCAGGATGAGGTCGCGCTCCCGTACCGCCTGATAGGCCGCGGAAAAGACCAGCACCATGGAGAAGATGAACAGCAGGAAGAAGTTGATTTTGGCAGCAATGGAGAGGCGCATGGAGAGTCGATCTGTATGGTAAAACCGCTACAGTCTACCCTCCCGTGCGCCTCAGGTCTGGTGTTTTGCTCACATTCTGGCTAATGGACCCAGATTAAGTTGCCATTGCAATGCAACAAATGGCGATGCTCGTCCGTCAGCCTCAATACTCACCCTGATGGATGGCCTCATGAATGGCGCGGGTCAGCACGCCGAGCTCTTCAGGGGTGATGACAAATGGCGGCATCAAGTAGATGAGCTTGCCAAAGGGGCGGATCCAGGCCCCAAGCGACACGAACTTGCGCTGGATGCGCGCCACGTCCACCCGCTCCTTCATCTCCACCACGCCGATGGCGCCGAGTACCCGCACGTCGGCAACCGCCGGGTGCAGGGTCAGCTCGACCAGTTCGGTGCGCAGTTGGTGCTCGATGGCGCGCACTCGCTCCTGCCAAGGCGAGGCCAGCAGCAGCTCGATGGAGGCATTGGCGACCGCACACGCTAATGGATTGCCCATAAAGGTGGGGCCGTGCATAAAGACCCCCGCTTTCCCGTCGCAGATGGTGCGGGCGACATGTTCGGTGGTCAGGGTCGCCGACAGGGTCAGGTAGCCCCCGGTGAGCGCCTTGCCCAGACACATGATGTCGGGGCTGATGCCGGCCCAGTCGCAGGCAAACAGTTGGCCGGTGCGGCCAAAGCCGGTGGCAATCTCGTCGGCAATCAAGAGCACGCCGAACTCGTCGCACAGGGCGCGCACCCACTGCAGATAGCGCGGGTGGTAGAAGCGCATGCCACCCGCCCCCTGCACTATGGGTTCGAGCACGATGGCGGCGATTTCCTCATGGGTGTCTGCCATAAGCGTCGCCAGCTCCACCACGCACTGCTCGTCCCACTCGGCGTGAAAGCGGCAACTCGGCGCTTCGACAAAATAATGTTCGGGCAGGAAGCCCTGATAGAGCTCGTGCATGCCGCCATCCGGATCGCAGACGCTCATGGCGCCGAAGGTGTCGCCGTGATAGCCGCCGCGCAGGGCAACGAATTTGGTGCGAGGAGTCCCTTTGGCGTGCCAGTACTGCTGCGCCATCTTGAGCGCCACTTCCACTGCCACCGAGCCGGAATCTGCCAGAAAGACCCGATCCAGCCCGGCCGGAGTGATCGCCACCAGCTTGCGACAGAGCTCCACCGCCGGGGCATGGGTCAGGCCGCCAAACATCACGTGGGGCATCTTGCCGAGCTGGGCAGTGGCAGCGGCATCGAGCTCAGGCACCTGATAGCCGTGCACGCAGGCCCACCAGGAGCTCATGCCATCCACCAGCTTGCGCCCGTCGCTGAGGGTAAGGGTCACTCCCCTGGCACTGGCCACTTCATAGCAGGGCAGGGGATGGGTGAGGGAGGTATAGGGGTGCCAGACGTGGTGTAGGTCGAATTCTTGATTGGTCATTTGTTGTTCTGTTGTCAATTTGTTGGATCTGGTCGGTGTTGACAGTCTACGCCTGCTCTCTACACTAGCCAACAATTTCAGCCACTTGGCCATGCGCGCATCCCTGTTCGCCCGGGCCAGGTGGCGGGTTTTGCGCTTCTCTCTTGCAAGGAGCTTTTGCAAAGAGTTCTTGCAAGCAAGGCGGCGCAGGATCCCACCAATAACAACCGGAAGCCATGTATGAATGCTGTCACTGCGGGCGCTCACGCCCTTCGTCACGACTGGACCCTTGCCGAGGTTCAGGCCCTGTTTACCCTGCCGTTCAACGACCTGCTGTTTCGGGCTCAGACGGTGCACCGCGCCCATTTCGATCCGAACGAGGTGCAGGTGAGTACCCTGCTCTCCATCAAGACCGGTGCCTGCCCGGAGGATTGCAAGTACTGCCCCCAGAGCGCCCGCTATCACACCGGCCTTGAGGCCGAGCGGCTGATGGAGGTGGAGAAGGTGCTGGAGCGGGCCCGCGAAGCCAAGGCCAACGGCTCGTCTCGCTTCTGCATGGGGGCCGCCTGGCGCAACCCCAAAGAGAAGGACATGCCCTATATCCTGCGGATGATCGAGGAGGTGCGCGGGCTCGGCATGGAGACCTGCATGACGCTAGGCATGCTCACCGCTGATCAGGCGGCGCGCCTCGGCGCCGCCGGCCTTGACTACTACAACCACAACCTCGATACCTCGCCGGAGTTCTACGGCGACATCATCACCACCCGCACCTATCAGGACCGGCTCGATACTCTGGAGCATGTGCGCGGCGCCGGCATGAAGGTCTGCTCCGGCGGCATCGTCGGCATGGGGGAGCAGGCGAAAGATCGGGCGGGCCTCTTGATGGCGCTCGCCAATCTGCCGCGCCACCCGGAGAGCGTGCCCATCAACATGCTGGTCAAGGTGAAGGGGACGCCGCTGGAGAACCAGGAGAACCTAGATCCGTTCGAATTTATCCGTACCATCGCCGTGGCGCGCATCATGATGCCGGCCTCCCACGTGCGCCTCTCCGCCGGGCGGGAGAAGATGAACGAGCAGATGCAGGCCATGTGCTTTATGGCGGGGGCCAACTCCATCTTCTACGGCTGCAAGCTGCTGACCACCCCCAACCCGGACGAAAACAGCGACATGCAGCTGTTCAAGCGCCTCGGCATTCGCCCCGCCCAGCGGGCCCAGAAGCCGGATCAAGTTCAAGAAGAGGAGCTGCTGGCGGAGGTGAGTCGCCAGAGCGAGCCAAGGGCGCTCTTCTATGACGCCACCAAAACGAAGACCTACAGTGCCAGCGGCGTTCGCTCATGAACGCCCCCGTTGTAAATAGCCCCTTTGCGCTGGGAGAGGCGCTGGCAGCGCGTGAGCAGGCCGCCCTGCTGCGCAGCCGCGTTGCCACAAACGAGGCGGGCGGCGGGCGACTCAGGGTGGCGGGGCGAAAGTACCTCAACTTCTCCGCCAACGACTATCTGGGGCTTGCCGATCACCCCGCCATCAAGGCTGCCTTCAAAGAGGGCATCGAGCGTTATGGCGCGGGCGCGGGCGCCTCGCCGCTGGTGACCGGCTACAGCCGCGCTCATCAGCAGCTGGAAGAGACGCTGGCCGACTGGCTCGGGCTGGAGGCGGTACTGCTCTTTAACTGCGGCTTTTCCGCCAATCAGGCGGTGCTGAAAGCCTTGCTCGGCAAGGATCATTTGCTGTGGCAAGACAGGCTAAACCACGCCTCCCTGCAGGAGATGGGCAGCCAGCTTCCCTGCAGGATGAAGCGCTTTGGCCACAACGATATGGCGGCCCTTGAACGTCAACTTGAGCCAAACCGCGGGCTCATCGTCTCGGAGGGGGTGTTCAGCATGGACGGGGATCAGGGCCCCTGGGGTGAGCTCGCAGCCCTGGCCGCCCGAAGCGGCAACTGGCTGATGATTGACGACGCTCACGGCCTCGGCGTGCTGGGATCCGAGGGGCGTGGCACTCTGGCGGCCCAGGGGGTGGAGCCTGCCCGAGTGCACATCCAGATGGGGACCTTCGGTAAGGCGCTCGGGGTGGCCGGCGCGTTTGTCGGCGGCAGCCGCGAGCTGGTGGAGTATCTGGTGAACTTCGCTCGCCACTATGTCTACAGCACCCATATGCCGGCTGCCCAGGCCTGCGCCGTGAGCCAGAGCATCGAGCTGGTGCGCGGGGCCGACGAGTCCCGTACCCGGCTTGCTCGCCTTATCGCCCGCTTTCGGCAAGGAGCGCAGGCATTGGGTTGGCAGCTTGGCGCGAGCAATACTCCCATCCAGCCGCTGCTGGTGGGGGAGAGCAGTGCCGCCCTGCAACTGGCCGAGCGGCTGCGAGGATGCGACGTCTGGGTCGGCGCCATCCGTCCGCCCACTGTGCCGGTCGGTACGGCGCGTCTTCGCATCACCTTGAGCGCCGCTCACAGGGATGAGGATATCGATCGGCTGCTTGATGCCCTCGGCCCTTGCCCCTTTGTCTACAGCGCGGGAGGCACCCAGGATGCATGAGCGTTTTCAGTCGGTCGACAAGGCCCGCCTCGCCCGCCGCTTCGGCGCCGCCGCCCGACACTACGACGCCCACGCCCGCTTTCAGCAGGAAGTGGGGCAGGCGCTGCTGGGGTTGATGTCGCAGGGGCCGACCAGTCTGGTTGGCTGTGATGTGGCCCGCGCCGGGCTGGATCTCGGCTGCGGCACCGGATATTTTCTGCCCGCACTCGCCGATCGCTGTCAGAGCCTGGTGGGGCTGGATCTCGCCCCCGGCATGCTGGCCCGGGCCGCGGAGCGCGGCAGCGGCGCTCGCCTGGTGTGCGGCGATGCCGAGCAGTTGCCCTTTGCCGACAACGCCTTTGACTGGGTATTTTCCAGTCTGGCCCTGCAGTGGTGCGAGCGGCCGGCCCAGGCCTTTGGCGAGCTGATGCGGGTGCTCAGACCCGGTGGCCAGCTCTTTTTCTCCACCTTGCTGGACGAGTCGCTCTGGCAACTGCGCACCGCCTGGCAACAGGTGGACGGCCGTGCCCATGTCAATCGCTTCCTCAGCCTGCCACAATTGGAGCAGGCGCTGGCGACTGCCGGGGTCACCGCTCCCCGCTTGCAGTGCCAGACCTGGGATCTTGCCTATCTTGACGTGACGCAGCTGCTGCGCGATCTCAAGGGGATAGGCGCCAATGAGGTCAACGACAACCAGGCCAACAGCGGCGTGGGTCTGAGCGGCCGTGCCCGCTTGCAGCGTCTTGGCCAGGCCTACGAGGCCTTTCGCCAGCCGGATGGCCGGCTGGTCGCCAGCTATCGGGTCTGTCTTGGCCGGATCGGCAAACCGGTCTGACGCGAAGCGGATGTTGGAATTGCGGCGTGGCAAGGGCAGTGAGCTCGCTGTCATGCCAGGGAGAGAAGAAGATGAAATCATTTTTTATTACCGGCACCGATACCGACGTGGGCAAGACCCTGGTGGCCCGCACCCTGCTTAGGGAGTTCAGTGTCCAGGGGATCCGCTGCGCAGGCTACAAGCCGGTGTCGGCAGGCTGTGCCCGCACTTCGGATGGACTACGCAACTTGGATGCCGTGCTGCTGCAGGAGGCGGCGAGCCTTGCGCTGCCTTACGATCTGGTCAATCCGTTTGCCTATGAGCCCCCCATCGCCCCCCATATCGCCGCCAGCGAAGTGCGCCAGCCCATCGACATGCAGGGGATCAGCGAGGGGCTGCGCAAGATTGAGCAGGCCGGGGCCGAGCTGACCGTGGTGGAAGGGGCGGGTGGCTGGTATCTGCCGCTGGATCGCCAGCATCTGATGTCGGACTGGGTGAAGCAGGAGAACATGGCGGTGATCATGGTGGTGGGGGCCAAGCTGGGCTGTCTCAACCATGCGCTGCTCACTTTTGCCGCCATTCGCAACGACAACTTGCCGGTGGCGGGCTGGGTTATCAACCGGCTGCATGGCGCCATGAGCCACTATCAGGAAAATCTGGACACCTTGAGAGGCTTGATACCTGCTCCGTTTTTGGGTGAAATTCCCTTTGTAAACAATCCACTTGAAGCGAATTTGCAGGGACGGCTGGATATCTCCCCACTGCTGTGACGACACATTCAGCGAACATTCATCGAATTTTCCTAGAATGTGGGCATTAACATGGGCAGGAGAGATCCGTTTTCCCCGTCCGTGTCCCTTATTTTCACAAGGAGTCTATATGAAGCGAATAATGCTATTCCTGGTGACCAACCTGGCCGTCATGCTGGTGCTGGGGGTGGTACTCAACATCCTGTTCTCGGTTCTGGGGATCAACAAGTCCAGTATTTCCGGTCTGTTGGTATTCTGTGCCGTGTTCGGTTTTGGGGGCTCCTTCATCTCCTTGCTGATGTCCAAGTGGATGGCCAAGCGCAGCTATGGCGTCCAGGTCATCGAACAGCCCCGCAACGAGACCGAGCACTGGCTGGTGAGCACTGTGGCCCGTCAGGCCCGTGAAGCCGGCATCAAGATGCCGGAAGTGGGTATCTACGACTCCCCCGAGATGAACGCGTTCGCCACCGGTGCCCGTCGTGACGACTCGCTTGTCGCTGTTTCGTCCGGCTTGCTCTACAGCATGAGCCGCGATGAGGCGGAAGCCGTGCTGGCCCACGAGGTGAGCCACGTAGCCAACGGCGACATGGTGACCCTGACCCTGATCCAGGGGGTGGTGAACACCTTCGTGATGTTCTTCGCCCGCATCGTGGCCGGCGTCATCAGCAACTTCTTCAGCTCCAACAACGAGGAAGAGAGCAGCAGCACCGGCGGTTTTGCCTACATGATCACCGTATTCGTGCTGGAGATGGTGTTCGGCGTGCTGGCCTCCATGATCGTCATGTGGTTCAGCCGTCAGCGTGAGTTCCGCGCCGATGCCGGCGCCGCCAAACTGGCCGGCCGTGACAAGATGATCGCCGCCCTCGAGCGCCTCTCCCGCGGTGCCGAGCCGCAGATGGAAGGCGCCATGATGGCCTTCGGCATCAACGGCAAGCGCTCCATGAGCGAGCTGTTCATGAGCCACCCGCCCATCGAGCAGCGCATCGCCGCCCTGCGCGGTTAAGCGACCCTGCCATGAAAAACGGCTGCCCTCGGGCAGCCGTTTTGCTTTTAGGCCCCGGGCTCAGAGCTTGAAGTGGGCCATCTCCTGGCGCAGCAGCCGTGACAGCTGCTTGAGCTTGGCCGCCTCCTGGGAGACGTGGCGCGCCGCCTCGCCCGACTGTTCGGAGAGGGAGGTGATATTGCCCACGGTGGAGACCACCTCGTTGGCGGCGGTGGATTGCTCGCGCAGGGTGTGGCTGATCTCCCCCATCAGGCCCGTCAGGTTGGCGGCGTGGCTCTGGATGCTGGCGATGGCCTCGCCGGTCTGGTTGGCCAGGCTCACCCCGCGCGAGACGTTGTTGACCGTGAGCTCCATGCTGCGGATGGAGGTGTCCGCCCCGCTCTGGATCTTGCCTATCATGCCGGTGATCTGCTGGGTCGAGGCCGCCGAGCGGCTGGCGAGGTTGCGCACCTCGTCGGCCACCACGGCAAAGCCGCGCCCCTGCTCCCCGGCCCGGGCCGCCTCGATGGCGGCGTTGAGGGCCAGCAGGTTGGTCTGATCGGCGATGCCGCGGATCACCTCGATGATGTCGGAGATCTGCTGGGTATGGTTGTTGAGGTCGGCAAGACTGCTGGCGGCATCCCCCACCGTGCTCGAGATGTTCTCTATGCTGTCCAGGGTCTGCTTGATGACGCCGGCGCCCTGTTCCAGGGTATCGGCGGAGACCTTGCTCAGCTCGTCGGCGTGGGTGGCGTTGTCGGAGAGGTGGCTGATGCTCACCACCAGCTCTTCGATGGCGGCCGCCATGGTCTGGGTGCTGCTCTGCTGGGAGGTGGCGAAGTGGGCCGTCTGCTCGGCAATCTGGGCAATGCTGTCGGCCGACTCCGACAGCTCGCCGCTGGAGTGGGAGACCTGGGCAATGATCCCCTTGAGGGTGGTCTGCATGCCGGCCAGCAGCGCGATCAGGCTATCTTTGGCCCCGCTAGGTACCTTGATCGGGCGAGAGAAATCCCCCTGTGCCAGGTTGTTCAGCTCGCTTCTGAGCTGATCGACCGAGGTGCCGACCAGATCGAGCAGCGCCTTGTAGGTTCGCCACAGGAAGAACATCAACACCAGACCCAGGGCGATGAAGAGGTAGCGCAGCATGGTCGCGAGGCTTGCCGCGTCATCCACCGCCTGCTGGGTGCGGGTCTCCATCAAGACGTAGAAGTCGTCGATGGGAGACATGATGCGCCCCTTGTTCTGGTGATAGGCCTTGTCATGCATCATGGCGATCGCCTGTTGCTGGTTGGCGGCCAGATCCCCATCCTGTTGCTGCACCAGCTTGAAGGCGGCCACCTCTGTGTTGACCAGGGCATCGGAGTTGTTCTTGGCCTCGTTGAGTTTGGCCATCTCCTCTTCGGTAAAGCCGGTGTCCTTCATCAGATCGATGAGGCTGCGGCGCAGGCCGCTGTCGGGTCGCGGGTTCTGGCCCGTGGCGGCGACAAAATCCCAATAGATGCGGTTGTAGCCTTGCGGCCGGTTCTGCTCCCCGTTGCGAATGGCCAGGATCCGCATGTACTGCTGTTCGTAGGCGGGATCCTTGGTGATCACATAGGTGCGGGCCAGCCTGGTCAGATCGTCGGAGGATTGCCTCAGCTCGTCGGCCAGCAGATAGGATTGGTAGCGTTGTTGATAGTTGTGTTCGAGCCTGCTTTCCGACCAGCTGTAGGCAAAAAATACCAGTGACAGCAGGATCAGGGTGACAACCGACAGCAGCAGGTTGAGCTGAAAGGCGGGTCTGTTTTGTTCCATGGTTTGAGCGTTCCTTATTCGCGCCAAAGATACCCCCTTGGGCAGACGGCAGAACCCGCTGTCTTGATGGGGTTTTATTTTTGTTGTGAGTATAGGTGGCTGGTCGGACGGAGCAGGGCGCAGGCCAAGAAAAGCGATGTGACACCGGGAGAGAGATTACGAAGCAGGGAGATAAAGAGGGAACGCAAGCGGAACAAGGTGGCCGGGCGCCAGGCTCCCGGCCTTTTGATTAACGGGGGCCGATCACCAGATCGGTGAGCGGCACGGCGCAGCAGGTGAGGATCTTGCCTTCGGCCCGCTCGGCGGCCGTGATGGCGGGGGCATCCGGGTGCTCCACCTCGCCTTCAAGCAGGGTCTGCTTGCAGCTGCCGCAGATCCCTGCGCGGCAGCTCCAGGGCAGCTCCACTCCCTGCTTGTGGGCCTGATCCAGCACGGTTCCCTGATTGTTGCCGGCAAAGGCGCGCTCGCCGATGCGCAGCTGCACCGCCTGATGGGGACGAGCGACCGAGAGAATGGCGCCACCAAAGCTCTCCTGCTGGATGCGTTCGGCGGCAACGCCCAACCCCAGCAGGCGAGCCGTGGCATCGGCCATAAAGCCGTGGGGACCGCAGACAAACACTTCGCGTCCTGCCAGATCTTTCACCTGTTTGAGGTGTTCATCGGCAAGCCGTCCCTTGAGCCCCTGCCAGTGCTCATCGGGCTGGCTCAGGATCAGGGTGAGGGTCATCCCCTGGCGCGCCATGGCGTGCAACTCGTGGATGGCCGGAATGTCCGCCTCGCTGCGGCACAGGTGCATAAAGTGAACATCCCCGAGCTCTGCGCGCAAGCCTAAGGTACGGGCGATGGAGAGCATGGGGGTCACCCCCGAACCTGCCGAGAGCAACAGCAAGGATCGTCCTGCCCCCAGGTGAAATTCCCCGGCCGGGTCGCTTGCCAGCAGACGGTCACCCACCTGCAACTGCTGGTGCAGCCAGTGGGAGATGCGGCCATCGGCCACCTTTTTGACGCTGATGCTGTAACGCTCCGGCTGATCCGGGCTGGCGCTCAGGGTATAGCGGCGTTGAATGCGCTCGTTTTTGATATCCAGGCTGATGGGCAGGTGCTGGCCCGGCAGATAATCCGGTAGGGGCTCGCCGTCGGCTGCCTCGAACCAGAAGGTCTCCAGATCCCGGGCCAGGGGCTCGCGGGCCACGCACACCAGTTCGCGCTTTTTCGGGGCCGCGTTGGGATAGACGGGGGGGCGGGCGGTCTCCAGCACCTCTATCTCACTGCCCGCCTCGATCCACCCCTCGTTCAGGGCTACCAGATTCTGGCCGAAATAGACTTCCCCATCCTCGCCCCGGCGGTAGCGGGTGAGGGTAGCCAGCGGCTCTTTCAGGGCATTGAAGCGATCCGTGCCCGGCTCCACCGTGGTCATGATGCAGCGACTGCACGGCTTGGCCACCAGAAACTCCACCTCGCCGATGCGGATCCGCTTCCAGCCGTCTTCCTCGAAGGGGCGAGTGCCGCTCGCCACCAGATTGGTGCGAAACTGGCTCATCTGGTGCAGGGCATCGGATCTCAGGTTGAGATCCTCAAGCGAACCCTGGCTGATAAGCAGCAGGGGGTAGCCGTCGGCAAAGCTGACCCGGGTGCCTGTCTTCTCCCGAAAGCGGGCAGACTCTTCGCCAAGCCAGAGCAGCTGCACCCTTTCCCCTGCCACCCGGCTTAACCATGCATCGGCCCAGGCGTGGGTGTGCAGGGCATTGAAGTTGTCCTTCCAGACGCCGGTGGCCTGCGGGGTCAGGCTGAACTCGGTCTCCAGCAGGGTGAGCGGCTCGAACCCCGGATAGCGCAGCAGCAGGCCGCCATCAATGGGGGTGGCCTGCACTTGTTGCAGCTGGGGGTGAGTGCGTGCGGTGATGAAGGTGCCATCGGGCTTTACCACCATGTAGCGGCGATCCCCCAGCAGACCCTCCTCGGTGACCCGGGCGCGGGTCAGCGCCATGCCTGCCGTCGATTTGACGGGATAGAGATGAATGCTGTCGAGGGTTGGCATGTCCGGCTCCTTGTGACGTGGCTGCGTTGCCCGGGAAGAGGGCAACATAACGGTTTATGGCGTGAGCGGCAATTGCGGCAGGTTGCGGATTTTGGGGCTGGCGATGGCAGGCCGCAGACGCGTTCACGATGACGACCCGTTTGCATGGGTGCTACATGGGTCACAATTCGGACGCGATTGCCCATAAAATGCAACATTTTTTGATCCCGATCGGCCAAGGCGTACAAAAAACAGTCCACTATCGGGTCAGCTTCCAGTTTCTGACGCTTTCGCTTCTTCCCCTTCCGGCCACCGTCTGCCCAGGCTACACGGTATCAAGCGCATTCGGATGGGGCCTGTCCCACAACAAGAAGAAAGCAATGTATGAGCAAACAACTGGATATGACCCCATTGCCGGATCTCTCCCTGAAAACGGGAACAGGCCCGGTGCGTACCCGGCTACCCGTTTGGCGGCCGGCCCTGCCACCCTGCAATCACGCCTGCCCGGCCGGTGAAAACATTCAAGCCTGGCTCTCCCTGGCCCAGGCCGGGCGCTTTGAAGCGGCCTGGCAGACCCTGATCGAAGAAAATCCTCTGCCTGCCGTCCACGGCCGGGTCTGTTATCACCCCTGCGAGGGCGCCTGCAACCGCGCCCGGGTGGATGAAGCCGTCTCCATTCACGCCATCGAACGCTTTCTCGGTGACGAGGCGCTGGCCCGGGGCTGGCAGCCGGCGCCCCCCGCGCCCGCCAGCGGCAAGAAGGTGCTGATCATAGGGGCGGGTCCCTCAGGGCTATCTTGTGCTTGGCACCTCAACCGGCTCGGTCATCAAGTGGAGATCCGCGAGGCGGGCCCGCTCGCCGGCGGCATGCTGCGCTTTGGCA
>NZ_CDCG01000012.1:17682-59625 GCF_000819845.1 Aeromonas enteropelogenes
ATGCTGCGCTTTGGCATCCCCGCCTATCGATTGCCCCGCGACGTGCTGGATCGGGAGGTGGCCCGCATTCTGGCCGCCGGGGTGACGCTAACCCTCAACCACAAGGTAGAGGATGTGCTGCGCGAGCGTGACGAAGGAGGATTTGACGCCGTCTTTATGGCCATCGGCGCCCATCTGGCCAAGCGGGTAGATATTCCGGCCCGGGAGGCGGGCAAGATCCTCGATGCGGTGAGCTTTCTCGAGCAGGCAAGCCTGGCCGAAGAGCAGGGGCTGCCGCTACCCAAACTGGGGCGCCGGGTGGCCATCTATGGTGGCGGCAACACCGCCATGGATGCGGCCCGCACCGCCCGCCGGCTTGGGGTCGAGGAGGCGATGATCATCTATCGCCGCGACCGGGATCATATGCCGGCCCACGCCTTCGAGGCCGACGAGGCCGAGGAGGAGGGGATCAAGATCAACTGGCTGCGCAGCATTCGCCAGCTCGACAACACCAACATAGAGGTGGAGGTGATGGCGCTGGATGCAGAGGGCAAGCCGGTGCCTACCGGCCAGTTCGAGACTCTGGAAGCGGACTCCCTCATTCTGGCGCTGGGTCAGGAGGTAGATCTTTCCGTGCTGGAGAGCATCCCGGGCGTGCGGGTCAACCGGGATGGGGTGGTGCAGGTTGGCGAAAACCTGATGACCGACGTACCGGGCCTCTTTGCCGGCGGCGACATGGTGCCCTCCGAGCGCACCGTCACCATTGCCACCGGCCATGGCAAGAAGGCGGCGCGCCATATGGATGCCTGGCTGCGGGGGCGCCACTACCAGAAGATGCTCTCCTATCCGCTGGTGGGGCCGGAGCAGTTGCAGCTCTGGTTCCAGACCCATGCGCCCGCCAGCAGCCAGCCGGTGAAACCGACCTGGGCGCGGGACGACTTTGGCGAGATCATCGGCGGGCTGGACGAAACGGCGGCCCGCTACGAGGCGGCGCGCTGCTACTCCTGTGGCAACTGCTTCGAGTGTGACGGCTGTTACGGCAGCTGCCCCGAGCAGGCCATCGAGAAACTGGGGCCGGGCCATGGTTATCGGGTGGATGCCGGGCGCTGCACCGGCTGCGGCGCCTGCCACGACCAGTGTCCCTGCCACGCCATCGAGCTGCGCCAACCACAGGAGTCCCTATGAAACACGAACTGATCATGGTTGACGGCAACGAGGCCGCAGCCCGGGTGGCGTACCAGCTGAGCGAAGTGTGTGCCATCTACCCCATCACCCCGAGCTCGACCATGGCCGAGCTGGCCGATGCCTGGGCGGCGGAGGGGCAGACCAACCTCTGGGGCAACATCCCCACTGTGGTGGAGATGCAGAGCGAAGGGGGGGCGGCCGGTACGGTCCACGGCGCCCTGCAGGCGGGGGCGCTCGCCACCACCTTCACCGCGAGTCAAGGGCTGATGCTGATGCTGCCCAACATGTACAAGATCGCAGGCGAATTGACCTCAGCGGTGTTTCATGTGGCGGCCCGTTCCCTGGCGGCCCAGGGGCTATCTATCTTCGGTGACCATCAGGACGTGATGGCGGCGCGCAGCACCGGTTTTGCCATGCTCGCCTCCGGCTCTGTGCAGGAGGCGCAGGATCTGGCCCTTATCGCTCACAGCGTCACCCTGCAGTGCCGGGTGCCCTTCATCCACTTCTTCGACGGTTTTCGCACCTCCCACGAGGTGAACAAGATAGTCGCCCTGCACCGGGACGAGATCCGCGCCCTTATCGACAACGACTGGGTGCGTGCCCACCGCGCCCGGGCGCTGAACCCGGATCATCCGGTGATGCGTGGCACGGCCCAGAACCCGGATACCTATTTCCAGTCCCGCGAGAGCGTCAACCCCTTCTACGAGGCGGTGCCGGCCCGGGTGCAGCAGTGCATGGAGAGCCTTGGCAAGCTGACCGGCCGCCACTACCAGCTGGTGGAGTATCACGGCGCCCCCGATGCCACCGACGTCATCGTGCTGATGGGCTCGGGGGCGGCCACCGCTCGCACCACGGTGGATTGGCTCAACCGGCAGGATCGCAAGACCGGGGTGCTGGTGGTGCGCCTCTATCGCCCCTTCCCGGTGCAGGCGCTGCTCGATGCCCTACCCGGAAGCGTGCGCCGCATCGCCGTGCTGGATCGCACCAAGGAGCCGGGCGCTGGCGGCGAGCCCCTGCTGCTGGATGTGCAAAGTGCGCTGATTGACGGCTTGCAACGAGGCCTTATCAATCGCCTGCCCTGGCTCAGTGGCGGTCGCTACGGTTTGTCTTCCAAGGAGTTCACCCCCGCCATGTGCGCCGCCGTGTTTGAGGAGCTGGCATCCGATGCGCCGCGCCCGCGCTTTACCGTGGGCATAGTGGATGACGTCTCCGGCCTCAGTCTTGCCTGGCACCCCATCGGCGATCTGGAGCCCGCGAGCCGGGTGCGAGCACTGTTCTTTGGCCTTGGCGCCGATGGCACGGTCGGCGCCAACAAGAACAGCATCAAGATCATCGGCGAGCTGGAGGGCTTCCACGCCCAGGGCTACTTCGTCTACGACTCCAAGAAGTCGGGCTCGCGCACCGTCTCCCACCTGCGCTTTGGCCCCGAGCCCATCGACGCCCCCTGGCTTATCGAGCAGGCGAGCTTTATCGGCTGCCACCAGTGGAGCTTTGTGGAATCGGTGGACTTGCTGGAGCACGCCGCCGAGGGGGCAACCCTGCTGCTTAACGCGCCTTTTGAGGCCGATATGGTGTGGGAGCAGCTGCCCGAGCGGCTGCGCGCCCGCATCCGGGCCCTCAATATCCAGCTCTACTGCATCGACGGGGATAGAGTGGCCGAGCAAAACGGCATGGGCAATCGCATCAACACAGTGATGCAGACCTGCTTCTTCGCCCTGGCCGGCATCTTGCCGCGGGATGAGGCGATCGCGCTCATCAAGGAGAGCATCGAGAAGAGCTATGCCCGCAAGGGGCCCGAGGTGGTGGCGCGCAACTTCGCGGCGGTGGACGATACCCTGGCCCACCTCTACCGGGTGAGCATTCCGGACGGGGAGGACGAGGCGGGTGACTATCCGCTGCCCCTGGCCCCCGGCGGCAGCGAGTTTGTCCAGCGGGTCACAGGCGAGATGCTGGCGGGGCGCGGCGATTTGATCCCCGTCTCCATGCTGCCGGTGGATGGCACTTACCCCACCGCCACCAGTCGCTTCGAGAAGCGGGATATCGCCCGCGAGATCCCTATCTGGCATTCGGATATCTGCATCCAGTGCGGCAACTGTGTCTTCGTCTGCCCCCACGCGGCGCTGCGGGCCAAGTTCTATCACCAGGACTGGCTGGCGAGCGCCCCCGAGGCGGCCCAGTCGGTGCCGGTGACAGCGAGGGGCTTTCCCGACAGCCGCTACACCTTGCAGCTCTATCCGGAGGATTGCACCGGTTGCGGCCAGTGCGTGCAGGCCTGCCCGGTGCGGGCTGGTGCCGATGAAGAGCACGAAGGCGAGCGCGCCATCGTCATGATGGACAAGGCGCCGCATCTGGCTGGCCAGAAGCAGGCACTGCACTGGTTCGAGAGCCTGCCCTGGCCTGCCCGCGAGCGGGTGGATTTTTCCACGGTGCGCGGCGCCCAGTTCCTCGAGCCCCTGTTCGAGTTCTCCGGCGCCTGCGCGGGCTGTGGCGAGACCCCTTACCTCAAGCTGCTGACCCAGCTGTTTGGCGATCGCATGCTGGTGGCCAACGCCACCGGCTGCTCCTCCATCTATGGCGGCAACCTGCCCACTACCCCCTGGGCCAAGAATGACGAGGGCAAGGGGCCGGCCTGGTCGAACTCCCTGTTTGAGGACAACGCCGAGTTTGGCTTTGGTTTCCGCCTCACCGCCGATCAGCACCATGCCCAGGCGGTGGCGGCGCTGCAGGCCATGAAGGGGGAGCTTGGGGAGACGCTGGTCGACACCCTCATCAATGCCCCGCAGCGGCTGGAGTCGGAGATCCGCGCCCAGCGGGGCCGGGTGGCGCAGGTGCGCGAACGACTGGAAGAGGTGAGATCAAGCCGGGCCCAGGAGCTGCTCTCGCTTATCGATCAACTGGTGCGCCGCTCGGTCTGGATCATCGGCGGCGATGGCTGGGCCTATGACATCGGCTCGGCAGGGCTCGATCATGTGCTTGCCTCCGGGCGGGATGTGAACGTGCTGGTGATGGATACCGAGGTCTACTCCAACACCGGCGGCCAGATGTCGAAATCGACGCCGCTCGGTGCCGTCGCCAAGTTTGCGGCGGGGGGCAAGACGCTGGCCAAAAAGGATGTGGCATTGCAGGCCATCTCCTATGGCAACGTCTATGTTGCTCGCATCGCCTTTGGTGCCAACCCGCAGCAGGCGCTGCAGGTCTTGCGCGAGGCAGAGGCCTATCCGGGCCCGTCCCTTATCATCGCCTACAGCCACTGTATCGCTCACGGCATCGATATGGAGCAGGGGCTGACCCAGCAAAAACGCGCCGTGGCTTCCGGTCACTGGCCGCTGATGCGCTACAACCCGGTACTGCGCACTGCAGGGCAGAACCCCTTTAGCCTCGACAGCCTGCGCCCCTCGATTCCGCTTGCCGACTACCGGGCCGGGGAGACCCGTTACCGGGTACTGGCCCAGAGCCACCCGGAGGAAGCGCAGCGGCTGATGCAGGTGGCGCAACAGGTGGCTTGGCAGAAATGGGCCACCTACGAGGAGATGGCCACCCGCGAGGCCAGCCAGTTCCATCCGCCGGTGTGAGGATTGGGTGAGTGAAATATAACCAAGCGGGCCATTGGTCCGCTTTTTATATTGGGAGACATGTGTGTTTTTCGAAGAAAATTACCAATTAAATAGTCTCTATATTGAATGTGCCTATAGTTAAGTCTTGAAAGTAATTAATAATATGTTGAAGTATGAGATACATTCTAGACAAAAATCATTTTTTAATATATTTCTATATGTTTTTGCATGTTAGTATGTTGGAGCACTAAGGTGATGAAATCGGTTTGGCACATAAAAGCATTAAAGGATGATGTATTTAAATTATATGGTGAAGTGCAGTGTAATGCATTAAGTGAGCCCTTGAATTCAATTTTTGAAAATCAAGAGTTCTCTCGTTTTCATTATGCCGAGATACAGCGACACCTTCAAGAACATATGGTAGGAAAAAACTCTGCACATGATTATGTTAGATTAATCCTAACGGAAGATGCTGATGTTTTGAACACAGAACATGAATTTAAATTAGCTTACCGAGCAAATGTATTTGCTTTACTGAAAAATTTACACAGTGCAACTGATTTTTTAGCTCATGTTTTATATTATTCTTTTGGTCTTAACCTTAGAAGTGACACATTAATTAAGTTGGATAAAATAAATCTTTATCGTACAAAAAAAGCCTTGAAAAGGTTGGCGTGCCTGATGCGTTGATGAATCTCTTGATTTTACTGACAGAGCACGAGGATTATATATATCTTCACGATTTAGTGAATCACACGAAACACCGTTCAAATATATTATCCAAACTGACGTATGATGCGAATAAAACCGGTGTAGATATTTATCAGACAACTTTTTTACCTTTTGAAATGCATGATTCTGTTACTGTCAACGAGTTCTTGCACCGTGAATATGATAGGCAAAGTGAACTAGTTGTCCGTATAGGTCAGCAAATTAACCATGCAGTGAGAGGGTCGGTGGAAAAAGTTTAAAGGAGCGCTATTAATGCTGGTTTTTATTCGGATTAGTTGGCATGGTGCTGATTCAATTTGTCCTTATGTGTAAGAGGAGGCTTTATGGTATCTGAGCAGGAAATGGAGTTGTACAGACAGGTCCGCACTTCACAAGATAAATATGTGTATTTTCTTCTAGCTGCTGTTGGGGCAGCTATAGGTTTTGCTATGAATCAGACTCAAGGTATGTCATTAGCTCTCTCTCAGATACCATTGGGGATTAGTGTGTTAACATGGGGGTTAAGTTTTTTCTTTGGTTGTTTTCACTTGGAGTATGCTAGTGCGACACTGTTTACAAACTTTGAAATGTTTAAGATTAAGAATGGAAATCATCCTGCAGTAGGTAGTCATCCACAACTAATTGAAGCTGCATATCAAGGTGCTAGCGCTGCTATGGAAATAAACAATGGTCGTGCAAACCGTTATGGTCAGCTACAATTCATACTTTTTATTGTTGGCGTAATATTCTATATGTCATGGCACATCATAGAAATGTGGCTTCGTGGAAATACCTAGCAACACGCCAAATTTTTCTTAGTGACTTCATATTAAGTCTGACTTTTATCTCTACGGGATAAGGTTTAATGGTTTGGGTGTAATCGAAGAAAAGGTTTTTGAATAACTGATTCTCGATATGGAATCCTACGATGCTGCCCAATATAGCACACTAATATTCCGCCACCTTGGCGGCATTTATCTATCTGCAGGCTAAGGCTTTCTTTTCCCTCCAAGGCAGGTAAGCTGCGGAGCACACAGCGTCAAGCAGGAGAAGGCGATAATGACAGAGCAACATATATCCGGGACGATCGGCATTCTGGGGGCGGGGTGGCTTGGGCTGCCGCTGGCGCGAGCCCTGTTGGCAGCAGGCAAGCAGGTAACCGTGACGGTCAGCAGCGCCGAGAAGTCGGCCCGTCTGCAGGGGGAGGGGATCAATGCCCATCCGCTGACTATCTCGGCCAATATGGCCTCTGCCGACCTGACCTTAGCCGACATGTCCGCGGCTGATATCAAAGGCCAGTGGCCCATTCCCTGCGAGACCCTGGTGATCTGCGTACCCCCCAGCAAGACCGACGACTATCCGCAAGCGGTGGCAAAGGCCTGTCAGCTTGCCAAAGCGCACGGCACCCGGCGAGTGCTGTTTGTCAGTGCCACCTCGGTATGGGGCGCAGGCCAAGCGGAGGGTGAGCAACCCAAGCCGCGTCATGCCCGTGGCGAGCGGATGCTGGCGGCGGAGCAGGCGGTGCAGGCGGCCGGTTTCGAGTGCGTGATGATAGTGCGCCCCTCCGGCCTTTATGGCCCGGATCGCCATCCTGGCCGTTTCCTCGCGGGCAAGACCCTGGAGGGGGGCGCCCAGGCGGTCAATCTGGTGCATCTGGACGATGTGGTGGCCGCCTGCCTGCTGTTGCTTGAGCGGGGCAAGGATGGGGATGCCTACAACCTGAGCGCGCCGGTTCATCCGCGCCGCGAGCAGTTCTATCCCTTTGCCGCGCGCCAGCTGGGGCTGCCCGCGCCGGTGTTTATCGAGCCTGCCGGGGCGTTTTTGCCCATCGACGGGCTGCGCATCTGCGAGCAACTGGGATTCAACTATCGCTGGCCCGATCCGGCCCACTGGTTTGCCGAGCTGGCGGCCCGTGGCAATTGAGGTTTGCCAAGGGGCAGATCGCCCCCTATCATGCCGCCCATCCATGAGAGAGAGGCAGTAATGATGGTAGATACACAACGTCACCCCGATGGGGAGCTGTTGCTGAGAACTCTGGCGATGCCAGCCGATACCAACCCCAATGGCGACATCTTTGGTGGCTGGATCATGTCCCAGATGGATATAGGTGGGGGCATCATGGCCAAGGAGCTGGCAAAGGGACGTATTTGTACCGTATCCGTCGAGGGCATGACCTTTCACAGCCCGGTTAAAGTAGGGGACGTGGTCTGCTGCTACGGCCGCTGCATGAAGATCGGCCGCAGCTCCATGAAGCTCAAGCTGGAGGTGTGGGTCAAGCCGGTGCTGCGTGAAAACGACGCCCAGCGTTACTGCGTGACCGAGGGGGTCTTTACCTACGTCGCCATCGACGAAAACGGCAAATCCCGCCCGGTTCCGGTGAGCGAGTGATCAGAGCAACCGGGCATTGATGATGGATATTTCCTGCTCAAGCCCGGTTTTTTGCCGTATCATGCGTTCCAGCATCTCTTCCGACCCGACGTATTGCAGGGTGTCAAACAGGCAGAGATCGCACTGCGGGTCCCGTCTGATCTGGTAGACGGTGGCAAGTTCCACTTGATGACAATTTCCTTGTTGATCATAAAACGTCACGTTGTACCTGAGTTCTTTCGCCATGGGGGCATCTCCTCCTGGTTGAGCGGAACGGGAACTTATCAGCTTAGTCGGCACTCATGACGTTTGTGATGGTCACAGCACAATGCAAAGTAGCCAATGAAAAATAGTTATCGCATTTTGGGTACCTCTCTGCTGACCCTGGGGTTGGTGGGCTGTTTCGACGTGCCGGATCAGAACCATCTGGTGACCGCGCAAGGAATCGTGCCGGATCTCGATTGCCAGCGCCCGCCATTGGTGGCGCTGGCGACCACGGCGCTGCCGCGTGAATTCGGTATTACCGTATGGAATCTCTACAAGGGACAGCGCAAGAACTGGCGCGAGGGGATGGACCAGTACGCCAAGGGGCAGGATCTGGTGCTCTTGCAAGAGTCGGCGACCCGTCCCGAGATGCTCGACTGGCTGCGCGCCGGCAATTTCCAGTGGCAGCAGTTGCAAGCCTTTACCCAGGGTTCGGTTTCGTTTGGCGTGATGACGGTGGCCAAGACCCCGCAGGCGTTCGTCTGTGGCGTGCGCTCCCCCGAGCCGCTGCTGCGCATCCCCAAATCCGGGCTGGTGAGCCTCTATCCACTACAGGGCGATCCTGACGGCGTGCTGGTGATCAACCTCCATGCGGTCAACTTCGAGCTGGGGATGGCCACCTTCCGCGAGCAGCTCAACGATCTGACCGCCCTGGTGCGCCGCCATCAGGGGCCGGTGATCCTGGCCGGGGACTTCAACACCTGGAGCGACAAGCGCCAGTTCTGGTTAAACAAGCTGGTGGACGAGCTGGGCCTGCAGGAGGCCGTGCCCGTGCCTGACTTGCGCCGCACCGCTTTCGGCCGCCCGCTCGATCACCTCTACTACCGCAATCTGGACCTGGTGGAGGTGAGCTCGCCCGCGACCGATTCCTCCGATCACAATCCCATCATCGCCCGCTTTGCGGCCCAGTCGCTGACCCCCTGATCCGCGATTGCCTCATAAAAAAATCCGGCGCCATTGGCGCCGGATTTTTTATACGCTGCTGGCGGCTTGCCAGCACGGGATGATCCGCAGGAATTACTGGTAGAGGCCCAGATGCTCTTTGGCGTAGGCTTCGAAATCGGTGCAGCCACCGATGTGCTGCTCGTCCAGAAAGATCTGCGGCACGGTATTGACCGGCTTGCCGGCGCTCTTGGCCAGATCTTCCTTGGTGATGCCTTCTGCATGGATATCCACGTAGCGGAATTTGAAATCGTCGCGCTGCTCGACCAGCTGCTCGGCGATCTGCTTGGCACGGACACAATAGGGGCAACCCGGGCGACCAAAAATCACTGCAAACATCTTATCTCTCCGTTATGGGGTCGTTAATTGAGGCTGGGCCCAGCATAGCCTCGCCTCGTGCTGACTTAAAGCTGAAATTGTCGATACCCTGCTGCGAGTGGCTCTATCGGCTCAACCCTGTGTGGCGAGCCATCGAGAAGCGCTTTGGCTCGCCATTTCAAGCAGGCTATGGGTTATCGGGGCAGCCTTACCGCTGCCCCTGTTGTGACTGGGTCTGTTACTGGGCGGCAATCTGGATGGGTTGCTGCTGATAGATGCTCTCCAGCACGCCTTTTTCGAACACGGTCCAGGGCCAGGGCGCCTTGCTGGCACGATAGCGCTCGTGAGTGGCCGGATCCTGCGACAGGCCGCGCTGGAAGATGACGAAGGCCTTGCGCTGGCCACCGGCGGTGTCGATAAAGCCCGCCAGGTTGGAGGTGCCTGTGATGGTGCCCGTCTTGGCATGGACCTTGTTTTTCATCATGGGGGCGGTGACGCTGCGTCGCCAGGCCAGGGTGCCATCGACCTGGGAGCTTGGTAGCAGCTTGATGAAGTCGAGCTCGGCATCATTTTTCTGGATGAAGTTCAGCACCGACAGCATCTGGCGGGCGCTGATGAGATTGTGAGCAGAGAGGCCGGAGCCGTCGGCCAGGGTGGCGTTGCCAAGGTCAATGCCGTGCTTGGTGAGGATGGCGCGCACCGCCATGGTGCCGCTGCGATAGCTGCCCGGCTTGTTGTAGTAGTGGCGGCCAACGGTTTTCAGGAAGGTGTCGGCGTAGAGGTTGTCCGATTTCTTCAGCATCTTGGCCAGCATGATGGGCAGGGAGACCGAGTAGTGGGTCGCCAGGGTCTGGGCACCGACCGGTGCCTTATGGGTGATCCGCAGCAGACCGTCGTGCTTGATGCCGGCCCTGTCCATCGCCCAGCGGATATTGTCCCAGCCCCAGGCTTCCACGTCATGGATGGCAAAACGCAGCCCCTGGGGCTCCTTGTTCGGGGTGATACAGCCCTTGAGCTCATAGAAGTTGCCCTTGGCCATGTCCACCTCCAGAGCGCAGAACTGGCGCGCCATGTCGCCATAGCTCATCACCTCCACGTTGTCGGCACCGACACCGATGGCGACGCCTTTGGCGACATTGCCCACCGCCGGCTTGCCGATCTGGGTGGCGGTGATGGTGGCGTAGGCGCAGTTCTTGTCGATGATGACGGAGGAAACAGGAGCTGCGAAGCAGAGGGTCTGATCCCCCCACGACCAGCCATTGCCGCGCTCGTAGCCGTTGTAGGCGCCGGTATTGACGTAGACATTGCCATTGATGCGGTTGATGCCGAGCTGCTTGAACAGGGCCAGCAGATCCATTTTCGACAGGGTGGGGTCGCCGACGAAGTTGATCCAGATATCGCCGTTGATGGCGTTGCCCTGCTTGGCACCGGGCTCGGCCTGGATGTCGGTGGCGAAGCGGAAGTCGGCACCCAGCTCCAGGCGGGCGGCCAGGGCGGTCAGCACCTTCATGGTAGAGGCGGGGGCAATCATGTCATCCGCGTTGCGGGCAAACTCAATGCCGTTGTTGCCCTGCACTATGATGGCGTACTGGCCACCCTTGGGCGGGGTGAGCGGGGTGGCGTGAACCGCCATGGAAACGAGGGCGCAAAAACCAATCAACAGCCGCAGCATAGGATCCTCAAACTTGATGAAGGGCGTCGGCAGTGGAGTACCGACTCTGATAATCGACGATGTTCATCTGCCGACCGGCGCTCGTCCTCAATAGAGGGCGTTGGCAGTTCGATACCGGCCGTCATAATCAAAAATTTTCTCTTTCACCTGCCAAAACCGTCCTGACTTGCGAGCGATGACGAAATCCGGGTGACGGAACTGGCCGGATGCGGCCAGCACGCTCTCCAGGGTGGCAAATTCGGGCTCCAGCCCCGGGGCGGGCCAATGATGACGCACAAAGCGCTGTTGAAACAAGCGCCGCGCGCCGACGGAGTGAAAAGCGAAGTATTCGCAGAGGGTAAGGCCATCCTCGTCGTGATAGGTCACCTCCAGCCGCTCCCCCTGTTTGCCACGGCCAGCGGCCAGGGTGAGGCCGGCGCAGCGGATCACCATGCAGTCCTTGAGATTGAGCGCTTCTTTAAGCTTGTCGTCCGGATCCACCAGCAGCTGATCGCAGCTCTGGCAGCGGCGGGCGGCGATGTCGTTCTCAGCCCCGCAGGCGGGGCAGATCTTGGCACGAAAGCGGTAGTCACACTCCTCGCGGTGGCCCTCGTCATCTTCAAACAACCCCTGACAGCGGCGGCCGTAGTGCTCTATGACCTTGCCATCTTCGTCAGTCTTGCCCCAGAAGGTGTTGGCAAAGCCGCAGGCGGGGCAGGGCACCTGCACTGGCTCGGTGCCGGCGTGGGGCCTGGGCTCCCCCACCTCGGGGGCAAACAGGTTGAAGTTGTTGCCGGCATAATCGAGCACCAGACAATCGGTTTTGCCCGGTGACAGGCGTAGGCCGCGCCCCACTATCTGCTGGTAGAGCGACACCGACTCGGTGGGTCTGAGCATCACGATAAGATCGACATGGGGGGCGTCAAAGCCGGTGGTGAGCACCGCCACGTTGACCAGAAACTTGAGTTCGCGGGCCTTGAACGCGCTGATAAGGGCATCGCGTTCCGGCCCCGGGGTTTCGCCGGTGATCAGGGCCGCTTTCTCTCCTTTGGCTCCGAGCAGGCCGTGAATTTCCCGGGCGTGTTCGACGGTGGCGGCGAAGATCATCACCCCCTGGCGCTCGGCGGCATACTCCAGTACCTGGCTCAGAATATGGGGGGTGACCCGCTCCTGACGCTTGAGCTCGCCGTTGAGATCCGCCTCGCTGAACAGGCCGTTTTCCCGCGGTACCAGCTTGCTGAAGTCGTAGTGGACTATGGGGGCATCAATCAGGCGCGGTGGGGTCAGGTAGCCGTTTTTCACCATGAAACGCAGGGGCAGCTCGAACACGCAGTCGCCAAACAGCCGATCACCGTGGCTGCGCACCATGCCGTGGTAGTGACGCCGGTAAATCCAGCCAAGGCCGAGCCGGTAGGGGGTGGCGGTGAGACCCAGGATCTTGAGCGCCGGATTGGCGGCCTTGAGATGGTCGATCACCTGATGGTACTGGCTCTCGTCATCCAGCGACACCCGGTGGCACTCGTCGATGATAAGCAGGGAAAACGCCCCATCAAACGCATCCAGATTGCGCGCCACCGACTGCACCGAGCCGAACACCACCTGGGCGCTGGCTTCCTTGCGAGACAGTCCGGCGGCGAAGATGTCGGCCTTGAGCCCCCAGGCCTCGTACTTGGCGTGGTTCTGCTCCACCAGCTCCTTGACGTGAGCCAGCACCAGCACCCGGCCGCGGGCTTTTCGCGCCAGTTCGGCGATCACAAGACTCTTGCCGGCCCCGGTGGGCAGCACGATGACGGCGGGATCCGGATGTTTGCGAAAGTGGCTGATGACGGCGTTGACGGCGTCGGTTTGATAGGGTCTGAGAACGAACATGGGGAGACTGGCTGCTGCAAGATGGCGCCATTATAGGGATTCGGTTTTTAAATGTCTGGCTTAAAAACAGAGGGCCGGCAAGTGCGGCCCTCTGGACAGGAGGTGACAACGAAGCTTAGTGGAAGGGGAACAGGTAGTTGAGCCAGCTCGCCATCCGCAGCAGCACTTTGCGCATGATGGAAACATGGTGGAAGTGGTGGGTGTAGATGGCCGCCTGGCCGCTGGCACCGGCGATCACCTGATACTTGGACCACTCGGGGTCGGTGATCTTGATGGTGACCGGCAAGCGACCCGGGCGCTGGGCGGTGCTCTGGTCCAGCAGACCTGAGTTGGCCTGTACGTTACCGGCGGCGATGGCGGGCACCACGACAGTGACTTCGCCCTTGAAGATCTTGCCGGGAATGCCGTCGATCACCACTTCGGCCTCGTCGCCGACTTCCAGTCGCTGCATGCTGTTTTGCCAGAACCAGCCCACGTAGTAGTTCTCGCTCTGGTGCACGAAGGTCATGACGGGACGATAGAGGTAGGGGGTGGCAATCATGCCCGGGCGCAGCGCCAGTTGCAGCACGAAGCCGTCGGAGGGGGCAAGCACCACCGTCTGCTCGAGGTCATAGCGGGCTTTCTCCAGCTGGGCCTGCACGTCGTTGACCAGGGCCCGCTGCTGATCGAGCTGGGAGACCAGATCGTCGACATTGGCCTGGCTCACGTCGAGATCCCGCTGCTTGCCGATGCCGCGGCGCAGCAGCTCCTGGGCGCGGTCACGATCCAGCCGGGCGGAGCGCAGGCGTGCGTCGATGGACTTGATGTGATCCTGGTTTGACTGCAGGCGGGCCTGCAGGCTGGCAACCTGCTGCTTGAACGGCGTGTCGTCGATGCGAAACAGCACGTCCCCCTGTTTGACCTGCTGGTTCGGTTTGACGGGCACTTCCACGACGCGCCCCTTCACCAGCGGCACTATAGGGGTGGAGATATAGTAGTTGCGCGCCATTTCGGAGTAGGGGTGGTTGTAGTTCATCAGCATGATCAGGGTGCCGATGATCAACACGCCCCCGAGTACCGCCGTCGGTACTGTCCACTTGTTGAGCGGGATACGGAAGATTTTGAAGATGGCCACACAGATGGCCGTGTAGGTCAGGATCAGTAGCAGGTCCATGGCTTATCCCTTTTGTTCGCTCTGTTCGATATGGTTGAGGCGGTTTTTCAGCTCGGCCAGCTCTTCCCTGAGGGCGGCGAGTTCCTCTTCATCCTTTGCCAGACGCTTGTTGAAGCCCCAGCCGCGATCAGGGCGGTAGAGGGTTGCCCAGATCCAGAGAAAGGGCCAGAGGACATGGAGGGTGAAGAGGCTGACCCAACCGGCGACATGAATGGCGTCCTGATGGGGGTGGTCGCGGTGCTTGGCTATCTCGTAGGGAATATCGTGGATCACGATAATGCCGTAGAAGATGACCAACCCGACAAACACGAGCAGACCGAGTGCAAAGTAATCAAGGGACATGTAGACCTCCGGCGGCTTGAGCACCCATTGATAATTGGTTTTTGTTGCCACTAAAGCAATTAATAATCACATCGTTAACGTGATATCGCCCGCCATGATAATGCGCAAAGCCTGATTTGGGATGGGGTTTTCAAGGAAGGGCGTTAATATTGTTTTCATCAAAAAGGGGGCCGCACGGGCCCCCTTTTGATTCAGGTGTTATTTGCGTCAACTTTCGCTGGTCTGGCTCACCAGTGGCTGGCGGAACTTGATCAGGAAGGTGGCGGTGATCACGGCGGTGGCGACCAGACCGATGATGGTGGAGATACCCATCTCCAGACCAAAACCGATGGGGGCGTTGGCCAGGTAGGTGAACACCACGGCAGTCATGAACATGGCCGGGATGGTGCATACCCAGTGCAGCTTGCCCTCTTTGATGAGGTAGGCGGCAGCGGCCCACAGCATCATGACGGCAGTGGTCTGGTTGGCCCAGCCGAAGTAGCGCCAGATCACCCCGAACTCGGCCTTGGAGATGATGAAACCAAGGACAAACATGGGGATGGCGATCAGCAGACGCTTGGCCATCGGCTTCTGGGTCAGGTTCAGGAAATCCGCCACGATGAGGCGGGCGCTGCGAAACGCGGTGTCACCCGAGGTGATGGGCAGGATCACTACGCCGAGGATGGCCAGGATGCCGCCAACGGTGCCAAGCAGGCTGGTGGAGACTTCGTGTACCACGGCAGAGGGACCGCCGCTTGCCAGGGTGGCGTTGAGCGCTTCTGTGCTGTCGTAGAAGGAGAGACCCAGGGTGCACCAGATGAGGGCGATGATGCCTTCACCGATCATGGCTCCGTAGAAAATGAAGCGGCCGGATTTTTCGTTCTGCATGCAGCGCGCCATCAGCGGGGACTGGGTGGCGTGGAAGCCGGACACAGCACCACAAGCGATGGTGATGAAGAGCAGCGGCCACAGGGGCAGATCGGTCGGGTGCAGGTTGGAGAAGTCCATCCCTGTGTTGTAGAAGCCCTTGCCGGAGACGATGAGGCCGATGATGAGGCCGACCGACATGAACACCAGCAGTGCGCCGAAGATGGGGTAGAAGCGGCCGATGATCTTGTCGATGGGCACTATGGTCGCCAGGATGTAGTAGGCGAAGATGGCCATGATCCAGTAGACCAGATCGGTGGAGGTCAGGTTGGCCAGCAGGCCCGCCGGGCTCAGCACGAACACCACGCCCACCAGCATCAGCAGCACCACGGCGAACAGGTTCATGAAGTGCTTGGCGGCGTTGCCCAGGTGCTCACCGACCACGGTCGGCACCGAGGCGCCCTTGGCGCGCACCGACAGCATGCCGGAGAAGTAGTCGTGTACCGCACCGGCGAAGATGCAGCCAAACACGATCCACAGCATGGCGACCGGACCATACAGGGCACCCAGGATGGGGCCGAAGATGGGGCCGACGCCGGCGATGTTGAGCAGTTGGACCAGATAGACTTTCTTGTCCGACATGGGGACATAGTCAACCCCGTCCGCCATGGTGATGGCGGGGGTTTTCAGCTCGGGTTTCGGGCCAAATATCCGTTCGATGAATTTGCCGTATACGAAATAGCCGGCTACGAGCAAGCCGACGCATAGGAAGAACCAGACCATTATTACGCTCCTGCATTGTTATTCTTTGATGTGCATGAGCAGTCTAGCGGGGATGGGCGCTGCCGGCAGTGGAAACGAGGCGAGCGGCGCCATGGCGCTGCGAGTGGTTGGCGCCTGTGATCAGGCGCACACAAACGGCCTTACTCCAGACCCAGCCTATCCTTCAACTCCTTGAGGTAGCGGCGGCTCACCGGCACCCGGGCGCCGCTCGGCGTGACTATTTCCGCCAGCTGGTTTTCCAGCAGCTGGATCTCGAAGATGGCCTCGGGGGCGATCAGATACTGGCGGTGACAACGCAGCAGCGGGCTCTTCTCTTCCAGGGATTTGAGGGTGAGCTGGGTATGAAACAACTCACCCTGGCAAGCCACATGGACGCCGCCGAGATCGGAGAAGGCATACTCCACCTGATTGATGGGCAAGAGGCGCACCCGGTTGTGCAGATAACCCGGAATGTGGTGAATGGCGGGGGCCAGCTTCTCAATCGGTTGCGGGCTGATGTCCTGGCGCAGGCGGGCGATGGTCTTGGCCAGCCGGGCGGGTTCCACCGGTTTGAGCAGGTAGTCGAAGGCATTCTCCTCGAACGCCTGGATGGCGTACTCGTCGAAGGCGGTGACAAACACGATGCGGGGTAGGGGATAGAGCATGGCCACCAGCTCCATGCCGCTGAGCTTGGGCATCTGGATATCGAGAAACACCACTTGTGGCTTGAGCTGCTGGATAAGCGGCAGCGCCTCGATGGCGTTGGCCGCCGTGCCCAGGATCTCGATGTCGGGATAGCCGGCCAATTGCTGGGCCAGCTCTTCACGGGCGTAGGGCTCGTCATCGACAAGCAGGGCGCGGATCATGATTTCCTCCTATCAAACATGAATGGGTGCATGGGGTCGGGCACAGGGCCGGCGCTATATCCTGTTGACGCCAGGACAGAGATAACGGCCTGCATCAGGGCGCCACTTTGGGAATGGTGCAGGAGACCCGGGTCCACTGCTCCGGTTCGCACGCAACGCTCACCCCGTAGCGCTCGCCAAAGGCGCTCTTGAGGCGCCTGTCCACTATGGTCATGCCCAGGCCATCGCCAGCCGGCTGGGGTTGCCAGGTGCCGGCGTTGTCCTCGACGTGGATGGTCACGCGGTCGGCGTGCTCCTCGGTATAGAGGCGGATCCGCCCCTGCTCCAGCAGGGTCGAGATGCCGTGCTTGATAGCATTTTCAATCAGCGGCTGCAGAGTGAAGCTCGGCAGCTGCAGGTTGGCCAGGTGGGCCGGGATCTCGTTGATCACCGTCAGGCGATCACCAAAGCGGGCGAGTTCAATCTCCAGATAGGACTGACAGTGCTCCTGCTCCTCCTGCAGGGTGCTGAGACCGCTGTGGCGCTTGAGGTTCTTGCGAAAGAACAGAGATAGGTGCAGCAATAGCTCGCGCGCCTTGTCCGGATCCCGCCGGGTGATGGCACTGATGGTGTTGAGGGTGTTGAACAGGAAATGGGGGTTAATCTGGGCCTGGATAAGCTTCAGCTCGGACTGCACCAGCAGCCGCTGTTGCTGCTCCAGCCGACCGGCCAGCAGCTGTTGCGACAGCAGGTTGGCAATCCCCTCGCCCAGGGTGTGGTTGATCTTGAGGAACAGCCGCTTCTTCGGCTCGTAGAGCTTGATGGTGCCGATCACCCCCTTGTCCCCCTGCAGCGGGATCACCAGCACAGAGCCGAGCTGGCACTGGGGCGAGATGCTGCAGCGGTAGGGCTGGCTGTTGCCATCGGCAAACAGCACCTTGTTCTGGGCAATGGCCTCCATGGTGGTGGCCGAGGTGATGGGGGTACCCGGCTTGTGGTGATCCTCCCCGATCCCGATAAAGGCGAGGATCTTGTCGGTGTCCGTGATGGCGACGGCGCCGACCCCGGTCTCTTCCTGAATAATTTTGGCGATTTTACTGCTCGCCTCCGGGGTGAAGCCCTGGCTCATGATCCCCACGGTGCGGTTGGCGATGTTGAGCGCCTTGGCGGAGAAGACCCGGGAAAACTTCTCGTACATCAATTGCTGGTCGCGGATCATGCTGATGAAGAGCGCCGCCCCGCAGGAGTTGGCCAGGATCATCGGGGTAGCGATGGTGCGCACCAGCAGCAGCGCCTTGTCGAAGGGGGCGGCCACCAGCAAGATGATGACCATCTGCAGCATTTCGGCGTAAAGGGTGGTGAAGAAGGCAACCTTGGGTTCAAACAGTGCGCCCATCCGGCCGGATCGCATCAAGCGCCAGTGCACCAGACCGCCCAGCAGCCCCTCGCAGGTGGTGGAGATGGCGCAGGCCAGATCGGTAAATCCCCCCAGGGTATAGCGGTGCAATCCCCCGGTCAGTCCCACCAGAAAGCCTACCAGCGGCCCCCCCAGCAGGCCCCCCAGCACGGCGCCGACCGCCCGGGTATTGGCGATGGCATCATCGATATCGAGGCCCACATAGGTGCCAAGGATGCAGAAAGCAGAAAAAATGATATATATCAGTATCTTGTGTGGGAGTCTGACGGAGTAGTTGGCCAGCGGGCGCAGCAGAGGGCTTTTTGAGAAGAGATAGGCGATCACCAGGCTGACGCTCATCTGTTGCAGCAAGGAGAGAACCAACTGCATAAAAAACGCTCCTCAAGGGAAAGGTTAAAAAACAGCCAGCACCTGAACAAGTGTGATCAGGATCTTGTTCTGGGGGGCCAATTTTGCGACGCGGGCCGCCAGTTTGCCAGAACGTGCGGATAAAACCATATTAAATCAGCATGTTAAATTGATATTTGTGTAAGCGAGCCGGGGTTGCTATTGGTGGATGGAGCATAAATCTATCCGCTGGATAGGCTACATGGAGGTAGCATGCTCCGCCCGGCCACTGGCTGGGCGTTTTTTATACATGGCCGGATGGCAACTTTCCGGTGGGTATTCGAGTGATTATTCCGGTTTGTCCAATGAGTTATCCCCAGCTTCTGGGGATAACTCAAAAAGCGAAGTAATAACAGAAGCGGCGAGTCAGATTGAAAAACTGGCGCTGCCCCTCATCCAGATCCTCCTGTCTGATACAGCCCGTGATGGTGCGCTCGTCTTCCCGCAGATCGATCATGGTGACGGCTTCCGGGCGCTGGGCCTTGATATAGGGGAGCAACTTGGGTTTGAGGGGCATGGTGGGCTCGGTGGAGAGCACCAGCCCTATGCTGTCGTCAGACATTTTGACCAGTGAACCCGGTGGATACACCCCCAGGACCTTGATCAGCAATTTGACCAGATTCTGGTCAAATTTTTTCTGGGACAGCTTGTAGAGCTGGCTGATGGCCTGGCTCGGTGCGGCGGCACTGGCGCTGCTGCGGGGGTGAAGCAGCTCGTCATAATAGTCCACCAGCCCGATGAGACGGGCCAGCGGTGGTATATCCCCTCCCTTGAGCCCCAGTGGATATCCGCTACCATCGAGTCGCTCGTGATGCAGGTGAGCCACCTGGCGGATCTTCGGCTCGAAGGCGTTGAGCTGGGTCAGCATGTCCAGTCCGTATTGGGGATGCATGTTGAGAAAGTTCTGCTCGGCCTTGTTCAATTCTCCCCGCTTCAAGGTGATCTGGGTCGGCACCTTCAGCTCGCCGATGTCGTGGATAAGTCCTGCCAGCCCCGCCTCTTCCAGTGCGACCGGGTTCATTCCCAGCTCGCGTCCCATCAGCATGGCGATGAAGGCGACGTTGAGGCTGTGCTGCAACAGAACATCGGTATGGGGGCTGCGGATCAGATGCAGGCCGAGGGGGCCTTCGTGTTCGCTCAGACGGGCGGCGGTATTGCGCACCAGCTGGGCGGCGTTGGCCAAGCCTTCGTCGGGTTTGAGGTTGAGGGCACCCAGGGCGTCGCGAAGCTCCGACATCGACTGGCCAAAGGCCTTGTCGGCGGCGCGCATGGAGCGGCGAAAGGCTTTCTCATCGAAGGGGGGAGGGCCGGCATCGGTCGGCTCTTCTGTGGCATCCAGCTCGTCAAGATCGGGGCCTGCATCCGGGACATCCCCGCGCAGCAAGGGTTCGACGGGGAGATCGCTCTTGTCCGGGTCAACCATCAGAAGGTGGAGATCGAGGTGGCGAATGATGTCGAGTTGCTGCTGGTCTTTGATCTTGAAGGTATTAAACATAAAAGGGTGGTTGGTCCATCCGGTTGGCAGATGGATGAAGTGGCCTACCTTCAACTGTTCTATCGAAACCTGGATCAGTGCCATTGGAACGCCTGCATTTCTTGAATGCCTCTCAAACAAGCTAGCAAAATCCGATGGATAGACAACTAAAAATCCGTTTAGCCCCCCTGGAGAAGGGTCAGGTTGTGACCTCTTTCTCTCTTAATTCACTCTTAAGTTTCGCCGATTAGTCTGACGCCATGGTTTTAGTCAGTTAATCCGGGTCAATCACAGGCTGACCCGTTCGCTAGGAGTTGTTAATGCGTATTGCGCTCGGTGTGCTGAAGGCGAATTTGCTGCTGGTACTGTTTTTTGCGCTGGTGCTGAACTGGCCGATCTTTTTGCATTTCTACAAGGTGCTCAGCGGTCTGGAGCATGTCAAAACCGGATTCGTACTCTCCATTCCCCTGGTGTTGGTAGCGGCGCTCAATGCCGTCTTTATTCCCTTTACCTTCCGCTTTGTCCTCAAACCCTTCTTTACCCTGCTGATCCTGACCGGCTCCATCGTCAGCTACGCCATGCTCAAATATGGCGTTGTCTTCGATGCCGGCATGATGCAAAACATAGTGGAGACCAACAGTAGGGAAGCCACCTCCTATCTGAACGGGTCGGTCGCTCTCTGGTTTTTGCTGACCGGCATACTGCCGACCCTGGGGCTCTGGTCGCTGAAGATCCGCTATCCCGCCACCTGGTACAAGGGACTGGCGCTGCGCGCCGGTTCGCTGGCGCTCTCCCTGCTGGTGGTGGGCAGCATAGCCGCCCTCTATTACCAGGATTACGCCTCGGTCGGGCGCAACAACAAGTCCCTTGGCAAGGAGATAGTGCCCGCCAACTATGTTAACGGGCTCTACAAATATGCCCGTGATGTGGTCTTCGCGACTCCGATCCCCTACCAGCAGATCGGCACCGATGCCAAGCTGATCGCCAAGGATGCCAAGCCGACGTTGATGTTCCTGGTCGTGGGGGAGACGGCGCGCAGCCAGAATTACTCCCTCAACGGTTATGCCAAGGCGACCAACAGCTTTACCGCGAAAGAGGCGGGGATAGTGTCGTTTCGGGATGTGCGTTCATGCGGCACGGCGACGGCTGTCTCGGTGCCCTGCATGTTCTCCAACCTGACCCGCCGCGGCTACGATGATCAGCTGGCCGGCTCCCGTGATGGGTTGCTCGATGTGCTGCAACATGCCGGTGTCTCCGTGCTCTGGAAAGAGAATGACGGGGGCTGCAAAGGGGTGTGCCGCAATGTGCCGACCATAGAAATAGCCCCCAGGGATTATCCGGCCCTTTGCAAAGGTGGCTCCTGCTATGACGAGGTGCTGCTGGAAGGATTGGATCAGCAGATCGCCGCCATGAAGGGCAACAAGCTGGTGGCGTTTCACCTGATGGGCAGCCATGGACCGACTTATTTCCGTCGCTATCCCGCCAGCGAGCGTACCTTCGTGCCGGACTGCCCGCGCAGCGACATCGAAAACTGCACCAATGAAGAGCTGGTGAACACCTATGACAACACCATCCGTTACACCGACAAGGTGGTGGCCCGGCTCATCGACAAGCTGAAATCTTTGGAGAGTAAGTACAACGTAGGGCTGGTCTACCTCTCGGATCATGGCGAATCCCTCGGTGCCATGGGCCTCTATCTGCACGGTACGCCCTACAAGTTCGCGCCGGATGATCAGACCCGGGTACCGCTGCTGACCTGGTTCTCTCCCCAGTTGCAGACGGATCGTCAGCTAAACATGGATTGTCTGCAGCAGGAGGCGGGCAACAAGCGCTTCTCCCACGACAACCTGTTCCACTCGATGCTGGGGATCATGGATGTGCAGACCAAGGTCTACAACGGAGCGCTGGACCTGTTCAAGCCGTGCCGGGCGGGGTAGGAGCCTAACTCCAGGCAAACAAGCAAAACAAAACGGCAGCCCTCGGGCTGCCGTTTGTCATTATGTACCTTGCGTCGCCAGGGCTACTTCTGCTCCATGATGATCTGCAGCAGATCTCCTTCCAGCAGGGCCCGTTTCACCAGGGCAAAGCCACCGATGGTGGGCTGGTTCTGGAAGCGCGCCTTCACGATGGGCAGGCCACGGTGGAAGCTTGGCAGCGACTGGTGCTCGACGCAGCGGCGGATGGCCGGGAACAGGATCTCTTCGGCGGCGGTGATTTCGCCGGCGATCAGTACCTTCTGCGGGTTGAACAGGTTGACCGTGATGGCCACCGCCCGCCCCAGATGCTCCCCCACGTTCTCGATCACGCTGTGAGCCAGTTCATCCCCCGCTTGCGCAGCCTTGCACACCTCCTGGATGGTGATGTGTTTCTCCTGCAGCGAGCTCTGGTGGCCACGGCTGATGAGCTCCTTCACCTTGTCGACGATGGCCTCGTTGGAGGCAATGGTCTCGAGGCAGCCGAAGTTGCCGCAGTGGCAGCGCTTGCCGAGGGGTTCGACCTGGATGTGGCCGATCTCGCCCACGTTGCGGTTCTGGCCTAAGAACACCTGCCCCTTGGTGATGATCCCCGACCCCGTCCCTTGGTGCACGCTCACCAGGATCGAGTCCATGCAGTCGCGGGACTCGCCGAAGAAGTGTTCGGCCAGCGCCAGGGAGCGGGTGTCGTTGCCCACGTAACAGGGCAGGTTGAAGTGGTTCTCCAGGAGCTTGGCCAGCGGCAGGTTGCGGATCTGGTACTTGGGGGTGTAGATGACCATGCCGGATTCGGGATTGACCAGACCCGGCATGGTCAGCGCGATGCTGATGAGATTGCGGCTGCGTTCGCTGTTGGCATCGATAAAGGCGCCAATCTCCCGCAACAGCATGTCGACCACGGGTTGCTGGTCGATCTCGGCCACCTGGGTGATGTGCTGGTCGAGCTCCTTGCCATCGAGATCATAGAGACTCAGGTGCAGGTAGCCACGGCCCAGCTTGGCAGAGACAAATTGAAAGCGATGCTTGATGGTGGTCAGGGAGATGGCACGCCGTCCGCCGGTGGAGGCTTGCGGCGAGGTCTCCTTGATCAGGCCATGCTCGATCAGTTGCCGGGTGATCTTGGTCACGCTGGCCGGGGCCAGGTGACTCAGTTCGGCAATTTTGACCCGGGAGATGGGCCCTTGCAGGTCGATGAGCCGATACACGGCCGCACTGTTGACCTGCTTGATAAGATCTACGTTTGCTATTTGTCCGCCAGTCATGATGTCACTGTTGTGTGTAGTGTCCGTTAACCACGGTCCCGCGGACCGTGAAGTCCTGATCGAATACAGTGAGGTTGGCAATCTTGCCGACCTGGATACTACCGAGACGTGAGTCCCATCCAATGGCGCGCGCCGGGTAGAGGCTGGCCATTCTCAGTGCTTCATCAAGCGGTAATCCGACCTGTTTGACCAGATTCTCCACCCCTTCAATCATGGTGAGGGAAGAGCCGCCGAGTGTACCATTCTCGTCAATGCACTGACCATCGCGTAAAAACACGGTCGTGCCACAAAAATCAAATTTCTCAAAGCCTTCCGGCGCGCCTGCCGCCGCGGTGGCATCGGTGACCAGCACCAGTCGCTCGCCGAGGATCTTGTGGGCCAGGCGCACGTTGGCGTAGTGCACGTGGTGACCGTCGACGATGACGCCGGTGTAGACATCCTTGCGATCGTAGATGGCACCGACCACGCCAGGCTCGCGGCCGTTCAGGGTCGGGGTCATGGCGTTGTAGAGGTGGGTGGCAAAGCGGATGCCATTGTCAAAGCCCGCCATCGCCTGATCGTAACTGGCGGCGGTGTGGCCGGCGGAGACCAGGATGCCGGCTTCCACCAGACGGCGGATATGGGCCGGATCGTTGCGCTCGGGGGCCAGGGTGATCTTGGCGATGGCATCGGCGTTGGCACAGAAGAAGTCGATCATCTCGTCCGCCGGCTGGCGGATCTGGGCGGCAGGATGGATCCCCTTGCGCTTGAGATTGGTGTAAGGGCCTTCCAGATGTACCCCAAGCACCTCGTTGGGGTGCGCCGCCATGTAGTCGCGAGTGACGGCGACGGCCTGCTTCATGTCTGCATCCGGACTGGTGATCAGGGTCGGCAGGAAGCTGGTGGTACCGGATTTGAGGTTGGCCGCTTGCATGATGGCCAGGGTCTCCACCTTGATGTCGGTGTTGAACATCACGCCGCCACAGCCGTTGAGCTGGACGTCGATGAAACCGGCGGTCAGGTTGGCGCCTTCAAGATCGAATCGCTCGATCCCCTCGGGCAACTCATCCAGATGGGAGATGGCGACAATCTTGTCGCCCTCGATGACGACCCCGTAACCGGTCAGCACACAGCTGCCGGTGTAGAGGGTGCAGTTGGTCAATGCGTACATGTTCACTCCTTACAGGCGGCCGATGTTGGCGGCTTCCAGCTGTTGGAAGTAACGCACCGTCTTGACCTTGAGCTCCATGGTGGAGGGCTCGTCACATACCATCATGCCTTTCGGGTGCAGTTGCAGGGTGGAGATGGTCCACATGTGGTTGACGCTGCCTTCCACGGCGGCCTGCAGGGCCAGCGCCTTGCTGTGGCCGGTCACCAGGATCATGATCTCTTCGGCATCCATCAGGGTACCGACGCCCACGGTCAGCGCCAGCTTGGGCACCTGCTCGGTGTCGCCGCCGAAGAAGCGGGAGTTGGCGATGCGGGTGTCTTCGGTCAGGGTCTTGACCCGGGTGCGGGAGGAGAGGGAGGAGGCCGGCTCGTTGAACGCGATGTGGCCGTCATTGCCCACGCCGCCCATGAACAGGTGGATCTTGCCGTAGGACTTGATCTTGTCCTCGTAACGCTTGCATTCGGCGACCAGATCCTCGGCGTTGCCGTTGAGGATGTTGATGTTTTCCGGGCGAATGTCCACGTGGTTGAAGAAGTTGTTGTACATGAAGCTGTGGTAGCTCTCCGGATGATCTTCCGGCAGGCCCACGTACTCGTCCATGTTGAAGGTGACCACGTGCTCGAAGCTCACTTCACCGGCCTTGTGCAGTTCGATCAGGCGCTTGTAGGTGTTGAGCGGGGTACCGCCGGTGGGCAGACCGAGCACGAAGGGACGATCAGCGGTCGGCTTGAACGCATTGATACGGTCAACGATGTAACGGGCTGACCAGAGGCCGACTTGGCTGGCAGATTTCAACGGGATCAGACGCATGTTGGATTCCTCGGTGTCGGTTTGCGACCGCTTGGACGGTGGCAATGGGCTAAGATGGATTCAAGTTGTTTTATAGCGTAAATAAAGATTGCGAACTAAGCCACATCTATCCGCTACCTTTATCTTGTTTGGGTGATAATGATCACGATTATCGGTTTATTAATTTGCGCAGCGAAATAAAACCCCTAGACTGCCAATCAAGCCTTGATGGCTTATGCGTCAAACGTGATAAGCACTTAATTTCTAGAAATACATTAACTAAGGAGAGGAACCGTGAACATTCTCGGTTATTTACAAAAGATCGGCCGTGCCCTGATGGTGCCGGTAGCGGTGTTGCCTGCCGCTGCGATCCTGATGGGGGTTGGCTACTGGATTGACCCGAATGGTTGGGGTGGTGACAGCGCGCTGGCTGCCTTCCTGATCAAGGCGGGCGCCGCCATTATCGACAACATGTCCGTGCTGTTTGCGGTCGGTGTCGCCTATGGTATGTCCAAAGATAAAGACGGTTCTGCCGCACTGGCCGGTCTGGTCGGTTTCCTGGTAGTGACCACCCTTCTGAGCCCGGGCGCGGTTGCCCAGATCAAGAGCATCCCGCTGGAAGAAGTTCCGGCCGCGTTTGGCAAGATCAACAACCAGTTCGTGGGTATCCTGTGTGGTGTTATCGCCGCTGAGCTGTATAACCGCTTCAGCAGCGTCGAGCTGCACAAGGCACTCTCCTTCTTCTCCGGCCGTCGTCTGGTGCCGATCGTGACCTCAGTGGTGATGATCATCGTATCCTTCATCCTGATGGCCGTATGGCCTGCCATCTATGGCGGTCTGGTCGGTTTCGGTGAGTCCATCGTGAGCCTGGGCTCCACTGGCGCCGGTATCTACGCCTTCTTCAACCGTCTGCTGATCCCGATCGGTCTGCACCACGCCCTGAACTCCGTGTTCTGGTTCAACGTGGCCGGTATCAACGACATCCCGAACTTCCTGGGTGGTCAGGCTACCATCGATGCCGCGCTGGCCGCTGGCAAGAGCCTGGATCAGGTGAAAGGCGTGGTCGGTATGTACCAGGCTGGCTTCTTCCCCATCATGATGTTCGGTCTGCCGGGTGCCGCGCTGGCTATCTACCACTCCGCCAAGAAAGAGAACAAAGAGAAAGTTGCGTCCATCATGATCGCCGCCGCTTTCGCCTCCTTCTTCACTGGTGTAACCGAGCCGCTCGAGTTCTCCTTCATGTTCGTGGCGCCGGTGCTGTATGTCATCCACGCCGTGCTGACCGGTATCTCCGTGTTCATCGCCGCCTCCATGCACTGGATGGCCGGTTTCGGCTTCAGTGCCGGTCTGGTGGATATGGTGCTCTCCAGCCGCAACCCGCTGGCGACCAACTGGTACATGCTGATTGCTCAGGGTCTGGTGTTCTTCGGTCTGTACTACGTGGTCTTCCGCGCCGTCATCGCCAAGCTGAATCTGAAGACCCCGGGTCGTGAAGAGGAAGAGGAGAGCGCTCCGGCGGTTGCTCAGACTACCGACCGTACCGAACTGGCCAAGCAGTACCTGGAAGTGCTGGGTGGTCATGACAACCTGGTCACCATCGATGCCTGCATCACCCGTCTGCGTCTGACCCTGAAAGATCGCAGCATCGTTGACGAGCGCAAGCTCAAAGCCCTGGGCGCGGCCGGTGTGGTCAAGCTCGGTGAGCAGAACCTGCAGGTGATTCTGGGCCCATTGGCCGAAATCATCGCCGGTGAGATGAAGGCCCTGCGTTAATCGGGCGCCAAGCTCGCCTCAAGTCTAAGTCCATTGTTGACATAACTAAGGGCCCCGCTTAGGGGCCCAATATAAAAAAAGCCAAGAAATTCCAACCTTTACTTCAAATGAGAGCAGCAGTTATGAACTTGAAACATTCTCTGTTAGCCATTGCCATGTCTACCGTTTTTGCCACCCAGGTACAGGCAGCCGATGCCGCCAAGCAAGCCGTGGTCGACTCCCTCGCCAATAACCTGGTGGTCAAGTATGAAGTGGTCACCAACGACGGTGCCGGTCTCGATTGCCAGGCGCTGGGCTCCGAGTGGGCGAGCTGTGGCGTTGCCAAGCTGCACCTGACCAACACCGGTGCCGATGTGACCTCCAAGGACTGGAGCCTCTATGTCTCCTCCATCCGCCGCATCCAGCGGGTGGACAACGACCAGTTCACCATTACCCACCTCACTGGCGACCTCTATCGTTTGACGCCGACCGAGAAGTTCCAGGGGTTTGCCAAGGATGCGACCGTGGAAGTGCCGCTGGTCGTGGAGTACTGGGTATTGTTCGAATCTGACATCATGCCGAACTGGTATGTGGCCAGCGAAGGGGCCGAGCCGAAAGTGCTGGCCAGCATGAGCAACATCAATGATGCCACCACCTACGAGAAGCCGATGCCGGCCGATGGCTGGAAGCGCACCAAGGATGACAACAACATCCTGATGAACAGCGAGACCCGTTTTGCTGCCAACCAGACCAGCACCCTGCTGCCGGCGGGCAAGATCGACAACCAGATCCTGCCGACCCCGATGAAGCAGGTAGTGAAAGCCGGTCCGCAGGTCGACTTCTCCACCATCAAGCTCAACGCCCTTGATCTGCCGACCGATCGCGCCGAGACCCTGAAGGCTCAACTGACCAAGCTGGGTGTTACCCTCTCCGACACCGGCTATCCAGTGACCATCAAACTTGGCAGCAAGGTCAAGCAGGCCGAAGGCTACGACATGACCATCGGCCAGAAGGGCACCGTCATCCAGGGCCATGACATTGCGGGTGCCTTCTGGGGCGCGCAATCCCTGGTCTCCCTGCTGGGCGTCGATGACAAGCTGGTCTCCCCGATGAGTGTCGAGGATGCGCCGCGCTTCGAATACCGTGGCATGCAGACCGACGTGGCCCGTCACTTCCGCAGCCTGGACACCATGAAGAAGCTGGTTGACCAGATGTCCGCCACCAAGCTCAACGTGCTGCACCTGGGGCTGACCAACGATGAAGGCTGGCGTATCGAGATCCCGGGCCTGCCGGAGTTGACCGATGTCGGCAGCAAGCGTTGCCACGATCTCTCCGAGACCCAGTGCCTGCTGCCGCAGCTCGGCTCCGGCCCGACCAGCGACAACATGGGTACCGGTTTCTACAGCAAGGCAGACTACGTCGAGCTGGTGCGTTATGCCAAGGCTCGCGGCGTGACCGTGATCCCCGAGATCAACATGCCGGCCCACGCCCGTGCCGCCGTGGTTTCCATGGAGGCACGCTACAAGCGTCTGATGGCAGAAGGCAAAGAGGCCGAAGCTAACCAGTTCCGTCTGACTGACCCGGCGGATACCTCCAACGTCACCTCGGTGCAGTTCTACGACAAGATGTCCTTCATCAACCCCTGCCAGCCGGGTGCCGCCACCTTCGTGGCCAAGGTGATGGATGAAGTGGCCAAGATGCACGAGGCCGCTGGCCAGCCGCTTACCGCTTGGCACTACGGTGGTGACGAAGCGAAGAACATCATGCTGGGTGGTGGTTATCAAGACCCGAACGTCACCAAACCGGAAGAGCTGGTGGGTTGGCGCGGCAATACCGACTGGAGCAAGCAGGACAAGCCGTTTGGCAAGTCCCCCATGTGCCAGAAGATGATCGAGGATGGCAAGATCAAGGACGTGGCCGAGCTGCCGGTCTACTTCGCCAAGGAAGTGAGCGAGATGGTCAAGGGCCACGGCTTCTCCACCCTGCAGGCGTGGGAAGATGGTCTGAAGTACGCCAAGGATGCCAGCGTGTTCGCCACCGACAAGACCCGTGTCAACTTCTGGGAGACCCTCTACTGGGGTGGCTTCAACGAAGCGATGAAGTGGGCTCACAACGGTTATGACGTGGTGCTCTCCAACCCGGATTACCTCTACTTCGACTTCCCGAACGAGGTGCATCCGGCCGAGCGTGGCTACTACTGGGCAACCCGTTTCAACGACACCCGCAAGGTGTTCGCCTTCGCCCCGGAAAACCTGCCGCAGAACGCCGAGACCTCGGTTGACCGCGACGGCAACGCCTTCGTGGCCAAGGGTGACCAGGAGCCGGTCAAGTTCAAGGGTATCTCCGGTCAGCAGTGGAGCGAAACCGTGCGCACCGACGCCCAGTATGAGTACATGGTTTACCCCCGTGTCTTCTCCGTGGCCGAGCGTGCCTGGCACAAGGGTGGCTTCGAGCTGGATTACGTGAAGGGCCGCGAGTTCTCCGGTGAGACCAAGCACGTCAACAAGGCCACTCTGAACAAAGAGTGGAACCAGTTTGCCAACCTACTGGGTCAGCGCGTACTGCCCAAGCTCGATCAGGCCGGTGTCGAATACCGCCTCTCCGTACCGGGCGCCAAGGTGGTGAACGGTGTGCTGGAAGCGAACGTGGATCTGCCGGGCCTGCCCATCCAGTACAGCCTGGATGGCACCACCTGGACTGCCTACGACGCTGCAGCCAAGCCGAGCGTGACCGGCAAGGTCTACCTGCGCACTGTCAGCTTCGATGGCAAGCGTACCAGCCGTGTGACCGAGCTGAACTGATAGCGCTCAATCCATAACGCAAGGTGGGTCGCAAGACCCGCCTTTCCCAAGACCGGTGGTCATCGGTCTTGGGAAAGGTTGACTATGCGTGTGAGCCTTTGTTGTGTGTATTGTCTGTTTTTCATCACCTTCTGCCCCGCCTCGTGCGGGGCTTTTTTTGTGCTTTTTGCTGGAGTTCTTCCCCTGGGCGCTATTTTTGGCGCGTCAATGGCATGGAACGGCCAAATTCAGGTTGAGGCAGGGCGCGTAATGAGGGATCATATCTGGCTTGACGGCGGGGGGATGAGGGTGCCAGCCGGCACAACTTCCGCCAGTGACGCTTTTTTGAGGTGAGCCATGAGTCAGGCGAACAGCCCAACTAACTTTATCCGTCAGATCATTGATGAGGATCTGGCCAGTGGTAAGCACGACCGCGTGCATACCCGTTTTCCGCCCGAGCCGAACGGTTATCTTCACATCGGCCACGCCAAGTCCATCTGCCTGAACTTTGGCATCGCCCGTGACTACCAGGGCCAGTGCAACCTGCGTTTCGATGACACCAACCCGGTCAAAGAAGACATCGAGTATGTCGAGTCCATCAAGCAGGACGTGCAGTGGCTGGGCTTCCAGTGGAATGGCGAGATCTGCTACTCCTCCGACTATTTCGACAAGCTGCACGGCTATGCCGTTGAGCTTATCGAAAAAGGGCTGGCCTATGTGGACGAGCTGACCCCCGAGCAGATGCGCGAATACCGCGGCACCCTGACCGCCCCGGGCAAGAACAGCCCGTTCCGCGATCGCTCCGTGGAAGAGAACCTGGCGCTGTTCGAGAAGATGAAGAACGGCGAGTTTGCCGAAGGCACCGCCTGCCTGCGCGCCAAGATCGACATGGCCTCTCCCTTCATGGTGATGCGTGACCCCGTCATCTATCGCATCAAGTTTGCCCACCACCACCAGACCGGTGACAAGTGGTGCATCTATCCGATGTACGACTTCACCCACTGCATCTCGGACGCCCTGGAGGGGATCACCCACTCCATCTGTACCCTGGAGTTCCAGGACAACCGTCGTCTCTATGACTGGGTGCTGGACAACATCACCATCGACTGCCATCCGCGTCAGTACGAGTTCTCCCGTCTGAACCTCGAATACACCGTCATGTCCAAGCGCAAGCTGAACCTGCTGGTGACCGAGAAGCACGTGGATGGTTGGGATGATCCGCGCATGCTGACCGTCTCCGGTCTGCGCCGCCGTGGCTATACCCCGGCCTCCATCCGCGAGTTCTGCAAGCGCATCGGTGTGACCAAGCAGGACAACATCGTCGAGATGAGCATGCTGGAAGCCTGCATCCGCGAAGATCTCAACGAGAATGCCCCGCGCGCCATGGCCGTGCTGAATCCGGTGAAGGTCGTCATCGAGAACCTAGCGGCCGACGAAGTGCTGACCGCGCCGGCTCACCCGAGCAAGGCCGAGATGGGTACCCGCGAGCTGAATTTCACCCGCGAGATCTTCATCGACGAGGCTGACTTCAAAGAGGAAGCCAACAAGCAGTTCAAGCGTCTGGTGCTGGGCAAGGAAGTGCGTCTGCGCAACGCCTATGTCATCAAGGCTGAACGGGTCGAGAAGGATGCCGACGGCAAGGTCACCTGCATCTACTGCTCTTACGATGCCGACACCCTGGGCAAGGATCCGGCCGATGGCCGCAAGGTGAAAGGGGTGATCCACTGGGTCAGCGCCACTCACTCCCTGCCTGCCGAAGTGCGTCTCTATGACCGCCTGTTCAAGGTGCCAAATCCGGGTGCCGAAGAGGACTTCGAAGCCGCACTCAACCCGGACTCTCTGGTGATCGTTCAGGGTGCCCGCGTCGAGGCTTCCCTCAAGAACGCCCAGCCGGAGCAGGCTTACCAGTTTGAGCGCGAAGGCTACTTCTGCGCCGACAACAAGCTCTCCAGCCCGGAGCACCTGGTGTTCAACCGCACCGTGGCCCTGCGCGACTCCTGGGGCAAGGTAGAAGGCTAAGTGAGCAGGGTAGGGGTGACCCTGCCCTCTGTTTGGCTATTCACTTCGTCCGCGACAATAAAAAAGCCAGCATCAGCTGGCTTTTTTATTGTCCGTCATTCAGTGTGTCTGGCGGATTAGTCGTCGTGCTTGCACTCGCCTGCAGCACAGTGACCATAGAGGTAGAGGCTGTGGTTGGTGAGACGAATGTTGTGCTTCTTGGCGATGTCGCGCTGGCGCTCTTCGATCACCTCGTCGGAAAACTCGATCACCTTGCCACAGTCGAGGCAGACCAGGTGGTCGTGGTGCTCCTGGGTAGCCAGCTCGAACACAGATTTGCCCCCCTCGAAGTGGTGGCGGGTGACGATGCCGGCATCATCAAACTGGTTGAGAACACGGTAGACGGTGGCAAGACCGATCTCTTCGCCAAGATCGATAAGTCGCTTATAGAGATCTTCGGCGCTGGTGTGTTGGCAGTCCGGCTGTTGCAGGATTTCCAGAATTTTGACTCGGGGCAAGGTGATCTTGAGCCCGGCCTTTTTTAACGCTTGGTTGTTGTCTGCCATATTCTACTTATTCGCATTCTCGAAGGTGGGTTTATTCTGAGGGACTGCCGCGGGAATGGCAACCTTGAACTCGCTTGGCCTGTCATTATAGGGCGGCATCCCCAAAAATAAACCCGCTAATTCAAAGGGTTTAGCCAAGGATCCCACTCTGTATCGAAAAAATCTATCGTGAGGTTCGGCTTGTCGATAGCCTGTATGTTGATAAAATGTAACTTCTGTATATCTGGTCGGATGAGATCCATGGATTGGCTTTTTGACAAGGCAGCGCGAGTGCGCCGTGCCCTCAATGCCTGGCCCCCTTTCTGGGGGGCCGGCATCAAGATAGAGACCCTGAGCGATGATTTTCGCTACTGCAGGGTGACCCTCAAGTCCCGCTGGTGGAACAAGAACGCCAACCGCACCCAGTTCGGTGGCAGTATGTTTGCCATGACGGACCCCATCTATCCACTGATGCTGATGGGGCACTTCAAGAACCGTTACTACGTGTGGGACAAGGCGGGCAGCATCAATTACATCAAGCCCGGCAAGGGCAAGCTGGTGGCCGAGTTCACCCTGACCGAGGGCAAACTGGCATCGATCGTGGCGGCAACGGCTGCGGGGGACAAGCACTTCCCCGAGTTTGAAGTGACGGTGCAGGACAGCCGGGGCGAGCTGGTCGCTCAGGTCAAGCGCACCCTCTACGTTCGGGCACGGCCGGAACACAGAAATGGCGCAGAATGACGTTTGTACAAAAACAACAAGGGCCCCGTCGGGGCCCTTGTTGTGTTCAGAGAAGATGCAGGGGCGGGATCACTCCAGCTCAGCCAGGCACATCTCTTCATGCAGCTGCTTGCACCAGCCCTTGACACGCTCGGCAGTCAGCTCCGGCTGGCGATCCTCGTCGATACCCAGACCGACGAAGTGCTTGTCGTCTACCAGTGCCTTGGAGGCTTCAAACTCGTAACCGGCAGTCGGCCAGTGGCCGATGATGATGGCGCCTTTGGCTTCGACGATGTCGCGCAGAGTGCCCATGGCATCAAGGAAATATTCGGCATAGTCTTCCTGATCGCCGCATCCGAAGATGGCGACCAGCTTGTTGTTGAAGTCGATTTCGCCCAAGTCAGGGAAGAAGTCATCCCAGTCGGCCTGGGCTTCACCGTAGTACCAAGTCGGGATACCGAACATCAGCAGATCGAAGTTCTCGATGTCGGCCTTGCTGCTCTTGGCGATGTCACGGACTTCAATCAGTTGCTTGCCCAGTTCTTTCTGGATCATCTTGGCGACAGCTTCGGTATTACCGGTATCGCTGCCGAAAAACAGACCTACACTTGCCATAGTGTTTAGTTACCCGTGTTTGGTGTTAATGCTTAACGCTCAGACTGCAATGTCCACCGGATAGGCGGACTCAATCTGTTGTTTCAGGATAGATTGGATCAGCTCGGCTCGGCTGATGTTCTGTTGTAACGCAAGTTGGTTCAGGCGCTCCAGCAACTCGGCCTCCACCTTTAACTCTACCCGCTTCAGCCCATTTTCCCGATCGCGTTTAAGCTGGTTACGCTTGTTGATCTTGAGCTGGGTCTCGCGGGGGAGTGGGTTGGTCTTTGGCCTGCCGGGGCGCTTCTCATTTGCGAACAGATCCAGTGTTGTTCGATCAGTTTGCTGTTTGGCCATACATCACAGACGAAAAAAAGTTAGCCGAGACCTGAGCCTTCCCAGCCCAGTTCAATCAGCCCCTTGGCGACAAAACCTGCGCAACCCAGAAACAGCACCAACCAGACGATGAAACGGCCGAAACGGGGCACGTTGCCGCGTTTAAGGACGTCCTGAATGGCAAGGCCAATCAATATGAAGATGGCCACAAAGAATAACTTCAGGCCCAAACTTTCGATCAGGTCGATATGTTCACTTAGCATGGATTGCGCACACTCCTTATGACCGGCGCACTATATCACAAAGGATTTGAAACTGTTAACCGCCTGTCGACAGGAAATCCACAACCAGTTTGTTGAACAAAACTGGCCTTTCCGCATGCAGCCAGTGACCGGTTCCGGCAATGACCCGCACTTTTGCCGCCGGAAACTGGGCAAGCGCCGTCTCGCTGTACTGGGGTTGCATATAGTCCGAGTCGCCCCCCTTGATGAAGAGCACGGGCCCCTCGAAGCGGCGATTATCCTCGGGCCAGCCCATGATGTTGGCGTAGTTTTGCTCCAGCGCCGGCACGTTGAAACGCCAGCCCCAGCCCGCCTCGGTTTTGGCAAAGGATTTGAGCAGGAACTGGCGAACGCCCGGGATCTCTATGTACTGGGCCAGCAGGGCTTCCGCTTCGCTGCGGCTTTGTGGGGGCGTGGCCAACGTGGCGTTGAGGCCGGCAAACACATTCTGGTGGCGGGAGTGGGGGTAGGCCACCGGTGCCATGTCGGCAACGACCAGCTTGGTGACCCGCGCTGGAGCCAGTTTGGCAACCTGCATCCCCACCTTGCCGCCCATGGAGTGGCCGATGAGCGTCGCCTCAGGGATGGCCAGTTGATCCATCAGTGCCAGGATATCGGCGGCCTGGGCAGGGTAGTCCATCATGTCCGAGTGGAAGGAGGCACCGTGGTTGCGCAGATCGACGCTGATGACCCGATAGTGTTCACTCAGGGCACGAGCCAGCAATCCCAGGTTGTCGAGGCTGCCGAACAGGCCGTGGATCAGGATGACGGCCGGCCCCTGGCCCTGCTCTTTGAAGTTCAATTCGTGATTATGTTGCAAAATAACACCTTCCCGCTCATGAGTTCGAATGGTGACATGGCTTAACGCACTGGAAAGAAAAGCTTTTCATATCCTGGATAGAGATTTTGTGTGGTTTTTTTTCTAAAAAATCCCATCCGAATTGGTTATCAGTGCGGCCGATCACACACTTGGCCCGCCATTATGCCGTATTCTCGATGAGATTCATGTACATCTGCCAGCCCCTGGCTTGGGCTGTCGGGTCTGCCTATGTATAATCGCCGCATCCGAATTTCGACGAGTCCAGCGCATCCCTATGAAAACCATCGAGCTTGATGACGATCTCTACTTCTATATCGCCAGCCAGACCCGGCACATTGGCGAGAGTGCCTCCGATATTCTGCGCCGTCTGCTGGAACAGCCTGTCCAGGTGACGGCGCCCGTGACCGAACCAGTCACGGCACCGCAGCCCGTTGTTGCGCGCAGCAACCAGGGGGTGCAGGCGCTGCTCGATTCCGGTGAGCTACAAAAAGAAGAGAAGTCCATCAACCGCTTCATGCAGGTGCTCAGTACCCTCTACCGGGATGATCCGGCCGGGTTCACTCAGGCTACCGAAATCAAGGGGCGCAAGCGTGTCTATTTTTCGCGGGATCCCGACGCTCTGCGTGCCAGTGGCAGCACCACCAAGCCCAAGCCGGTGCCACAGACCCCGTTCTGGGTGATCACCAATACCAACACCAGCCGCAAGCAGAACATGGTGGCCCAGCTGATGAGCAGCATGGGGTATGACGACGAGGTGATCGCACAGGTGTGCGGCGCAATTTAACGGTTCATCAGACTCAGGCCTTGGTCACCAAGGCCGCCATTACGCAAGGACAACGCCATGGCTCAGCATGCTCACGCCGGTCAGCCGGCCCGTTTAAGTGATCTGACCAACATCCCTCGTCTGGTCAGCGCCTACTACCTCAACAAGCCGGACATGAGCCGCCCCGAACAACGCGTGGCTTTCGGTACATCTGGCCATCGTGGCAGCGCCTTGCACAGCGCCTTTACCGAATCCCACATCCTGGCGGTGACCCAGGCGCTGGTGGAGTACCGCCAGCAGGCCGGTATCACGGGCCCGCTGTTTGTCGGCATGGACACCCATGCTCTCTCCGAATCCGCTTTTGCCAGTGCGGTGGAAGTGCTGGCGGCCAACGGCGTCGAGACCCGCATTCAGGCCGGCCTCGGCTTTACCCCGACCCCGGTCATCTCTCACGCCATCCTGCGCCACAATGCTGGCAAGCCTGCCGCGCGCGCCGACGGCGTGGTGATCACCCCGTCCCACAACCCGCCGGAAGACGGTGGCTTCAAATACAACCCGCCCCACGGCGGCCCCGCGGAAGGGGAGATCACCAAGTGGGTGGAGGATCGTGCCAACGCGATTCTGGAAGCGGGTCTGGCCGACGTGAAGCGCATGCCGTTCGCCGATGCGCTCAAGAGCCCGTTCGTGGTCGAACACGACTATGTCACCCCCTATGTGGATGACCTGAAGAACGTGCTGGACCTGGAAGCCATCAAGGAGGCTGGCATCAAGATTGGCGTGGATCCCCTGGGTGGCTCCGGCGTCGCCTACTGGGACGTCATCGCCAAGACCTATGATCTCGACATCGAAGTGGTCAACTATCGCGTCGATCCGACCTTCTCCTTCATGACCCTGGACAAGGACGGCAAGATCCGGATGGACTGCTCCAGCCCGTTCGCCATGGCCAGCCTGATTGCCCTCAAAGACAAGTTCGACATCGCCCTTGGCAACGACCCCGATTACGACCGTCACGGCATCGTCACCAAGGCGGGCCTGATGAACCCGAACCACTATCTGGCGGTGGCCATCCAGTATCTGTTCACCCACAGAACCGGCTGGTCCAGGGATGCTGCAGTCGGCAAGACGCTGGTCTCTTCCTCGATGATTGACCGGGTTGCCGGCGAGATTGGCCGCACCCTGAAAGAGGTGCCGGTCGGCTTCAAGTGGTTCGTGGATGGTCTCTACAGCGGTGAGTTCGGCTTTGGCGGCGAAGAGAGCGCGGGTGCCTCCTTCCTGCGCAAGGACGGCACCGTCTGGACCACCGATAAGGATGGCTTCATCCTGGCGCTGCTGGCTGCCGAAATTCTGGCCGTCACCGGCAAGGATCCCCAGGCGCACTACGACGCGCTGGAGGCCAAGTTCGGCCGCTCCAGCTACCGCCGCATCGATGCACCGGCCAACAGCGCCCAGAAAGCAGTGCTCTCCAAGCTGGATCCGGCACTGGTGGAAGCCTCAACGCTTGCCGGCGAGCCCATCGTCGCCAAGCTGACCAAGGCGCCGGGCAACGACGCCGCCATCGGCGGTTTGAAGGTTGTAACCGAGAACGGCTGGTTCGCGGCGCGCCCCTCCGGCACCGAGTCCATCTACAAGATCTACATGGAGAGCTTCAAGGGCGAGGCGCACCTGGACCTTATCCAGCAGGAAGCCCAGCAGATCGTCTCCGCGGCCCTGGCCAAGGCTGGCGTCTAGGCAAGGCCTAACGCCGGAGCCTGAATTCCCCGGGCCGACATGCAACGAGAAAGAGGAGCCATCACGGCTCCTCTTTTTTGTTTGTGCAGACGATGAGTGCTGCCTGCGGCAGGCGGTCAGTGGCTTACAGACAGGCCTGCATCTGTGCCAGCACGGTCTGAACCTTGTCGGGGTCCGGATGGGTGCGTCCCAGCACGCGCAAGCCCCACAGCATGGTCATCAGCAGGGAGGCGGTCGCCGCCACATCTCTATCCGGCGCCAGTTCCCCCTGCGCCTGTGCCTGTTGCAGCGCCTGCGTCACCAGTTGCTCGACCTCGGCGAGGTGCGCGCTGACTGCCGCCTGTATAGTGTCGTGGTGGCGCCCCACCTCCAGCAAGGTGTTGACCAGCAGGCAGCCGCGATGGGCCTCGCAGGCGATGGCATCCCGCGCCACGGCATCGAGCAGCGCCCGCACGCCAGCCAGGGGAGAATCCTCCGACGCCAGCAGCGCGCGGATCTGTTCCAGGCTCTTGGCAGAATAACGCTGCAACACCTCGATGAAGAGTCCCTCCTTGGAGGAGAAGGCCCCGTACAGGCTGCTGGGCTTGAGCCCCATCTTCTCGACCAGCGCCGCTATGCCGGTGTTGCTGAATCCCGTGTCCCAGAAGGCGTCGAGGGCGATGTCCAGGATGTTGTCTCTGTCAAATGATGCGGGTCTTGCCATGGTGTCACCTGCCGTGAGGAGATTGTTTTTTAGTGGTCGCTACAAAATAAGCTTGACCGACTGCCGGCCCCTGATTGATATTGTAGCGACCACTACAAAAAGGATGACAATCATGCAGACTCTGGAACAAAAAATCAAAGCCTACGACGAGATCAAGCAGAGCAAGGTCCCGGCTCATATTCTGGCGGTGATGGATCAGGCGACCGAGCAGCTCAGGGAAACCGCCCTCGAACAGGGGGCACTCACCACTGGCGCGCAGATCCCCGATTTCGCGCTGCCGGATCAGCACGGGGTGACCCGTCCGCTCTCCCACTACCTCGCGCAGGGGCCGGTCGTGCTCAATATCTACCGCGGTGGTTGGTGCCCCTACTGCAATCTGGAGATGCAGGCCCTCAACGCCGTGCTGCCAGAGTTCAGGGCTCGCGGCGTCAACCTCATCGGACTGACTCCGGAGAAACCGAGTTCGGCCCAGGATACCCTCACCGCCAACGGGCTGGCGATCACCGTGCTCAGCGACGAAAGCAACCGGGTGTCGGCTTCCCTGGGACTGGTATTCACGCTTGCCGAGGAGCTGCGCCCCATCTATGAGAGTTTTGGCATCGACATTCCGGCGAGCAACGGGGATGACAGCTTCACCCTGCCGGTGCCGGCCACCTATGTGATTGGCCAGGATGGCACCGTGCTTTATCACTTCGTCAACGTGGACTACACCAAGCGGGTCGAGCCCGCGACCCTGGTGGTCATGCTGGACGAGCTGGCTGCGGCGGGAAAAATCTAAAAAAACAGCGCCGGCTTGCCGGCGCTGCTGCTCTTTGTATTCAGGTAGAGAAGATACGAGACCCGGCATGGCACTCCTTGCCGGGTTGTCTTTTTGGCGGGTCTATCAGTATCCGCCGCGAGCGCTCTTGACCGCCAGCCCCAGCTGCCACACCGCCATGGCGTAGTGGGTGCTGTGGTTGTAGCGGGTGATGGTGTAGAAGTTGGGCAGTCCGTACCAGTATTGGTAGCCGGTGCCGACATCCAGACGCAGCAAGCTCGCCTCGCTGTGATTGCCAAGGCTGCTGGTGGGGGTGAGACCGGCGCGACGCAAGGAGGCGATGGGGTAGCGGGTCTGGAAACCATGTTCATAGCCGGGCATCTGGCCCTGACCACGCACGGCCACCGGTTGCCCCTTCTCCCAGCCATGAGCCTTGAAGTAGTTGGCCACGCTGCCGATGGCATCCACCGGATCCCAGAGGTTGGTGTGGCCATTGTTGTTGAAGTCCACCGCATAGCGCTGGAAGCTTGACGGCATAAATTGGCCATAACCCATGGCCCCTGCGTAGGAACCTGTCGGCGCGGTGGGGTCCATCCCCTCATCCCGGGTCATCACCAGGAAGGATTCCAGTTCGCCGGTGAAAAATTCCGCCCGGCGCGGGTAGTCAAATGCCAGGGTGGCCAGCGCATCCAGGATGCGGGTCTTGCCCATCACCCGACCCCAGCGGGTCTCCACGCCGATGATGCCGACGATGATCTCGGGCGGCACTCCATAGAGTTGCTGGGCGCGGTTGAGCTCGCTCTCGTATTCGCGCCAGAACGCGACGCCATTTTGCACATTGTCCGGGGTGATGAACTTGGCGCGGTAGCGATTCCAGGCACCGGTCGGGCCTGTGGGCTTGCTACTGCTCGGCCCCTGGGCGTCCATCAGACGGATGATCCAGTCATAACGCTCGGCCTGGGCCAGCAGCTGATGGAGCTGGGCACTGTCAAAACCATGCTTGTCGACCATCCGCTGTACGAACCTGTCCACGTTGGGGCGATTGGCGAAGTCTCCCTTGCTGATCCCCTGTGAATAGACGGGCTTGCTCGGCGGCGTCTGGTTGATAAAGGCGCTATTGGGCTGGGGTTTGACCACGGGCTTGGCTTCAGGCGTGCTGCTGCAGCCGCCGATCAAGGGGAATACGGAGAGAGTGAGTAGACAGACAAGGCGACGCATAGGGTTCTCATGAGCCTGAAAAAGAGTGCCGACATGGTAAAACATTGCCATCCATGCGCAAGTGCCAGTGCAGTGTGGCTGGCGCTTATTTTGTTCCCTGACGCAGGGTATGGTAGCCGCTCCAGAGCCGGGTCAGGGTGGTGATGAGGCAGAGCAGGGCAAAGCCGTAAGCGAGTGACGCAAAGCCGGCGGGCCACAGACACATCAGTACGAACAGGGCGATGGTCTCGCTCCCCTCGGTCAAGCCGCCGAGGTAATAGAGCGACTTGTGGTGATAGACGGGGTTATCGATCCCCCGCTTGCCTGCCATGATGGCGAAGGCGAGAAAGCTCGAGCCCGTGCCCATGAAGGCAAACAGCAGGGTGGCGGCGGGCAGGGCGTTGGCGGGGTCGCTCAGGGCGAACCCCAGCACCACGGCGGCGTAGAAGATGAAGTCGAGGGTGATGTCGAGAAAACCGCCGCAGTCGGTGATCCCCGTTTCCCGTGCCACGGCGCCATCCAGCCCGTCCAGCATGCGATTGAGCAGGATGGCGAGCAGTGCCCAGAGATAAAGGTCAAAGGCCAGCAGCGGCAGTGCCAGCATGCCGATGGCAAAGCCGGTGAGACTCACCTGGTTGGCGCTGATCCCCATGCGGCACAAGGGCTTGGCCAGCCGGGTGAGGGGGCTGCGAATAACGGGGATGAGGTAGCGATCGAACAAGGTCAGGATCCTCAGCAAACAGGGATGGAAAGGGTGAGGTCAAGGATGGTGCCGGGCGCATCCTCTTCATCGTGAGTGACCAGGATGGCGGGGATCGCCAGCATCCTTATCTGCTCGAACACCAGGGCGCGAAATGCTGCCCGCAGCGGCTTGTCGAGGCGGGAGAAGGGCTCGTCCAGCAGCAGGGCTTGCGGTTCGGCCAGCAGAGCCCGCAGCAGGCTGACGCGTGCCTTCTGGCCGCCGGAGAGCGACCCCGGCAGCTTGTCTGCATGATCCGCCAGCGCCACCTGTGCCAGGGCCTCCAGCGCTTTTGCCCGCCGGGCTCCGCTTCCCTTGAGGGAGGCGGGCATGCCGAACATCAGGTTCTCGGCCACCGTCAGGTGGGCAAACAGCAGGTCATCCTGAAACAGCATGCCGATGCGCCTCGCCTGCGGGGGCAGGGGGGGGAGCCGTCGCTCACCGAGCCGGATCTCCCCCTCCAGCCGAAGGGGTCCCTTGGGGGGCAGGACGCCCGCCAGCGCCGCCAGCAGCGAGCTCTTGCCGCAGCCACTGGGGCCCATCAGGGTCAGCACCTCGCCGGGGGCGATGGCGAGCGCGGGTAACGACAGCAAGGAATCTTGCCCAAGGTAGAGGTGAAGGGGCGTGGTGCTTAGCATCGAGACGTTCCCGTGTTTATCGGGCGCCCTTGAGCGCCGGGTTGAGGCGACCTGGCAGCCAGAGCGCCAGCAGATAGATTGCCAGTGGCACTAGCAGTTGCAACAGGCCGTAGAGCCCGGCCAGCCGCCGGTTGAGGCCGCTACCGATGGCCACCGCCTCCGTGGTGATGGTGACCACTCGACCTGCGCCAAACAACAGGGTCGGCAGATATTGGGCGAGGCTCACTGCCGTTCCCACCGCGAACGAGAAAAGCAGCGGACGGGCCAGCAAGGGTCCCTTCACCCGCCACCAGGTGCGCCAGGGGCTGGCGCCGAGCAGGAGCGCCGTCTGGGTGAGACGGGGATCGAACTG
>NZ_CDCG01000012.1:59891-60091 GCF_000819845.1 Aeromonas enteropelogenes
GTGAGACGGGGATCGAACTGGCGATAGGGGCCGTGCAAACAGAGATAGACGTAGGGAAACACGAACAGCAGCTGGCTCCAGAGCACCCAGCCCCAGCCAATCCCGCCACCCAGCCAGTCGAGCCCGAGCCGGATGCCAAACAGCAGGCTGGCCTGGGGCAGCAGCAACGGCAGGCAGATGAGCCAGAGCGGCCAGGGGCG
>NZ_CDCG01000013.1:0-108324 GCF_000819845.1 Aeromonas enteropelogenes
AGCAAGGCCCCCGCCGCACCGCCCAACCCCACCAGGGCACTGGCCCCGAAGTAACTGCCCTTGAGGTGGCCGGGCGCCATTTGATCGATCAGCACGTTGAGCAGCGGAAACAGGATTGTTTCACCGAGACTGAGCAGCAGCACGGCCGCAAACCAGTGGCTGCGCACCAGGGGATCCCCCATGGCAAACAACAGCTGGGCCGCAAGAAACAGGGCCATGCCGATATGCAACCGAACCCGCACTGGCCAGCGCGAGAGCAGCCGCAGCAGCGGGAACTGCAGCACCACCACGGTCAAGGCATTGGTGGTCACCAGCAGGGCCACCAGCTCCGCCACCTCGGGCATGCCGGCACGGGTGAGATACTGCACCAGTGGCGAGTGAAACTGGGAGTAGACGAGCACCATCAGGAGGTTGGCCATCACCAGCAGCAAAAAGGCCCGATCCGCCAACAAGACCCTGATGGCATCGCGCAGACCCGGACCACCGGTGCTACGTTTGCCGGTGGTGGCCACCTGACGAAAGCCCCAGACAAAGGCCAGCCCCAGCAGCAGATAACTGAGCGACAGCACCACGAAGGTCTCCTGCTGGGCGTTGATGCCGAGAGTCACCCCCAGGAGCGGCCCCAGTGCCGCCCCCAGGTTGAGCAGGAAGTAGCGCAGATGCAGCGCCAGTTCCCGCGCCTTGGCCGAGGCCAGACTGTCGGCCATCAGCGCCTTGCCGGGGGCATCGATGAGCCCTGATGCCAGACCACTGCCCATCACCCCGACACCGAGCCAGAAGACGGCGTGGGAGAAGCCGAGCAACCCGAAGCAGCTCATCGCTACCAGACAACCCGCCAGCAGTATGCTGCGACGCCCGAAGCGATCAGAGAGCCAGCCACCGTAGAAGCTGACCAGGGTGGAGAGCGCCATCGAGCCCCCCAGCAGCAAACCTATCAGGGTGGCCGACAGCCCATAGTCCCGATAGAGCAGGATGGAGAGAAACGGCCAAACCATGTAGTAGCTGGTACGTACCATGAAGGTACCCAGGATGACGATCCAGACCAGAGGGGTAAATTGCCTTAAGGTGCTCCATTGCATGGCCTATGCTCCCAGCCCCACGGGGGCAACGATGAAGAGGGGAAAGCGATCAGTTGTAGTGATGGGATTCAATAGAGGCAACTTCATTCCCAGCTTTCCCTCAATAAAAAGAGAGGCCAGCCGGATCTCTCCGACTGGCCTGCTGATTGGTCCGCGTGTCCGCCCCTCAGACGCACACGCAAAGCACCCGAGCTAGCGCCAGGGACTCTGCTGCCACAGGCGGCCGAGGCCCGCTTCCAGCGCCTGCGCGCCTTGCTGACCCAGTTTCTGGGTCAGGCTCTTGGGCTTGCGATAGCGAATGCCCACCACCTTGTGGTGACCGGCCTGCACCAGCAGATAGTCATCGCTGGTGCAGAGGGAATCCACCAGTCCCAGCCCCTTGGCCTGGCTCGCCAGCCAGTGCTCGCCCGTGGTGACCTTGTCGATCTCGAGCGCGGGTCTGTGCTCGGCCACGAACGCCTTGAAGCGCTCGTGGATGGCGGCCAGCTCCTCGCGAAACTTCTCGCGCCCCAGATCGTCATTCTCACCGAACATGGTGATGGTGCGCTTGTATTGACCCGCAGTGTGCATCTCGAATTCGATATCGTGCTTTTTCAGCAGCTTGTTGAAGTTCGGCATCTGGGCGATCACCCCGATGGAACCGACGATGGCAAAGGGAGCGGCCAGGATCTGATCCGCCACGCAAGCCATCATGTAGCCGCCACTCGCTGCTACCTTGTCGATGGCCACGGTGAGCTTGATGCCCTTGTCGCGCAGACGCTGCAACTGGGAGGCCGCAAGGCCATACCCGTGCACCACGCCGCCACCGGACTCGAGCCGCAGCAACACCTCGTCACCGGGCTGGGCCACGCCAATCACGGCACTCACCTCTTCACGCAGGGAGGCGACTTCCTTGGCATCCATGCTGCCATGGAAATCGAGCACAAACAGACGGCTACGCTCATCGCCAGCCTTGGCACGCTGCTTCTGCTCCTCTTTCTGCTGCTTCTCCAGCAACTTGCGCTCCGCCTTGCCGGCCAGGGCGCTCTTGAGCTGAAAACGCCCACGCTCCAGCTCGGCGGAGAGATCGGTCACCTCCAGCTCTCCCTTGCGAGCCTTGGGCTGACGGCTGGCAACGATCATCAGGATGATGGCACCGATGGCCAGCAAGAAGGTCACTGTCTTGGCCAGAAACAGGCCGTATTCGGTCAAAAATGTCACTGTGGACTCCAGAAGGGATCGGTTTTGTCACATTCTAGGGAGTTTGCGAGAGCGGCGCAAAAACTCTGGGCCAGCGCGTCAAAAAACCAACTTGACCAACACAACCTCTCTATTTTCTTCACATTTTTCTTGTCATCGACTGGCCAAACAGGCGCCCGGATCAGTACACTTGCCCCCGATTGCCATGCACTTATGCCCAGAATTTGTTAACAGGAGTTGTCATGCTCGATTATCAGGCGCCCCGCGATCTGCTCAAGGACAGGGTCATTCTGGTCACCGGTGCCGGAGACGGGATCGGCCGCGAGGCGGCCCTCACCTACGCCGCTCACGGCGCCACCGTGATCCTGCTCGGCCGCACCAGCGCCAAACTCGAGGCCGTGTATGACCAGATTGAAGCCGCCGGTTATCCCCTGCCCGCCATCGTCCCGGTGGATCTGAAAGGGGCCACCGCCGCCCACTATCGCGGCATGGCCGAGACCTTTGCCCAGCAGTTTGGTCGCCTTGATGGCGTGCTGTTCAACGCCGGCCTGCTGGGAACCCTGTCACCGTTCGAACACATCCAGGAGAAGGAGTGGGACGAGGTGATGCAGGTCAACGTCAAATCCGAATTCCTGCTGACCCAGGCGCTGCTGCCCCTCATTCGCCAGACCGCCAAGGAGCACGGCGATGCCTCCATCGTCTACACCTCCTCCAGCGTGGGGCGCAAGGGACGAGCCTACTGGGGCACCTACGCCATCTCCAAGTTCGCCGTCGAGGGCATGATGGAGGTGCTGGCGGACGAGCTGGAAAACACCAAGGTACGGGTCAACAGCCTCAACCCGGGCGGCTCCCGCACCAGGATGCGAGCCAGCGCCTTCCCGGCGGAAGATCCGCAGACCCTCAAGACCCCGGCCGACCTGATGCCGCTCTATCTTTACCTGATGGGGCCGGACAGCCGTGGTCAAACCGGCCAGACCTTCGTGGCCCAACCCAAATAAATCAATACAATATCCGGAGCCATACTTGTTGTAGGGGTTAAATTCCATAGGGGGTTACGGCCCCCTGTGTGATTTCCCCGGCAACTCCATCCCAACCAGGTTGAACTATGTTTCGTCCCAAAAGCACCTTTGAGCAATGGCGGATCTTTCAGGCAGTGGTCGATTGTGGTGGTTACGCCCAGGCCGCAGAAGCCCTGAACAAGAGCCAGTCCTCCCTCAACCATGCAGTCGCCAAGCTGCAACAGAGTCTGGGGGTGCCCTTGCTGGAGGTGCGCGGGCGCAAGGCAGTGCTGACCGCGGCGGGGGAGATCTTCCTCAAGCGTGCCCGCCAGCTGAGCCAGCAGGTGGAGGAGCTGGAGAACCTGGCCAATAACCTGGAGCGCCAGTGGGAGCCGCAGATCAACCTCTACGTCTCGGCGCTGCAGCCAAGGGAGCGGCTCTACCGGGCTCTGGCCCACTTCTACCCCCGCAGCCGCGGCTGCCGCGTCAACCTGCATGAGCGTATTCACTGTCACTTCAATGCGTTGCAACCCGGCGATCTGATGATTTCGGAGCACCTGCCCGGCGATCGCACCGGTCTGCTGCTCGATGAGATCTGCCTGCTACCTCTGTGCGCCGCCCATCACCCCCTGGCCACGCTGCCACAACCACTGGGCAACGATGCCCTGACCGGTCATAACCGGATCAGCCTGCATCCGCCCATTCACCGCTCGGTGGACTGGAATGATGCCGACGATACCGGCTGGAATGCGACCCACTACCACGAGGTGATCGCCATGCTACATCAGGGATTGGGCTATGCCTGGCTGCCGCGCCATCTGGTGGAACGCGAACTAAGCGAAGGATCCCTGGTACAGCTGGATCTGGAAAATGGCGGCGAGCGCCATCTTTATACCTATCTGCTGACCCTCTCTCCCGACTCACTGGGCCCCGCCACCGAGTTGCTGCTGCGCTGCCTGCGCAGTGAATACCAGAGCGACACCCGGCAAGAGGGCTGAACCCTCAGACCTCGGGTACCCGCCAGCAGGCGGCAAGTGCCACCAGCGCCAATCCCAGCGCCACCATGAAGACGGCGTGAAAACCCCACAGCTCCGCCACCGTACCAGCGATGGCCCCCGCCATGATGGAGCCGGTCCGGATGCTGTTGGCAAACAGGGTGGTCGCCACCCCCGCCCGCCCCGGCATCAGATCCTGAAAGTAGGACATACCGATCCCGGCGACGATCCCGATGAAGATGGCGTTGAACAGCTGCAGCGCGATCAGGGCGTACTGACCGGACAGGGTCACCAGTCCACCGTAAAAAGCGACGCCAGCCATTACCGCCAGCAGCATCATGGGGCGCTTGCCCAGTCGCGTCGTGTAGTAACCCGCCAGCAACATGAAGGGAATTTCGAGCGCCGCCGCCGTGCCCATCAGGATGCCGGCCAGCTTCTCGTCCAGCCCCAGCTCCCGGGTGATGTAGAGCGGCATGTTGATGAGGTACATGCTGTTACAGGTCCACATCAGGGTAGAGGCGATGAAGAGCGCGCGCACTGCCGGATCCCGCCAGCTGCTCACCCGCTCCTGGTCACTGCTCGCGGCAGGCAGGGGCAGTGAGGGGAGCCAGCGCCACACCACCAGGGCACAGAGCAGATAGGCCAGGGCGGAGGCGAGGTACATCAGTTCAAAGCCATAGCCGATGGCCAGGGCAAAGGCGATGGGCGGCCCTATCACCCAGGCCAGGGAAAACTGGGCCCGCATCACCGAGCTGAACATGTCGGCCCGCTTGTTGCGGCTGTCGGAATACTCCCGCGCCAGGGCAAACAGCTGGGGACTGGCGGTGGCGGCCAGACTGGCGAGCAGTACCCCCAGGCTCACCAGCAGCCAGTAGTTGCGGTTCCAGGCAAACAGCAAAGAGAGCGCCACCCCGGCAAAGCAGCAGCGCAGGATCAGCTGCTTGCGATCCCCCCTGTTGTCGGAGCGATGGCCGAGCCACTGGCTGATGAGGATGCCGATCACCGCATTGATGGTGTAGAACGCCCCCACCAGAAACGGGCGCACCTGTACCTCTTCGGCCAGAAACAGGCTCAGGGTCGGCACCTGCAGGGCGACGGCAACCCCGGTCATGAAGGTCACGGCCAGAAACGAGAGGGAAACGGGATCCGGGCGCTTAACCGCCGCTATCGACAAGCTCATAGCATTACCACTGGCTGGAGAATGTAAGGAAGGGATTCACGACTATCGCCGTTCAAAATAACGCCAGTCATCTTATGCCATTATCAACAACCGGCTCAAGGCTTGCCTCCCGCCGCTTGTGCCTTGCGAGCAAGGCCGCGACCCCGTAGAGTGAAAGCCCATCCGGCCAGCACAAGGAGTTCGCATGTTTGATTTTGATCGGGAAATAGACCGCAGTGGCACCATGAGCCTGAAATGGGACAAGTACAAGGGTCAGGACGTGCTGCCCATGTGGGTTGCCGACACCGATTTTTCCGCCCCTCCCGCCGTCATCGAGGCGCTCACCCGGCGCGTCGCCCACGGCATTTTCGGCTATTCACGCCCCTCGCCCCGCCTGCTCGAACTCATCATCGAACGTCTGGCAACCCGCTACGGCTGGACCATACAGCCAGAGTGGCTGGTGTTCCTGCCCGGCGTGGTGCCGGGGCTGAACCTCGCCTGTAAGGCCTGGAGCCAGCATGGCCGCGGCATCATCACCCCCAAGCCGGTCTACTACCCCTTCCTGCAGGCCCCCGGTTTCAATGACCGCCCCCTGCTCACCGTGCCCATGGTGGAAGAGGCAGGCCGCTGGGTACTGGATCTGGAAGAGCTGGAGCGTCAGGCCCCCTCCGCCGATCTGCTGCTGCTGTGCAACCCCCACAACCCGGGGGGCACCGTCTTCACCCGCGAAGAGCTGCTGGCCATCGACGCCATCGCCGCGCGCCACAATCTGGTGATCTGCTCCGATGAGATCCACTGCGACCTGCTGCTGGATAAAAACGCCCGCCACATCCCCTACGGCGCCATCAGCCCGGACGCCGCCGAACGCTCGGCCGTGATGATGGCCCCGAGCAAGACCTTCAATATCGCGGGTCTGTGCTGTTCGTTTGCTGTGGTGCCCAATGCCCGTCTGCGCCTCAAGCTGCAGCAGGCGATGCGCGGCATCAGCGCCGACGTGAACCTGCTGGGCTTCGTGGCAGCCGAGGCCGCCTACGAGGGCGGTGAGCAGTGGCTCAGCGAGCAGATCGAGTATCTGGCCGCCAACCTGGCATTGATCGAACAGGCCGTCGCCCGCTGGCCCGGTGTCACCCTGGCGAACCATCAGGCCACCTATCTGGCCTGGCTCGACGTCAGTGGCCTTGGGCTCGATGATCCCATCGCCTTCTTCGAGCAGGCCGGGGTCGGACTCTCGCCGGGCGCCCAGTTTGGCGACGGCCAGTTCGTGCGTCTCAACTTCGGCTGTACCCGTGCCACCCTGACCAAGGCGCTGGCCCGAATGGAAAAAGCGATCCTGAGTCGCGGCAAAGCCTGATACCCCAGCAAGCGGGATGGGCATGGCCCATCCCTTTCATCCCACTCCCCAGTTGACGGTCAACTATGCATTTACGGATCTTGCGTCACCTTCTGCTCCCCCTCTGCGCCCTGCTACCTGTCACCAGCCAGGCGCTGACTATAGGTACCGGGCCGGTCAATGGCGTCTACTACCCCACCGGAGGCGCCATCTGTCGGGTGCTCAATGCAGACCATGCCCTGCGCGGCGATCGCTGCACGGTACAGAGTACCCACGGCTCTCTGGCCAACCTGAAGGCGCTGGAAGAGGGGGACGTGCAGCTGGCGCTGGTGCAGTCCGATATCCTCCACCACGCCTTGCACGGCACCGGACCTTTCAGCGGACAAGGCGCCAACCACAAACTGCGCAGTCTGTTTCGCCTCTATCAGGAGTCGCTGACCCTGCTGGCCAGCCCCACCAGCGGCATCACCACCCTGGCGGATATCGAAGGAAAGCGGGTCTATCCGGGTGAACCCGGCGCCGGCGAGCCCACTACCAGCCAGGCCCTGATGAACGCCATGGGGTGGCACTCCGGCCAGTTTGCCACCTATCAGCTCACCCCGGGCCGGGATCCGCTGGAGGGGTTGTGCGATGGCAGTCTGGATGCCGCCTTTATCGTCGCCGGGCACCCCAGTCTGGCGATCGGCGATCTGGCCGGCCGCTGCAAGGTGCGCCTCATCCCCATTGAGGGGGATCAGATCGATCGCCTGCTCAAGGAGCATCCCTACTACCAGCGCAGCCGCATCGCTGCCAACCTTTATCCGGGGCAGATCACCGCCATCAACAACATCGGCATGAGCGCCGAACTGGTGGCGCTGGCTAGCCTGCCGGATCCCATAGTGCGCACCGTGCGTGACACCCTGCTGGCACGGGTCAAGCAGTTCAGTCGGCTGCACCCGGCCTTGAGCAAGATTACCGTGGAGCGTCTGCAGGCGCAGACCGAGCTGCCCCTCCATGCCGGCATGTCGGATCAGGCGCCCGAGCCCCTGCCGCTGGCCCCTGAGCTGCTGATGCAGGATGATTCGGTGCAGGATGCCCCGGAAAGGGATACTCCCGAACCGGCCACCACAGAACCCCCTGCCGACGCAGGCAATGTCGCCAGCGCCGCCGTTGCCACCGAACCCGCCAGCGACACCTCACCTACCCGAACTACCCCGGACGCGGCAGCACCGAATACCGAGGCTCCGGATACGGTGTCGGCAGCGACGCCGTCAGAGGCCGTCACGCCGGATAACAGGGCGCAAGCAACCACCAGCACGGCCCAAGGGACGACTCCAGCAGATAAATCTGTGCCGGAAGCGGCCGCCGGCGACACGGCGCCGTCGCAGCCCTGAAACGGGCAAATTCAATAAAATCAAAGGGGCAGCCGCAGCTGCCCCTTTCACTTTTATGACGTTCTGATCACTGCGCGGCCTCCCGCGCCAGATAGGGGTTGGGTTTTTGGATCTCCTCCTCCACCCAGACCAGCAACTGCTTGATGGCCCGTGACAGCACCTGGTTCTGGCGCACCACGTACCCCAGGCTGGTACCGGGAAAATCAGTCAGGCTGCTGACGGGAGCGGTCAGGTTGAGCCTGGGGTGCAGCGAGAAGTCGGGCACTATGGCCACGCCAAACCCAGCCTCGGCCCAATCCAGCTGGGCATCCACGCTGCCAACCTCCATGATGCGACAGGGGGGCAACCCCAGCAGCGGCAGGGAGGGGTCGATAAGCGCCCTGGTGCGGGTATCGTGCCCCAGCAGGATCAGGGTCGGCTCGTCGAGGGGATCGCTCTTTCTCTCATCCCCCCCTGCTCCGACCTGCGCCCGCGCCTGCCAGCGGGCCAGCCCGTGACCCAGGGCGCACCAGGTCACCTGTTGCAGCTCGGTATAGAAGAGCGGCTCGCTGCGCTTTTGCGCCATCACGAAGCCGAGATCCGCCTTGCCCGCCTTGACCAGCTCCGCCGCCTGATCCGAAGTTGTGTTGAACAGGGTGAGGTCGATGCCGGGAAACTCCCGTTTGAAGCGCTGAAACGGCTGGATCAGCAACAGGCGGGAAATGATGTCGCTGGCGGCGATGGCGAGCGTCCCCTGGCTTAACTGATTGAGCGCATTGAGATCGGACTGGCACAGCTGCAACTCGGCGATGGCACGCTCGGCGCTTTGCAGCAGTCGCTCCCCCGCCTGGGTCAGGCGAAACGGGCTGCGCTCGATGAGTCGTACCCGGGTCGCCTGCTCCAGCCGCTTGATGTGCAGGCTGACGTTGGGCTGGGTCATGTGCAGCTCGGTGGCGGTCTGGCCAAAGTGCTGCAACCGGGCCAGGGTGACAAAGGTTTGCAGCCAGTGAATATCCAGCATGTGGCTCCTCCACTCCCGTCTTGCGGGGTTTTGCACGGCAACAGCGGGAGAGGTTGCCGCTAAAATGGCCACAATTATATGGTTTTATTATCGGAATTATAAAGATAATTAATTTTTCTAATCCACATCAGGCTCCTAGGATGGATGCCTAACGTCTTAGGAGAAAGAGTCATGTCGTCTATCGTAGTCGTAGGTGCCAACTGGGGTGATGAAGGCAAGGGCCGCATCGTGGATTATCTGGCAGGTCAAGCCGGTGCCAGCATTCGCTTCCAGGGCGGCAACAACGCCGGCCACACCGTGGTCAACGATCTTGGCACCTTCAAGCTGCACCAAGTCCCAAGTGGCGTGTTCAACCCGGATTGCCTGGTCGTGCTCGGCCCGGGCATGGTGATCAGCCCCGAGAAGCTCACCGTCGAACTCGACGAAGTGAAAGCCTCCGGCATTACTCCCAAGCTGGCCATCTCTGACCGCGCCACCCTGTGCCTGCCGCTGCACGCACTGGAAGATACCCTGGAAGAGCAGCGTCTGGGTGACGGCGCCTATGGCTCCACCCGTCAGGGCATTGCCCCCGCCTACGGCGATCGCGTCATGAAAAAAGCGATCCTGGTTGGCTGGCTGAAACAGCCGGACGTGCTGGTCGAGCGCATCCAGTTCATGCTGGACTGGAAACTGCCGCAGATGAAGGCCCTCTATCCGGACTTCGAATTTGCCCAGACCGCCCAGGAAATGGCCGACTGGCTGCTGGAAGTCTCCGCCTCCTGGATCGACGCCGTTTGCAACGTCAGCATGCCGCTCAAGGCCCTGCAGGCCGAAGGCAAGACCCTGCTGTTCGAAGCACAGCTGGGCGCCGGCCGTGACCTCATCTACGGCGAATACCCCTGGGTCACCTCCTCCCACGTTTCCGGCGCCTACGCCGGCATCGGTGGCGGCCTGCCGGGTCTGCGCCCGGAGCGCGTCATCGCCGTGGCCAAGGCATTCAGCTCCTCCGTCGGTACCGGCACCCTGCTGACCGCCATGGAGAACCAAGACGAGTTCCGCAAGATCACCAACGAGTTCGGCGCGACCACCGGCCGTCCCCGTGACGTCGGCTACTTCGACGCCGTGGCCACCAAGAACGGTGTCGAGCTGCAGGCTGCCACCGAAGTGGCCCTGACCAAGCTGGACTGCCTGACCGGTCTGCCGGATCTGAAGATCTGCGTGGCCTACGAAGGTGCCCACACCGAAAACCCGATTTGGCCGCAAACTGCCGCCCTCAAGCCCGTCTACGAGCAGATGGAAAGCTGGAGCGAAGACATCAGCGGCTGCCGCACTTTCGAAGAGCTGCCGCGCGCTGCCCAGCAGTACGTGCTGCGCATCGAAGAGCTGCTCGGCGTACCGGTTCCGATGGTTTCCGTCGGCCCGGGTCGTGACGAGATGATCCTGCGCTAAGTCGCCCGCCCTCTCGGCACATAAAAACCGGCATCCTGGATGCCGGTTTTTTTATCTCTCTCTTTCCCCTCATCAATCTCACAAACAACATATCGACTCATATAATGGCCTGGAGAACGCCTCATTGAGCCGTTACGTGACTTCCATTTATCCCTGTTTGGCTAAAGTGAACCCGTTACCACACGAGGAGTCACCTTATGAGATTACCCCTGCGTTCCGCTTTGCTGCCCCTGTTCTGTCTGGCCGCACTGCCTGCCAGCGCCATGACCCTGAGCAGCACCGACATCCGCGAAGGCCAGCCGATGGACAAGGCGTTCAGCTTCAACGGCTTTGGTTGCAGCGGCGAGAACCGCTCGCCCCAGCTGAGCTGGCAGGAGCTGCCCGCCGGCACCAAGAGTATCGCCATTACGGCCTATGATCCGGATGCCCCCACCGGCAGCGGCTGGTGGCACTGGCTGGTGGTCAATCTGCCGGCCAGCCAGAGCGAGCTGCCGACCAACGCCTCCGGCAAGCTCAAGCAGGGGCTGGAGCTGAGAACCGACTTCGGCAGCCAGGGCTACGGCGGCCCCTGCCCGCCCGCAGGTCACGGCATGCACCGCTACCAGTTCACCGCCTGGGCCCTGCCCCAGGATCTGGAGGTGAAGGCGGATACCCCGCCCGCCATGGTAGGCTACATGCTCAACGCCATGGCCCTTGGCAAGGCTACCCTGACCGCCACCTTCGTCACCCACTAGGAGCCCGCCGGATGAGCACGCCGCTGCTGCAACAGCACCACTACCTCGGGATCCGCCAGCAGCCCCTGCACCGGGTGCTCATCTATGCCCCAACCCTCATCTGGGTGAAACAGGGGCACAAACAGCTGTGGTGGAAAGAGCGGCGCCTGACGTTTGACAGGGAGAGCTGGCTGCTGATCCCAGCGGGCCACCAGCTCACCTTCGTCAACCAGCCGGAGCAGGGCACATTCCGCTCCCATGCCCTGACCCTGCTGGCGCCGCCGCCCGATGCCTGGCTATCGGCCACCGCCGCGGCTCCAAAGGGGCAGCGAGAACCCAGGGTAAAGGTGACCCCCGGGCTGGCATTTTGCTTCGAGCTGGTCACCACCATGGCCGAGCGGGGAGTGAGCGAGGCAACCCAGGCCGAGCTGCTACAGGGCTTTTATGCCGAACTGCACGCCGCCCGGGCCCTCGATCTGCTCTATCCGGCCCGCACCATGACGCTGGGGGAGCGGCTGGCCCGCTATCTCGGCGTGGAGCCCGGCGCCGACCATACCCTGGAGGGGGTTGCTCCCCACTTCGCCATGAGCCGTGCCTCCCTGGTGCGCAAGCTGGCCAGTGAAGGTCGCAGTTTTCGCCAACTGCTGGCCCAGGTGCGCATGAGCCATGCCCTCACCTTGCTGCAGCAATCCCTCACCCCGCTGGAGGTTGCCCTCGCCTGCGGCTACGACTCCCCCAGTCGCTTCGCCGCCCGCTTCAAGCAGGAGTTCGGCCTGACCCCGCACCAATATCGACAAACCTGTCCCTCCCCCGCAATCCGGCCCCGAGAAAGACGCCCCCGGCTAGCACATGGGTAGTCGAAATGGCCAAGCTGCAGGGTGTTTGCCAGATATGAAAAGGCCTCCGGATGGAGGCCTTTTGCCGTTTATCTATTTGTTGATGGTGCAATCTGGCCTTATTACACGCTCACCGGAGGCAGCGAGAGACGCTGGGCCAGCGCCTGAAAGTTCTGGCTCACCTCGGCCCCGAACAGGGGATCACCGATGGCACGGTTCTGCCAGTTTTGCTCCAGATGACGCCAGTCATCTTCGGTCAGGGTGTCCCGCAGCAGGGGGAAGATCACCCCCTCCTCGTAGTTCATGTGCGCCTCCTGCAGCGCTACGAAACGTTCCAGCTTGCCGGTGAACTGGTCGAGCGGGATCACCGCATCCATCAGGATCATCTCCACCATCTCCTTGAGTTCGGTGCCCGCCTCCAGCAGCTTGGCGTGCTCCTCCTGCAGACGATTGGCGACCTCCCCCTCCACGACCCGGTATTTGAGGTAGTACTCGTAGATCATGTCTTCCTTGGGGTGATGGTACTTGTCAGACACCTCCCGCAGATAGTCGATGACATCGCGGATCAGAAAGTAGCTGATGGGCTGCTCGGCCTGAATGGCTGCCAGCTTGTGCTTGAGCAGCCCAAGTAGCCGGGCGATGTTGAGATGATCCTTGTGCAGACTGGATAACATAGGCACTCCTTCGCTGAAATAAACTGTCACTTCCCTGAGTATACGGTCATCTGCCGGCCAAACTTTGCACTCAATCAAGTCAGCCGCAGACTGAATTCCATTGGATGGGCTGTTTGCCCTGCTGTTCCAGCAGCCGGTTGGTCTCGGAAAAATGGCCACAACCGATGAAGCCACGGTGGGCAGAAAGCGGGCTGGGATGGGGGGCGGTCAGCACGTGATGGCGCTGCCGGTCGATGAAACGCCCCTTCTTCTGGGCATGGGCGCCCCAGAGCAGGAAGACTACGCCCTGACAGCTGGCATTGATCTGCTCGATCACCCGGTCGGTGAAGGTTTCCCAGCCCAGATGTGCGTGGGAGTGGGCCTGGCCGGCCTGCACCGTCAGCACGGTATTGAGCAGCAGCACCCCCTGTTTGGCCCAGGATTCGAGAAAGCCGTGATCCGGTGTGACAAACCCTGGCAGATCCCGCTGCATCTCTTTATAGATGTTGACCAGTGAGGGCGGGGTGCGCACCCCGGGCAGCACGGAAAAACAGAGACCATGGGCCTGGTTGGGGCCGTGGTACGGATCCTGACCCAGGATCACCACCTTGACCTGATCCAGTTCGGTGAGCTTGAACGCGTTGAAGACATCGGCAGCGGGTGGATAGATCACCTTGCCCGCTTCCCGCTCACTGCGCACCGTCGCCAGCGTACTCTTGAAATAGTCCTGCTCTTTTTCCGAGCCAATCACATCACTCCAGGTCAGCACCCCGAACTCCTCACTTGATACGGCGAAGGGCTCAGGATAGGGGGCCAGCCCGCAAGACGCAACCGCGACAAGGCATAATGGACAGCATCACTTGCCTGCGATCACATGACACCACCACACACAGGCCCACCCGATCAGGATATATCGGGTTTTCTCCCTGGTAACCGCTGCAGATGGAGTCGCGCACTGCAACCGTTTCCTTCACCGTCAATTTCCTTTCCATCAGTCATCTGCCGGCTACCCGTTTATCTTAAAAACAAGATAAAACATGTAGTTAAATTACTAGATTAAATAGATAAAAGATGTATGATTTGGATATCTTACGAAATCAGAAAAATGACCTATTTTTGATTCAACTCAATAATTTAATCCTACTTGGCGCAAGCTAAGTGGGATTTTATTGATTTGGATCAATTTTCGTAATAATCCCACCATGGTATATATGACCCCATCAAAGTAAAGGTGTAAGGCAAGGCCCCTTTAAGCCATCGACATTCGCGGTAGCTTAACTACATCAGGGTAATTTCCTTACAGTCGGATCCGCTTCCCATTGAGGAGTCATACCATGATCAAAGGCATTCAAATCACCCAGGCCGCCAACACCGCTCTGCTGAACTCTTTCTGGCTGCTGGACGAAGAGAAGCAACAGGCTCGCTGCATCTGCGCCAAAGGCGATGCCTTCGCTGCCGATCAGGAAGTCCAGATCGCCGAGCTGGGCCAGTTCGAATACCGCGAGCTGCCGGTTCAGGCCGAGCCGGCCGTTGAAGGTGGCCAGCACCTGAACGTCAACGTGCTGCGTCGCGAAACCCTGGAAGACGCCATCGCCAACCCGGAAAAATACCCGCAGCTGACCATCCGTGTGTCCGGCTACGCAGTGCGCTTCAACGCCCTGACCCCGGAACAGCAGCGTGACGTGGTAACCCGTACCTTCACCCAGAGCCTGTGATCCACACTCTGTCGTGACGGCGGGCTGCACAGCCTGCCCTCAAAAACGGCCCCCGGGGGCCGTTTTTCATGGCCACAAGCCAGACTCGCCAAACAAAAAGGCCCCGCATCGCGGGGCCTTTTGCTATCCATTGCCAGTATCAGGCAGAGGTATCGAGGGGCTCGAAACCCTTGATCAGATCGTCGATAGCCTTCATCTGCTTGAGGAAACCTTCCAGCTTCTCCAGCGGCAGGGCGCTCGGGCCATCACAGCGGGCCACCTTCGGATCCGGGTGGGATTCGATGAACAGACCCGCCAGACCTACCGCCATGCCGGCGCGGGCCAGCTCGGTCACCTGCTCGCGGCGACCACCGGATGCGGCGCCCATGGGATCGCGGCACTGCAGGGAGTGAGTCACGTCGAAGATGACCGGGTAGCCGCCCGTGCTCTTCTTCATCACGCCCAAGCCCAGCATGTCCACCACCAGGTTGTCGTAACCGAAGTTGGCACCGCGCTCGCACAGGATCAGGCGATCGTTGCCGCACTCCTCGAACTTGTCGGTGATGTTCTTCATCTGGCTCGGGCTGAGGAACTGCGGCTTCTTGATGTTGATGACGTTGCCGGTACGGGCCATGGCCTCCACCAGGTCGGTCTGGCGCGCCAGGAAGGCGGGCAGCTGGATGACATCCACTACCTCGGCCACCGGTTTGGCCTGCCACGGCTCGTGCAGATCGGAGATGACCGGCATGCCAAAGGTCGCTTTCAGCTCCTCAAAGATCTTCATCCCCTCTTCCAGACCCGGACCGCGGTAGGAGTGGATGGAGGAGCGGTTGGCCTTGTCCCAGCTCGCCTTGAACACGAATGGAATGCCCAGCTTGCTGGTCACTTCCACGTACTTCTCGCACACCGCCATCGCCATGTCGCGGGATTCCAGCACGTTCATGCCACCAAACAGCACGAACGGCTTGTCGTTGGCGACGTCGATCTGGTTGATCTTGATATTCTTCTGTTCCATCTCGGGCATCCTTAAGTGAAGAGGCTTGGGCACACCGGCCTTGATATTCTTCTGTTTCAATTCCCAGGCCTCCTTAATGGAGGGGCTTGGGAGTCAGATCCAGCGCGGCCAGCTGTGCCTTCAGCACATCTGCCACCGGATCATCCGGGCATTGTTCAATGAAATATTCAAAATCTTCCGCCGCCTGGCGGGGGCAGTCGAGCTGCTCGTAGATGAAGCCGCGATCCCGCGTCTCCAGGGGATCGCCGGGTTTCATCCGCAGCAGCAGTTCGCTGCAGCGCAGGGCCTCGGCCATGCGATCTTCCCGCAGCAGGGCTCCCTTGCTGACGTTGAGCAGCCGCTCGATGATCTCCCACTGACCGGAGGGCTGCAAATAATCCGGGGTCAGGGTCGCCAGATCCCCCAGGGCACCGCGCAGCAGCAGTTCGATACGGGCCAGGGTCAACTCGTCACCGGTGAAGGGATCGACATAGACCTCCCCCTCACCACCGGCAAAGCTCACCAGGAAGTGGCCGGGGAAGCAGATCCCCTCCACATCCAGCCCGAGTTTGCGCCCCAGCTGGATGATGAGGATACCGAGACTGACCGGGATCCCCTTGCGCTGCATCAGCACCTGGTTGATGTCGCAGTTCTGCGCCGAGAAATAATCCTGCCAGTCGCCGTAAAAGCCAAGGCGGTGGTAGAAGCCTTCAAGCAGTTGCTGGCGCACCTCGTCACAGGTGCCTTCGGCTATCTGTTCATCCAGCCACTCGTCGAGCAAGTCCAGCTCGCGCAGCCCCTGCCCGGCCGAGCCATATACCTCGTGACTCACCGCCAGCGCCAGCTCGGTGAGGTCATGGGCTTCAAAGTCGGTCCATTCGTCTATACGTAACATCGTCTTCATGCCTTAACCGAACAAACTCGCCTGTTTGAGCAGTGCCAGCTTGGCAATAAAATAGATCCATCCCAGTGCCCCGAGAAAGGAGCACCAGCGCACCAGGTTGCTTTTGGCCAGCCGCAACGCCATGGCGGCCAGGAACACCAGCACCAGGATGCCCATCAGCTTTTCGCTGAGCCAGGGAGTCCCGTTGTTGAAGGGGTTGAGATCCAGCACCATGCACAGCAGCACGCCCGAGAGAACTACCAGGCCATTGAGCAGGCCGCTCACCTTCAGCACGGGGACACTATAGGCCCGGTCAGAGCCGGCCTGAACCCAGTAAAAGCGAACCATGAACAAGAGCACGGCCCCGGCAATCAGGGTCAGGTGCAGATGCTTGAGCACAAAATACATATTCAATCCTTGGCCGCTGGGTCATCACCCAGCGACTCGTCAAACCGGTTAAAAGGATTTAGCAGGCCGGACACTGACCCAGGGTGACCCGCTCGTTGTCCCCGTAATCGCGCACCGTGGTCACGGCGCGATAGCCACGCGCCAGCAGCAGCTGACGCACGGCGGCACCCTGCTCCCAGCCATGCTCCAGCAGCAACCAGCCATCCGCCAGCAGATGGGCAGGCGCCTCGGCCACTATGTGGCGAATATCCGCCAGCCCCGCCTCGTCGGCCACCAGGGCCGAACGAGGTTCGAAGCGCACATCCCCCTGCTCGAGATGAGGATCGGCGCTGTCGATATAGGGCGGGTTGGAGACAATCACCGCGAAACGGGGGGCCTTATCCAAGAGCGGATCGCAAAGCGGCGCGAACCAGCTGCCGTCGCGAACCGTGATGGGCAAATCCAGCGCGGCGCTGTTCTCGCGGGCCAGGGCCGCGGCATCCGCCATCCTGTCCACCGCCCATACATCGGCATCGGGCCGCTCGGACTTGAGCGCCAATGCGATGGCGCCGGTGCCGGTGCCCAGATCCAGCAGGGCGCAGGGGCCTGCGGGCAACCGTGCCAGCGCCTGTTCGACCAGCACCTCGGTATCGGGGCGCGGGATCAGAGTCGCCGGACTCACCTTGAGGGACAGCGACCAGAACTCCCGCTCCCCCACCAGGTGGGCGATGGGTTCGCCATTGAGGCGACGGACGAGCCAGCCCTGCAGGGTCGCCTGCTGGGCGTCATCGAGTTCGCGCTCGGGCCAGGTCATCAGGTAGCTGCGCCGGCACTTCAGCAGATGGCAGAGCAGCACATCGGCATCGGCACGGGGAGATTCGCCCCCCGCCAGGGTCGCCATGATGTGGGCGCGGGCTTGCTGGATTTGCATCAGTTTCCCCCCACCTTATTCGTCCCACTCTGAATGCGAGCTTGCCGGATCTGCGTTTGCATCAATTGCTCTCGGCCAGGGAGGCGAGCTGATCGGCCTGATACTCCTGCACCAGCGGCGTGATGACGCAGTCCAGATCCCCTTCCAGGATCTCGGAGAGGCGATAGAGGGTGAGGTTGATCCGGTGCTCGGAGAGACGCCCCTGGGGATAGTTGTAGGTGCGGATGCGCTCGGAGCGATCCCCCGACCCCACCAGGTTGCGACGGGTGCTCTGCTCGGCGGCCCGGTGACGCTCATCCTCGGCCGCCTGCAGGCGGGCGGAGAGCACCGACATTGCCTTGGCGCGGTTCTTGTGCTGGGAGCGCTCGTCCTGGCACTCCACCACCAGGCCGGTCGGCAGGTGGGTAATGCGAATGGCGGAGTCGGTCTTGTTGACGTGCTGACCACCGGCACCGGAGGCACGGAAGGTGTCGATCTTCAGCTCGGACGGGTTGATCTCGATCTGTTCAGCCTCCGGCACTTCCGGCAGTACGGCGACGGTACAGGCGGAGGTGTGCACCCGCCCCTGGGATTCGGTTTCCGGCACCCGCTGCACCCGATGACCACCGGACTCGAACTTGAGACGGCCGTAGACGTGCTCGCCATCGATCTTGGCGATCACCTCCTTGTAGCCACCGTATTCCCCGTCGTTGCAGCTGACGATGGAGACGCGCCAGCCCTGGCGCTCGGCAAAGCGCGAATACATGCGAAACAGGTCGCCCGCGAAGATCGCCGCCTCGTCACCACCGGCACCGGCGCGGATCTCCAGATAGCAGTTGTTGTCATCCTTGGGATCCTTGGGCAGCAGCATCACCTGCAACTCCTGCTCCAGCGCCTCCAGCGCCGCCTTGGCGACCGGCAGCTCCTCCTGCGCCATCTCGCGCAGGTCGGCATCCTCCTCCTCCAGCATCAGCTGGGTGGTCTCGAGATCCTCCTGGGCCTGACGGAAACGCTGGAAGGCGTGAACGATATCCTCCAGCTGGGCATATTCCCGGGTCAGGGCGCGATAACGCTCCTGATCCGAGACCACGTCCGGCTCGCCGAGCATGGCCTGTACTTCTTCGTGGCGCTCGATGAGGCCTTCCAGCTTTCTGATCAGTGACGGATTCATAACTCTTGCAATCTCAATGGAGGAGAGGACGACCGGCTGGCCGCCCGAACACTATGACTCTTGTGACAACCCCAGCGCCTGACGCAACCGGGACAGGGCGCTCTCGTCACCCTGGGAGGCCGCCTGGCGCAGGGCCTGGGTCGGCGCGTGGATCAACTTGTTGGTGAGGCGATGGGCCAGCGCCTTGAGCGCCTGCTCGGCACTCTCGCCCTGGGCCAGGGCCTGCAGGGCCCGCTGCAGCTCCTCGTCGGCAACCTGCTGGGAGTGCTGGCGATAGTCGCGGATGAGATCCACCGAATTCTGGCCGCGATACCAGCCCATGAATTCGTCACGCTCTTCCTGCACGATGAGCTCCGCCTCGGCGGCCGCCCGCTTGCGGGTTTCGAGGTTCTGCTCGATGATCCCCTGCAGATCGTCCACCGTGTAGAGATAGGCATCAGAGAGCTCGTCCACCTCGGCCTCGATATCCCGCGGCACGGCGATATCCACCAGGAACATGGGCTTGAAGCGGCGCGCCTTGAGGGCCCGCTCCACCATGCCCTTGCCGATGATGGGCAAGGGGCTCGCGGTCGAGCTGATGACGATGTCCGCCTCGTGCAAGTAATCCGGGATCTCTTCGAGGGTCATCACCTGGGCGCCGAACTCGGCCGCCAGGGTCTGGGCCCGCTGCAGGGTGCGGTTCGCCACCATCATCTGGGTGACGTCCTGTTCGCGCAGATGACGGGCCACCAGTTCGATGGTCTCGCCGGCGCCGACCAGCAGCACCTTGGTCTGGGAGAGATCGGAGAAGATCCGCCGCGCCAGGCTGACGGCAGCGAAGGCTACCGACACGGCGCTGGCCCCGATCTCGGTATCGGTGCGCACCCGTTTTGCTACCGAGAAGGACTTCTGGAACAGCCGCTCCAGCGCTCCCTTGATCGCTTCCGACTGCTGGGCATGGGCGTAGGATTGCTTGATCTGCCCCAGGATCTGCGGCTCTCCCAGCACCAGGGAGTCGAGACCGCAGGCCACCCGCATCAGGTGGCGCACCGCCTCTTCGTCATGGTGCTGATAGATGGCGCTGACCAGTTCGGCCGCATCCAGCCCGTGAAACTGCTGCAACCAGCGCAATACAGCCTCTTGCTGCTCCCCGTCCAGATTGCAATAAAGTTCGGTCCGGTTGCAGGTGGAGACGATCACCGCCTCGCTGACACCGGGTTGGCTCACCAGCTCACGCAGGGCGCGATCGATGCAGTCCGGGCCAAAGGCGACCCTTTCTCGCAAGGCGACACTGGCGGTGTTGTGGTTGATTCCGAGGGCAAGCAAACTCATGAGTGGGCGACGGTCATTTCATACGCTGGGTGCAAAGGCTGCCAATTGTACGAGAAAGGGTAAGTCTTTAAAAGCAATACGGCCGCCCCGTATACTGTGGCAAATTCCCCTCTCTGGAGCCTTGCCTTGCTGCTACGTATTTTCACCCTCGCCTGCCTGCTGATCCTCGGCGGCTGTGCCACCACCCAGCCCCAGCGGGACCAGGTGAACTGGAACCAGGAGCGTACCCGGCTCGAGCAGCTGACCCATTGGCAGCTTTCCGGCAAGATGGCCATCATCACCCCCCAGCAGAAGGGCAGCGCCCGCCTCAACTGGCAGCAGGACGGCGATGACTATCGCCTCAACCTCACCAGCCTGATCGGCACCAGCATTCTGGAGCTCTCCCGCAACAAGGGCGAGATCACCCTGCTCGACAGCGATGGCAACCGCCACCAGAGCCAGGATGCCGAGGCGCTGATCTATCAGCTCACCGGCTGGCACATCCCGGTCGCCGGATTGCCGGAGTGGATCAAGGGGCTGCCGGGCCAGGCCGAATTCGAGCTCAATCCCGACGCCAGCCTGGCCAGCGTCCGTGACGGTCAGTGGCAGATAGCCTATGGCGATTATCGGGATCAGGATGGCTACCGCCTGCCGCACCAGCTCACCATGACCGGCCAGGGCAGCCGCCTCAAGCTTCAGATCAACCAATGGACTCTCGCTCGCTGATGAACCCGACCCGCTGGCCGGCACCGGCCAAACTCAACCTGTTTCTCCACGTAAATGGCCGTCGTCCGGACGGCTATCACGAACTGCAGACCCTGTTCATCTTCCTCGATCACGGCGACTGGCTGGAATTCGACCCGCTCCCCGGCACCAATCTGCTGACCCTGAGCCCGGCCATTCCCGGCGTGCCCGATGAACAAAACCTCATCATCCGCGCCGCCCGCCTGCTGCAGGCAAAACTGCCGAGCCCACAAGGGGCCCATATCCGGCTGGAGAAGGTCTTGCCTATGGGCGGCGGCATCGGCGGCGGCTCATCGGATGCGGCCACTACCCTGGTGGCCCTCAACCATCTCTGGCAGGCCGGTTTGAGCGAAGACGAGCTGGCGGATCTCGGCGTCCAGCTGGGGGCCGACGTGCCGGTGTTTGTGCGCGGCAGAGCCGCCTTTGCCGAGGGAGTGGGCGAGCGGCTGCAACCCGTCGAAGTGCCCTCTGCCTGGTATCTGGTGCTCAAGCCAGATTGCCATGTGGCGACCGCGGCCGTGTTCCAGGATCCGGACCTGCCGAGAGATACCCCGAAGATGGCATTGCACAATCTGCTGGAAGGGGAGTGGAAAAACGATTGCGAATTACTGGTGAAAAAGCGCCACCCCGAGGTTGCCAATGCGCTCGGCTGGTTGCTAGAATACGCGCCGTCAAGAATGACGGGCACAGGAGCCTGCGTCTTTGCTCAGTTTGAAGACGAAGTGACTGCTCGGGAAGTGTTGGCCAAAGTGCCGAAGGGACTGGATGGGTTTGTCGCCAAGGGCGAGAACATATCACCACTCTTTGTCACTTTGCAACAGTTCAAATGATTGGGGTATCGCCAAGCGGTAAGGCAGCGGGTTTTGATCTCGCCATTCCTAGGTTCGAATCCTAGTACCCCAGCCAATTTGAGCGAGGAAGCGTGGGCGATGTCGTGCTAGCCCACCGACCTGAAGTGCTCCGTTTCACTGCGGCAGACATCTTGCTCGTTATCTTGATAAATCGTTTGCCCCCAAACGATCCGGGTCTGATTTCAGACTCCCCCACATACTGGATGCAACCCCGAGGTTTCAAACCGTGCCTGACATGAAGCTGTTTGCTGGTAACGCAACGCCGGAACTAGCCCAGAAGATCGCAGATCGCCTGTTTATCAAACTCGGCAATGCTGCCGTAGGTCGCTTTAGCGACGGCGAGATCAGCGTACAGATCAACGAGAATGTACGTGGTGGCGATATCTTCATCATTCAATCCACCTGTGCCCCGACCAACGACAATTTGATGGAATTGATCGTCATGGTGGATGCACTGCGTCGTGCTTCAGCTGGCCGTATCACTGCCGTTATCCCCTATTTTGGTTATGCCCGTCAGGACCGCCGCGTCCGCTCCGCCCGTGTGCCCATCACCGCCAAGGTTGTCGCCGACTTCCTCTCCAGCGTCGGTGTGGATCGCGTACTGACCGTTGACCTGCATGCCGAGCAAATCCAGGGCTTCTTCGACGTTCCGGTAGACAACGTGTTCGGTAGCCCGGTGCTGCTGGAAGACATGAAGTCCAAGAACCTCGAGGCCCCTGTTGTCGTCTCTCCGGACATCGGCGGCGTAGTCCGAGCCCGTGCCATCGCCAAGCTGCTGGATGACACCGACATCGCCATCATCGACAAGCGCCGTCCCCGCCCGAACGTCTCCCAGGTCATGCATCTGATCGGTGACGTTGCCGGCCGCGACTGCATCATCGTCGATGACATGATCGACACCGGCGGCACCCTGTGCAAGGCTGCCGAAGCCCTGAAAGAGCGTGGTGCCAAGCGCGTATTCGCCTACGCGACTCACCCGGTCTTCTCCGGCTCCGCCGTCGACAACATCAAGAACTCCGTGATCGACGAACTGATCATCACCGACTCCATCCCGCTTACCCCGGAGATGAAGGCGGTTGGCAAGGTCAAGCAACTGACCCTCTCGACCGTACTGGCCGAAGCCATTCGTCGTATCAGCAACGAAGAGTCCATCTCTGCCATGTTCGAGCATTGATGGATGCTGTATCAACGAAAACCGCCTACCGGCGGTTTTCGTCTTTCTAGCACCCTGATATCTGGTACTACCCTGCCCCCGGCAGGATTAAGGATTTGTCCATGAATTGCTTGCGTCCTCTCCTGCTCGCAACCCTCACCTCCGCCCTGTTCGCCTGTCAGCCCGCCAAAGAGAACCAGCCCTTCGTGCTGGCCCTGGCACACATGAACGACACCCACTCCCAGTTCGATCCGGTCAACGCCGAGCTGACGGGACATATCTTCAACAAGGACGAGGAGACGGACACCCTCTACACCCGCTTTGGCGGCTATCCGCGCCTGCTCACCATGGCAAAGGCCTACCAGGCCGAGGCGCTGGCCAAGAACCAGCCCCTGCTGCTGCTGCACGGCGGCGATGCCTGGCAAGGCAGCGGCTACTTCAAGCTCAACGAGGGGATGGCCAACGCCGAGTTGCTAAGCCAGTTCGGCCTCGATGCCATGGCGCTCGGCAACCACGAATTCGATCTCGACAACCAGAAGCTGGCCCGCTTCATCGAGGGGGTCAACTTCCCGGTGCTGGCCGCCAACCTGGATACCCGTGACGATCCGGCCCTGGGCAAGGCCAGCAATCTCAAGCCTTTTGTCGTCTATGCCTTCGACGGCAACCAGAAAAGCCCGGTCACCGATCTCAACAACCTGCCGCAAGGCAAACAGCTGGTCGCCGTAATGGGACTGGTGCTGGAAGACATGGGCAATATCGCCCCCAACGTGGGCAAACTGCGCTTTGACAAGGAGGTGGCCTCGGCCCAGGCCACGGTCGACATACTGCAGGCCAAAGGCATTCACCAGATCGTCGCCCTGACCCACATCGGCAACGAGCGGGATCTGGCGCTGGCGGCCAAGGTCAACGGTATCGATGCCATCGTCGGCGGCCACTCTCACAGCCTGCTCGGCGATTTTCGCAATATCGGCTGGGGCAAGACCGGCGAGTACGCCAAGCTGGTGACCAACCCGGACGGCATCGGCAAAACCTGCGTGGTGCAGGCGGGCTCCTACGCCCAGGCCATCGGCCTGGCCCAGGTGAGCTTCGACAGCCAGGGTCAGGTGCAGGATTGCCAGGGCAACAACAGCCTGCTGGCCAGCCGCGACTTCTTCGCCGATCCGGCCCGCAGCCAACCCCTCGACAAGCAGGGCAGCAAAAAGGCGAGTCAGTTCATCGACAACCAACCCAACCTGGTGACCGTGGATGAGGATCCGCGCCTGCGCGGCATCATCGACAGCCACTACAAACCGGCGCTGGATAAAGCCTATGGCCCGGTGATCGGCACCATCCCCGCTCAGCTGCAAAATGCCCGTCGCCCCGGCGACAACGGCAGCGACAGCCACGGCTCGGATGTCGCCCCCCTGGTCGCCGAAGGGCAGTATTACTGGGCCAACACCCCGGCGGTGCAAGCCCTGACCGGTGGTCCGGTGGACTTCTCCCTGGTGGCGGTAGGTGGCGTGCGCGCCGATCTGCCGGCCGGCGAATGGCGCGAAGGGGACAGTGCCCTCACCCTGCTGCCGTTCAAGAACCAGCTCGCGGTGCTGAGCCTGACCGGTGCCGATGTGCGTTCCCTCTTGAGCGAAACCATCACTACCACCCTGCCCGCCAGCGCCCACGCCGGCAAGTTCCCCTATGGCGGCCACCTGCGTTACACCTTCCAGGAAACGGAAGCAGGCAAGGCGGGCACCCTCACCCAGCTGCAATACCAGAGGGCCGATGGCCAGTGGCAGGATCTGATGGATGGCCAGCGCTACCGGGTGGTGATGAATGCTTACAGCGCCAACGGCAATGATGGCTGGCAGGCGCTGGCCGATGCCCAGCGCCAGCAGAGCGAACGGGTCGACATCGCCAGCGTCAACGGCAAGCTGGCCGCCTTCCCGGTGCTCAAGGTGGAACAGAGCGGCGAGCGGCTCAATGCCATCTATGCCAACGGCAAGGCACTCGATTGCAAGGCAAAAGGGGTGGATTGCGGCACCGATGCCGCCTCCTTCGTGCAGTACGTGCGCGAGGCTCGCCCCAACCTGACCGCCCTGGACGAGGAGACGGTCACCCTGCTGCGCGCCAAATAAAGGCGCCACGAGATGAACCGGCACGGGCCTCTTGCAAGAGGCCCGTTTGCCGAACGTTGGCCGCCAAATCGCGGGCAGATCCCGCCATTTCATGGGCACCCCGTGCACATCGGTTGAGTGATCGCCACTCGGCGGCTAGAATATTGCGTCCTATTGCCCTGGGTAGTGTACCCAGGACAGCTGCGAGTGAAGACATCAAGCGTGACAAGTCAAATCAAACTGATCGTGGGTCTGGGCAATCCCGGCCCGGAGTATGCCAAGACCCGCCACAATGCGGGTGCCTGGTACGTGGAGCAACTGGCCCGCTGGCACAATGCCAGCCTGCGTGAAGAGCCCAAGTTCTTCGGCCACACTGCCCGTATCCAGGTCGAGGGGCAGGATGTGCGACTGCTCATCCCGAACACCTATATGAACCTCTCGGGCAAGGCGGTCGCCGCGCTGGCACGCTTCTATCAGATTGAACCGGAAGCCATTCTGGTTGCCCACGACGAGCTTGACCTGCCTCCGGGCATCGCCAAGTTCAAGCAGGGTGGTGGCCACGGCGGCCACAACGGCCTCAAGGACATCATCGCCAAGATGGGCAACAACAATAACTTCTTCCGGCTGCGCCTCGGGATCGGTCATCCCGGCGCCAAGGAGCAAGTTGCCGGTTTCGTGCTGACCAAGGCACCGAGCAGCGAACAGAACCTGATCGACGCCGCGCTGGATGAATCCCTGCGCGCCACCGACATCCTGTTCAAACAAGATATGACCAAGGCCATGAACCGCTTGCACAGCTTCAAGGCCGAATAAAGCATGACACGGGCCGCCTGCGGGCGTCCCTTACAGCATCCATCAATAAGGTAACAATCCATGGGTTTTAAATGCGGTATCGTGGGCCTGCCCAATGTAGGCAAATCCACCCTGTTCAACGCGCTGACCAAGGCCGGTATCGAAGCCGCCAACTTCCCGTTCTGCACCATCGAGCCGAACACTGGCGTGGTGCCGATGCCGGATCCCCGCCTTGATGCCCTGGCCGAGATCGTCAAGCCCCAGCGTGTCCTGCCAACCACCATGGAATTCGTGGACATCGCCGGTCTGGTTGCCGGTGCCTCCAAGGGCGAGGGTCTGGGCAACCAGTTCCTGGCCAACATCCGTGAAACCGAAGCGATCGGTCACGTGGTGCGCTGCTTCGACGACGAAAACATCATTCACGTTGCCGGCAAGGTCTCCCCGGCCGATGACATCGAGGTGATCAACACCGAGCTGGCCCTCTCCGACCTGGATGCCTGCGAGCGCGCCATCCACCGCCAGGCCAAGCGTGCCAAGGGCGGCGACAAGGATGCCAAGCTGGAAGTGGAAGTGCTGGAGAAGATCAAGGTGGCCCTGGAAAACGGCCAGATGATCCGCGGCATGAAGCTGGACAAGGAAGAGCTGGCCGCCGTCAGCCACCTCAACTTCCTGACCTTGAAGCCCACCATGTACATCGCCAACGTGGCGGAAGATGGTTTCGAGAACAACCCCTATCTGGACAAGGTGCGTGAAATCGCCGCCGCCGAGAACGCGGTAGTGGTTGTGGTCTGCTGCGCCATCGAGGCGGACATCGCCGAGCTGGATGATGAAGACCGCGCCGAATTCATGGCGGATCTGGGTATCGAAGAGCCGGGCCTGAACCGGGTGATCCGCTCCGGCTACCAGTTGCTGAACCTGCAGACCTACTTCACCGCCGGTGTGAAAGAGGTTCGCGCCTGGACCATCCCGGTCGGCGCCACTGCCCCGCAGGCGGCAGGCAAGATCCACACCGACTTCGAGAAGGGCTTTATCCGCGCCCAGACCATCGCCTTTGAAGACTTCATCACTTACAAGGGTGAGCAGGGCGCCAAGGAAGCGGGCAAGATGCGCGCCGAAGGGAAAGACTACATCGTCAAGGATGGCGATATCATGAACTTCCTGTTCAACGTCTAATCGCGTTTCCCTTTGGTACAGGTCAACAGGCCTGTGCCAAGGTAATACCGCAGATAACAAGAAGCCCATCCGGCAACGGATGGGCTTCTTCTTTAGCGATTCCCCCTGTTTCTTCTCCATCCTCCATATCCCCCAGCCCCTTGAGCAACCCCTGCTACCCTGCGTTTACTGTGAGGACGGCCCTACGGATGAGCGCGACACCCAACAGCAGGCCAGCACGGGGTCCGCTCCCCCTGCCACTGAGACCTCTATTCCCTTGCCCAGAGGAGCAGCGAAAATCCCCTCTCCCTCTGCCCGATTGAAGCAGGCAAAAACGGCCTCACAGCATATTTGCCTCCGGCAACCCGATACAAAGCGCATTTATCTCCCAGCCGGAGGCACCAAACGGCTGATTTTAAACGATGCGACTCATGGAGAATGATCATTGTGACGACAGAATCCATGGCAAAGGGCTGCAAGCTCGCTCTCTTCACCCTAACCTCATGACAGTGCAGCAATTCCACGCCCGAGTTTTGCTGTACCCTGCTTGCCGAAAGAGTCGGAATGATTTAAAAAAATGCAGATTGTTGGGCTTTTGCGCAACAGAGGCCAATAACTGGTCAAACGCACTCAAATTGAGTTTTTCTGGCAAAAAAAGGGTTGACGCCCCAGAGCCAGATACGCATAATTCGGCCCGCACGGTGACGAGGTAACGACTCACCGGAAGCAAGGTTGGCTATGTAGCTCAGTTGGTTAGAGCATCGCACTCATAATGCGGGGGTCACAGGTTCGAATCCCGTCATAGCCACCATCTCTAGTTGGGGTATCGCCAAGCGGTAAGGCAGCGGGTTTTGATCTCGCCATTCCTAGGTTCGAATCCTAGTACCCCAGCCATTATTTCAGTTGCCGGCATATAGGTGTTGGTGACAGGTCAAGGGAAGCCGTGATGAGTGTTGAACTCGTCAATGTGTCCAGGTTCAAATCCTGGTATCCCGGCCACTGTTAAAAGATGTTTGATAGATTCTGTCAGGCATCGCTGTTGGGGTATCGCCAAGCGGTAAGGCAGCGGGTTTTGATCTCGCCATCCCTAGGTTCGAATCCTAGTACCCCAGCCATTTTTTAAAGATGTTTGATAGTCTCTGTCAGGCATCACTGTTGGGGTATCGCCAAGCGGTAAGGCAGCGGGTTTTGATCTCGCCATCCCTAGGTTCGAATCCTAGTACCCCAGCCATCTTTCTGTTCTCTTCCACTTAGGTGGTCGATAACAAACGGCTATGTAGCTCAGTTGGTTAGAGCATCGCACTCATAATGCGGGGGTCACAGGTTCGAATCCCGTCATAGCCACCATTTTAAAATGTTCCTTTCAATCTCATGATTGTGAAGAACGCTGTTGGGGTATCGCCAAGCGGTAAGGCAGCGGGTTTTGATCTCGCCATCCCTAGGTTCGAATCCTAGTACCCCAGCCATTTTCTGTTCTCTTCCACTTAGGTGGTCGATAACAAACGGCTATGTAGCTCAGTTGGTTAGAGCATCGCACTCATAATGCGGGGGTCACAGGTTCGAATCCCGTCATAGCCACCATCAATTTGCGGAAGTGGCGAAATTGGTAGACGCACCAGATTTAGGTTCTGGCGCCCTAGGCGTGAGAGTTCGAGTCTCTCCTTCCGCACCATTGAAAGCGTCATCAAACAGACCAGCTCAGGCTGGTTTTTTTGTATCTGGCATTTGCCTCTTCCCCCCCAGTTCTCTCTTTTCTCCTTTTCGATTGTCACGACGCCCATCGTCCGGCTTGCCCATAAAAAAGCGGCCCGCAGGCCGCCATCGTTCAGGTTCCAGTTCAGAACGGGAAAAACCAGGGGATCGCCACCACGCTCACCCCCATCACCAGCAGGGTGAAGGGAACGCCGATGCGGATGAAGTCAGCGAAGCGATAGTTGCCAGGCCCCAGCACCAGGGTGTTGACCGGTGACGAGACCGGCGTCATGAAGGCAGCCGAGGCGGCAATGGCAATGGTCATGGCAAACGGATAGGGAGAAACCCCCATCTGCTGGGCCGTGCCCAGTGCAATGGGTGCCATCAGCACCGCCGTCGCCGTGTTGGAGATGAACAGCCCGATCACGGCGCACAGGGCAAACAGGCTGGCCAGCATCACCCTGGGCCCCATGTTGCCCACCAGCGCCATCAAACCATCGACGATAAGATCCACCCCGCCAGTCTTTTGCAGTGCCAGCGCAAAGGGGAGCATGCCGACGATAAGGATCAGGGTTGGCCAGTGAATGGACTTGTAGGCACTCTCCATATCGATGCAGCGGAACTTGCCCATCAGCAGGCAAGCGATAAGGGCCGCAATCACGTTGGGCACGGGATCGGTCACCATCAGCAATATCATCACCCCGAGCGCGATCAGGGCGTGAATGGCCTGGCTGCGGGCGGGCGCCATCTCGTCCACCTCGGCCGGTAGCCCCATCAGCAGAAAATCGCGGCTATGGGTCTGCAACTGCCGGATATGGCTCCAGTTGCCCACCACCAGCAGGGTATCCCCCATCAGCAGCGGCTCGTCCACCAGCTTGCCCGCCAGCGCCTCCCCGTCGCGGCGGATCCCCACCACACTCAGGCCATAGGTGGAGCGAAACGCCACCTCGCGGATGCTCTTGCCCAGCAGATTGGATTCGGGAATGAGGGAGACCTCCGCCATACCCACCTCCCGCGCCTGATCCGAGAAGTATTCGCCGCGCAGTATCATGGGTTCGAGCCGCGCCTCGCTGCAGAAGTGACGGACATCCACCCCGGGATCGGACATGTCGATCAGCAGCACGTCCCGGGCCTGAAACTCGCTGATGCCGGAGACGGGCACCATCACCCGCCGGAATTTTCGCCAGCGCTCCACCCCGATGACGTTGGCGCCAAAGCGGGCGCGTAGCTGCAGCTCGTCCAGGGTATGGCCAATCAGGGGGGAATCGGGCCTCAGCCCCAGCCGGCGGGCCCGACCGGTCAGGCGATAATCGCGGATAAGATCGCGCAGGGTGCGCCGCCCCGGCCCCTTGCTGACGCCGGACTCCCCCTGCCGCACCAGGGAGCCACGCACCAGCAACATGTAACCCAGGCCGCACACCAGAATCAGGGCCCCAAGAGGGGTGAAGCTGAAGAAGGTAAAACCGTGGATGCCATGGCGCATCATCTCGCTGTTGACCACCATGTTGGGGGGCGTCGCCACCAGCGTCATCATGCCGCTGATAAGGCCGGCAAAGCCGAGCGGCATCATCAACCGGCCTGCCGGTATCTCCATCCGGTTCGCCACGCTCAGCACCACGGGAATGAAAATGGCCACCACGCCGGTCGAACTCATCACGGCGCCGAGGGTCGCCACTGCCACCATCAGCAACACCAGCAAGCGGGTTTCGCTGTTTCCCGCCACCTTCACCAGCCAGTCCCCCACCTGATAGGCGATGCCGGTGCGTACCAGCCCCTCCCCCACCACGAACAGGGCGGCGATCAGGATGACGTTGGGGTCGCTGAAGCCTGCCAGCGCCTCCTGCAGGGTCAGGGTGTCGCTCAGCACGAATAGGATGACCACACCGAGGGCGACCACATCCATGCGCACCTTGTTGGTCATGAAGAGATAGATGGCCCCGGCCAGCAGGCAGAGCACCCAGATCAACTCGGAATTCAATGACACCTCCTTTTTACCGCCCGGTTTATCCTCCCGAAGAGTGGACTCTATCAGACCACAGCCTGAGCGCTATCGTCTTGCTGCACATCAATAAACCCCGGCCCCTGATGAGCCATAACTCATCAAGGCTTGAATAGGGACATCACTGGCGATTTCTTTGATATGACGCAAGCCGGGGGCGGACAAAAGTCCTGCCCCGCGATCCGCATCGGCCCTAGAATGGCCACCTCGCGTCATTCCACACTGCCAAGGACAAGCAAATGAGCATATTCGAGTGGTTCAGTATCAATCACACCCTGGTGACCATCCCCCTGGGCGGTGGCTACGCCATGTCATGGATCGAAGCCATCGGCACCCTGTTTGGGCTGGCCTGCATCTGGCTGGCCAGCCAGGAGAAGACCATCAACTACCTGTTCGGTCTCATCAACGTCACCCTGTTCGCCATCATCTTCTTCCAGATCCAGCTCTACGGCCTGTTGCTGCTGCAGCTGTTCTTCTTCTGCGCCAACCTCTATGGCTGGTACGCCTGGACCCGCCCGACCAACGATCAGGGTGACCACCTGCAGATCCGCTGGCTCAGCAAACCCAAGCTCATCGCCACCGCGCTGGTAAGCGTGCTGGCCATCGCCCTGCTGACCCGCTATATCGACCCTGTCTTTGCCACTTTGGCTCGCACTTCTGTCTCCCTGCTCAACGCCTTCGGCGCCGGTCTGACGCTGCCAGAGCCACAGCCCGACGCCTTCCCGTTCTGGGATGCCACCATGACGGTGCTCTCCGTGGTCGCCCAGATCCTGATGACCCGCAAATACGTGGAGAACTGGATCCTGTGGGTCGTCATCAACATCATCAGCGTCGGCATCTATGCCGCCCAGGGGGTCTACGCCATGTCCCTGGAGTACCTGATCCTGCTGTTCATCGCCGCCAACGGCACCCGCCTCTGGGTGTTGGCCGCCAAACGCCAGCAACAAGGGGCCTGAGCCATGACCCTGTTACCCCATCTGCAATGTCGCCCGGATCAGATTGCCGAGCGGGTGGTGCTGTGCGGCGACCCGGCCCGGGTCGACCGCATCGCCAGCCAGCTAGAGCAGTGCGAATCGCTCGGCCAGCACAGGGAATTTCGCCTGATCAACGGTCACTACCGGGGGCAAGCCATTACCGTCTGCAGTACCGGCATCGGCGGGGCTTCTGCCATCATCGCCCTGGAGGAACTGGTACAATCCGGCGCCCGCACTCTAGTCCGGGTCGGCTCCGCCGGTGCCCTGCAGCATGAGATAGCGCTGGGGGATCTTATCGTGGTGGAAGGGGCCATTCGTCATGATGGCGCCTCCCTGGCCTATCTGCCCGCCGAGTACCCCGCCTGCGCCGATATTCGGCTGCAAGCCGCCCTGCTAGACCATATCGCCACCAGCGGCCATCCCCACTGGCACGGGCTGGTTCGCTCCCACGACAGCTTCTACCGGGATGACGAGCTGGCAGTGTGCCGCTACTGGCATCAGCGGGGCGTGCTCGGCGCCGACATGGAAACCGCATCGCTCCTGACGGTGGGACGCTTTCGCCAGGTGCGGGTCGCCGCCGTGCTTTGCAACGTGGTACCGTTCGAACAGGATGTGCAGCAGGGGGTGGGCGACTACGCCAGCGCCGAGCAGGCCATGATGGCTGCCGAGCGGCTCGCCGCCACCGCCGCCCTCGAGGCACTGGTGCAATAACGCCGCAAACCGTTAACTGCGGCACATCCCGCCTGACGCGGGCTGGTATCCGGCCCGCGCTCTTGCTAGCCTCATGCCCCTTCATCCGGTTCATCAGGTTTGCCATGCAGCGACAGCCCTACCCCATCGGGCGCTTTCACGCCGAACTCAAGGCCCTCGAACCCCGCTTTGCCGCGGCGCTGGCCGAGTGCAGCCTGCATCTGCGCCGCTACCTGCCGGGGGAACCCATCATGTGCCAGGGGGAGCAGAGCGAATGCCTCTATCTGGTGGAGAGTGGGCGGGTCTCTCTCAACAGCACTGTGCACTCGGGGCGCATCTTCCAGCTCGGGGAAATCGCCTGCCACCACCAGATCTTCGGCGAGATGGAGTTCTTCAGCGCCACCCCGGTGCAGTGGAGCGTGGTGGCCGAGACCGAGCTGGATGCCAGCGTCATCTGCGCTCACAAGCTGGCCCAGCGGCTGCTGGACGAACCTGCACTGACCCTCTTCTTCGCTTCGGCCCTGGCCAGTGACTACCTGGATACCCTGGAGATCACCACCAGCCGCTTGCTGCACCCCATCGCCTACAACATCGCCTTCGAGCTATGGCGCGAGCGCCAGCGCACCCCCATGCTGGGGTCGCGCAAACGGGCCCGTGAGGCGGCGCGTTTCGGCACCACGGAGCGGGTCTATCGCCGCGCCCTCAAGGAGCTGATCGAGCAGGGGATCCTGAGCGAGGGGCCCGACGGCCCCGCCATCGCCGATCTCGACAAGCTGCGCGCCTATCTCGACCTTTGACGTTTAATCACCATCGGAGTCCCCATGTCTGTTTCCAGCTACCCCGAGTTCACCTTCTTCAGCCGTTTCGTGGCCGATATCCAGGCGGGCCGCAAGACCATCACCATCCGCGACGAGAGCGAGGCAGGTTGGCAACCGGGCCAGCACCTCGCTCTTTTCACCAACCCGGAGCACCAGCCGTTTGGCACCATAGAGGTACTGTCGGTCACGCCGGTGGCCTTCGACGCCATGAGCGAGGAACACGCCCGCCAGGAGAACATGACCCTGGCCGAACTGAAAGAGGTGATCCGCGTCATCTATCCCGCGCTGCCGCCACTCTATGTGATTGAATTCAAACTGGTTGAAACCTGATTTTGTGAACCGCCGCATGCCGCTTCGCTTGTGCTCCCGAATAGGAAGCGCACAATGCCTGTTTTTATATACAAGTATTATGCATCATGGAGAAACAACTTGAACCGGCCATTGCAGCCATGGTGGCAGACTTCATTGCAGCGGGTTGCCCCAAAGCGAGTGATCTGAGCTGGGAAGAGAGGCGAGCAGGCTACCTCGCCTCTGCCGAACTGGGTGGCAAACGGGAGGAAGTAGGCTGCATCGAAGAGTGGCAGGCAGAGCATTATGCCATCCGTCTCTATCAGCCCGTCGCTCCCTCACGCTCCCCTTCTCCTGCGCTGATCTACTTTCATGGCGGCTGCTTTGTCAGTGGAGAGTTCGAAACCCACGACCGCCAGATGCGGATGTTGTGCAACCGGGCCAATGCGCTGGTGTTTGCCATACACACCCGCCTCGCCCCCGAGCATACCTATCCGGCCGCCCATGATGATGCCCTGGCGGCAACCCTTGCCATCATAGGTGATATCACAAAGTGGCAGGGAGACCCGAACCGCATCGTGCTCGCCGGGGACAGTGCAGGCGGTCATCTTGCCCTCGTGACCACCTTGCGCCTCAAGAAGAGAGGCGCCCCGTTGCCGGCCGCCCAGATCCTCATCTATCCGATGCTCGATGCCCTGGGAGAGAGCGAAAGCTATCGCCAATTCGGTGACCACTACCTCATCACTCGCGACATGCTGTTAAGCGGTTTTCAGGCCTATCTGGGCAAACTGCCCGCTAGTGACCATCAGGTGAGTCCGCTTCGCCACCCCGCCCTTCAAGGCCTGCCCCCGACCCATATAGTGACCGCCGAATACGATCCCCTGCGGGACGAAGGAGAGACCCTCTATCACAAGCTGCTGCAAGCGGGGGTGAGCGCCACCTGCCAGCGGCAACTCGGAGTGATTCATGGTTTCTTCCAGCTGGCAGGAGTCAGCCCGGCGGCTCGCCAACTTATCGCCCGGCTCGCGGCACTGATAAAGGAGTTATAAAACAGCTGCAATTGCATCCATTTTGGTCCGACTTTATAGTCTACAACTTGTTCCAAACGCGACTGGCTTCCGACCATGCTTAATAGTGCCAACCTTGCTCCCCACGAAAGATGGTGGCTGACTTTGACCTCGCCGCAGATCGCCTTCCAGACCGAGTGGCGGGAATACCTCAAGCCCACCTCCCTGCGAGAGGGGCTCGAAGAACCCGATACACTCGCAGAGGACTGGGGCATTGAGAATCGTCTCGACTTGCACCGGCAGGTCCGTCAGCTGGCCTTTGGCGACTGTCACGGGCATCTCATGCTCGAGGAGTACGGCGCCTTTCACTGCCTGCAACCAAGCCAGTGGCAAGCCATGCGAGAGCGCGCAACCTCGCCGCGTCACCGCGCCTCACTCGACTTCGTGGCTCGTACCGCCCCCTATATCGGCCCTCATGGTGTGCAGGCGTGGGACTATGGGCGCGCATCCTATCTGACCCGGGAAGGACTTAGATTAGGTTGGGTAAGCGAGGAGGAGTTCGGCTTTATCCACAACCATCTCGCCCACCAGGCTCGTCGGCGTTATGGCTCCTGGGAACAGTACACCCAGGCCTGGTATGCCGGCCGCTGCCTATGGAAATTCAGTCATGAAGAGGGGGAGCCGGAGCAAGCCGCCCAGGCTCTGCTGCACGGCTGGATTGCCAGGGAGATGAGGACAATGCTGGCCGATGCGCTCAGGGATAAGGAGAACCCGATCCACGGACAGAGCTGGTACGAGGTCCCCCTACCCGACATAGAACAGCCCCAAAGCCTCATTGACCTCCTCAACAGCGAGCCGCAGGAATAAATCATGGATATCTGGCAACGACTCGGGCTTCAAGAGACCGACGATCTGGCCGCTATCAAGCGCGCCTACCATATCAAATTGCGTGACTGCCACCCGGAAGACGATCCCGAAGGCTTCCGCCTGCTGCGTGAGGCTTATGAAGAAGCCAGCCGGCCGCGTCCGGCCATGAGTGACGCCTCGAAGCCACAGACCGAGCTGGTTCGTCCGGCCGACGCTGCTGAACTGACCGCCCTGTTTGAACTGCTTGGCGATGCCAGCCGGCGCTTTGTCATGACCGAGTGGGATAAGTGGCAGACATCGCTGCAGTCGCTTTCGCTGGTCCAGCAGAGCCAGCTGTCGGACGAGGTGCTGCAACGCATCTTTCAATGGCAATGGCTGCCAGCACCGGTGATCGAGCGTCTCTGGCAAGCGCTCGACTGGGCGTCACTGCTGCGCCTCGCCGGCGACATGCAAAAGAAGGGGGAATTTCTCGACTGGTGGCGTCAGGCGCCGCTGGCAGCCCCTCTGGAGTGGCTTGCCACCCTGGACCACGCCCGTCAGCGCGCCGTGCTGGCCTTCTATCAACCACTGCTGCTGTCACTGGAGGCCGGTGATCGCAACGGCGTGCTGGGGCTCATTTATCACTATGCCCTGCCCATCGTCGGTGACCACCCGGATCTGCTCCGGCTGCAGTTGCGCGCGCTCCATGCCGCCGGTACTGACGGTGATGCCACCCACCGTCTTGCGCTCACCCTGGCTCTGCTCGAGCAGGATCACCTCAGCGAAGATGACTGGCACCTGCTCTCCGACGCCAGCCTGCGCTGCGGCAAGGAACAGCTGGTGATGCAGGTTGCCGAGGCACTGGAAGAAAAAGACCACGAGGCGCTGCTCGCCAATCACCTTATCCAGTGGCACCTGGGCAGCGATCAGGCGCTGTCCCGCTGGCTGCAGGCATTTGCCACCGCCCAGAAGTGGCCCACTTCACGCAGCGCCTATTGGGAGCCCCAGTGGCTGATGCTGCCTTGGCAGCAACCGGACCCCGTGGAAGAGTGGCTGCACGACCAGATGCTGGGGTTTGACAATATGCCGCTCACCGCCCTGGCGCTGGACGCGCTACCCGGCACACGTGGTGCCCTGGCCCGCCTCTGGTGGCACAGCGAATACGGCACCTGGCAGGCACTGGAAGCGGCACTGACACAGCCCGAGCTGGCCGAGGCCGAGGGCGGCTGGCGGTACCTCGCACGCCTGCTGCAACGCCACGCTCACCGCAAACTGGCCGAGCGGCCAGCACTGCCCCTGCTTGACACACTGCTTGCCCGCTATGGCAGCGATGACTGGCTGAGTATCGCGCCCCCCAGTGCCGAGCAGATTGCCTGCGCCACGCCGGAGCAGTGGCTCGAGTGCCTGCGCCGCTATCCGCTGCTGCCCGACGCCTGGTTCAAGGCCATCGCCCAGCGCGCCAACAATGAAGGATGGGATGAGCGGATGATGCAGGGGATGCATCTGGGCGCCCGTCTCTCCCATCAACGCTACTACAGCGATACGGTGCTCAGCGATGCCTGGCAGGGCGAGAGCTGGCCCGGCTGTTTTCGCTGGGCGCAGTTCTACTATGCCCGGCCCTGGACGCCGAAACAGCATCTCGACGCCATTCGCCAGTCGATGGGCTCACTGCCGGCCAGTCAGGAGGACACGCCGCTCTCCACCCTCCTGCGTCTCTGTGCCCAGCCCACCCTATACCAGGCTGCCATCATGGACGCCTGCGCCCGCTGGCCGAAGCAGTACGTGTTGTCGCTGGAGCTGCGCAACCAGACCGAACTCCTCAAACGCTCCGATGTCGGCGACGAGGCGCTTCTCGAACGCGCCCGCTTGAACGAACTGCCCGCCCTGGCAGCCCTGATCGACCGACGACTGGATAACGAACCGGATCTGGCCTGCACCATAGTGCTGTGGAACCTGCTGCTCAGCCACAAGGCAAGCAACGAGGCCTATGGCTACATTTTGACACCACTGCGCGAACGGCTCGAAAAACTGCGCCAGGCACAGGGGTTGGCATTGGAAGTCTACCCCTACGCCGAAGAGTCGCTGATTTACGCTTACCTGCAACAGGACCCCGACAATATCACCACGCTGGAAGAACTTGAGAAACACCACCCGAACGAAGCGGCGGCCAAGTTTGTCTATCCCGTCTGTTATGCCCTGGCCATGCTGGCTCATGATTTTGGCAGAAATGGCTTTCAGGCCCGTCAGCTCGACCCGCTTTACAAGCAACGGGACGACCTAACGCCAGCCCAGCAGGAGGTGCGCTCTCTGGTGCAGGGCTATCTGGAGGACAAGCTCAACGCCCAGCTTGAACATGACAGGGCACACGCCAGAAAGCGTTTCAGGCTACAAAGCGGTGCACAGCTGATGTTCGTCAGCATACTGTCCGCCATCCTGCCCTACTTCGTGTTTCCACTGGAACCATCCCTGCGCGAAGTCCTCGCCTCCGGCTCACCCTACTGGGTGGAATATTATTCCCTCGGTCTGGATATGGCGGCGATGCTGTTCATGAATCTCTATCTGATGTGGCATATCTGCCGAGCCCAGACACGTCCGCGTACCAGTCGGAACTATCTGATCTGGAGCCTGATCTGGCTAGCCATCGCGTTCTACATCAACAGCGCCTGGCTGGCGGTCCCCCTGTGGCTCGGCCACCTCGTCATGAGCGGCCGGCTAAGACCGGGCGCACTGCGCCGTGGCTGGCCCAAGGAGTTCTACAAGCAGGGCAGGATGTCGCTGAGCGACATCCTCGACTAGTGCCACTGCTTGAGCAGTTTGTTCATCTGCTGGCGGAACGAGTTGATGACTTGCGGGTCCTGGCTGGCCAGGACCCGTTCAAACTGCAGCAGCCACTGTTCGACCTGGCGACGCTCGTCACCGATGCTCTCTTCATAGAGTTGCTGTAATCGCTCGCTCAGGGTCAGATTGGGCAACGCATCGCGCGGATGCTGCTTGAGGCGTGCGAGCCGCTCGCGACTCTCCCGCTTGCCCTCTTCGGTCACGCCAGCCGGACTTCGGTCTATCACCTTCTGGAACTGCTCACCCGAACTCACCAGGGTCACGTCCACCTCCAGCATGCCGTTGATGTCGTAGCTAAAGCGCACGTCCACTTCCTGAATGCCCTTGCCGGTCGGCAGCGGGATCTCGAGATCGTCCACATGCAGGTTGTCCCGCACCCAGAACCGCTCCCCCTGATAGATGCTGATGCACACCGAGCTCTGCTGTTCGTGGCCACTGCGGTAGCGCTCTACCCGTGAGGCCGGCACCACTATATTGCGCTCCAGGATGGGACTGAAGATACCATGCTGGTCACCCTGGCTGACTGCGATACCCAGCGTGAAGGGGCAGACGTCGGTCATGATGAGCTCTTCCACCGCGCTGTCGCGCAGGCGGCAGGCTGCCTGGATGGCAGCCCCCATGGCGACCACCCGATCCGGATCCAGTTCGTGGCAGCCAAAGCGACCAAGCAGGCGCACCGCCGTTTGCTGCACCTCGCTCTGGCGGCTCGCCCCACCGACAAAAATCAGTTCGTCGACCTCGTCGGGCCGCAGGCGCGCATCGGAGAGCGCCTGGCTCAGCGGCTTGCGCAGCCGGTTGAGGGTCTCGCGCCAGATGTCGGCCAGCTCGCTTTCGGAGAAACCGAACGTCCGGTTCCACTCCGCACCAAGCTCGACCTCAAGGCCGCTACCACTGCGATGACGTTTGGCCCGCTCGCAGGCCAGATAAACTTGCCCGAGTTGGGAGAGCGTCAGTTCGCCGCGATCTGTGTCGAGCCTGCCAAGCACCGCATCGACCAGATCCTGGGTAAAGTCCTCGCCACCGAGCCGGTTGTCCCCCGCCGAGGCGCGTACCTCCATGATGCCATCCTGATACTCCACCACGGTCACGTCGAAGGTGCCGCCCCCCAGGTCAAACACCAGAAAGCGGCGGCTGTGTTGCTCGTGCAGGCTGTAAGCCATGGCGGCTGCCGTCGGCTCATTGATAAGGCGCACGGCATCGAGCCCGGCCAGCTCGGCCGCCAGCCGAACCTGCTTGCGCTGCTGATCGCCAAAATAGGCCGGCACCGAGATGACCACCTCGCGTACCCCGTGGCCAAGCCAGGCCTCGGCATCCGCCTTCAGACTACCCAGTATCAAGGCGCACAATTCGGTCGGATTGTACTGCTCCTTGCCCAACCGGTAGCGCCGCTCGCTGCCGAGAAATCGCTTGAAGTGGGAGGCGGTATTGGAGGGATGAGTCAGCAGGCGGGTGGCCGCTGCCTGGCCCACCAGCAGGGTATCGTCCTCACCGATACAGACGATCGATGGCGTCAGCTCCTCACCATGGGCATTGGGAATGAGGTGAGCCTTGCCCTCTCGCCACACGGCAATCGCGCTGTTGGTTGTCCCCAGATCGATGCCGATGGCCGGCGTCGGAACCGCTGTCATGACAATACCTCTACGTATGTTGAGTCGATTTCAGAATCTGGATTGTCGCGATGGAGATTGTTCGCAGTCAAGTGGAACTCTATCTTTGAGCCCTTTTGCTCATCCTCATTGTCCATTTCCGGGCCGCACGCATTTGGCCTTTATGGATCAATATGTTAATAACATGGGACTCGTTTTTATCAGGAGGGTGCCAAGTGACAGACTGGTTGGCGTTAGCCCAGTGGAAGGAGGGCATGCTGCACGGCGTTGAGCTGGTTCAGTTTTCCCTCGAACTCATCTCGGTGGCCTGCGTGGTCATCGGCCTTGGCAAAACCCTCTGGCTGGCCGCCCGGGAACGGGATCATGAACCCGGCTTTCCGCGTATTCGCCTCTGTTTCGGCAGCTGGCTCATTCTGGCGCTGGAGTTTCAGCTCGCCGCCGACATCCTGGCCACCACCATAGCCCCGAGCCAGGAGGAGCTGATCCGTCTGGCGGTGATCGCGGTGATCCGCACCTTTCTCAACTACTTCCTCGGCAAGGAGCTCGAGGAGCAGCGCAAGCAGCAGAAAACCTGATATGGCGGCGCGCCGGTTGTCGGGATGAAGCCTGGCGCTGGCGGCAAGCCTTGCCGCCCCGAACCTGGCGGCGAAAAAACTCACGGGTTGACGCACGGGCGCAAGCTGGGTATTTTGCGACCAGAATTTTTGTTGGACCGCTTTTCAATGTTGTACATCCTGTTCAAATGCTCGGTCAGGAGGCTGTGCTCCGTGCACTAACACGATGAAGTGTTGCCCGGAGCCCATCGACTGAATCTTCATCAGCTGCGCGAATGCCCTCTCTCTGGGAGGCTACCCCGCATCTGATGAAAACAGGAGACACAGGCCGGCGAGATGCTTCATCGCCGGCCTTTTTGTCTCTGCCATTTGGCAGCGTTTCACCTTGCTGAGACGGGGGGCCGGTACGTCGCGTACCTGCCCCCCGTTTTTTATGGATGTTACAACCATGAGTGTGCTCACTATCCACAACCTGACCTATCACATCGGCGACAAGACCCTGTACCAGCAGGCGAGCTTTCGTCTCAACGCCGGCGAGCATGTCTGCCTCACCGGCCACAACGGCGCCGGCAAGAGCAGCCTGCTCCAGCTGATCCAGGGGGAACGCCTGCCAGACGGCGGCGACATCCTCTGGCAGCCCGGCATCAAGGCGGGCTATCTCGACCAGCACGCCGCGCGGGATGGCCACCTCACCCTGCGGGGCTACCTGCAGTCGGTGTTCGCCGACCTCTATGAGGCGGAAGCCGAAATGCTGGCCCTCTACGCCGACCCCGAACTGGGGCCGCGGCAGCTGGCCCGGGCAGCCGATCTGCAGGCGCACCTGGAGAGTCAGGGTTTTTACCGGCTGGATCCGCGTATCGACGAGGTGGCGGCCGGCCTCGGCCTGACCCAGCTCGGCATGCAGACCCTGCTCGCCAATGTCAGCGGCGGCCAGCGCCACAAGGTGATACTGGCCGGCCTGCTGCTGCGCACGCCGGAGGTGCTGCTGCTCGACGAGCCGACCAACTATCTGGACACGGCCCACGTCGACTGGTTGGCGGGCTACCTGGAGCGCTTCCCCGGCGCCTTCCTGGTGGTCTCCCACGACCGCGCCTTCGTCAATCGCATCGCCACCACCATCGCCGACATCGACCGCCAGCAGATCCACACCTATCGCGGCAACCTCGACCAGGCGCAGGCCCAGAAGGGTGCCGCCGAGGCGCTGCACGCCCGTCAATACCAGGCCCAGCAGCGGCAGATCGACAGGCTCGAGCAGTTCATCGCCAAGAACGGGGCCGGGGTCAACGCCAGCATCGCCAACGGCCGCAAGAAGCAGCTGGCGCGCATCGAGCGCCTGGCGGCCCCCGAGCAGGCCAAACCGGTCACCCTCAGCTTTCGCGCCGCCCAGGGGGGCCAGCCGCAACTACTGGCCGCGAGCGAGCTGGAGATCGGCTACCACCAGCCCCTGCTGGCGCCGCTCAGCCTGCAGCTGCGCCGCGGCGAGAAGGTGGTGATCGCCGGCTTCAACGGCATCGGCAAGTCGACCCTGCTCAACACCCTGACCGGCCGCCTCACCCCGCTCGCCGGTGAACTGGCCCTGGCCCCCGGCCTCAAATCGGGTTACTTCGAGCAGGCGCTGCACTGGCCCGACCCCGCGGCCACCCCGCTGGCTCTGGTCAAGGCCGCCGCCCCCGGGCTGGATGACAAGGGTGCCCGCCAGCAGCTGGCGCGCCTTGGCATCGGCGGCAAGCTGGCCATCCAGCCCATCAGTGCCCTGAGCGGCGGCGAGCAGACCCGGGTCAAGCTGTGCCGACTGGCGCTGCAGCCCACTCATCTGCTGATATTGGATGAGCCGACCACCCACCTGGATGCCGGCACCAAGGCCGCCCTGCGCCAGGCCCTGTGCGACTACCCGGGCAGCGTGCTCGCCGTCTGCCACGAGCCGGCCTTTGTGGCCGACTGGCCGGATCGGGTGGTGCACATCCAGCAGTTCGCCGCCGTGTCGACCCAAGCTTAAGGAATAAAAATTATGTTACTGAAAGTACTGCTGTTTTTGATTGCATTTCTGGTCGGGGCCGATGAGCTGATGCTGGGCCCCCTGCTCGCCCCCATCGGCGCCGAGCTGGGCGTCGCCCCGGAACGGGTGACTCTGTTCATCACCGCCTACAGCGTGGCGCTGGCCCTCATCGCCCCCCTGCTCGGCGGCCTGTCGGATCGCCACGGCCGGCTGCGGGTGATGCTGCCGGCCTCCCTGCTGTTTGGCGCCGCCTCGGTGGCCACCGGCCTGGTGGCGAACTTCGAGGTTGGGCTGGCGACCCGGGTGATCACCGGGCTGGCCAGCGCCGGCATGCTCCCCATCGCCTTCGCCATGGCGGCGGACGGCGCGCCGGCTGATGCCATGAAGCGCATCGCCTGGGTGCAGTCGGGACTCACCCTCGGCATGATCTCGAGCCCGGCGGTGGGCGCCCTGCTGGCCCAGCTCAGCAGCTGGCGCACCCCCTTCATCGTGCTCGGCCTCTGCGCCTGGGCCGTGGCGGCGGCCTTGGCCTGGCTCACGGCGCGCACGCCGCAGGTGCATGGGAGCGGCTCGCAACCCGCGCCGCAAGGCTCGGTGCTGGCCATTCCGGGGGCACTCGGCGCCCTGCTCGCCATGGGATTGGGACTGGGGGGCGGCATCGGCCTGTTCAACCTGGTCGGCCAGCACCTGCACGACAGCCAGGGGCTGCCCGTCTGGTCGGTGGGGCTGCTCTACGGCGCCCTTGGCGTGATCAGCGTGGTCGGTAACGTGCTGATGCCGCGCCTGGCCGGCTATGTGGAGAGCGGCCGACCCCTGATGCGCGGCGCCCTGGTGGTCTGCGCCCTGGTCAGCGCCTTCTTCTACCTCTATCCGGCCGGCAACCTGGCCAGCCTCGCCCTGCCGCTGGGCCTGTGGGCGCTGGCTGGCGGCATCGGCTCACCGGCACTGCAGGGTTACATCGCCCAGCTCGCCCCGGCCCAGCGCGGCATGCTGATGTCGCTGGCCATGACCCTGATGCACCTTGGGGTGGCGCTCTGGTCCGCCGTCGCCGGCTTTGCCTACAGCGCCGGCCCCATGGCCATGGCCCTGCTGGCCCTGCTGCTGTTTGGCGGGGCCATCCTCGCCCTGCGCCCGGTACGGCTGGCCAGCTGAGTGCAATAGCCTGGTGCCGACACCATAACAAGAGGGCTCCCGCGGGAGCCCTCTTTATCTATTGCCTTGCCATCAGGCGTGCATGCCGGCCAGCTCGTGGCGTTTGAGGGCCAGTAGCGTGATGAGCAGTGCGGCGCTGGCGATCAGCGCCATGCCGACATAGGTGGTGCTGAAACCCGGGGCCAGCACGGTCGGGCTCAGGCTGGCCAGATTGTGGCTGGTGCCCGTTGGCAGGGCGGAATGGAACAGCACGGCGCAGATGGCAACCCCGACCGCGCCCCCCAGCTCCCGGCCAAAGTTGAACAACGACATGCCTATGCCGCGATCCTCCCGTGGCAGGGCATTTTGCACCACCACCGAGAGGGCGGGCAGCACCAGTCCCAATCCCAGACCCGCAAAGCCGAGGGCCAGCCTGACCCAGGCGTCAAAGTGGATTTGCCACAGAGCCAGCGCCACCAGGGCAAACCCGATCACCACGAAGCGCTTGTAGCGGCCGGTGTGACTAATGAGCTTGCCACCGACGAAGGCCCCGACGGTGATGCAAACCATGAAGATCACCAGGCTCACCCCGCTCTCGCTGGCACTCATCCCCTTTTGCCACTGCATCTGGAGGGGTAGATAGACCAGCATGGCGAACATCAGCAGCTGAGAGAGCATCGCCAGCAGCACGCTCACCAGATAACCGGGCAGCCGCGCCAGATGGGCCGGCAGTATGGGGTCGTGAGCACGGCGTTCGATCAGGATCAGCAACAACAGGGCGAGCGCCAGGGCGGCGGCCAGCCAGATGGCGGGCAGGGCGGTTTCGGGCGACAGCAGCAACAGAGTCAGGGTGGTGACCGTGATGAGCAGGCCCGCCCCCTTCCAGTCGAAGCGACTGTGGCGACGCACATTGAGCTGCTTGAGGTTGCGGTTGATGAGCCAGAGGGCGAGCGCCCCCAGTGGCAGGTTGATCCAGAAGATCCAGCGCCAGCTCAGCTGCTCGGTAAAGTAGCCGCCGAGCAGGGGCCCCGCGATGCTCGAAACCGCATAGACCATCGAGATATAGCCCTGATACTTGCCCACCTCCCGCGGCGGTATGGTGTCGGCGATGACGGTGAAGGCGAGCGCAATCAGCCCCCCTCCTCCCATCCCCTGCAGCACTCGCGCAGCCAGCAAGGTTGGCAGATCCTGGGCCAGGGCACAGGCGACGGAACCTGTCAGAAACAGTCCAATACCGATGTTGAGCATTCTCACCCGGCCGAACTGATCGCTCAGCTTGCCGTAGAGAGGGAGCACTGCGGTGGCAGCCAGCAGGTAGGCGGTGACCACCCAGGTGAGAGCAGCACCGGCGTTCAGCTCGGCGCCTATCATGGGCAGCGGCGTGGTGACTATGCTCTTTTCCAGTGAGCCCAGGGCAATCACCAGCGCCACGCTCGAGAAGATGGTTTTTGGGGACATGGAATGACTCGCTATTCAGGCTGGCCAACTCGGCCTATCACGGGCGGATCATTGTCACACAAATCAGCAAGAGGACAAAAATGGCCCTCCCCCGCACAACCATGAAGCAGATCCCACTCATGCCGTGCCCAATCTGCTAGTCTGCTCCATTTGCTCCGAGGAACCGCCATGCATGCCTACGACAGTTTTGCTCACTACGACGCCCTGATCTTCGACATGGATGGCACCCTGGTGGACTCCATGCCCCTGCATCTGGACGCCTGGGCGCTCACCTGCGCCGAATTCGGCATCCCCTTTGAGCGCGCTCAGCTCTACCAGTATGGCGGCATTCCGACCCGCAAGATCATCGCCATGCTGGCCGAGCAGCAGGGGCTGACGGTCGACGTCGAGGCCTTCGCTCGGCGCAAGATTGCTCTCTATCTGGAACAGATCGATCGGGTCAGCGTCTTTCCTGCCATGTGGGAGCTGGTCCGGCAGTGCCACGGCAAGATACCTATGGGCATTGGCACAGGGTCGCCGCGCAATCAGGCGGAGTCGATCTTAAAGAGCACCGGGCTCGATGCCTATATCCAGGTGGTGGTGAGCGCCGATGATGTGAGTAACCACAAACCACATCCGGACACCTTCCTGGAGGTGGCCAGACAACTTGGGGTCAATCCGGCCAACTGCCTGGTCTTTGAGGACACCCGGATCGGGATCGAAGCCGGCAAGGCGGCAGGGATGGAAACCATGCTGGTGATTGAGGGAGAGCCGGATCTGCGATAGTACAGATTGAGCGAACTTTCCCCACAAGCGAGGAAAAGAGCGGCGGTTGGCCGGGAAGGCGGGATCAGACTCCCGACACGCCGGTTATGGTAGCAGGGTGCGAGTTGGCCACATAAAAGTCGTCATGTGCCCCGGGTGCGTTTTCCATCTCCTCCTGACTTTGCAGTTGCGCCAAGGCGGCTGCCGGACTGTCGGCAAAGGTGGGGGCCGCGAGGGGGGAAAAACCCTGTTCAATCAGCTGGCCACGCTCGTCACCATAGCTGGGCGCATTGGCATCGAGATAGGTAAGAGCCTGACCTTGCTTGAAAAAATGATAATAAGGCATCGAACGACCCCCCTAAAAAGAAAGCGCCATTCTACCCCTTTTCCCATCCCTGCCCGGGACGCAATTGGTGATCCCCTTCACAATTTGGCCAACAAAATGGACATACTTGCAGGAGCCTTTCCCTCTCTCCCATTCTCGACAACGGTCCCCATTCTATCGCCAGCAATAAAAACGCCTCCTGAAAGGAGGCGTTGCTTATGTCACTCTGGCTATCGCCGCATGGGCGACGAGAGCATCGTTACATGGCGTTGGTGGATTCGAAAATCTTGTCGGCCGACGCCTCGACGAAACCCGGGTAGAGGGTGCCGTCGGCCTGCGGGTAACGCAGGGCAAATTCGTAGAAGCAGCTCGGGATGGTGTGCACACCGTCGCTGAAGGCCACCTCGGCCTTGTCCGCCATGGTGGAGGATTGCTCCAGCATCACCTGGGGATCCCCTTTCACCTCGCCACCCACGCTGTTGAGCACGAAACCGGCCGCTTTGAGTGCCGCATTCACCTGCTGGATGGTGTCGAATTCCTTGAGCTGATTGATATTGACGGTGAAGTGGTTGGCTCGATAACCCCAGGCAGCCATCCAGGCTGCGTACTCGCTCTCCGCCAGCAGAGTCTGGTAGTCGGCCCAGGAGACCTGCCAGGGGGCACCGGCATAGAGGAAGGCATGGGTATCGGTCAGATGGTCGGGCACCTGATCCACCAGCTTGTGAATGATGGCCTGGGCCTGCTCGGAGAGCTCCTCCACCTTCAGCTCGCTGATAAACACCTTGGGAGCATCCGGATCCTTATGCTCGAAGTGCTTGGCGTAGAGCTTCTTGGCCTTGAACTCATACTCCCCCTTCTGCTCGTAACCGAGCGCCAGGAAGTGGGCCGCCAGCTTCTCCAGCCCCAGCTTGGGCAGGTTGTAGGTGCGAAACGCCACGTGGTCGTTGATGATGGGCTCGCCGCCACCCAGCAGGGCGTGCACCTTGAGGGCGCTCGGCGTCACCTTGATGTAGTTGTCCCACAGATGACTGAACAGGGTATCGATATCCTTTTGCATCTCTCTTTCCTTTGATTGCGGGTACAGACAAGGGCACCCAAAGGGTGCCCCTTTTTCGTTATTGTCAGAAAGTCAGGCCGGGGGACAGCTGCTCCGGCATGCTCGCCTTGCTGTCTTCGACGGAGGCTACCGGATACGCACAATAGTCGGCGGCGTAGTAGGCACTTGCCCTATGGTTACCGGAGGCTCCGATACCGCCAAACGGCGCGGCACTGGAGGCGCCTGTGATGGGTTTGTTCCAGTTGACGATGCCGGCGCGAATGCGCTTGAAGAAGTGGTTCCAGTCCGCCTCGTTGTCGCCGAGCAGGCCGGCCGAGAGGCCGAAACTGGTGGCGTTGCCCTGGTCGATAGCGGCATCGAAGTCGTCGTAGCGAATGAGCTGCAGCAGCGGGCCGAAGTACTCTTCATCCGGCAGCGCGGCGACACCGGTGACGTCTATGATGCCCGGGGAGACGAAGCCGGTACCCGCTTCCAGGTGCTTGAGGGTGAGCAGACTCTCTCCCCCCAGCGCTTGCAGGTTGGCTTGTGCCGCCACCATGCCCAGCGCCGCCTTCTCGCTGATCATGGCGCCCATAAAGGGTTGAGTCGCATCATCGTAATGGCCGACCCTGATCTGACCGACCACCTCCACCAGCCGCTTGACCAGGGCATCGCCCCGCTCGCTGCGCTCGACGAACAGGCGGCGCGAGCAGGTGCAGCGCTGGCCGGAGGTGATGAAGGCGGATTGCACGATGGCATGGACGGCACCGTCGATGTCGCTCACGTCTTTCACGATCAGCGGGTTGTTGCCGCCCATCTCGAGGGCCAGGATCTTGCCGGGTTGGCCGGCAAACTGTTGATGGAGCAGGTGGCCGGTGCGGGACGAGCCGGTGAAGAAGAGGCCGTCGATGTCCGGATTGCCGGCCAGCGCCTTGCCGGTCTCGACCTCACCCTGCACCAGGTTGAGCACGCCCTTGGGCAGCCCCGCCTCCTGCCACACCTCGACCATGGCCTCGGCCACCATGGGGGTCAGCTCGGAGGGTTTGAACACGACTGTGTTGCCGGCGATCAGCGCCGGAACGATGTGACCGTTGGGCAGATGGCCCGGGAAGTTGTAGGGGCCGAACACGGCGACTACGCCGTGAGGCTTGTGGCGCACGAAGGCCTTGGCACCCGGCATGGGATTCTCGACCGTGCCGGTGCGCTCGTCATGGGCGCGGATGGAGATGGCGATCTTGCCCTGCATGGCGGCGACCTCGGTGCGGGTCTCCCACAGCGGCTTGCCGGTTTCGCGGGCGATGGTCAGCGCCAGTGCTTCTTTGTGCTCACCGAGCAGGTCGGCATAGCGGCGCACAACGTCCAGACGCGCCTCAAGGCTCAGATCAGACCAATGGTAGAAGGCGGTGCGGGCGGCCTTGACGGCGGCATCCACTTGGGCCGGGCTGGCGGCCTCCCCTTGCCAGATCACTTCATTCTTGGCCGGATCCCTTGATTCGAACGGCTTGCCTTCACCGGCCAGCCACTGGCCATCGATAAACTGCACTAAATGACTCATCCATTCACTCCCTGTGGTGTGCAGGCAGCCGAGGCTGCCTGTTTCATATTCGGTATTGCCGCCAGCCGGATCAGTCGAGATCGACGGCTCGCACCATGTCGCCATCCTGCACCTTGAGGGCCGCCGCCATCTTGGGTGGAATGATGGCCTCCTGCTTGTCGTGATCGACCCGGATATTGCCGTAGCAGGCGCGGTATTGCTCGAAGCGGGTGTTGCAGAGGAGATAGGTATGGCCACCGATGGGCTCGCCGATCAGCACGCGCAGCTTCTGGCTGCGGCGCACACTGCGGATGTTCTTCAGCTCGCACTCCACCGCCGGGCCCGCGTCGAAGATGTCGACGTAGCCACGGTTCACAAACCCCTCGTCCTGCAGCATCTTGATGGCCGGGCGGGTCTTCTCGTGAGTCTGGCCGATGACGGCACGCGCCTCCTTGCTCAGCAAGTTGACGTAGATGGGGTACTTGGGCATCAGCTCGGCGATGAAGCGCTTCTTGCCGATACCGGTCAGATAGTCGACGGTAGGGAAATCCATCGAGAAGAAGTGGGTCTGCAGCCACTCGTAGAAGGGGCTGTGGCCATCGCTGTCCGAAACGCCGCGCATCTCGGCGAAGACGGTTTCGTCAAACAATTCGGGGTGCTCGGCCATGAACAGGAAACGGTGCTTGGAGAGCAGGCGGCCATTGAGCCCCTCGCGGGCGCATTCACGCAGAAACAGGGTGCAGAGCTCGGAATTGCCGGTGTAGTCGTTGGAGAGGGTGAGGGTCTCCACCACGTTGTAGACACCGAGCTTGGGGGAAGAGTGCACCACCTTGCCGATGTGATAGTTGTAAAACGGCTGGGACAGGCCGACCGCGGCATCGATGGCACAGGTGCCGACCATCTCGCCGGTCTCCAGATCCTCGGCCACGAAGAAGTAGAGGCAATCCCCCTTGCCCGCCGGTTTGTCCGAAAAAGTCTGGGTCGAAGCATCGATCTTGCGCTGCAATAACTCATCGTTGACGGGCAACGAGGTCATGCCGGTGCCGGACTCGACGGCGCAGGTCTTGAGCCCGGCAAAATCTTTTTGCTCGATGGGACGGATAACCAACATAAATGACAACTCCCTTTCATTGACGACAGGTGGGGCCCCGGCTCCAGCCGGGAGGACTCCCCACCTCAATTTGGATCAGGCGTTAACCACCTGGGCAACCGCCTTCTCAAAGCGGGCCAACCCTTCCTTGATGTCCGCTTCCGGGATCACCAGAGACGGAGTGAAACGCACCACGTTGGTCCCTGCGACCAGCGCCATCAACCCCTGATCGATGGAGGCCAGCAGGAAATCGCGGGAGCGACCCTTGTAGTCTTCGTTCAGCACGGCGCCCAGCAGCAAGCCCTGGCCACGCACTTCGCTAAAGCAACGGTACTTGGCATTGATGGCTTCGAGGCCGTCGCGGAACAGCTGCTCGCGCTGCTTGATACCGCTCAGCACTTCCGGGGTATTGACCACGTCGAGCACTGCCTCGGCGACAGCACAGGCCAGCGGGTTGCCGCCGTAGGTAGAGCCGTGAGTGCCCACTTTCAGGTAGGAGGCGATCTCGGTAGTGGTCAGCATGGCGCCGATGGGGAAGCCGCCGCCAAGGGCCTTGGCGCTGGTGAGGATGTCCGGCGTCACGCCCAGGCCCATATAGGCGTAGAGCTCACCGGTACGACCGACACCGGACTGCACCTCATCGTAAACCAGCAGTGCATTGTGCTTGTCGCACAGCTCGCGCACCCCTTTGGCAAATTCGTCGGTGGGACGAATGATGCCACCCTCACCTTGCAGCGGCTCCATCACCACGGCGCAGGTATTGTCGGAGATGACGGCTGCCAGCTCTTCCAGATTGTTGTAGGTCACATGGGTGATGTCGGCAGGCTTGGGACCGAAACCGTCGGAGTAGGCGGCCTGGCCACCCACGCTCACGGTAAAGAAGGTACGACCGTGGAAACCCTGATGGAAGGCGATGATCTGGGTCTTGTGGGGACCAAACTTCTCGATGGCGTAACGACGGGCCAGCTTGAGGGCCGCCTCGTTGGCCTCGGCGCCCGAGTTGCAGAAGTAGACCTTGTCGGCAAACGTGGCGGCGACCAGCTTCTTGGCCAGACGCAGGGCCGGCTCGTTGGTCATCACGTTGGAGAGATGCCACAGCTTCTCGCCCTGGGTTTTCAGGGCGTCGACCAGCTTGGGATGACAATGACCCAGGCCATTGACCGCGATACCGCCGGCAAAGTCGATATATTCACGGCCTTCCTGATCCCAGACACGCGACCCCTCACCACGCACCGGGATGATCTTGGCCGGCGCATAGTTGGGAACCATCACTTCATCAAACACTTCACGTGTCACTGCCAACAACTCTGACATATAGCTCTCCTTCGAACTGGCAGCAGAATAATCCACCGCTCAAAAGTTAAATCCGTGTAAACGTGACGGGATTATCACAGAAATAAAGTAAAAAGTCTGTAACAAAACGGACTATGGGGAACAATCTTCGATTAGCCTTGAGATTTTAGGCAACCGCATTGCATAACGTATCAAGGGGGCTTGGCAAGAGATAATTTGGGCAGGAGGGGCAGTGAATAAACTATCAGGGAAATTTTTTTTGCCTTCTCTCGATTCTGAGAGGGCGATCACGAATTTTTACGAACGAGCGAGAAAATTGGCCAGTAACTGATGGCCTTGCTCACTCAAAATGCTCTCCGGATGGAACTGAACTCCTTCGACATCAAGCGTCTTGTGGCGCAGCCCCATGATCTCGTCAAACGAGCCATCGGCATGCTCGCTCCAGGCGGTGATCTCGAAGCAATCGGGCAGCGTTGCCTGCTCTACCACCAGCGAGTGATAGCGGGTCACCCGCAGCGGATCCTTGAGCCCCTTGAAGACCCCCTCGCCCCGATGGCGAATGAGCGAGGTCTTGCCATGCATCACCTGACGGGCTCGCACCACGCGGGCACCAAACGCCTGTGCCAGGGACTGGTGACCAAGGCAGACACCGAGAATGGGCAATCGGCCGGAAAAATGGGTAATAGCGGCGAGGGAAATACCCGCCTCGTTGGGCGTGCAGGGGCCGGGAGAAATAACCAGATAGCGGGGAGATAATTGCGTAATGTCGGTCAGAGTCAGCTCATCATTACGCCTGACCACTACTTCTTGTCCCAGGGCGCCAAAATATTGCACCAGGTTCCAGGTAAAGGAATCGTAGTTATCGATCAATAACAGCATGTGATAACCAGTGGCCGAGAATTAACGGTCGAGAAAACGACCCTGTTCCATTTCCCGTTCACGCTGGCATTCGGCCAGATAGATGGCGGCAGCGATGGCGGGAGTTTTGTGATGCTTGTCGATGGCATTGGAAACCATCAGTTGCAGGGTATTGAGGTTTTTAGCCTTGCGGAATTTACGCAGCCAGTGACCCTTGTCACTCAGCTCTTCAACGGAGACATTTGATTGAACGGACATACTTGCTCTTGGGGAAATAACCCGGGTTGAAAAAGGGAAATAATTAAACAATTAACAGCAGGGAAAATAAAGAAAGCCAGGCAAATACCCAGCTCTCTTCAACTACACCTTCCCAGTATGTCAGGCTCGAGGAACGAAGCCGACTACATCATATACGCTGGTCAGGGTTTTTTCAGCTCTTTCGCGCGCCTTTTGTGCGCCTTCCGCCAAAATAGCAATCAGATGAGTCTCATCCTGACGCAGTTCGTGGAAACGGGCCTGGATGGGCTCCAGCAAGGCCACCACGGCCTCGGCAGTTTCGGTCTTGAGGTGACCGTACATCTTGCCTGCGAAGTGCTGCTCCAGCTCGGGGATGGAGCGACCTGTCACCCCGGACATCAGGGTCAGCAGGTTGGAGACGCCTGGTTTGTTCTCCGGATCGAAACGCACCACGGCAGGATCATCGGAGTCGGTGACCGCACGCTTGATCTTCTTGACGATCTGCTTGGGGTCTTCCAGCAAGCCGATGAAGTTGGCCTCGTTGTCGTCTGACTTGGACATCTTCTTGGTCGGATCCTGCAGGCTCATCACCCGCGCCCCTTCGGTCGGAATGAAGGGCTCCGGCATGGTGAACACCTCGCCGTACAGATTGTTGAAACGGGTGCAGATGTCGCGGGTCAGCTCCAGGTGCTGCTTCTGGTCATTGCCGACCGGCACCTGATTGGCCTGATAGAGCAGGATGTCGGCCGCCATCAGCACCGGATAACCAAACAGACCGACGTTGACGTTGTTCTCGAAACGGGCGGACTTGTCCTTGAACTGGGTCATGCGCGACAGCTCACCCATCTGGGTGTAGCAGTTGAGGATCCAGCCCAGCTCGGCGTGCTGCGGTACGTGGGACTGGATGAAAACGGTGCTCTTCTTGGGATCGATCCCCACCGCCAGATAGAGGGCGGCGGCATCGAGACAGGCCTTGCGCAGGGCCACCGGATCCTGACGGGTAGTGATGGCGTGCAGGTCGACGATGCAGTAGAGGCAATCGTACTCATCCTGCATGTTGACCCACTGACGCAGGGCTCCCATGTAGTTGCCGATAGTCAGTTGGCCAGAGGGCTGTGCGCCGCTCAATACGATAGGTTTAGTCATGAGAGTAGTAATCCTTGTTATTCAGCCAGCCCAGCTGCGCTATTAGACCAAAAGTGCATCGAGCTGTGCAAACTGCTCGCATACCCAGTCAGGATGGGAATCGGCGATAGGGCGGCCATAGTTGTAGCCGTAGGTGAGCCCCACTACCTTCATGCCGGCCGCCTTGGCAGCCAGCACGTCATTTTCGGAGTCGCCCACCATCAGGGTGCGAGCCGGGCTCACCCCCAGTTCGTGGCAGGCGTGCAGCAGGGGCTCCGGATTGGGTTTCTTCTGGGGAACGCAGTTGCCGCCAAGCCAGAGCGCGAAGCAATCGGCAATGCCGAGGGCATCGAGAATGGGCTGCACGAACTGGCTCGGTTTGTTGGTTACCACCGCCTGGCGGTAACCCAGTTTCTGCAGGCGGCGCAGGCTCTGCTCCACCCCCTCATACATGTCCAGTCCTTGCAGCAGGCAAGCCTGATAGTGACCATCAAACAGGGCACGGGCCTTGGCAAACAGCGCCGGATCGGCTTCGCAATGGGCAAGCGCCCGCTGGATCAGCTTGTCGGCACCGTTGCCGACCCAGGTGCGCACCAGCGCCTCGTCGGCCTCGGCCAGCTCCAGGTCGGCCAGAGTACGGTTGACCGCCAGTGCCAGCTGGGCGGCACTGTCGATAAGGGTGCCATCCAGATCGAACAGCACCAGATCAAATTCACGATTAACGACGGACATCAGCAAGCTCCACACGCATCTGATCGATAACGGCCTTGTAGTCCGGCTTGCCGAAGATGGCGGAACCGGCCACGAACATGTCGGCACCGGCCTCGGCGATCTCGCGGATGTTGTCGACCTTGACACCACCGTCAATCTCGAGGCGGATGTCGCGGCCGCTCTCGTCGATCAGGCGGCGCACCTGGCGCAGCTTGTCGAGGGTACCGGGAATGAAGCTCTGGCCACCGAAGCCCGGGTTGACCGACATCAGCAGGATCACGTCCAGCTTGTCCATCACATACTCGAGGCAGGAGAGAGAGGTGGCCGGATTCAGCACCAGGCCCGCCTGGCAGCCCTGCTCCTTGATAAGACCGAGGGAGCGGTCAACGTGATCGGAGGCTTCCGGATGGAAGGTGATGAGGGAAGCCCCGGCCTTGGCGAAATCGGGAATGATGCGATCCACCGGCTTGACCATCAGATGGACGTCGATGGGCGCCTCGATACCGTAGTCGCGCAGGGCCTGACAGACCATGGGGCCGATAGTCAGGTTCGGCACATAGTGGTTGTCCATCACGTCGAAGTGAACCACGTCGGCACCGGCAGCCAGCACCTTGGCAACATCGTCACCCAGACGGGCGAAATCGGCGGAGAGGATCGAGGGGGCAATCAGAAAGTTTTTCATCAGCATCATCCATTGGCAGCCAGGGAGAAAAAACGGCGCAATTTTAGCGTAAATATCCGGTGAAAACGACTCGAAAGGCCGAGAAAGGGGGCAATCCTTCCCGCCATCCCCTCCACGATCCCAATGCCAGCCTGAAGGATGACAAAACGCCAACAAAAAACGGCGCCCTCGGGCGCCGTTTTATCAGCTCAGCGGCAGCAGCTCGCTGTCGCTTGGGTAATACCCCTGCTCGGGCTCGATGCCGGGCGGATAGAGCGCCAGCAGTTCGGCCACCTTGTTGCGGGTACCGCCGTTGCGGCTGATGGTGCGCTTGACCAGGATCTCGTCGAGACGGGCACCGCGATAGAGCTCGCGGGTCAGTTCGATATCGTGGTTGCTGATGAGCACGGGCACCCCTTTATGGGCTGCGGTGTGACGGGCCAGGCGGGCCAGCACCGCCTGATCATCCAGGGTAAAGCCACCGGCCGCATAGGTGGTAAAGCTCGCCGTGGTGGAGAGCGGCGCGTAAGGGGGATCACAGTAGATCACCCAATCCTCCTCAGCCCGCTTGATGGCATCGGCGTAGCTTTCGCAGATGAAGGTCGCCTTCTGCGCCTTTTCGGCGAAGGCCCACAGCTCCTTCTCCGGGAAATAGGGCTTCTTGTAGGAACCGAAAGGCACGTTGAAACCGCCCTTCTTGTTATAGCGACACAGGCCATTGAAACCGTGGCGGTTGAGGAACAGGAACAGCAGCGCCCGCTCGAAGGTGTCTTCGGTGTGGTTGAACTGGGTACGCAGCCGGTAATAGGCCGCCTTGTGGTTGTGTTCAGCTACAAAGAGCTTGCGCGCCTCGTCGATAAAGTTATCCGGCGTCAGCTTGAGATGATTGTAGAGACTGATGAGATCCGGATTGATGTCGTTGAGCACATAAGCGTCGTAGTCGGTGTTGAGAAACACGGACCCGGCCCCGACGAAGGGCTCCAGCAACACACGCCCGGCCGGCAAGCGCTCGGCGATCTCTTCAACCAGGGAGTATTTTCCCCCGGCCCATTTTAAAAAAGCGCGTGTTTTCTTCATGGAAATCCGGTGTGTAAGAAGGCAAGACCCAAAAAGGGGGATGATTCTACCCCCTTATCCGGTATCAAGGCTATTGCTTCAGCTCTTTTTGTACCTGGGCAAACGACTTGGGCCAGGGTTGCCCCTTCAGCAGAGCTGGAGACAGCTTGCGGATCGCGCTCTTGGCCTGGGTCAGGGTCGCGTAGTCCCCCTGCAGCACCACAAACCAGGGGCTGCCACGGAACTGGGTCTGATAGACCCAGACCTTGCCGGACAAACCATGTTCGGCAACAAACTGATCCACCGTCTTGGTGTTGCTCGCCCCCATCAGCTGGATGCTGTAGTGGTTGCGTGCCTTCTTGTTCAGGGTCGCCACCGGGGTCAGGGCCACCTTGGGAGCCGGCGCAGCCGCCGGCTGAACGGTCGGTTGGCTCGTAGTGGCCGAAGGCTCGGCTGCCTTGACAGGCTTTTGCTGTGCACCGCTTGCCGCGCTGGCAACGGCCCCGCTGGCTACTGTGCTCTTGCCGGTCAGCTCGTCGACCACCTCGGTCGGCAGGGCACCGCTCACGCCGGGATCCGTCATCAACTTCTGGACGACTTCATCGGAGATCACCACCCGGCGCCCTTCATAGTTGGTGGACTCGGTAGTGACGGTATCACTCTCTACCGACTTGGGCAGCACTTTCGCCTCCGGTTGCCAATCCTTGACCACGGAGTTGGGATTCGTAGCTGCGCCATCATCTTGTCCCTTGGCAGCTCCGTCATCAGCGCCACCCGTGGTGACGGGAGAATCGCCCGGAACCGGAGGCGGTAGGGCCGTCGTTTGAGTCGATTCCTGAGGAGTGGTGGAGGTGTCACCACCAAACAGGGCCGGCAGCAAATAGCTCAGGGCCAGCAGGCCAGCCGCCAGCGCGGCAATAGAGAGGGCAACCTTCTTGACAGGCAGTTCTGCCTGACGCTTCTTGGGCCTTCTGTCGGTCATGATATCCTCCAGTAACTGCATGATGGTGGACGGGTGTCCACTTGCCGTTGTCAGGATCTCTTCCACTTTCACTTTGGGCAAGAGGGCTGTCGGGATCTTGAGCTCCTTGGCCTTCTCGTACAAGAAGATGCGTTGCTCCGGCGGACTCAGAGGCTGGACCTCCAGCTCGAGGGGCGGCATGGCGCGTCCCTTGAGCAGTGGCCGCTGACTACGACACCAGGTGTCACTGCCCGAGACCAGGATGGCCAGCTGGTGCGGCGCCGCCAGGGTGTCGTTGTGACGACTGATGGCCCACAGCTCTCCCAGCACGTCGGCGGGCAGCTCATCGGCCCGTTCGATGATCAGCAGCAGTGTCGCCGGCTTGGCCCCCTCCAGCATGCGAAAGAAGCTGTCTGCCAGCGCATCCTGAGGATTGAACAGGGGACGAGCCACCACCTGGGGCAGCAGCAGCTGACGCACATCCGCCATCTTCATGGCCGGCGTGCCAATCAGGCTGACGACACGTACCTTTTCCGGCAACTGGCTGATCAGGGTCTCGCACAGAGTGCCGCGACCACTGCCCGGTTTGCCGGAGAGAAAAATGAAAGGGTGATTGAATTCAATCAGATGCAGCAGCCGGTCAACCAGCTGCCGCTGGGAAGGAAGCTTAAGCAGCTTATTATTAGTCACGTCCAGACTCGATCACCGCCAACAGTTCGGCATCGGAGACATCGGCCACCACCTGTGCATGGCCGATACCCACCGGCAATACCAGGCGCAACTTGCCTTCGAGGACCTTCTTGTCACGGCGCATATGGCGAATGAAGGCGGCAAAATCCATCTCGGCCGGGGCCTTGATGGGAAGATTGGCCGCCAGCAGCAAGGCGCGAACGCGTGCCACCTGTGATTCGGTCATCTCACCCCTGGCCAGCGCAGTGTCGGCCGCCAGCATGGTGCCGGCCGCAACGGCCTCGCCATGGAGCCAGTTGCCATAACCCTGTTCGGCTTCTATGGCATGACCAAAGGTATGACCCAGATTGAGCAGTGCACGTACACCCTGCTCGGTCTCGTCCTGCCCGACCACATCGGCCTTGATTTCGCAGCAGCGTTTAATGGCATAGGAGAGGGCGGCAGGGTCCAGCCGTTGCAGACGGGTCATGTTCTGCTCCAGCCAACTGAAGAACTCGGCATCCCAAATGATGCCGTATTTGATCACCTCGGCCATTCCGGCGGCAAATTCACGCGCAGGCAGGGTGCTCAGGCACTCGGTGTCGATGATGACCTGTCTGGGCTGATAGAAAGCCCCGATCATGTTCTTGCCGAGGGGATGATTGACGGCGGTCTTGCCGCCGACGGAGGAGTCAACCTGGGAGAGCAGTGTAGTCGGGATCTGGATAAAAGGAATGCCACGTTGATAGCTTGCTGCCGCAAAGCCCACCACATCCCCTATCACACCGCCCCCCAGGGCGATCAGCGTGGTATCACGCCCATGGTTGGTTTCAAGCAGAGCAGACATGATCTGCTCAAAGGTCGCCAGGTTCTTGTAGGCCTCGCCATCTGGCAGGATCAGGTGTTCTACCTGAAAATCCGACAGCAGGGCGCTGACCCGTTCAAGATAGAGAGGGGCGACGACCGTATTGGTCACTATCATCACCCGCTTGCCCTTGATGGCCGATGCCAGCACCTCGGGGCGCTGCAACAAGCCTGCGGCTATCTCGATGGGATAGCTGCGTTCACCCAGTTCGACCTTCAACCGTTCCATGGACGTCCTCTAGATTACATACCGATCAGTTTTACAATTTGATTGGCAACGATTTTGGCGCTCTGGTCGTCGGTGTGCACCACAAAATCGGCCACCTCTTCATACAGGGCATTGCGCTCTTTTGCCAGACGCTCGAGCACTTCACGTGCCGGCTCTTCGGTCTGCAGCAGTGGGCGACGCTTGTCACGCTGGGTGCGCGCCAGCTGCTTTTCGATAGTGGTTTCGAGATAGACCACGATCCCGCGGGCAGACAACTTGTTGCGGGTTTCGCGGCTCTTGATGGCACCGCCACCGGTCGCCAGCACGATACCCTGCTGCTCCGACAGCTCGCCGATCACCTTCTCTTCGCGAATACGGAAACCCTCTTCGCCTTCAACATCGAACACCCAGCTGATATCAGCACCACTGCGGCGCTCAATCTCATGATCTGAGTCGAAAAACTCCATATGCAGTTGTTCTGCCAGATGTCTACCTATGGTGCTCTTGCCCGCACCCATGGGACCTATCAGGAAAATATTGCGTTTCTCAGCCATGTCTTTTCGTTAGTAATTACAAACTGTACGACCCCGATAAATACTGGATCGGGGTACCTATGAACCTTATCTTGCGATGGATCAGGAGGGGGATTATCTCAATAGAAATCAGGACTGGCAACCGCAGCCCTTACGCCCCAGCCTCATTGGGGCGTAAGGTTATATGTGTTTTACCTTCACATGTAAAGCCTTCAGAAAGCGTCAGTCACTATCTTGGGCGTCACGAAAATCAGCAGCTCGCGCTTTTTGTTTTCGCTGGTGGTCTTGCGAAACAGCGCCCCCAACCCCGGGATATCCCCCAGCAGCGGCACCTTGGTCACATCGCTCTTGATGGTCTGCTGATAGATGCCGCCGAGCACCAGCGTCTCGCCATTATTGACCAGCACCTGGGTGGTGATGGACTGAGCGTTGATGGAGACGGCATCGCCGGTACCGGTCGGTACGGTTTCACCCTTGGTATCCTGGGTCACGGTCAGATCGAGAATGACACGGTTGTCCGGAGTGATCTGCGGAGTCACTTTCAGACTCAGCACCGCCTTCTTGAAGGTGACAGAGGTCGCCCCGCTGGAGGAGGATTCCACATAGGGGATCTCGGTACCCTGTTCGATCAGCGCCGGTTTCTGGTTGGCCGTGGTGACCCGGGGACTCGCGATGATCTCGGCCTTGCTCTCCTTTTCAAGGGCAGAGAGTTCGAGATCCAGCAGGGTGCCATTGGCCAGACGGGCCACCTGGAAAGCCAACGTACCGGCCGCATTGGTCACCGGCAGATTGACGTTCAACCTGTCATCGGCGCCGGGTCTGGTAATGGCCGATACACCGTTATCATTGCCGGAGCTATCATTGCCTTCGATGCTGCCAGAGGTGCTGTTGCCGTGCCCGTCGTTCTTGGTTACCCCCCAGCGCACCCCGAGGGCCTCGTCAAAGCCATCATCTATGGTCACCATGCGGGCTTCGATCACCACCTGCTTGACCGGAATGTCGAGAATGTCGAGCATCCGCTTGATGCTGCTGATCACATCCGCCGTATCCTTGACCACCAGCACGTTGGTACGCTCATCCACGCTCACGGCGCCACGGGGAGAGAGCAGCTTGGTACTGTCGGATGACAGCAGGGCAGCCACTTCGGATGCCTTGGCGTAGTTGATCTGCAGATATTCGGTGTAGAGCGGGGCAAGATCCGCCACCTGATTGCGGCTCTCAAGCTGCTGTTTCTCCCGGGTCGCTATCTCGTCGGCAGGAGCCACCAGCAGGATGTTGTTATCCAGCCGCTTGTCCAGCCCCCGCACTTTCAGAATGATGTCGAGGGCCTGCTCCCAGGGCACGCCATCCAGCCGCAGAGTAATGTTGCCCCCGACCGAATCGGTCGTCACCAGGTTGAGATTGTTGAAATCGGCGATCAACTGCAACACGGTACGAACGGGGATATCCTGGAAGTTCAAGGAGATGGGCTTGCCCTGATACTGCTTGGTAGCGGTAGCTGCACGCTTTTTCACCTCGATGATGAAGAGCTTGTCTGCCTGATCATAGCGATAGTCAAACTGGCCATTCACCGACAGTTCAAACAGGGTATCGTTGCCCTGACGCGACACCTCCACCTGGGAGACTGGCGTCGCGAAATCCTGCACATTGATGAGGTTGAGCAAGCCATCCGGCACCCGGGTGCCGTGGAATTTGGCCAGCACCGTCTGGCCCCGGCTGCTCACATCCACAGCCGCCGAGCTGTTGTCCAGCGTCACCAGAAACTCACCCTGGCCATCCTTGCCGCGGCGAAAATCCACACCGGTCACCGAGTTGAAATAGGCTCCGCCGCCGTTGCTCTGATAACTGTTGAGCACGGGTTTGGAGGCTGTCGGGGCAGCCACCGGCGCTGTCGCCGGCATCGACTTGGCGACCACCTGGGTATTGATGAGTGCCGACGGGGAGGAGGCGGGTGTCGAAGCGGTGGCTGCGGGTGCCAACAATGCACTGTCATTGCTGCCAAGAGAGGAGGAAGATGCCCCTTCCCCCAGCGACACCAGCAACTTGCTGCCTTGCTGCCTGACCTGATAGGGCGCCAGCTGATCGAGAGCAATCTTGATGTCGAGCCCGGCGCCCTTGCCTTCCACCTTGATGCTGTCGACCCCCTGGCGCTGGATCGGCAAGGGGTTCACTTTCAATGCACCCACCGCACCGGGCACATGCAGCAACAGCTGGTTGGGTTGGTAGGAGAGGCGATCGGTAAAGCCGCTGACAGGCTCGCTAAAACTGAGTTCCAGTTGCAACTGGTCTGCAAGCAAGGGATTCACCTTCACTTCCTGCAGGGTTGCCACCGCCCAGGCCTGGCCGAAGAAGGCACTGGCACAAAACAGCAGAGCCACTTTGGTTACACACTCTCTTGTTGTTTTCATTGCTGTTCGTCCCTGATTATTGTTTTTCTTGCATATTGGCCATGGCCAACTGGGTTTCTCTTGTTACCCAGCACCCCTTCCCATCCGGAATGGTTTCCAGCAAATCCACCGCTGTATCGGAGATCTTGATAATGCGCCCCTGATCCAGACCCATATATTGGTTGAGGCCTACCCGTACCGATTGACCATCCGGCGTACGGATCAGAGCCCACAATTGCCCTGTTTTGCCCAAAGAACCCTGCATCGACAAACTGGCAAGGGAGTAATTTTCCAGCATCTCCTTTTCACGATTCTTCACCACCAGCGCACAATCCGGTTGCAGTTTGGCACTGTTGTCCCCCCCGCCAGCCGCCTCCGGCTGCGGGGCCATGAAGGGGCTGCGCAGCTCCCGCTGCTGGTATGCCATGGGAGAAAAGGGTTTGAGTTCTGGCAGAGGCTCGATAGGGACGGGAGGGCGTGCCTTGGTCTGAGCCACATAAGCGTCCATGTCCTCCTGGCCACCACAGGCAGCCAGCAGCAAGGCAGGCAACAACCAGCAGATGCGTCTCATTACTTCGCCTCCCCTGTCTTGCCGTTGTACTTGTAGGTCTTGGCCAGCATAGACATCGAGATCAGATCCCCTGCATCCTTGTTTTGCCCCAGGGTAAAGGAGTCGAGAATGACGATACGGGGCAAGGCCGCCATGTCCGCGGTGAACTTGCCGATCTCATGGTAACTGCCCACCACCTCGATACGCATGGGAAGTTCGGTCGAGAACTCATGCTTGACCTCGGGTTCCCAGTTGATGCGGTTGAGTTTCAAACCGTTGTCGGTGGCGATAAAGCTGATATCGTCCAGCAAGCCCGCCACTTCATGGGTATTGGGCAGTTGCTTGAGCTGGGTATCGACCATCTGCTCGAGCGTCACCATTTGTTCCTTGTAGGCCCCCAGATTTGCCGCCAGCATCGCCTTGCTTTCAAACTGGGCTTTCAGCTCGGTCTCCTTGTCGGTCTCCTGAGTCAGCAGGGTCAGCGAATTGGCGATCACATAGTAATAGAGGGCGCCTCCCGTCAACGCACAGCAAAAGAAGATAAAGATCCCTTTGGCCCATTTGGGCCAGCTGGCGATGTCATTGATATCCAGCTCGTTCAATTGCTGAAGATTCATTTGCCCTCCTTGGCCGCATCGTCAGTCGCGGAGGCCTTGGCCACCAGAAACATCATGGAGAATTGACTCAGGGATACGGGAGCGACATCCGCCGCAAAAATAGTGCTGATCTTCGACTGGCTCAGCCAGCCCGAGCCATCGATCCGGCGCATCATGCTGGCAACCCGGCCATAGGCCTCTGTCTTACCATTCACATCGATGATGTTGTTTTGCATGGAGAGCGTGTTGAGGTAGACCCCGTTGGGCACCAGGGAGGGCAACTGATTAAAAAGGCGGACGGGCAGGTTGCGGCGCATCTGCAACTGCTCGATCAACTGCATCCGGTCGATCAACTCCTTGCGGCGCTCCTTGAGCAGGCGGATCTCGCCCAACTGGGCATCCAGGATAGCCATCTCCTGCACCAGTCGCTGATTGCGCTGTTGCTGGGCACTGACCTGACGATTGACCAACCAGTCGGCACAAAATCCCAATGCAACGGTGATCAGTACAAATGCCCCCAGCAGGGCGCCAAATTCTTTCTTCTGCCGCTGGGCCCTGGCTTCACGCCATGGCAGCAGGTTTATATTTGACATGGCGTGAAACTCCTCAGAGCCAACCCGAATGCCGTCATATATTTAGCGCCGTGGGTCGCTTCGGCTTCCCCTTTGGGTTTGCCAAACAGGGCAAACAGATCCGGGTGCAACACCTCGCAATTGGCCTCTTCCTGCACCTGTAGTGACAGGCCTGGCAGCAAGCTGCCCCCTCCGGTCAGCACCAGCTTCGAAATCTCGCGATAACCGGAAGAGCTGCAAAACAGCTGGATATTGCGACGAACCTGTTGCAGCAGCGCATTGATATGAGGCATCAGTACATCGAGTTCGTGGTCGACCGGCAGGGTTCCCTTGATCTTGGCCTGCTCCGCCTCATCCAGCGCCATCCCATAAAAAGAGGAGAGCGCCTGACTGTATTGATCCCCACCGAAGTTCTGCAGACGGGAGTAGATCACCTCCCCCTTGACCAAAGCGGCGAAGGTCATGGCGCTGGCACCGATATCGATCACCCCGACCGGCCGATCGCTCTCCTTCAACTCAGGCAAGCAGGCCAACACGGCACGCCCCAACGCATGGGCTCCCACATCGACGACTTTGACGACAATACCGGCCTCGGCAAGGGCGCTGACCCGGCCATTGACGCTCTCGGTGCGGGCTGCACTGAGCAGCACATCCTGGCGATCTTCATTGTTGCTGGTAGTGCCCAGCACCTCGAAATCGAGGCTCACTTCATCAAGGGGAAAGGGGATGATCTGTTCGGCCTCCAGCTGAACCTGATTTTCCAGCTCTTTATCACTCAGGCTGGCATCAATCTGGATCACCTTGGTGATGACGTTGGAGCCCGTCACCGCCGTGGCGGCATAGTCGCTGTGGCCCGAGAGCTGGCGTTTGAGGTTTTTGAGGGATTGGCTGACCCGCTCGATATCCTGCAGCTGGTAATCGACCAGCGTCCCTTTCGGGGTAACGATATCGGCCACCGCATCTATGTGCAGTTTGCCGGGACGTCCGCTGATGGTGACGGCCTTGATGGTCTGATTGCCAAAATCAACGCCCACCAAGGGGAGGAGGGAGCCTTTGCTAAATAGCCCAAACATATACACATCCATGCGTTATGGGGTTTTGTTCCCGAATTGAGTGTAGGACACTCGTCACAAGAGGACGGGTTGATTAATCCTAAATGCTCTAAGTATCAATGTCATAAAGTTTATACCGAAAAGTGACCCACCTCGCTTTCTGACCGAGGGGATCCCATTCTTGGTTATTGTTCCCCGTAATGCTAACCTCTCGCCTCCCTTCTTAGGTGGGTCGCTGGCCACAGGAAAACCTCGAATTCCAGATGGCAAAAGGGCTATACTCTGCGCCCGTTGGCTAATTTTAAGACGATTGGTAGTTCTTCCATGCTGAAATGGCTCGTTCGCCTGTTTATTGTCATGATGCTGGGTGCAGTGCTGGGTGTTGCCAGCCTCATCGGTATCTATTTCTATATCAAACCCCAATTGCCCGATGTCACCGCCCTGCGTGACGTCAAGCTGGCGACCCCGATGCGGGTCTACAGCCGCGATGGTGAATTGATCTCCCAATATGGCGAAATTCGTCGTATTCCATTGCGCCTTGACGAAATCCCCCAGCAGATGATCGATGCCGTGCTGGCAACCGAAGATGCCCGTTTCTATGAGCACCCGGGGATTGACCCGATTGGCATCATCCGTGCTGCTTCTGTCTGGGCCATTTCGGGCCAGGCTCGCCAAGGTGCCAGTACCATTACCCAGCAGGTAGCCCGCAACTTCTTCCTCAGCAACGAGAAGACGCTCGTTCGCAAGATCAAGGAAGTATTCCTGGCCTGGCGGATCGAACAGAACCTCACCAAGGACGAGATCCTCGAGCTCTACCTCAACAAGATCCCCCTCGGTTACCGCTCCTTCGGAGTCGGGGCTGCGGCTCAGGTCTACTTTGGCAAAGAGGTCAAGGAGCTGGGGCTGGACGAGATCGCCATCATTGCCGGTCTGCCCAAGGCGCCCTCCATGCTGAACCCCATCCGCTCTCCCGAGCGTGCCTTTGCTCGCCGCAACGTGGTGCTGGGCCGGATGCTGGAGACTGGCAAGATCACTCGTGCCCAGTTTGATGAAGCATCCCAGATGCCGATCAAGGCTCGTTATCACGGCGCCGAGGTGACCCTGAACGCTCCCTATCTCGGTGAGATGGTTCGCCAGAAGATGGTGGAGCAGTTTGGCGAAGATGCCTACACCATGGGTCTGCATGTCTACACCACGGTCAGCGCGGAGCGTCAGCGGGCAGCCAAACAGGCATTGATCGACGGCGTCTTTGACTACGACATGCGCCACGGCTATCGCGGCCCGGCTGCACAGCTGTGGAAAGCGGGTGAACCGGCCTGGGATTATGAGCAGATAGTGGCACACCTTGCCAAGCAGCCCACCTACGAGCCGCTGATGGCCGCTGTGGTGACCAAGCTCGGGGATCGCAATGCCACCCTGGTATTGAAAAATGGCAAGGAGGCAGAGCTTGGCTGGAATGGCATCAAGTGGGCTCGCTCCTTTATCACCGACGATCGCCAGAGCTATCTACCGAAATCGGCTCGTGATGTCCTGAAAGTGGGTGCCCAGATCTGGGTGCGCGAGCAGGGCGAAGAGCTGCTGCTGGCGCAGATCCCGGACGTCAACGGGGCACTGGTCGCCATGAACCCGAAAAATGGCGCCCTTGAGGCCGTGGTCGGTGGCTTCAGCTTCGAGCTGTCCAAGTTCAACCGGGTCGATCAGGCACGCCGCCAGATCGGTTCCAACATCAAGCCGTTCCTGTACGCCACAGCGCTGGAGCACGGCTATACCCTGGCCTCCCTGATCAACGATGCCCCGATCAACCAGTGGGATCCGTCCAAGGGCCCCATGTGGCAACCGAAAAACTCGCCCGCCATCTATGAAGGCCCCACCCCCCTTCGCATAGGGCTGGCCAAGTCCAAGAACGTCATGTCGGTACGCCTGATGCGTGCCATTGGCCTGGATACCTACATCGACGGGCTGACCCGATTCGGCTTCCCGCGTGACTTCATCTCCCCGCATGAGTCGCTGGCACTGGGTGCTGCCGAATTTACTCCGCTCGAGGTGGTGCGCGGTTACTCTGTGCTGGCAAACGGCGGCTTCCTAGTCACCCCCTACTTTATCGACAAGGTGACCGACAGCCAGGAACACATCCTCTATCAGGCCAACCCCGTGATTGCCTGTGCCGATTGCGAACAACAGGCCGCCCTGCTGCCCGAGTCGCAGCCAACACAACAGCCCGGCTCTGACGCTCATCCGGCGCCCCTTGCCCCCATGCTGGCGCCCCACACCATCAGTGCCGAGAGCGCGTTCCTCATCACCGACACCCTGACGAGCGCCATCTGGGGTGGCAATGGCTGGCGTGGTACCGGCTGGCGTGCTGCCCGTGACCTCAAGCGTCACGATATTTCCGGCAAGACGGGGACCACCAACGAATCCAGGGATGCCTGGTTTTCCGGCTATACCCCTGAGCTGGTGGCCACCTCCTGGATCGGTTTTGACAACCATCAGCGCAGCCTTGGCCGTGGTGAGTTCGGGGGCGGTACTGCCCAACCCATGTGGATCGACTTCATGAAAGTCGCCCTCAAGGGAGTACCCGAGCACAAGATGCCTGTGCCAGAGGGGATTATGACGGTCAGGATCGACAGCGAAACCGGCCTGCTGGCCGCTGGTGGCGGTACGAATGAGTACTTCAAGGAGGGGACAGAACCGACCCGTTATGCCTCTCCCAGCTCGGACGGCAACCAGGTCTATGGTGGTGACAACACAAACAGCGAAGGCCCCGTCTCGACCGACGATATCTTCTGATCCCCGCATAGCAAAAACAGAACCGGCAGCCTTGGCTGCCGGTTTTTTTATTTGGTCAACTGCCCAGCCATCAATTTGATGATGCGGGCGGCCAGCTCGTTGAAACAAGGCCGGCGTACCGAGTAATGACGATAGAGCATGGCGATGGTTCGCCCGGGCACAGGCTCTATCACCGGGCGGTAACTTACCCCACCCTCATCATGATTGGGCGGTACCGCCAGTTGCGGGATCAGGGTCATGCCACTGCCCGCCGCCACCATGTTGCGCAAGGTCTCGAGACTGGTACCCTTGAAGCGCTGATCTTCGCCAATCCCACCGGCAAAACAGAAACCCATCGCCTGATCCCGCAGGCAGTGGCCATCTTCCAGCATCAGCAATTTCTTGCCCTTGAGATTGCCGAGCGGTACCTGTCTGGCCTGTGCCTCCGGGTGGTGGCTGGGGACGGCCAGCCACATCGGCTCATGATAGAGCTGGATGGCACCAAATCCCTCCATCCCCTCCATTTCGGCCAGGATGACGCAATCCAGCTCTCCCTCTTCCAGCCGTTTCAGCAGTACGTGAGTCTGCTCTTCATAGAGATAAAACTCGAGCTGAGGAAAGCTTTCACGCAGGGTCTGGATGATGCGGGGCAACAGATAGGGGCCGACGGTCGGGATGAAACCGATATGGATCTCTCCCGACATGGGATCGGAGAAGTGCTGACCTATGCTCTTGAGTTCACGCACCTCCTTGAGTACCCGCCTGGCCTGATGCGCCATGGCATCACCGGCCGGAGTGAACAGCACCTTGCGTGAAGTGCGTTCGATGAGGATCACCCCCAGCTCATCCTCCAGCTTGCGCAGCTGGCCGCTGAGGGTCGGCTGGCTGACAAAGCAGCGCTCCGCCGCCTTGCGAAAGTGTTTCTCCTCATCCAGTGCCACCAGATATTCGAGATCGCGAAGATTCATACAACAAGAGTCCTGACTGGCAAAAGAGCCATCAGCATGCACAAGATTGGCCTCTGGAACAAGCATGGCCCCCAGGTCATTAAGGGAAAGTTCCCGATCTCCAGATAACAAAAGCCCGGCCACCTTGCGGTAACCGGGCTTGCCTTCAAGTGTCCTCAAACACGGAAGCGGCGAACCATATCCTGCAACTGGGTGGCCAGATGGTTGAGCTCGTTGCACGCCTGCGCCATCTGGGTGGCGCCGGCCGCAACCTCCTCCGAAGCGTGACTGATATTGACCACGTTACGATTGAGCTCCTCGCTCACCGCCCCCTGCTCCTCGGTTGCCGTGGCGATCTGGATGTTCATGTGGGAGATACTGCTGACCGAGCCACTGATCTGGGAGATGGACTCACCAGCCTCACGGGCCGTCGCGACCGTCGCATTCATCAACTCCTGGCTCTGCATCATGGTCGTGCCCGCCTGTTCGGCGCGCTGCTGCAGCTCGGCGATGATGGTGTTGATCTGGGAGGTGGAATCCTGGGTACGCTTGGCCAGGGTACGCACTTCATCGGCCACTACCGCAAACCCGCGCCCCTGTTCACCGGCTCGGGCGGCTTCGATGGCCGCGTTCAGTGCCAGCAGGTTGGTCTGTTCGGCAATGCCGCGGATCACCTCAAGCACCATGCCGATATTGCGGCTGTCATCCCCCAATTGGCGGATCACCACGGCTGTGCTTTCGATGGCGCCGGCCACCCGCTCGATGCGCTGGATGGAATCATTCACCGTTCTTGCGCCAAGCTCGGCCGTTTCACTGGCCGAGGTAGCGGCACTCGCCGCATCGCTGGTATTGCGAGAAACCTCCTGTACCGTCGCTTGCATCTCGTTCATCGCCGTCGCCAGCTGGTTCAGTTCATGCTGCTGGGCATTCATGTTGTTGGCGGACTGGCTGGCTACCGAACTTATCTCCTCGGCGGCGGAGCTCAGCTGCACAACAGAGCCCGACACTTCGCTGACCAGGGTTCGCAAATTGCCCTGCATCTCGCCAAACCCTTTGGCCAGAGTGCCCAGTTCATCGTTGTTGAATTTATGCATGTCGAGGTGCGAGGTGAGATCCCCCGCCGACACCTTGCGGGTTTGCTCAAGCAGTGCCATCACTGGATTTCGGACCTGTCCCGTCAACAACCAGGCTATCGCCACCACAAACCCGAGGGTCACCAGGCTGACGATAATGCTCATGGTCTTGGCACTGCTGTAGAGTGCAGCCACATTCTGGGTCATCTTGTTGGCTATTTCGGTATTGATCTCCCGTAACTGAAATGCCTTGGCTCCGACTTCCTCCAATGCGACCCGGGTCTCGTTACGACGCAAACTCTTGACCTTCTGCAGATCATCGGCAGCAAAAGCCTTCATTAACTCGTCATGCACCGCAAAATACTTGGCTCCGGCCGCCTTCGCCTGCTCATAGACCTGTTTTTCTTCGCTGGTACTGAACGTGAGGGCGCCATATGCCTGAATAGCCTTCTCGAACTCCTGTTTCGCCTGATCAAAGGTACGGGCCCGCTCGTTCACTTCCTCATCATCCTTGTTGAGACTGGCGATCACCTGGGCCAGCTCAGAGCGACGGGCATCCAGAATGGAAACATGCATCTGGGCGGCCAGACGAGTCGATGGCAACAGGTTGCTGGTGATGGTTTCGGTATCATCATAAAGCCGCGCCAGCTGACTGCTGGAAAACCAGGCCAACCCAAGGACAAGCAACGCCAGAATGGCGAATCCGGCACTCAACTTCTGGCCAATAGACATGTTTTTGAACATATGAGGGCTTCCTTGATATGAGTCTTCACTCCCGAAATATCTCCCGGAAATGGTCATATAGAGCATAGCCCGCATGCAGAAAACAGAAGTCCCTCATAGCGCTTCTGCCATCATGTTATTTCACATGAAAAAAACTCTCTTCCGCGTCTCTGAATCGAGCCTGCGGGATCAGCGCATCAGGGCCATCAACTGGCGGCGCAGACTCTCCGGATCCCCGTAAAAATCGGCGACTCGAATGCCGAGGATCCGGCCATTCTGCTCCACTCCGAGAGTGGGGTACCCTTGGCCACCCAGCCGGTCCATCCAGCCCTGGCTATCTGCCAGATGAGCGGCCAGATCCGCCTCCTGATAGACATTGATAAACGCCTCTTGCGATATGCCCTGCTCCGCCGCCAAGGCGGCCAGTGCGTCGAGGGCACCAATCCAGATGCCGTCCCGATAGTGGGATTGCTGGAGCCGGTGCAACATGGCAAGTCCATCTCCCCCCAAGGCTGTCACCGCCAGAATGGCGCGAATGGGAGGCTCTGAGTCCAGCATTCCCCCCTCCCGGAGCAGCAGTTCGTTGAAGTAGCGATCGCCAAAGGACTGACCGGTCAAGGCCGCAATCCGCTCATCGTGGGGGCGAACATAGTCACGCAGCGCCACCCCCATCTGTTGGCGGCGCGCCCCCAGCCAGAGGCCGCCGGCATGCAGCTCGATGGCAATCCCCGGGATGCCTGCGGCGGCCGCCAGCAGGGGGGCGGCCCCATAGCACCAGCCACAGAGGGGGTCATAGACATAATGCAGAGTGAGAGTGTGTTCATTCATGGCGTAATTTTCCTTGAATATCGTCCGGATCAAAAAACCGGGCCCCAGGGCCCGGTAAAAAACACAGGGAAACGGCTCGGTGTATTACCACTTCATCTCGCCGGTATTGACCTTGGCGCCGATGGCCAGGCCGTCATCGACCGGCAGGGCGGGGTAGGCTTTCTGCAGACGCTCGACCAGCTCGCCTGAGTGCTTGACCTGCGCCAGCTCCTGCTCGAAACGCTGCACATAATCGCGGGTAAAGGTCACTGCATCGCTACCCTTGGGCTCGGCACCGAGGAAGTGGCCCGGCACCACGCGCTCGGGCTTGAGCGCCAGCAAGCCGTTCAGGGCCTCGATCCAGCTGGTGCGAGCCGCCTTGGTTTGACTATCCGCCATCCAGACGTGAACTCCACCGTATACCGCCACGCCGCCCAGCGCCGTCTTGATGGAGGGCACCCACAGGTAGGCATTCGAGGTATTCATCTCCCGCACCTCGATCTGCTGCCCTTCGAGGGTTAGATGGTTAGCGGTCATCACCTCGGGCACAGTCAGGCTTTTCGGGGCCCCCTTACCCAGGATCGGGCCCCAGTAGGCCAGCTTGTCATCCTTGGTCTTGTTGATGTGATCCACCACATGCTGATCGGCGAGCACCTTGACGTCGGGGAAGGCAGCCTTGATGGGCTCCAGGCCGAAGTAGAAATCCGGGTCGCCGCCGCTGATGTAGACGGTGGTCAGCTTCTTGCCGCTCTGTTTGATCAGATCCACCAATGCCTGGCCATTCTCTACGTCAAACTGGGCATCGATCAGGATCGCCTCCTTGTCACCCGCCACCAGGGAGGAGGAGGCGGGGAAGATCCCCTGCTCGCCCGGGTTGTAAACGGTCACGCTCAAAGGGCCGGCCAGGGCAGCGCCGCTCAACAGGGTGGTGGCCAGGGTCAGGTTGCGGATCAGGGTGCTGTTCATCATGTTTTCCTCATTCATCATTCGGGTCATTGGATGGACACAGTCTATTGGAACGATTAAGTTGCAAATACAGCATGTAACGCGCATCACTGTTGCGTATATCGAGCATATTGAGGGGCATACATGGATCGATTGACCGCATTGCGGGTCTTCGTCACCGTCGTGGAGCAGGGCAGCCTGAGCGGGGCTGGCGAAAAGCTGGAGATGTCGCGGGCTATGGTCTCCCGCTATCTGGCAGAACTGGAACACTGGATGGGGGCACGCCTGCTGCACCGCACCACCCGGCGTCTGAGCCTGACCGGCCCGGGGGAAGAGACCTTGGGCCGCGCCCGCCTCATGCTGGCATTGGGCGAGGAGATGGAGCAGGTCGCCATACGGGGGGATGACGCCCCCAAGGGACAGCTGCGGATCACCAGCAGCTACTCCCTCTCCGAGGCGCTGCTGGTAGGGGCAGCCAATGACTACCTGGCCCGCTATCCGGGCACTGCCATCGATATCCTGCTGCTCGACAGAACCGTCAACCTGGTGGAGGAGCGGATCGATCTCGCGGTACGCATCACCAACGATCTGGATCCCAATCTGGTGGCCCGCCGTCTCGGCACCTGCCACTCTGTGGTGTGCGCCAGCCCTGACTACCTGGCTCGCCACCCGACCCCGCACAAGGCCCAGGATCTGGCGTTGCACAACTGCCTGACCTACACCTATTTCGGCAAGAGCCTGTGGGAGTTCAGCGGGCCGGATGGCCCGGAGTCGGTGCCGGTCAGCGGCAACCTCAGCGCCAATATCTCCAACCTGCTGCTGGAAGCGACCCTGAAAGGCGCCGGGATCAGCCTGCAGCCCCGCTACTCGGCGCAGCCCTATCTGGAACGTGGCGAGCTGATTGCCCTGCTGCCCCAGTGGCAACCCAAGCGGCTCGGCGTCTACGGGGTCTATGCAACCCGCAAGCAGATGTCGCCGCTGCTGCGCAGCTTCCTCGACTTTCTGGTGGCGCGCATGGCGGACGATCCTCTCTGGCAGGAGTAACCACCACAATGAAAAAGGGGCCTTGAGGCCCCTTCTTTATCTTGCATCAGGCTTCGAAGCCGAACGGTGTGACGGGCGGCTGCGCCTCTTCGCTCTCATCGAGGAAGATATCCCGATAGGCCACATAGATGGAGTAGTTGAGCGCCGGGATCACCACCAGCAGACCGACCAGCATCAAGGCGGCGCCAAACAGCAGCAGGATGGCGCACAGGGCCCCCCACCAGAAGAAGGGCCACATATTGCGCCAGCAGCCAGCAAAGCTCAGACGCACGGCCTGCACAATGCCCACATCGTGGAAATAGATGAGGGCCGGGGCAAAGGTCACCGCCATCAGCGCCGGAATGAGCAGCGCCGTGCCCACCAGCAGCACCAGCAACAGCTGTTGCAGCTGGCCGGGCGATACCACCATGGTCTCTGGATCCTGGCTCAGCACGGAAAGCAATCCCCAGCTGGAGAGCAGTCCGAGACACACCAGTCCGATCAGGCTGAACAGCCCCAGCACCAGGAGGCCACCCAGCATCAGCGGGGTCAGCTTGTGACGAAATCCGGCAAACAGATCGGCAAAATTGAGGGCCTCACCCCGATAGCCCCGAGCGGCCACCACGGCCCAACCCGCCCCCCACACCATATAAAGCAGCTGGGAGATGAGGCTGCCCGCCGGCAGCTGATCCAGCACCATGCCGACCGAAAACCAGACCAGCACCATGGCCACGCTGACGCCCATCCCCTTGTTGAAGATATCGAACCCGCTGCGGACCCAGACCCAGCCACGACCGATCGGGTGGCGTGCCGGGTTTGTGCGCAAAGTGGGTAATCCGTTCATGTCATCTCCTCTGTGTATCGTGGGCATCAGTACTGGATGCCGATTCTAGAGGCAGGGCGGATACGACTCAATGGCAACGCCCTGCCCTCATCACACAAACCTGACGCAGCCGCGCCACAAAACCGGTGCGGGAAGGCTCACATGCTGGCCGTCCCGGCGGGAACGAGGCACAATCAGCCCCTTGCAGCAGTTCCGTTTCCCCCTGTTTTGATCGCGAGTGGTATCGTCATGAGAGTTGTTTGTTGTCTGTTGTTGTTGCTGGCCAGCCAGTCGGCACTGGCCGAAGGCTTTATCAGCCGTCTGCTCAATCATCCGGTGCCGGGCGGTGTCGCCGTGGTGCCGCTGGGCAGTGACGCGCAGGCGCCGACAGCCCGCTATCAGGGCAAGCCGGTGCTGGTGGTGCGTGAAGAGGGCAAGCGCTGGATCGCCATCGTCGGCATCTCCCTCAAGAGCAAGACAGGAGCCCACCAGCTGCAGGTAAATGATGGTCGAACCCTCAACTTCACCGTCACTCCCAAGCACTACCGCGAGCAGCACATCAAGCTCAAGAACGGTCGCCAGGTCAATCCGCTGGCCGAGGACATGGTGCGCATCAACCGCGAGCTGGCGGAGCAGACCCGCGCCTACCAGACTTTCAGCCCCAACCAACCCAGCAACCTGCTGTTTGACAAACCGGTCAACGGCCCCCTCTCCAGCCCGTTCGGCCTGCGCCGCTTCTTCAACGGCGAGGAGCGCAATCCCCACTCCGGTCTCGACTTTGCCGTGGGTGCCGGCACCCCCATCAAGTCACCGGCGGCGGGCAAGGTGATCCTCATCGGCAACTATTTCTTCAACGGCAACACCGTCTTCGTCGATCACGGCCAGGGGCTCATCAGCATGTTCTGCCATATGTCCAAGGTCGACGTGAAGCTGGGCCAGAGCCTGCCCCGCGGCGGCATCGTCGGCCGGGTGGGCGCCACCGGTCGTGCCACCGGCCCCCATATGCACTGGAACGTCAGCCTCAACGACACCCGGGTCGATCCCGCCATCTTTATCGGGGCTTTCAAACCTTAAGCCCAACGACGACAAAGGCAGCCAATGGCTGCCTTTTTATTGTCTACCATCCGATCACTACGGCTAGCTCGCCACCCCGTGAGCACTGGCCTCCCCGCGCATGGCACGCCACATCAGCAGCACCAGCAAGGTGCTGCAACTGGGCAGCGCCAGCCAGACCCCGGGCACACCCCACAAGGAGGAGAATCCCCACAAGAAGAGACCGATCAGCACCAGCTTGCCACCGGTCAGCAGGGAGGCAATACGGGCCCGGTTGATGGCCTGGAAATAGGTGGCCCCCACCAGCAGCAACCCCTCCATCGGCAGGCCCCAGAAGTAAAGCCAGATCCCGAGGCTCGCTACCGGAAGCAGAGCCGCGTTGTCGCCGGCGAACAGGTAGACAGCCGCCTCCGGCCACAGGTAGAGCGGCACCATGCCACACAGGGCGATGCCCAGGGTCACCCCGAGCGCCAGATTGCGTATGCGCAACACCCGCTGCCAGTGGCCGGCCCCGGCGTTGAAGCTGGCGATGGGCTGGATGCCCATGGCAATCCCCTCGAACACCAGATAGAAGAAGGCCTCGGTGTAGCTGATCACCCCGTAGGCAGCCACATGGAGGGAGGTGCCGACCGAGAGCAGCGCCTTGTTGTGCAGCGCCAACACCACAGACAGATAGAGGTACATCAGAAAGCTGGAGACACCGAGCCTCAGAGTGTCGGCCATCAGTGCCGGGTCGGGGCGCAGGCTGTCCAGACCGATGCGCAGCTGGCTGCGGGGGGTGAAGAAGTGCCACAGGCAGCACAGACCGGTAACCGCCTGGGCCAGCATGGTGGCCGTGGCCACCCCGGCCAGGCCAAACGGAAACACCACCATCAACAGATAGTCGAGCAGCACATTGATCAGGCCGCCAAGCACCATGATGAGGCTGACGAAGCCGGGCCGCCCGTCATTTCGCAGCAGCGAGCTGAACGCCATCGAGAGCACCGCAAAGCCACCCAGCCAGGCATAGGCCTGCAGATAGGCGAGGCCTGCGGTAAAGATCTCCCCCTCGGCCCCCATCCAGGCCAGCATGGGACCGCCATAGCGCAGCCCTATGACACTGAGCAGGAGCGAGGAAAGCACCACCAGCACCAGCGCGTTGCCCACGATACGGCGCGCTCTGGCCGGGTCGCTCCGCCCCAGATGGAAGGAGACCAGCGAGGAGGCCCCCATACCGATCAGGGCTCCCACCGCATAAAGAATGGCGCAGATGGGATAGGCCAGCATCAGACCGGCCAGGCCATCCTGCCCGAGCACATGGCCGACGAAGATGCCATCTATGGTGACATAGATGCCGGTGACCAGCATGGTGGCCACGGTCGGGGTAACGTAACGCCAGAAGAGGCGAGAGAGGGGGGCGGTGCCCAGATCAACGGCTGACATAATCGGCTCAAAGAGGAGAAAGCGGCGGCATCATAGCGGAACGTCCGGATGAGTTCCTGTTATTTATGTGATGAGTCATTAAGGATAACCACCTTTACCCACCGCCCTTCACTGCTTTAGGCTAGGGCCATCTTTCATGACCAGAAACGAGCCTCATGTTGCAACGCCTGCTCACCCTCTTTTTGTTCTGTCTTGTCCCCTTGTCATCCGCTTGGGCCGAGGACGCCGTCACCCAGGCCGAAGCCCTGCTGCAAAGCGTACCCAAAAGCGATACCCCCGAAAACCAGAAGCTGCGCGAGAGCTATCAGCAGGCACTGCAGTTTGCCCGCGAGGCCGAACGCTACCGGGAGCAGAGCAAGGCCTACCAGCAGATCCTCATCGACTATCCCCAGGAGTCGAGCCGCCTCAAGGAGAGCCTGCACAACTATCAACCCGCCGCCCGACCTCCCCTCTCCCGCCTCAAGGAGGAGACCCTGCGCCAGGCCATTGGCCTGAGCAACAACCGCCAGCTCAACCTGCGCAAGGAGCGCCAGGGGGTGATGGACAGCCTCAACCAGCTTGAGAGCACGGGCCAGGAGTATCACCTGCGGGTGGACGACCTGCGCAAGCAGCTGCAGCTGACCCGCAGCCAGCTGGATCGCCTTAGTCTGGGGAGCGAGTCGGATCGGCTGCTGGAGGCCCAGCAGCTGGTGACCCGCATGAAGGAGCAAAGCCTCTCTGACCGGATCCAGATGCTGGAGCTGGAGCAGCTCTCGTCCCAGCAACGCAACGATCTTGGCAAGCTGAAGCTGCAGGAGCTCAACCTGGCCATCGCCGATGAGGATGAGTGGCAGACCAGCCTGCTGAACCAGCAAAACCAGCTGCGCCGTGAGAAAACGGAACAGGCGCTGGCGGAGAGCGAGCGGCTGCGCAAACAGCTCACCTCCGACATGCCGCTGCTGCTGGAGCAACAAAAGCAGAACCAGGCCCTCTCCCTGCAACTCAGCGGTCTCGAAGACGAGATAGAGCGGGTTCAGGACGAGCAGCGCACCATCGACAAGAACCTGTTTACCCTCAACGAGCTGGTCAACTCGGTGCGCGAACAACTGGAGTGGCTGCAGATCAGCAACGCCTACGGCGAGAACCTGCGCAGCAAGCTGGCGGATCTGCCCGCCTACTTCCCGCTGGACAAGCTGGAGTCGGCCATCGTCAACGCCCGCAGGGCCAAATACCAGTACGAGACCGAGCAGGATGACCTCGTCGATCCTCGCCAATTGCGCGAACAACTGCTGGCCGGCGAAGAGGTGACTCTGGATCGCTCGCAACAGGCGGTGCTCGACAACCTGCTCAAGGCCCGCCGCCAGCTGCTGACCCGTCTCAACGATGCCTCCGATACCCTGATCCAGGAACAGACCCGGCTCAAGCTGCTCTACAGCCGCCAGAACAGCAAGATCGACGAGATCCGCGAGCTCAGCGCCAGCCACCTGTTCTGGCTACCGGACGTACGCCCCTTCACCCCCCAGGTCATCCTCGGCATCCCCGCCGCCCTGGCGCTGGCCTTCAACCCGAACAACTGGTTGCAACTGCCCCGCGCCATCGCCGAGAACAATCCCCTGACCCTCACGATGGCCGGCCTCGGCCTGCTGGTGCTGGCCTGGAGCTGGTTCAAGCTGGCCGGCCATCTGGTCCGCTTCTGCGAACACGTGGCACCGCGCATCGGCAAAGTCACCCAGGACAAGTTCAGCCTCACCAGTCGCCTGCTGCTGCGTACCCTGATCGCCTCGCTGCCGTTCCCGGCCATGGTGTTGATGGTGCGCGGCCTGCTCGAGGGGGTCTGGCAATATCCCTTCGCGGTGGCGGTGGGCCGGGGGCTTGGCGAGATCTGGTTCCTGCTGCTGGCCCTGATGATGGCGCGCCACCTCACTCTGGAGAAAGGGATCCTGATCCACCACTTCCGCTGGTCCAAAGAACGGGTACAGCGAGTCTGGGGGCAATTTCGTACCCTGCTGCTGGTGCTGATCCCGAGCTTCTTCGTGCAGGGGATGGCGAATAGCTACCAGGAGCACGCCTTCTACGACTCCCTCGGCAGGTTGGCCTTCATCATCGGCGCCCTCTGGCTGCTGCTGTTTTTCGCCCGCCTCAACCGGGAGCGGCTGCCGCTGACCTGGGGCCAGAGCGACATGAGCAAGCCCCATCTGCTGCACCATTTTATCTGGAACAGCCTGATGCTGGCCCCCCTGCTGGCGGTGATCGGCTCCCTGTTCGGCTACTTCTACACCTCCCGCACCCTGCTCAGGCAGCTGGAGCTGAGTCTGCTGATGGGGCTCGGCGCCCTGCTCGTCTACTACCTGGCCAGACGCTGGATGCTGATCCAGCGCCGCCGCCTCGCCTTCGAACGGGCCAAGAGCAAACGGGCCGAGATCCTCGCCCAGCGGGACGATCCCAACAGCGATCTCAGTTCGGAGATCCCCGATGTGGTGGAAGAGACGGAGCTGGATCTCGACACCATCAGCGCCCAGTCCCTCGGGCTGGTCCGCACCCTGCTGATGCTGGGCTTCACCATGTTGCTGCTGGTGCAATGGTCGGATCTCAACTCCGCCTTCAGCTTCCTGAGCAACATCGAGGTGTGGCAGGTGAGCAACAAGATAGGCGGCATCGAGCAGCTCTCCGCCATCACCCTGCAGGATCTGATGATGACGGCCTTCATCTTTATCCTGACGGTGGTGACGGCCCGCAACTTGCCCGGTCTGATGGAGCTGACCCTGCTCCAGCACCTGAGCCTCTCACCGGGGACCGGCTTTGCACTCACCACCGTCAGCAAGTACCTGGTGATCCTGATAGGCGCCCTCACCGGCTTCTCCATGCTCGGCATCGACTGGTCCAAGACCCAGTGGCTGGTGGCGGCCCTCTCGGTGGGCCTGGGTTTCGGCCTGCAGGAGATCTTCGCCAACTTCGTCTCCGGCCTCATCATATTGTTCGAAAAACCGATCCGCCTCGGCGACACCGTCACCATCCGGGATCTGACCGGTACCGTCACCAAGATCAAGACCCGGGCCACCACCATAGTGGATTGGGACAGGAAGGAGATCATCGTTCCCAACAAGGCATTCATCACCGAGCAGTTTATCAACTGGTCGCTGTCGGATGCCATCACCCGGGTCAAGCTGCGCATCCGCATCGGCCTGACCCGGGATCCCAAGCTGGTGCAGCGCATTCTGGAAGAGTCGATACAGGCATCGACCCTGGTGCTGGAGAGCCCGACCCCGGAGGTGTTCTTGGTCGAGTTCACCGACTCGGCGCTGATCTACGAGATCCGTATCTACGTCAACAACATGGATCACCGGATGCCCATCACCCACGAGGTCCATTCGCTGGTGCTGGATAAACTGCAGCAACAGGGGCTTACCCTGCCCCACCAGCAGATCGACATTCACCTGACCCGGGGCTGACCCGGCCCGGCACGCAAAAGGAGCAAGCATGCAGATCATTGCCCATCGGGGGGCCAGCGGCCTGGCGCCCGAGAACACCCTCAAGGCGATCGCCCTGGCGTTGGCACAGGGAGCAGAGGCCATCGAGATCGACGTGCAGGCCGTCGACGGCGAATTGTGGGTCTTCCATGACCGCCGGCTGGAACGCTGTACCAATGGCGAGGGAGTACTGAGCGAGCAATCCTGCGCCTATCTGCAGAGTCTGGATGCAGGCGACGGCGAGCCCATCCCGACCCTGTGGCAGGTGATGAGCCTGATCAGAGGCCGCTGCGAGCTTCATATCGAGCTCAAGGGGGCCAATACCGCCAAGCCCGTCGCGGCATTGACCAGAAAGGCAGAGGCCGAGCTTGGTTTTACCTCCGCCCAGTGGGTCGTCTCCTCCTTTCATCACCCCGAGCTGGCCAGGTTTGCCGGCCTGCGGCCCGAGATCCGCCTCGGCGCCCTCACTGCCAACCTGCCCCTCAACCTGGCACTGTTTGCCGAACGTCTGGGGGCATGGTCCATCAACTGCGATGTGGATTTTGTCGACGAGATGCTGATTGAGGATGCCCATCAACGGGGGCTCAAGGTGCTGGTCTATACCGTGGATCATCTCGCCGATCAGCAGCGGCTGGCGCAGTGGGGCGTCGACGGTATTTTCACCAATCGTCCGGATCGCTTCCTCCCATCCGGCCACCCTGACCCTGTAGATGGCTAAGACGCCCGATCAGCACTAACTTTAGAAAGCTGATCGGGATACAAAAAGTTCAAACTCGGCCGATAAGAGTTGGCTCACAACAATAACAACGCAATACACCTACTTCAGACTGACGCTCACAAGGATGTAATTATGAACTTGTCGATCAAAAACAAACTCGTCCTCGCCATCGGGGTCATCATTCTGGTGATCACCGGTCTGCAGGTCTGGTACAACACCTCGCAACTGCGCAGCGAGACTCAACGACTGATCTGGAACTTCATCGACGAAAGTTCTGCTGCCAACGTCAAGGGGATCTCCCGCTGGCTCGACGCCAGGGTGAACATGGTCAGCTCCACCAAGGAAGCCTTTGCCAAGGAAGACGAGCCCATCAGCCATCTCGCCCAATCCATGAACGCAGGCGGCTTCGATCTGGTTTATGTGGGCACCACAGATGGCCGGATGATCCAGAGCAAACCAACCGACCTGCCAGCCGGTTACGATCCCCGCAAGCGCCCCTGGTATCAGGACGCCACGACTGCGGGCAAGATGACCATCACCTCTCCCTATGCCGACATCACCACGGGCCAGCTCATCATCACCATCGCCGAGCCATTCCAGCGCGGCAACACCCAGGGGGTGATCGCCGGTGACGTCTCCATCAGCGGTCTGGTCTCCGACATTCTGGCGGTCAACACCGAGGGCACCTACGCCGTGCTGATCGACAGCAATGGCACCATCATCGCCCACCCTGACACCTCGCTGACACTGAAACCGGCCACCGAGCTCTCCCCCGAGCTGACGGCTGCCGGCGTCAACCGGATTGCCAATGACGGCACCATCTCCGAGATGGATATCAGCGGCAAGCTGAGCGTGTTCGACCTGAACCTTATCCCCAACACCAACTGGTACTACGGCATAGTGGTGGATGATGCGGTGGCCTATCAGTCAGTCAGACGCATGGTCACCTCGGCCCTGTTGCAAGGCTTGATCACCATCATCATAGTGGCCGGCTTCTCCTACGTGGCCATCCACGGCTCCCTGGCACCGCTGAAAACCCTGGGTGAGGCCATTGCCGATCTCTCCCGTGGCAATGGCGATCTGACCCGCCGCATCAAGATCGAGCGAGACGACGAGGTGGGAACTGTAGCCAAGCACGTCAACACCTTCATCGATCGGATCCACACCATGGTGCAGGATATCTCCAACTCCTCCACCCAGCTCAACCAGCAGGCCAAGTCCTCCCACAACATGGCCGAGAAATCGAGTCAGGGGCTGGCGCGCCAGCAGAACGAGATCTCCCAGATTGCCACCGCCGTGCACGAAATGTCCGCCACCGCGGTGGAAGTGGCCAGCAATGCCGAACAGACCGCCGAGGCGGCGCGCTCCTCCTCCAGCAGCTGCGAGCACGGCAAGCAGGTCATCGCCCGCAACCAGCGCTCCATCACGGATCTGGCAACCCAGGTCGAGCAGGCCTCCAACATCATTCAGGAACTGGAGAAGAACGCCCAGGAGATCAACACCATCCTCTCCACCATTCAGGGCATCGCCGAGCAGACCAACCTGCTGGCACTGAATGCCGCCATCGAGGCTGCCCGTGCCGGTGAGCAGGGTCGCGGCTTTGCAGTGGTGGCCGACGAAGTGCGGGTGCTGTCACAACGCACCCACAGCTCCACCGTCGAGATCCGCAACATGATCGAAACCCTGCAACGCAACACCCAGGGCGCCGTCAGCACCATGCACGAGGGCCAGCTGCTGGCGCAAAACAGCGTGGATGATGCCAACAACGCCACCCAGGCGCTCGAGCAGATCACCCTCTCGATCAACCAGATCTCCGACATGGCAACCCAGATCTCCAGCGCTGCCGAAGAGCAGCGGGCCGTGACCGACGAGGTCAGTCGCAACATTCAGGCGGTGAAAGATGTCTCTGACGAACTGGCGGTAGACGCCGACAGCTCGCGTCATCTCTCGGAACAACTGAAAAATATTTCGGGTGAACTGAACAATCAGGTGGGTATGTTCCGCATCTGAATGCGCTAAAAAGGGGGCCACACCGGCCCCCTTTCATTTCATAATAGCCCTTATTTTTCAGTGATTAATCCAATACCAGCCAGATTTACCTCTCCCCCTTCCCTTACCGATTCCCGGGACGGCATCACACCCGGTCACCTCGTCACACACCCAAAATATAAATTAGATTTACTAATCCAAAATTGTGACTGGTAATAATTCTCAATAAACATTTTTAATAAAAAACTTAAAAACTTTTTTGCGGATACCCAAAAAGAGAGGTAATTCTCATTTTGTTGAAAGAAAACTACGTACAATCCGGTAGTTAAAGTTTTCGCGGCTGTGTGTTCGATTGCTCAGTAACACTGAAAACCGGCGATAATTGCAACATTTTCATCCAGGGAACAGGGTGTTTGATAGAAAAATCACTAGTAAAAATGGAATAAAACCAAGCTGTTTGACTTGTATCAAACTTGAATTTTTTTCATAGAGCAAAATCGTGCCCAGCAAATCTATCCCTAAGGAGGCAGATGTGGATATTATCAAGACCGATGTTGCCATCATCGGCGCCGGTGGTGGTGGCCTGCGTGCCGCAATCGCCATTGCTGAAGCCCACCCGGAACTGGAGATCGCGCTGATCTCCAAGGTTTATCCGATGCGCAGCCATACCGTTGCTGCCGAAGGTGGTGCCGCCGGCGTCGTCCGTGATGATGACTCCCTGGAAAACCACTTCAACGATACCGTCTCTGGCGGTGACTGGCTGTGTGAACAGGACGTGGTGGAATACTTCGTCGAAAACGCCACCAACGAAATGATCCAGCTGGAACACTGGGGCTGCCCCTGGAGCCGCAAGCCGGATGGCAAGGCCAACGTCCGTCGTTTCGGCGGGATGAAGATCCCGCGCACCTGGTTTGCCGCTGACAAATCCGGTTTCCACATTCTGCACACCCTGTTCCAGACCTCCATCAAGTACCCGAGCATCAAGCGTTTCGACGAGCATTTCTGCCTTGATCTGATCGTGGAAGATGGTCGCGTTCAGGGCGTGCTGACCTTCGATATCCAGAACGGAATCACCCGTTTCATCCAGGCCAAGTCCGTGGTACTGGCTACCGGCGGTGCCGGTCGTGTCTACCGCTACAACACCAACGGTGGCATCGTCACCGGTGACGGCATGGCCCTGGCCTATCGTCACGGTGTACCGCTGCGCGACATGGAGTTCGTCCAGTATCACCCGACCGGCCTGCCGGGCACCGGCATCCTGATGACCGAAGGTTGTCGTGGTGAAGGCGGCATCCTGCTGAACAAGGATGGCTACCGCTACCTGCAAGACTACGGCCTGGGCCCGGAAACTCCGGTCGGCCAGCCGAAGAACAAGCACATGGAGCTGGGTCCCCGTGACCGTCTCTCCCAGGCATTCTGGCAAGAGCAGCAAAAAGGCCGCGTGATCCAGGGCCCGATGGGCGACGTGGTTCACCTCGACCTGCGCCACCTCGGCGAGAAGTACCTGAAAGAGCGTCTGCCCTTCATCTGCGAACTGGCCAAGGCCTACGTGGGTGTGGATCCGGTCAAAGAACCGATCCCGGTGCGTCCGACTGCCCACTACACCATGGGTGGTATCGAAACTGACGGCAAGTGCGCCACCCGTCTGGCTGGCCTCTACGCCGCCGGTGAGTGTGCCTCCGTCGGTCTGCACGGTGCCAACCGTCTGGGTTCCAACTCCCTCTCCGAGATCGTGGTATTCGGTAAAGTGGCCGGTGAACAGGCTGCCGAATTTGCCGCTACCCAGCAGCACGGCAACACCCAGGCGCTGGTCGCCAAGGCCGAGGCGCTCATCAAGCAGCACCTCTCCCTGCTCGATATCGACGGCACCGAAAACCCGGCCGATATCCGCAATGAGCTGGGCATGTCCATGGAAGCCGGTGTCGGTATCTACCGTACCGAAGAGCTGATGCAGGGCACCATCGACAAGATCAACGAGCTGAAAGCCCGTTACAAGAAGATCAAGATCAACGACAAGTCCTCTGTCTTCAACACCGACCTGCTGTACGCCATCGAACTGGGCTACATGCTGGACGTGGCCGAAGCCATGGCTCACTCCGCCATCAACCGTAAAGAGTCCCGTGGTTCCCACCAGCGTCTGGACGGTTATGAGGAGCGTGATGACGTGAACTTCCTCAAGCACACTCTCTCCTTCTACAACGATGAAGGGGCCCCGACCATCGATTACTCCGATGTGAAGATCACTAAATCCCAACCGGCGAAACGCGTGTACGGTTCCGAGGGTGAGAAACAAGACGAGGCTAAGAAGAATGGCTGAGATGATCGAAATTGAAATCCTGCGCTACCGTCCCGAGCAGGATAACGAGCCCTGGATGCAGACCTTCCAGGTGCCTTACCTGAAAGAGATGTCCCTGCTGGATGCCCTGCAGTACATCAAGGATCACCTGGACTCTACTCTGAGCTTCCGCTGGTCCTGTCGGATGGCAATCTGCGGCTCCTGCGGCATGATGGTCAACGGCGTACCCAAACTGGGTTGCAAGACCTTCCTGCGCGACTACCTGCCGGGCAAGATGACTATCGAGCCGCTCAACAACTTCCCGATCGAGCGCGATCTGGTGGTCGACATGTCCGACTTCATCGAGAAGCTGGAGAGTATCAAGCCCTACATCATCCCGAGCGAGCCGCGCAGCCTGTGCGATGGCGAGTACACCCAGACTCCGGCTGACATGGCGAAGTATCACCAGTTCTCCATGTGCATCAACTGCGGTCTGTGCTACGCAGCCTGCCCGCAATATGGCATCAACAAGAAGTTCACCGGTCCGGCGGCACTGGCTCTGGCCTATCGCTACAACGCCGACAACCGCGACAGCGCGTCCAAAGAGCGGATGAAGATCCTGAGCCAGGACGAAGGTGTCTGGGGTTGTACCTTCGTGGGCTACTGCTCCGAAGTGTGCCCGAAAGGCGTGGATCCGGCCGCTGCCATCCAGCTTGGCAAGGTCGAAAGCGCCAAGGACTACATGATCGCCATGTTCAAGCCAGATTGAGATCAGGAATGAGACCATGAACAACACCCAAAGCAAACGTAAGCCTTACGTCCGCGAAATGAAGAAAGACTGGTGGCTGAAGAATGCCTTCTACACCGGTTACATGATCCGCGAGGGTACCAGTATCTTCGTCTCCATCTATGCCGTCGTGCTGATGTGGGGTCTGATGCGTCTGGTACAGGGTCAGGAAGCGTTCAACGGCTGGCTGGAATCCCTGCAAAGCCCGATCGCCATCCTGTTCCATGTGATTGCCCTGGCGGCCTGCCTGTTCCACGCCAAGACCTGGTTTGCCCTGGCGCCGAAAGCCATGCGCATCTTCCGGGGTGAAGACCTGGTGCCGGAGAAACCGATCGTGCTGGCCCAGTATGTGGCGCTGGCGGTGGTATCCCTGCTTGTCCTGATCATCGTGGCTTGAGGAGAAAACAATGAGACGTTCTGACGAACCAATTTACTGGGGTCTGTTTGGTGCAGGCGGCATGGTCGTCGCCATGCTGCTGCCGGTCATTGTCCTCATTACCGGTCTGCTGGTGCCCATGGGCATCATGGACGTGGAGACCATGAGCTACGATCGCGTACACGCCTTCGCCAGCTCCTGGTGGGGTGCCTGCATCCTGCTGGTGATCATCGCCCTGCCCATCTGGCACGGCATGCACCGTATCTACCACGGTCTGCACGATCTGGGGATCCACACCACCAAGCTGCACCACTATGTGTTCTATGGCTTCGCCTTCCTGGTGTCCGCCATCACCATCGGTCTGCTAATGGTACTGGTATTCCAGTAATCACCACCGACTTGCATGACCAAACCGGGCCTCGCGCCCGGTTTTTTCTTTTCCGCCATCCGGCGCCCCTGTCATACCGCCCGCATAACACTGCCATTCAAAAATCCCTGCAAAAACCGGATTTTTATCCAGCAAAGCAACGATCACCATCACATAAAACCACAACAAACACCAAAGACAGTGCGCCTGTTTGACCGCCATCAATTTACTGATAATTGCATCATTCATACTGCAAGCGATTAAATATTTATTCAGATGGAGCTAAATCATGACTGACAAATCACGCTCGGTAACGATAGGCAGTTACCTGGCACTGGCGTTCGCCATCGTCTTCTTTTCGGGACTGTTGCAGTCCAACCAGTGGTACGGAGTGTTCGACTTCACCACACTGAACGGTTCGTTCGGCACCATGGTACAGAGCGTCAGCGAGAACGGCGACGGCCTCAAGACTGCCATGACCGACATGCGCGGCAAGGGGGGCAACGGCGCCCGCGACGGCTTCCTGTTTGCCCTGACCCTGATCCCCACCGTGATGTTCGCCCTCGGCATGATCAATGTGCTGGAACACTACGGCGCCCTGGATGCCGCCCGCAAGCTGCTGACCCCGCTGTTGCGCCCGCTGATGGGGATCCCTGGCAACACGGGCCTGGCGCTGATCGCCTCCCTGCAGAGTACCGATGCCGGCGCCGCCATGACCCGCCAGCTCAAGGATGAAGGGCTCATCACCAAGCGCGAGACCGACGTCTTCACCATGTTCCAGTTCTCCGCCGGTGCCACCATAGTCAACTTTTTCTCCTCCGGCGCCGTGCTGTTCACCCTGACCCTGGCCGATGGCAGCCCGGCGGTCAGCTCCTCCATCGGTCTCGCCGTGGTGGTGATGTTTGCCTTCAAATTTGTCGGCGCCAACCTGTTTCGGGTCTACCTCAACCTGACCGAAGGCAAAAACAGCGACAACACCCAGCACGCCACGACCCCCAGCACCCAGGAGCAAGCCAAATGAGCCAGGCCAACGTCAAGAAACCCATCGTCACCGATATCTTCGTCGAAGGGGCCAAGAAGGGATGGGTCATCGCCACCACCTCCACCGTCCCCAACGTGCTGATGGCCTTCGTCATCATCAAGGCGCTGCAGATCACCGGTGCCCTGGACGCCATGGGAGCCATCTTCTCTCCCATCATGGCGGTGTTCGGTCTGCCCGGTGAGGCAGCTGCCGTGCTGATCGGCGCCTGGATGTCCATGGGCGGCGCGGTCGGCGTGGTCATCACCCTGTTCGATCAGGGGATCCTCAACGGTACCCACATCGCCATCCTGGCCCCCGCCATCTACCTGATGGGCTCCCAGGTGCAGTACATGGGCCGCATCCTCGGCTGCATCGGCACCGAAGGGCGCTACATCCCCATCATGGTCGCCATCTCAGTGCTCAACGCCTTCGGCGCCATGCTGGTGATGAACATCCTTCTCTGACCCTTTTCGTACAATCACACACGTGGAGCAACCGATGACTTTTTCTCTGGATGAATACCTGGCCGAGCTGGCCCCTCTCATCAACCTGGATTGCGGCTCATTGCACCAACCTGGCATAACCGCAGTGGCGGATCTGATGGCCGCCAAATACGAGGCCATGGGTGGCTGGCACATCAAGCGGGTCGACTGCGGGGTAGCCGGGGTGGGACTGGAAATTCGCAACCAGCCTGATGCCGAGCAGATCGATGTGATGTTGATTGGCCATATGGACACCGTCTTCCCCCTCGGCACCGCCGCCGCCCGCCCGATGAGCGTCGATGGCGAGCGGGCCTACGGCCCCGGCGTCTCCGACATGAAATCCGGCTTGCTCAACATCGTCTATGCCCTGCGCGCCCTGCCCCGCGAGGTGCGCGACAGCCTGAGCATCTGCGTCTGCATGAACCCGGACGAAGAGATTGGCTCCCTGCACTCCAGCGACTGGCTGACCTCGGTAGCCAAACAGGCCCGTCAGGTGCTGGTGGCCGAAGCGGCCCGTGCCGACGGCTCCCTGGTCAAGGCGCGCAAGGGGATGGCCCGTTATCGCCTCGATTTCACCGGCAAGGCGGCCCACGCGGGCAACGAGCCGCAAAAGGGGCGCAGCGCCATCACCGAGCTGGGTCACTGGATCCTGGCCATCAATGCCCTCACCAACTTCGAGAACGGCACCACCCTCAACATCGGTATCGTCGAGGGGGGCAATGGCGCCAACATAGTGCCGGCCCACGCCAGCGCCGTGGTAGATGTGCGTTTCTGGGACAATCAGGAGTACAGCCAGGTCAACGACCGGCTGCTGACCCTGGCCGAGCGCCCTCATCTGGAAGGGGTCACCATCAAGCTGACTCGCGAGGCTCACAAACCGGCCATGGTGCCGTCAGAAGGAACCAAGGCCCTGATGGCCATCGTGGAGGAGTGTGGTCAGGAGCTGGGTCTGCCCATTCGCTGGCAAGAGGTCGGTGGTGGCTCCGATGCCAACCTGACCGCCGCCCTCGGCATTCCGACCCTGGATGGTCTGGGCCCTATCGGCGCCGGTTTCCACAGTGACGAGGAGTATCTGGATCTGGCGAGCATTGCCCCGCGCATCGAGCTGCTGGTGAAGGTACTGACCCGCCTGGCCGCGTGATATCCCCATCCATGACCAAGGCCAGCCGGTTTGCACCGGCTGGCCTTTTTTATATCCGGCGACGCCGTCACTCCAGCGGCGGCAGAAACTTCGCCATCACCTCGCGGGTATGCCCCTCCTCCTCAAAGGCCACCAGCGTCTGATCCAGCTGAATAATGAGCTCCCGGGCCCGTGGCGATCCCTTGCTCACGATCAGATAGAACCCCTTGCGATTGGGTAGGCGCAGATGGGTCAAGCCGGGCTCGCTCTGGTAGATGCCCAGACTGAGTCCGCTTAGCAGCGGCTCGACCGAATTTGGCAAATAATCGCAGCGCCCCCGCGCCAGCAGGTCGAGTGCCTGCTGCAACCGCTTGACCCGCCGCAGCTTCTTGTTGATGCCATAGGGGGCATAGTTGTAGCCGAGCAGACCGCACATCCGGCCGCGGCTGGCCACCTCTAGATCCGGCGCCTCGGGGAAGCGGCGCTTGAGATAGAAGAGGCCGAGACGGGTGTGATAGAGGGGAACACTGTAGTAAACATGGGCCGCCAACTCCGGCTTGTAGCTGGCATCCCAGGTCAGCTCGCACAGGCCGTTTTGCTCATAGTCGACCAGTTCCTGCTTGACCCTGGCCCATGGCAGGTAGCGGATCTGGTGAGACAGGCCATTCTGGCGCAGGGCATCGAGCACTAGGGTCGCCGCAGCCCCGGTCAGCCGTTCGGGTTCCGGCACGCCGTTGTGGCGCACCCAATACGTGTAGGGAGGCCATTCACTGCCATTGCCGAGGCAGATCCGCACCGGCGCGTCACTCTCCTGTGCCGAGGCGACCGGCATCAGCATGGCAAGGATCACGCCCGACAACAGCCAGAATCCCTTCATCCCTCTTCTCCCATGTGCCAATCCCCTGAGTGCAGAGCGTCTTTCCCTCTGCGCTACCCTCACAGCCCGTGCTCCGGGCGCCATAGCGCCAACAGGGGGGGCGGAATATCGCCATAGGCCAGGGTCGGCGTCTGATGCCACTGCGCCAGCTTTTGCAGCGCCTTCCCCAGCTCCCCTGCCAGGGTGCGGGTCACCCTGACCCCCGCCTCCAGATAGAGGCTCTTGATCTCGAATACTCCCTGCTGGCGATGGGCCTTGGCATCCATCCTGCCCACCAGTTTGCCGCGATGCAGCAGCGGCAGCACGAAGTAGCCGTACTGGCGCTTGGGCGCCGGGGTATAGCACTCGATGCGGTAGTCGAACTCGAACAGCTCGCGGGCCCGCCTGCGATCCCACACCAGAGGATCAAAGGGCGACAAGGCCGTGGTATGGGTCGCACTGAGGCTGCCCGCCTGCGCCTTGGCCAGCTCGTCAGCCAGCGAGGCGTGGACGAAGGCGCCATGCTGCCATCCCTCCACCCGCACCGGCAACAGCTCCCCTTCATCCGCCAGTTGATGGAGCAAGGCATCGTATTTGCCGCGCCGCAGCCGGTAGTAATCGGCCACCCAGCCGGCCTTGACCAGCCCCAGCGCCCGGCAACTGGCACGCACCATCTCTCGCTGCGCCGTCTCCGGGCTAGGCAGATCCCGCTCGTCGCACCAGCCGGGCATGACCCGCTCTGCCAAATCATAGACCCGCTGGAAGTTGCGCCGCTCGCGCACCATCAGGCGCCCCGCGGTGAAGAGCACCTCGAGATGACGCTTCTCCGGCTTCCAGTCCCACCAGCCGTTGCCCTTCTCTCCCTGGCGGGCAAAATCGGCCGCTCGCACCGGCCCTTGCTGGCGGATCTGCTCGAGTAGCCGGTCAATGTCCTGTTGATGGGTGGCGAGCCAGTGGGCCGAAAACTTCCAGCCCATGGCGGCAGGATCCAGCATGCGATGACGCAGCAGCCGGTAATCCTCGCGAGGAATGAAGCAGGCCTCATGGGCCCAGTATTCGAAAATGTCGCCGTCGGCCAGCAGTTGCTCGAGCCAGCCGGGTTCGTACTGTCCGAGCCGGCTGAACAGCACCAGATAGGGGCTGCGCGCCACCACCGAGATGGTATCTATCTGCAACAGCGCCATACGGCGGATGGTGGCCAGCAGATCCGCCGGGCGTGCCTTGCTGCGGCGCGGGGCGAGCAGGCCCTGGGCTGCCAGTTGCAGATGACGAGCATCCTGCAACGACAGATGGGGAATGGACATGGATCACCGCTCCTTGGTATCAGATCATCAGCATGCCCAACTCATCGCCAAATGAAAATGGCGGGGTCAAGGTTTGGTGAACAGGGCCACATCGGCGTGGGGAAACTCGACCTCTGCCTGCCAGCTGGCCGCCAGGGTGCGAAACGACGCCTCGGCGAAGAAGACGATGTGGGTCGGATCGTGGCGATAGCGCCAGGTTTTGAAGCGCTCGTCACCGAGCACCCGTTGGGTCTGCAACACCAGAATGCCGCCGGGCTTGAGGCAGCGCCACAGCAGATCCAGTGCAACCCGTGGCTCGGCGATGTGTTCGATCACCTCTGTGCTGGTGATGAAGTCATACTGCTGTGCCAGCAGCGCCGGTTCGTCGGCGTAGAACTTGTCATACCCCGCCATCACATAGCCCGCTTCCCGCCCCATGGCGATCAGGGCCGGCCCCGGGCCACAGCCAAAATCGAGGCCACTGGCAGGCGCCGGCACCCGGGCCAGCACCTCGCCAAAGGCCCGCATCAAAAAGGCACGATAACGGGGATCATCCACCCGGTTGTCATGGCCGTCATAGACCGCCTTCTCCCCCTCGGCATCCAGATGATCCGCCGCATCCAACCAGACCAGCTCGCACCGCTCGCAGCGGTAATAACACTTGCCCGCCACCGGCAGGGGGTAGGCCTGATGGCTGGCACACAGGGGGCAGCAGGGGGTGGATGACATGACGATACCTCTGGCAAGTGACAGCCGGGCAGATTGCCTGCCCGCCCCGCCGCTGGCAACTGTTTTATCGCCGCCAGGCCACCGCATATCGAGACCAGCAGCCCTTTGCCCACCGTCATGACTTCCATCCGGTCATGGCAACTTTTTGCGCCCCTTAAGGCTTTCTTAAGTTTGCCCTTTTAGGCTCAACTCATCGCAAGAGAAGGAGCATTCCATGACCACAGAGATCCAGGCACCCTACCGCTTGATGCTGGCCGACTCCCCGCAGCAGGTCATGGCGCTGCAGGCCTATATCCAGGCGGCCTACACCCAGGAATTCAACGCCCGCATTCCCCATTTCCTGCCCTGTCTACTCGGGCTCTACCGTGCCGACGGCGTGCTGGTCGGCGCCTGTGGTCTCAACCTGGCCAGCGCGGGGGCGCTCTATCTGGAGCAATATCTGGAGCACCCCGTAGAGGCGGCCATCGAGACCCGCCTCGGGGTACGCCCGGAGCGCCAGCGCATCATAGAGGTGGGCAATCTGGCCTGCAGCGAGCCGGGCAATGCCCGCCTGATGTTTGCCGCGCTCTGTCGTCTGCTGTGCGACAACGCCCTCGACTACGTGGTGTTCACCGGCACCGCCAAGCTGCGCAACAGCTTTCATCGCCTGCGCCTCGATCCGGTGGAGCTGGCTCCCGCCCAGGCGCATCAGGTGGGAGAAGATGCCGCCGCCTGGGGAGAATACTACCGCTGCCAGCCCAGGGTGATGGTGGGTGACCTCAATCAGGGGCGCGAGGTGCTCGCCCAAAGCAGCCTGCTGCTCAACCTGCTGGCCCCCATGCCCGCCCTGTTCGACGACTCCCGAGAGACCTGCCGTATGGCTCGTGATAAAAGGTGCGCCCAATGACGCTGTTTGATGCCATCGCCAGCACGGCGAAGCAGAACCCGACACAGCCGGCCCTGATGGATAGCCGGCAGCAGCTGGATTACCGCCAGCTGTGGCAGCAGATCCTGCGTCTGGCCGACGAGTTGCAACAGGCGCAGATCCGGCGCCTGGCCCTACAACTGGACAACGGCCTGCCCTGGGCGCTGATCGATCTGGCCTGCACCCGGGCGGGAATCGTGGTGATCCCCGTCCCCCACTTCTTCAGCCTGGCCCAGCAGGCGTGGTTGCTCGAGAGCAGCGGCGCCGATGCTCTGGTGGGCCCGTCCCATCCTGACTGGCACCCGACCGCCCCCCTTGTGCTGACGGTGACCTCCCTCGCCGACGGTACGCCCGGCGAGCTGACCATCCCCCTGTGGCGGCACGTCCCGCTCAACCCGCCGGCCCTGCCCGCAGGCACCGCCAAGATCACCTATACCTCGGGCACCACGGGGCAACCCAAGGGGGTCTGCCTCTCCCTGGCCCGGATGATGGCGGTCTGCCAATCGCTGGCCGAACGGGTCGCCCCGGCCCGGGTGGAGCAGCACCTCACCCTGTTGCCACTGGCGACCCTGCTCGAAAACCTGACCGGCCTCTACGTGCCCCTGCTGACCGGTGCCTGCAGCCGCATCCCGTCACTCGGGGAGATCGGCTTCTCCGGCTCCAGTGCCCTCAACCCGGCCATGCTGGCCCAGGCGCTGCTGCGCTGGCCCAGCCACAGCCTGGTGCTGGTGCCCGAGCTGCTGCGCCTGCTGCTGGTGCTGGCCGGCAACAACCCGGCGCTGCTGCGCCAGTTGCAGGGGCTGCGTTTTATCGCCGTCGGGGGTGGCAAGGTGGCCCCCGAGCTGATCGCTCGCGCCCGCGCCGCCGGCCTGCCAGTCTATGAAGGGTATGGCCTCTCCGAATGCTGCTCCGTGGTGGCGCTCAACAACCCGCAGGCGGACAGGCCCGGCAGCGTCGGTCGCCCCCTGCCTCACTGCCGGGTCACCATCGCCGGAGATGGCGAGATCCTGGTGAGCGGCAACGCCATGCTGGGCTATCTCGGCCATGGGGATGCCGCCCACGATGAGGCCGCCACCATCGCCACCGGCGATCTCGGCTACCTGGATGAGGATGGTTACCTGCACATCACCGGGCGCAAGAAGAATGTCCAGATCACCGCCTTTGGCCGCAACTTCTCCCCCGAGTGGGTAGAGGCCGAGGCCCAGCTCTGTCCCGCCATCGCCCGCATCGTAGTCTTTGGCGACGGCCAGCCGGCCAACGTGGCGCTGATCCAGCCCCTGCCCGGCAGCGAAGCGGATCTGCCCCGCCAGATCGCACAACTGAACAGCCGGCTGCCCGACTACGCCCGCCTGCACCACTGGTTGCCGGTGGCGCTGGATCAGTCCCCCGGGCTGCTGACCCCCAACGGTCGGCCCCGTCGCAACGAGATTTATCAACACTTTTCCCGGCAGATCAGCCAGTGCCTCAGCGAAGGCCTCACAGGAGAATCAGCATGAGCTTCTACCAGACCCTGCAACAAGCCACTTCCCAGGAGCGCGAGCACCTGTTCAATGCGCCCATCATCGAGGCTTGCCGCCGTGGCGACATCCAGCGCGAGACCTACCTCGCCTTCCTGACCGAAGCCTATTACCACGTGCGCCACACGGTTCCCCTGCTGATGGCAACCGGTGGCAAGCTGGGTCAGGAGTACGAGTGGGTACGCGCGGCCATCAAGGAGTACATAGAGGAGGAATACGGCCATCAGGAGTGGATCTTAAGCGACATCCGAGCCTGCGGCGGGGATGCCGAGGCGGTGCGCCACGGCCAGCCCGGTCTGCCTATCGAGCTGATGGTGGCCTTCCTCTACGACCAGATCCAGCGGGGCAATCCCATGGGCTTCTTCGGCATGGTGCAGGTGCTGGAGGGAACCAGCGTCGCCATCGCCCTGACGGTGGCGGATCAGATCAAGAGCGGGCTGGGGCTGCCTCCCCAGGCGATGAGCTACCTGAGCTCCCATGGTGCCCTGGATCAAGAGCATCTCAAGTTCTTCGAATCCCTGATGAACCGGGTGGAGAACCCTGCCGACCAGGCCGCCATCATCCATGCCGCCCGCGTGGTCTACCGCCTCTATGGCGAGATGCTCTACAACCTGACCGCCCGGGCGTGAACGCCCACAGTGAAGGAAGCACATACCATGCAACTTGAAGGGAAACGCGTGCTGCTCACCGGAGCCAGCGGCGGCATAGGAGAAGAGCTGGCGCAGGAGCTGGCGGCCCAGGGCGCCCATCTGCTGTTAAACGGACGACGAGGTCCGGCACTGGAACGGCTGCGAAAGTCCCTGCCCCATCCGGAGCGCCACCAGGTGCTGATCGCCGATCTGGGATCGTCCCAGGAGCGGGCCAGGTTGCTGCAGCATCCCCTGCTGGAAGAGGGGATCGACGTGCTGATCAACAACGCAGGCTGCAACCAGTTCGCCTGGCTCGAGGATCAGAGCAGCGAACAGGTGGAGCGGCAGCTGCGGCTCAACATCGAAGCCCCCATCCAGCTGACCCGGACCCTGCTCCCGCAGATGCGCAAACCCGGCATCATCATGAACATGGGGTCGAGTTTTGGCAGCATCGGCTACCCCGGCTACAGCGTCTACTGCGCCAGCAAGTTCGCCCTGCGTGGTTTTAGCGAGGCGCTGGGACGGGAGCTGGAGGGAAGCGGCATCAAGGTGCTCCACTTTGCCCCCCGCGCCACCCGCACCCGTCTCAACTCGGAGGCCGCCTACGAGATGAATGCCGAGCTCGGCACCCACACCGACAGCCCCCAGGAGGTGGCCGAGGAGGCGGTTATCGCCCTGTGCAACGAGACTCGCCGCAGCTGGCTCGGCTGGCCGGAGCAGCTGTTCGTGCGTCTCAACGCCTTGCTGCCCGGCATCGTCGACAAGGCACTGGCCAAGCAGCTGCCCATCATCGAACGCTATGCCCGGCATCTGCCGCACGAGGCGCTGCCCCATTCCATCCCGACCAAGAAGGAGTCCTGATATGACCCGGATTGCTTGCAAATACGGCGTCCTAGCCATCCTGCTGGGGGCCGCCGGCGCCCAGGCGGCAGACGATGCCCTGATCCCCATCCAGCAGCAATGGGCCGTCTGCCAGTACCAGCAGGTCGACAAGGCCAAGGAGCGCTGCCTGGAGACCCTGAGCGGCCAGGCCGAACAGGCCAGTGCCAAGGAGCCCTTTCGCACCGATCTGCTGATCTGGTCGGCCATCGTCAAGAGCACCTGGGCCGGCGCCAAGGGCGGCCTGGGGGCGCTCGGGCTGGTGAAAGAGGCCAAGGCCAAGCTGGAGCTGGCCCTCAAGCAGGATCCCAAGGCCCTCGACGGCTCGGCTTACACCAGCCTGGGCTCCCTCTACTATCAGGTGCCCGGCTGGCCGGTCGGCTTTGGCGATGACGAAAAAGCGGAGCAGCTGCTCAAGCAGGCGCTCGTCATTAACCCCGCCGGCATCGACCCCAACTTCTTCTATGGCGACTTCCTGCTCGATCAGGGGCGCAAGGCAGAAGCGAAAACCTATCTGGACAAGGCGCTGGCCGCCCCAGCCCGCCCGGGGCGCGAGCTGGCCGACGAGGGGCGCCGCAGTGAAATTCGCGAACGCCTCGCCAAGCTGTAAAAAGCCAGCCTGATCAGACAGCTATTTAAACTCTGCCCACCAGCTTGCATACTGGTGGGCAGAGTCGTTTATGTCGTAAAGCCGGGCTACCGGCTTGTTCCCTGACGTGATGGAGAGAGAGATGCGCATCCTGCTGGTAGAAGATGACGTGATGCTGGGCGATGGCATGCAGGATGCCCTGCGCCACAGCGGATACACGGTGGACTGGTTGCAACAGGGGTTGCCCGCCCTGGCGGCCCTCAAGAGCGACGAATTTGCCGCCCTCATCCTCGACCTCAACCTGCCGGACATCGACGGCCTCAGCCTGCTGCGCAAGTTGCGCCGGGAGGGACACCAGCTGCCGGTGCTGATCCTCACCGCCCGCGATGCCCTCGACGATCGGGTGATCGGGCTGGATGCAGGCTCTGACGACTACATGGTCAAGCCCTTCGCCCTGCAGGAGCTCAACGCCCGCCTGCGCGCCCTGGTGCGCCGCAGCAAGGGGCAGGCCCAGGCGATGGTGGAGTATGGCGACATCCTCATTTATCCCGAATCCCAGCAGGTCACCTATCAGGGGGAAGCGGTCAAGCTCACTCCCCACGAGTACAAGCTGCTGCTGGAGCTGCTGAGCCAAAGCGGCCGGGTGCTGAGCAAGGAGCAGTTGCAGCAGAGTCTCTATGGCTGGGATGAGGGGGCCGAGAGCAACGCGGTGGAGGTTCACATCCACCACCTGCGCAAGAAGTTCTACAGCGACCTTATCCGCAACATCCGCGGGGTCGGCTACATCATTCCCCAGCTCGATCAGGCAGGACGGAACCAGGCACGATGAGACGCTCGAGCTCCATTCGCCGCTTTCTGCTCACCGGCATCCTGACCCTGGTGAGCGTGAGCCTCACCATCAGCACCTTCATCGGCTACATGGAGGCAAGCCACGAGATGGAGGAGCTGTTCGACGCTCGTCTTGCCCAGTCGGCCCGCATCACCAACAAGCTGCTAGCCCGCTACATGGCACAGGAGGGGCCGCTCCCCCTGGATGGCACCATCTATCAGGAGTGGGAACAGCAAAATCCCGATGGCTGGCAGAAAGACAAGAGCCTCAATATCACCGGCGAGGACAGGGAGATCACTCCCTATGGTCACGAGTTCGAACGCAACCTCTACTTTCAGCTGCTGAACGAGCAGGGAAATCTGCTGCTGAGCTCCCCGAGCGCCCCGCGCCAGCCGCTGGTCACCCTGACTCGCGGCTTCGATACGGTGGAAAAGGATCACCACCATTGGCGCACCTTCACCCTCTACAACGAGGAGGAGCGAACCTGGCTGGTGGTGGCGGAGCGGGATGACGAGCGCAGCGAGCTGGCCAGCAAGATGGCGACCCTCGCCATGCTGCCGCTGCTCATCACCCTGCCCTTCCTGCTGGGGTTGCTGTGGTGGCTGATCACCCATGGCCTGGCCCCCCTGCGTCAGCTGGCCCAGGCCATCAGCGAGCGCCACCCCGCCAACCTGACCCCCCTCAACCTCAAGGCGGACGCCCAGGAGCTGACGCCGCTGGTCAACGAGATAAACCGCCTGATGCAAGCGCTGGCCGAAACTCTGGAGCGGGAGAAACAGTTCACCAACGAAGCGGCCCACGAGCTGCGCACCCCGCTGGCGGTGCTCAGGATCCACAGCGAAAACGCCCTGGCGGCGGACGATGAGGAGAGCCGCCGCCAGTCGCTGCACAAGATGTTGCAGGCCCTGGATCGCAGTGATCGCCTGATCCGCCAACTGCTGACCCAGGCGCGCATCGACAACCAGCAGGAGGTCGTGCTGGTCGAGCTGGAGATAGGCCACCTGCTGCAAGGTACCCTGGCGACCCTGGCTCCCATCGCCCTGCAAAAGGATCAGCAATTATCGCTCGAGAGCGATACGCCACTGCGGGTAATGGGGCAGGCCACCCTGCTCGAGCTGTTGTTTGGCAACCTCATCGACAATGCCCTGCGCTACACCCAGCCAGGTGGCGAGATCCGGGTGCAGGTGCGGCGGGAGGGAAGCCGGGTGAGAGTGGATGTGAGCGACAACGGGCCCGGCATCCCGGACCACGCCCTGTCACGGCTGTGCGAGCGCTTCTATCGGGTCAATCCCCAGCAGGGGGACGGAGTCGGCCTTGGCATGGCCATCGTCTCGCGCATCGCCCAGCTGCATGGCGCCGATCTCGATGTACACAACCTGCCGGACAGGGGTCTGGAAGTGAGTCTCTGGCTGCCGCTGTCGGCCAGCGCCAAATAGATTACCAAGTAGATAACAAGAGGGGCCGCTTGCTGCGGCCCCTCTGTTTGGCTGTACATCTGTTTGGTTGCACATCGGCAGCGCAGATTTAGCGACAATCCGGCTGGCGAGTGAAGGTGCGACCTGCATCCACCGGCCCCATCTCTTCCAGCATACGGCGCCCCAGCAGCACCGGATAGATCATCTTGCTGCGATCCCGCAGGGTAAACCAACCCTCATAGACCCGGTTCCCCACACAGACGGACATGGTCACGACCGGCCGCTTCTGTTTCTCCTTGCCCCCGGCGCCGCGCACCGTCACGTGACGTTCCACCGGCCGTTCAAACTGCCGGGATACCTGTTTGCCGCTGTCGGCATCGGTCACTCGCAACCAGAAGCGCACCCAGGGTTTGCCATCGCGCGTGAATTGCTCCAGATCCTGGGCATCCATTGAAGAGGTGCGCGCCCCCGTATCCAGCTTCATCTTGACCGCCACGCCGGTGGGGAGGATCAGCCCCTTCTCCACCCAGCCATACCCTTCCTGCGGCGCCGCCAGTGCGCTGCCGCAAAGGGCCAATATCAGTGCCGTGCCTGCTATCCACTTGCTCATACCACAACCTCAGCCGTCTCATCTTCACAAGGTGAGGCCCAGACTTATCACACTGTCTTGCGAGGGAACATCGCTTTGTGCCGGGCGGTAGCCCAGGAGGGCGGAGGGGGATGACGAGGCGACAACCAATGTCTGGCGACGGGAAATGGCGGGGGAAGAGAAACGCCGGGTTAGCCTTGGATGAAACCATCGGCCAACCTCAGGTTGTGACGCCAAAGGCTACCACAACAGTTGGTGAAATATCAGTCTTGTTCCGGGGGGATTTTTGCCTACACTGTTGTAAACCGGAGGCCCTGAAAACCCCCGGTTTTTTTGTGCCTGCCGAAAATTTGCCACTGCAACAGTGACGCATCACTCAAGGCTCAATAAGGAATTTGCAATGCGTATCGAAGAAGACTTGAAGCTCGGTTTCAAGGATGTCCTGTTTCGCCCCAAGCGCTCTACTCTCAAGAGCCGTTCCCAAGTCAGCCTGACCCGTCAGTTCACCTTCAAGCACACACGGACCCAATGGCAGGGGGTGCCCGTCATCGCCGCCAACATGGATACCGTCGGCAGCTTCGCCATGGCCCGCGCCCTGGCCGGTTTCGAGATGATGACGGCGGTGCACAAGCACTACAGCCTCGAGCAGTGGCAAACCTTCGTCAATGAGACCGACCCGGCCCTGCTGGGTCATGTGATGGTATCGACCGGCACGTCGGACGAAGACTTCGTCAAGACCCGCCAGATCCTCGCCATGTCAGAGGCGCTGCGCTTCATCTGCGTGGACGTGGCCAACGGCTACTCCCAGCACTTCGTCGAGTTCCTGCGCAAAATCCGTGAGGCCTGCCCCAATCACGTCATCCTGGCGGGCAACGTGGTGACCGGCGAGATGGTGGAGGAGCTGATCCTCTCCGGCGCCGACATCGTCAAGGTAGGCATTGGCCCGGGCTCTGTCTGCACTACCCGGGTCAAGACAGGTGTCGGCTATCCCCAGCTCTCCGCCATCATCGAATGTGCCGATGCCGCCCACGGCCTTGGTGGCCAGATCGTCGGCGACGGCGGCTGTACCTGCCCGGGGGACGTGGCGAAAGCCTTCGGCGGCGGCGCCGACTTCGTGATGCTGGGGGGCATGCTGGCGGCCCATGAGGAGTGCGGCGGCGAGATCATCGACGTGGATGGCGAACCCTTCATGAAGTTCTACGGCATGAGCTCGTCGAGTGCCATGGACAAGCACGCCGGCGGCGTCGCCGAGTACCGTGCCTCCGAGGGCAAGACGGTGCTGCTGCCCTATCGCGGCCCGGTGGAGAATGCCGTGCGCGATATCCTGGGGGGCGTGCGCTCCACCTGTACTTATGTCGGTGCCAGCCAGCTGAAAGAATTGACCAAGCGCACCACCTTTATCCGGGTGCGCGAGCAGGAGAACAACGTCTACGGCAAGGAGTGATCTGCCAGACTACCTGCGACCAGCTGACAGTTAGAAGCCAGTCCACCGGTGTGCTACCCTGCGCACCGGTTTTTTTGCATCTGGATCCCCGACATGACAAGCCCCCTGCCCCGGTTCGACTGGGATATCTTCTGCTGCGTAGTGGACAACTTCGGTGACATCGGCGTCACCTGGCGACTCGCCCGCCAGCTGGAGCAGGAGGGGCATGGTGCGGTGCGGCTCTGGGTGGACGATCTGGCCAGCTTCGCCCGCATCTGCCCGGGGCTCAACCCTGCGCGGGACGGCCAATGGATCGAGGGTATCCATATCCAGCACTGGCATAAAACCCTGCCCGCCGACATCACCCCGGCCAGGGTCGTCATCGAGGCCTTTGCCTGCGAGCTGCCCGCCCCCTTTGTCGAACGCATGGCCGAGCAGAGCCCGCCCCCCTGCTGGATCAATCTGGAGTACCTCTCGGCCGAGAGTTGGGTCGAGGATTGCCACGGCCTCGCCTCCCCCCAGCGGGTGGGCAACCGGAGCCTCGACAAATACTTCTTCTTCCCGGGTTTTAGCGCCAGAACCGGCGGCCTGCTCTGCGAGCGTACGCTGCTGGCCGAGCGGGATCGCTGGCAACAGGATGAAGTCGGCCTTGCCGCCTACTGGGCGAGCCTGGGCCTACCGCCCAAACAAGAGAACGAGCTGCGGGTCAGCCTCTTTACCTACGAGAGCGAGGCGCTGACAAGCCTGGTCGAAAGCTGGTGCCAGAGCGCCACGCCGGTCACCTTGCTGCTGCCGCTGGGGCGCTCATTGCACGACGTGCTGCGTGGCGCAGGTTTGTCAGATACCATCCCTACGGCCAGGGCGGGCGATCTGCTCCATTCGGGCAACCTCGCCATCAAGCTGCTGCCGATGACGGATCAGGCTGGCTACGATCGGCTGCTGTGGAGCTGCGATCTCAACCTGGTGCGCGGGGAAGACTCCTTCGTGCGCGCCCAGTGGGCCGCCCGCCCCTTCCTGTGGCACATCTACCAGCAGGAGGAAGAGGCCCATCTGATCAAGCTGGAGCACTTCCTCGACCACTATCTGGCGGACTTGCCCGCCGAGTGCGGCCAGTGGCTGCGCGACTTCAATCTCGCCCTCAATCGGGGCGAGGATTGCCGCGCACTCTGGGCTAACTGGCCACGCTATAGCGCCATTTGGCAGCAACATGGGCGAAGCTGGTCACAGAAGTTGCAGCACGATGGGGATCTCGTCACACGATTGGTGAAATTTCTGGAAAGCCGTATATAATCTGGCAGTTTTTATCCGTCCGTTTCACGAACAGGAATTTTTTACATGAAAACCGCACAGGAAATCCGCGCTGGTAACGTAGTCATGATCGGCAGCGAGCCGATGGTGGTCCAGAAGGCTGAATTCAACAAATCCGGCCGTAACTCCGCCGTGGTCAAAATGAAGCTGAAGGGTCTGCTGAACGGCAGCGCCACCGAGACCGTCTTCAAGGCCGATGACAAGCTGGACGTGGTTCAGCTGGAACGTAAAGAGTGCACCTACTCCTACTTCTCCGACCCCCTGTATGTCTTTATGGACACCGAGTACAACCAGTACGACGTAGAGAAAGACAACCTGGGTGACGTGCTGAACTACCTGGTAGACGGCATGGAAGACATCTGCGAAGTGACTTTCTACAACGAGAAAGCCATCTCCGTAGAACTGCCGACCACCATCGTTCGCGAAGTGGAATACACCGAGCCGGCTGCCCGTGGCGATACCTCCGGTAAAGTGACCAAGCCTGCCCGTCTGAAAGGCACTACCTACGAGCTGTCTGTTGCAGCCTTCGTAGAGATCGGTGACAAGATCGAAATCGATACCCGCACCGGTGAATTCAAGCGTCGCGTCAACTAAGTTGACCCCTTGAACTGGATGCAAAAAAGCGAGCCACTGGCTCGCTTTTTTATTGCCCCTTGCTCGCACCTTCAGAAAATGACGCCGTGGCCGCTAACCCAGATAACCGGGGGAGCACACTATGGCCAGATTATCCTTATCACTGCTGTTACTGACGATGCTGGCCAGCCATGGCGCGCAAGCCATCGAGGTCGCGCCGCCCGCTCCCGTCGATCACTGGCAGGAGAGCGACTGGCAAGGGCTGCCCGACGTCACCCGCATCGACAAGCAGACGGTGCTGTTTGCCAAGCACGACAGCGAAAACTATCTGGGGCTCGCCATCTTGCTGCCGGACTGGCAACGCAGCGGCCAGCTATGGCAACTCACCCGGGATCTTCGCCTGCTGGGCTTCGATACCTTGCTGCTGCTCCCCTCTCCAGAACAGGCCGAGCTCGACCCGGCCGCCGAGAAGAAAGCGAAAAACAGCGACGCCTTTCGCAAGCAGTTTGCCGAGCGGATCAGCAAGCTGGCCGAGGCCAAGCTGCAGGATGGTGGCTTCAAGCTGATATTGGCCCAGGGCACAGGGGCTGCCTGGACTGCCAACCTCATCGCCAGCGAGCAGTTGCCCGCCCCCGATGCGCTGGTGCTGCTCGACGGCTTCTTCCCCGATCAGCAGAGCAACCAGACCCTGGCCAAGCAGGTGGCCCAGGCCACTATCCCCACCCTGGACCTCTATCAGGAAGAGGGCGGCAGATGGCCGCAGCTCGCGGCGGCAGAGCGCCTTAGCGAGACCCGTCGCAGCCACAAGCTCAACTATCGCCCTTACGCCCTGATGGAACTGGCGGAGACGCCAACACGCATTCAGGGCTGGCTCAACCACCTGGGCTGGCTCTGACCCAGCCCTGCCCCTGTACGCCAAAGCGCGGGCACGGTCACATCTGCCGCAGAAAGCCCCCCTTCGCGGCCCGCGACACTGGCTCTGGCTGCATCCTATTTGGCATCATGACCGTTCGGCCCCGTTCATGGCAGGAAGGACCATGCAGCAGATTGTGTTTCTCGACAGCGATACCCTGGATGTAGGCATCACCCTGCACCATCCCGACTTCCCCCATCACTGGCAGAGCTATCCGAGTACGACGCCAGAGCAGGTGGTCGAGCGGCTCCAGGACGCCAGCATCGCCATCATCAACAAGGTGCGCATCGGTGCCGACGAACTGGCCAGGCTGCCCCAGCTCAAGCTCATCGCGCTGGCAGCCACCGGCAGCGACAACGTGGATCTGGAGGCCTGCCGCGCCGCCGGCGTCGGCGTGTGCAACATCCGCAACTACTCGGGCCCTTCGGTGCCGGAACACGCCATGGCACTGATGCTGGCCCTGTCGCGCAACCTGTTTGCCTGGCGCCAGTCGCTGCTGGAGGGACGCTGGCAGCAGAGCGGCCAGTTCTGCTTCTTCGATCACCCCATTGCGGATCTGCACGGCAAGCGACTTGGCATCATCGGCAAGGGAACGCTCGGCCAGGCGCTGGGCGAGCGGGCAAAAGGGATAGGCATGGAGGTGCGTTACGCCCAAAGCCAGATCGGAGGCAACGCGGATGACGACCGGCTGCCGCTGGATGACCTGCTGCAAAGCTCGGATGTGGTGAGCCTGCACTGCCCGCTCACCCCCTATACCCGCAACCTCATCGGCGAGCGGGAACTGGGGCTGATGAAACCGGGCGCCTTGCTGATCAACGTGGGACGCGGCGGCCTGGTGGATGAAGCAGCCCTGTTGCGGGCGCTGGCCAACGGCCGCCTCGGCGGCGCCGGATTCGATGTGGCGAGCGTCGAGCCGCCGCCCCCCGATCACCCCCTGATGCAGGCCCTGCAATATCCCAACTTCATCCTGACCCCCCATGTGGCCTGGGCCAGCGAGGAGTCGATGCAGCGCCTCGCGGATCAGCTGATCGACAACATCAATGCCTTCGCCGCCGGCCGGCGCCAACACCGGCTGGTGTGAGCCAGAAACAGAAACGGGGCCTGCAGGCCCCGTCTTCATTCACACGCACCGGAGGGCATCAATCATCGTCGTCATCGTGCCATCTGTGTTTCTTGTGCTTCTTGTGTTTCTTGTAGTAGTGGCGGTGATGATGATCATCGTCGTCGTAATAACGATCCCGGCTCTTGTGGCCATCCCCCGTCTTGGCACCGATGGCCGAGCCACTGGCACCGCCCACCCCGGCCCCGATCAGCCGACCGGTATCACCGCCGACACTCTTGCCGATGGCGGCGCCACCGAGCGCTCCAACGGCGCCGCCGAGAGCGGCTTCATTCTTGTTGCCTCTGTTGGCTGTTGCGGCACCTCCGGCCGCACCGCCAATGGCGGCCCCCACCAGAGCCCCTGTGTCGCCACCGAGCTCCTTGCCGATCATGGTGCCCGCCACGCCGCCGGCACCGCCCCCCAGGATGGTATTGAGCGTCTCGGAGGCGTGTGCCACCGAACTTCCCAACAACAAGCCACCCAACAGAGTCAGGGCACTCAGGCCACGCTTGTTCATCCTCATGGATACTCCTGTCAACGCTGATTAATTTTCCCGAACTATACGATTTACGACAGGATGTACCAGTGTCGCAGGAGAGCGACAGGTGCCTCTCTTGCCCTGGATAATAAATTCATAATCTGTTGAATTTAAATCAAAAAACAACTTCATCAGAAAGCTGTCGAGAAGTTGGGGACAAGGTTCCCCGACAGGCAGGGAGCATTTAGCCATCATCGCTCGGACAGAATTTGTCAGCACTATCCGCGTTACTCTGCTCATTTTGGAGCTGTGCTGGCAGGGACCAACGATCACGCCCCAGCCGCTTGCTCTGGTAGAGGTACTCATCGGCCCGCTCGAACAGGTTGTGGTGCACTTCCGGATAGTGGGCTCCCCCTGCGCTCAGGGTGACGGCGATCTGCTTCTCGCGCCACTGCTGGTTGTGCACCCGGATGAAGAGCTGCCGCAATCTCTCCTCCAGATCGGCCCGTTCCATGGTCAGCAAGGCGGCAAACTCGTCCCCGCCAAAACGATAGACATTCCCCTCGCCCAACTGCTCGGCCAGCAGAGCCGCTATCCGGCGCAGCACCTGATCGCCGCAGGCATGACCATGGGAGTCGTTGATGTTCTTGAAAAAATCCACATCGAGCAGGAGCAGCCAATGAGGCTGCCCCTCTTTCAGCAGGGTTTGCTGCCTGGCATCGAACGCCCGACGGTTCATGATCCCGGTGAGAGGGTCGTGGTGCATGGCATCCTGTCCGCGCAGCAGATTGGCCCTGACCAGATCCACCTTGGAGAGGCTGTCATCGACAAACCAGGTCTTGTGACCGGGGAAGCGCCGGCCACTTTTGACATCCCGGGAGATCTCGCTGAGGGAGCCGGCCACCAGACGCTGCTCCAGCCGGAAGATCCTGACCAGCACGAGCAGGCTCAGCAGCCAGATGACGGCAAGCAGCAGCTGGGGCAACACCAGCATCCGCAGATCTTCCCCGAGGATGGCGCGAAAGAGGGGCGCGGAGAGATAGATATGCAGATCCCATCCTATGTCCTGCAAGGGATGGGTGAGATGCACCCCGTTGCCAAGCACGCCGAAGCCCGGCCAGCTCCAGATGCCCTCGGGCTTCTCCCCGCGCCGGGCAAGCAAGTCGAGGTTGCTGGCAACAATGACATCATCACCGCCGGCAGGAGTCAGATAGATGGCCACCGCCTGCTCATCGCCCAGGGAGTTTTGCAGCGCCCGCTGCAGGGATGCGAACTGCATGTCGACCATCAGCAGTCCCAGCAGGCGATCCTCCCTGTCCATGACCCGTTTGACCAGAGTGAGGGTCTGGACCCTGGTGTCATATTCCGGATAGGGGCCCAGCCATAATGGCTCTTCCCCGGCCTGGGTGACTGCGGCATACCAGGGTCGCTCGGTGGCCTTGAATTGCGGCGGACGCTCCCAGGCGGGATAGGTATCGATGCGATCATGGCGCAGATTATAGAAATAGATGAAGTGATCATCGGGCTGGATCCGGTGCGCTATGGTCCAGTAAGGGTTCAGGGCCGACTCGCCACGGGCGATCGCCTCCCTGTCCAGCGAATCGTCGAGCACCGTAATCTGGCGCTCACTGACCTGTATCATCTCATGGATCAGGGTGGCTTCGATGGAGGCGGCGATGCGGTCATAGCTGGCGATCGTCCTGTCGATATCGCGCAGCAACCCCTGCACGCCCAATATCAGTGTCGTGATGAGCACCAGGCCACCCAGCAGCAGGGTCATGGGTACCAGCAGGTAATACCGTTTGCAGGGAGGAGCGAGACTCACACATGTACCTCTGGATGACCATGGAGAGACCCTCATTCTAAAAGCAATAAATACAATCAATCATTGACCGGCATCAGCATTCCACTCTAAATAACAGTGAAATCAACAGTTGCCTAACGCAATGATTATTCTATGCTTTTATGGATTCTTTCGCAGCCATCTCCATACACCGCCATGGCCAAAGTCGCCATCAGGAGTCTCTCATGGAAGAGATAAAACCCTCGTACATAGACGTACTCCGCGCCCCTCCCTGCGCCTTCTTGTGTATGGCCACCCTGATATGCCTCTTTTCACTGGCCGGGATCTTCACCCGCCCTCCCGACATGCTGGCCGCCTTCTGGCCCGCCAACGCCGTGTTCCTCGGCATCATGATCCGCTACCCCATTCTGGCCTCACCCGCCGGCTGGCTGGGCGGAATAGCCGGTTATCTGCTGGCGGCTCTCTTCACCGATGACTCGCTGCTGAAAACCGGCCTGCTGACCCTGGGCAACCTGGTGGGCGTCGGGGTCGGCTATCTGCTCTACCGACGACTGGGCAGGGATAATGTGCGCCTCAGGCACCCCAACGCCATCGTTTACCTGCTGCTGATCAGCATGGCCGCCTCATTTGCCGCCGGACTGGTCGGCGCCCTGATCAACCCCATCCTGTTCAATGGCCGCTCGCTGCACGGACTGGGTTTCTGGTTTGCAAGCGAACTGGTCAACTACATGGCCTTGCTGCCGGTGCTCCTGACGCTGCCCCATGCCGGCGCGATACGAACCTGGTTCAAGGCACTGTGGCTGCCGCACGTCTCCTGGGCAAGAGTGCTGCCCTTGCTGATGTTTATCTGCTCCCTGTTGCTGGCGGAGATCGTCTCGGGTCCGGGCTCCCTCGCCTTCCCGGTTCCTGCCCTGCTGTGGTGCGCCGTCAGCTATTCGCTCTTTACCACCACCCTGCTGTCGCTCGGCTTTACAACCCTGACCCTGCTTGCCATCTCCGGCGGTTATCTCGTCATCAACCACGACGCCCAGACCCAGTACTGGATGTTCTCGGTGCGGATCGGGATCATGCTGATCGGCCTCACCCCTCTCACGGCAGCCAGCATCATGGCGACCCGCAACACCCTGCTGCGCCAGATGGAGTACATGGCCCACCACGATCACCTGACCGGCGCCCTCAATCGTGCGGGCTTCTGGCCGAGCGCCCAACAAATGCTGGCGCAGCTGGATCAGCAACATAAACCGATCGCCGTCTGCATGCTGGATCTGGACAACTTCAAGCAACTCAATGACAACCACGGCCATGAGGCGGGGGATCGTGCGCTCAAGGCATTCACCATGGCCATCAGCCAGGGGATGCCCGGCAGCACTCTGCTCGGACGGCTCGGTGGCGAAGAGTTTGCACTGCTACTGCCCGATGTGCCGCCGTCCCAGGCTTGGGAGCTGGTCGATCGGCTGCGAAGCGAGGTGGCGCAGTTGCAAGTCATTGACGAGGCCATGCGCCCCGTCACGATCACGGTCAGCATAGGGCTCGCCTATCGGGAGCCCGGCCATCTCAACCTGGAACAGCTGCTCTCCCACGCCGATGCGGCGCTCTATCGCGCCAAGCACAACGGCCGCAACCGGGTAGAGTGGTATCAGGACACGACCTGCAGTCAGGAGTATGGCCGCTGAACCGGGCAAAACCCGGCACACTCGCAGGTAATATCGCGTGTTGGGAAGCGCGAAGCTCATGAGCTCTCCGCAAACTTCAACCAAAGAAGCTTGTTGCGAGCGCGGCAAAAGACATCCATCACTGGCCGACATCAGGAACTCTATCCAAACAACAGGGTGACAAAGTCTCCCACACAGCGGACAGCCATCACTCAACAGGCGATCCTTCTGCCCGCCCCGTTCGCCGGGGGGGTTTATGACCGCTCAGGTCAACAACGTCAGCTGCAGGCCGTCATCTGCCTCCACCATGCTCACCTGACGCCAATCCTGGATCAGCGCACTGACGCCGTGCTCCAGCCACTGTCTCCCTCCCACCTGTACCACGGTGCAACCGGCCCGCAGGGCACTGGTGATGCCAGCCGGTGCATCCTCAAATACCAGGCAATCAGCGGCCGCCACTCCCAGCCGCTCTGCCGCAAGCAGATAGGGCTCGGGATCCGGTTTGCCGTTTACCACATCGTCAGCCCCCACCAGCAGGGTGGGCAACGCCAAGCCGGCGCTCAGCAGCCGATGACGGGCCACCCGCTGGCTGGCCGAGGTCACCAGCGCCCAGCGCTCAGTCGGCAGGCTTGCCAGCAGGGTACGGGCGCCGGAAAGGGCCTCAGCCTGGCCGGTGTGATGGATCTCCAACTCATCGAGCAGGGCCACCTCCTGCGCCAGGTCCAGCTGCGGGACCAGGGTGCGGATCACCTCCCGCGAGCGCACCCCGTGACAGATGGCCAGTACGGGCTCGGGAGCCAGCCGGTGGCGGCGGCACCAGAGCCGCCACACCGTCTCTACCTCACCGGTGGAGTGCACCAGGGTGCCATCCATGT